>NZ_JBKEZW010000029.1:0-1310 GCF_053345295.1 Pseudomonas sp. M5A4_2d | reverse complement strand
CGGCGGCAACTTCGAAAATCTGGTGCCGAGCACGACGCCTGCGGTCACCACGATTACTGATTCGATCGA
Organism: Pseudomonas sp. M5A4_2d; assembly: GCF_053345295.1. NCBI lineage: Bacteria > Pseudomonadati > Pseudomonadota > Gammaproteobacteria > Pseudomonadales > Pseudomonadaceae > Pseudomonas > Pseudomonas sp. M5A4_2d. The sequence continues at coordinate 1,241 of NZ_JBKEZW010000029.1, read as the reverse complement.
CACCACCACCGTCACGCTGACGGCGGGCAATACCGTGACCGAAGGCGGTCAGATCACCTATACCGCCACGTTGACCAATCCAGCGCAGACGCCAGTGACTGTCACTTTGAGCAATGGCTCGGTGATTACCATCAAGGCTGGCGAGTCGGTTGGCACGGTTGTGGTCGATACACCGGCTAACGACGTCTACAACAACGGTTCGACCGTCAGCACCACGATTACCGGTGCTACCGGCGGCAACTTCGAAAATCTGGTGCCGAGCACGACGCCTGCGGTCACCACGATTACTGATTCGATCGACACCACCACCGTCACGCTGACGGCGGGCAACACCGTGACCGAAGGCGGTCAGATCACCTATACCGCTACGTTGACCAATCCAGCGCAGACGCCAGTGACTGTCACTTTGAGCAATGGCTCGGTAATTACCATCAAGGCTGGCGAGTCGGTTGGCAGCGTGATCGTCGACACCCCGCCGAACGACGTCTACGTAAACGGCAGCACTGTCAGCACCACTATCACGAACGCGACGGGCGGCAATTTCGAGAACCTGGTGCCGAGTACGACCCCTGCGGTCACCACGATTACTGACTCGATCGACACCACTACCGTCACGCTGACGGCTCCGTCGCAGGTTAGTGAAGGCGGTCAAATTACGTACACCGCTACGCTTTCCAATAAAGCGGGTACTGACGTCACCCTGAAACTCGACAACGGCTCGACTATCACCATCAAAGCCGGCGACACCGTCGGCACCGTGACTGTCCCAGCGCCTAGCGATGACGTGTTCATCGACAAGAGCACTCAGACGGTCAAGATCACTGACACCGCTGGTGGCAACTTCGAGAAGCTGGAAGTTGCTGGCGACGGCGCGACCACCACGATCAACGACACCATCGACAAAGTTGATGTGGTTCTGACCGCTACCACCACCGTTGGCGAAGGCGGCAATATCGTCTACACCGCCAGCCTTGTGGATAAAAACGGCGCGGCAGTGACTAACATCACCAACCCGCTGACCGTGACCTTGGACAACGGCCAGACCATCACTATCGGCGTGAATCAGTCGAGTGGCACCGTTTCGGTTGTAGCTCCAGATGACGTCTACAAAGGCGATCAAACCGTCACCACCGCAATTAAGGGTGTGACTGGCGGCGAGCATTTCGAGAATTTGGTTCCTGGTACTACGCCGGTTAACACCACCGTTACCGACACACCAGGCACTGCCGATACCACTACCG
>NZ_JBKEZW010000028.1:0-1627 GCF_053345295.1 Pseudomonas sp. M5A4_2d | reverse complement strand
GGCGGTCAGATTACGTACACCGCAACCTTGAGCAACAAGGCCGGCACCGACGTCACGCTGAAACTCGACAACGGCTCGACTATCACCATCAAAGCCGGCGACACCGTCGGCACCGTGACTGTCCCAGCACCTAGCGATGACGTGTTCATCGACAAGAGCACTCAGACGGTCAAGATCACCGACGCTGCTGGCGGCAACTTCGAGAAGCTGGAAGTAGCAGGCGACGGCGCGACTACCACGATCAACGACACCATCGATAAAGTTGATGTGGTTCTGACTGCCACTACCACTATTGGCGAAGGCGGCAACATCGTTTACACCGCCAGCCTTGTGGATAAAAACGGCGCGGCAGTGACTAACATCACTAATCCGCTGACCGTCACTCTAGACAACGGCCAGACCATCACTATTGGTGTGAACCAGTCCAGCGGCACCGTCACCACCGTCGCGCCGAACGATGTGTACAAAGGCGACCAGACCGTCACCACCGCAATTAAGGGTGTGACTGGCGGCGAGCATTTCGAAAACCTGGTGCCGGGTACTACGCCGGTTAACACCACCGTTACCGATACCCCGGGCACTGCCGATACCACCACCGTCACTTTGACCGCGCCAAACGAAGTCAACGAGGGTGGCCAGATCACCTACACCGCAACCTTGAGCAACAAGGCCGGCACTGACGTCACTCTGAAGCTCGATAACGGCTCGACCATCACCATCAAAGCCGGCGACACCGTCGGCACTGTGACTGTCCCAGCGCCAAGTGATGACGTGTTCATCGACAAGAGCACTCAGACGGTCAAGATCACTGACGCTGCTGGCGGCAACTTCGAGAGGCTGGAAGTAGCAGGCGACGGCGCAACGACGACAATCAACGACACCATCGACAAAGTTGATGTGGTCCTGACCGCTACTACTACCGTCGGCGAAGGCGGCAACATCGTTTACACCGCGTCGCTGGTCGACAAGTCGGGTAACGCGGTGACTAACATCACCAATCCGCTGACCGTGACCTTGGATAACGGCCAGACCATCACTATCGGCGTGAATCAGTCGAGCGGCACCGTCACCACCGTGGCACCGAACGACGTTTACAAAGGCGATCAAACCGTTACTACCGCTATCAAAGGCGTAACCGGCGGCGAGCATTTCGAAAACCTGGTGCCGGGTACTACACCTGTAAACACCACCGTGACCGACACACCGGGCACCGCTGATACCACCACCGTCACTTTGACCGCGCCAAGCGCAGTCAACGAGGGTGGCCAAATCACCTACACCGCAACCTTGAGCAACAAGGCCGGCACTGACGTCACTCTGAAGCTCGATAACGGCTCGACCATCACCATCAAAGCCGGTGACACAGTCGGCACCGTAACTGTCCCAGCACCTAGCGATGACGTGTTCATCGACAAGAGCACCCAGACCGTCAAGATCACCGATGCTGCTGGCGGTAACTTCGAGAAGCTGGAAGTAGCAGGCAACGGTGCAACCACCACGATCAACGACACCATCGACAAAGTTGATGTGGTTCTGACCGCTACTACCACTATTGGCGAAGGCGGCAACATTGTTTACACCGCCAGCCTTGTGGATAAAAACGGCGCAGCAGTGACTAACATCACTA
>NZ_JBKEZW010000027.1:0-3800 GCF_053345295.1 Pseudomonas sp. M5A4_2d | reverse complement strand
GGCAAAGCGTTTTTTGGTTACTTTTTTAGGCGCTTTGTAAAAAAGTGACCCGCCGTAAGGGCGGAACCCTAAGCCGCCGTTACCGCAGCAACGGATATGCACCCCAACACCCCAACACCCCCGACACCCCGCTATCGCGAGCAAGCCAGCGCCCACCTTAGAGCGACGTTGTCTCACAAGCCCCCCATCAACAAGTATTTGATCTCCAGATAATCATCCAGCCCATACCTGGAACCTTCACGACCCAGCCCAGACTCCTTGATACCGCCAAACGGCGCGACTTCAGTAGAGATAATCCCTTCGTTGATACCCACCATGCCGGCTTCCAGGCCCTCAGCCATGCGCCACACCCGGCCGATATCACGACTGTAGAAGTACGCAGACAACCCGAACGGCGTGTCATTGGCACGTTGCAGCACCTCGGCCTCATCCTTGAAACGGAAGCACGCCGCCACCGGCCCAAAGGTTTCTTCCCGGGCAATCAACATATCGCCATGGGCTTCAGTCAGGATGGTCGGTTCGAAGAAGGTGCCCCCCAACGCGTGGCGACGACCGCCACACAGCAGCTTGGCGCCCTTCTCCAACGCATCGCCGACGTGGGCTTCAACCTTGGCCAGCGCCGCCGCGTTGATCAGCGGGCCCTGTTCGGTTTCGCCGTCCAACGCGCTGCCCACACGCATGGCACTGACCGCCTCCGCCAATTTGCGGGTGAAGGCCTCATACACCCCGTCCTGGATAAAGAAGCGGTTGACGCACACACAGGTCTGCCCGGTGTTGCGGAACTTGGAGGCCATGGCACCTTTGACGGCGGCCTCCAGGTCGGCATCGTCGAACACAATGAAGGGCGCGTTGCCACCCAGTTCCAGCGAAACTTTTTTCAGCGTGTCGGCGGCCTGGCGCATCAGCAATTTGCCGGTGCGGGTGGAGCCGGTGAATGACAGTTTGCGCACCACGCTGGAAGCTTGCAGTGCGCCGCCAATGGCGACGGCATCACCGGAGACGATGTTGAACACACCCGCCGGAATACCCGCCTGCTCCGCCAGCACCGCCAGGGCAAATGCCGACAGCGGGGTTTCTTCCGAAGGCTTGAGGATCATGGTGCAACCGGCCGCGAGCGCCGGGCCGACTTTGCGAGTGACCATCGCCAGCGGGAAGTTCCACGGGGTGATGGCCGCCACCACGCCAATCGCTTCCTTGGTCACGATGATGCGTGCATCAGCCTTGTGGGTCGGGATCACGTCGCCATAGGCGCGCTTGGCTTCTTCGCCGAACCACTCCAGAAAACTCGCGGCGTAGACCACTTCGCCCATCGCTTCGGCCAGGGGTTTGCCCTGTTCCAGGCTCAGCAGTTGGGCCAGGTCCTTCTGGTGGTCCAGCATCAGTTCGCTCCAGCGCTTGAGGCGCTGGCTGCGCTCCTTGGCGGTGAGCTTGCGCCAGGCCGGCAAAGCGCGGTTGGCGGCCTGGATGGCCAGGTCGGTGGCTTGCGCGCCCGCGCGCTGGACGTCTGCGATCAAGGCGCCATTGGCCGGGTTGAGCACCGGGTACGTCGGCCCACCGCTGGACCATTGGCCATCTATGTAGTTGCCAGTACGGATCAGCGGGTTCATGCCACGGCCTCGATCAGGTTGAAACGGTCCAGGCCCGGGCGGGCCTCGCGCAGGATGCGCTTGCCGGCGGTGTAGTCGTTGATCACATCGCACGGGGTGTAGTTGCGTTCCAGCTCGTGCAGTTCTTCGGCATCCAGCTGGGTGTCGAGGGCCGCGAGTGCGCTGTCAAATTGCGCGGTGGTGTCGGCGCCTACCAGCATCACATCGACGCCGGGATGGTTGGCGACCCAGGCCTGGGCGATCTGCGCATTCGACACACCACGGGCGCGTGCCACGCGTTGCACCGAATGGGCGATGTCGAACGACGCCTGGTCGCTGTACATCTGCTGGGTGAAGAAGTCGGTCTGGTTGCGGGTCGACTGCACTTCGCCGGTGAGCAAGCCACGGGCCAGCGGGCTGAACACCGAGACACCCAGGCCCTGGTCGCGGCAGAACGGGATCATCTCGCGCTCTTCCTCACGGTAGGCGCAGTTCAGTTGCAGCTGCATATTGATCGGCTTGACCCAGCCATTGCGCTCGCAGGCCATGAGGATCTTGGCCAGTTGGCCGGTGAGCATGGTCGATACGCCGATATAACGGGCCTTGCCGGAACGCACAATGTCGTTCATCGCGGCCATGGTTTCTTCGACCGGCGTATTGACATCGAAGTAATGCAGCATGAACACGTCGACGTAATCCATGCCCAGCCGGCTGAGGGACGCGTCGATGCTGTCCATGATGTGCTTGCGCGAGTGGCCGCTGGCGTTGATGCCATTGCGGGTGCCATAACCGACTTTGGTGGTGACCACGATGTCTTCACGCCGTGCCACGCGCTTGAGGATGCGCCCCACCACTTCTTCGCCGACACCCGCCGAATAGAAGTCAGCCAGGTCGATGAAGTTGACGCCGTTGTCCAAAGCGTGAGCGACGATCGGCTCGCTTTGCTTCTCATCGAAGATCCACGGTTTCCAATCCGGGGTGCCCATGTTCATGGTGCCCAGGCACAGGCGCGAGACTTGCAGGCCGGAGTTGCCCAAACGGATGTAGTGCATGGCAGTCTCCTCAGGCCTTGGGCGTGTAGAAAGGGTTACTGATGTGGTTGACCACGTCGGCCAACTGCGCGGTGTGCGGTGTGCCGGTCAAGGCGGCGCGGATCGCGGTGCGGCAGGCGTTGTAGTTATTCAGGTAGACGGCGTCCAGGTCATCGCAGGCCGGGTTAACCCAGTTGGCGGTAACGATGGCCCACTCGTCTTCGGCTTCCGGCGGCAACGTGCCGTCGAGCAAGGCTTCGAGCACCGCCTTGGCGATCCCGGCCTGGGACGCGCCCCAGGTGGCATTGCCGTGCAGGTCACTGCCGATGGCAGCTTTGTTGACGTAAAGGGTCATGGGTTTGACCGGGATATTCGGCTGGGCAATCACCATGAACGGGCAATGGCCCTGGCTTGGGGATGCGAGGCTGGTGGCGAACGCTTGGCCGGCAGGGCCATTGCGTGGGCCGATCAGGATGTTGATGTGGGCAGCATTGACGCCTGGGCCTTCGAAGCCTTCGCCGATGTACAGATCAAGTGATTTCATTTTCGCAAACGCTCATTGTTGTTATGGGGAGCTTGTTGGCGAATTTTTAGCATTGGGCGTTGAGGCGGCCGTAACCATTAAAAGTCATAGGGGTGTGAGTTTTGCTCATGGCCCCTGCGACGATCGGTGCCCGCTTGTGCCGTTGACCTGGTTTGTTACACACCATATAGTGTGCCCACAAACAGAACAGACCACTACATAGTGTGCAGCATCGGTATTTACTGACCACACTACGCGCAGTATTTCAATGCCTAGTAGCCTGCAAAACGCATATTTTTGGACGGGCTTAGACGCCGTCAAAACAGAACAGGAAGGAGTATTTCAATGCTGAGTTGGGATGAAGTCGACAACGAAGACACCGGTGCAGCGGTGATCAAAGGCGCCAATGCCGGCCACGCCAGCGAAGCCAACATGGACCGCCTCGACGGTGCCGGCGCCGCTGCTGCGCTGGAAGCACGCAATGTGACTGCCAACGACTCCGCTGCGATCATCCGCGCCAAGGCAGCCCTGGACAAACTCGACGTCGCCGAAGGCCTCGCCGAGCTCGAAGGCTCCGCCGCCCGCGTCGCCGTTGACGAAAAGCGCATGATCAACTGCCGCGCCGACCTCAACCAACTCGTGCCATTCAAGTACGACTGG
>NZ_JBKEZW010000026.1:0-6597 GCF_053345295.1 Pseudomonas sp. M5A4_2d | reverse complement strand
CCTAAAGGTACCAAAAAAAAAGCACCCTGTAAACGCTGAGTTTTCTTGACATATCTGCTCTTACCAGATATACGTCCTAAGGACGTATATCTGGTAAGAGTCGATAGCATTCAAGGAGTCTAGCGTATGTTATTGCTGGAAGAAGCGCTGATGGCATGGGTGCTGGAGGACTATCCGTACTCCGTAATCTCCAAAGAAAAACTGTCAGAGCAAATATTCATTTTTTATATGATGAAAAGCTATAAGAACGAAAGAATTTCACTTATAAGAAAAAAAATTGCTGCCGTTGAAGACTATCAACACTATATAAATAGGGTAGAAAGATCTGGAATACTGACGAATCTAAGTGAAAACAAAAAAACATACCAAATGTATGCAAATGGATATGTCGATAATGTCTATAGGATAAAAGGGAAGGCAGAATATACAGCCTCTGAAGATATTTGCTCAGTATACCCATATGGATACCTTTCAAAAATTAACGCAATGGCCTGGTATGGGTTAACTGATAAAATTCCTAAAGTAGTTAGATTTACAGCTTGTACTCCACAAGAGTGGAAAAAACGTTCATTGTTAGACATAACAATAGATCCTTCGGTAAGTTTTGATCCTGTACATTTCACTCCAAAGTACCCTAAGAGCACTACCGCTTTCGGCCAGGAGCTATTTGTATCGACTGAAACTAATTATGTAGAGCCTATATCTGTAAAAAATAGCCCTTTAAAAGTTTCTACAATAGGTAAAACTTTTATAGATATGCTTAGATCACCTGAAGAATGCGGGGGCATAGATCACGTCTTAGACGTTTATGTCGAAAACGGGAAGAAATACTTAACTCCAATAATAAATGAGCTTAAGAGTAGTGGCGCTAGAAAAATTGATATTGCACGTACTGGATTTGTACTACAAAAATTAGTTGGTATTGACCACCCTCAACTCTCGGAGTGGCAAAAAGAATCCAAAAAAACTAGGGGTAGCTCGAAAATACTTGTTCATGGTGTGCCCTTTTCACCAATCTTCGATGAGGATTGGTCCCTTTCTTTAAATGCGGAGTCAGCACAACAATATGGAAATTGACATCGAACAATGGGTAGCTGAAGCACCACCTGATTACCAGCTGGCTCGGCAGGCAACTCACATAATTTTGCGCGCAATCTCTTCAGATGAGTCTCTTAGGACCAGCATGATCATCAAAGGTGGAACGCTATTAGGTATCCGCTACGGCAGTACACGGTTCACTACTGATATCGATTTCTCTACGGAAAAAAAATTATCCGAGATTGACCTAGATGAATTTGAAGTAACTCTCAATGATGCAATGGATTTAGTCGAGACTGCTTTAAACTACGGTGTTAAATGTAGGTTGCAATCTCACCAAATAAAGCCAAATGCACAAGGTACGTTCCCTACCATAAAAATGAAATTAGGCTATTGCTTAAGAAGTAATGCTGCACACATGAAACGCCTTGAAGATAAAAACTGTCCTTTAGTCATAGTAATCGACTACAGTTTCAATGAAAAATCATACAACGTAGAAATGTTACAACTTGGCGAGGATGATGGTGAAATTCAGGCATATGATATATGTGATCTACTTGCAGAGAAACTACGATCAATTTTGCAGCAAGCAGCACGCAAACGAAATAGAGAGCAGGACGTGTATGACGTCAACTATTTGTTAAGCACAATTCATACGCTCACCGAATCAGAAAAAATAAAAATTCACAGATCATTGATTAATAAAAGCCAAGGAAAAAATATCGATAATCTGTTACACCGTGATGGGATAGATGATCCTGAAATTAAAAAACGTTCAGCTGAAGGTTATCCTGCTTTAAAGGACACTGTCGCGGTTCTTCCTGACTTTGAAGAGTCATACGCAAGGATAACTACCTTCTTTAAGTCTCTGCCTTGGTAGGGGAAAATGTAGTGGCTTGCACCAATGCCGGAGCCACGGATATCCGTTTTTAAAAATCGTCATCTCATGATTTCACGCAGTGAGGAAATTCAACGGAACGCAGCAACAGCAGTGTCAGGCTTTTTGGAGTTGGCTCTAGCAACTCCTCCTAACCCTTACGATGCGTTGCGGTCCTGCATGAGGCTGATTAACGAGCAAGCGTAGCGCGCAGGGCAAAGCCCGCGTCGTGAAGGAGCGAAGCAGCCCTTCTCCTATTTCAAGGTTGTTCGCGGTGCATATAGGGCGCACAGCGACTGGAGCGACGCCTAAATATCCCAGGAAGACGGCTCCCGTCCATTCTCTTAGGTTTCTGTTGCCCCGCTTTAGCGGTTAGGGTCATTAGTAACTGCCATAGGCCAATAATCGAATGGGCCTTTTAAACCTTGTTTTTCTTGTTTTATCCTTGTTTTAGCGACCGTAACTCATTGTTTTAAAAGGCTTTTTCCAGTTTAAGGGGGAGAGATTCCGGGTTTAAGGGGGAGAGATTCCGGGTTTAAGGGGGAGAGATTCCGGGTTTAAGGGGGAGAGATTCCGGCTGTTATCCACAAGCATTAGAGCCTTATTTACCTAATCAGGGAGAGGGTGTTGACTACCTCCCTCTCCCTAAATACATTATCAGGGAGAGATTCCGGGTAGAGATTGGTAAATGGTAGAGAACAAGGTTACTCAGTCAAACAAGCTTATTGAGGCCTCACATACACTGACCCTCAATGAGAAACGCTTGGTTCTCTGCGCTGCGTCGCTGATCGACTCGCGTAAACCGTTACCTAAAGACGGCTATCTGACCGTACGGGCCGACACCTTTGCTGATGTGTTTGGTATTGATGTGAAACACGCCTATGAGGCACTTGAGGATGCAGCAACTAGGCTGTTCAACCGGGACATTCGTCGGTACGTAAAGGGCAAGCTGGTGGAACGTATGCGCTGGGTTTTCCATGTGAAGTATCGGGAAGGCCAAGGCTGTGTCGAGCTGGGATTTTCTCCGACTGTGCTCCCGCATCTGACCATGCTGAACAAAGAGTTCACCAGCTACCAACTCAAGCAGATCGGCAGCCTTTCTAGCTTCTACTCTGTCCGTATCTATGAGCTTATGAGCCAGTTCATCAAACTCAAACAGCGGGAATGTACGCTAGCTCAGCTGCGAGAAATGCTCGACCTAGGGGAAAAGTATCCCAACGTCAAAGATCTGCGTCGCTGGGTCATTGAGCCAGCCCTAGCTGAGCTGAACAAAAACACTGACTTGACCGTTATTGCAGAGCCTCGCCGGCAGGGTCGGAAAATCATTGGTTTCTCGTTTACGATCACCAAAAATGACCAGATGACACTGAAGCTTTAGCGATGTTCATTGCAGCATGATTGTGGCTGAGGCCGGGTTAGCTGTAGGTCAGGTCAGGCATAGCCGGAATCTTTCCCTTTTTAGGCAAAATGTCTTTCCCTGAATTATGCTTTCTTCCCTTTGGCACACTCTGGCACAGCCCTAATCCATGGCATGGCACACCCTCAACGAAACAGTGAAACTAACCGGTAGAAGTCGACGCTCGATCTATCGTGATATGGATAGAGGCCTTGTTTCTTATGGGCTAGACACTACTGGCAATCGCCAATTTGAGACATCTGAATTGATGCGTGCTTACGGTGCCCTAGCTCCCGTGGCACAGCCTGACACAGCTGATGTGACACAGGTTGGCACAGCTCAACCCTGGGACCAGGTATTGGCTGAACTCCAGGCACTTCGCAAGGAAGTCCAGGAGCTGCGCGCCACCGTTCTACTGATCGAGCACAAACCAGCCCCCCCCAAAATTACCAAATTATCAACTCCTGAAAAAAATCAAGAACCCGCCACCTGGGCCAGCCTGTTCAGCGTCCTGGACGAATGATCCAACCGTTTTCGATTCGGAAACTCACCCTTAAAAGGGAAGGATTCCGGCTACATCTCTCTGCGCCTTGTTCGGCCTGCCGTTTACGTCCTCTAAAAGGGGAAGGATTCCGGCTCCTTATCACCAAGACAACCCTCAGCAACGTCAGATTGGAACCTAAGGATTTTTAAAAACCATGCAAAGTGGGGCTAATGGCACGAGCAAACGTGCCTTCTAATGGGTCTCCCTAAATCATTGAGGACGCCTCATTGGCTCATTTCAAAGCGTTTTTGTACGAACCATGGTCAACGTCATCGATCTGCTGCACATGGTGATCAGCCAGGTCAGCTCGGCGCCTGCCTGTCTGATCATCTTCGCCACGCCGCTGTGTGGTTGATAGGAAACCTATTCACGTCAAATGAACGAGGGTTCGTTCATCCCTGTGAGATATCTCACAGCGCAGAGCGCTATCGCTCCCTTTGAGCCGCAGGCGAATGGGCAAGACGTGAAGAGGGCCGGTAGGCCCACTTCACCTATCTTGCCCGCCGCTTCAACCAACTCGAAACGTTGTTCTCCCGTTGCTTGTAGCGTTGTTCGGCAGTCTTTAGCAGTTCACTAACCGTTGTTCTTCAGTTCCAAAACGTTGCTTTGGGCTTTTTTAAGTACGGCTAACGTGGCCGAGCGCCGAATCCGCGCGGTGTCATCCACCTGCAGTGTGACGAAGATGGGCAGCGCCTGGACCATATCCAGGTCGTCTCCCGGTTCGATGAAACGCAGTACGGGTTCTAGGTTTTCCATAGCGGCCCCTCAAGTGTTACTAGCAATGCCACATGTGAGTGATGGTGTGTAATAGACACAAAAGTCCTCACTCCCGCGCAAGATAAAGCCATTTCTCAAGGGATTAATACCGCACAAAGCGGGTAGAGGTGTCTTTTACACACCAGCTACTAACACTTGGGGGGCGCACGACGATTTATTTGTGTTTCAGCGCGATTTTCGCGTCCGCGAAAATGAGCTAGGGGTAGCTCATCCGTGAACGCTATCGCCCAAGCTTGAGCGATAGCGTGCAGAGCCCACCCTAACCAGGCCGGATTATTTGTGTTTCAGCGTGGATTTCTCGCATGCGAGAAATCCCAGTCAGGGCTCTTGGAATTTTTCAAAACCATGCAAAGTGGGGCTAATGACACGCGCAAACGTGCCTTCTAATGGGTATCCCCAAATCATTGAGGATGCCTCGCATGGCTCACTTCAAAGCGTTTTTGTACGACACCCTGGTCAACGTCATGGCCTCCCTGCTGCTCGATCTGCTGCACCTGGTGTTCAACCTGGTGGGATCAACTTCGGTTTGTCAGGCCATCTTTTCACCGGCGCTGTGTGGGCTGACATGACCCCTACAACTCAACCGCAAACGCATTAATGCCCAGGGCTTCGGCAAAACGTCCCACGGCGGTCAAACTGGCCCAGGTGCGCAGCGCCTCACGGCGCGACCGCACGGGCAGCCAGCGCGATCCGGGACCACCCAGGCGAATCGCCAGACCCCATTTATCATCCTGCCGGCTGACCAATACCTCCCTCACCGCGCCAGCCTCCAGCATGGCGCGTAGTGTTTCTTCTTGTAGGCCTTTCCCTACCATTACTCCCCCAGCACCATGCAACCGGACTCAGTACGAGCATTCAGCCATTCACCCAGCGTCACGAACTGATCACCCCAGGGCACTACTTCGGCCAAATCCTCGGGTGTAGCGGGCTTAACGTCTTCCAGAACATGGTTAGCAGTACGGTTAATTTCCTTTGCGAGATTCAGCGCCTCAGATGGACTCTTCGCCGCGTACAGGCTGCCAGAGACCCAGAAGGCTCGAAGGTTATGGAGATGGGCTTGTGACATGGATATTCCTTTTCGAGTCAGTGATTGGATGCGCGTAAAACCACACATGGAATACGTGGTGTACCACACCCCCATCCTTTGGCGTCCAGCGTGTGCAAAAAAGCCCGCCTAGGCGGGCTTTACTGTGGGGATCGATTTAACGAAAACGCCGTTATGCGTAACCCGGCCGGTCACTTTTTCTGCGTCGCCTTGGCGAGCGCTTCAGGCGAGATTTTTGGCGGCTTTGCCTCGGCCTTCTTGCCCAGCACATAGGTCACGCCATTGGCGCCCGGCGCAACAGCCAATAATTTCCAGCCTTCTTGAATAGCGGAATTGGCATTGCCCACGGAATACGCTTCTTTCAGCTCAACCGCTTCATGCAACTGCATACATGCTCCTTGTGATGGCTGCCGTAATGGCCATACGAGCGTAGCGCAATGGCAGCAGGTGGGTTGCTTTGGTGCATGCAAAGCGTGACCGGAAAAAGACCAAAACCAAAACTGTAAACACCATTCGGATTGGCACTGCGCCGATTCAGCCCCCCAAAACCTTGCGTGGGGAACTCACGAATGGAGCATGTTTATGCGTTTTATACCGTTTCTATTTAGGCTTTTTGTTCGACTGTTGATTGAGTGGTTTTTCGACGGAATCCCGTTTGATTGGCCATAGTCGGATCAGAAGCGCACTCAACGTTAGTGCCTGCTGTCCACCATGATTCCTCGCCACAAAAAAGCCCGCCAATCTGCGGGCTTTTTAACCATAATTTTGTTTTGCACCATACAACGGCCGCTATGATAAATCCTAAGGATTTATCATAGCGGCCTAAAGGTACCAAAAAAAAAGCACCCTGTAAACGCTGAGTTTTCTTGACATATCTGCTCTTACCAGATATACGTCCTAAGGACGTATATCTGGTAAGA
>NZ_JBKEZW010000025.1:0-14263 GCF_053345295.1 Pseudomonas sp. M5A4_2d | reverse complement strand
ACGGCTGCTTAGGGTTCCGCCCTTACGGCGGGTCACTTTTTTACAAAGCGCCTAAAAAAGTAACCAAAAAACGCTTTGCCCCACCACTTGGTGCCTCGCTTAGGCTCGGCATGCCCGCACTCCGGCTTGAATCCGTGGGCCGCCGCAATGGGCCATCCCTGGCCCAGTGCGGCTAACCCGGCGTCCTGCCGGGTTACCCACGGATTCAAGCCTGCGTTCGGCCATCGTGGTTAACGGGGCCTCTCAGATCAAGATCAACAGCAGAGCACGGCGGCCTGGTAGCCGACCTGAGTGGTTGAAGCAAAAGCAGAGCAGAAGCAGGGCAACACAGCATCCACCTGATGTAATGAGATCCAAATGTGGGAGCGGGCTTGCTCGCGAAAGCGGTGGGTCAGTCAGCACATTTGTAACTGAACCACCGCTTTCGCGAGCAAGCCCGCTCCCACAATTTGACCGAGTTTAGCTGCCAGACCGTGGCGCTGCGCTTTTCTGTGGGAGCTGGCTTGCCTGCGATGCAGACACCTCGGTACATCAGGCATAAGCCGTTGATGCCATCGCGAGCAAGCTCGCTCCCACAATTTGACCGAGTTTAGCTGCCGGGCCGTGGCGCTGCGCTTTTCTGTGGGAGCTGGCTTGCCTGCGATGCAGACACCTCGGTACATCAGGCATAAGCCGTTGATGCCATCGCGAGCAAGCTCGCTCCCACAATTTGACCGAGTTTAGCTACCAGGCCGTGGCGCTGCGCTTTTCTGTGGGAGCTGGCTTGCCTGCGATGCAGACACCTCGGTACATCAGGCATAAGCCGTTGATACCATCGCGGGCAAGCCCGCTCCCACAAGTTGACCGAGTTTAGCTGCCAGGCCGTGGCGCTGCGCTTTTCTGTGGGAGCTGGCTTGCCTGCGATGCAGACACCTCGGTAAATCAGGCATAAGCAGTTGATGCAATCGCAGGCAAGCCCGCTCCCACAATTTGACCGAGTTTATCTGCCAGGCCGCGGCGCTGCGCTTTTCTGTGGGAGCTGGCTTGCCTGCGTTGGCATCACCTCGGAACATCTGAAACAGCGAGGTGCCTGCATCGCGGGCAAGCCCGGCTCCCACACAAGCCAGTTCCCACATAGGTTTTGTGGGGTGAGGTAGCCCGGGATTTACTTGGGATACAGCGGCGGCAGGCTGGTGGTATCCGTCGCCGGGTCTTGTTCGCGTTCAGCCGTAGGAATGGCTTTTATCGCGCGCCACAAGTCTTCGCCCAGCCAATATTGGCCGCTTTCGCTGTACAGCGCGCCGTTCAGACCATCCAGCGCATCCGACAATGGCACAAACCGCGCGGCCATATCCGCCAGGGTTTCCGGCTGTTGCCGCGCCCAGGCGTCCAGTGCCTGGCGCGTGGCCTGCGGGTCGTTGGCCTGGGTGGCGCGCTTGAGGTCGTCGAGCAGGCTGCGCGGGCTTGGGCCGGTTTGCGCGGCACGTTGCACGGCCGGTTGCCGACGTGCACGCCACCACAGGCCGAAGCCCAGCAGTGTGGTGCATACGAAGATCAGTGTGCTCAGTTGCCACAGCCACAGGCGGTCATCGTCTGGCGCAGTAATCACCGTCGGCGTGGCGGGGGTGTCCACCACCAGGCTCGGGTTGGTCGCCACTTGCAAGGTGCGCGCGGGCAGGCTGGTGCGTTCGAGGTGGTCTTCGTGGGTGTTCCACCACACCACTTCCACGGCCGGCAGTTCGACAGCGCCGGCGCGGGTCGGCACCAGCGCTTCGCGGTCTTCGCGGCTGCCTGTCAGGCCGTGGTCGTTGCTCTGGTTGGCGAGCACCGGTTGGTCGGGGTAGCGGCGCAGGCCGTTGATGTCGGTGCTGGGCAGCGCCGGCAGTTGCGCGCTGGAAAGGCCCTCGGCCTTGACTGTGAGGCTGCGGGTCAAGGAGTCGCCGACTTGCACGTGATCAGGCGCGGGGTTCCAGGCTTCGCTCAGGTTCAGGCTGCGCGCAGGCAACCAGGGCGCATCGGCGGGGTAAAATTCCGGCTTGGGTTTGACCGTCAACGGCAACTCGGCCGAGCTGACGTGAATCAACTTGCCCGGTTTGGTGCCTTGCAGCGTGTTCTCTTGGGGCGGGCGCGATTCCACCAGGGTCGCACTGAAGGTCTGCGCCGGAATCATCAATGCGCCGCTGTGCTGCGGGTAGATCGCGTAGCGGGTTTCGATCACGCCATGGCGAATGCTGTTGATGACTTTCTCGTAGGTGCGCGACTCACCCAACTGCTCGATGCGTGCATCGGGAATCTGCAACGGGGTCAGGCTGCTGTCGTCATACAGCGACACCGAATGATAAACGCGCACGGTCAACAGGGCCTGTGCCTGCACGTACACGCTGGTTTGGTCGAGGTTGGTTTCGATGAACACCGGGGCCAGTTCGGCGCTGGTGTTCTGGCTGGCCGTTTCGACCACTTGCAGGCTGATCGGCTGGGTCTTGAGTTCACCGACTTGCAGCGGCGGAATCACCACGGTGCCGTTTTCCTTGGGCAGCAGGGTGATGATCCAGCGCGTGGTGGCGTGGTTATCGCCGCCCAGGGTGGTGAGCTGGTTGATCTGGCGGGTGCCGCTGACTTCGAACTGTGCGTCGAGGGGCGACAGGTCGGGTTTGCCGAATTGGGTGACGTCGCTGGACTCCACCGTCAGTTCCACCGTTTCCCCGGAATTGACGCGGCTGCGGTCGACGCTGGCGACGAGATTCGCCGCCTGGGCGTGGCCTGCCGACAACGCAAGCAGGAGCAGAAGGGTGGTGCGGCGGCTCATCGAGTCTTGTCCTGATGTTGTTGCTGTTCGTACCAGAATTTGCGGCGCAGCAGTTCGCCGGGGTTGTCCGGGATCTCCTGCAGCCATTGCTCCAGGGCCTGGCGATGTTCGCCGTCAATGCTGGCATCGGCAGGGCGCAAGGGCGGGGTGGTGGTTTGCTCATCCCCTAACTCGCTGCCCGGTACGTCGTTGCCGCCGGCTTTTGGCGCAGTGCCTGATTGGCTCTCGCCGGTGCCGGTCTCACCCTGGCCCTGGGGCGATTGCTCGCCACCTGTGGCACTTTGCCCGGTATTGCCCGGTTGCGCAGTTTGGCCGGGCTGGGTGGTTTCGTCATCTTCGTTTTTTGCCGGCTTGGTCGGTTCGGGCTGTGCTTGTTGCTGCATCACGCTTTCCACCAAGGCTTTGTTTTTGAGCGCTGGTTGCAGGTCGGGCTGGGCCTCCAGCGCCTGTTCGTAGGCGTCGATGGCCGCTTCCAGTTCGCCGGATTTGGCCAGGGCGTTACCACGATTGTAGTGGGAGTAGGCGTCATTGCCTTGGGCAAAACGCTTGATAGCCTCGGCATAGTTACCGGCCTCGTACAGCGCCACGCCTTGCCATTGCGGGTCCTCGAAGCGCTCGGCCGCTTCGGCGGGGCGCTTGTGCTTGAGCAGGTACTGGCCCTGCTGGTCGGGGCGCAGCCACAGGTCCTGAAGTTCAAAGGCGTAACTTGGTTGCGGCGCCCCGAATAACAGCAAAGGCAAACAAAACAGCCAGCCACGGCGCCCGGCGCAGGCAGCGAGGAGCAACAGCGGCAGGAGCAGCCAGTAGCCCTGGTCGGCCCAGGCGTCGAGGTGCAACAGTTGGCCATCGTTGCGCAGGGTTTGCGGGCCGTCGAGCAGGTTGAGTTGACGCAGGTCTTTGTCGTCCAGGCGTGCGGCGCGGTAACGGCCGCCCATTTCACTGGCGAAGGCCTTGAGGGTCGGGCTGTCGAGGCGCGGCACCAGGATCGCGCCTTGGTCGTCCTTGAGGAACTCGCCGCTTTCCTGGGTCACCGGTGTGCCTTCACGGCTGCCGATGCCGAGGATCGACAGCGTCGGCGCCTGCCCACCTTGCAGCTGCAGCCGAATGCCTTGGCGTTCCTGTTTCGACAGCGACGAGCCCACCAGCAGCAGGCGCCCCTGACCGAGGCCGCCCTGTTTAAGCAAACCCAGGGCCTTGGCCACTGCCAGGTCGGCGCGATGGCCGGGCTCGGGCATGATCGAAGGGCGCAGGGCCTCGAGCAGGTTACGGCTGGTGGCCAGGTCATCCGACAGCGGCACCAGGGTGTGGGCGCTACCGGCATACACGACGATTGCGGTCGGCGCATTGTCGCGCGCTTGCAGCAAGTCATACAGCTTGCGCCGCGCTTGCTCCAGGCGATTGGGCGGGCTGTCGGTGGCGAGCATTTCCGGGGTCAATTCCAGCAGCACCACGACCGGGTCGGAGGGTTTCTGGCTAGACTGTTCAACCCTTTGCCAGCTGGGACCCAACAAGGCCAACACGGCCAGTAGCCAGCCGATACCCAGCAGCACCCACGGCGATTTGCTTTCGCGACCGTTGCCACCACTGAGCAACACCGCATGAAAGGCCGGTGGCAGGATCATCTGCCAGCGCCCGGCGCGTTTTTGCCGATGCCAAAGCTGCCACAGCAGCCAGCCGAGCAGCGGCAACAACAACAGCCACCAGGGACGGAACCAGTGCGGCCACAGGTCGATCATCGACGCCTCCGCAAACGCAGGCGTTTGAGGCGTTGGCGCCATTCGGGGTGCTGTTGCAGGAAAATGCCCTTGCTCGAGAGTTTATTGAGTAAGCGTTGCAGCGCGTTGTTGGGCCAGCGTTCCTGGACCACCAGCAACATGCTCAGGATCAACGCCAGGGCCAATGGCGCACTGTAAAGCGCCTGGGCCGGGCGGGCTTGTGTAGGTTGTTGCGCAACAGGCTCAAGCTGGTCGAGGGTGTCCTTGATTTTTTGCAGTTCGTTGCCGTCGCGGGCGCGGAAGTAGCGGCCACCGGTCGCGTCGGCAATCGCCTTCAACGCGGGTTCGTCGAGGTCGAGGCTCGGGTTGACGCCGAGGATGCCCAGGGAGCCGGTTTGCTCGGGGTCGGCGCCAATGCCGATGGGGTAGATTTTCACGCCTTCTTCAGCGGCCAGGCGTGCGGCGGTCAACGGGTCTATTTGCCCGGCGTTGTTGGCGCCATCGGTGACCAGGATCAGCACGCGGCTTTGCGCCGGGCGCTGGCGCAGGCGTTTCAGGGCCAGGCCAATCGCATCACCGATGGCGGTGTTCTTGCCGGCAATGCCGATGCGCGCTTCGTCCAGCCAGGTGCGCACGGTGCGCCGGTCGAAGGTCAGCGGCGCTTGCAGGTAGGCCTGGCTGCCAAACAGGATCAGGCCGACGCGGTCGCCTTCGCGGCTTTCCAGGAAGTTCCCGAGCAGGTGTTGGACCAGGCTCAGGCGGCTGACGTCATCGTCTTGCCAGTGCATATCCGGGAAGTCCATGGAGCCGGACACGTCCACCGCCACCAGCAAGTCGCGGCCGCTGGCGGCAATCGGCAGGGGTTCGCCGAGCCATTCCGGGCGGGCGGCGGCGCTCAACAGCAGCAGCCACAGCACCACGAACGGCGCCTGCTGACGCCAGCCCGGCAGGTTGACGCGCGCGCGACGGCGGGCAAGGCCTTCGAGGTCGGCGAGATAGCTGACTTTCAGGGCGGGCTCGCCGCTGTCGGCCACGGGCAGGATCAGCCGCATCAGCCAGGGCAATGGCAACAGGGCGAAGATCCACGGCCAGGCGAACTCAAACATGTTTGCGAATCCAGGTGTCGACGGCTTGGGTCAGGCCGGCGATGGCCTTGTCGTCGAGTTTGCATTCGGGTTTGTAGGCGCCTTCCACCAGCACCATCCAGCGGGTCAGGCCGGCAGCAGGGCAGCGGTTGTCGAGGAACGCCAGCCATTTGCGGCCGTTGAGGGTGTGGCTCTGGCTATAGGGGTAGTCGTTGCGGCACAGGCGCTTGAGCAAACCATTGAGCTGTTGCAGCCAGGCGCCGGCGGGGGCGCCGTCGTAAGGTTTTGGCATCAGCGCAAGCTCTGCCAGGGCGGTGATGCGCAGCGGGTCCAGCGGTTGTTCGGCACGCGCGACCGGGCGGCGCGCCGGCAGGAAACGGCGCAGCCACCACAACCCCCAGGCGCACAGTGGAATCACCAGCAGCAACAGCCACCAGCCCGGCGCAGGGGGCCAGAAGCCAATGGCCGGCGGGGCGATCAGGGGTTGCAGTTGGTCGAGGCTGCTCATTGCTTTTTAACCGGGCGTTGCGGGTTGAGGTATTCGCGCAGCTGCTCGACCATTTCGCTCTGGGTGCTCAAGGGCATCAATAGAATCCGCAGTTTCTGTGCGAGCAGTTCCCAGCGGGCGATGCGCGCTTCGGCCTGGGCCTTGTAGGCCTGGCGTAAGTCGAAGTTAAGCGTGTCCAGTTCCAACTGCGCGCCGCGTTCGGCAAAGCGCAACAACCCTGCGGCGGGCAAGGCGTGGTCCAGCGGGTCGGAGATGGGCAGCAGCAACAGGTCGCAATGCCGAGACAGCAGGCTCAGCTGCTGTTCGGCACCTTCGGTGAGCGCGCGTTCATCGCAGATCACAATCACCAGGCTGCCCGGGCGCAACACTTCGCGGCCACGGCGCAAGGCCATGCCGAGGGCGTCGGCTTCGGGTCGGCTTTCGGTATTGAGGCTCTGGTTGACCCGCACCAGGCGGTTGAGCAGTTGCAGCAGGCTTTGCTTGCTGCGCCGGGGCTTGATTTCGTAGTGTTCGCTGTCGCCGAAAACCAGCCCGCCAACGCGGTCGTTATGCCCCAGGGCTGCCCAGCCGATCAGGCTGGCGGCTTGGGCGGCCAGTACCGACTTGAACATCTGGCCGGAACCGAAAAACAGCCGGCAGCTTTGCTCGACCATGATAAAAATCGGTCGCTCGCGTTCTTCGTGGAACAGTTTGGTATGCGGTTCCTGGGTACGCGCCGTCACACGCCAGTCGATGGTGCGCACATCGTCCCCGGCCTGGTACACGCGCACCTGGTCAAAATCAACGCCACGCCCACGCAACTTGGAATGGTGCAGGCCGATCAACGGGCTGCGCTGGCTTGGCGTGGAAAACAACTGCACTTCGCGCACGCGGTGGCGCATCTCAATCAGTTCGCTGAGCGTGACGCGGATTCCATCGCTGGCATTCATGGGTTTCAAGCGACGGCAACGACATCGAGAATACGTTGCACCACGCGGTCCTGGTCAATGCCGGCCGCTTCGGCTTCGAACGACAAAATGATGCGGTGGCGCAGCACGTCGAACAGCACGGCCTGGATATCTTCCGGGCTCACAAAGTCGCGGCCGGCCAGCCAGGCGTGGGCGCGGGCGCAGCGGTCCAGGGCGATAGAGCCGCGCGGGCTGGCGCCATAGGCGATCCACTCGGCCATTTCCGGGTCGAACTTGGCCGGGGTGCGCGTGGCCATCACCAGTTGCACCAGGTATTCCTCCACCGCATCGGCCATGTACAGGCCGAGGATTTCCTTGCGCGCAGCGAAAATCGCCTGCTGACTGACGCGGCGTTCGGGCTTGGTCTCACCGTTGAGCGCTTCGCCTCGGGCTTGTTGCAGGATGCGTCGCTCTACCGCTGCATCCGGGAACCCGATCTTGACGTGCATCAGGAAGCGGTCGAGCTGGGCTTCGGGCAACGGGTAGGTGCCTTCCTGCTCGATGGGGTTTTGCGTGGCCATCACCAGAAACAGTGGCGACAAGTCGTAGGTGCTGCGCCCGACGCTGACCTGGCGCTCGGCCATGGCTTCGAGCAGTGCCGACTGCACCTTGGCCGGTGCGCGGTTTATTTCGTCCGCCAGCACCAGGTTGTGGAAGATCGGGCCCTGTTGGAACACAAAGCTGCCGGTTTCCGGGCGATAGATCTCGGTGCCGGTGATGTCGGCAGGCAGCAGGTCGGGGGTGAACTGGATGCGATGGAACTGCGCTTCGATGCCTTCGGCCAACTCTTTGATGGCTTTGGTCTTGGCCAGGCCCGGTGCGCCTTCGACCAGCATATGGCCGTCGGCAAGCAGGGCGATCAGGAGGCGATCGATGAGTTTTTCCTGGCCGAGAATCTGCGTAGAAAGAAAGGTTCGCAGCGCGAGCAGCGCTTCACGATGTTCCATCGATGACGGTTCCTGGAGAGGTGAGCCTGAGCGTCGAGAAAAAAACGCCGGGCCTGGGGCGCTTACTTTAATGCATCGAGGGGGGTGGCGACTAACGGCGTGACGGGTATTTTTGGCAAATCTTGTAGGAAATTTGTATGGGAACACGGTCAATGTGGGAGGGGCGCGCCCCCGATAGCGGTGGATCAGTTTATACGTCTGTGACTGATCGACTGCTATCGGGGGCGAGCCCCCTCCCACATTTGATCGTTGGTGCGGTTTAGATTCGGGTAAAGGTGCCTGTGCCCTTAAGAATGTTCTGCAAGGTTTCCTCAACTTCAGCCAAATCCGACGCAGCGGTGCTGTGGAGAATTTCCAGATGATCCTTGCCACCCAGTGCATCGGCATCGCCCGCAGCCAACTCAACCCGCAACGTCGTGTCGCTTAGCGTGACCTTCAGCCCATCCAGGGTCGACGGCTCGTAATCCCAAGTCAGTTCGACTTCATCTTCGTCCGGGTAACGGGTGAGCATGAACATCTCGCCGTTTTTACCGTGGCAGCAGAGCATGGCCATGTTGTCTTCTTCGTCGTCGCACGGAGTGGCCATCAGCGCGTCGGTGTTCAGTTGCAGCATGGGAAATCCTGTTTGGGGGAGGGCACAGCGGGGCAATTGTGCCATTGCGGCGAATTTTGTGCTGCATTCTGTGTCAGACCCAGGGTATGACCTGGCGGGCTATATCAGTCATTTTCGGTACTCGCGAGCTGAAAAATAGCGAGTTTTTCTTCGGAAAAATACGGGTTGCTCAAGTCGCAACCCCAGGCCTGCGTACCGATGACCGAATATGTCGCAGCGTCGCAAGCAGCCGTCTTCCTACACTCGTTAAGCTGCGCAACGGATGTGCCCTGTGCCGGGAGTCTGACCTGCCCGTCGTACCGTCGCCCTGCATGCTGCACATCTTATGGGAGTTGTATGTGACCTCATTGTCTTGTCCAGCTTCACCCACCTGTCACCCTGATTCGTTTATGGTGCTTGTTATCAGTACCTGCGAACAGCGCTGACGGTCTCCCCGCAAGGGGAAAACGCGACGCTTCCATCAATAACAAGCCCAAGCGGAGTACCACAGATGGCGTTCTTCACCGCAGCCAGCAAGGCCGACTTCCAGCATCAACTGCAAGCGGCACTGGCGCAGCACATCAGTGAACAGGCACTGCCACAAGTGGCGCTGTTCGCTGAACAATTTTTCGGCATCATTTCCCTGGACGAACTGACCCAACGTCGCCTTTCCGACCTGGCCGGTTGCACTTTATCTGCCTGGCGCCTGCTTGAGCGCTTTGATCACACCCAACCGCAAGTGCGGGTCTACAACCCCGATTACGAACGTCATGGCTGGCAGTCGACCCATACCGCCGTCGAAGTGCTGCACCATGACCTGCCCTTTCTGGTGGACTCGGTCCGTACCGAGCTGAACCGTCGTGGCTACAGCATCCATACCCTGCAGACCACCGTCCTCAGCGTGCGCCGTGGCAAGAAGGCCGAGCTGCTGGAAATCCTGCCCAAAGGCACCCAGGGCGAAGGCATCCAGCAAGAATCGCTGATGTACCTGGAAATCGACCGCTGCGCCAATGCCGCCGAACTGAGCGTGCTGAGCAAAGAGCTTGAGCAGGTACTGGGCGAAGTGCGCGTGGCCGTGGCCGATTTCGAGCCGATGAAAGCCAAGGTCCAGGACCTGCTGGCCGGTATTGATGCGAGCAAGTTCAGCATCGACGGCGAAGAAAAAGCCGAGATCAAAAGCTTCCTGGAATGGCTGGTGGGCAACCACTTCACCTTCCTCGGCTATGAAGAGTTTGTGGTACGTGACGGGGTGGATGGCGGACATATCGAATATGACGCCAATTCCTTCCTCGGCCTGACCAAGCTGCTGCGTGCCGGCCTCACCGCCGAAGACCTGCGTATCGAAGACTACGCCGTGGCCTACCTGAACGAGCCGGTTGTGCTGTCGTTCGCCAAGGCTGCGCACCCAAGCCGCGTGCATCGCCCGGCTTATCCGGACTATGTGTCGATCCGCGAGATCAGCGCCGACGGCAAAGTTATCAAGGAACACCGCTTCATGGGCCTCTACACCTCTTCGGTGTACGGCGAAAGCGTGCGGGTGATTCCTTATATCCGCCGCAAGGTGGCGGAAATCGAACGCCGTTCGGGCTTCCAGGCCAAGGCTCACCTGGGCAAGGAACTGGCTCAAGTCGTTGAAGTGTTGCCGCGCGATGACCTGTTCCAGACCCCGGTCGACGAGCTGTTCAGCACCGTGATGTCGATCGTGCAGATCCAGGAGCGCAACAAGATCCGCGTGTTCCTGCGCAAAGACCCGTACGGTCGTTTCTGCTACTGCCTGGCCTACGTGCCACGTGACATCTACTCCACCGAAGTGCGCCAGAAGATCCAGCAAGTGCTGATGGATCGACTGAAAGCCTCGGACTGCGAATTCTGGACCTTCTTCTCCGAATCCGTGCTGGCCCGTGTGCAATTGATTCTGCGGGTTGACCCGAAGAACCGCCTCGCCATCGACCCGCTGCAGCTGGAAAAAGAAGTGGTGCAGGCCTGCCGCAGCTGGCAGGACGACTACTCCAGCCTGGTCGTGGAAAGCTTCGGCGAAGCCCAAGGCACCAACGTGCTGGCGGATTTCCCGAAAGGCTTCCCAGCCGGTTACCGTGAGCGTTTTGCTGCGCATTCGGCTGTGGTCGATATGCAGCACCTGAACAGCCTGACCGAAGCCAACCCGCTGGTGATGAGCTTCTACCAGCCGTTGGGCCAGGTCTCCGGCCAACGCGAGCTGCATTGCAAGCTCTACCACGCCGATACCCCGCTGGCGTTGTCCGACGTGCTGCCGATCCTGGAAAACCTCGGCCTGCGCGTGCTGGGTGAGTTCCCGTACCGCCTGCGTCATGCCAATGGCCGCGAGTTCTGGATCCATGATTTTGCGTTCATCGCCGCCGAAGGCGTGAACCTGGATATCCAGCAGCTCAACGACACCTTGCAGGACGCGTTCGTGCACATCGTTCACGGTGATGCCGAAAACGATGCGTTCAACCGCCTGGTACTGACCGCCGGCCTGCCTTGGCGCGACGTGGCGCTGCTGCGTGCGTACGCGCGCTACCTGAAGCAGATCCGCCTGGGCTTCGACCTCGGTTACATCGCCAGCACCCTGAACAACCATACCGACATCGCCCGCGAGTTGACCCGGTTGTTCAAGACCCGCTTCTACCTGGCGCGCAAGCTCACTGCCGATGACCTGGAAGACAAGCAGCAACGTCTGGAGCAAGCGATCCTCACCGCCCTGGACGACGTTCAGGTGCTCAACGAAGACCGTATCCTGCGCCGCTACCTGGACCTGATCAAGGCGACCCTGCGTACCAACTTCTACCAGACCGACGCCAACGGCCAGAACAAGTCGTACTTCAGCTTCAAGTTCGACCCGCGCGCCATCCCTGAGCTGCCCAAGCCGGTGCCGAAGTTTGAAATCTTCGTGTACTCGCCACGCGTCGAAGGCGTGCACCTGCGCTTTGGTAACGTCGCGCGCGGCGGCCTGCGTTGGTCCGACCGTGAAGAGGATTACCGTACCGAAGTGCTCGGCCTGGTAAAAGCCCAGCAAGTGAAGAACTCGGTGATCGTGCCGGTGGGCGCCAAGGGCGGCTTCCTGCCGCGTCGCCTGCCATTGGGCGGCAGCCGGGACGAGATCGCGGCCGAGGGCATCGCCTGCTACCGCATCTTCATTTCCGGCTTGTTGGACATCACCGACAACCTGAAAGACGGCGCCCTGGTGCCGCCGGTCAACGTCGTGCGTCATGACGACGATGACCCGTACCTGGTCGTGGCTGCGGATAAGGGCACTGCGACCTTCTCCGACATCGCCAACGGCATCGCCATCGACTACGGCTTCTGGCTGGGCGATGCGTTCGCCTCCGGTGGTTCCGCCGGTTACGACCACAAGAAAATGGGCATCACCGCCAAGGGCGCGTGGGTCGGTGTGCAGCGTCACTTCCGTGAGCGCGGCATCAACGTGCAGGAAGACAGCATCACGGTGGTGGGCGTCGGCGATATGGCCGGTGACGTGTTCGGTAACGGCCTGTTGATGTCCGACAAGCTGCAACTAGTCGCGGCCTTCAACCACTTGCACATCTTCATCGATCCAAACCCGAACCCGGCGACCAGCTTCGTCGAGCGTCAGCGCATGTTCGAGCTGCCGCGTTCGGCGTGGACCGACTACGACACCAGCATCATGTCCGAAGGCGGCGGCATCTTCTCGCGCAGCGCGAAGAGCATTGCCATCTCGCCACAGATGAAAGAGCGCTTCGACATCCGGGCCGACAAGCTGACCCCGACCGAACTGCTGAACGCCTTGCTCAAGGCGCCGGTGGACCTGTTGTGGAACGGCGGTATCGGTACTTACGTCAAGGCCAGCACTGAAAGCCACGCCGACGTGGGCGACAAGGCCAACGACGCGCTGCGCGTCAACGGCAACGAGCTGCGCTGCAAGGTCGTGGGCGAGGGCGGTAACCTCGGCATGACCCAGCTGGGTCGTGTGGAATTCGGCCTCAATGGCGGCGGCTCCAACACCGACTTCATCGACAACGCCGGTGGTGTGGACTGCTCCGACCACGAAGTGAACATCAAGATCCTGCTCAACGAAGTGGTGCAGGCCGGTGACATGACCGACAAGCAGCGCAACCAGTTGCTGGCGAGCATGACCGACGAAGTCGGCAACCTGGTGTTGGGCAACAACTACAAGCAAACCCAGGCGTTGTCCCTGGCCGCACGCCGTGCCTACGAGCGTGCTGCCGAGTACAAGCGCCTGATGAGCGACCTGGAAGGCCGTGGCAAGCTGGACCGCGCCATCGAGTACCTGCCGACCGAGGAGCAGCTCTCCGAGCGCGCCGCAACCGGCAAGGGCCTGACCCGTCCGGAGCTGTCGGTGTTGATCTCCTACAGCAAGATCGACCTCAAGGAAGCATTGCTCAAGTCGCTGGTGCCGGATGACGACTACCTGACCCGTGACATGGAGACCGCGTTCCCACCGAGCCTGGTCGCCAAGTTCGGCGAAGCCATGCGTCGCCACCGCCTCAAGCGTGAGATCGTCAGCACCCAGATCGCCAACGACCTGGTTAACCACATGGGCATCACCTTCGTTCAACGACTCAAAGAGTCGACCGGCATGAGCCCGGCGAACGTAGCGGGCGCGTATGTGATTGTGCGTGACATCTTCCATCTCCCGCACTGGTTCCGTCAGATTGAAGCCCTGGACCACCTGGTCTCCGCCGACGTGCAACTGGAGCTGATGGATGAGCTGATGCGCCTGGGCCGCCGTGCTACGCGCTGGTTCCTGCGCAGCCGTCGCAACGAGCAGGACGCTGGCCGTGACACCGCGCATTTCGGTCCTCACCTGGCGGCGTTGGGCCTCAAGCTCGACGAATTGCTGGAAGGCCCGACCCGCGAAGGCTGGCAGAACCGCTACCAGGCCTACACCGAAGCCGGCGTACCGGAATTGTTGGCGCGCATGGTTGCAGGCACTACCCACCTGTACACCTTGCTGCCGATCATCGAAGCCGCCGACGTTACCGGGCATGACGCTGCTGAAGTGGCCAAAGCCTACTTCGCCGTCGGCAGTGCCCTGGACTTGCCATGGTACCTGCAGCAGATCAGCGATCTGCCGGTGGCCAACAACTGGCAGGCCCAGGCACGCGAAGCCTTCCGCGACGACGTGGACTGGCAGCAACGGGCGATCACCATCGCGGTCCTGCAAATGGCCGATGCGCCACAAGACATGGAAGCCCGCGTGGCCCTGTGGCTTGAGCAGCACCAGGACATGGCCGATCGCTGGCGCGCAATGATGGTGGAAATTCGTGCAGCTGTCGGCACGGACTACGCCATGTACGCGGTGGCCAACCGTGAGTTGCTGGACCTGGCGTTGAGCGGTCAGTCGGTGCTTGCGCCGGCTTGATCCCGCCGTAAAACAAAAGCCCCCGTATCGTGAGATACGGGGGCTTTTTGTTGGAACCCTATTTATCAAACACCTGGGTCAATGGTGGGAGCTGGCTTGCCTGCGATAGCCATAGGTATCTACGCAACTCTTTGTGTCGATTTAAGTCTGTGAGGGGGTTGAGTAGATTGAGTACATATCCGTTGCTGCGGTAACGGCTGCTTAAGGTTCCGCCCTTACGGCGGGTCACTTTTTTACAAAGCGCCTAAAAAAGTAACCAAAAAACGCTTTGCCCCACCACTCGGTGCCTCGCCTGGGCTCGGCA
>NZ_JBKEZW010000024.1:0-15682 GCF_053345295.1 Pseudomonas sp. M5A4_2d | reverse complement strand
TGGCCGAACGCAGGCTTGAATCCGTGGGTAACCCGGCAGGACGCCGGGTTAGCCGCACTGGGCCAAGGATGGCCCATTGCGGCGGCCCACGGATTCAAGCCGGAGTGCGGGCATGCCGAGCCTGGGCGAGGCACCGAGTGGTGGGGCAAAGACCTTTTGGTTACTTTTGGGGCGTTTGCCAAAAGTGACCCGCCGTAAGGGCGGAACCCCAAGCAGCCGTTACCGCAGCAACGGATATGTACTCAATCTACCTAACCCCTCACAGGCTTAAAGCGACACAAAGAGTTGCGTAGATACCTATGGTCATCGCAGGCAAGCCCGCTCCCTCAGGGGGTTGTATTCAGCCTGCAGGAAGGGAGGCTGTTTCGGGGTAGACGGATTCCCAACCGCCACCCAACGCCTTGTACAACCCCACCATCGCCAACGACACGCCAGTGGAGCTTTCAACCCACTGTTCCTGCGTCGCCAGCAGCGCGCTTTGCACCGTGAGCACGTTGACGAAATCCACTACACCTTCGACGTACTGCTGTTGCGCGGTGCTCAGTGCTATCTGGTTCTGGCGCACCGCTTCGGCGAGGCTGTCGCGGCGCAGTTGCGTGGCGTTGTAGCGAGTCAATTGGTCGTCAATTTCATGCCAGGCGCGCAACACGGTTTGCTGATACGCCAGGGCCGCTTCCTGTTGCTGGGCTTCACGCAGGTTCAACATGCCTTGCAGGCGCCCGCCGTTGAACAGCGGCAGGCTGAACTGCGGACCGAAGGCGAACGCTCGGGAGCCCCACGAACCGAAATCCGATAACTGCAGCGCTTGGGAACCGAGGCTGCCGGACAGGGTGATACGCGGGTAGAAATCGCCTTTGGCCACGCCAATGTTGGCGGTGGCGGCGTGCAAGCGCGCCTCGGCCTGACGGATATCGGGGCGGCGTTCGGCCAACTCCGACGGCAGGCCGATCGCGACCTGGCGCTGAGTTTGCGGTACGGCGGCGTCTTTGGACAATTGTGCGTGCAGCGCTTGCGGCGGCTCGCCCATCAACAGGCTCAGCGCGTTGATCAGCTGGTCCTGGCGCTGCTGCAAATCCGGCAGGCGCGCTTCAATGGCAGCGACCTGGGCGGCGGCTTCGGCCACGTCAAGGTCTGTCGCCACACCGTCGGCCAAGCGCAGTTGCGAGAGCTTGAGGCTGTGCCGGGCCACGTCGAGGTTTTGCTCGGTGACGGCACGGGTGTTCTGCACACCGCGCAGTTGGATGTAGTCCTGGGCGGTCTCGGCGAGTACCGATAAAAGCACGGCGCGGCGATCATTTTCCGCAACTTGCAGGGTGGCGTCGGCGGCTTCGGTTTCACGTTTGACCCGGCCCCAGAAGTCCAGCTCCCAGGCCGCAGAGAAGCCCATGTCCCACTGGTTGTAAGCCGACCGGCCACTCTCACCAGACGGGTCGTTCAAGCCTTTGCCACTGTTGCGTTGGCGCAGGTAATCACCCTTGGCGCTGACCTCGGGGTAACGCTCGGCGGTGGTCACCTGGCGCACGGCGCGGCTTTGTTGCAGGCGGCTGCTGGCCAGTTTGAGGTCGAGGTTATCGGTGAGCGCCCTGCGTGTGAGGGCCGAGAGTTGCTCATCGTGGAACACGTCCCACCAGCGCTCCTGCAAGGGATCGGTGACGGCGCGACTGGCAGCCTGACGCCCCTGGGGCTCGCTCCACTGCGTGACTTGCGGACCTTGGGGCCGCTGGAAATCCGGGCCGACGGTGCAAGCGCTCAGGCTGATCAGGCTCAAGGTGAGCCAGGCAAATGGCTTCATTGCTGGGCCACCTCACGCGGTTGCGCGACCGACTGGGTGTCGACACTGGCCTCCACCGACATGCCGACGCGCAGGCGCTCGGTCAGCGGTTGGTTCGGCTCGAGGATGATCTTCACCGGAATGCGCTGCACCACCTTGGTGAAGTTGCCGGTGGCATTGTCCGGCTTGACCGAAGCAAACGTCACGCCGGTGGCGGGTGCCAGGCTTTCCAGGTGGCCGTTGAGCAACTCGCCGTCGAGGCTGTCGACGCGCACCTGCACAGCTTGGCCAGCGTGCATATGCGACAGTTGAGTCTCCTGGAAATTAGCCACCACATAGGCCTCGGCCAATGGCACTACCGCGAGGATCTTGCTGCCTGGCGTCACATAGGCGCCGACCCGCACCGCACGCTCACCGACCATGCCATCCACCGGCGCAACGATGCGCGTGTAGGACAGCTGATAGCTGGCCATTTCCAGCGCGGCCTGGGCACGTTTGAGTCCGCCTTCGGCCGCATCACGCTGGGCGGTGAGGATTTCCACTTGCTTGCGTTCGGCCGCCAACACCGCCGTGGCACTGGCCAGGCGCGCGGTGGCCTGGTCGATGCGGGTCTTGGCCTGCTGCGCGTTCTGCACCGTGCCCGCCCCCACGCCGGCGAGGTGGTTGTAGCGGTTCAGTTCATGCTCGGCGAAGGCCACTTCGGCGCGGTCAGCCGACACGGTGGCCTGGGCCTGGGCAATCACCGAACTTTGTCGCTCCAGGGTCGCCGTGGCGTTTTTCAGCTGGGCCCGGGCGACCAGCGTATCGGCATCGGCCGCCTGGGCGGCAGCGCGAAAATCGCGGTCATCGATCAGCGCCAACAGTTGGCCGGCTTTTACGCGCTGGTTGTCTTCCACCAGCACTTCCTTGATGAAGCCGGCCACACGCGGTGCGACCAGGGTGAAGTCGGCGGCGACGAAGGCGTCGTTGGTGGTCTGGCGCTTGCTGCCCAACAGGCCCGGCGCGACCAGATAAACCAACACGCCGACGGCAAACACGGCAATAACGGCGACGGCAATTTTGTCTTTGCGTTTCATGAGAAGTCCTTGAGGCTAGGTCGGTGCGCGAGGCGGAAAGATCCGCGTGGGCATCCAGAAAATCAGCAGGATCAACGCCACCGCGACACCGGCCATGACGTAATAGAGGTCCGAGGAGGTCAGTACCACGGCCTGTTGGTGCAGGCGGTGCGCCAGGCCCGCCGCGTCGCCGTCGGCAAGCGGTGAGTTGCCCAGTCGGTCCACCAACATCGTCGAGTGGAAGTGCAAACGCTGGGTGGTCAGCACGTCGATCACGGCAGTGGCGACCACGGCGGCGAGGCCTTTGACGGTGTTGAACCACGCCGAGGCGAACGGCCCGTCCATGGGTTGGATGCTGCCGGTCGAGAGCATCAGCAGCGGCAACACCGCCATCGGCTGACCGAAAATTTGCAGCAGGTACAGGCCGTAGAAATCGTCGCGAATCCACTCCGAGGTCAGGTGTGCGCTACCCACACAGCACAGCACCAGCATGCTCAAACCGATCCCCAGCACCCACCGGCAATCGACCCAACGCAGGTTGCACAGCGCCGCCACCAGCGGTAGCGCGATCAACTGCGGCAACGCCATCAACAACATCACCGGCGCGGTTTGCAGCGGCCGGTAACCCTGGACCTGGGCGAGGAAACTCGATGGGATGATGATCACCGAGGTCAGCACCATCAGCACGCCGGCCAGCACAATCAGGGCAAACGCCAGGTTGCGCAGGCCAAGCATCTGCAACTTGAAGAACGGAATCGGCTGCGACCACTCGTTGATCAAAAACAGCACCAGCAACAGCGTGCCGCCGCTTAGCAGGAACGTGATCAGGCCGGACTCGAACCAATCCAGGCGATTGCCCTGCAACAGGCCTATCACCAACATGCAGATGGCCGGAAAACCCAGCAGCAGGCCGCGCCAGTTGAACTGCTTGAAACGTTCCAGGCGCAACGGGTCTTGCGGCAAGCCGTAGGCCACCGCGGCCATCGCCAGCAGGCACGGCCCCACGATCTGCCAGAACGCCCACTGCCAGCCGACATATTCAGTCCACAACGCCGCCAACGGCGTGCCCAGGCTGGGCCCGAAGGTGGCAGTGAGCGCATAGCCGGCCAGGCCATACAGCTTGACGTTGGCCGGCAGGAAACGCAGCGCCACGGTCATCAGCATCGGCGGCAACGCGCCGCCGGCCAGGCCTTGCACGGTACGCAGCACCAACAGGCTTTCGTAATTCGGCGCAAACGGGCACAGGATCCCCAGCACGGTGAACAAACCGATGGCGCACAGCGTGAAGCGGCGCAGGGAAAACGTCACCGAACACCAGGGCGCAAAGGCCATGGCCGCGACGGAGGTGGCCGTGTAGGCGGCGACCAGCCAGGTGCCTTCGTCAAAGCCGATGTACAGCGCACCACGAATATCAGCGAGGGCGACCTTGGTGACCATCTCGTTGAGACCGGAGACCAGCACCGCCAGCAACACGCCGACCAATCCAATGATGATGCGCGGGCCGAATACGGGCGGGTTCAGGGCTGTAGGTTTGGCTGCAGCCTGGAGGGCGGGGGCAGCGAGGGATGTCATGAACAGGTAACTCGGGATTATAAATACCCGAGCAGTTTAATCAGGCTTATACATGACAAAAAAGTTACTTGTCGGCAGGTTATAAGTGCGCCAGACGCAACTGTTAGGAACAACGAAATTCTGTGGGAGCCGGGCTTGCCCGCGATGCAGACAACTCGGTCTGTCAGGCAGACCGAGGTGAGGCGATCGCAGGCAAGCCAGCTCCCACAGTTTAAGTGGGTTGGGCTTCCAGCCACGTGGCATGGCAGCTCTCGCGCATGGTCTCACGCAGCCATTTGTGGGCCGGGTCTTTGTCGAAGCGGGGGTGCCAGGATTGCGCCAGAACCAGCGTCGGCAGGGAGATCGGCAGCGGGAATGAGCGCAGTGGCAGGTTCAGGCGCGTGGCACTCAAGAGGGCTTCCTTGGGCACCGGCAGCAGCAGGTCGGAATCGGGCAGCATGAACATCGCACCGTGAAAGCCGGGCGCGATCATCGCCACGCGACGCTCCAGGCCCTGGGCGTTCAGCGCAGTATCAATCGGCCCACGGGCGATGCCACGCCGCGAGATGCTGATGTGGGAATAACTGGCGAAACGCGCGGCGGTGATTTCTTCGTCGAACAGCGGGTGATCTTCTCGTGCCAGGCCGACGAAGGTGGTGGAAAACAAATTCTGTACTTTCACTTCGGGGCTGGACGGCAGCGTGTTGCTCACGCGCAGGTCCAGGCGCCCTTCACGCAGCGCATCGTCGTCGGTGTCGCCTTCGGGTACGAAACACAGCTCGCACAGCGGCGCCATGCGCTCCATGGTGTCGAACAACCGACCGCCATACACGCCGACAAAAAAGTCATTGGCCCTCACGCTGAAGCGGCGGCGCAATGTGCTGAGGTCGACCTGATCCGCCGAGCGAAACAGCAACGCGGCCTGCTCCACCACATTGCGAACCTGGCCCTGCAACTGCAACGCCTTGGGCGTGGGCACCAGGCCGCGACCGGCGCGCACCAGGATCGGATCACCCACGGCCTCGCGAATCCGCGTGAGCGTGCGGCTCATGGCCGCCGGGCTCAGGTTCATGCGCCGCGCGGCACCCACCACACTGCCCTCGTCAAGCAAGGCGTCGAGGGCGACCAGCAGGTTCATGTCCGGTAGTTGCATGCCAAGCACTCGTGGCCAATGGGGAGTGAGTTGGGCGCAATCGTAGCAGGCTTTACAGGTAACGCTTCAACTTACGAGGCAGGTATTCAGCGTAGGTTCTCTTGGGATAAGCCTGGCACTTGCGCACGATTTCCGGCAAGGCGTTTTCCAGCTCATCCGCCCGGGCCAGGCCTTCGTTGTAGTCGTCTTTGCCGCTTAATGCCGGGAACATCACCGCCACTCGGGTAATGGCAAAGCTCTTCATGGCGATCAACGGGCGGGTGGGATGGTCGCGACGGAAATGGCGGACTTCCTCGTTCAACGCACTGCAGGATTGATAGGTGGTTTGTGTAAAGGTCAGTTGAAGCGTTTCGGTTTTTGGCAGTTCAGGCGTGAAGACCATGTCGTTTTGCGCCTTGATCACCGCTGGCCGATCAGCTGTCACTGCCCAGGATTTGAAGCGCCATTGTGTGGCCGCTTCCACTGCAGCTGCGCCGAAAGCTGGCTTGGTGGCGCTGAGCGCTTTGACGTCGCTGACCGTACCGTCGCTGTGAATATTCAGGCTGATGCGCGCATGCCCTTGGGTGGCGGTCAACGTTGCGGGATAGTGCGGCTTGGCCATGTATATCGCTTCGGGCGCGAATTCAGCAAGCACCGGGGTGGACAATAACAAGGCCGCTGCCAAGACAATAAACCGCATCTTCGTAAATCCTTTTACCGGGCATGCCTGATGCCAGGACGGCGTCAGAGGTGGCCGGCATTATCGGAGCCAGCGCAGCCAAAGAGCAATCGTTCCTATTTGAACAGGAACGGTCCTACGGATAAGTAGGATCAGCGCTGCATGCCCCAACGCTTCACCGTCAGCCGCTCGAAGGTGTCGAACACCAGGTTTTCCACGAGCAGGCCGATCAGAATCACCACGGCCAAGCCGGCAAACACCTTGTCGGTGTACAGCTCATTCCGGTTCTGGAAGATGTACCAGCCCAAGCCGCCCTTGCCGCTGGTGGCGCCGAAGACCAGCTCGGCGGCAATCAACGTACGCCAGGCAAACGCCCAGCCGATTTTAAGGCCCGCCAGGATCGACGGCAGCGCCGCCGGGATCAGGATGAACAGCACAAAACGCATGCCCTTGAGGCCATAGTTGCGACCGGCCATGCGCAGGGTTTCCGACACGCCGAGAAACCCGGAGTAGGTATTCAGCGCCAAGGCCCACAGCACCGAATGCACCAGCACGAAAATCAGGCTGTTCTGCCCGAGGCCAAACCACAGCAGCGCCAGCGGCAGCAAGGCAATCGCCGGCAGCGGGTTGAACATTGAGGTCAGTGTGCTGAGCAGGTCGCGCCCCAATTGGGTCGACACCGCCAGCGTGGTCAAGGCGAACGCCAGCACAATGCCGATCAGGTAGCCCTTGATCAGCACCGCCAGCGAGATACTCACTTTGCTGAGCAACTCACCACTGAGCAGGCCGTCGAACAGTGCGTGCGAGGTCTGCAGGAAACTTGGCAGCAGCAAGTCATTGTTCTGATACCGGGCGACTGCCTCCCAGAGGATCGCCAACACGATCAGAATCAGGCTCTTACGCAGCCAACCTTGCTGCCACAGGCGTTGACGCAAGGGGAGCTCGCGTTCCACGGGGACGCTGAGCAGCGGTTCGAGGGTGACTTCAAATTCCTGGCGCATGGAGTGTCCCTTCAGTAGGCGATGCGGATATCAGCGAAACCCAACTCACGTTCGGCCTCGGGCGCTTCGTCAAACAGCAGCCGATGAATCCGCCGCGCCGACGCCTGGAACGCCGCGCCACCCAGGCTGTGCAGGTCATATTGATGGCTGTGAATTTCCGCACGCACACGCCCGGGATGCGGCGACAGCAACAGGATGCGATTGCCCACCACCAACGCTTCTTCGATGGAGTGGGTGACGAACAACAGGGTGAAGCGCACCTCTTCCCACAGCAGCAGCAACTCTTCCTGCATTTTGCGTCGTGTCAGGGCATCGAGGGCGGCGAAGGGTTCATCCATGAGCAGGATTTTCGGTTGCATGGCCAGCGCACGGGCGATGGCCACGCGGGCTTTCATGCCGCCGGAAAGGGTATGCGGGTAAGCATCGGCGAAGGCACTGAGGCCGACTTTTTCGAGGTAATGCAGGGCCCGCTCTTCGGCTTCGCGACGCTTCAAGGTTTTCGACGCCAGGAGCGGGAACATCACGTTCTGCTTGACGGTTTTCCACGGCGGCAGTTGGTCGAACTCCTGGAACACCACGATGCGATCCGGGCCGGGCTCATCAACCTTTTGCCCCAACAGGCGAATCTCGCCTTCGCAGGGCTTGATAAACCCGGCGATGGACTTGAGCAAGGTGGATTTTCCGCAGCCTGAGGGGCCGAGCAGCACGTAACGGTCGGCCGGGTCGATCTCGAAACTGACCTGGTGCGTGGCCCGCACCACGCGTTCGGGGGTGCGGTATTCAAGGCTGACGTTATCCACCGCCAACAGGGGTTCGATGGCGATATTCAGGTTGCTGGCCGCGTGGCCTTGCAGGGGCGCGTTCATTTCAACTCTCTTGCCGGGAATAAGCTTCAGAAAGGCGCGTCGCCCTGAATGGTGGTGCGAAACAGCTTGCGGCGCAGATAGCTGGGGCAACCCGCGGCCAGGTGGATCAGCGAGCGGTTATCCCAGAACACCAGGTCGTGGGGCTGCCACTGGTGGCGGTAGATATTTTGCGGCAGCACGCTGTGGGCGTAGAGCTGGGCCAACAGATCGCGGCTTTCGTCTTCCGGCAGGCCGACGATGCGGGTGGTGAAACCTTCGCTGACGAACAGCGCTTTGCGCCCGTTTTCCGGGTGGGTGCGCACAATCGGGTGCACCACTTCCGCCACTTGGGCCAGTTGCTCGGGCGTCAGGGTCGGGCGCCAGTTGCCTTCGAATTTGGTCTCGCTGTAACGCGCCGTGTAGGAGTGGGCAGCGCTGCGACCCTCCACGGCTTTGCGCAGGTGCTCGGGCAATTGGTCCCAGGCTTTGTGCATGTCGGCGAATAACGTGTCACCGCCCTCGGAGGGCAGCTCCTGGGCGTGCAGCATCGAGCCCAGGCTGGGCAGCTCTTTGTACGACAGGTCCGAATGCCAGAATTTACCCGCGTCGCCCAGGCCGATGGATTGGCCGTTTTCGATGATATTGGAGACGATCAGGATTTCCGGGTGGTTGGCCAGCAGGAACTGTTTGAGCACGTGGATCTGCAGCACACCGAAGCGACGGCTGAAGGCGATCTGTTGTTCGGGGGTGATTCGCTGGTCACGGAAGACCACAACATGGTGGTCGAGGTGAGCGCGATGAATGCGCGCGAAGTCCTCGTGGTTGACCGGGCGGGATAAATCCAGGCCGATGATCTCGGCGCCGACACTACCGGGGAACGGGCGAATCTCGAAAGATTGGGCGGTAGAGGTCGCTGTTGGAACAGTAGAGGTAGCGGACATGAGGGCACTCCCGGTCGGACAGGGGAGTGACTTTATAGATATAAGAACGGACGCTTAAATACCGTTAGTGAATATCGATATGCATTAGGGTTGGGATCTGCAGTGAAGCTGATGGCGCCATCGCAGGCAAGCCAGCTCCCACATTTGAATGTGTTCACAAATCAACATGTGGGAGCTGGCTTGCCTGCGATGAGGCCCTGGCAGGCGATAGAGATTACCGCTCGTGCAACGCCTCGGCCCGCGCCTTGATGATGGGCTTGAGCAGGTAGCTCAGGATGCTTTTCTTGCCGGTGATGATGTCCACCGAGGCGACCATGCCGGGGATGATCAGCAATGGCTTCTCATCGGTGCCCAAGTGGCTGCGGTCGGTGCGCAAGGTGATCATGTAGTAAGTGGTTTTTTTGTCTTCATCGGTGATGGTATCGGCACCAATGCGTTCCAGCTTGGCCTTCAGGCCGCCGTAGATGGTGTAGTCATAGGCGGTGAATTTAACGATCGCTTCTTGCCCCGGGTGCAGGAAAGCAATGTCTTGCGGGCGGATCTTGGCTTCCACCAACAGGGTGTCGTTGAGCGGTACGATTTCGACCATGTCGCTGCCAGGCTGGATCACGCCGCCCACGGTGTTGACCAGTAACTGCTTGACGATACCGCGCACTGGCGAGGTGACCAGCGTACGGCTGACACGGTCTTCGAGGGCGCGGCCAGTGGATTCGGCCTTGTTCAGTTCGGTGCGGGCTTCGTTGAGCTGGGTCAGCGCTTCACTGCGGAATTTGCCACGGGTTTCGTCGATCTTGCGCTGCACTTCCTTGATCGCCGATTCGGCGCGGGGAATCGCCAGGGTGGTGGCGTCGAGCTGACCGCGGGTTTCCATCTCGGCGCGCTTAAGGCGCAAGACTTCAACCGGCGACACCGCACCCTGCGCCACCAAGGGCTCGGACATGTTGATTTCCTGGCGTTGCAGGGACAACTGGCTGCGGTACTGGCCTTGTTTGGAGGTAAATTCGCGCAGTTCCTG
Organism: Pseudomonas sp. M5A4_2d; assembly: GCF_053345295.1. Classification (NCBI taxonomy): domain Bacteria; kingdom Pseudomonadati; phylum Pseudomonadota; class Gammaproteobacteria; order Pseudomonadales; family Pseudomonadaceae; genus Pseudomonas; species Pseudomonas sp. M5A4_2d. Next base: position 5,692 of record NZ_JBKEZW010000024.1, on the reverse strand, counting down.
CTGGCGCTGCACCAATTGCTCCTGCAAGCCACCCACTTCGTCCTTCAACTGCTGGCGGCGGCTTTCATACAAGGAGCGCTCGTTGGCGGCCTGGCTTGGGGCGGCCTTGAGCACCTCGTCAGGGATGTTCAACGGGCGATCATCCACCTGCGCGCTCAGACGCTCCACACGCAGTTGCATGGCCAGGCGCAAGGCTTCGGTTTCACCGGCATTGGAGACAAACCGCGTGTCATCGAGGCGAATCAACGGTGCGCCAGCCTCTACGATCTGGCCTTCTTTCACATACAACTCGGAGACGATGCCGCCTTCCAGGTTCTGGATTTTCTGCAGCTTGGACGACGGAATCGCCTTGCCGTCGCCACGGGTGACTTCGTCGATGCTGGAGAACCCCGCCCATACCACCAGAAATACAAAGAACGCGATGATCGCCCAGATGGTCAGGCGGATAACCCGCGGTGCATCTTCGATCAGGGCTTTGTTGACCTCGGGCAGGGGCTGGTTGCGCAGGGAGTCGGAGCCTTTGAAATAGCGGCCGACCGCGCTTTTGATGGAGTTAAGCAACACTGATCTGCCCCTTTTTCAACGCTTCCATAACCACGGCTTTCGGGCCATCCGCGAGGATCTGCCCACGGTCGACGACCAACAGGCGGTCCACCAGAGAGAGCAGTGAGGCACGGTGGGTGACCAGCACCACGGTCTTGTTTTGCACCACGGCTTGCAGGCGTTGCTTCAAGCGTTCTTCACCGGTGTTATCCATGGCGCTGGTGGGTTCGTCCAGCAGCAGGATGGGCGGGTTGAGCAACAATGCGCGAGCCAGGGCGACGTTCTGACGCTGGCCGCCGGACAGGTTCTGCCCACGCTCGCCGACTTGCAGCTCATAGCCTTGGGGGTGCAGACGCGCGAATTCGTGCACGCCGGCCAGCTCCGCGGCTTGCAGGACCATTTCGTCTTCTACATAACGCGCACCGGACACCAGGTTGTCGCGCAGGGTGCCGGCCAGCAATTGGATATCTTGGGCGACGTAGCCGATGTTGTGGCGCAGTTCGCTCACATCGATCTGGCGCACGTCGACGCCGTCCACCAGCAACGCGCCGGAGTCCGGCTGATAAAGACCGACGATCAGTTTGGCGAGGGAGCTTTTACCTGAACCACTGCGGCCGATGATGCCGATTTTCTCGCCCGGTTTGATCACCAGGTTGATGTTTTTCAGCGCAGCGTTCTGTTGGTTCGGGTAGGTAAAGTTCAAGCCCCGACACTCGATGGCACCTTGCAGGGTGCGACGGCTCATCGGGCGCTCTTCGAAATTGCGCTCCTGGGGCAGCTCCATCATCTGGTCCACCGAGGTCATGGTGACCTTGGCTTGCTGGTAACGGGTCAGCAGGCCGGAGAGCGAGGCCAGTGGGCTCAAGGCGCGGCCGCTGAGCATGTAGCAGGCAATCAGGCCGCCCATGCTGAGGTTGCCGTCGATGATCTGGTACACGCCAAACACAATCATGATCACGCCAGCCAGTTGCTGGATCAGCAGGGTCATGTTCATCGACAGGCCCGACAGCAACTTCACGCGCAGCTCAAGCCGGCTCAGGGTGCCAATGGTTTGCTCCCAGCCGTACTGGCGCTCGCTTTCGGCGTTGTTGACCTTGACCGCGTCCAGCCCGGCGAGGGTTTCGATCAGGCTCGACTGGCGCTCGGCGGCCAGGGCCATGGTTCGTTCCATGGTCGCCACCAACGGTTTTTGCAGGGCGTAGCCAATGCCCAGGGCAAGCGGGAACGCCAGCACCGGAATCCACACCAGGTGGCCGCCGAGGATGGCGATCACCAGGAAAATCAGCAGCGTGAACGGCAGGTCGATCAGGCTGGTGAGGGTCAGCGACGCGAGGAAATCGCGCAGGCTCTGAAACTCATGGATGTTCTGCGCAAAGCTGCCGACCCGCGCCGGGCGGTACTTCATGGACATGCCGACGATGCGCTCGAACAGCGTGGCCGAGATGATCAGGTCGGTCTTTTTACCGGCCAGGTCCAGGCACAGGCTGCGCAGGCTTTTGAGGATCAGGTCGAACAGGTAAGCGCCGCAGATGCCCACGGCCAGCACCCACAGGGTGGCAGTGGCCTGGTTCGGCACGACGCGGTCATACACATTCATCACAAACAGCGGCGCGGCCATGGCGATGATGTTGATCAGGAAGCTCGCAGCGATGGCGTCGGTGTAGAGCCAGCGCGAGCGCATGAGGGTGTCACGGAACCACGAACGCGCCCGGGGAATCAGGGAGCCGTGGTTGACGTCGAATTTGTGCTGAGGCTGGGCGAAGAAGACCTTGCCGATGTAGTCCTCGGCCAACTGCTCACGCTTGATCAGCACTTCACCGCCGTCGCTTTCGCTGAGCAGGATCCGCGCTTCGTCTTCGCCTTGCCAGCCGACCAGCACGGTACTGCGACCGTCTTTGAGCAGCAGCAGCGCGGGCAGTGCAATCGTCGGAATCTGTTCGAGCTTGCGTTGCAGCAACCGCCCCTGCAGCCCGGCACGCGCGGCGGCGCGAGGCAGCAGCTCAGCGCTCAACCGCTGCGAAGGCAGCGGCAGGCCTGTGGTGAGCATGGCTGCGCTGGCAGGTTTCTGATGCAGGGCACAGAGCGCCAACAACCCGTCCAGTAACGGGTCGTCGTGCAGCGTGCGTGGATCATGACTGAGATGAACTCGACTGACTTCGGATTCCACGCGCTGCACTCTCGACTAACAGATGGGGCTATTGGGGTGACTCAATTCATCCCAGGCAGTTGGACTTTAGGCTTCACGTCGTTTTGCACGACGGAGGCCATCGGTGCGACCACTCCCTGGCTTTTGAGCAATTCGCCCATGGTCGCCTTGATTCGATATTGAGTAAATAACTGAATGTTCTTGATCTCTTCCAAGCGACGGGAAGCGGTGAACAATTCGTTCTCGCTGTCGAGCAAATCCAGCAGGGTACGTTGGCCGAGACTAAACTGCTGCTGGTAGGACGTGCGCACCCGGGTGCTGTGATCCACGTATTGCTGGGCTACCGGCAACTGCGCATTCGCATTGTTCAAGGCGTTCCAGGCCAGGCCCAGTTCTTCATTGAGTTGGCGCAAGGCGTTGTTGCGGATATCCAGTGCCTGGCTGGCCTGGTACGACTTGGATTGCAGGTCAGCCTTGTTGCTGCCACCGGCGAACAGGTTGAAGCGCATGCGCACCATGGCTTCCCAGCCGTTGTTGTGGCTGGCGTCGCCGGACACGTTGTTGTCGGCGTTGGTGCCGAGCTCGGCATCAAAACGCGGGTAGAACGTGGATTTAGCGGCTTCGTACTGGCTCTCTGCGGCGGAAATGTCCGACTCGGCCGAACGCAGGATCGGGCTGTTGTCGAGCATCTGGCGGCGCGCTTCATTCAGGTCTGCCGGCAGCATGGCCATGAACGGGGCCGGGCGTTCGAGCTGGTCGGGCATCTGGCCGACGGCACTGAGGTAGTTGACCTGCGAGTCGGCCAGGTTGGTCTGCTCGGTGATCAGGTTGTTGCGGGCCTGGGCCAGGCGCGCTTCGGCCTGGTCCTGGTCGGCGCCGTTGCCGACGCCGCGCTGGGTGCGCAATTTGATCTGGTCGTAGATACGTTCGTGGTTGCGCAGGTTTTCTTCAGCCAGGCGCACGAACTCGCGACGGGTCAGCACATCCAGGTACACCTGGGCGACGGTCAACCCGGTGCGCTCGGAGGTACCCAGCAACGAGTAAGCACGAGAATTAACGTTGGCTTGTTGACGCCCGACTTCGCTGGAGGTGGCGAAACCGTCAAAAATCATTTGTTGCAGGCGCAGGCTGGATTCGCCGCGATTGAGCGTGTCCCAGTGGTTGCCGTTTGGGCCGTTGGCGGCACGGGTGGTGGAGTTATCGGTGCCTTCACGGCCGTAACCGGCGTTCAGGTCAACGCGCGGCAGGTAACCACCTTGGGCGGCGCGCAATTGGTAATCGGCGGCGATACGACTATTTACACCGGCTTGAATTTCCGGGTGCACATCCAGCGCCTGCTGCATGGCCTGGGGCAATGTTTGGGCTTGTACAAAACTGGCGGCGAGGACGAACGGTATTGCCTTAAACAGGTGCAGACGCATTAAAAAATTCCCCAGGACTTCTTGTCTCAAATCACAGCGATTGGCCTCGCTGCGTCGGATAATGGCTACCGTTATGACCGTACGTCGGAAAGTTCAAAAAGCGGAACTGCTTCACACATGTAGGACGGTTCGCCGCATAAATATCAATGTGACATTACGGAGGCGATTGTTTAGGATGGCGACCAGAAGGTCAATAGTTTGGCATAAACTAGATCGCTAAAAAATATAGCCAAATATTTGACGTCATTAACACCATAGACTACGCCCCTACTGTCTGGCGCCCTAACTTGGGCTGCCACATGGATTTCATCAGAACGGAACGCCGGAGAAAATTTTAATGAGCAGTGTTGTTGCCATCGTCAAAAGCATTGTTGGTCAAGTTTTCGTTATTTCTCCGGAAGGAACGCGCCGAGTCCTCGTTGAGGGCGACCGCCTGTTCGCAGGCGACCAGGTAGACACTGGCCTGTCTGGCGCTGTCAGCCTGGAACTGGCCGACGGCCGCACACTGGACCTGGGCCGTGATACCCAATGGAGCGCCGATTTGCCGGACTCCAGCGCCGACCTGGCCGCTGCCGCTGAAAACGCTGCGCCGTCGGTTGCCGAGCTGCAACAAGCCATCGTCGCGGGCGCCGACCCGACCACCGACCTGGAAGCTACCGCTGCCGGCGCGACTGCGGCCGGTAACGGCGCTGCAGGCGGGGGCCACAGTTTCGTTGTACTGGATGCAACCGCTGGCCGTGTCGACCCCACGATTGGTTTCCCGACCGGCCCGCTGGGCCAGGGCGCTTCGACACTGACCCAACTCACGGGCGCCCAGGCCGCCGCCAACACGGGCAACCTGGCCTTGCAGGCCTCGACGCTGAGCCTGAGCGCGACCCCAACCATCACCGAAGCCGGCGGCGTACTGACCTACACCGCCACCGTGACCCAGGCGCCATCCAGCGACCTGAGCATCACCCTGTCCAATGGCGCGGTGATCACGATCAACGCCGGCCAGCTGACCGGCACCGTCAACGTACCGCTGGCACCGAATGACAGCCCCTACATCGACGCAAGCCAGATCACCGTCAACGTCACCGGCACCACCGGCGGCAACAACCTGGTACTGACCCTCGACCCTAATCCGGCCGTTACTCAGATTACCGATACCATCGATACCACTACCGTTACGCTGACCGCAGGTCAAAACGTGACCGAAGGTGGGCAGATCACCTACACCGCTACGTTGACCAATCCAGCGCAGACCCCGGTGACTGTCACTTTGAGCAATGGCTCGGTGATTACCATCAAGGCTGGCGAGTCGGTTGGCACGGTTGTGGTCGATACCCCGGCTAACGACGTCTACAACAACGGCAGCACTGTCAGCACCACTATCACAGGCGCAACCGGCGGCAACTTTGAAAATCTGGTGCCGAGCACGACGCCTGCGGTCACCACGATTACTGATTCGATCGACACCACCACCGTCACGCTGACGGCGGGCAATACCGTGACCGAAGGCGGTCAGATCACTTATACCGCTACGTTGACCAACCCAGCGCAGACCCCAGTGACTGTCACTTTGAGCAATGGCTCGGTGATT
>NZ_JBKEZW010000023.1:0-19090 GCF_053345295.1 Pseudomonas sp. M5A4_2d | reverse complement strand
CCCCATGTGAGAGTAGGTCATCGTCAAGATTAAATTCCAGAACCCCTGTTTGCTAACGCAGACAGGGGTTTTGTTTATGTAGAAGTCCATGAATTTCACTGGTGCGTTGCTAACACGACGTACTGGTACACAGAATTTCTTGACGACCATAGAGCATTGGAACCACCTGATCCCATCCCGAACTCAGCAGTGAAACGATGCATCGCCGATGGTAGTGTGGGGTTTCCCCATGTGAGAGTAGGTCATCGTCAAGATTAAATTCCGAAACCCCTGTCTGCTAATACAGACAGGGGTTTTGTCGTTTAGAGGTTTGATAATTGACCCGCTCTTGCTGCTGGCTACTGATCGGTATTAAGGGGGCAGCTCAACGACGTTAACAAAACAGCTGACACCTGAAATCAGGCGACGGTTGCCTAGAAACAATAACGGATCAGAACTGGTCGCTTGCCGTCGCGCTGACATTATGCTCTTCACCCAGATAGCAGACAGACGTTCAGGTTGGCACCGGATGCCATATAGGTCTCGTTGGTGAGGTCAGTCGAACATCCACACCTTTCAACCCCACCTTACCTGCATCATACCCTCCTGAAGCGTCAGACAAGGTATAGGTCGGCACCTTCATCGCGTTCCCTGCATCTGCCCATCTATACCCTACGTATCGCATCCCACCGCCAAGTCGCAAGCCGTCCAGGGCACCTACAGCGCGACGAAACCCCGATTTATCCATTTCCATCAGGTCTTTCAAATAGACGCCATTTTGCTAAAGCCGTCGACGGTAGCGGGTCAGATGTATATCGCTGATTTTTAGATTGCCTAACTATGCACCTCTACCACTGGTCGGTTTCCTACTCAAAACGACGATGGATCTCACAAATTTCTAAGATTTGTTCTGTCTTGGCCGAAAGCCTGATGAGCCATGCGTGCACCGAAATAGAGCGACCCGAGAGTCTGCCTATCCCGTTACATGGAATGTTCCACTCGGCACGCTCACCCCCCTTTGGCAAAAGAAGTCGATGAAATGAATCTTAAGTTCAGTCATAAAATTCTGTTGGCCGCGTCAGGCGTCGTGGTTCTGGCCTTCGCGTTATTCACGCTCTACAACGACTACCTGCAGCGCAGCACCATCAAGCAAAACCTCGAGTCGTCTATCCAGCAATCAGGCGAGCTTACGGCCAGCAGCGTGCAGAACTGGCTCAGCGGGCGCATCTTGGTCCTCGAAAGCCTGGCGCAAAACGTTGCCCACCAGGGGAGTGGTGCCGACCTTCCAGGGCTGGTCGACCAGCCGGCGTTCACCTCAAACTTCCAGTTCACCTATGTCGGTCAAACCAACGGTGTGTTCACCCAGCGCCCCGACGCGAAGATGCCCGACGGTTACGACCCACGCCAGCGTCCCTGGTACAAGCAAGCAGTGGCCGCCGATAAAACCATGCTCACCCCGCCTTACATGGCTGCGGTGGGTGGGCAGATCGTAACCATCGCTCTGCCAGTCAAGAAGAACGGTGAACTGCTGGGCGTGGTCGGCGGTGACCTGAGCTTGCAAACCCTGGTGAAGATCATCAACTCGGTAGACTTCGGCGGTATCGGCCATGCGTTTCTGGTCAGCGCCGATGGCCAGGTGATCGTCAGTCCTGACCAGGACCAGGTCATGAAAAACCTCAAGGACATCTACCCAGGTACAAGTCTTCGTATTGAGAAGGTGAGCCAGGATGTCGTCCTGAACGGACAGGACCGCATTCTTTCGTTCACTCCGATCAGCGGTTTGCCGGGTGCGGACTGGTACATCGGTCTCTCGATCGACAAGGACAAAGCCTACGCGCCACTGGGTAAGTTCCGTACTTCAGCGTTGATTGCCATGTTGATTGCGGTCGTAGCGATTGCCGTGCTGTTGAGCCTGCTGATTCAAGTACTGCTGCGCCCGCTGACCACCATGGGTACTGCCATGCAGGACATTGCCCAGGGCGAAGGCGATTTGACCCGTCGCCTGGACGTGACCAGTAAGGATGAGTTTGGCGAGGTTGGCAGCGCCTTCAACCAGTTCGTCGAGCGTATCCATGCCTCTATTTCCGAAGTCTCTTCGGCAACACGTCAGGTACACGATTTGTCCCAGCGTGTCATGGCGTCTTCCAACGCGTCGATCATCGGCTCTGACGAACAAAGTGCGCGTACCAACAGCGTGGCAGCGGCGATTAACGAGCTAGGTGCCGCCACCCAGGAAATTGCGCGCAACGCGGCCGATGCTTCGCAGCACGCCAGTGGTGCCAGTGAGCAGGCAGACGACGGTCGTAAGGTCGTGGAGAAAACCATCCTGGCGATGTCGGAACTGTCGCAAAAGATCAGCCTATCCTGCACTCAGATCGAAACCCTGAACGCCAGCACCGACAACATTGGTCATATTCTCGATGTGATCAAAGGCATCTCCCAGCAAACCAACTTGTTGGCGCTCAATGCCGCGATCGAGGCTGCCCGTGCTGGGGAAGCCGGGCGTGGGTTTGCGGTGGTTGCGGATGAAGTGCGTAACCTGGCTCACCGTACCCAGGAGTCTGCGGAAGAGATCCATAAAATGATCACTTCGCTGCAAGTGGGTTCGCGTGAAGCGGTGACCACCATGAACGCCAGCCAGACCTCCAGCGAAGAAAGCGTTGAAGTGGCCAACCAGGCCGGTGCGCGCCTGGTCAGTGTGACGCAGCGAATCGTCGAGATCGATGGCATGAACCAATCGGTTGCTGCCGCCACCGAGGAGCAGACGGCGGTGGTTGAAACCCTCAACGTCGACATCAACCAGATCAACCTGCTGAATCAGCAGGGCGTGGCAAACCTCAACGAAACGCTCAAGGATTGCGATGCGCTGTCCCAGCAGGCCAGCCGACTGAAGCAACTGGTCGACAGCTTCAAGATCTGACCCACCTTGTGCAGGGGCGAAGGCTTTCGCTCCTGCTCATCAGCCAAGCATCTTTCGCACATTCTCCAGGGCGCTGTCGGCGAAGGCCTGCACAAACAGTTCAAACTCCGCCTGCGGTGTATCGACCGGTTCGCCAATCAGGGTCCAGGTCGCCCTGGAGTATCCTGCACCGAGCACTTGCACGCTCATTGCGGCCCACAGTCGGGCGACACCCAACGTGTTGTAGAGGGTGGTCCACGTCATGTACATCGCGTCGTCGTTTCGGCTATTGAGCTGCTCGACGACACAATGGCCATCGTGGAAAAATTTCGTGCGCAAGGCGCCTACACCTGTGCCCGTCATTTCGATGTGCGAGAGGGCGGGAATGAAGGCATCAAATTCCGCAAAGTTGCCTACCACACTCCACAGGCGAGCGGCCTCGCACGCGACGTCGATAGACGCCTCCAAGGCGGAGCCATTCGGGTTGCGGATCAATGTATCGGGTTGCAGCAGTTTCATAAGGGTGTCCTGAAACGGTCAGAGAAATCCGATGGCCTTGAGGTGGTCGCAACCCCTGCGCAACAGCGCCGGTTCCTTTTGCGGGTATTGCTCGCCCATGGATTCAACACCTTGGCGGGCGTTGTCGTGACAAATCATCGAGATGTCACTGATGTCTTCGGCAAGGTCATCCAGGTAGAAACCCAGCACACCAAACAGCGCGTTATCGCGACCCACCGTCTGTAGCTCTCTTTGCCAATGTGCAACGCTCACCCGTTCGAAGTGATGGCCCGCCCGGCTGAATGCATCAAGGTAGTGATCCCAGCTCAAGGGTTGCGGGTTATGCAGGTTGAATACGTTTCGCCCGACAGCATATTGGCCGCAGTGGAACGCGACAAAACGGGCAAAGAAATCCACCGGCATGAGGTCGAAGTTCACGTTCAGGCGTGGCGCCATACCCAACTGCAGTGACCCTTTGAGCATCAGCATCAGGCGGTTGTTTTGCGGCTGGCAGACACCGCTGCGGCTGTTGAAGGCGATGTTGCCCGGTCGATAAATATTCACCCAGGCACCTTGCTCGATCGCACGCCCTAACAGCCGCTCGGCGACCCATTTGGACAGGTTGTAGCCATTCTTGAGGTAGAGCGGCAACGTGGCCACCGCCGGTGTTTCGAGGATGTACCCGCGGGCGTCGATGCTGCTGCACGCCGACAGCGTCGAGATGAAATTGAAAACCTTTTTGCAGTGGGTTTCACACAGTCGCAGGCACTCCAGCACCGAATCGACGTTGTCACTGGCCAGTGAGGCGTAATCCATCACATGATTGACCCGCGCTGCGTTGTGCACCAATGCCCCATGGCTGTGGGCGAGTCGCTCATATACATCGCAGGCCAGGCCCAGACGAGGCAGGCTGATATCGGCGGCATATACCTGCACCCGGCTCAGGTCCAAATGCTCCAGGCGATACTCGCGTAATGCCTGGGTAAACCGCGCCGTGGCGCAGTGGCCCGGCTGTTCACGCACCAGGCACGCCACCTCCAGTACACCCCCTGCCAATAACGCTTCGACGAGATGCACGCCGACAAAACTGTTGGCGCCTGTGACGATCACCTTGCGCGGATCGCCAGTGCGGTCTTCGTGCAGCATTTCTATATTCAGCGCCTGCGATGCATCCTGCTCCGCCTGGCCTGACGGTACTTCAGGTAGCGCGCCGTCCTCCATCAGCACGGTGAGCGTACGAATCGTCGGAGTTTCAAAGAAACGGCTCAATGAGAAGCTGCGGCCAAACGCTTCGCGCAAACGCAGCAGCAGGGTCGACAGCAGGATGGAATGACCGCCGAGGTTGAAAAAGCTGTCATCAATCGAGAAGTCATCGCCGGGCACGTCCAGCAATTCGCTCCACAGCGCCATCAGCCGCGTTTGGAGAGGTGTTTGCGCTGGGCGTCTGGCAACGTGGTGGGTAGCGTGCTTCGGCATCGCCAGCAACGCCACGCGGTCGATCTTGCCATGGCTGGTGCGCGGCATCGTTGGCAACTCGGTCCACACTGCCGGGTGCATATAATCCGGCAGCCACTGCTGTGCATATCGCTTCAGGCCAGCCACCGTGGCGTCCGGTTCGGGCTGGGCGACAACGCAGAAAATCCTGCGATCACCATCGATCACCACAGCCACTTGGCGGAATAATCGACTGGCGCGCAGGCATTGCTCGATCTCTTGGGGCTCGACCCGAAAGCCACGGATCTTCACTTGGTCATCCCGCCGACCGCCCAGCTCGATACCGTCCGGCGTCCATTTCGCCAAGTCACCGCTGCGGTAGGCCTGCAGCGTCCGGCCATCAGGCAGTGTCAACACCATGAACGGGTCGTCGACCTGCGGCGGCGCGTTCACATACCCCAGGCTTACGCCAGGGCCGACGATGTATAGATCGCCCATCACCTGTTCATCCACCGGTTGCAGCTTGTCGTCGAGGATCAACACTTGGCTGTTCGCGATGGGGCGGCCCAGGTTGCGATTGCTGTCACCGGGCTGAAACGTCCGATGGGTGACCAGCACCGTAGTCTCGGTAGGGCCGTAGAAATTGTGCAAGGGGTACTGGCTCGCCAATCGTTCGATCACATGCGGCTCGCAGGCATCACCACCGGTCAACAGATGGCTAAGGCCCAAAGGCTGATCCAACGGCAGAATGCTGAGTAGCGCGGGCGGCAGAAAAGCATGGCTGATTCGCTGGTGGCGAATCAGCTCGACCAACTGATGAGGATCGTGCCGCTGGGCTTCGCTTGGAACGATCAACTCGGCACCGGCTATCAGGGCAGGGAAAATATCGATCAGCGATGAGTCGAAACTCAGCGGCGACAATTGCAGTACACGGCTCTGTTCGTCCAGCGCCAGGCAGGTACCGAACCAGGCCGTGAAATGCGCAAGGTTGCGTTGACTCAGCAGTACGCCCTTCGGTTGGCCAGTGGTGCCCGAGGTGAAAAGCGCGATGCAGGGAGCTTCGATGCAGGGGCGATGGTGCATCAAGGGCTGCGTAGTGTCGGCCAGGGCCATGTCGACAGTGCAGACATTCAGGGTAACGAAATAGTCGCGCAGAGGGTGTTGGCCATCATCGAGCAACACCTTGGTCCTGGCGCTTTGCAGCATCGCTTGATGGCGCTGTGACGGATGCTCCGGCGCCAGGGGCAGGTAGACCGCGCCGCAGCCCAACACCGCGAGAATACTGGCGTACAGCTCGACAGATTTTTCCAGGCACACGCCGATCACCGGGGGCGACTGAATGCCCTCCAACAGCGGCCGCAGGCGTTGCTGGATCGACAGGGCCCGCTCTTGTAATTGACGGTAAGTCAGCACGGCGCCCTCGATGTTCAGCGCCGTTCGTTCTGCGAAGGTATGGAGACTGATCTGTAGCCGTTCGATTATCGGCACCTGGGCCGCCTGCAATAGCGCCGGCTGCGCAGTGCGATTGAATCGATGCATAAATGCCAGTGCGTCCAGCCCTTTCAAACCGTACTCGGGCCACGTGTTGGCCGTGGTTACTGCCGTGAAGAACTCTGGGTCCCTCGAGAAGCCGCTGACCAGCAAGGCGACGCACTCGACCAGTGCGTTTGTCGCCTGTCGGCGCAAACGTTGGCCGTTGCCGCTGGGCTCCTCGGCAACGTCCTGCACCGCCAGCAAGCGCTGGTCATGGCCATAGCAACGCAACTGCACAGAGGGAAGCCCGTAGTCGGACTCTGGGCCGATACCCACGCGCAGGCTTATCCACTAGGCTTTGTCGAAACGTGTGGACGGTGGTTGGCTGCCGTCCTCAATGAGCACATCAAGGGCTTCTGTTGCGCTGACATGCCCGTATTGCTCTAACGTTTGCCTGACTGCCTCCAAAGCCTCGCTCGTGCCGCTCCATCCAATCGTCAAGCGCCTCATGCCGGCCTCCGCGTGTCGGGGAGGTAGTCGCTCAGAGTACGCGCGACGCTGGGTGTGTTCAGCACGCCGCTCTGGTGCAGGAACCCCATGATGTTGCCAAGCAGGGGGTGCTGGCGGGTGATGGGAAAGTCCAGCGCCGCGACTTCGGCCCGCAGGGTCTGTCGGGTATTGGCGCTGACGTCCAGATGTTCGATCAGGTGTAGATCGAAGCTTTTTTGCAGATCGTTGGTCAGGTAATGCGCCAAAAAAATTGGCAGGATTTCGGCGATGCTGTCGCGATCGTTCGGGCTTGCCGCCTGCCAGTAGATACGCACCAATTGCGTCCAGAACTGTGCATGGCGCCCTTCGTCAAACAAGTGATCGGCCATCAGGCCACGGATGGATGGCTTGACACTGTCGTCCTTGGAAAACGCCGCTACCGCATGGGTGACGGTGTTCTCGGCGATGGCTACGCTAATCAACTCCACGGCATCGCGCAGGTGTGGTGCTGCCAGCGCCCGCGCTGCCGGCAGGGCACGGCTCAGTTCGATTTGCCCGGGTAGTTCGAGCGGTTGTATGCCGGTCATTTCCACGGTCTGTTGCAGGAAATCCAATGCGACCAGCGCGTGGTAATCCTCATCCACCACGACGGTCATCGCATCCACCCGACAGGCGAGAGGAAAGGGCAGCGAGAAGCGATTCTTGGCGATACTACGGGCGGTCTTGTCGACGATTTCGGTTTCGAAAATCACCACATCATTGATGAATTTGTAGAAGCTTTGCACCAGCACGAAATCGCGCCACTGCGGGCAGTGTTCGAGGAAGGTCGCAGTGAGTACCAGCGGCTGGCGGCACAAGGGGTAGATCAATCTGTCGTCGTTTTCGAGCAAACGCCGAGGGCGTGTGCGGATGGTTGCCCGGCGTTCCCAGTCTTCGGCAAAGGAGCGGTAGTCGGCGGCAATCATGCTTGCACCTCTTGCAGCGCGGCACTTACGTCGTCCCACAAGCTGAGTCGGCTTTCCACGGCGGCGAGGGCGAAGTCATCTGCCTGGCGTTGGCGCGCCGGGTCAGCGCCGATCAGGCGTTTGAGCAAATGCTCTGCCCCCGGCCCATGTTCCTGGGAGTCCAATGCGATGTGACGGCTGAGGTAGTGGCACAAGGTCGGCGCCTGGCGTTCAATCAATGCGTTGCCATGCAGAATGCGTTCGAACATCGACGGTATGACACTCTCGCGGCCATGCAAGAAGGCCGCTGCCACGCAGTGGGTCGGTGCGTTCAGCGCGATCTGTAACGTGCTGTCGACGAAGCGGGCCACGCCTGGCAGCACATTGATCAGATGCAGGGCCGTGCTTGCTTCGACGCCCTGATGCTGCAGCTCAATGAAGCGCCGGACAGTGGTGGTATCGGAGCCTGCCTCGTCCATGGCTTCCAGATACAGTTCAAAGTGGCTGCAAGCGCCTCGCGTTGGGTGTTTGTCCGATTCTTCGCCGAGCACGATTTCATTAATGAGGCGTGCGGCGAGTGGGTCCGCCGGTGGGAGCCAGGGCAATTGCGTGCAGGTCAGATCTTGCTGCAGGCGTTTGGTCAGTGTCATGAAGTCCCAAACGGCAAACACATGGTGTTCCATGAAAAGTTGTAACTTGTTAAGTGAAGTTATTTCTGTAAATAACGGATGGCTGCACAACTGCAGTTTTTTTTGTTCAAGTAAGTGTTGATGCATGGTTGACGCCTATAAGTTGTTGCGACTGTTCTGGAAACAGTGGTGAGGTGTTTAATTCAATATGAAAAGATGGCGTTTAGCCCATCATGCGCGCGGCGCTGGCCGAGGATCGGTCTGCGCTGCCGTATGAGGTGTGTGTTTTATTGAGGGCGGATAATAATCTGATTAAACGTTTTGATGAGCTTGTAAAAGTATTAGATGGTTTTTCGGAAAATGGTTTGTTGTGAGTGAGTTGCTTGATTAGTTGTCGGATATTTCCTTGGAATAAACGGGCTTATTTAAATCGAATTGTTGGATCTGGCGTATGACTGTGCGAAGGCTCCATGATGGGAGGGGAGCCCCGCACTGTATAGGTAAGGTGTAGGCGCAGCGCTTTAGAAGTTTACTGCGCGCTATTCTTTTCGTTGGCTTCAAGACTATTGAGATAAGTGGAGATCACCTCCATCCCTCGCGTCAGGTGATTGCGTAGCGTCAGAATACTTTCGTCGACTTTCTTCTGCGCCACCAGGCTCAACAGTTCCCGGTGGTCTTCCTGAGACGTCTCGCCCAGCCCCATCGCCTCGAGGTTGAAGCGCAGGAAGCGTTCCTCCTCATTCAGACCGTGCTCAACCAATTTGAGCAACCGCTGGTTGGGCGCCTTGCCATACAGCGCCATGTGGAACAGGCGATTGAGCCGGCCAATCTCGGTATAGTCCTTCTCGCGTTCCAGTGCATTGATGCAGGCGTCGGCTTGCGCAATGTCCGCGTCGGTGAGCAGCGGAATCGATAAGCGCAGCGCTTCGGATTCCAGCAGCATGCGCAGTGCGTAGGTCTCGGCCGAATTATCTTCGATCAACGGTGCAACCACGGCGCCTTTGTGGGTCACCACATGCAGTAAGGATTGGGCTTCCAATTGGCGCAAGGCTTCGCGCACGGGCATGCGGCTGACGCCGAACAGGCTGGCCAGTTCCTGCTGGCGCATCGCGGTACCACAGGGCAAGCGGCCGTCGAGAATGGCATTGCGCAACGTTTCTTCAATAACGGCGCGAGCAAGATGGGCTGGGATAGGCCCGCTGGTTTTGATGCTGCTCAAAGGGTTCGGCTTCTGCGTCACGGTTACGCTATCCTCCTTGCTTGAATAAAGTGTGTTTAATTGGATCCAATGCACACTAAAGATGGGTCACACACTTGTCAAACAGCCAGGGTTTCAGTTTGTAAGGGCTTACGGGATCTACTTTGAGCATCCCACAAGGGGCGTTTATAAATTCGGACCGCTTATCAATGATTGCACTGTGCCATTGTTTTTTGGTGGTTGAAGCTTCACCATCCCTGAAATTCCGTCTCTCTTCACGGACTGAACGCCTTGGCGGTAAGTTTTATTCCCTCTCGAATTCTAAGCTGGCTACTTTCAGCGATTTTGTTGGCTGGCTTGATGCCCGGCGGGCTGCATGCCGATTGGGATTTCTCTCAGATCAGCCGCAACGCCACCGCTTTGTACGGGCCGCTGGGGGAGGGCCAGCAGCGTATCGACGCCTGGCAGCGGCTGCTGGCGACCGAAAAGAAGGTCGACGAACAGGAGCAGCTCAAGGTCGTGAACCTGTTCTTCAACAAGCAAATGACTTATGTGGAAGACATCGACCTGTGGCACGTGGTCGACTATTGGGAGACCCCCATCGAAGCGCTGTGGAAAGGTGCCGGAGATTGTGAGGACTACGCAATCGCCAAGTATTTCAGCCTGCGTCACCTGGGCGTCTCCAGCGACAAATTGCGCATTACTTACGTCAAGGCCTTGCGTCAGAATCGCGCGCACATGGTGCTGACGTATTATCCGACCCCCGAAGCCATCCCGCTGGTGCTCGACAGCCTGATGGACGAGATTCTGCCGGCGACCCGCCGTACCGACCTGGTCCCGGTGTACTCATTCAACGCCGAGGGCTTGTACTTGCCTGGCGCCAAGGGCAACAAGAAAGTCGGTGACACCAAACGCTTGTCGCGCTGGCAGGATGTGTTGAGAAAAATGCGTGCGGAAGGCTTCCCGGCCGAGCCTGCCAACTAGGAGTAACTGATCGGATGTCTCTGTTCAAACAACTATTGATCGCAATCTGTCTGTTCCTGGTGGTCGCCTTCAGCGGCAGCTTCATGGTCAGCCTCGAAAGCTCGCGCACCCAATACGTCAACCAACTGCGCTCCCATGCACAGGACGCGGCGACCGCGCTGGCGCTGTCGCTGACACCGAATATCGACGACCCGGCCATGGTGGAATTGCTGGTCAGCTCGATCTTCGACAGCGGCTATTACGCCAGCATCCGCGTAGTGGATTTGGCCACGGATAAAACCATCGTCGAACGCAGCGGTATTCCTGACAACAACGGTGTGCCCAACTGGTTCGTCAAACTCATCGGTCTGGAGCCGGCCGGTGGTGATGCGCTGGTCAGCCGCGGCTGGGAACAGGCGGCGCGTGTGGAGGTGGTCAGCCACCCGATGTTCGCCCTGGCCAAACTCTGGCAAAGCGCCTTGGGCAGCCTTGGCTGGTTGCTGTTGTGCGGTGCGGTGAGTGCGGTGCTTGGCGCGTTGTTGCTGCGTCGGCAGTTGAAGCCGTTGGACTACATGGTCAAGCAGTCCCACGCCATCGCTCGTCGCGAGTTCCTCAGCTTGCCTGACCTGCCACGCACGCCGGAACTGCGGCGCGTGGTGCAGGCCATGAACCAGATGGTAGAAAAGCTCAAGGCGTTGTTCCAGGAACAAGCGGAGCGCAGCGAAAAACTGCGCATCGAATCCTATCAGGACAACCTCACCGGCCTCGCCAACCGTCGTTATTTCGAGATGCAACTCAATGCCCGCGTCAGCAACCCGGAAGAGACTAACTCCGGCTATCTGCTGCTATTGCGGGTCAAGGACCTGGCCGGCCTCAACCAGCGCCTGGGTGGCCAGCGCACCGACCAGTTGCTGCAAGCGGTCGGCGAACAACTGCTGCGCCAATGCGAGCCTTATCCGGAAACCCACAACCTCGTCACGCGTATCCGTGGCGGTGAGTTCGCGGTGCTGGCGCCGGGGCTGATGCGTGAAGAAGCACTGCAATTGGCGCAGAACCTTGAAAGCACCTTGCTCAGCCTTCAGGCGACCGCCGCCAGTGATGTCACGCCGGTCGCCTACATCGGCCTGGCGCCGTTTAGCCATGGCGATTCACCGCAGGCCTTGTTGACCCTGGCTGACCAGGCCCTGGCCCAGGCCGAAGGGCAGGGCGACACCAGTTGGGTGTGCCTCGACCACAGCGCCGCCGCCAGCGTGGGTGACGACCACCATGCCTGGCACACATTGTTGGACCAGGCCCTGACCCAGCAGCGTTTCCAGCTGTACTTCCAACCGGTTGTCGCCAGCCAGGACCCGCAATTGGTCTTGCACTACAAAGTGCTGTCGCGCTTGCAGGATGAAGACGGCCACACGATCCCGGCCGGGCGTTTCCTGCCGTGGCTTGAACGCTTCGGCTGGACCGCACGCCTGGACCGCCTGATGCTGGAGCAAGTGCTCAAGCAGATGGCCAGTCACACTCACAGCCTGGCGCTGAACCTCTCGGCCGCAACCCTGCAGGACGCTCAGGCGCTGAATCGGATTTTTGAACTGTTACGCCAGCACAGCAACCTGGGCCCACGCCTGACCCTGGAAATCGGCGAAGAACAATTGCCGGAACAGGCCTTGCTGGAACAGTTGACCCAGCGCCTGCGCGAGCTGGGATTCTCCCTGAGCCTGCAGCGTTTTGGTGGGCGGTTCAGCATGATCGGCAACCTGGCACGGCTGGGCCTGGCGTACCTGAAGATCGACGGCAGCTACATCCGCGCCATCGACCAGGAGAGCGACAAGCGCCTGTTTATCGAGGCGATCCAGCGCGCTGCCCACAGCATCGACCTGCCGTTGATCGCCGAGCGTGTGGAGACCGAGGGGGAGTTGAAAGTGATTCGCGAGATGGGGATTTTCGGCGTGCAGGGTCAACTGTTTGGTGAGCCTGCGCCCTGGAAGTAACCCAAACCTAATGTGCAAGCAGGCTTATGTGGGAGCTGGCTTGCCAGCGATTGCATCACCTCGGTGTGACTGACATATCGAGGTGTCTGCATCGCGGGCAAGCCCGGCTCCCACACAAGCTTACCGTTGAAATTCTTGGGTTCAGATCAACCCAGTCTCTTCATCATTGATCAGGTGGCTCAACCCACCCAACGCTTCCCGCGCGTGGGTACGGTCCATCAACTTGGCCTGTGCCGCCGGCGGCAGGTCCGTCACGCTGATGACACCCTTGCGGGTCAGCACCTGTATCAAGTCGTCCAGTACCCGGATCATCTCCAGGTCGCTCTGCTTGAGCTGCGCCAGGCTGGTTTCCACCACTTCGTTGGCGTACCAGGCCTGGATCTCATGGTGATCGGCCGGCAGGGTTTCGGTCGACTCGGCAAAGGCGGCGGCCTCCACGCGACTCAATGCACCCTGTGCATCACGTTGCACGTAAAACATAACAAACCCTCGAAAATGAGCCACACGCGTTCACCAGCATAGGTCAATGGTGTGTTTATGGGCGCGAGTATGCGATGCAACCCTGCGCCAGGGCCAGCCACCTGTCGTCCAAATAAATCGGCCGCCCCTGAGGGCGGCCGATAAACCGAGGCTTAGGCGGTGTGGTCGATCTTGATGGTCGGGTCGGCACCACTGATCAGCGAGTTGATGCTGGTGTGCGACCAATCGTTGCCTTCCAGCTTGATCGTCACGTCAGCGTTGGCCAGGCCGCCGGCGGCGTTGAGCTTGCCTTCGCTGCTGATTTGCAGGGTCGACACGCCCTCTACCGTGGTGATCTTGAGGTAGTTGTCGATGGTGCTGTCCGTCTCACCTTTCAACAGATCCTTGAGATCGATCCGGTCACCTTCCGACGCCTTGAAGTCCTTGATCACATCGTTGCCGATGTCACCGGCCTTCCACACGAAGGTGTCGGCCCCCGAACCGCCAATCAGGATGTCGTTGCCCGGGCCGCCGATCAAGGTGTCGTTACCGGTACCGCCCAGCAGGATGTCATTGCCTTTGCCGCCGTCCAGGTAGTCATTGCCGCCCTGGCCGAACAGGATGTCATCACCGGTGCCGCCCAGCAGCGTGTCGTTGCCGTCCTTGGCGCCGGACACATCGAAGTCTGCGTAATGCTCGGTCACGTACTGATGCACGTTCGAGGTGGTCACCGCCGAGACGGCTACACCGGTTTTCTGCGCGACGAAGGCCTGCAGTGCGTTGTAACCCTCGCCGGTAATCCCGCTGAAGCTCACCAGGTCGCCGAAGATGATGTCATTGCCGTCACCACCGTTGATGGTGTCGGAGCCTGGCAGTGTTGCCTCGGTGTGGCCGAGGATGGCATTGGCCAGATCCTTCGGATCGATGTTGCTTTGCGGTTTGCCATCGCTGTCGTACGGCTTCAGGTCGTTGAGGGTGACATCGCTGTTGATGCCGATCGCTTCAACTTGCGACAGCCCACCCAGCAGCGCAAAGGCGCTTTGGGCGTTGCTCAGTGTCGCCGAGTCGGTGCTGCTGCCCGCGCCCGCAAGGTTGGACAGCTCGAAGGTGCCGTCACCTTGGGCATGGACAGTGCCCAGGTTGCTGCTGTACCACCTGTTGCCACTCAAGGTCTGGAGTACAGCATTGCCCGAGGAGTCGATGCTGAAGTAGTGAGTGCTGTCCAGATACTTGGCGACCGTCGTGCCTGGTGTGTAGTTGGCGGTGGTCACCACATCATCGAACTTGACGTTGCCATACAGCGTCGGGTTGGTCTGCTCGCCGCTCTGGTAGTACGTCGGCTGGCCGTCGGTGATGAAGTAGGTCAGGTTGGTGGCACCGGTGTTGCCGGTGGCCAGGCCGCTTTGGAAGAAGTTGGCCGTGGTCTTGAATACGTCTTCATAGTTGGTACCACCGCCGGACACCATCGAATCCAGCACGGCCTTGAGCAGGACCAATGCGTTTGGATCGTTGAGGTTAATCGCGACCGACTTGTTCACCTGGGTATCGAAGTCCGCCAGGAAGATATTCACACTCCCGGACGTGTTGGCGCCCAGGCTGTCTTTGAGCGAATTGAACACCGATGTCAGCGACGCCTTCGCCGCGTTGATCGAGGTGGTGCTCATACTGCCGGAACTGTCCACCATGAACGCAATGTTGTAGTTCTTGCCTTGCACCACGTTCAGGCCGCCGATATCGGCCACGACGATGTCGTTGCCATCGGTGCCGTTGATGGTGTCACTGCCCGAAGTGCCCGTCACCGAGCTGTAGGTGGCCGGGTACACCGTGACCGGCAATTGCGCGGTGGTGATGGCCGAACCGCCGAGGCTTTCGGTGGAGGTCGAGGTGACGGTCAGGTTGAACTGGCCGCTGTAGTAGGTCGGCGGCTTGATCGTCAGGGTGCTCAGGTCCCAGCCGGTGACGTTGACTTCGCCCACGGTCTTGGTGGCCGTGAAGGTGTGCCCGGAAGCATCGGTCAGTACCGAACCGGCCGGTACGCCGCCGATCTTCACGCTCAAGGTCTCGGAGCCGTCGGTGTCGGTCAGCGCGGTGGTGACCTTGGACAGCTTCACGGTGCCGTTTTCCTGGCCTTCGTTGAGCTTGTAGCCCACGTAGTAACCGTCACCGTTGCTGCCATGCAGGTCGGACACGGTCACGCCGGCGTTGGTCAGGTCAGTGATACCGGTATACAACGGCACGCCGCTGGTGCTCAGGTCCTGGACCGCGCCGCCGTTGACCGACAGGTTGACGTCATAGCTGCCAGGGCCGGACTGGTTGGCGTGGTAGATCTCAAGGCTGTAGTAACCGCTCACCGTCGGGGTGAAAGTGCCGGTGAACTTGCCGCTGTTGGTGCCCCACTGCGCGCTGGCCACGTCTTTGCCGCCGACGTTGATCACCAGGCTGTCATCGCCGGTGCCGCTGAAGGTGTAGGACTTGCCGGCTTCCATGTACATCAGGCCGGAGATCTTCGAGCCTGCACCTGCGGCGACGTTGGCGGTGGACTCGACATTGGTCACGACCCCGCTGCTGTTCGGCGTGCCGGCGTTATCAATCGCGTTTTTCAGGTCGGCCGGTGCCGCGCCGTTACCGTTAGTGCCGATACCCGCGATGCTGTTCCAGCTTTGCTTGATCAGGCCGATCGAGCTCACGTTGTTGTCGGCCACAGTCAGGGTCGGTGCGTCGGCCACCGGCGTGATATCGACTTTCACCGTGGCGCTATTGCCCAAGTCCTTGCCATCAGTCGGCTGGAACTTGAACTGCGCGTAATCGGCCTGCTGGTTGCCGATGCCGGTGCCGCCATAACCGTTGGTGCCGGACTCGTTGGCGTTAGGCATGAAGCGCAACTGGCCGCCGTCGATCTGGGCTTTGGTGAAGGTTTGGCCAGCGGTCACGTTGGTCCAGGTGGAGCCATCCGACGCCAGGTATTGCAGTTTGCCGGCCACCGGCAGGTCGGTGATCTTCACGCCGAGGCTGGCTTGTGGCGAGTCCACATCGGTGACGCCGAAGTTGGCCCAGGTCAGTGCCAGCGCCGTGTCTTCGGTGCCGGTCACGGCGCTGCCAGTGGCTACCGGCGGATCGTTGACGGCCACGACGTTAATCGTGGTGGTGGCGACGTTGGAGTAGTTGCCGCCATCGGTCACGGTCACGGTAATCACGCGCGGCGTGGTGCTCGGGTCGTGGCTGCTGTTGGTGAACGTGATGTTCTTGATCTGCTGCATGTAGTCAGCCAGCGACGCCGTGCCGGTCAGTGTCAGCGTGATCTTGCCCGTGGCAGGGTCAGTCGTCGGGGTCACGGTGATGCCGGTGACGTTTGTGACGTTCAGCGAGTCGCCTTGCTGAGTGTTGGTCAGCACCACGGTGGCGCCGGTCAGTTGGGTGCTGTCCGGATCGGTAATCTTGATATCGGTGTCAGCAATCGACACGCCAGTGCCGCCTTCGGTGAACGACGTCTTATAGTCGGCACCCGTGGCGCCGCTGGAATTGTTGGCATCCAGGTCGATAACCGGCGGCGCATCGTTGTCGATGATGTTGGTGCTGACGCTGCCATTGCCGATCACCAGGCTCTCGAAGTTGCCACCGGTGGTCTTGTCGATGGTGATGACAATCTGTTCCGTCGGCTCGGTGATCTTGTCGTCGATCGTGGCGATGTTAAACGGCACGCTGCTGGAGCCGGCCGGGATCTTCACGGTGTATACGCCGTTGAAGTCCGAACCGTCGGTGGCGGTGCCGCTGTACTTGAGCGTCACGGTCATATCGGTTTGTGCCGGGTTGCTCAGGGTCAGCGTGTAGTGCGCAGTGCCGCCTTCAGTCACCGAAGCGTCGCCGGTGATGCTGATGGTGGTGCTGTTAACTACATCCGTCACTTTGGTGACCACGGTGCTGCCGTCGACGATCAGGTGTTCGTACTTGTCGCCGCCGCTGACTACGCCAGTGATCTTGGTGCTGACATCATTGGCACCCACGTACACGTCGTTAGGCGCAACAGCCGTAACGGTGCTGCTGGACTTGCCGTTGCCGATGGTAATGGTCGAGCCGTTATCCAGCTTCACGACCAAGTCGGAACCGACGTTGGTCACTGCTGCACCATTCTTGTCGACCAGGGAGGCGGTGTAGACGATCTGGCCGCCCTCATTGACCGAACCGGTGGCCTTGAGCGAGACGGTCACGTCATCGATGGTGTCGTTGATCGTGGTAGTCGCGCCACCTGGAGTGATGGTCACACCCTCGAAGTTACCGCCGGTAGTACCGGTGATCTTGACGGTCTGGACGCTCTTGTCGATGAACACGTCATCGCTTGGCGCTGGGACGGTCACCGTGCCTACGGTCGCACCTTGCTTGATGGTGATGCTGGCGCCGTTATCGAGCTGGACCACCATGTCGGTGCCGGCCTTGTTGCTCAAGGTGGCGGTGTAGGTGATCTGGCCGCCCTCGTTGACTGCGCTTGGTGCGGTCAGCGTGACGCTGGTGAGGTCGGTGGTGCCCGGTGTATCGGTCACGGTGGTGTTCACCGGTGTAGTGCCCGGCACCAGGTTTTCGAAATGCTCGCCGCCGGTCACGCCTTTGATGACGGTGGTGACGGTTTGATCGCCTTTGTACACGTCGTTTGGCGCCACGGTGGTGACGGTGCCGCTGGACTGGTTCACACCGATGGTGATGGTTTTGCCGTTGTCCAAGGTCACGGTCAGCGGGTTGGTGATGTTGGTCACCAAGGCGCCGTTTTTATCCACAAGGCTGGCGGTGTAGACGATGTTGCCGCCTTCGCCAACGGTGGTGGTGGCAGTCAAAACCACATCAACTTTGTCGATGGTGTCGTTGATCGTGGTGGTCGCGCCACCTGGAGTGATGGTCACACCCTCGAAGTTACCGCCGGTAGTACCGGTGATCTTGACGGTCTGGGTGCTCTTGTCGATGAACACGTCATCACTCGGAGCAGGGACGGTCACCGTGCCTACGGTCGCACCTTGCTTGATGGTGATGCTGGCGCCGTTATCGAGCTGGACCACCATGTCGGTGCCGGCCTTGTTACTCAAGGTGGCGGTGTAGGTGATCTGGCCGCCCTCGTTGACTGCGCTTGGTGCGGTCAGCGTGACGCTGGTGAGGTCGGTGGTGCCCGGTGTGTCGGTCACGGTGGTGTTCACCGGCGTAGTGCCCGGCACCAGGTTTTCGAAGTGCTCGCCGCCGGTCACGCCTTTGATGACGGTGGTGACGGTTTGATCGCCTTTATACACATCATTTGGAGCTACAACCGAAACGGTACCGCTGGACTGGTTCACACCGATGGTGATGGTTTTGCCGTTGTCCAAGGTCACGGTCAGCGGATTGGTGATGTTAGTCACCAAGGCGCCGTTTTTATCCACAAGGCTGGCGGTGTAAACGATGTTGCCGCCTTCGCCAACGGTGGTGGTGGCAGTCAAAACCACATCAACTTTGTCGATGGTGTCGTTGATCGTGGTGGTCGCGCCGTTGCCTGCTACTTCCAGTTTCTCGAAATTGCCACCAGCGGTGTCAGTGATCTTGACCGTCTGAGTGCTCTTGTCGATGAACACGTCATCGCTAGGTGCTGGGACCGTCACGGTGCCGACGGTGTCACCGGCTTTGATGGTGATCGTCGAGCCGTTGTCGAGTTTCAGGGTTACGTCAGTACCCGCTTTATTGGAAAGCGTAGCGGTGTACGTAATTTGACCGCCTTCACTCACCTCGGACGGAGCCGTCAGGGTCACGGTAGTGGTATCGGCAGTGCCTGGTGTGTCGGTAACGGTGGTGTTAACCGGCGTAGTACCAGGAACCAAATTCTCGAAGTGCTCGCCGCCAGTCACACCCTTAATTGCGGTGGTGACAGTTTGGTCGCCTTTGTACACATCATTTGGAGCTACAACCGAAACGGTGCCGCTCGACTGGTTCACACCGATGGTGATGGTCTGGCCGTTATCCAAGGTCACGGTGAGCGGATTGGTGATGTTAGTCACTGCCGCGCCGTTTTTATCCACAAGGCTGGCGGTGTAGACGATATTGCCGCCTTCGCCAACGGTGGTGGTAGCGGTCAGAACCACATCAACTTTGTCGATGGTGTCGTTGATCGTGGTGGTCGCGCCGTCGCCAGCAAC
>NZ_JBKEZW010000022.1:0-27065 GCF_053345295.1 Pseudomonas sp. M5A4_2d | reverse complement strand
ACCACGCTGGCCGACTTGTACGAAAAACCCTGCCCGACGGCAACCTTGTTGACTACGCCTACGACCGCCAAGGCAACCTTCTCAGCGTCGACGACGGCCACTGGGCGCTAGCCTACGAATACGACCCGCAAAACCGACTCACCGCCGAACACCAGGGCTGGGGCACCTTGCGCTATGGCTACGACGCCTGCGGCCAGCTGCAAAACCTGCGCCTGCCGGATAACAACCGACTCATTTTCAGCCACAAAAAAGGCGGCCACCTCGACACGGTTCAATTGAATGGCAGCGTACTGACCACACATACATTCGAAGCAGGACGAGAACACCAGCGAGTCCAGGGCAAACTACTCAACAGCTACCAATACGACGATCAAGGACGTCTTTTCAACCACGGCATGTGCAACATCGAAGGTGTGTACCGCCGCCAATATGACTACGACAAATCCGGCAACCTCACCCGCCTGTTCGACACCCGTAAAGGCCAACACGACTACCACTACGACCCCCTCGCCCGTCTGACCCGCGCCGATCACTCTCAAGACGTGCAAGAACGCTTCGGCCACGACCCGGCGGGCAACCTGCTAATGCAGGATCGCCCCGGCCCGGACATCGTTGCCGGCAACCGCCTGATGATCCAGGGCGATCATCATTACGACTATGACGCCTTTGGCAACCTGATCCGTCAAAGGCGCGGTAAGGGTCACCAACTTATCACCGAATATCGCTATGACTGCCAGCATCGGCTGATATCGATCACAAAACCCAACGGGCAGACGGCCAGCTATCGCTATGACCCGTTTGGTCGGCGCATCAGCAAAACCGTTGATGGCATAACAACAGATTTTTTCTGGCAAGGCGACAAGCTGATTGCCGAACACCATGCAGATCGTCATCGCAGTTACATCTACGAGCCGGACAGTTTTAGGCCTCTGGCACTGCTGGAAGGCTTTGGCCCGAAAGAGACCCAGCCTTACCACTATCAACTCGACCACCTCGGAACATCGCAGGAGCTGACCGCGCCTGACGGTGAAATCGTCTGGTCGGCGCACTACCGCGCCTACGGTGAGATTGCCCGACTCGATATCAGCAAAATCGACAATCCGCTACGCTTCCAAGGCCAATACTTCGACCCGGAAAGCGGGCTGCACTACAACCGCCATCGCTACTACAATCCGGATATTGGTCGTTACCTGACGCCTGACCCGGTGAAGTTGGCGGGTGGGATCAACACCTACCAGTACGTACCCAACCCAACCGGATGGGTAGACCCGCTGGGATTGAGCACCGGCCCAGGAGGAAAAGGATGCAATCCGGATGCTGGAGTTGAGGAACCATCAGAAAAGGCTAAGGCTCATAAAGACGAGCCCTCCACGCCTTCGACCTCACGACGCCTCACTGAGTTTGGATCCGAAGAAAAGCTGATCGCCCATTACGAGAAGCATGGAGCAGAATTCAACTCCAAAAATAGCCACGAGTACTTACTCACCGCACGGCATGTGATGGATAACGGCACCCCAGTCAACTATCCTTACAAAGGCGGCCAAAGAACAGGATATGTTTTACTCTTAGGTTTAAATAGATCAGGCCAAGCAAAGTTTGCTTTTGTGGGAACCAACCAGGACAGACAGATTACAACGCTCCACACTAAAAGCGGAAAAGATTTCTGGAGGACAATAAATGGCAACGCCTATGACAAAACCATCACACCTCACACCGAGTAAGTTTAAGAAAGCACAGGTCGTAGCGCTCAATGAACTGATAGAGGAAGAGGTGACACTACTCATTGATAAAACCGTAGTCACTTGCTTCGCTAGCTTCTGCCCTTACGAAATTGAGGTAGGGAAAAATTATGATGTAGAACTAAACTTAAACCTAGCTGATTATTATCACGCTCAAAAAGTCGATTCGATTAATATTTTTGCCGAGCGCATAGAGAATGGTTTCTCTTACATACTTTACGGGATGCTACATAATGACACTTTTCAAACTTTTACTTTGCTGAGCGATGAGGGCGTGCACTACGATCACCCGGATCTGAACGATTCGTTTATAAAATTAAATGTCGACAGGATTGACGTGGCCTTTTCAACAAAAGACGAATAATTATTTTAGATAAATATTGATTCAGGATTATAATCAGTGTTTTCATATAGTCCTGCTATCGAAAGGGCAAATGAAAGAAAGTTCATGACGCCTTAGAAAATCAGCGACAACCCCCATATTTACTTCAAGACACAGAAATGAAACCGATCCACCACATATAAATTTTTAATCAAACTATGAGAAGATAAAGACCAAGTAGAATAGCTAACCCAGCGAACTTAAAGCATTGATTTTATTCAAAAAAACTCAGCAATATCTATTCTAATATCAAAAGTCGATCGCGTAACCCGAGTCAAATCGCCCCTCAGACCCTGGAAGGCTCCCAAGACGTTTTATGGTATTTCAAAAACCAGCGCGAAAATATGTGACCTCTGGAGCAGCATGACAATCTTTGAAGACTGCATCACTGCCATAAAAATCCGCGATTACCTCAGGGCAAATCCAGCAGTAACTCCATGTAGATTTTATGACAGCGAAACACATGCAGCGCCCAACTCTAATTCTCGACCGATTATAATACGAAGTCACTTCAGCGTCACACAAAACATTATTCGAAAAAATAATCCCTGAAGATGTTCATTGCTTCATCAATACTTAACTTGCGAGCTCCCCAAAAAAAGCAACCAACCTGAGTCAAATGAGCGCCACATTATTATCGCACCGCCCCACTCACCCCCACGCCACCACCAACAACCCCACCCCCAACACCAAACACAACGGCGAATAAAAATACGTGTCCAACCTTGCAAACCTGGACCCACCCACCTTCTTGAAAAACCCCACCAACTCCGAATCCCCAATCGCCCTGGCAAACATGACCAAGGCTATCGCGCTGATCCCCCACTGCAGCGCTCCATGGGGCACGGGCGAGAAATACAGCCCAGCTCGCAGGCAAACCAGCAAAGCAATTGCCACCAACCCCATCGCGACGAGGAACGTGCCCAGTGCCGAGGGCTTGAATGCCGGCCTTGGCCCGCGGGCGAATTCGCCGGGCAGCTGGGGAATGGCCGCAACGCTGCCGAGTTTGCCACCGGCGGCCCAGTACAGGTGCACCATGCTGATGCAGGTAAAAACCCCGACGATCCACCGCGCGATGACAAAGCTCATGACTGGCTCTCCCTGAAAGGTGCGAATTAGGATAGTCGCCCTGAGATTTTTTGTAGGCATTTCGTCGGCGGCTGATGGTAAAGTGCCGCCCCATGAAAATCGCCCGTGCCGACCGCTCGCTCATTGCCTGGATGCTTTACTGCTGCGTCCTGTTCAATGTGTTCGCGTGCAGTATTGGTCATGGGCAGATGCTGGGGATGCAACTCAACGGCATCGGTGGCCAGTTCTGTACGGTTGACCCGCGTACCCAGGCGCCGGCGCAGACTAACTCCACGGATGAGAACCTGCCGACGCTGTCCAAGGCGTTCGGCTGCCCGCTTTGTTCGACCGGCGGCATGGGCCCGGCACTGAGCTCCAGCCTGAATGTGGCGGTGTTGCCACAACCTCACGCGCCACCACCGGCCGTGGTTCTCGCCGCCGACATCCCTGCCCGCTTCACCTGGCCCACGGCCAACCCTCGCGCGCCGCCCGCTTTCGCCTGATTCCTTCGCTTTCCGATCTGCACCGGCCACCGCTCCCATTGGGGAATACGGGCGGCTGTGCGTTGTTTTCAAGCCAAGTTTTTCAGGATTCAACCATGAAACATTTACCCTTGTTGGCGGGCCTGTTCGGCTGCCTGCCTGTCTGTGCCTGGGCGCTGGAATTAGCCCCCACCACCATTGATGGTGAACAATCCACTGAGCCGGGCCTGGCCCTGGATCAATCCAGCGGCACGGCTTCCCGGCTGGGGTTAAGCGTGCGGGAAACCCCGGCGTCGGTGGCCATCGCCACTCGCAATGACATCGAGCGCCATGGCGCCAAGACCTTTCGCGATGCGGCCAACACTCTGCCAGGCGTCAACGCCAGTGCGCCACCCGGGTTTGGCGGGTTTGTATCCTATCGTGGCTTTACCAGCAGCCAGATCACCCAAATGTTCAACGGCATCAATGTCGCCACCGGTTTGGCACGGCCGGTCGATGCGTGGATTTACGACCGCGTGGAATTGGTCGGTGGCCCCTCCTCCTTGATCAACGGCGCCGGCTCCGTGGGCGGCTCGCTGAACTACGTGACGAAGCTCGCAACCCGTGAGGAACAGGCCGCCGAAGGCCAGCTCACTTATGGCAGCTACGACACCGCCGGCATAGCCTTTGGCCTTAACCACGCCCTGACCGAACCGGGCGCCGAGGTGCAGCATTACGCGCGCCTGGACGTCAGCCGCAACACCAACCACAGCTACATCGACCGCGACCAGCGTGATGCCTGGAGCGTGGCGTTTTCCCTGCTTAGCGACCTCACGCCCAACCTGTCCCACACCCTGGCCCTGGAATACCAGGATGAACACGAAGACAGCCCGTATTGGGGCACACCGGTGCTCAATCCCAAGGCCGGCGAGTTGAAGATCGACAAGCACAACCGCTTCAACAATTACAACGTCGCCGACGGCCGTTACGAACAACGCACCCTCTGGGCGCGCTCGATCATCGACTACCGGATCAACGACAGTACCACGCTGAAAAACACCCTTTATCACCTCGACAGCCAACGCGACTATCGCAACCTGGAGACCTACCAATACAACGCCGACAATAGCGCGGTGAACCGCTCGACCGCTTATCAAGTCCGTCATCAGGGCGAGCAGAACGGCAACCAATTCGAGCTGCGCCATGACGACACGTTCTTCGGCCTTTCGACAACGTGGTCGGGCGGCTTTGAGTACAAAGTCAACAGCACTACCAACAACCCGCTGAACGTGCCGGGTAACAGCACGGTGGACCCGAACAACTACAACCCTGGGCATTTCTACGCTATCCCAGGCACCAAGCCTGGCTTCGTCAAAGACAAGACCAACCAAGTCACCACCCAGGCACTGTTCGTAGAAAATCGCCTGGGCCTCACCGATAAACTCTCGCTCTTGACGGGTTTGCGTTACGACGCTATCGATCTGGACGTCACCAATCACCGCACCATCACCGCCACCAACCCACGGCATTTCAGGCGCAGTTGGGAGCCGGTAACCGGCCGCGTGGGCCTGACCTACCAGTTCATTCCATCGGCCAATGTGTATGTGCAATACAGCACGGCGGCTGAGCAGCCATCGACCACCACCCAAGTATTCGACGTGTCGACTGGCAAACAGTGGGAAGTGGGCAGCAAGTTCGATTACCTGGACGGTCGCGGTTCGGCCACCCTCGCGGCGTACAAGATCGAGCGCAAGGATTTTGCCGTCACCGACCCGTTGGACCCGAACAACAGCATCCCGGTGGGTGCCCAGACATCCAAGGGGATCGAGTTGGCGAGTTCATTGCGCATCACGCCAAGGCTGCTGGCCGAAGGCAACTTTGCCTGGGTGGATGCCGAGTACGATGATTTCAACGAGAAAATCGCCAGCGGCGCGGTGGTCTCGCGCAAAGGCAACACACCCACCAATGTGCCCAAGCGTGTGGGCAACGTGTGGCTGACCTATGACTTTTCTGAGGATTGGCAAGGCGGTGTGGATGCGCGGTATGTCGCAGAGGTGTTTGCGGATAATGCCAACACTCAGACGGTGCCGGCCTACACGCTGTTTGGGACTTTCCTGCGCTACAAAGTGGACTCGCACACGTCGGTGACCGGGCGGGTGCGTAACCTGACGAATGAGGTTTACGCCGAGTTTGCGCATGTGTCGCCGGCGTACTACCTGGGTTCACCAAGGACCTTGGAGGTCGCGGTGCAAACCAGGTTCTAACGCTGGAATGCAATCAAGTGTGGGAGCTGGCTTGCCGGCGATGCCGTCACCTCGGTATATCCGTTACACCGCGGCGATGCTATCGCGGGCAAGCCCGACTCCCACACAAGCCCACATTTGGATATCCATTCAATAGAAGGACCGTCGGTTACTTCAGGCTCGCTTCCACTTTCTGCGCCACATCTTCCGTCAACCAAGCCTTCCACACCTCAGGGTGCTCTTTCAGAAACGCCTGAGCCACATCCCGTGGCGGCGTGTGCTTCTCGCTCATCGATGCCAGCGATTTATTAAGCGGCTCGATAGGAAACTGAACCTTGGTAAAAAACTCAGCAATCTGCGGGTGGTCCTTTTGGAACGGCGTCGACACACCAATGCTCAACTTGGACGCCAACGACCGAGTCGGCCTCGGATTCGGATTATCCGCGTCGGTGAGCGTCTTCCAGGCATCGGCGTCAAACGGTGGCTCTTGCAACTGGATCAATTTATAACGCCCCATCAAGGGCGTTGGTGACCAGTAGTAGAACAATACCGGTTTGCCTCGACGGATCGACGACGCAATTTCCGCATCCAGTGCCGCACCGGAGCCGCTGCGAAAGTTCACGTAGCTGTCGCTCAGGCCGTAAGCCTTGAGCTTCTGCGCGTTCACCACTTCCGACGTCCAGCCGATCGGGCTGTTCAGAAAGCGCCCTTTGCCAGGCGACTCGGGGTCCTTGAACACGTCCTTGTAACGCGCCAGGTCCTGCACAGTTTTGAGGTCCGGCGCCAGCGGCTTAAGGCCTTTGGCAGCGTCGCCCTTGACCACATATTCCGGCACCCACCAACCCTCGGTGGCTCCCTTGACCGTATCGCCCAGACCGACCACTTTGCCTTCGGCTTCCGCCTTGATCCAGACCGGACTACGGCCTGCCCACTCTTCGCCGATCACCTGGATGTCGTTTTTCGCCAAGGCGGTTTCCAGGGTGATCGTGGTACCAGGCAAGGTGTCGGTGGGCAGGTCATAGCCCTTCTCGACGATAAACCGCAGCACCTCGGTGATGAGGCTGCCGCTTTCCCAGTTCAGGTCGGCGAAATGCACCGGTGCCTGGGCGGCCGATATCGGCAGTGAGGCCACCGACAACCCCAGGGTCGTCAGGGACGCCGCCAACAGCGATCTCAATCCTTTCATGCCTTTGCACCTCGCGTTTTCACAACCATAGCGGAAGGCTTTGCTGCGGATGCGCGAAGCCTCTGAATAGTTAAGTCAACTCAACTGTAGTAGAGGTTCCGGGAGAGCAAAAATACACACAGTGTTTGGCGACTACTCGCTGGCCTTGAAGGTCACCAGTTCGCCCTTGCGCCACTTGGCCGCCTTACCGGTCACCGCCTTGAGGGTTTTGGTCAGGCCTTCCTGCAGCTGTTCATTGGCGGCAAACACCAGCATCACGCTGTGGCCTTCCTTGAATACGATGCCCTGGCCTTCGGCCGAAGAAACGAAGGCGTAATCGCCCAGGCCATACACCGTCAACTTGATGTCGCGGAACTTCAGTTCGAACTTGCCACCTTCACGACTCGGCAACACGGCCGCGCGAAAGTGGTCACCCACCTTGAGTTCCAGGCGTGGCTTGTCATCCACGACCATCGCCGTTTCGGTATCGATCTCGGCGATGTAGATACCTTCCGGCGTCTGCTCTGTGATGTAAACGAAACGGGATTGAAACTGCTTGACCAACTTTGCGCGCAAATCACCCAGCACGAATAACGCGTGCATATCCAGATTACTGACTGCCAAGGAAACGCCCCCACATCAAAAATAACGCCGACCGCCGGAGCGGGCAGCACAAAAAAACGACCCGTAGCCACAAAAAATAGCGCGTAGCCACGATTACACATTCGAAAAAAAACTGAAGAGAACCCGCTTCTACGTCATGAGACTAGTACAGGCGTGCGCGATGGACCTCATGCAAGGTCATCTGGCGCCACAGAAAATCACAGGTTCAACGGCCCGAGAATACGCGCCGACCAGCTTCAGAGAATAACCCAGTTAAAAACGCAGTTTCCGACAACCTACACATATCCAATTACCTGGCGTGGAACCAAGCATGGGCTGCCGACGACAATACTAAAACAGCAACACGGGTCAAAACCAGCCGAAACGCTGCTGGTGAGTCAACACGATTGATCCACAGGCGCTGGCCATGCACCCACGCCAACACGACGTTACGCCTTCCGGCGCTCGTTCATCATGTCAAGACGAGCGCCAATACTACTGCTTAGATTACCCCAACGGGTACTCCAATTCCGTTCTTTACCCAGTTGTACCGGCCGGCCGCAATTTCTTACATATCCTGGAAGTGACCAGCGGCAGAATCAGAGGTTTTCGCAGTACGCACGCCCAGGCCTGCGAGTTGGCCAAATAGCTCGAAGCCAGCTTGCACGCCGCTTACGGCGGGTTCGTTTCGTCGTCTGGATGACTTTACTGCGCCGTCGCCCCTCAACAACTGCCATACTGCTCCGTCCATTGAAGTTTGCCCCCTGCGGGTCAGGTTTCATCAGTGCAGTTACCTTGAAGGGAAGGCTATACGTGACGGAATTTGATATTGGCGAATTTTTCATCCATGGCGATGCGAGGGAAGTAGACGGTGAGTTTCAAGCGGTGATCGTCATGCGGGCCAAACCACCGCTGACCACGATCACCACGCATCAGGTAGAAAAAGATCGTTGGTTCAAAACTGTCGACGCCGCCGCCATCGCGGCAAAGGATGCCGCCAAGGCCCTGAAAACCGCCGTGGATTCGGGGGCACTTAATTCCTGAACTCTGACACGCCCTGAGCCTCACATGCACAACGACCATCACCTTGCATGGAGAACGACCATGGACGCGCCAATCCCAACACTTGAAACCCTGTTTGAACAACTCGGCCTGGATTCAAGCCCCGAAGCCATCGACGCATTCATCGGCGCACACACGCTGGATGAAGACGTTAAGCTGATCGATGCACCTTTCTGGACGCCGCAACAAGCGGCGTTTCTCAAGGAAGAATTGCGCGAAGACGCCGAATGGGCCATCCCGGTGGATGAACTGAACCAGCGTCTGCATCAACCGCACTAACCCCCGTCAATGCAGGCTGTCTGACTGTTCCAGGCGCATCAGCGCCTCCCAGGCAGCCCTGCACTCCTCGGCTTCATCGCGGCTGGCGAACGCAGTGCCGCGTTGCTCACCATTGAGCAACACCACCCAGCAAGCTTTCTGACCCAGCGCACGCAGGGCTTGTGGTACGCCACTGCCGATCATCACGGCCACATCAACCTTATTTTGCATGGAGAATCTCCGCAACATTAGTTAGCTGCCTAACAATGTTGGCCATGCTACGGTTTTATTCCAGTTGGAAAAAGCTATCCCCGGAATAGCTCCATTGCATAAACAGCAACAATTCTAACGCGCGGCTTTAGCCCCTTGCGGTTTATAGCCCAGGCGCAAGCCCCCCCAATGCCTGCCCCTGACCATAATCGGCACCGACAAATCGTGCATCAACTCGCCGGTGTCGCGGGTGTAGGTCTGCAACAACACCGCTTGTTGATGGCTGCCGCAACGAATGCCGGTGCGGTCTTCAAATTTGCGCTTGGTACGGTTCTGCAGTGCATCGACCTGCGCGTCACCGGTGAGGGCGTGGGAGAACGCCTTGTTGTGCGTCGGCACGTAGCCCTGAGGTGTGCAGGCGATAGCGAATACCAACCCTTCATGGCGCGGCAGCAACGCCTCCTGAATCGCCGGTAAGACTTGGTCGGTGTAGCCATCAAAACGCGTGTGGTATTTGCTCGGGCGGGTATTCGGAATGGGCGTGTAGCTGCGGTCAAACAAGTCCTCCAGGCTGATACGGTTTTGCAAGACATCGGCCTCGAACTGTTCGGCAATACGGCTGGCGCCCTCACGGGCCAGGTCGTAGATGCGCTGGTGATAGTCATCCAGGCCGACCTCAGCCAGGCGTTCGCTGATGGTTTCCGCTTGCCCCTCCATTTGTACGGCGACGTCGGCCAGTTGCCGAGTTTGCTCGTCGCTCACCGTCAAGTCGCTGCGCATTTGCTCCACGGCGTGGAACAGACTGTCGAGTTGCGCGCGGTTAGTGTCGGTGCCCTGCGCAATCTCATGGACTTGCCCTTCCACATTCGCCGCCAGGCTGGCGATGTTTTCCAGTTGCTCGCCCGCATGTTCCACTTGCTCGACGCCGATGTGCAGGTCCGCCGACAGTTGACGAATCTGCTCAACCACTTGAGCGGTACGTTGTTGGATATCAGCGACCATCACCCCAACCTCGTCGGTGGCCGTGGCTGTGCGCCCGGCGAGGCCACGCACTTCATCGGCGACCACGGCAAAGCCGCGACCGTGCTCACCCGCACGCGCCGCTTCAATGGCGGCGTTCAATGCAAGCAAGTTGGTCTGACTGGCGATGGATTGGATCACCAGGGTCACGCGCTGGATTTCCTCACTGCGCTGGCTCAAGGCTTCGATCAGTTCACGGCTGGCATTGGCGCGTTGGCTGAGCTGGCGCATGCGGATGATCGACTGCGCCAGCACTTCACGCCCTTGCGTGCTGCACTGATGGGCCTGGCTGGCCGCGCCCAGGGCTTGGCGGCTGAGCTGGGAGGTGACCTGTTCGGTGCCGATCATCACTTCGGCACTGCTGACAATCTGCTTGGCTGCGCTCAGTTGCGACTGCACCCGAGCCGCCAGTTGCTTGACCGAATAGGCCACGCCGGCAGCGGAAAGCGCGTTATGGCTGGTGGTATAGGAAAGATCACGGGTCAGTTCGCCCACCGTGTCGACGGCCGGGGATGGCTGCACGCGGGGCGCACGGGTTTTGAGGGCGGGCAGCCAGATCACCAACAAGGCCAGTGGCACGCAGACGTACAACGGCAAGCCGGCAAACGCCAGACCCAGCAATACCAGCACCAGGGCGGCGCTCTGCACAAGCTGCGTCGGCCAGCCGGGCAGCACGCGCGCCACCGTGTGCGGTGGCACCGCTGCGCCCATCAGAGATCCGTCTCCAGCCATCGTCGTTACCCCACTGCTTGTCGTTATTGTTTACGCATTAAACGCCAGTATTGGGCCATTATCCACGGGCCTTTAGTGGAGTGACTTGCAGCAAATCAACAGACAGGGGTGTAAACGGTATTTCTGGACACCGCATGCACGGCGTCCAATTTCAGCACAGCAGCCTTCAGCGTATCAGGCTTGACGCTGGTGCTTGTCGATCTGCTCGTGACGTTCTTGCGCTTCGATGCAGTATTTGGTGGTCGGGCTGATCAGCAGGCGCTTGAGGCCGATAGGCTCGCCGCTGTCGTCACACCAGCCAAAAGAATCTTCCTTGATGCGCTCCAGAGCGCGCTCAAGCTGCGGCAGCATACGCTGGTCGCGGTCGATGGCATTCACCAGCCAAGTGCGCTCTTCTTCCACAGAGGCGGCGTCAGCCGGGTCAGCCGGGGTATCCAGGCTTTCGATGGCGATGCGGTTCTGTTCAATGCGCGCGTGGTGTTCCACCTTCATGTCTTGCAGCAACTGCTCGAAAAAAGCGTGCTGTTCGGCATTCATGTAGTCATCCGCCGGCATGGCCAGCAACTTTTCCTTTGTCATTGATTTCTCTATAAAAAATACGTGCATTAAGGCGAATAAGGGAGCTTCCCGGAAGGCCTGTGCCGGTCTCGGAAAGGCGCCATCCATTTCAAGCGCCACCCGGCACTCAATTTACGAGGGGCGGCAGTCTAAGGCCGACTTGAGGGCTCAGCAACTGAAAAGACAGGCATTTTTTCCCAATTAACCCCCAAAGGCACCAGGACGGGCTTGGCGAATGGTCATCGGAGTGCGTTTATAGCAAGAAATTCAGTCTTGTGGAGCTATATAGAAGACAAACGGTTAGAACTCATTGGCGCAGATCCAAATGTGGGAGCGGGCTTGCTCGCGAATGCTGAGTGTCAGGCAGCGCATTGGGCACTGATACACCGCTTTCGCGAGCAAGCCCGCTCCCACACTTTGGTTCTGCGCCAGCTGCAAATCTGCGTTAGCGCTTGAGTTTGCGCTTGTTGCGATATTGGTCGATTACCACCGCCACCACGATGATCAGGCCCTTGATGATGTCCTGGATATACGCATCCACCCCGACAAAGGTAAACCCGCTGGCCATCACCCCGAGGATCAACGCACCAATCACGGTGCCGGTGATGCGCCCTACCCCGCCCGCCAGGCTGGTGCCGCCGATCACCGCTGCGGCAATCGCATCCAGTTCATAGGACATGCCCATACCGGCCTGGCCGGTAGCGGCACGCGCCGAAGCGACAACACCGGCCAGGCCCGCCAGCAACCCGGCAATGCTGTAGACGATGATCAGATGGCGCTTGACGTTGATCCCCGACGTGCGCGCCGCCTGCATGTTGCCGCCGATGGCGTAGGTGTACTTGCCGTACTTGGTGTAGCGCAGGGCGATATGGAAGATCACCGCCACCACCAGAAAAATGATTACCGGCATCGCACCATGACCAATCGCCGTGTAGGAGTCCGACAGCATGCTCACCGGCTGGCCTTCGGTGTAGTAACGCGCCAGGCCACGCGCCGAGACCATCATGCCCAAGGTGGCAATAAACGGCGGGATACCGGTAACGGCGATGATACTGCCGTTAATCGCTCCCGCCAGCAGCCCGACCCCCAGGCCCATCGCCACGGGAATCCACACCGGCAAGTCAGTCAGGCTGGGGAACACCGCGCGGGAAAAGTCCGAGGTCTGCGCCAGACTGGCGGCGATCATCGCCGATAACGCCAACACAGAGCCGGAGGACAGGTCGATACCGGTGGTGATGATCACTTGGGTCACACCGATCGCCAGCAGGCCGATGATCGACACTTGCAGGATCATCAGCACCAGGCGCTGGGAGTTCATCAGGAAGCTCTGGTCACGCACGATCCAGCCGAACAGTTCAAATACCAGGCCGATGCCGATCAGCACCAGGAAGATGCTCAGCTCGGTGGGTAAACGCCGACGGCGCTTGACCGGTGCCGTGGCAGGCTTGTTGTCTGTTATTGCGTTCATAGCCAATCACCTTCTTATTCTGTGCTGTTCGTCAGTGGACTACGGTCATACCGGAAGCCAACTGCATGACTTTTTCCTGGGTTGCATCTGCGCGATCCAGCGTGCCCATCAGTTCGCCTTCGTGCATCACCATCACCCGGTCGCTCATGCCCAGCACTTCCGGCAGTTCGGAGGAAATCATGATCACCGCCATGCCTTCGCTGGCGAGGAAGGAAATCAAGCGATAGATCTCGGCCTTGGCGCCGACATCGATGCCACGGGTCGGCTCATCGAGAATCAACAGGCGTGGGTTGGTCATCAGCCAACGCGCCAGCAGGGCTTTTTGCTGGTTGCCGCCGGACAACGTGTCGATGCACTGTTCTAGGGATGGGGTTTTCACCCGCAGCTTCTTGCACATGTCTTCGCACAAGGCGCGCAGGGCCTTCTGCTGGATAAACCCGTTGCCCGAGTAAAGCGGCAGTACGGCCATCTCCATGTTTTCCAGGACCGACAGGCACGGGAACAGGCCGCTGAGCTTGCGGTCTTCGGTCAACAGCGCAAAACCCTTCTCGATGGCCATGTGCGGGTCGCTGATGCGCACCGGCTTGCCGTCGAGAGTGATCTGCCCGCCGGAGCTTGGGGTGATGCCGAAGATCGTTTCCGCCACATTGGTGCGGCCCGAGCCCATCAACCCGGCGATGCCGAGGATTTCACCGGCGTGCAGATCGAATGACACGTCCTTGAACACACCGTCAAGGCGCAGGTCACGCACCGACAGCAGCAGTTCGCCAATGGGCGTCTCGCGCACCGGGAACAGCTGGCTCAGTTCACGGCCGACCATCATCGAAATCAGGCTGTCGCTGTTCATGCTGTCGGCGCGCTGCAGGCCGATGTAGTGGCCGTCGCGAAACACCGCCACTTCGTCGGCAATGGCGAACACTTCGTTCATTTTATGCGTGATATAGACGATGCCTTTGCCTTGGGACTTGAGGTCGGCAATGATCGAAAACAGGTGAGCCACTTCCTTCTCGGTAATGGCTGAGGTCGGTTCATCCATGATCAGGATGTCGGAGTCGTAGGACACCGCCTTGGCAATCTCGACCATTTGCCGCTCGGCGATGCTGAGGTTGCCGACATGTTCTTCGGGGTCAAGGT
Source organism: Pseudomonas sp. M5A4_2d (assembly GCF_053345295.1). Classification (NCBI taxonomy): domain Bacteria; kingdom Pseudomonadati; phylum Pseudomonadota; class Gammaproteobacteria; order Pseudomonadales; family Pseudomonadaceae; genus Pseudomonas; species Pseudomonas sp. M5A4_2d. The sequence continues at coordinate 12,962 of NZ_JBKEZW010000022.1, read as the reverse complement.
TGATGCGCAGGCGTGCCAGCAATTCGGCAGTGCAGCGGTGCATTTCACGGTGGTTGACCATGTGCAGGCTGTTGAGCTGCTCGCGACCGATCCAGATATTTTCGGCGATGCTCATGTGCGGCATCAGGTTGAGTTCCTGATGGATCATCGCGATCCCGGCCTTCTGCGCCGCCAGCGGCGTTTCAAACACAATCGGCTTGCCACGCAGGCGAATTTCCCCCGCGTCGGGCTGGTAGATTCCGGCGATGATTTTCATCAGCGTCGATTTACCCGCACCGTTCTCGCCCATCAGCGCCAGCACTGAACCCGGGCGTACCCGCAATTGCACATCGGCCAGGGCCACGACACCGGGAAAGCCTTTGCTGATGTTGAGGATTTCCAGCAGGTAGGGTTCTTCCTGCAGCACGGGCTGGATACCGGGAGGCTGCGAGACGGTGGCTTGAGCAAGCATATCGGGTACTCCATCAGCAGAGCGACCGTGGCCGCCCTGCTTGCTTATTGTTGTTATGAAGGGCTACTTGAAGTCTTTGACGTTGTCCGGAGTGATCAGCTTGAACGGGATGATCACGTTCTGCTCGACCGGCTCCTTCTTCGCCATCTTGCGCGCCGCCTCCACCGAACCGACCGCCTGGCCCTTGGCGTCCTGGAAGGCCGACGCCGCCATGTCGCCCTTGGTAATTGCGTTCAAACCGTCCGGCGTGCCATCAACCCCCGCAATTAACACGGTGCCTGGTTTGGTACCCGCCGACTTCAGCGCCATGGACGCGCCAATGGCCATCTCATCGTTGTTGGCCAGAACCGCATTGAATTCGCGACCTTGGGTCAGCCAGTCGTTGACCAGGGTCATGCCCTTGTCACGCAGCCAGATGCCGGTCTGTTCTTGCTCGATGGTAATGCCGGGGTATTTGGCCAGGACTTCCTTCACGCCCTTGGTACGGTTGGTGGTGGAGTTGTTCGCCAGGTCACCCAGCAGGATGACGATCTTGCCCTTGCCGCCGAGCTTGTCGGCGATGTACTGCATTTGCAGACGACCGGCCTCGACGTCATCGGACGTCACCGCGACGACATCCTTGGGCAACTCTTTTTGGTCAGGACGACGGTTGACGAAGACCAGCGGGATGCCCGCCTTGGTAGCGGCACTGATGATGTTCTTGGTCGAGGCGGTATCGACCGGGTTGACGATAATCGCGTCGACTTTCTGGCTGATAAAGTTCTCGACCTGGCTCAGTTGCTTGACCACGTCGGCCCGGGCGTCTTCGAACTGCAGCTGTACGCCGTCACCCTTGGGATAGGACTTGGCTTGCTTGTCCATGTCTTCGCGCAGGTAGGTCAGGAACGTGTCATCGAAAGCGGACATGGTCACGCCCACCTTGATATCGGCGGCCGCGGCAAAACCGCTGGCAAGCAGCATGGACAAGGCCAGCGCGGTAAAACGGATCGGGGTCTTCATGAACGGTCTGTCTCCAATTTCTTGTTGGTTTTTTGGACGTTGCGTTTATCAGAGCGTGGCGGGCGAAGACGGCAGTTGAACCACCGGTGCGCCGGGAATGCAGCACACCAGCGCGCCTTTGTTTTCGACGCACAGCACATTAAGGAAGGAGAAATAAAACGGCCGCGCGCGGGGCAGACCGCGGGGCACAAGGGCGGGGCGTAAAACTCGCAGTACAGCGTTGAAGATTTTCATCTGACGGTACCTGGTTGTTTTTGATCTTGTTTTTGTCGAGTCGCCCGAATCGAGTCCGAGACGTACTTTATGCAACCTGGAAAAGACTTTATTAGAAAATAATTTCCATATCAACCTGTTTTAGAATTTTATTCTATTTTTATTGAAACCACCTGCTGGCGCTCGTTGCTAAGGCGTGCAGCGTCCAATATACGGGTGGTTTCCAATGCGTCATTGGCATCCACCGGCAGCGGCCCAAGCCCTTGCACAGCACTTTGCAACTGGCGATAGAACTGCGTCCAGCAGCCTTTCTCCGACGGCACCCGCTCACGCTCCTCGCCCTGTTCAAACCACCCCCAACGCCGATGCTCTTCCGCGCCCCAGTGCTCGCCCTCGGTTTTCGGCGACTTGCCCGCCATCAGTGCGGCTTCCTGACCGTCCAGCCCCTCCACGGTGTAACACCCCAAGGTGCCACTGACGCGAAAACGCGGGGCCTGGCTGTTTTGCAGCGCACTGCCCCACAGGTGGGAAATCACCCCATTGGCGTGAGTCAGGGAAACGAAAAAGCCGTGATCGAGGGTCGGATGTTGCGGGCTGAATTGCAGTTGGGCGAACACCCGGTCCACCGGGCCGAACAATTGCAGCGCCTGGTCCACCAGATGGCTGCCCAGGTCGCGCAACCAACCGCCGCCGCTGACATTGCCCACCGCGTCCGGGCTGTAACGTTCGACGCGCGACTCAAAGCGCGTGATTGCCCCCAGAGCGCCGGCGTCAATCAGTTTACGCAGGGTCAGGAAATCCGAATCCCAACGCCGGTTCTGGTAGACGCTGAGCAATACACCCTGGCGTTCGGCGGCCGTGATCAGTGCCTGAGCCTGTTCGGCATTGGCGGCGAAGGGCTTGTCGCTGACCACCGCAACCCCGTGTTCGATGGCTTCCAGCACCAGGGCGGGGCGTCCTTTGAGGGTGGTGGAAATCACTAAAGCATCCACACCCGCCTCGACGATCTGGCCAATGGAGTCGAAGGCCTTGAGGCCTGGATGGTCGCTCGCCAGCTGTAGGCGACGCTCGGGGGAACGTGTCACTACGCCCACAAAGGTTGCGCCGGGCAGGGTTGCAATCAATGGTGCGTGAAAATAACGGCCGCCGTGGCCGTAGCCGACAAGTCCGATTCGCATAGGGTGAGTTCCTTTATTGGCACAGCTCGCGGGTAACCCGCTCGAGCATCATCCGGTTGGATTCATCCGGCCGGTCTTCCCAGGCGAACACCGAGACAGTGGCGATGCCGTCGAACTTGATTTCACGCAGGGTGCCGAAAAACGCCTCCCAGTTGACCTCGCCCTGGCCGATATCCAGGTGCTGGTGCACGGTGGCGGTCACGCCCGGCGGGTTGACGATGTAGCGCAGGTTGGACGACGCGCGATGGTTGTAGGTGTCGGCAATGATCAAGTGGCTGAGCTTGGAGCCTGCGTACTTGAGCATCGAGGCGATATCGCCTTTACCATCGTCATAGAAGAAGGTGTGCGGCGCGGCGTAGAGGTAGTTGATCCAGTCGCGATCCAGGCCGCGAATAATATCCACTGACTCGTTGTTACGCTCGCAGAAGTCGTACGGGTGCGCCTGGATATCCAGCTTGACGCCCTCTCGCTCGAACTCCGGGATCAGCTCATCCATGGAGCGCATGAACTGGTTTTCGCAGACCAGCGGATTGTCGGATTGGCCGGTGAACTCAGTGTTGACCAACTCGCAGTCCATTTCCACGGCGATCTGGATCGCGCGCTTCCAGTTGCGTACGGCGGCCACACGCAGTCCTTCGTCGGCGGCGGCCCAGTGGTACATGGGCAGCAGGGACGAGAGTTGCACGCCGGCGTCGCTCAAGGCTTTGCGAAACGTCTTGATGCGGGCGCGGTCGACGCGGGCGGCTTTGTAGAACGGCAGGAAGTCTTCGCGGGGGGACAACTCGATGTGCTGGTAGCCGAGTTCGGCGACCTTGTCGACCATCTGACCCAGCGGCAGATGGCGGTACATGTAGGGGTCTAATGCGATACGCATAGGTGGATCTCCCGTATCTGAAACTGGAATCTGATCCAATGTGTAGCTGGCTTGCCGGCGAAAGCGGTGTATCAGGCGGCATCAATGTTGAATGTGCCGCCGTCATCGCAGGCAAGCCAGCTCCCACACCGACCAAGTGCGTTCAGTGGAGTGGGGCTTAGCCGTAGAAAGGTGGGCGCGGTGGCAAGCTGACCTTGATGATCTGCTCGCTGCTCTGCGCTTCGATACACGCATCCGCCGCCACTGCCGCCGCAAACCCATCCCACGCCGACGGCCCGCCGACTTGCCCGGCGCGCACGCTGTCGATGAAGGCCTGCAACTCGACGTCGTAGGCGCCGATAAAGCGGTCTTTCCAATCCATCAGAATCGCATTCGACAGCTTCGCGCCACTGCGCAACTGCACCTGGGACGGTTCCGGCAGCTTGGCGATACCGGTCTCCCCCACCACTTCGCACTGGATGTCGTAGCCGTATTGGCAGTTCACAAACACTTCCACGTCGATGCGCGTGCCCTTGGCGGTTTCCAGCAGCACAATCTGCGGGTCGCGCAGGTGGGCCAGGGCCTTGCTGGTCTTGCGCGGGAACACCACCTGCACCGACACGTAGTCGTCGTTGAGCAACCAGCGCAACACATCCAACTCGTGGATCAACGTGTCGGTGATGGCCATGTCGGTCTTGTAGTTCTCACCCACCGTTGGGTTGCGGTGCGCGCAATGCAGCATCAACGGCTCGCCGATCTGGCCGCTGTCGATCACGGCCTTGAGGGCGCGATAGCCTTCGTCATACGGGCGCATGAAGCCCACTTGCACCAGGCGCTTGCCGTAGGCGACTTCAGCATCAACGATCTTGCGGCAGCCTTCGGCCGTCACGGCCAGGGGTTTTTCGCAGAACACGGGTTTGCCGGCGGCGATGGCGGCGAGCACGAATTCTTCGTGGCTCGGGCCCCAGGAGGTCACCAGAATCGCCTCGACTTGCGGCGAATTGATCAGCGCATGGCCGTCGGCGTATACCTCGGCGTCCAGCTTCAAATCAGCCACAACCTTGGCAGCTTGCTCAAGGTTGATGTCGGTCACCGCAACTACCTGGCTGTTAAGCAAGGTCTGGCTGCAACGACGAATGTGGTCCCGGCCGATGGCGCCCGTACCGATGACTCCGAGCTTCAAAGACATACAAACACTCCTCTTGTTATTAGTACTGCCGGGCTTTGGCCAGGCGTTCATTGAGTTGTTTAGCCACCGCGTCAGTGCGTGCGCTGGTAGAGACCTGCGCCACACCAACCCGCCACCACGACAGGTATTTGTGGATCATGGTCTTGGGCAGAACCTTGATATCGATCAGCGTCGACACCGTTTGCGTGCGCGCATCGGCCAACGCCGCCTGCAATTGCTCGACGTTGCTGACCTTGTAGGTCTTGCAGCCATAAGCCGCCGCGCTCATGGCGAAATCCACCGGCACAAAACCGCCATCGAGCTTGCCACTTTCGGGATTGCGGAAACGGAACTCGGTGCCGAAGCTGTCCATGCCGTGTTCCATCTGCAGGTTGTTGATGCAGCCGAAGGTCATGTTGTCGAGCAGCACCACGTTGATCTTGCGCCGCTCCTGAATCGAGGTGGCCAATTCCGAGTGCAGCATCATGTAGGAGCCATCACCCACCAGCGCGTAGACCTCACGCTCAGGCTCCGCCAGCTTGACGCCCAAGGCGGCGTTGACCTCATAGCCCATGCACGAGTAGCCATACTCGACGTGATAAGTGTTGACGCCCTTGCTGCGCCAGCTGCGTTGCAAATCCCCGGGCAAACTGCCCGCCGCGGCGACGATAATTGCATCCTCCGCCAGGGTTTCGTTGAGCACGCCAAGCACGCGGCTTTGGGTCAGGCAGGAACCGGTCAGCTCGATAAATTCGCGCAGGACGGCCGGGTCCATATGGTCGTTGATTTCCGGGACGAAGTTATCCGCCTGGTAGTCGGCCTGGTAGATACGATCCACCTCTGCATCCAACTGCGCCTTGGCATCCCGTGGCTGACCCGCCCAATCGGAACGGTAGTCACCCAATGCATCAGCCAATGCCTCCAGGCCCACCAGGGCATCCGCGAGCAACTGCACACCGTCAAGTTTCAGGGCATCGCAGGGGCTGATGTTCAGATTGAGGAACTTCACCTCGGGGTGCTTGAACAGCGACTTCGACGAGGTAGTGAAGTCGGTATATCGGGTGCCGACACCGATGATCAGGTCAGCCTCGGGCGCCAGCAGGTTCGCTGCCAGGCAGCCGGTTTCGCCGAGACCGCCCAGGTTCAGTGGGTGGCTGGACACTACCGCGCTCTTGCCCGCCTGGGTTTCTGCGAAGGGAATATCGAAGCGCTCGGCGAACGCCTGCAGCGCGGCATTGGCGCCGGAGTATTTCACCCCGCCGCCACAAACGATCAGGGGTTTGCGCTTGCCCCTGAAGGCGGCCAACGCATCCGCCACCATGGCCTCGGTTGGCGGGCGACGCTCGATACGGTGCACACGTTTTTGCAGGAAATAGTCGGGATAGTCCCAGGCTTCGGCCTGCACATCCTGGGGCAAGGCCAAGGTCACGGCGCCGGTTTCCGCCGGGTCCGTGAGCACACGCATGGCATGAATCGCAGCGGTCATCAATTGCTCGGGGCGGTTGATGCGATCCCAGTATTTACTCACCGAGCGGAAGGCATCGTTGGTGCTGATGCTCAGGTCATGAAACTGCTCGATTTGCTGCAACACCGGGTCGGGCTGACGGCTGGCATAGACGTCTCCAGGCAACAGCAGCAACGGGATACGGTTGGCCGTGGCGGTCGCGGCGGCGGTCAGCATATTCGCGGCGCCTGGGCCAACCGACGAGGTGCACGCGTAGATCTTGCGGCGCAGGTGCTGCTTGGCAAAACCGATGGCGGCGTGGGCCATGCCCTGCTCGTTGCGGCCCTGGTGCACCACCAGGTCGCCGCTGTCCTGCTCCAGGGCCTGGCCCAGGCCCAGCACGTTGCCGTGACCAAAAATGGTGAACACACCGGCGACAAACTTGCTCTGCACGCCATCGACTTCGACGTATTGGTTATCCAGAAACTTCACCAGGGCCTGGGCCATGGTCAATCGTGTTGTGGTCATGTTCGCACCTTGTATGAATGCAAATCTGTCGATCAACAGTGATGTTATGAGGGAGCGTCAGGGCCGGGCGTTTTGCAGGTGGGCGATGCTTGCCCCAATTGCCTGCTGAATATCCACCAGCCCATGCACGCTTTCAGCAAACGGCTCGAACGACAGATAGCCGCCATACCCGTTGCTGAGCAAGGTGTCGATCTGCGCAGCATTGCCGAGGATATCGCCCTCGCCGACCAACACGCGGTGGCCGTCGCGAATCGAATTCAGTGGTGCGTCTGCATCTTCCACGCCGGAGATATGCACCAGCCCGGTCAGTTCCGGGAAGAACTCATGCTCGCTGGCCAGGTGATGATGAAAGGTGTCGTGCACCAGGCGGAACACATCCAACCCGCCAATCGACTGGATCGCGTCCACCGCCACGCGCTTGCGGCGCAGGGCACATTCCTCAAACCCCAGGGGCTCGATAAAACCCAGAATCGCGTATTCACGCAGGATCGGCGCCAGCTCGCTCAACGCCGTGCGCAAACCGGCGGCACGCTGGGCTTCGCTGCGTGCATCGCCGCGCTCATTCAGCGGGCACATCACCAGGCCTTGCGCGCCGCATTCGCGGGCATAGGTGGCGAGGGCGATCGCCTGGGCGCGACGTTCATCGTTCCATACGTCAAACGGGTACAGCGCGTTGATCGACAGCACCGTAATGCCCTGCCCTGCGCACAACTCGCGCACGCGGCTGGCCGGGGTGCCGAATTCGATTTCGTGCCCCTTGAGGTCGTTGCGAATCTCGATGGCATCGCATTTGAGGGCCGCAGCCAACTGGATGAAGTCCGGCAGGGAAAGGTTGGGTGCGACCATACGGTTAAGGGCGAAACGTAGAGGCGACTGCATTGTTATTGTTCTCCGTTCAAACCGATTAGAGGTCCAGCAGCCAGCTGTGCTGTGGGTCGTTATGGAAATGCCAGGCGCGCTTGGGGCCGGCCATCACGTTCAGGTAGTACGACTCGTAGCCATACGGCACGCTGACCGGGTGATAACCCTTGGGCACGACTACCAAGTCGCTGTTTTCCACGGCCATGGCCTGGTCGATACTGCGGTCGTCGGTGTACACCCGCTGGAACACGAAGCCTTGGGGCGGATTAATCTGGTGGTAGTAGGTTTCTTCGAGAAAACTCTGGTGCGGCAGGTCGTCGGTGTCGTGTTTGTGTGGCGGGTAGCTCGACGAATGCCCGGAGGGCGTGCGCACTTCCACTACCAGCAGCGAATGGGCCGGCTCGCTGTCAGGCAGGATGTCACACACATAACGGGTGTTGGCGCCTTTGCCGCGCACGCTGCGTTTGCACTGTTCAGGACGGATCAGACGCGGTTCAAACCCCTCTGCACCGGGCGCGGCGCAGACGGCGATTTGCACATCGCTCAAGGCGGTAATCTGCGCATCGGTGCCCGGCGGCAGGTAGGCGGCGAAGGGTGATTTGTCTTCGAACACCGACTGACGATCACCGAGGTTCTGCCAGTTGAACCCCTCGCCCTCGATATTCACCCGGCCACTGAGCAGTACCAGGCACACCTCTTTATCGCCAGCGCTGACCGGCAGGCTTTCACCGAGGCTCAGGCGGTAGGCGGCAAAGCCCACGTACTCCAGGCGCCCCTCTTCCAGCGCGACCATGGTTTGCCCGCGTTTGCTGCTTTTAACCAACAAGCTCATCACTCAGTCCTCTCGTTGAGAAGCGCGCGCAACGTGTCATAGCCCTTTTTCGCATAGATATAGCTGGGCGCCACGGCCGGGTCCTGCTCGGCTTCAACCACCAGCCAGCCCTCGTAGTGGGCGGCCAGCAATACATCGAGCAGCTCGGCAAAGTCGATATCGCCATCGCCGGGCACGGTGAAGGTGCCATTGACGATGCAGTCCGGAAAGCTCCACATCTGATTGCGCGCCAGTTGCACCACCGGCTTGCGTACGTCCTTGAAGTGCACGTGGCAGACGCGGTCGATGTGTTTGCGCAGTACCTCGATGGGTTCGCCACCGCCCATGTAACAGTGGCCCGAATCGAACAGCAGGCCGACTTCCGGGCCGGTTCGGCGCATCAGCTGGTCGATGTCCTCCGGCGACTCGACGTAGGCGCCCATATGGTGGTGGTAAGCCAGGCGCACGCCCTGGGACAGGGTGAAGCGCGCCAACTCGGTGAGTTTGTCGGCATAGTCCTGCCAGGCCTGTTCGCTGTGCAAACGCGGGCGTTCGATCAGGCGGACTTTCGAGCCCTGGATAGAATCAGCCACTTCGCCGTAGACCAACACCGTGGCACCGTTCTGTTTCAGCAGCTCGACGTGACCGGCGATGGCCTCGATTTCCTCTGCCACCGAACGCCGCGCCAGGCGGCTGGAGTACCAGCCAGAGACCAGCGCCAGGTCATAGGGGCGCAACACATCGCCCACCCCTTTTGCGTTCTTGGGGAATTTGCCGTTGAGCTCAAAACCCTCGTAGCCGATTTCCTTGCCTTCGCTCAGGGCGGTGCTCAGGGGCGTTTCGCCACCCAGCGCCGGCAGGTCGTCGTTGCTCCAGGAGATCGGGTTGATGCCAATTCGGATTGCGGGCATGGCTGCACCTTTATTGTTTTTCAGCTTCACTGATATCTGGTGTGTGTGGGAGCTGGCTTGTCGAATCGACAAGCCAGCTTCCACATTTGAATGCCTTTCAGGTTAAAGACTGTGTTCAGGTTCGCGAACTGCGCCAGGCGTTGATGAGCTGTTCGAAGGTTTGCTGCACCTGCTCAATCAACGTCTCATCATTAATCTCCCCCGCCATCCACGCGCGGCTCGGTTCCTGGAAGATCGTGCGGCCCACCGCAAACCCACGGCAGGTGGTGCTTTGGCTGGCTTGCTGGAAGCCATCGGCGAGGCATTCAGCCGATGCGTTAAGGCCCAGCAGCACCACGCCGCGGCAGTACGGGTCGCGTTCCTGGATCAGCTCATCGAGCTTTTTCCAGTCTGCGGCCGATTGCGCCTCGATCTTCCACCATGCCGGGTAGATGCCCAGGTTGTACAAGCGCTTGAGGCTGCGATAGAGCACGTCGGGATAGGTCGACGGGTGGTCTTTGGGCGGGATGACTTCCAGCAACAGCTCATGGCCGCTGACCAGGGAGGCCTCGTACACGGCCTTGAGTTGCGCTTCCTGTTCCAGGCGCAGCATCGGCTCGTCGTCAGGGTGGAATTGCACCAGGCACTTGATGATTTGCTCCTGCGGCCAGGCGATCAGATTGCTGCCTACCGAGCGACCGTGCTCAAACGCCAGGGCCCGCGAGTTCTGCACTTCCACCGGGCGGGCGATCCACCAGCCGCGGCCGCTGGCGGCATTGAGCGCATCCTGCCCGAAGCGTTGGTCGGCCAGCAGGCCCACATCAGCCTCGACACCTTGCTCGCGTAACTTATGTTCCACGCGTTCAATGGCCTGGATAAACAGCTGCTTGATGTCGCTGATACGCGTCAGGTCCTGGCCGCCTTTTTGCGCCAGGTCCACCAATTGCCAGCGATGGTCGAACGCAAATACAAACAGCTGCTTCCAGGCTTTACGCGGCACGGTGACCCGGTGCAGGCGCTGCAGGGTGACGTCCTGATCAGGGCGGGTGATGGGCACCGGGCTATTGAACAGGTAATCCAGTTCGGCAGGCGTTGGCATGGCCGGCGCGCAAGCGTGGCGGGACACAACGAGACCACCGCAGGCGTTGGCCAACTGGCTGCAGCGCTCATCGCTGGCATCGTTTATCCAGCCGCTGAGGAAGCCCGACATAAACGCATCGCCGGCCCCCAGCACATTCAGCACTTCAACCCGCACGCCCGGGTAAATTGCGCCATCCTCCAGCCGCGCTGGCACCGCGCCGTGGATCACCGTGCAACCTTGCGGGCCGAGTTTGACCACCAGGGTCGCCGGGGTCAGTTCACGTACGGTACGCAAAGCGGTGAGCAAATCTTCACTGCCGCCCGCGATCAAAAACTCTTCTTCCGTGCCGACGATCAAGTCGAAACGTGGCAGGATTTTCTGCACATGCTGGCTGACATTCTGGTCGGCGACAAACCGGGTTTCACCATCCGCCTTGCCCGCCAGGCCCCACAGCACGGGGCGGTAGTCAATATCCAGCACGCGCTTGACGTTGTGTTTAGCGGCGTAGTCCAGGGCCTGGATGCTGGCCTTGTACACGCCATCGGTGGAGAAATGTGTGCCGGTGATCAGCAAGGCGTTGCTGGAGGCAATAAAGGCTTCGCTGATGTCCTCAGCGCGCAGCGCCATGTCGGCGCAGTTTTCGCGGTAGAACACCAAGGGGAAGGTTTCGCGGTCCTTGAGGCCCAGCAGGACCAGGGCGGTAAGGCGCTCCGCGTCGACCTTGATGCCGCTGACATCGCAGCCTTCACGGGCCAGGGATTCCACCAGGAAGCGGCCCATGTGGTCGTCCCCTACCCGGCTCAGCATCGCCGACTTGAGCCCCAGCCGCGCGGTGCCGAACGCGATATTGGCGGACGACCCGCCGAGGTATTTGGCGAAGCTGGACACGTCCTCAAGCCGCGCACCCACTTGCTGTGCGTAGAGGTCGACGCCCAGGCGCCCGAGGCAAATCAGATCCAATTGACGCCCACTGGCAAAACGAGTCTGGCCCATGCTGGCTCCTGTTATTTTTATCAGCCTGCGTGGTGCCGCCGTGGTGACGGCACACGCTCTTGGTGCAAGCAGACTAGAACGTTCAGCGGCCTCAATCAATATTTATTCCATAATTATTTTTAGTGGAATATTTTTTCCAATAAGCCAGCATAATGGCATGCCAGCCCTCCTGCACCGTTTCAGCCGTCCATAGGCGCCGTGATGCCGGGGTATTTTTTTGCGCCTACCCTGTAGACTTGCGCACACCCATCAGCGCATCAGAAGAACACGCCAAAAGGATTGCCCATGTCCCGCACCGATCAGCCGGCCACGCCCGAGACTCCTTCGCAAGACCCTCTCGCCAGCCCCCCGATCAATGCCGAGCGCCTGTTGCAGCTGATCACCGACGAATATGAAAGCCTGCCGCGCCAGCTCAAACGCATCGCCAGCTACATGAGCCAGCAAAGCGACCGGATCATGGTTGACCGCATCAGCGACATCGCCCGCGAATGTGAAGTGCACCCGTCGGCCATCGTGCGGTTTTCCCAGCGTTTCGGGTTCAGTGGGTTCAGTGAGATGCAGGCGCTGTTTCGCGAGGCCTACACCCACAAGACCACGCCGGTGCAGAACTACCAGCAGCGCATTCGCAGCATGATCGCGAACAAATCGCAGAAGGCCAGCGGCGGCGACCTGGCGCGTGAATGTGTGAACGCCACCCTGTCCGGCATCGAGCGCCTGGGGCTGGAACTGGACGATGTGGCGTTTGAGAAGGCCGTGGACCTGGTCGTCAATGCCGACAATATCTACGTGGTCGGTGTGCGCCGCTCCTTTGCGGTGGCCGATTACCTGGTCTACAACCTGCAACACACCAACAAGCGCATTCACCTGATTTCAGGCCTGGGCGGCAGCTACCGCGAACAGATGCGCAGCGTGCGCGCCAATGACCTGGTGATTGCCATCAGCTTTACGCCCTACGGCAAAGAGACCCAGCACTGTCTGCGCATTGCCCAACATCACCAGGCCAAGACCCTGATCATCACCGACAGCAACCTATCGCCCCTGGCCAAGCGGGCGAACGCGGTGCTGTTGGTGAATGAAGGGTCATCGTTTGCCTTCCGCTCGTTGAGCGCCACCTTGTGCCTGTGCCAGGCGTTGTTTATTGCCGTGGCGTACCGGTTGGAATTGAAGGTGGATGAGATTCACGAGCAGGTCGGCTTCGACGACTGATCCTGTGGCATTGGATTTCCCCTGTGGGAGCGGGCTTGCCCGCGATGGCCATAGGTGTCTACACATCTTTTTTTACGGGTTGAGTGCTGTGGTTGTCGGGGGGGCGTTGAGTACATATCCGTTGTTTGGGTAACGGCTGATATGGGTTCCGCCCTTACGGCGGGTCACTTTGGAAAAGCCCCAAAGTAACCAAAGGGCTCTTGCCCCACCACTCGGCACCTCGCCTAGGCTCGGTGTGCCCTCACTCCGGCATCACGAAGCGGGCCGCCGCGACGGGCCGTCCCTG
>NZ_JBKEZW010000021.1:0-30610 GCF_053345295.1 Pseudomonas sp. M5A4_2d | reverse complement strand
CTTGAATCCGTGGGCCGCCGCAATGGGCCATCCTTGGCCCAGTGCGGCTAACCCGGCGTCCTGCCGGGTTACCCACGGATTCAAGCCTGCGTTCGGCCAGCGTGGTTAACGGGGCCTGTCAGATCAAAAGCAGATCAAGATCAACAGCAGAGCACGGCGGCCTGGTAGCCGACCTGAGTGGTAGAAGCAAAAGCCAGGTCAAGGTCCGGATCAAGAGCTGCTTTTCTGTGGGAGCTGGCTTGTCGGACCGCCGAACCGCTGCGATGCAGACACCTCGGTACATCAGGCATAAGCAGTGGATGCCATTGCAGGCAGGCCAGCTTCCATGGAACCCATAGCCGCCATTACCCACACAATGGCTATGTAGTCGCTATCAAGGGTTACTCACTCGGTTCAACCACTCGGTAAACAACCGAACCTTGGATAACCCTTGCTTGTCCGCCGCCACATCCAGCCAATAACCATACGGGCCGATCACTTCCACCGCGGTGATCGGCAATAAACTGCCAGTAGCCAGTTCGCGCTCGATCATTTGCCGGTCTATCACGGCCAGGCCGCCGCCAGCCAGGGCGGTGTGTATGACTTGGTCCAGGGTGCTGAACTCCAGGCCCTGGCTCGCATCGATGTCGTCCCGGCCCATGGCCGCCAGCCAGTTTTCCCAGACCTTCAAGCGCTTGCCGTCGTGCAGGATGTGCAGCAATGGGAAACGCTGCAGGTTGGGCGGTTGGCCGTCGCTGAACAGCTCCGGGCTGGCCACGGCGATGTGGCGTTCCATCACCAGCAATTCACTGCGGCAATGCGGGTCTGGTTCGAGGCCGAAGCGAATTCGGCAGTCGATCTCTGCCAGGCTGTCATGGTTGTTCTGATGCGTGACGCTGAGGTTGATAGCCGGATAGCGCTCGCAAAAGCGTCGTAAGTGCGCCGACAGCCAGCGCGTGGCCCAGGTCGGCGGCGCGACGATGCGCAGGCGCTGGCGCAGATTGGGTACGCGCACGGCCTGCAGGGCGCGTTCGATATGGTCGAAGGCGTCGCTCAGGTGCGGGGAGAGGGCGAAGCCGGCTTCGGTCAGGGACAGGCCTTGGGGCGTGCGGATGAAGAGGGCGACGCCGAGGTAGTCTTCCAATTGTTTGATCTGGCGGCTGACGGCGCCTTGGGTGACGTTAAGGCCCACGGCAGCCTGGCTGAAGCTGCGGTGGCGGGCGACTTCTTCGAAGATGCGCAGCATGTTGAGAGCGGGCAGTTGGCGCATGAAAGGACTTCCACACTGGTTGTTTTTATAGTGCCTGTAGCGGCCTCTTCGCGAGCAAGCCAGCTCCCACAGTTGGAATGCATTCCTCCTGGGGGAGCGGGCTTGCTCGCGAAGGCTTCAGTGGTATCGCCTCCGATTAGAAGTAGTACCCAATGTTCATATACAGCTGATTCTCCCACTGGTTACTCCCACCCGCGCCCAAGCTCTCGGTATAGCTGCTGCCGCCGATATACGGATCGTTCTTGCCAATCAACCACTCCGTCGCGACCCACAACTTGCTCACCGAAAACGACGTGCCGAGGATCACCCGCTGCGAGGTCTTGAACTGACTCTCGGATTTATCAAACGCACTGTAGTTGGCATACAGCTTTACACCGCTGATCTGGTCAAACAGGTATTTGCCACCCACGTCGTAGCTCAAGTCCGCCACGTATAAATTACCCCGGCTGGCCACGTTGAACGTCCCGTCATAGCCACCCAAGGTGACGACGCTATTGGTCCCCGGGTTGCGCGGTGACATTTGCTGGCGCGCCGCCTGCAATTGCACGCCCCACGGGCCGTTCTTGCCCAGGTAGTGGATTGCCACGGCGTTGCGGCGGCCGTCGTCGTTGGTGTCTTTGTTTTCCAGCGTGGAGGTCAGGCCGGAAAGCCCGACTTCGGATTTCCAGTTGCCCAGCTCCAGGGCCTTGGCCACCCGCACCACCACGGTGTTGCGCTCCTGGTTGTTGCTGCCGTCGCCCACGTAGCTGTCGGCTTCGGAGATCACGCTGGAGTAGGTCACGCCCTTGCTGGTGCCTTTGCCTTGCCACGCTGGGCGCAGGTAGTAGCCGGCCTGGATATTCCAGTCGCCGCTTTGCTGGATGTATTTGGCGCCGACCTGTTGCACGTCTTCCAGGCCGATGACGTTGCCCAGGGTTTCGTAGAAGGTGCTGCCAAAGTACGGCTGCAAACCAAACGGCACTGTGTTCAAGCCAACTTGCACCTGCTGGTTCGGGTTGAATTTGTAGCCGACCCACGCGAACTTGGCGAATTGGATATCGCCGTAGTTCTTGGTGTACTGGTACGGGTAGGAACGCCCGTAGAACCGGTACTGCGCCTCGCCGATCCAGGTGTCGGAGTTGTACTTGGCGCTGAGGAAGGCCGTGTCGAGGCCGAACTTCTGGATGTCGCGATCCGGGTCATAGTCCCAGCGTGCACGCACGGCGCCGCCGAGGTCGAGGTTGTCGGTGACCTGGTAGGCCATGGCCGGTGCCGCAAGGGCGCCGAGCACAGGGACCAGGGCGATGTAACGTAGGGTTGGTCGCATGGTTTCGCTCTCATTATTGGTTATTTTTTGGCAACAGCAGCCCGTTGCCGCAGCGAACGCTGCGACGCAGGGAAAGGGTGACAACTCAGTGCGCTGCGGGGCGGATCAACCTCAACGGCGGCCCGTCAGCCGGTAGTTGCGTCGCGCCCGGCGCAGCGGCAAGCAAGGCCTGGGTGTAGCTGTTCTGTGGCCTGAGCAATACCTGTTCGGCGGTGCCGTATTCCACCACTTCACCCTGGCGCATCACGGCGATGTGGTCGCTGATCTGCGCTGCCACACGCAGGTCGTGGGTGATAAAAAGGATGCTCAGGTTCAACTGCTGTTGCAGGTCGGCGAGCAGCTCCAGCACCTGTTTTTGCACCGACACATCCAGCGCCGAGACACTTTCATCGGCGATCAGCACTTCCGGGCGCATGGCCAGGGCGCGGGCGATGCCGATGCGCTGGCGCTGGCCACCGGAAAACTGTCGCGGCTTGCGCTTGAGCGCATCACGCTTGAGACCGACCTGTTCAAGCAAGTCACCGGCCTCGGCCCAGGCATCCTTGGCCGACAACCCACGCAATTGTGCGGCGCGGGCGATGATGTCACCGACGCGGTGCCGTGGATTGAGCGAGCCGTACGGGTCCTGGAAGATCATCTGGATACGCCGCCGATTGGCCGCCAGGGCCGACCCGCGCAAGGCCAGAAAATCAGTGTCGCCGACCCACACATGCCCGCTGTCGCTGTCGACCAGGCGAATGGCTGCTTTGACCAGGGTGCTTTTGCCCGAGCCGGACTCGCCGACAATCGCCAGTGTTTTGCCGCGTGGCAGGTTCAGCGACACGTTGCGCAGCGCCGCCACCGAGCTGCCGCCGACGTTGTAGGTCTTGGTCAGGTTTTCGATGCGCAACGCCAACTCGCCATCTGCGCTCGGCGTGTGCAATTCCGGGTGCAGCGCCGGCACTGCCGCGATCAGCTTGCGGGTATAGGCGTGCGCCGGGGCATTCAGCACCTGGTCGCGCTCACCGATTTCCACCAGGCGGCCGCCTTCCATGACGGCAATGCGGTCGGCAATTTGCGCCACCACGCCGAAGTCGTGGGTGATAAACAGAATGCCGTGCTGGCCACGCCCACGCAGCTCGCGCACCAGTTTCAAGACCTGGGCCTGGGTGGTTACGTCGAGTGCCGTGGTGGGCTCGTCGGCGATCAACAAGTCGGGGTTCATCGCCAACGCCATGGCAATCACCACGCGCTGGCACTGGCCACCGGACAGTTGATGGGGAAAGCTGTTGGCAATGCGTGGCGGGTCGGGCAACTGGGTGGATTCGAGCAGCGCGAGCGTGCGTTCGCGACGTTCGCGCTGGGGCATTTGCGGGGCATGGATAGCGAAGATTTCTTCGACTTGCTTGCCGATCCGAATCGCCGGGTTCAGCGCCGCCATGGGCTCCTGGAAAATCATCGCAATGCGGTTGCCGCGCAGTTCGCGCAGGCGTTTTTCGTCCAGGCTGCAGATGTCGTCGCCGAGAAAGTCGATCACCCCACCGGCATGCCGCAGGCCTTTGGCGTAATCGCCCATGATCGCCGCCGACAGCACTGATTTACCCGAGCCGGATTCACCGATTACGCAGAGGATTTCGCCCTTGCGTACGTCCAGGCTGATGCCCTGCACGGCGTGGCTGCGGTCGGCGCCGGCGGGTAGTTCGATCGACAGGTTTTGCACCCGTAATACTGGTTGTGGGTTCATGCTCAATTCCTTGCGCCTTGCTGGGCGTTTTCATCCAGGCCGTCCGCCAGCAGGCTCAAGCCCAGCATCAGGGTGGAAATGGCAATGCACGGGAAGATCACCAGGTGCGGGAAGGCGATGGCCATGGCGCGGCCATCGTTGATCATGCCGCCCCAGTCCGGGGTCGGTGGCGGCAGGCCAAGGCCGAGAAAGCCCAGGGCGCCGATCATGATCGCGGTGTAGCCGATGCGCAGGCAGAAATCGACTATCAGCGGCCCGCCGCAGTTGGGCAGGATTTCCACCAGCATGATCCGCAGCGAACCCTCGCCCTGAGTGATTGCGCTGAGGACGTAGTCCCGCGAGCGGATGTCGATGGTCAGGGCACGCATGATGCGGAAAATCGCCGGGGCACTGGTGAAGGTCACCGCAATCAGGATATTCAGCGCCGACGCGCCGAGGGCGATGATGATCACGATGTACAACACCAGCACCGGGAACGACAGCACCGTGTCGGCCAGATACGACAGCACGGCATCGACCCAGCCGTTGAAGTAACCGGCGCACAGGCCCATGGCGATGCCCACGGCGAACGCGGTGAGCGTGGCCAGGATCGACCAGAACAGCACGGTGCGGGTGCCCCAGATCAGCCGCGAGAGAATGTCGCGCCCGATCATGTCGGTGCCCAGCAGGAAGCTTTGGCCGTTGTCGCCGCTCGTCAGCGGGGTCAGCAGTGGGGTAAAGCTTTCCAGCGGATCATGGGGCGCCAGCCACGGCGCAAAGAGCGCGACCAAGACCCAGCCGCCCACCAGCAGCAGGCCGAGCAACGCCAGGGGATGTTTGAAGGCGTGCAGGCGATTCATTGGGCACCTCCGCCGAGACTGCGCAGGGTGATGCGCGGGTTGAGCCAGGTGTAGGCCAGGTCCGAGAAAATCTTGGTGATGCCCACCACGACGGCACTGACCATGGCGCAGGCTTCGATCAGGTACACGTCATGGTTCAGCGACGCGGTGTACAGCAACGAGCCGAAGCCCTTGTAGGCAAAGAACACCTCGACCACGATCACGTTGGACAGCAGCCACGGGATGTACAGCATGATCACCGTGATCGGTGCGATCAGCACATTGCGCAGGGCATGGCGCACGACGATGCGTGCGGTGGAGGCGCCTTTGAGTCGCGCCGTGCGGATGTACGGCGATTGCATCACTTCCACCATCGACGCCCGGGTGATTCGCGCCAGGTAGCCGATGCCGAACAAGCACAACACCATCAGCGGCAGCACCAGTTCCACGGCGCTGAACCCGTCGCTCATGCTGCTGACACCCGGCAGCCAGTTGAGCCAGAACACAAAGATTGCCGAGACGAACACTGCACTGGCGAAATCGGGAATCGAGGTGGTGACAATCGACAGGAACGACACCAGGCGGTCGAGCGCCGAGCCCTGGCGGATGCCGGCGAGAATGCCCAGTGTCAATGCCACGGGCACCATCACCAGCAAGGCCAGCCCGGCAAGCGTCAGGGTTTGTGCCAGGTTCGGCAGCAACAGCTTGATCACCGACTCACGAAAGTACACCGAAGTGCCCCAGTCGCCGCTGACAAAGTCCTTGAGCCACACCAGGTAACGCCACACAAAAGGTTGGTTGTAGCCATGTTCCACCAGCCACGCCGCCCGCTGGTCTGCGGCGGAGTAGGGGCCAAGGACGTTGATGGCCACGTCTTCGATGTTCAGCTCCAGGGCCAGGAACACGATCAATGACACCGACAGCAGGGTCGCCACCAGCGCGAGTAATTTGCGCAATAGAAAATGAGCCATGGGTGCATGCTCCGACAAATATTGGGATGCCTGCCCGCGTGCGGGCAGGGCGTTTGCGCCTTAACTCAGGCGCTTAGCCACACGCTGCCCATGGGGTAGAAGTCGGAAGGGTGCACCTGGAAGCCCTGGACCTTTTTGCTCACGGCCGTGAACTTGTCGCCCCAGAACGGCTGCACGATCACGCAGGCGTCCTGCAGGATCTGCTCGACGCTTTGCATGGCCACGGCGCGTTGCTTGGGGTCGATGATGCCCATGGCTTTGTCCAGTGCGGCATCGAAGGCCGGGTCGCTGTAGTGGCTTTCATTCCAGGCGCCGCCGCCGCGGTAGGCCAACTCCAGGGACATCACGCCCAACGGGCGATGGGCCCAGTACGTGAGGCTGAACGCCGCTTTGTCCCAGATCGGCCAGTATTGGGCCGCCGGCACCACTTTGAGGTTGATGCGAATTCCGGCTTCCAGGCAGTTCTGTTGCAGGATCTGCGCACAGTCTTGTTCGTAGCGGCCCTGGGTGTTGCCGACGATCAGGTCGATGTCGATGCCACTCGGGAAGCCGGCTTCGGCCAGCAATTTCTTGGCCGTCGCCACGTCGCGGTTGCGCTTGGGCAGCGGGAAGTATTCGGGATGGGAAGGCGCCACATGGTGGTCTTCGCCCAGGGTGCCCATGCCGCGGTAGGCGATCTTCAGCATCTGCGCGTTATCGGCGCACAGCACCACGGCCTTGCGGATGCGCAGGTCGGTGAATGGCTTTTGATCGCAGGCCATGCGCATCACCACGGTTTGCGCGGATTTGCAGGTGAGCAATTGCGCGCCGGGCAGGCGTTTGGCGAGGTCCAGCTCGGCCACGGTCACGCGGTACAGCACGTCCACTTGGCCGGCTTGCAAGGCGGCGAGGTGGGTGGACACGTCGGTGCCCATGTCGATGTAGCGCAGCTCGTCGAGGTTGGCGGGCTTGCCCCAGTAATCGGCGCGTTTGGCGAACGTCGCCTGTTTGTTCACGGCGAATGCGACCAGCTTGAATGGCCCGGTGGCCAGCGGGTTTTTCGCCCAGTCATCACCGGCTTTGAAGCTGCGGTGCACGATGGCGCAGGTGAACGCGTTGAGCATCTCCGGGATCGCCAGCATCGGCCGCTTGAGCTGCAGGCGGAACTGGTAGTCGCTGACTTTTTCGAAGGCCTTGATGTCCTGGAAGGCGGTGCGGTTGACCGACTTGGAGTCAGCGGCAATCCAGCGCTCGATGTTGTGCTGCACGTCGTCGACGTTGAAGCTGTCGCCATTGCTCCACTTCACGTCCTGGCGCAGGTTGAAGGTCCAGCTGGTGAGGTCGTCGGAGGGGCTCCAGCTTTCGGCGAGGTAGGGGTGAGTGATGTTATCGGCGTCGACCCAGGTCAGGTATTCCAGTGAGTTGCGCAGCAGGTTCGAGGCTTCGATCCAGGTGATCAGCATCGGGTCCTGGATTTCCTGAATCGCACAGGCAAAGCGCAGGCTGCCGCCTTGGCGGGCGGGTGTGCCGTCGGCGGCCTGGGCGTCGTTGCCGAGCAAGGCCGAGCCGATAAAGCTACTGGCGCTGGCCACGGTGATGCCCAGCAGAGCGGCGGTGCGCAGGAATTGGCGGCGGTTGATCTCGCCACGTTGGACTTGGGAACACAGGTCATTTACGGCTGGATGCGGCGCGGCGCCGTCCAGGGTAGTCAACTCTTTCATAAGCCTCTCCGGTACTTGCGAATATGCGTTTTTGTTGAACCGCAAGGGTCAGTGGCAAGCGCCGCCAAGGCGCAGCACGGACCGCTGTGAAACCGGCAGAAGAACAAGGCGCAACGAAGTCAGGAGGCGGGCAATGGGACAGGACATAGGGCAGCTCTCATGTTGTTTTTATTAGAGATGCCCGCAGTTTTGTCATTTGCGCAAAGATCGACAAACGACAAATTCTGCGATGTAACGTTCTATAAATGCATGTTACAGGTCCTGCCCAGGCCCACCTGTCGCGCTAGACGCGTTCAGCGTGGCAACAGGCGCGG
The DNA here is from genome assembly GCF_053345295.1 of Pseudomonas sp. M5A4_2d. NCBI lineage: Bacteria > Pseudomonadati > Pseudomonadota > Gammaproteobacteria > Pseudomonadales > Pseudomonadaceae > Pseudomonas > Pseudomonas sp. M5A4_2d. Next base: position 22,529 of record NZ_JBKEZW010000021.1, on the reverse strand, counting down.
GTCGAACGGGTAATCGGAGAGCAACTCGATGCCGTGTTCGTGGATGTAGATCTGTTCTTCGAGCTTCACGCCTTCGCCGCCGTCGTCGTGGCCGATGTAGCTTTCCACACAGATGGTCATGCCGGCCTCGAACACGCCGTCGTAGCCCAGCGCGTCAATGTCTTCGCGGTGCACCACGTAAGGGTATTCACCGGTCATGCCAACCCCGTGCACCAGGGCGAAGTAGCGGTTGTTTTTGTAATGCTCAGGAATCTTCCAGGCCATCTCGGCGTATTCCTTGAAGCTGCGCCCGGCCTTGAGCATTTCGACGTTGGTTTGCACTTGCTCATAGGCGAGTTTGTACAGCTCTTGCTGCTTGGCGGTGGCGGCCTGGTCGCCGCACAGGAAGGTGCGCGAAAAGTCCGCGTAATAGCCGAAGCGGCCGACCACGTCGGTATCCAGGGCGACCAGATCACCGGCTTCGATCGGCCGCGTGCTGCATTCCTGGAACCAGGGGTTGGTGCGTGGCCCGGAGGAGAGCAGGCGGGTCTCGACGTAGTCGCCGTCGGTGGCGATCACATGCTGGTGCAGGTGCGACCACAGCTGGTTCTCGGTGATGCCGGGCGTCAGTTTGCTTTCCATCAACCGCACCCCGGCCTCGGTAGCACGCAGGCTGGCGCGGATCATCTTCAGCTCGTTGGGCACCTTGATGCAGCGCGCACGCTCCAGCGGTTCCTGGGCGTCAAACACCTGGTAGCCGAGCTTTTGCAATTCGAAGGCCGCCGCCGACGTGGCGCTTTCAATCGCGATGCGTTTACCGCCACCGCACTTGCGCACCAACTCGTCAATCTCGGCGGCCCAGTCGGCAGTGACGTTGCCGAGAAAACTTTCACAGAAGTAATAGGAGATCGCCTTGGCCGGGCGCACTTCATCCACGGTGTTGAGGGTTTCGGCCAAGTGCAGGCAGCCGCCGAACTCGAAGATCACCACCGGGCCTTCCGCCGGGATAAAAGCATAGCGCGCCGGGTTACGCGCCGAGTACACCTGCATATTGCGTGAGCCGGTGGCGTAACGCATGTGGGTAGGGTCGAACAGCACACAGGCGGCGTAGTCGCGTTTCTTCAGTTCGTTGCGCACCCGTTGCAGACGGTCCAGCTGGATCTGCTGGATTTCGTCATAGGTGGGTTCACAGTCGGCGGGGTTGCGGTTCGGGCCGGACAGACTCATAGGGTGTTCCTCGCAGGGCAAATACGGTTTTTAAGTTTTTTGGGGGCGAATCAGTCGAGCAACTGGTCGCTGCGCACCAGGTTGCGTTCGGCTTGCAGGTGGGCTTCGGACAGGCGTCCGTAAAGCTGTTTGGTGCGTTGCGCGCGGCCGATAATTCCGGGCTTTTCCGAGTAGGCGAAGATCGCCGTATTGCGCTCGGTGGCGCCTTCGACGCGGGTGACCCGGTGTACGGAGAAACGGCCCTTGAAAATCTGCAGGTCGCCCGGGTTGAGCGCCAGGTCCTTGACCCGCGAACGGTCCTCGCCGCGTACTACTTTGCCGACGGCACCGAGGTTCTCCTGGCTGCGCGAGCGGATCATCGGCGCGTATTCGAACAGGCCGCCGGCCTCGGGCTTCTGGGTCATCATGCTGACGATGAATTCGTTGGTGTCGAAGTGCCAAGGCTGCTCGGTACCCTCGGGCATCACGTTGATGACCAGCCCGGCGAAGGGGTCGGCGTATTCGAAAATCTCCGGTTCGTCGAGGCAGGCGCCGATAAAGCGTTTCATCATTGGCGAGACATACAGCCGGTGGATGATTGCGTCGGGGGCGATCATGTCGCGGGTCACAAAGCCGCTGGTGCGCTCCATGAACGTGCGGCGCGGGTCATCCTGGGGCAGGCTGGCGTCGTCCTCGGTGAAGTAGGCGTTGACCTTGCGCACCGAATAAAACGTTTTGCCCGACAGTGCCTGGCCTTCCAAGCGCGCCTGTTCCAGCACGTCGGGGCGCAGGAAGTTCTTTAGCAGGCAGCAACCGTCCTCGGCCAATTCGGCGCGGGCATGTTCAATTAATGCCTGTAATTGAACATGGCCCGAATCATGTATGGGGTACAGCGCGGTATTAATGATGTCGCTGATATCACCGGTTTCGGCATCGGCAAGTTTAAGACTCATACACGGCTCCTGAAGTAGGGTGTTGTGTTGAGTGGATAGTTGCGTAAAGCGATTTGAAGTGGAAATTACAAGTTGTGATCGAATCCATCGGCAGGGGCGATAGTGATGTCAGGCGAACTGGATGGCAGCTTACTTAAAGTGTTTGTGGCAATTATCGAGTGCCAGGGCTTTTCGGCCGCGGCCGAGCGCCTGCATAAAACCCAGTCCACCGTCAGCCAGAGCTTGCAGCGACTGGAGGAGATTGTTGGCACGCCGCTGATCCATCGCACCAGCCGCTCCATCGGCCTCACCCCGAGTGGGGAGACCTTTCTGATTTACGCCCGGCAAATCCTCAAGCTGCACCACGAGGCGGTGGCTGCGGCGCAATTGCCCAATGAGCAGGTGTGTATCCACCTGGGCATGCCGGAGGACTACGCCGAATATTGCCTGGGCGGGATGCTCAAGGACTTCCAGGCGCAGTTTGCCCAAGTGCGCCCGGACATCTGCTGCGAGATGTCCACCGCGCTGGTCAGCCGGTTGCACCGCGGCGAGTTGGACCTGGTGTTGGGCGTCGAACATGCCGGCCTGCAGCCCGGTGAATACCTGTGCGACGAGCCGCTGGTGTGGGTGGCGGCGCCGAGCTGGAGTGCCGTGGGGCGCCAGTCGGTGCCGCTGGCGGTGTACGCCGAGGGCTGTGCGTTCCGTGCCAATGCCGTGCAGGCGCTGGCCCAGGCCGGGCGTTCATGGCAGGTGGTGTACACCAGTCAGAGCCCACGCGGAATTGCGATTGCGATTGAGCAGGGTCTGTCGGTTGGGGTGATGGCGCGGCGCCTGGTGCCGGCTGGCTGGCAGATTCTGGATGAGCGCCAAGGCTTCCCGCCGATTGCGCCGGCCCGCCTGATGTTCTGGCGCACAGCCGGTTGCCAGGTGCCGGAAGTGGAGGCGCTGGTAGAGATTTTGCAGCGCCAGTTGGGGCGTTCAGCGTACCTGGACAGGCCGCGCAGCGTCAGTCGCTCGCCGAGCCATGCGTTTGAGCAATAACAGGCCAGCGAGCACCCAGCCGACGATCCAGACATGCACCCCGGCAAATTCGCCGCTGGCCTGCAACAGCCAGCCGCACAACCCATTGGCCGAGGCGCTGGCCAAGCCATAGCTGACCATGCTCAGGCTCACCACTTGCAGGCTGTGCACCGGGTTGAGACGTGCGCCGAGGTAGGCCGCCATCAAGCCCCACGAGGGGAAATAAAATACTGCAAACAACCCGGCGGCCAGCCAGCTCAACAACAGGCTGGGATGCCACAGCAGGCCAATCATCGCGAGGCCGAAAGCGCCGATGCTCAGCGCCAGCACCCGCAACGCACCCCAGCGATCCGCCAGCGTGCCCAACAGCAGGCCGCCGATTACGCCGCCGATGCCGATCAGCGTCCACATTGAGCCGGTCACTGCTGCGCCGGCGTGCAGGCGATCGCTGACAAATGCCGACAGAAAATTGAGAAACGGCCCACTGATTGCGCCGATAAACCCGCTGAGCAAGACAATTTGCATTGCCACAGGGTGTTCCAGGCACACGTTCAGCCACTGCTTCAGCACTTGATTGAACGCGGGCGGTCGGGTGGAGCGAGGCGCTTGTTCGGCGTAGGGGGCCAGGGCCCACAGCGTCAGCAGCGTGACCAGCAGCGTCAAGCCTGCGCAGATCAGCCAGAACTGGCGTAACGACAACCCCTGTAGCCAGGTGATCAGCAACCCGTTCAGGCAAATCGCAAAGGCCGCCCCCGAAGACGCCAGCCCCAGCACGCGACTGCGGTGGCTGGCCGGGATGACCTCGCGGGCGAGTGCCGCGATCGCGTTCCAGTTCGACACCGCACACGCCGACACCAGCGCCAGGCACAGGGCAAAGGGCAGCACCCAGGGTGTGGCGACCGCCAGGGCCAGCAACACCGGGCTCAGCACCATGGTCAGGCGCACCATGGTGCGCGGGGTCACCCACGCCGCGGCAATGCCGCTGGCAATGGATGCCCCCATATAAAACAGCTGCAGCAAGGCGGCAATCAGCGCCGCCTGGCTGTAGCTCAGTTCAAATACCTGGCGAATCTGCGGCAATAAAGCGGAATACAGAAAAATACTGAAACCGTGGGTGGTGGCGTTGCAGGCGGTGAAGACCAGTGCCAACAGCGCAATATTTCGCCGCGATGAAACAGACGTACTCGACATGGCGCGGCCCTGATTTAAATGATGAGTCAGGCAAGTGGGTTAGTTGTTGCAGAGACTAACTTTTGTGGTGAGTGGGCGACCAATGCTTAATTGTCTTAGTGTGCATGCGTCCTACGCGTGCTATTTATTCGTCAACGACGTATTCAGGTTAAAAACGACGCTGCTGGCATTAGCCGAGTTTTTCTTCGGCCGCAGAGGGTGCTACCCCAGGTTCAATACAAAAAGGTATGTTGTGTGCAGCATTGCTCTGCTCAATCTTCCTTGTCCGCTGCTGTCGAGTGCCCTCCATGAAACGCAAAATGCCTGGTCTCAATGCCCTCAAAGCCTTCGAAGTTGCCGGCAGCACCGGCAGTTTTACGCGGGCTGCCGAGCTGTTGAACGTGACCCAAAGTGCGGTCAGTCGCCAGGTCCGCCAGCTTGAGGAACAACTGGGGGAGCACCTGCTGGAACGGCGTCACCACCATTTGGAGCTGACCAGTGCCGGGCGTGTGTTGTTGCGGGCGTTGCATCAGTCTTTTGACAAGATCGAGCTGACGGTGCGCAGCATTCAGCAGAAAACCCATTCCAACCGACTGCACCTCCACGCGCCGCCGACCTTTACCAGCCGCTGGTTGATGCCGCGCCTCGGAAGGCTGCGCGAACAACACCCGGAGTTGGAGTTGAGCATCACCACCTGCATGCAGGACACCCTGGCACAGACCAGCACCCTCGACTGTGCGATTCGTTTTGGTAATGGTGAGTGGGATGGGCTGGACAGCTCGCTGTTGTTCCAGGAGCGGCATATCGCCGTGTGCACACCGTCGTTGTTCGCCCGCGAAGGTGGCGGGGACGGTATCGACTTGAATCGGATGACGTTGCTGCATGTGTTGGCGAGTGAAGATCAGCGTTATCTCACATGGAAGCATTGGCTGGATGCGGCGCGGATTACCGGAGTGGATACCCAGGGCGGTTATGAGTTTGATTTGCTCAACCTGGCGATACAGGCGGCGGTCGATGGGTTGGGGATTACCATTGCGGACTGGCATATGGTTGCGTCGGAGTTGGCCAGTGGGCAGTTGACGCAGGTGTTGAATGTGCATGTGGAAGGGCATCAGTCCTACTGGCTGGTGACCCGGCCGGAGCAGACGGATATGCCGCAGTTGCAGGTGTTTGGGCGCTGGCTGCAGGAGGAAATCTGGTTGGCGCAGCGGCAGTTGGAGCCTTCTACGGCGGCGGGGTGAGTTTGAGTACCTATCCGTTACCGCAGTAACGGATAGGTACTCGAACACCCGTAACCTTCATTTTCCTCACGTTACCCCACCCAATAAGTCGTTTGCACGCCCCCCAAGCAAATACAAAACTGCATGTCACTCGCAAAACAACAACGTTGGGCAAACCACATGCAATTCGAGCGCAATTTCTACAACGGTCAGTTCGTCGAGCCCGCCAGCGACGCCCTGATCGCCGTTTACAACCCTGCCAATGAATCCCTGGTCGGCCACGTCAGCGCCGCCACCGCCGATGAGGCCATTGCCGCCGTCGCCGCCGCCGCCATCGCCCAAAAAACCTGGGGCAAGCTCACCAGCATCGAACGCGCCGAACACTTGCGTGCCTTTGCCGACGCCCTAGACAGCCACGCCGAAGCCATCGGCACGGCCCTGGCCCGCGAGTCCGGCAAGAGCGTCAGCGATGCCAGCAACGAAGCACGCTACGCCGCGCAAATTACCCGCTACCACGCCGAATGGGCGCGTCGTATCGAAGGCGAAATCATCCCCAGCGACACGCCGGATGAAAACCTGTTCCTGCAACGCGAGCCGATTGGCGTCGTGGCCTGCCTGATCCCGTTCAACTACCCGGTCTACACCTTGCTGCGCAAGGTGGCCCCGGCGCTGATCGCCGGTAATACCGTGGTGGTGCGCCCCAGCAATAACACCCCGTTGTCCGCGTTTGAGATCGCCAAGGCCGTGGTCACCGCCGGGATTCCGGCCGGTGTCATCAACATCCTGACCATGGACCATGCCACCGCTGCCAGTGTCTGCACGCATAAAGCGGTCGGCCTGATTACCCTTACCGGCAGCGTAAATGCCGGGCGTATCGTGCTTGATTACTGCAAGGCCAATATCGCCAAGCCGTCCCTGGAACTGGGCGGCAAGACTCCGGCGATCATCGAGGCTGATGCCGACCTGGAAAAGGCTGCCAGCGCCATCATCGGCTCCAAGACTACCCACTGCGGCCAACTGTGCACGGCGGTGGAGCGGGTGTATGTGCACGAAAGCGTCTACGACCGCTTCCTGGCCTTGCTGAAAACCAAGATCAGCGCCGTCAAGTTCGGCGACCGGGCCAACGATGAAAGCTTGATGGGCCCGCTGGTCAACGCCAGTTCGCAAAAGAATATCCATGCCATGGTCGAGCGCGCCGTGGCTGCGGGTGCTGTACTGGAAACAGGCGGTGTGCTGCCCGAGGGCCCCGGCCATTTCTACCCGCCGACCTTGCTCAGCGGCTGCCGCCAGGACATGGAAATCATCCAGGAAGAAATTTTCGGCCCCGTGCTGCCGGTGCTCAAGTACCGCGACATCGACGAAGCACTGGCCATGGCCAACGACCACCAGTTCGGCCTGTCGTCGGTGCTCTATACCGAGAACTACCGCACGGCGATGAAAGTGGCGAACGCCATTGAAGCCGGCGAGTTGTACGTCAATCGCACCCCGGCGGACCCGTATCAGGGCTTTCACGCCGGTTGGAAGCGCTCAGGGCTGGGCGGCGATGACGGCAAGCACGGAATGCTGGAATTCACCCAGACCCGTCTGGTGGTCATGAAGTACTGATTCACGCACACCGGCTGCACCTTCAATAAAAACAATTATGAGGGCACCTGCACAGTGGGTGCCCGAGGTCATCAAGATGTCCAAGCCTGCACCCGTTGCCCAGGGTCTCGATGCCGTGTCCGCGGCAAAAAGCGACACCGCCAGTCGCTATTTCCAATTGCTCTTGCTGGTATTGGCCGCCGGGGCGATTTACCCGATCCTCTACCTGCGCCAGGTCTACCAGACCACCATGCTCGACGTGTTCCAGATCAACCACAGTGAACTGGGCTACTTGTACTCCATGCTCGGCACCGTCTTTTTGCTCAGCTACCTGCCCAGCGGTTGGCTGGCCGACCGTTTGCCGCCGCGCTTTTTGATCTTTTTCTCGCTGGTCGCCACCGGCGCCCTGGGCCTGTGGTATTCGACGGTGCCGTCGATGACCGGCCTGATGATTATCTTCGGTTGCTGGGGGCTCACCACCGGCCTGACCTTCTGGGCCTCGGTGCTCAAGCGCGTAAAGATGATCGCCCACCCTACCGAGCAGGGGCGTTTCTTCGGGATACTCGATGGCGGTCGCGGCCTGGTTGAAGCGTTATTGGCGACTGTGGCCTTGGGCCTGTTCGCCTACGCCACGGAAACCCGCAGCCAGTCGGCGGCCGAAGGTTTCAAGCAGGTGGTCTACCTGTATTCGTTCATCTGCATCGCCATCGGCTGCGGGCTGGTGTTGCTCAAGGACCCCAAGTCCATGGCCGAAACGTCGGCGGTGGAGAAGGGTAAGTTCAACCTGATTGCCGACCTCACGACCCTGGTGAAGATCCCCGAGCTGTGGCTGGTGACCGCCATCGTGTTCTGCGGTTATCACATGTTCTGGGCCACCTACAGCTTCTCCGATTACCTGCAAGGCAGCGGCATGACCGCCGTCATGGCCGGCACCATCACCACCATCAAATTGTGGATGCGCCCCATCGGCGGCATTGGCGGCGGTTGGTTGGGGGACAAGTTCTCGAATATCTCGGTGCTGATCGTCGCGCTGGTGCTGGTGACCCTGGCCATGGTCGGGCTGATTGTGTTCCCGGCGCTCAATAGCCTCGGGCTGCTGATCGGCACGGTGATCTTCATCGGCCTGATGACGTATGCGATTCGCGGCCTGTACTGGGCGATCCTCGACAGTTGCGACATCCCGCTGCGCATCACTGGCCTGGCCATCGGCATTGTCTCGGTAGTGGGTTACCTGCCGGACACCTTTATCCCGCTGATCAATGGCTACCTGACCGACACCTACCCAGGCAAGGCCGGTTACAACCTGTACTTCGGCTACATCGCTTTTGTCGGCGTGCTCGGGACCCTGGCGGCCCTGACCCTGCGCGCTCGAATCAACCGTAAAAAATTCAACCAGACAGGTGCCTGAGATGAAAATCGTCGCCCTTGAAACCCATATCGTCGCCGTTCCACCGCCGCACATTGGTGGGATGTACTGGCTGTTCGTCAAACTCAAGACCGACTGCGGCATCGAAGGTGTCGGTGAGATCTACGCCGCCACCTTTGGCCCCAAGGCCATGCTGCCGATCATCGAGGATGTGTTTGAGCGCTACCTGCTCAACCACGACCCGCACCATATCGAGCGCTTTTTCCGCCAGGCCTATTCCAGCGGTTTCACCCAACGCCCGGACTTGACCATGATGGGTGTGGTCAGCGGCCTGGAAATGGCCTGCTGGGACATCATCGGCAAGGCGGCCAACAAGCCGGTCTACGAATTGCTCGGCGGCAAGGTCAACGAGCGCCTGCGTTCCTACACCTACCTGTACCCGGTCAACAGCCAAGGCGAGTATGACTACGACGACCCGGACCTGGCGGCCGAGTGCGCCATCGAGAACATGAACAAGGGCTTCACCGCGGTGAAATTCGACCCGGCGGGGCCTTACACCGCGTATTCCGGCCACCAGATTTCCCTGGAGGTGCTGGAACGCTGCGAGACCTTCTGCCGCAAGATCCGCGAGGCGGTAGGCGACAAGTGCGACCTGCTGTTCGGCACCCACGGGCAGATGGTGCCATCGTCGGCGATCCGCCTGGCCAAGCGCCTGGAGAAATACGACCCGCTCTGGTTCGAAGAGCCGGTACCGCCTGGCCAGGAAGAGGCCATGGCCCAAGTGGCGGCCAAGACCAGTATCCCGATCGCCACGGGCGAACGGCTGACCACCAAGTATGAATTCTTCAAGCTGCTACAAGCTGGCGGCGCGTCGATCCTGCAGATGAACGTGGCGCGCTGCGGCGGGCTGCTGGAGGCGAAGAAAATCGCGAGCATGGCCGAGGCCTACTACGCGCAGATCGCGCCCCATCTGTACAACGGGCCGATTGGCGCGGCGGCGAGTTTCCAGCTGGCCACCTGCACGCCGAACTTCCTGATCCAGGAAAGCATCATGACCTGGGGCGGTTTCCATGCCGAAATCCTGACCAAGCCACTGCAATGGGAGGACGGCTACATCATTCCGTCCACTGAGCCGGGCCTGGGGGTGGAGCTGAACATGGACGTGGTGCGCAAGCACACGCCCTATACCGGCGAGCGCCTGCACCTGCAAATGGCTGCCACACCGGCTGACGTCAAAGACACCTCGCCGGCCAAAGGCTGAGCCAGGCACTTCACTACGAATAACGCGGTAATTGTGCATGACATATGACTACATCATCGCCGGCGCCGGCGCCGCAGGGTGCGTACTGGCTAACCGGTTGTCCGCCTCGGGCGAATACTCCGTGTTGCTGCTGGAAGCCGGCGGCAAAGACAGTTCCTGGTGGTTCAAGATCCCGGTCGGTTTCGCCAAGATGTATTACAACCCGACCTTCAACTGGATGTACTACAGCCAGCCGCAAAAGCAGCTGGCAGGCCGTGAAATCTACGCGCCACGGGGCAAAGTGCAGGGGGGCTCGGGCTCGATCAATGCGATGATCTATGTGCGCGGCCAGGCCCATGACTTCAATGACTGGGCCGCCAACGGCAACGATGGCTGGGGCTTTGCAGACGTGCTGCCGTACTTTCGCAAGCTGGAAAACCACCCGTTGGGCGACACCGAGTACCACGGCGGCAGTGGCCCCATCAGCATCACGCCGATGAAGGGCCAGACCCACCCGATCTGTGACGTGTTCCTCAAGGGCTGCGAGCAACTCGGCTACGCCCATAGCGACGACTTCAACGGCCCGAATTTCGAAGGCGCCGGGCTGTATGACGTCAACACCCGCAAGGGCGAGCGCTGCTCCAGCAGCTTTGCCCATTTGCACCCGGCCCTCAGTCGCTCGAACCTGACCGTGGAATTGCATGCGCTGGTTGATCGCGTGCTGTTCGACGACCAGCAACGCGCCACCGGCATTGCCGTCACCCAGCACGGCGTGGTCCGTACCTTCACCGCGCGCAAGGAAGTGATCCTGTGCGCCGGTGCGGTGGACACGCCCAAGATCCTGCAACTGTCGGGTGTGGCTGACCAGAAATTGCTGGGCGAGCACGCTATCCCGCTGGTCAAGCACCTGCCGGCCGTGGGCGATAACCTGCAAGACCACCTGTGCGCCAGCTACTACTACAAGGCCAATATCCCGACGCTGAACGACGAACTCAGCTCGCTGTTCGGCCAGTTGAAACTCGGTCTCAAGTACCTGTTTACGCGCAAAGGCGCGCTGGCCATGAGCGTCAACCAGGCGGGTGGTTTCTTTCGCGGCAACGACGCGCAGAAAGACCCGAACCTGCAGCTGTATTTCAACCCGCTGTCGTACCAGATTCCGAAAAACAACAAGGCCAGCCTCAAGCCTGAGCCTTACTCCGGCTTCCTGCTGTGCTTCAACCCGTGCCGCCCGACCAGCCGCGGCACCATCCGCATCGCCTCGAAAAACCCGCGGGACGCGGCGCTGATCGACCCCAACTACCTGAGCACCCAAAAGGACATCGACGAGGTGATCCAGGGCAGCCGATTGATGCGCAAGATCATGCAGGCACCGGCGCTCAAGGGCATCACCGTGGCCGAAGTATTACCGGGCGCGGCGGTGCAGACCGATGAGCAGATGCTGCAATACTTCCGTGAAAACAGCGGCTCGATCTACCACCTGTGCGGCTCCTGCGCCATGGGCTCGGACCCGCAGGTCTCGGTGGTGGACAAACGCTTGAAGGTACATGGGCTGGACGGGTTGCGGATTGTCGATGCGTCGATCTTTCCGAATGTGACGTCGGGCAATACCCATGCGGCGGTGTTGATGGTGGCAGAGAAGGGCGCGGATTTGATTTTGCAGGATGCTTGATTCACCGCGTCGAGCGCAGGAGTCGGCTGGCCGACTCCTGCGGTTGGTCAGACCGATTGTTGCCACTGCGCCACCAGTTCGGCGTTGATGCTCACACCGCCACACACGATGATCACCACATCTTGCACGTCGGCAATTGCCGGATGGTCCAGGTACGCAACTGCCAAAGACACGCCGCAAGCGGGCTCCACCAACTGACACATATCGTCGGCGTAACGGGCAACGCCCATCATTGCGTCAGCGTCGCTGAGTACCACGCATTCATGGGCAAACGCGCGGATGTGCTCAACCGGCCATGCTGCGACTTGAGACGCCGCCAGTGATTTGACCACGGTGTCGATGCGCGGTAGGCGTACCGGTTTTCCTGCCTCCATCGCCGCCTGGAAGGAGGCGGCACCTGCCGTTTCGCAGGTGATTATCTTGCAGTCATACCGGTTGTGCCGTTCGAGTCCGGTCAGTATCCCCGCGAGTAAACCACCACCGCCGACGGAGCTGACGATGCCGTCCACATTCGGACAGTCTTCAAGAATTTCGTCGACCAGGCTGCTATGGCCTTCCCACAAAAGCGGGTGGTCGAAGGCTGGCACATAAAAAGCGTCTGAATCGCTGGCCAGGCTTAAAGCCAGTTGGTTGGACTGATCCCAGAGTTCGCCATGCACCACGACCTCACCACCAGCCCGGCGGATGCGTGCACGGGTCGCTTCGGAAGTGGTGGTTGGCACTACGATGCAGGCTTGCAGCCCCAAATTGCGCGCAGCGACGGCCGTTGCCAGGCCGGCATTGCCGCCTGATGGGCAGACAACCCTGAATTTACCCAGGCTTGCAGCGTATGCACATAGCGCACTCATGCCGCGTAATTTGTATGAGCCGCTGGGTTGCAGGTTCTCAAGCTTTAACCAGATTCGGCGCTTGGCGGTGGACAAGCCAGGATGCAGGATCAAGGGGGTTCGCATGGGCAGCAACGCCGTTTCCCGATTGATCCGTGCCCACAAGTTGCGAATTAACGGCTGGTGCAGCGTGAAGCGCAAGGCGCCGGCTATGTTAGCGATGGTCAGGCTAGCGCTTCTGCAGTCGTAGGTGACGGTATGGCTGATGGCGGGTGGCATCCCCGGCGCGTCTTTCTGGCCGTACACAATGACCTGATACAACTCCAGGTCCTCTTCCAGAACAAGCATTTCACCGCTATCGCTGTCGTCATACAGCGCTCTGATCCGGCTGAGTGTCAGGTTACGCAGGTCGAGAGTGATTTCGTCTTGGGCCAACTCCAGCTTCTGGTGGCCGCTGAAGAAAAACGTTTCGAGGTGAGTGCCACCCATTTCCTGGCGTGTCACCACCAGGCGTGTCAGATAGGTTCCCGTACCGTCGCTTTGAGTGAATATCTGGCAGAGTCGATTCGCGAGCCAGCCTGGTGCAGGATTTTTCACGCTCCAGCCATAGAGGTTTGGAAAGTAAGAAATATTGAACAGTGCTCCGGTGGACTGTTGTGCAAAGGCGGAGTGGGTGCGCATGTATTCCACGCTTGATCGGCCCACTACCGCGAGCGCGTTAGCAATGGCATGGGTGGCGTAGTCGAGGTTGACGGGTTCGAACTCGGGCAAGGTCAGGGTCTGGCGACGCTCCAGGGTGTCCATCGCCTGTATTAGCGATTCCCGGCCGGAGCCGATAACCAGGACTTTGCCGAAGCTTTTACCCATAAGCGCCGTTTGGCGGTCGGCATCGCCGGCGTGGGCGATAAATCCCTCGTCGAGATAGACCACGATAAAACTCACGTCGAGCCCATGATAATTGGCATCGTCGATGATGTTTTGGTGGCGATCGAGGGTGTATTGCTGCTCGCGATATACCACCTGTTCGACCCTGTCGAAGATTTGCCGCGCGTGATCGACGCGCCCGGCATACAAGAAGTGAAAGCCGAATTCGGATGCCCAGACTTTGAGCGCCAAGCCTGTTGGGAAGCTTTTGCCTGCATTGCCCTTGCGCAACTCCAGGCCGGTCAACGGTGTGGTGGGCGGTATATCGGGCGCCAGATTGGAACTGATCAGATTGTCAGTGATTGCGATAGGGAAGCTTTCGGCAAATAGCAGAGCGGCGACGGTCAAGAATTTCACTCCTGTCAATGAAGGCATAGCCATCCGTGGGACGGCTATCTTCGCAGAACTGAAGGAGCCTGCAACCGCTACCCCGTAAAGGTTTCTATCCTTCAGGTACTCATCTACCAGCCGCGCAACCGCTCCCAGACGTGCACTTCACCGTTATCCAGAATCGCGTGGTAGCGACCAAACTGCGCCCCTGTGGCACACGCATGGTTGGGCAGGATGCGCAGGCGGGTGCCGAGCGGGAACTTCGCGACGACGTCCATGCCGCTGTCTTCGAACCGCGCCACACCATGTTCCTGATTGGCACTGCTCAACAACAAGCCTGCGATGGGCTCACCGTGTTCATCACACACCTGGCCATAGCCGAAATCGCGTTTCTGCGATTGGGTGCCGCGATCCCGGCTCATGGCCATCCAGCCGGCGTCGGTGATGATCCAGCCTTTTTCCGCTTGATGGCCGATCACCGTAGTCAGCACGCTCAAGGCCAGTTCCTCGGTGCGGCACACGCCGATGTTGTGCATCACCAGGTCGAAAAACGCATACACCCCGGCGCGCAGTTCGGTGACGCCGTCCAGGTTCATTGCCGACAATGCGGTCGGAGTGGAACCGACGCTGACCTGCACGCAGGGCAAGCCCGCCGCTCGAATCCGCTCGGCCGCTTCAACACAGCGCGCACGTTCCTGCTCGGCAATGGCCTGCAAGGCCTCGGGCGTATCCAGCCCGTAGCTTTCACCGGCGTGAGTCAGCACGCCGGTGAGTGTGTTGCCGAGCAGGTGCGCGATTTCCAGCAGTAAGGGCTCCTGCGGCTTGACCCCGGAGCGGTGGCCGTCGCAGTCGATCTCGATCATGACGGCAAAGGCTTCACCGTGCTCTCGGCCGAAATCAACAATCGCCCGGGCACCGGCGAGGCTGTCGGTGATCAGCGTCAGCGCACAACCCTGACGACGCAGTGCCAGCGCTTGAGGCAGTTTGTGTGGCGCCATCGCCACTGCATAGAGAATGTCGTGGAGGCCCAGTTCGAAGAAATACTCGGCTTCTTTCAGCGTTGAAACGGTGATGCCGTGAGCACCGGCGGAGATCTGTGCGGCCACCACTTCGGCGCATTTGTGGGTTTTGACGTGGGGGCGCAAGTGCACGCCCAGGCTGTCGGCGCGCTGTTGCATGCGCTGGATATTGCGCTGCATTTTCAGCGTATCAATCAATGCGGCAGGGGTGTCCATGGTTCAAGCTCCACAATGAGGGACAGCGGCCAAATTGACGCCCTGTCCAGGACTGGATATGTTGTCTTGCATGAAAAAGACCTCTCCTGAAGACACCACCCTGATCAGCCAGCTCGAACAGATTGCCGAAGGCTTGAGCAAGACTTTCAGCCCATTCTGCGAGGTGGTGCTGCATGACTTGCGTGACCCGCAGCACGCGATCCTGGCGATCCATAACAACCTCTCCGGGCGTCAGCCGGGTGACCCGGCCACCGAGCTTGGGCTGGCGCGAATTGCCGACCCTGAGTACCCCCAGGTCATCGCCAATTACCAGAACCAGTTCGCCGATGGCCGCCAGGTCAAGAGCACCTCGATTGGTATCAAGGACGCCAGCGGCAAGTACGTCGCCGCCTTGTGCATGAACGTGGATCTTTCGTTGTTCCGGGGCTTGCAGGGCATGCTGGAACAGTTTGGCTCGGTCAGTGGTGACAAGCCCGGCGAGTCCCTCGACCCCTCGGGTGCCGATGTAATTCGCGCACGTATCGACCAGTTCGCCGCACGCCTGGCAACCACGCCGCGTGCACTCAAGGCGGCGGACCGGCGGGTGCTGCTGCAAGAGCTCAAAGACGCCGGCTGCATGGATATTCGTCGGGCCATGGAGACGGTGGCCTCGCACTTGGGCGTGTCACGCGCAGCGGTCTACACCTACGCCAAGTAGCGCGCCACGGCTTCAATCTCCACCAGGTAACCGTGATGCAATTCGGGCACCGGGACCACCGCGCGGGCAGGGCGGTGATCGCCCAGCGCGGCGGCGTAAACGCGGTCGAACGCCGGCCAGTGCCCGACCCCGGCAACGTACACCGTGACCTTCACCAAATCCTGCGGCGAACCGCCGGCGGCGTTCAGGATGGCCAACAGATTATGCAGTGCGATTTGCGCCTGTTCGGCAAACGGCGCCGACAGGTTGTGGCGCCCGTCCGGGCTGACCGGCAATTGCCCGGAGATATACAGCGTGTCGCCGTGGCTGATGGCCTGGGAATAATGCCCGGCCGGTGCTGAGGCCTTCGACGTGTGGATGATCTTCATGGCGCCTCGCTGAGCAGGGCGGCGTAGCGCTGGATGTCCACGTTGCCGCCGGTGACGATGATGCCCACGCGCTGGCCTTTGAACCGCTCGCCCAGTTGGCGTAATGCCGCCAGGCCCAGGCAGCCGGTCGGTTCAACCACCAGTTTCATGCGCTGCATGAAGAAGCGCATGGCGTCTACCAACTGCGCGTCGGATACCGTAAGGATGTCATTCACCAGGTCACGGATGATCGGGAAGGTGTAGTTGCCCAAATGTTGGGTTTGCGCGCCGTCGGCGATGGTCGCCGGGGTGTCGATGTGCACGATGCTGCCGCTGTGGAATGAGCGCTGGCCATCGTTACCGGCTTGGGGTTCGACGCCGAACAGTTGGCAATCCGGTGACAGGGCGCGAGTCGATAACGCGGTGCCGGAGAGCATGCCACCCCCGCCCAGGCCGACGAACAGGGCGTCCAGCGGGCCGCTGAATTCCAGCAACTCTTTGGCGGCGGTGCCTTGGCCGGCGAGGATGTGCGGGTGATCGTAAGGCGGTATCAGCGTCATGCCGTGTTCAACGGCCAGGGTGCGGCCGATTTGTTCGCGGTCCTCGGTGAAACGGTCATACAGCACCACGCTGGCGCCATATTCCCGCGTCGCTGCAACCTTGGCGGCAGGCGCGTCGGTGGGCATCACGATAGTCGCCGGCATGCCCAGCAAACGAGCGGCCAGCGCAATGCCCTGGGCATGGTTGCCGGAAGAAAACGCCACCACGCCCGCCTTGCGCTGCTGCGTGTCAAACTGCGACAGGGCATTGAACGCGCCGCGAAACTTGAACGAGCCGGTGCGTTGCAGGTTTTCACATTTGATGAACACCTGGGCGCCGGTTTCGGCGTCCAGGGTGCGCGAAGTAAAGACCGGCGTCTGATGGGCGAAGCCTTCCAGACGTTGGGCGGCAGCGATGACGTCTTGATAGTCAGGCAATTGCATGAGCGAACCTCGTGTGCATTTATGGATAAAATATCCATATCAAGACAAATAGTAAAGTTCCGTTTATCACGCCCGACATGCTAGCGTTTCGAGCTTCTTTGACCGCTGGAGGCCTCGACGTTGATCCGACTCACCGACTACATCGCCCACGTTTCCCAATCCCCGTTGGCGCCTTGGGCTGACCTGATGCCTTGGGCGTTGGTGGCCCAGGCACCGGCGATTGTTCGCCAGTTACTGGCGCAATTGCCGGCAGACGCTTACGTCATTCAGGATGAAATCGCGATCCATCGTACCGCCACCGTCGAGTCCGGCGCCGTGCTCAAGGCGCCACTGATCATCGGCGCGCATTGTTTTATCGCCAGTGGTTCTCTGCTGCGCGCCGGGTGCTGGGTGGATGCGCAATGCATCATCGGCCCGGGTGCGGAGTTGAAAAGCTCGTTTGTGTTCAGTGGCAGCAAGCTGGCGCATTTCAACTTTGTCGGCGATTCGGTGCTGGGCCATGGGGTCAATCTGGAGGCCGGCAGCATCGTCGCCAACTACCGCAATGAGCGCGAGGATAAGGAAGTGCAGGTGCGGATCAACGGGCAATTGCAGCGCACCGGGTGCGATAAATTCGGCGCGTTGCTCGGCGATCAGTGCCGAATCGGCGCCAATGCGGTGTTGGCGCCGGGGGCGGTGTTGGCACCTGCCAGCGTGGTCGGGCGCGGTCAGGTATTTGACGCAGAGGCTTGCGTATAAACGCAATGTTGAAAAGAACATGGTGTGTCGGCACGATATTAAATAGAATTAATCTCATTTGAGATTAACTCGCGCCGCGCAGGTTGCTCGCCATGACTGATGCTGTTGCCCCGACCCACGCTGCCGAACTCACGTTGTCGAGTTTGTACCGCGACCACCGCAGTTGGCTGGAAAGCTGGTTGCTGCAGCGGCTGGGCAATGCCTGGGATGCAGCGGACCTGAGCCAGGACACCTTTTTGCGCGTGCTCGCCAGTGCACAGCCCATTGCGCAGATGCAGGAACCACGTGCCTATCTGGTGACCGTCGGCAAGCGCCTGCTGGTCAACTTTCATCAGCGGCGCAGCCTTGAGCAGGCGTACTTGAATGCGTTGGCAAACCTGCCGCACGCCTGCGTGCCGTCACCCGAACAACGCTGGCTGATGCTCGAAACCCTGCAAGCACTGGATGAGTTGCTTGACGGTTTACCGGTGCTGGTGCGCCGCGCGTTTCTGTGGAGCCAGCTGGAAGGCCTGGGCTATCGAGAGATTGCCGAACGGCTCGACGTTTGCGAGCGCACGGTGAAGCGCTACATGGCCCAAGCCTACGAACATTGCCTGCTGGTGGACCTGTGAATCGCGATGTCGCGCGCGCCGCCGCCCAATGGCTGGCATTGCTGGAGTCCGGCGCCGCCACCGAGCGTGACCATGCGGCCTTGCAGCAATGGCGCGACAGCCATCCCCAACACGAACAGACTTGGCAAAAAGCCCAATCCCTGCGCCAGCGTTTCAGTGACTTGCCACACGCATTGGCGATGGCCAGCCTCGACCGTCCGCAATTGGCGCGGCGAGCGATCCTCAAGCGTGCCTTGGGTGTGGCGGCGCTGGTGCCCACTGCCTGGTTGATCAGCCGCCAGTTGCCGATCGAGGCGTGGCGTGCCGATCTGCACACCGCCACCGGCGAGCGCAAACGCCTGCCCTTGATCGATGGCAGCAGCCTGCAACTCAATACCGCCACAGCGGTCGATGTCGACCGCGCGCATCGGCGCATCACGCTGGTGGAAGGGGAATTGGCGCTGAGTGTGCCGGGCTCGGCTTTGATCGCAGTGAACACCCGCTACGGCGAGGTTCAGGTCAGACAGGCCGAGGTGTGTGTGCGGCAGTTGTCGACCGGCTGCCGGGTGTCGGTGCTCAAGGGCGCGGTGCAGGTGCGCGATGTGACCGGGCAACTGGCGACTTTGAGCAACGGTCAGCAAGCGTTATTAAAGCCTCAGGGGCTTGGGGAGCGGGTGCCGTTCGATGCGCAGCAACTGGACTGGCGCGATGGCGTCTTGACCGCGCAAAACCAGGCGCTGGGGGATTTTTTGCGCGAACTGGAGCGTTATCGCCCAGGTGTGCTGCGCTGGGACCCGAGCCTGGAAACCCTGCGGGTCACCGGCAGCTTTCGCCTGGATGACACCGACCGCATCCTCAGCCTGCTGGCCCAGACACTGGGGTTTGAGGTGCGGGCGCGGACGCGGTATTGGGTGACACTCAGTCGCACATTGGCCTAAATCACATGGGCCCGCTGCAACTCGGTCAAGGACAGCGCCTTGAGCTGCGCCAGCAGCGGGTCACGCCGGTCCCGCGGGTGAGGCAGGTCCACCGCCAGTGTCTGACGAATGCTGCTTGGCCGGTTGTCCATCACCAGCACCCGGTCACTCAGGTACAGCGCCTCGTCCACATCATGGGTCACCAGCAGCAGGGCAATGGCATGGTGCTCGGCCAGTTGCAGCAGCAAGTCCTGCAGTTTCATGCGGGTGAAGGCATCCACCGCGCTGAAGGGCTCATCGAGCAATAGCACCTGCGGGCGTGAATACAGGCCGCGCGCGATGGCTACCCGTTGCGCCATGCCGCCGGACAAGGCCTTGGGCAGCGCCTGGGCGAAGCCTGCGAGGCCGACTTCTTCGATCAACTGCGTGACCCAGGCCTTGTCATAGTGGCTGTCATCGCTGAAACCGATGTTTTGCTCCACCGTCAGCCAAGGCATCAGCCGGGGCTCCTGGAACACAAAAGCGACCTCGCCTGCGGGGCTGCGCAGCTCACCCTGGAAGTCCTTTTCCAGGCCGGCGACGATGCGCAACAACGTGCTTTTGCCGCATCCGCTGGGGCCCAGCAGGCTCACGGCTTCGCGCGGTTGCAACGCCAGGTGTACATTTTTCAGCACTGTGGTGCTGGCAAAGTTTTTACGCGCGACGTGAATCTCTAATAACGGTTGCATGCTCATTGCTCCGCGCCTTGGCCATTGAAGGTGTCACGCCAGGCCAGACAGCGTTTCTCCAGTGCCGCGAGCACGCCATCGCTGACCTTGCCCAACAGCGCCAGCACGATGATTGCCGCCAGCACGATGTCCGGCCGCGAGGTTTCCCGACCATCACTGAGCAAGTAGCCCAGGCCCTTGGTGGCCGCGATCAGTTCGGCGGCCACCAGAAACATCCAGGCCAGACTCAGGCCGCTGCGCAGCCCGGTAAACAGGCCGGGCAGGGCGGCGGGCAAGAGAATCCGGCGCACCAGGCGTGGCCTGCTGAAACCGTACATTTGCCCGACTTCCACCAGCTTGCGGTCGATATCACGAATCGCCGCGACGCCATTGAGGTACACCGGGAAGAACGCGCCAATCGCGATCAGCACGATCTTCGAGGTTTCATCAATGCCCAGCCACAGCAGCAACAGCGGCACCCAGGCCAGGCTCGGAATCGAGCGCAACCCGGCAAACGTTGGCTCCAGGTAGGCTTCGGCTTCACGGCTCAAACCCACCCAGGCGGCGAAAATCAAGGCCAGGCTTGCGCCAATGGTGAAGCCTGCCAGCACCCGCAACAGGCTGGCGCTGATGTGTTTCCACAACGCGCCCTCGGCCAGGTCGGTGAGCGTCACCGCAATCTCGCTGGGGGCCGGCATCTGGTAGGACGGCAGCCAGCCGATACGCACGACCACTTCCAGCACCAGCAGGATCAGCACCGGCAACAGCAGCCCCTTGAGCCGCCGAGGCCAGGCGCTGCGGTTGATGGCGACCGGCGCGGGAAGGGCCGTTGTTTGGATTCTGCTGGTCATCACGCTCCCCTTACTGCTTTGGCAGCGCCTGGCCGAAAGAGGTGTCGATCAATTGGTCGATCACCTGGTCCACGTTCACGCCACGGCGCACCAATTCCTCGGACACCAGGATCGGCGCAGCGGCCTTGGACGACAGCACATCCTGGGCGCTCAGCAACGGGCTGCCGAGGTCGGTGCGCGACAGTTGCAGCTTGGCCACTTCCAGCGGCAGGCCGGCTTCGTCGGCGAGCAGTTTGGCGAACTCATCCGGGTGTTTCACTGCCCAGTCGCGGGCTTTTTCATAGGCGCCGAGCACCTTGCTGATGGTCTGCGGATGCTCCTTGGCGTACTGCTCGGTGACGCTGACCACGCCGTAGCTGTTGAAGTCCTTGTTGCGGTACAGCAGGCGTGAACCGGCCTGAATTTCACTGGCGGCCATGTGCGGGTCGAGACCGGCCCAGGCGTCTACGTCACCTTTTTCCAGCGCCGTGCGGCCGTCGGGGTGTTGCAGGTGCACCAGCTCGACGTCGTCTTTTTTCAGCCCGGCTTGTTGCAGGCTGCGCAGGGTGAACAGGTACGGGTCGGTGCCTTTGGTGGCGGCGATTTTCTTGCCTTTCAGATCCGTCACGCGGTTGAACGGCGAGTCTTTGCGCACCACCAGCGCGGTCCACTCGGCGCGGCTGTAGACGTACACCGATTTGATCGGGCTGCCATTGGCGCGGCTCAACACCGCCGACAGGCTGGCGGAAGAGGCAAAGTCGACGCCGCCGCTGTTGAGGTATTCCAGCGAGCGGTTGCTGCCTTGGCTCAGTACCCAGCCGACTTTGCTGTTCGGCAGCGCTTGTTCCAGCCAGCCGAAATGCTTGAGCACCAGGCTGACCGGTGAGTAGTAGGCGTAATCCAGGTTGACTTGCGCGGGGTCGGCTTCGGCGGCGAAGGCTTGCGGTTGCACACACAAGATGAGGGCGCAGGCGCCCAGTAAGCGTTGGGTGAAGGGTTTCATGGAACAGCTCCGGACAAGGCGGTGAGAGAAGGCTTTTCTTATATTCAGAAAATTGAAATGACATGTTCCATCATGCTCAATCGGAATATGCAGTCTCTGTGCCATCTGTTGTCGGGGCGTGTTTGCTGGGTTTCAGGTCAATTGTGTTGTGGTGTGAGAGGGCAGTGTGTTGATCCGCTGTTGCCAGGTGAACAGTGCACATATATCGATATCGAATAAATAAAGAGTTATATATTCCTTTTAATGGCTGATTGAATGGCGCATTTTGAGGGCCTGCGCATTCGTGCGGATTGACCCAACAGCCAAAAGGAAAGCCGACATGACCATTAAAGCGATCAACGTGCGCAACCAGTTCAAGGGCGTGATCAAGGAAATTCTGCTGGGGGAAGTGGTGTCCGAAATCGACGTGCAGACCGCGTCCGGCATCGTCACCTCTGTGATCACCACCCGCTCGGTGCGTGACCTGGAATTGAAAGTGGGCAGCGAAGTGATTGCCTTTGTGAAGTCGACCGAAGTGTCCATCGCCAAGCTGTAAACCCCGATCATTTGGGGGAGCTGGCTTGCCTGCGATGCGGACACCTCGGTCCACCAAGTACACCGAGTTGATGCTATCGCAGCGGTTCGGCGGTTCGACAAGCCAGCTCCCACATTTGATTAGGTTCAGCTTCCAAGATCAGGTCGGCTGTCAGGCCGCCTCGGTTTTGCTTTTGATCTAACCACTCAGGTCGGCTACTAGGCCGCCGTGCTCTGCTTTTGATCTTGATCTGTTTTTGATTTTGATCTTAGGCGCCCCGTTAACCACGCTGGCCGAACGCAGGCTTTGGAGCGTGGGTAACCCGGCAGGACGCCGGGTTAGCCGCGATGGGCCAAGGATGGCCCATGGCGGCGGCCCACGGTCCGAAGCCGGAGTGAGGGCACACCGAGCCTAAGCGAGGTGCCGAGTGGTGGGGCAAGAGCCCTTTTGGTTACTTTTGGGGCTCTTTTCCAAAAGTGACCCGCCGTAAGGGCGGAACCC
>NZ_JBKEZW010000020.1:0-33945 GCF_053345295.1 Pseudomonas sp. M5A4_2d | reverse complement strand
CATCCAGCGCCGAAAAGCTCCAGAAGCTCGAAGCCCAGTCATCAAAGGTGTTCAGGCACTCTCTAAAGTCGCGCAAGACGGTTTCAACATCGACCGTCTTTGCATCCATTGGGGCCAGGGCCAGCCTGCCAATGGCCGGGTTCAAGCGACAGCCCAAAAAACCTGGGCTTTAACGAAAAAAACCATCTGCAATCCCTCGCACTGTGTGATCAGGCGAAGGACTTTGCAGAGGTTTTAAGGAGAGATCTGTAGAGCTTTTCCGGCTATTACGTGGGAAGTTTCAACGGCTTTTGTCCTCTTCCGCCCAAACACCAGACGGCACAGCGCGGCTGGTCAACGCTGTCAGCCAAGGCATTGCCGCCCGCATACTGCAAGGCTTCGGCGCCAGCCCCCCGGACAAAGCACTGTCCTATACATAGAACGAATAAGGCCGCGTTTGCCGGCTAGTGCTCAAACGCCAGCAGCCTTATGGTGGTCGTACTTTGGAGGTACACCATGAAAAAACTCATCGGCATCTACACCAGCCCCCGCGCCCATTGGGTCGGCGATGGCTTCCCGGTGCGCACGCTGTTTTCCTACGACTCGATGGGCAAGCACATCAGCCCATTCCTGTTGCTGGACCACGCTGGCCCCGCCGATTTCACGCCCACCGATCAACGTCGCGGCGTCGGCCAACACCCGCATCGCGGTTTTGAAACCGTGACCATCGTGTATGACGGCGAAGTCGAGCACCGTGATTCCACCGGCGCCGGTGGCAAGATCGGCCCCGGCGATGTGCAATGGATGACGGCCGCGAAAGGCATCATCCATGAAGAGTTCCATTCCGAAGCCTTTGCCCGCAGCGGCGGGGCGCTGGAGATGGTGCAACTGTGGGTCAACCTGCCGGCCAAGGACAAAATGGCCGACGCCGGTTACCAGACCATCGTCGACGGTGATATCCCGGTGCTGCCGCTGGCCAACGACGCCGGGCAACTGCGCTTGATCGCCGGTGAGTTCGCCGGTACTCAAGGGCCTGCGCGTACCTTCACGCCGATTGACGTGTGGGACCTGCGCCTTAATGCCGGTAAAACGGTGACGCTGGACCTGCACGCCGGGCGTAATACTGCGCTGGTTATTCTGCGCGGCACGGTGCTGGTCAATGGCGAAGAGGTGGCGCGCCAAGGTCAATTGGCGTTGTTCGAGCGCGATGGTGCTCAGCTGACGCTGGAGGCCAACGATGACGCCAAAGTGTTGCTGCTCAGTGGCGAGCCGATTGACGAGCCTATCGTCGGTCACGGCCCGTTCGTGATGAACACCGAGCAGGAAATCCACCAGGCGTTTGCCGACTTCCAGTCGGGGCGTTTCGGGCAGATGGCGGGCTGATTGCCTGGCGCAATACCCCTGTGGGAGCTGGCTTGCCTGCGATAGCATCACCTCGGTGCAACGGATACACCGAGGTGCCTGCATCGCAGGCAAGCCAGCTCCCACATTTTGTTTTCCAGCGTTCCTGTTTCATGCGATCTTCTGGGCATTCGCCCTGGAGTCGCCTGGATGCCCTCATTTATCGCTGATCACCCGATGTTGTGCGCCGTGGCGCTGATCTTTATCGACATCGCCGTGTGGCGTCTTATTTCCGCCAACCTCGCCAACTGGAAACTCGCGGCGCGCTTGGCGATTTTTGCCGTTTACAGCGCCGTGCTGTTCAACGACGGCATGAACCCCATGCAACTCGCGCCGTATGCCGACAACACCGCCTTGCACCTGGCGGCCACTGCGCTGCAGATCGGCTGGTGGCTGTTCGCCGCGCGCACCCTTACGGTGTTGCTCGGCACGGTAATGATGAATCGGGTCGGGCATGGCGGGCGATTGCTGCAGGACCTGTTGGGCGCGGTGATTTTCCTGATCGCGATCATCGCCGCCATGGCCTACGTGCTCGACCTGCCGGTCAAAGGCGTGCTCGCCACCTCCGGCGCCGTGGCGATCATCGTCGGCCTGGCGCTGCAAAGCACTTTGAGCGATGTGTTTTCCGGGATCGTCCTCAATACCACCAAACCCTACCAACTGGATGACTGGATTTCCATCGACGGCACCGAAGGCCGCGTCACGGATATCGACTGGCGCGCCACACGCCTGCAAACCTCCCAGGGCAGCATGGCGGTGATCCCCAACTCGCTGGCGGCCAAAGCCAAGATCATCAACTTCTCACGCCCGGCGGACATGTTCGGCCTGGCGGTCAGCCTGCAAGTCAGCCCCCATGCGCGCCCGCAAACCGTGATCGAGGCGCTGGAGCGCGCGATGCAAGGTTGCCGGCCGCTGCTGGCCAAGCCCGCGCCGAGCGTGGCGTTCAAGACGTCGGCCAGTGGCGGCGTCGAGTATGAAATCAGCGGGTTTGTGCCGGCCATGACCCTCAAGCGCGAAGTGCGCAACCAGCTTTACGACCTGGCGTTCCGGCACCTGCAAGCGGCGGGCGTAGGCCTGCTGTCCGCCACCGAAAGCAGCGCACCACCGGCGATGTCTGCCGCGCGGGCATTGCTGGAGCGTTCGTCGATTTTCTCCACCCTGCGCCAGGAAGAGAAGGACACCTTCAGCCAGAACATGACCCAGCACACCTACCGCGCCGGCGAGATGATCTTGCCGGCGGGGGAGGTCAGCGACCATTTGTTTATTATCGAATCCGGCGTGGTCTCGGTGATGTTGGTCAAGGCTGGCCACAAGTTCGAGGCCGGGCGCATGGGGCCGGGCGAGGTGATTGGCGAGGCGGGGATTTTGTCGGATCAGGCGACGCTGGCGGATTTCTCGGCCAAGACCTTCTGCACGCTGTATCGCATCGAGAGGGAATACCTCAAACCTTGTCTGGATGCGCGGCATGACATCAGCGAAGCAATGAAGGCGCTGCTGGATTTCCGTGTGCACACGGCGCAGGCCTTGACCCAGGAGGCGCCGGTGGTGCCGGTCAAGAAAGGCTTTTTGCAGTGGCTGCGTAATCGCGGGCTCTAGCGGGTCAGGGCGCCATTGCGATGCGGTAGCGCTCATCGAAATCATCCGCCAACTGCGCCAGCGTCACATCCCCCAGGCGCGCCATCAATAGCGCCTGCGCCTGATCGAACGCGTCCGTCAATGCCGCGTTCACCGCCTGCTCCACCAGGCACGCCGGGTGATCGGTGGACAGGCCGATGGCGAATATCGACGGCGTGCCCAAGGCGTTGTGAATATCCAGCAAGGTAATTTCATCCAGGGGTTTGCCCAGGCTCCAGCCGCCTTGATGGCCCTTTTCCGAGCGCACGTAACCCTGCTCCTTGAGCAGGCCCAAGGTGCGCCGCACCACCACCGGGTTAGTGCCGAGCATCTGTGCGATGGTCTCCGACGTGGCGCGCTCTTCATGGCGGCCCATATGGATCAGCACATGCAGCATGCGCGAGAGGCGGGTGTCGTTTCTCATCAAAAAACCTCAATTCGATTCGGCGCAAAGTATCGTTTGTAACCTAAAAAGTTGCGAGACCCTTGACGCGGTATTTTTACGTAACATATGGTGTGTCGTGAAAGCGCGCGGACCACCGCGAGCGCACAACACGAGATCACTTTCATGATGCATGACGTCATTATTGTGGGCGGCAGCTATGCCGGCCTGTCCGCGGGCCTGCAATTGGCGCGGGCGCGACGCAAGGTATTGGTGATTGATGCCGGGCAGCGGCGTAATCGCTTTGCGGCTACTTCTCATGGCTTTCTCGGCCAGGACGGCCAGGCGCCGGACGTCATCGCCGCCGAAGGGCGCCGCCAGTTGATGGAATACCCGACGGTGACCTGGGTGCAAGACAGCGTGGTCCAGGCTGCTTGCGAGCCGAGTGGTTTCAGCGTTCGCACCCATGGCAATGGCGAGTTCAAAGCCAAGCGCCTGATCCTCGCCACCGGCGTGGTCGACGAATTACCCGCCATCGAAGGCCTCAAGGAACGCTGGGGCACGCGTGTTTTTCACTGTCCTTATTGCCACGGCTACGAATTGGATCAAGGTCGCATCGGCGTATTGGCCACTTCACCGCTGGCGATGCACCACGCATTAATGCTGCCGGATTGGGGCACCACCACCTTGTTCACCAATGGCGTATTTACGCCGGATGCCGAACAGCAGGCGCAGTTGGATCGACGTGGGGTGTCGCTGGAAAGGACGAAGGTCACGCGCATCAGCGGCGACCGCGCTGATTTGGAATTGGCCGACGGCCGGGTCATAGCGCTGGACGG
The DNA here is from genome assembly GCF_053345295.1 of Pseudomonas sp. M5A4_2d. Classification (NCBI taxonomy): domain Bacteria; kingdom Pseudomonadati; phylum Pseudomonadota; class Gammaproteobacteria; order Pseudomonadales; family Pseudomonadaceae; genus Pseudomonas; species Pseudomonas sp. M5A4_2d. Next base: position 29,730 of record NZ_JBKEZW010000020.1, on the reverse strand, counting down.
CGTATTCACCCAATCTCGCACACGCATCAGCCCGTTAATCGAGCAATTGGGTTGTGAGTTGGCCGATGGCCCCACCGGTCCTTATCTGCACACCAACGACATGCGCCAAACCTCTGTGGCTGGTGTGTTTGCCTGTGGCGACACCTCGCTTGCCGCCGGCTCGGTGGCGCTGGCCGTGGGCGAGGGCGTGCGCGCCGGGGTGGGCGCGCACTTTTCGTTGATCACTGAGTGAGGTAAACCGGGCTGTCGGTGGACAGTGAGGCTTTTACCGCATGGGTCATGTCGGTAATCAGTGCTTCCTCGCGGTCTTCGCTCAGGGCTTTGAGGGTGATGGCAACCACTTCCTGAGGCGTGCTCTTCGGTGCCTGCACATCGGCCACCATGTCGGTATCGATGTAGGCCGGGTGCACGCCGATGACTAGGGTGTTCTGTTCGCGCAGCTCGCCGCGCAGGCCGTTGGTCAGGCCCCACTGGGCGGACTTCGAAGTGCTGTAGCCGCCGGCGCCGGGCGGGCTCAGCCAGCTCAATACCGAGAGGATATTGATCAGCGCGCCGCCGCCGTGCCTGGCAAGGATCGGCGCGAAGGCGCGGCTCACGCGCAGGGTGCCGAAGGTGTTCACGTCAAAGTGCTGCTGCAGGTTCTCGACACTGTCTTCGGCCAGCAATGAGCCGTACTTGAGCCAGCCCGCGTTGTTGATCAGCACATCCACATCGCTGCATTGCTCGGCGGCGCGCTGCACGCTGGCCGGGTCGGTAATGTCCAGCGCAACCGGCGTGCTGCCGGGAATATCGACACTGGCCGGGTCCCGCGCCCCGGCGTAAACCTTGGCGGCGCCCGCTGCCAGCAGCGCGGTGACGAATGCTTTGCCCAGGCCACGGTTGGCGCCGGTAACCAGTACGACTTTTCCACGAATATCCATGACGAACTCCAGGCGACGAATTAGGTTTAATGATGAAACCGTTTTTATCCTGAGCCTGTTGGTCCTATAATGCAACCTAATATTTCTGACTGCCGGGAGGCCCGACGATGAAACGCAAATGCCTGGAAGGCGACTGCTGCCCGGTTGCTCGTGCGCTCGATGTGGTGGGCGACTGGTGGACCCTGTTGATCATTCGCGACGCATACGCTGGGGTGACGCGCTTCGGGGATTTCCAGAAGAACCTCGGTGTGGCGAAAAACATCCTCGCCACCCGCCTCAAGGACATGGTCGAGCAAGGCCTGCTGCAAACCAACGAAATCGGCGCGCGCAGTGAATATCAACTCACCGACAAAGGCCGCGCGCTGATGCCGGTACTCGTCACCCTGGCCCAATGGGGTGAAGCCTTCACCGAGCCGGCGGCTGGCAGCACTCGCTTGCTGGATGCGCAGGCGCTCAAGCCGCTGCGCAAAGTCGAGATCCTGTCCGAAGACGGCCGCGTGCTGGGCCTCGAAGACATCTTCACCCAGCTACCCGCCTGAACTGAACGCGCCCACGGACCCAGGGGCATTTTCTTCAATACCCCACGTGCTCAGCCCTTTACCGTGATGCCATCTTCATGCGGCATCATAAAAAGGAACTGCAATGAGCCTGATCATTTCCATGGCGGCCTTCGCCCTGGCCACCTCCATCACACCGGGCCCGGTCAATGTGGTCGCGCTCAGCGCCGGCGCGCGCTTCGGCTTTGTTGCCAGCCAGAAACACGTAGTCGGCGCCGCCGTCGGCTTCACCCTGCTGTTGGTGCTGATCGGCCTGGGCCTGCATGAAGTGCTGGTGCGCTGGCCGCTCCTCACCCAGTTGATCCAGTGGGGCGGGGTGGCCTTCTTGCTGTACATGGCCTGGAAACTCGCGGTCGACGATGGCCGGCTCGACGCCGAGGGCACCGCCACCGCGCCGTCGATGCTCTACGGCGCGATCATGCAATGGCTCAACCCCAAAGCGTGGCTGGCCTGCGTGGCGGGCATGGGCTTGTTTGTGGCCGATGGCGATGCGCGCCAGGTCTGGCTGTTCGCAGCGCTCTACCTGGTGATCTGCTACCTGTCGGTGGCGTGCTGGGCATATGCCGGCACCTTCCTGCGGCGCTACCTGAGCAACCCGCACGGCGTGCGCCTGTTCAACCGCTCAATGGCCGCGTTGCTGGTGGCCAGTGTGGGTTATTTGCTGATGGCTTGAGCAAGTCGCGGTACTGCCCGGGCGTGGCGGCGAAGTGCTGTTTGAAGGTGCGCTGGAAATGCGCCTGGTCGGCAAAGCCGGCGGCCAGCGCCACGTCCGCGATCAATGCGCCGTTGCGCAACTGGGTGCGGGCAAACTGAATGCGCCGGTTCACCAGAAACGCATGGGGCGTGAGCCCGTAATACTGCTTGAACGCGCGGATCAGGTACGACGGCGACAGCTCGGCCGCCAGGCAAATATCTTCCAGCTTCAATGCCTCGGTGCAGTGCGCGCGGATGTACTCGGCGGCGCGCTCCAGCTTGTGGTTAACCTCCCGCACCGGCGTCAGCGAAGGGTTCAAACGCTGCTGCACCTCGGTGAAGTAACTCACCAGCGCGCTCTGCTTTTGCAGCAACTCGGCCTGCTCATCCAACAGGATTGCGTAGAGTTCAATCAAGCCGTTGTACAACACGGTATCGCGCGTGTGCGGCGTGTTGAACGGCCGATAACCCTGGTCGGTGCTGAAACCCAGCTGGTATTGCAGGTCTGTCAGCCAAGGCGTGTCGAGGTACAGCATGTGATACGACCAGGGCTGATCGTAGATCGGGTTGCACGCATGCACATCGCCGGGGTTCATCAACACCACCGTGCCGGCGCTGATCTCAAACGTGTGCGCGCCGTAGTGGTAATAACTGCGCCCGGTGGTAATCGCGCCGATGGAAAAATGCTCGTGGGAGTGGCGGGTATACGTCACCTTGCGCCCGTCGGCGATGGTGCGCGCCTCAATGAACGGCAAGCGCTCGTCACGCCAGAAGCGCGGCGCTTGCGCGGGGTGAGCGGAGGTGTTCAGCGTCATGGCGGTGGCCCCATCCCTTGAGGAACGAGCAGGGATCATTACACAGCCGCGTGCTGCATCGCCATGGCCGTTGATCAAAGCACTTTAGACAAAAACACCCGGCTGCTGCCTTCGGGTTCACAGGGTATTTCGCCAAACCGCACCCAGCCGTGTTTCTCATAAAACCCCGGCGCCTGAAAGCTCAGGGTGTACAGCACCGCGTTGCGGCAACCGCGCCGCCGCGCCTCGTCTTCAAAGGCATGCAGCAATTGGCTGCCCAGGCCCGAACCGCGCAGGGCGTCGGGCAGGTGGAACAGGTCGAGGAAGGCCATACCCAGGGAAGTTTTGCCGGTAATGCCGCCGAGAATCTGCCGGGTGTCAGGGTCTTTGAGCAGCACCGTCAGCGGCAGGCGATCGTTGGAGCCGGTGATGGCTTCATTGAACGCAGCCAGGCCGTTGCCGAGCAGGTGCTCGGCGTCGGGGTGGGGTTGGTCGCTGATTTCAATCTGCGGTGCAGTCATCACGGAACGCTTCCTGGGTTAGAGCGCCATCACCATCTCATGCCACGCCATCCCGCCATGTTCCGACGGCGAAGGCTGCACATAGGTGTAGCCCATGCGCGTGTACAACGGCACATGTTGCTCCTTGCACATCAAGTGAATCGTCTGCTTGCCCATCGCCCGCATGCGCTGCACAAACTCAGTCATCAACAGCCTGGAATAGCCCTTGCCCTGATGCGCCGGGTCAACCACCACCGACATAATCACCACATTCGGCGCTTCGGCCGAATGCCCCACCAACTCCTTGAACGCCTCATCCGACATCACCACCTGATGGGCGCAGCCACAGTTGATAAAACCCACCACCGCGCCATCCGCCTCCAGAATCAAAAAGCCCTTGGGGTACTGCGCGATACGCGTAGCGATCTTTTCCAGCGTCGCGGCTTCATCGCCTTCGTAAGCGCTGATTTCGATGTCAAAGCAACGCGCGGCATCGGCGGGGACGGCGTTGCGGAAGGTGAGGGCGGGCATGGGCGTTTCCTGGGGCGTTAAACGAAAGGCCACATCATAGCGGCGCGCCCAAACACTCGCCATCGCCGCAGCGGCAGCGTCGAACAAAGGCCAAACGGTGGGAGCTGTCGAGCCCCCGCGAGGCTGCGAAGGCGGCGGTACAGGCACTATCAAAGCCGGATCAGTACCCCTGTTTAAGTTCACCAAAAACCAGAAAACCCGCCAAAGCGGGTTTCCACACAGCTCACATCACATCAACTCACAGCAGCCACATCAAACCCCCGCCGCTCCATCACCGTAAACACATCCGCCACATCCTGCACCATGATTCGAGCGGTATTGGCGACCGTATTAATGTCGTGCTCGGCATAGTCGGACACAGTGGAGCACGCCATCAGATGCAGGTAGGCGAGGGCGGCGTTGAGACGTTCGCTGGCGCAAGCGTGAAGCTCGCTGAGCGGGGCGTCGCTGTCGATGAGGAGGACAGGGTATTCGGTTGCGGTTTGGGACATGGGGGTGAAGCGGCGGGGCGGGTGTTGAGTAGTCATGGTGTAAATCCTCAAGAAAAAAGATTTACCACCGGCTCTGCTGCGAAACAGATTGGGTGGCAGCTGTGCGCGGGTTCGCAGACCGGACGATTTACACCAAAACCCGGCAGACCCGAAGGTCTCCCACGCACAACCGCCATAAAACATTCAGCAGCCGGGAGCCGGCTGGGGCATGTCTGACGGTATTGGTGTGAATCGTTTTAGGGCTGCGAAACCCTGTCGCCGGCCAATGCAAGCGACGGGCCGAACTATAAGGTGTGGAAAGCCAGGGCGCAACTGAGAGGATGTATCAAACGCCACCCACTCAATTCGCCCCATCATTGCAGGAAGTTTTGCCCGGCTCGGTAATGGGTTGGGCAATGCCGCCGGTGAGCGCCTGATTTATCTCAATGATGCACTCGCGAACGATGCTCAGGGCTTGGTTGGTTTCGGTGGCTTTATCGCCTGCCTCGTAAACGCGGCGATCCTCTCTAAGCAAGAACCCAACGGAGGCGAGGTAATGCCTTGACCAGTCCGGTACCTGACGCATCGCGTTGGTGAAGACAGGAAGATGTTTAGCCAGGCTTTCTTTGCCACAATCGAGGAAGTAGGGGAACACTCCAAACCAAGAGTGCTTATAGATTTTCACCCACACACCGGCCGGCCAGGTACCCAGACGGACGTCAAGATCGTAGTGGTGCTTCGCAGGGTTCCGCGTCAGCTGTGTTTCCATCAGCCCGGACCATTCCGCGAAAAGGTTGCTGTCGATCAGGCACTGTTGGAGGTTGGCGAACCTCTCATCTAACTTACGAGTCAAGCAATGCTGGTAGTTATTGACCAACTGCTCATAGGCTTCTTCATTCTGCTCGAAAATGTTCCAGCAAAGCTGCTTCAGTTCTGAGTTTCCCGACATTGTTTTCTCCACATGCGTGACGAGTTCGGCGATGAAATGGCCTGCCGCGTGGTTGGCGCGTGCCTGATGCTGGCGTAGCAATGCCGCTAGCTGCCCGTACGACTGGTAATAGACCGGTACAGTGGAGTCCTTGTTGATCGTGGGCGAGTTGCGCCCCGTCGGCGTCAGGTACACCAGGGCCCGAAAGGGGTAATGAGGGTAAAGATCGCAAAGAGCCTGCTGGTATTTGGCAATCTGGTTCGGTTGGTCCTTTGCCCAGATTTTATTCTCAATGGCAATCACAATCCGCAGGGCGGGAAAGTCGAGGAGGATGTCAAGGTGGGCTAATTCTCGAGATACTTTCGCTCTGGCACCTGCTGTGCTTGCGAGCGTTTGCTGAGGGATTGGGGTCCCAACGCACCGGCAATCCGACAGCGACTCGATGTAGGCGTCCCGGAATGAGGCGGCCAGGCCGTGCGGTTCTTGCTCACTGAGCAGCGCCGCGATGATATTCGAATGCACTAGTTCTTTGGTGCTCACACCCATGACTCTGAAGAGGTCAAAGCTGTTGGTGTAGCAGGTGAGGGCGGTGAATTCGTCGGTATTGGGCAGAGCTTCCAGCTGTGAGGCTGCAACGTCCATATCTGTTTTCCTGGATGGGTTTTGCAGTGGGTCGCGATTATAGGATTGATCCACTTCTAGCAAAAGGCCACTATTGCTAATGGTTATGCATATTTTGGGGGCAATGAGTTTTTTCCTTCGAGGGCTCATCGAAGCAGACTGCAGCAGACCGCCTGTGGGGGTAGGGATGGAAGGAAAGTATGAGATCGAAAGGGCAGCCTACAAGGAGTTTCTGACCCTTTGGGAGCAAGGAACATTCGAACAACAACGTTTAGGCCAGGCCTTCTACAATCATTTCCACCTGCACGCACTGACCGATCAGGCGAGTCTCCATCAACTTTATGAGGCGGGCGAGCGCGAGGCGATCAGGTTGATCTCGTCGCAATTTCTGATCAGGTGAGTGCTCTTAAACCAGAGATCACCATCAAGCGATGTGGGGAGGTTCCGAGCCGCGCCACATGCAGGCGGGGCTGATAGGCTTGGTGGCAGGTCGCGCCTGACTGAAGTCGACCCAAAGCGGTCATCATCATGCTCCAGTATTATTATGTCGATGCCCGGACTGTTCAGAGGTAGGTTGATAGTAAACGTCCCGCCAACTCACCTTAGCAAGGCCCGCATGCATAGACTGAAATATGTCAGCATTATTGAAGTAGCCAGTGCTTTGATGACCGCCAAAGGTTGCACATCCATTGAGCCGCCGCCGTTAGCGGGCTCCTTGAAGGGATTTACCAAACAATTGCTACGCGTCATGATGCTCTGAAGGCGGCTCCCAGCGAAGCCTACAGTTGGTTAAGGATTGCGAGATCTGTAATGGCTGACCAATTCCACTACCCGTGAAATTGGGGTCATACCACGGTTAAAATAATGGTGGCCTGACCCCCAATATTTTTTCCAATCAGCGCTTCAAAGCATCACATTGGGCACGCAGGTCCCTGTTGGAGATTGAACCGCAGCTACCGTTGTTGGTTTTCGCGTTACACAAATAGCGCTGATCACTGTCGTCGATGCTATTGCAGCTGCCTCCATTGGTTTCAGCATTGCAGGTATAGCGCAGGTCGCGGTCGGAGATGGAGTTGCAGCTTCCATGATTGGTCTTGGCATTGCAGTAATAACGCTGGTCACTGTCGCTGATGCTATTGCAGCTGCTCCCATTGGTTTCCGCGTTGCAGGTGTAGCGCAGGTCGCTGTTGGAGATAGAGTTGCAGCTACCATGGCCTTCCTTGGCTTTGCAGTAAGCGCGTTGGTCCGAATCGCCAATGCTGTCGCAGCCGGCAAAGGCGTTGCCGCTAATCAACAACAACAGCACAAGAATCACTCTCATCACTTTCTTCCTTGGTTTACCGGGACGCTATTCGGTATTTTTGGCCCGGCTGGCCATGCTGCACAACGGCGCCTCAAATTGCCATCACCTTAAGAAAAAGCTCACTCTTTTTCCAGCCATCTTATTGCGCCTCCAGCGCCGAGCTGTCGCGCGACGCCCGAGCGGAAATTGGGGTCAGACCACGGTTAAAATAATGGTGGTCTGACCCTGAGGGACCTCTAGGTGCATATTCATCAAGGCATCAATGTAGGGCGCCTTATGCGCGAGATATTCAGCAATGCCGCCCCGGTTGTTAGCTTCGAGCTGCAGCTTCAAATCCTGATATTGCTTGCGGACAGTGCTGTCTTTTCTCAACAGGTCGCGGAAACACAACATTCGTGCAATCTGTTCATGACCAGCAACGCACACGTGTATTTTATGAGTTCTCACCCCATCAACGTCGCGACGATAAAAGTGGTGCCCTGCGGAAAGATCTGATCCCCGCACGTAGCCCAATGTTCGCATGAACTTGTTACGAGCGACTTCATTTAAATGCTCCGACACCACAACCAGGATGTCGATTTCCGGTTTGGCAGAAAGCCCCGGAACGGCGGTGCTACCAATATGATGAGTTCCGATAAGCTCAGCACCGAAGCCCCCCGCGATTCTTCGGTTTTCGGCGGTAAAAAGTAGCGGCCACTGAGGGTCGTATGGACAGATTTTACTGGTGAGGGCCATCAGCGTTCCTTGCGTCATAGTCGAAGGGATAGAAGATTAACCTCGGTTCAAAAATTTTGAAATTTCTCTGCGACAACTGTGTTGGTAGACCTTTTTCGAAAGTCCCGACTGATTGTGATTTTGAGGGGGCGTCTTGGCTGGACGCTTACGCAAATGTGTCTTCGGAGGGCATTCAATTCCACAGCCTAGCCCCCAAAAAGAAAAAACCACCCACACCCCAGCCGCAAAGCCACGATATGGATGGTTCCACCCATCACTCTCAAAACACTACATTCGGTTCACTCAAACCCCGCCCACCAACTTCCCCCCATCCATCCTGCGTTTGTAGGCACTATCCCGACTCGCCAGCCAAAAATACAACGGCGACGTCACCACCAACCCCACCACCCAAGACAAATCCGCCCCGTTAATGTGTTCGGAAATCGGCCCCACATACAGCGGCGTGTTCATAAACGGAATCTGCACCGCAATCCCGATGGCATACGCCAGCAGCGCCTGGGGGTTGTACTTGCCGTAAATCCCGCCATCCACCCGGAAGATCGACGCAATGTCGTACTTGCCCTTATGAATCGCATAAAAGTCGATCAGGTTGATCGCCGTCCACGGCACCAGGACCACCAGCAACACCAGCACCATGTCGACGAAGTGGCCGATGAAGTCTTTGGAGGCGAACACGGCTGCAATGGCGCACGCGGCGAGTACGAGGATGGAGATCACCGCGCGGCTTTTGGCCGTCGGAATCCAGCGATACGCGAAGGTCTGTACCAGGGTGATGATCGACAGCACTGCGCCGTACAGGTTGAGGGCGTTGTGGCTGATTACGCTGAGCAGGAACAGCACCAGCATCAACTGAAGCCGCACCCGCTGCGGCTTCTGTCGTCGGCCAGTCAGCGGCGCGGGGTCTGCAAGGCGTGGTAGCCGTAATCGGCGCGGGCTTTGCGTAAAGGAACGCCCGCCTCGATAGCCGCACGAATATGCGCTTCGGCCTGGTGGATTTCTTCGGCCACCGCCAGCACTTCGCTCAGTGAACCGGCCGGAATTACTACCAGGCCATCACCGTCGCCGCGTAACCAATCGTCGGGTTGTACCCGCACGCCGCCCAGCGTAACGGGCGCCTGGATCGCTTCGACACGCACGCGATCCTTGCCGGTGCGCATCCAGTTACCCCGGGCAAAGATTGGGTAGTTAAGCGCCAGCGCACGGTCGACATCGCGGCAGATACCGTCAATCACCGTCCCGGCCAACTGCTTGCGGGCGGCGGTGGAGGTCAGCAAATCGCCCCACACGGTGGTGTCGAGCCGCGCCTGGTTGTCGATCACTACCACCTGGCCTGCCTCAAGGTCGTCGATGTAGTCACCCACCGAGCCGCCGTCCAGGCCAATAGGGCCGTAGCGCAGGGTCCAGGCTTTGCCTGTGAGGTTGAACGAGCGGTCCAGAGGCATGATGTCGGTGCACTGGCAAACAATCTTCAGGCGGTCCATCGCATCGCTGAGGTCGGTGCAACTCAGGGCGTTGAGACGGGTAAAAATAGAGGTTTGCATGATGTGGCCTTCCTTGTGTCCGGTAGGTTAACGCGCGCTGGCGGCGGCACTGAATGCGTGGATCTTGTCGACGATCTGGCGGGACGCCGTCCTGATTGCCGTGGTGGTATTGCCGGCGATGTGTGGCGTCAGTTGCGCGTTGGGAATGCCGGTCAGTGGCGAGTCGAACCGGTCTTTTTCCAGGGCAAAGGTATCGATGGCGACCGCTTTGATATGCCTGGGAAACTGGCGCATGAAGGCTGCCAACTGGTGCTCGTCAACGATCCCGCCGCGAGCGGTATTGATGAGGATTGAACCCTGGCGCATCTGCCGGAACTCGGCAGTGCCGAACAAGCCTCGGGTCTGCGGGGTGAGCGGTACGTGGATCGAGACGAGGTCCGCCTCGGCCAGTAACTGTTCAAGGCTTGCTCGTCGTTCAAGCTCAAGGCTGCGCGCCACCGGTTCGGTGAAGCGCTCGGACCCGGTGGCGATCACCTTGATGCCCAGCGCCGCAGCCTTGCGCGCCACCTGCCGGGCAATGCTGCCGGTGCCCACCAGCCCGAGCGTCAGTTCGGCGTATTCGCGGGCAGGTGCCAAGCTGCCTTTTGCCCAATGGCCGTTGTGCGTTTCGGCGTTGTAGTCATCCAGGTCGCGAGACAGAAACAGCGCCTGGGCCACGACGTATTCGGCAACAGCGACCGCGTTGGAACCCGGCGTGTTGAGTATCGCCACACCACACTGCTCGCACGCCAGCCGATCAATATGGTTAACCCCGGTGCCGGCCTGGGCAATGGCGCGCAAGGGTGTGGCCAGCGCGGGCGAGGTGGCGGCGCGGATCAGGCTGGCGCCGAAGGGGATGTTCAGGCGCGTCTTGAACACGCTATAACCCCCGGCCTGATTCACCGCGGCAATAAAGGCAGGCTCGTCATGGCAGTTGATCTCGGCATAGTGAATGCGCGTGGCGTAGTGCTGCCGGATGCGGTCTTTGTCGGCGAAGTAGTGCAGGTTGAGGGTGACGACCAGGCCCAGTTCAAGAAAGCGATCGACTTCCTCAAACAGTAACGGCGGCCCGGGGGCATCCAGTATCAGGGTGGTAAATGCCATACAGTTGATCCTCTTGGAGGGTAGCGCCTGCCGATACCCAGGTTGCCCTGGGTACCGGGGTTAATCACCAGGTGAAATGGTGCGCGCTTGCGGGATCGACCAGGCCCGCGTCGGTACTCACGGCCGCGAGGAACCCGCTGTAGAAATCATTCAGCGATGAAGACTGGATGAACTCGGGATTGCGCTTGGCGTAGATAAGAAACAACCGATAGATTCGCAGGTTCTTTTCCTTGCGGTAGACCTCTGCCTTGAGGCTCGGCCACAGATTGAGCAAGCTGCTTTCCTTGATTTTCCACGGGTCCGCCGGCTCGGTGCCGGTGGTGGCTTTGTGGACAAAGCGCTTACCTTCAATGACTTCCAGGTGCAGGCTGGCCAGCAGTTGCTCGGCCGTGCCGACGGCTTCGGTCTTCAAGGCTTGCGCCAACGCCAGGATGTGGGCCTTTTCCGGGAGGCTGCCGGTCAAGGTCAGCCAGGCGCATTTGAGGTCGGTTCGCGCAATGGCGTAGGCCATGCCTTTGACGTAGGTGTGAAAGCTCTCATCCTCGTTGAAGGCCTTCGCCAAGTGCGTGGCCGGCTCTTGCGCGAACTGCCCGACGCCGATCAGTTCGCTGTGCAACCCACCGGCCAGCAAGGCGCGGGTCCAGGGAATCGCACGAATGGCATCGGGGCGCGACTCGAACACTTTGATGTTGAAGATACGCGAAGGCGGCCGGGTGCCCTTGGCGGTGGCCCTGACCACGTCAAATCGCGCCAGGTCCCGCAGCAGAGAGGGCAGCGCGGGGTGCTCGAAGAAAGTCGCCTGGTAACGACGCACCACGTCCCCCCAACGTTGAATCCTGCCGGCAACGACCTCCTCGGACGGTTGCGGCTGGGGCTCGGCGTGCATACGGTACAACTGGCTGAGAAAGTTGACGGACTGGTTGCGGGTCAGCAGATGAGCGCGCATCTCCGCGCACCCGGCCAGCATGAACCGGGTTTCCGGACCCTCCAGCGCGCCGAACTCCTGCAAGGTCTCTGCGATCACCCCGTTACACCGTGCGTGTTCCCCACCCATGATGACGTGGACGACCACCTCGATTCCGTAGCGGGCCGCGATCGACTTGTGCCGGTTGGCAATCGCCATATTCAGTTTGTGCATGGCCTTGCCGCCTTGCTTGCCCGTGTCGCTGGGGCCAAACGTGATGTATTGGCGGTTGCCGCGTGTTGCCAGATGCTGGCGGTACACCGGGTTTTCGTACACCTCATGCACCGTGGCAAGCGTGCGCTCGGCACCTGCCAGGTCTTCGGGTTGCAGGGCGATGTCGATCCCGTCGCGCACTTGGGCCGCCTTCATCAAGAACAGCACCTCCAGCGCGCTGAGGGCCGAGGTGTACTCGGCGATCCCGTGGATTTTCATCCTGTCGCGATAACGGTCGATCATTTCAAACCGCTCGATCGCATTGCGCGAATCGTGCATGCGGATATAGCTCGGGTCCTGCTCCATCAGCGCAATGTAATCCTGGCCGGCGTATTGCTGGGCTTTCCTGGTATAAATCGGCGTGGTGCGTTGCAGATATCCTTGCCACAGGGCAGCGGGTGTCTGGGCCGCCTCGCCTTCCAGCGCGACCTCAAGCGCAGCCTGACGCGCACGTTCATCCAGCTCGCGATAGTGCAGGCCCTGGCCCAGGCCGATGGATTCCAGCCATTGGCTGGACAGAATTTCATCGACCACGCTGCTGAACATCTCGGCGTTTTCACGAAACTCGATGTCCAGGTAGTGAAAGCCAAACGCATGCACCCGCAGCAGCAGGCGGTCGATGGCAGCCGGCTGGGTAAAACGGATGCTGCCCAGTGCCTCGATCAGCTCGGTGGGCTGCTCGAAACGCTCGGGGTGATCCTTGCCCAGGCGTGCCCGAATCTCTTCCAGGCGGTGCTGTGCGCCGCCGTCCTTGATCATGCTGTCGATATCAGCGATATAGCGGTTGCGCAGCGCGGTTTCCAGCGCCACGACCAGGGTTTCGGTGTGCTGGTTGGTGTCATAGGGGCGGCCATCCTTATCGCCGTATAACCAGGTAAACAAGGTCAGCCATTTTTCCTGCGTCGCCAGACCCAGGGCGTGATGCACGTCAGGCAATGCGTCATACACACTGTCGGCGTAAAAAATCTGCGACTCGATATCGGTGCCATTACTGCCCGACCACACGGCGTTGTACAACTCCAGCAGCAGCTGCGCAGTGACTTGGGGCTTTTTGAGACCGCGGTCTTCGACGTGCTGCGCCAGTTTCTGCAAGACCAGCACGACGGAATGCTTGAGCTGGTCGGTCTCTTTGCACAGCAGCCCCAGGCTGATATTTACTCCGGCCGGCGCAGCAATCAACTGCGAGTCGAGCGTGAGCAACTGACGGGGCAGGCTGGCTTGCGAAGCAATCTGGGTCGCCACGCTTCTGACTGACAATTCGAACAGCAGCTGCTTGATCAGCAACAACTTCCAGAACGCCTCGACGTCTTTGCTGGAGCGGGATTCGAAGAACGCCTTGCCCAAAGCCGCCGCCAATTTCGCATCAGCCTTGTCCAGATACGACAGCGTATCGATTTCGGCGTAGATCCTCAGGCAGGCTCGGGTGTGCGGGGTTTGGGAAGCGTCATCTGTGTTGGCCTTGAGTGCGTGCTCCAGTGCTCGCCATAGAACGTCATGCAGTAACGCGGGGTTGGTATGGCGGAGTGACGGGCGAGTTGATGCATTTTCCAGTATGGAGTTGATCACATGATTCATGGGTTCGAGCCTCGATAATTGTACAAATCCCTTGTTTGCATTGCGCCGAACAGGCACACGCAAAATCATCAATGTCCCAGGCTTAACCCACTGCGTCGTAACGAACGGAACTCACCTGTTCGCCGACAGAAAGCCCCCCTTGTCGGTACCGAAAAACGGCAAAAAAATGAAACAACTTGTTACATCTGTGGGCAATAAAACATGCTCCGAATTTTTCGAAAAAAGACCTTTTTGGAATAGAACGCTAGGAAAAAATGATAGGGAGCTAATAAAAATAACAGCGCTGAGTTCTGTTTCAGTGCCGAGCGCTTTTCTAAAACCCTGATTCTTCGAAATTAAATCCACGCGCTCAAAAAACGCTCGCCTCGGGAAGAATTTCGCGAAGGCGCAACCTGCGAGCACAACCTAAACAATTCTTCATAAACTCGAATTTATGAAAAAGCAGAGCAGGCTTATTGCCAGCCCTTTAGAGTCATTTTTCGTATTAAGCGTTTTACCCAAGGAGTGCGCGCCTTGGCACTAAAAATTAGGGTGGTCTGACCCCGTTTTTACCTGACCCACCGCCATCGCGGGCAAGCCCGCTCCCACAAGGTTTCATGCCATGCCTACGATCCGCGTCATGACCCCAGCCGACTACGACGCCGTGCTCGAACTGATGCAAAACACCCCCGGTATTTCCCTGCGTGACGCCGACTCCCGCGAGGCCACGCAGCGTTATCTGGCGCGTAACCCGCAGATGAGTTTTGTCGCCGAAGCCGAGGGTCGGTTGATCGGCTGTGTGATGTGCGGCCATGATGGGCGTCGTGGTTATTTGCAGCACCTGCTGGTGTTGCCGGACTATCGTCGCCAAGGCATCGCCCAAGCGATGGTGCAACGCTGCCTCGCCGCGCTGGAGCAGCAGGGCATTCACAAATGCCACCTCGACGTTTTCAAAACCAACACCCACGCCGCCCAGTATTGGCAAGGGCAGGGCTGGACACTTCGAACGGATATCGACCGTTATTCATTCACCCGAAAGGGCAATGAAAACGCATGAAAGGACAACGCAATGCTCGAGATCAAACGGGCCACGCCCGACGACGCCAACGCCGCGTTTAACATCCGCCGCGAAGCCATTCGTAGCCAATGCATCGGCGCCTACACCGCTGAACAAATGGCGCTGTGGACGCGTGGCTCCGCTGAGGACGGCTACAGCGTGCTGATGGACAAGCCGTTTTACCTGGGCTGGGTACAGGGTGAACCGGTCGCCACCGGCATGCTCGACCCCGACAACAACGAAGTGGGCGCGCTGTTCGTGCTGCCTGCGTTCACCGGTCGCGGGTACGGCAAGAACATGCTGGACCATCTGGAACAGGTCGCCCGCGCATCAGCGATTGAACAGGTGGTGCTGGACGCCACGTTGAACGCGGCAAGCTTTTACAGAGCGTGCGGGTATGTGGGCGATGAGCAGGCGGTGTATCACTCGCCGTCGGGATTAACGTTAGCGTGCATCCCGATGGTAAAGCGGCTGTCTGCGATGTAACGAACACCGCCGAACCCCTGTGGGAGCTGTCGAGCCCCGGCGAGGCTGCGATGGCGGTGGCACTGTCAAAATAGTTGTCGCCTGATACACCGCTCTCGCAGCCTCGCTAAAGCTCGACAGCTCCCACACTTGATCTTCACTCGACGCTGAAGGCCGCACGCAGCCGCTCAATCACCTGCTCGACCGAAGCCCCCTGAATCATTGGCGGCGTCAGGCTCTCGCCAAACTCGCGCCACACAAACAACGTCAACTCCGCCCCATCGGTAAGCGCCTGTTCCTGCGCGCCAAAACCTTGCAGCACCCGATACCGCTCATCCCGCCAAAACGACTGTTCCACCCAGTCATACACCGGGATGAAATGAAAATGCAGTGGAAAGCCCGGCATATGCCCATAGCGGCTGATATACAGCCATTTCGGCTGCAGCTGTGCCTCCATCACCCGTTGGGTGTTCGCCAGTAAGCCTCCCAGCTCCGCGAGTGCGGCCTCGGGCATATCGGCGAGGGTGTCGATGGGGGCTTTGGCGCCGAGCATCAGGTAACCCGGCAGCTTCGAGGCCAGGTGATGGTTGAGTAACCAGTGCTCGGTTTGATGAAGGATGAAAGCCGGGTCGATCTGCATAAACACGCGTCCATGAGAGCAGGGCGGGCAGGATAACAAGCACGGGCGCCTGTATCCCGCAAAAGCGCGCGATCTGTGTCTACCCCTGCGCCTGCCGGGTGGATAGTGTCGAGCCCCGTTCACTGATTTGCGAGCACACGATGGAACTGACTGCCGTCCCGTTTGGCATCACCGACTGGTCCAGCCTCGACGCCGTGATCCATCCCGGCGTTACCGGCAATGCCCTGTGGCGCACTTGCCAGTTTGGCACCACCCGTGTGCGCATGGTCGAGTACACCCCCGGCTACCTGGCCGACCACTGGTGTTGGCGCGGCCACGTCCTGCTGTGCCTCGAGGGCGAGTTACACACGGAGCTGGAGGATGGCCGCCAGTTCACGCTGACGGCCGGGATGAGTTACCAGGTAGGCAATGACATGGAAGGGCATCGCTCATCCACAGGCGTGGGGGCGAAGCTGTTTATTGTGGATTGAGCCTCACCCTTGCGAAACATCCCACCCAACTCCCGCGCCAAGCCAATGCTGAACTCAATCAACGGTGGGCGCAGGCTTGCCTGCGATGGCATCGACGGTGTGTCACTGATGGACCGAGCTGCCGCATCGCAGGCAAGCCAGCGCCCATAAAAAAGCGAATCTGCGGCGTACGCAAATTCGCTGTTGATCTAACCACTCAGGGCCAGGCGCGGTGCCGGGCTTTTGCTTACTGTTGCGGCTTAATGCATCTTGCTATGGTCCATGCCACCCATGTCGTTCAAGGCACGGGCCGGCGCTTTCACTTCGATCGACTGCTTCTCGCCCTTGGCGTTTTCGACGGTCAGGGTCAGCGGCACCTGGTCGCCTTCTTTGATCTGGCCGGTCAGGCCCATCAGCATCACGTGGTAGCCCTCCCGGTCGAGCTTGATCGCTTTGCCGGCGGGCAGGGCGACCGCGTTCACCGGGCCCATGCGCATCACGTCGTCTTTCATGCTCATTTCATGGATCTGCACGTCCTTGGCCACCGGCGACGCCACGCTGAGCAATTTGCTGTCGCTGTCGGCGGTGAGGGTCATGAACGCGCCGCTGGACGGTTGGCCCGCCACGGTCGCGCGGACCCACGCGTCGGTCACTTGTACCTGGGCGCTGGCGTGTGCCGCGAGGCCCAGCAGGGTCAGGCCGAAGGTGATGCGCTTGAGGTGTTGAACGGCAGTCATTAGCAGACCTCCATGACGGTGAGCAGGTCTTCTGCGCACTCTTTAGCGGTAAGGGATGCCGACAGGCCCAGGCGCAGGTTGCCACGGGTGTCGAAGACGAAACTGGTCGAGGTGTGGGACAGGGTGTAGGTGTCACCGGCGGGGATCTTTTCATAAAAGATCCCGAATTCCTTGGCGGCCACGGCGATTTCTTCCGGAGTGCCGTACAGCGCTTCGAAGCTGGGGTCGAAGGCCTTGACGTAGCGGTCGAGCAGTTCCGGTGTGTCGCGCTCGGGGTCGAGGGTGATAAACACCACTTGCATGATCTCGCCGTCGCGGCCCATCAGCTTCTTGGCCTGGGCGGCGCGGGCCAGGGTGGTCGGGCACACGGCCGGGCACTGGGTGAAACCGAAGAACACCACCGGCATGAGGCCACGGAACGAGCTCAGGGTGACGGTTTCGCCGTCAGTATTCTTGAGCTTGAAGGTGCGGCCCATGATCTTGTCACTGAGGTCCTTGCCGTACTTGAAGTTCAGCTTGGGGCTGTAGTCACAGCCGCCCAGTAAACTGCCGAGGCCCAGCAGGCCCATACCGGTCAGCACTTTGCGGCGGGTGAATAACGTACTCATCAACTGTGCATCCTGTGAAACGCCTGCATTGCTCTGGATCTACACATCAGGCTTTGACAGCCAGGCATTGAAACGTAGAAACGAGGAGGGCGCCCAGTCTACCAACCCTGGCCAGCCCGCGTAATCTGCGACGTTCTGCCACAGGGGCGCGTGGCGCTTCATCCTTTTGCGGCTTCGATGGTAAAGTCGCCGCCATGAAATTGAGCCACCCTGACCGTTCGCTGATCGCCTGGGCCCTGTACTTTTGCGTGCTGATGAACCTGTTCGCCTGCGGTTTGGGGCATGGGCAAATGTTGGGCCAGCAGCTCAATGGCATCGGGGGGGCGTTCTGTTCGGTGGGCGGTAGCCAGGCGCCAGTTTCCGACAAAGGGTCAGGTATCCCGGCCTCCAGCAACATCTCGAACTACTTTGCCTGCCCGGTGTGCGCTGCCGTGACGGTGGCCATTGTGTTCCTCATCGGTCTGGCCTGGTTGCTGAGCCTTAAGCAAACCCCGCGCCCGACCCACGAGCAACGCAACAAAGCCCCTCCGCGCTACTCCTGGCCTTCGGCCAACCCTCGCGCTTCCCCCGCATTCTGACGTGTGCCTTGGGCCTCCTGTGATCAGGAGGCGTTCTATCGTCACGACTGTGAGTGCGTTTCATGAACCCTCTATTGCCTGCCGGCGCCAGCCGCCTGGTCAGCAAGGCGTCCCGTCGCTTGCGCGCGGAGCCGTTGCGGCCTGAATACCCCAGCAATTCCCGCTGCTTCGTGCATTTGGATGCACGCTTGTTGCCGCATTGGCATGCCTTGTTCGATATTTGCCCGGCACTGCTCAAGCTTGATCCGCCGGAGGGCTTGAATCTGTTTCGCAGCTTCATGACCTGGGCCTATCGCAACCAGACGCCGCAGGATTGGACCTATCACCTGAATGTCTGCCGCTGGCTGCTCACGTCGCCGTATCGATTACAGATCGACGACGAACCCATTGAGGCGTTTATGGCGGCAGCGGCAGCACGCTGGATCAATACCGATGAAAGCCAGGCTCAGGGCGTGGTTCTTGCCTGGCGCGATTCGACGGTGTTCGATTGGAAGGGCGCTGCGGTGGTCGGCGTCGAACAGCAGGTACTGCCGGCCCCGACCGGCGACTTTGCCTGGTGCCCGCTGACCCGGCAGGCGGGGTTCAGCGGCTGGTTGCCGGTGCCGTAAGGCTAAGGCGAATCCATTGCGCAACGCTGGCCACGGCGATGCCTTCAGCGCAGGCCGGTGGCGGCCTCAATCGCGAAGCGTTTCGTCACGGCTTGAAGGCGATGCGGGCGGCTAGCTGCCGCTGCGCGTTGCCTTCTTCTTGGTCTTCTTGCTGGTGGGCTGCTTGTTTGACGAGCCACTGGTGGAGGCCTTTTCTTTCGGCGGTGTGTCAGCTTTTTTGGTGGAGTCCGAAGGGCTGCTGGGGTAGGTGCCCGGAGGCAATGCGGAGCCGGCGACGCGGTTGCCGTTAAGCGAGTTTGCCGGAGCAACATTATCGCCAAAGGCGGCGAAGGCTGGGCTTGCCAGCAGGGCCGTAAAAGCGACGATAAGCAAAATCCTTTGGGAAGTACTGGTCTTCATGACGCTTTCCCCTTGATTAGGCCGAAGCCCGGAAAAAACCGGGCCCCGGTGGTGTTTCAATCAAGACTTCTTGCCGCCGCCGGCGCTGTGCGCGCCGCCTTTTTTACCGGCTTCAGAAGCCTTTTCACGGTCATTGGCAAAATTGCCGCCGGAGCCTTGACCACCGCTTTTTTGCGGGGTGTCCGGCTTGCCTTTGCCGCCTGCGCCTGTCGTGGTTTTTCCGTTAGTAGCCATTTCCAAATTCCTCATCAATGAGTGAATCAATTCAATGGTGTCGCTTAATTGGGAATGCGCCATCCAAATCAAAGTTTGAAAAAGTTCGCGAGCATGCGACGAGCGGTTATTACCCGCCGCTGACTTTCCAATGCTTGATGTCTTCGGAAAACACCACTTGCTTGACCTCATGGGCGATCCCGTAAGCCAGTGATTCATGGGCGGCAATGACTTTTTCCTCGGCCGACAGGCACTTGAAAATATCCAGCTGGGTATCGGCCTGGGTGGTCTCCAGCTCATAGATTTTCACATAGCGCGCCAAATCGTTATCCAGGCTCGACAGGTACTCGCGCAGGCGCTGGTGGTCCACCGAGCTTTGGCTGAAATACCAGTTCATCGGGTGGATCAAAAAACGCGAGTGCGGTGTAGTGATGCGACGGTTCGCCGCCAGGAACATGATGATGCCCATGGATTCGATATTGCCCGCGTTAATCGCGCACAACGGCATCGGCAGCGCCTTGAGGAAGGTGTAGAGGGTAAAGCCGAAATTGGTGCTGCCACCGGTGGTCGAGAGGTTCAGCAGCAGGGAACTGGCGCCTTCGTCAATCGCATCCAGGCAACAGTCGCGAAAGCGTTCGCTGGTACCCTGGTCGATCTGGCAGTGAAAGTGAATAACGTGCTCGGTCATCCTGAACCTCCGTAGTCCAACGCAAAAGAGGTAACTGGGGTTGAGTCTAGAAGGTTGCTCAAGATGCGCCGCGATGATTGGGCGTGAGTGCTGGCTGAAAATCAGATGGAACCCTGAAGCGATCTGCTTGACCTAACGCATAGACCTCAGGAGGTGAATCATGCAATTAGAATATATCTGGATCATTTTGGCAGTGGTTCTGCTGATTCTGGAATTGTGGGCGATCAACGTCGTTTTGCGCAGCACCGGTGGCTGGGAGACCAAAGGGTTGTGGTTGATTATTCTGATCTTCGTACCGCTGTTCGGGCTGATCGCCTGGGCCATGTTCGGGCCAAAACGCGAGATGCCTGAAGTTCGAAAAAACTGACGCTGAACCCGACTGAAAACAGGCGCCCAAGGGGCGCCTGTTTGCGTTCCAGGCCCTGCGTTAACCTGCAACGGCCTTGGCAATCGCCTCGTTGAACGCCGGCAAGTCATCCGGTGTGCGCGAGGTAATCAAGGTCCAGCCATTGGCGGTGCACTCTTTGACTTCGGCGTCGACCCAGCCGGCAGCGCCGGCATTTTCGAGGTCGATGCGTACGCTCTTGTAGGAGGTCAAGGTCTTGCCCTTGATCACCCCCGCGTCGATCAGCGCCCAGGCTCCGTGACAGATTGCTGCGATGGTTTTGCCGGCCTTGACGAAGTCGTTGATCAGTTTCAACGCTGCCGCATCCTGGCGCAGGGTGTCGGCATTGACGGTGCCGCCAGGGATGACCAGGGCGTCAAAGTCGCTGCTGGCGACATCCGCGAGCTGCACGTCGGATTCCACGGTTTGATCCTTCTCGGTATCGCCGACGAAGGTCTGGGTCGTGCCACCTTTGCTGGAGGCGTGAGTGACGGTCGCACCGTAGCCGCGCAGGGCTTGCAGCGGCTTGAGCAGTTCATCGCGCTCGATACCGGTGTTGGAGGTGATGATGAGGATGTTCTTGCCGTTGAGTTGCGAACTCATGGTCGAGTGTCTCCTAAGTCAGGGAAGGATCAATGGGCGTAATTGGCTTGCAGCTCCTTGGCCATTTTCAGGTGGGCTTCAAGGGTCGGCAGCGTTTTGGTGGCGAAGGCTTTCAACTCGGCGTTGTCCGAAGAAGCAGCTTCTTTCTTGAACAGTTCGACGGTTTTTTCGTGGGCCGCCACCTGGTTGTTGGCGTAGGCCTTGTCGAACGATTCGTCGCGCAGTTCCAGGATGGCTTTCTTGGCTTTGTCGGTCAGCGCGGCGTCATCGGGGACTTCGATGTCCAGCTTCTTCGCCAGTGCCGCCAGTTCCTGGTTGGCTTTGGTGTGGTCGGTAACCATGTGTTGGGCGAAAGTCTTCACGTCGCTCGCGCTGCTTTTTTCCAGCGCCAGCTTGCCGGCTTCCACCTCAGTGATACCGCCTTGGGCGGCGTCGTCGACAAAGCTGTTGGACGTAGCGGCCATGGCCGTGGTCATCGAGCCCGCAACCAGCACAAAGGTCAGGCCCATTTGTTTCATCAGCAGAGTAGTCATGGTGAATCTCCTTGAAATCGACAATGGCGTGATGCCGTACCTGATGGTTGAGCGAGTGCTGGAGCAAAAGGTTTAAATTAATTCGCAGTTATTTCGCCGGTGGCACTGCCGGGCAATTTCCTTGAACTAACCCAATTCGCAGGGCTCTGCTGCATAGGTGCCTGCCGATTTAGGTGGGCCTTCAACTGCCTGGAGATACACCGTGACCGATCACAAAACCGTCGATAAAACCCCGTCGCCCATCAGCTCGGAAGACGCGCAGAAAGGCACCGAAAAACCTGCCAAAGGGCAGACGCTGGAACGAGCGAACCCGCATACCGAAACCGTGGACAAGGTGCTGACGCCCACCTCGATCAAGGACACCGAGCGCCAGACCGACGCCATCAACGAGCAGGCCGCCAAGGCTGAGCGCAAGTTGGGCCATTGAGCATGGCTCGGTCCATTACGGCGTCTGAACTGGGCATCGAACTCAAGCCCGGGGATGACGCCAGCCTGTTCAGATGGTTCATTGCCAGCTTCCTGATGGGCAAGCGTATCCAGGCGCCCATTGCGGCGCAGGCTTACAAGGTGATCGTGGAAGAGCAGGGCCGCGACACTGCGCGCAAGTTGCAGCACTGCACATCGCGTGAACTGGTCAGCATGCTCGGGCGCGCCCATTACGTGCGTTACGACGAAACCACGGCGCAGCGCTTGCTCGACCTCAGCGCCAAATTGAACGCCGAGTACGCCGGCAAAATCACCCATATTCGCAGCGCCAGCCAGGACCGTCAGGCTTTTGAAAAGCGCCTGGGCGAATTCGATGGCGTCGGGCCCAAGACGATCGAGATTTTCATGCGCGACGCGGCCACGGTGCTGTTTTGACGGCACGGCTGTATGTGGGGTGTGCCGGCTGGAGTTTGCCCCGCGAACGCTGGTCGGACTTTGCCGGCCAGGGCACGCATTTGCAGCGTTATGCAGCGCGTTTCAATGCGGTGGAAATCAACAGTTCGTTTTACCGCCCGCACCAGCCCAAGACTTACCAGCGCTGGGCGGAATCGGTGCCGCCGGCGTTTCGGTTTTCGGTCAAGGTGCCCAAGCGCATCACCCATGAACTGCGTTTACAGCACTGCGAGGCGGCGCTGGATGAGTTCCTTGGGCAGTGCCTGCATCTGGGGGAAAAGCTCGGCTGCCTGCTGGTTCAACTACCGCCTTCGCTGAGCTATGACCCCGTTGTGGCCGCAGGATTTTTCAGTGCAGTGCGCCAGCGCTTTGCCGGTGCTGTTGTGCTGGAACCGCGTCATGCCACGTGGCTTGAGGCTCAAGCCTTGTTGGTGGAGATGCAGATGGGGCGCGTGGTCGCCGACCCAGCGGTGATCGACGCGGGCGCGGGTTGGCAGGGCGTACAGTATTGGCGCCTGCATGGTTCGCCGCGTATCTACCACAGCGCCTATGGCCCGCAACGGGTGCAGGCGTTCGCGCGACAGTTGAACCACGCTGTCGAATCCGGCGTTCCTACCTGGTGCATCTTCGATAACACCGCCAGCGGCCACGCAGTGACCGATGCGTTGTTGTTACTCGACCTCCACGCGCAGCACTTCCAGGCCTAACTGCTCATACGCCTCGACACTCGGCACATGCCACTCCGTGATAAGCGTATGGATTCGGTTGCACGGCGCGACCACAAAGGGTTCCACCGCGCCGAGCTTATCGGCCAGGGTCACGGCCACGACATGGGATGCGCTGTCGAGCAAGGCTTGTTTGACCGCCACTTCATCGAAATGCAGCGAGGTGATACCGACCTGTGGATGCAACGCGCACACGCCGGTAAACAGCAGGTCGGCCTTGATGCTCTGGATCAGGCGCACGGCATCCTGGCCGCTGGTGGACAAGGTGGCGGGGTTGAGCTGGCCACCGGCGAGGATCACTTTTACCTCGGGATGATCCGCCAGGGCGATGGCGATCATCGGCGACGGCGTGACCACGGTCAGGCGGATCGAGCGCGGTAACGACTGGGCAATCTGCAGTGTGGTGGAGCCGGAATCGAACAGCACGATCTGGCCATCCTCCACCAGGTCAGCCGCCAGTTGCGCGAGGTGGCGCTTGACCTCGTTGGTCTCGCCGACGCGGGTGAAGAAGTCCTTGCCGGTGTCTTTGGGCCGGGGCAGGGCGCCGCCGTGCACGCGTTGTAACAAGCCGGCAGCGGCGAGTTCGCCGAGGTCGCGGCGAATGGTGTCCTGGGACACGGCAAAGTGTTCAACCAGCTCAGACGCGGTGACTTTACCGTCGCGCTCCAGCAGCAACAGGATCTTTTGTTTGCGCAAAGAAGGCAGGTCGACAGCTTGGTGGGTGTTGTGCATGTTTGTGCTTCTTTTTGCGGGTTTATGCGAGATTAATCATCTGCTGAAGTAAACGCAATGGCTGGTTGCGCAGCCGATCGGCGGTTACTCTCTGCGCTCAGTTCAGGGAGAGGTGACCCAGATGTCGTTGATCACAACCATCGAAGACTTACGCAAACTGGCGCAAAAACGTGTCCCCCGGATGTTTTACGATTACGCCGATTCCGGCTCCTGGACTGAAAGTACCTACCGGGCGAATGAAAGTGATTTTGCGCGCATCAAATTCCGCCAGCGGGTGGCGCGCAATATCGATGAGCGTTCGATCCGCGCCACCATGATCGGCCAGGACATGGCCATGCCTGTCGCCCTCGCGCCCACTGGCCTTGCGGGTATGCAGCATGCCGATGGCGAGATCCTGACTGCCCGCGCCGCCGCCGCTTTTGGCCTGCGCTATACCTTGTCGACCATGAGCATCTGCTCGCTGGAAGACATTGCCGAACACGTAGGCCAACCGTTCTGGTTCCAGCTGTATGTGATGCGTGATCGCGGGTTTATCGAGCAGTTGATCGAGCGCGCCAAGGCCGCCGGGGTGGACGCGCTGGTGCTGACTCTCGACTTGCAGATTCTCGGGCAACGCCACAAGGACTTGATCAACGGTCTGTCGGCGCCGCCCAAACTGACCCTGCCGAATATCCTCAACATGATGACCAAACCGCGTTGGGTGATGGGCATGCTCGGCACCCAACGTCGCGGCTTCGGCAATATCGTCGGGCATGTAAAAGGCGTGGCGGACATGAGTTCGCTGTCGTCGTGGACCGCCCAGCAATTCGACCCGCGCCTGAGTTGGGATGATGTGGAGTGGATCAAGAAGTGCTGGGGCGGCAAGCTGATCATCAAGGGCATCCTTGATGTGGAAGACGCGCGCCTGGCGGCCAATTCTGGTGCGGATGCGTTGGTGGTGAGCAACCACGGTGGCCGTCAGCTGGATGGGGCGCCGTCGAGCATCAGCCAGTTACCGGCGATTGTCGAGGCGGTGGGTAATCAGATTGAAGTGTGGCTCGACGGCGGCATTCGCTCCGGCCAGGACGTACTTAAAGCGATGGCATTGGGCGCGAAAGGCACCCTGATCGGCCGCCCGCATTTGTATGGTTTGGGGGCGATGGGCGAGGCGGGCGTGACCAAGGCCCTTGACATCATCGCCCGTGAGCTGGATGTGTCGATGGCACTGTGCGGCTATAACGATATACGCAATGTGAATCGCGAGATTTTGCTGCCGGGTACCTTTCCCACAGGCGTTTATTGAGCAAAAAAATCGTAAAAAAGTAAAAAGAGTTGTCCACGAAAACCGTGGGTATCTCTGTGGATAACTTTGCGAAGGCCCGGCAGGGTTGGCGATTTAACCCTCGGTTAATATTTGATCAACTGTCGGCGCGGGCCAGTATGGGCAGGGTTTACGCTTGACAGCCAAGCGCGAACCCAGTGCCGAAAAGCATTTTTATGAGTCGTCACCACGGCCTGTGGAGTGCGTGACCACCTGCGCCGGCCCCTTTGATCGCATCAGGTTGTCCAGCGCCTGGCCATAACTGTGGCCAGCCAGGCTCATGCTGTTGTTATGGGTGGCGCCAGGCACCAGCAATAACCGCTTGGGTTCCTGGGCGGCTTCAAACAATTGTTGGCTGAAACGCGGTGGCACGTACTGGTCGGCGAGGCCATGCACGACCAGCAGGGGCATGTGCACGTCGGCAATCTTGTCGATGGAATCGAACTTCTGCGACAGCAACCAGCGCACCGGCAGCGAGGTATTGGCCACGGCTGCGGCCGCGTCCCCGAGTGAAGTGAAGGTGGACTCGATCACGAGCCCGCGCACGGGAACCGGCGTCTGTTTACTCAACTGCGCGGCCAGGTCGATGGCGACCGCACCGCCCAGTGAGTGCCCGTAGATCAGGCGTTTGCCGGGGTCGGGCTGCAACACCTGAAAGCGCTCCCAGGCAATGCGCGCGTCTTCATACACCGTGGTTTCCGAAGGCAGGTCACCGTGGCTTTGGCCAAAACCCCGGTAGTCGATGGCCAGCACCGAGAAGCCCAGCGCGTGCAATTGCTCAATGCGAAACAGTTGCCCGGTGAGGTTCCAGCGCACGCCGTGCAGGTAGAGGATCGCCGGCGCATCCTGCTTGTCCGCCGGGTACCACCAGCCGTGGAGGTTCTGCCCTGGTTTGAAACTGGCGGGCTTGATATCGAATTCCTGTACGGCCTTGGGCAGGCCGGTGTACCAACCGGCGGTGCCCGGCTCGATGCGAAACACCAGCTCGCGTTCCTTGTGTTGCAGCACCGCGCAGCCTACCGGCAGGCCGATGATCAGAATGGCCATGCACAGCAGGGGAAACCAGCGCAGGCCCAGGCGAGACAGAAAACGAGATGGCATGAAGGTTCCAGGACAAAGGCGAAGCACGCGTTTTACCAGATGGTGCAAGACCGCAGGAATTAATTCGACAGTCGACCCAGGGGTTTGCTTGCAAAGTGTTACCGCATTGAATGCCGCGTGCGCAGGTTGTTAGGGTGGGCGATCGAACAGGAAAGTACGCACATGGATTTCACAGGTAAAACGGCAATCGTCACCGGTGGCGCGCGGGCTGGCACGGGTAAAGGCGGGCAGCGCTGAAGACGTTGCGGCCCAGTGGCATCGCATCAAACAGCCGCCGCCTCAGGCTGCTGCCATCCCCTGAACCCGATTGCGTCCCTGCGCCTTGGCCAGGTACAGCGCCTGGTCAGCCTGGGAGAGCAAGTGCGAGAGGTCGTGGCCTGCCGCATCGGTGGTGACGATGCCGATGCTGACGCTCAAATAGCCAGGCGCCAGCAGGTCGAGTTCGGCAAATGCCTGGCGAATCCGCTCGGCGACTTGAAAGGCAGCGGTTTCATCGCTGTCGGCGAGCAAGCAGGCGAACTCTTCACCGCCAATGCGTGCGAACACGTCGGCGTTGCGCAGCGAGGCTTCAGTCACCCGGCTGAACGCGATCAGCACTTTGTCGCCCATTGGGTGGCCAAAGCTGTCATTCAGGCGCTTGAAGTGGTCCAGGTCGCACAGCAGCAGGGCCGCGCACTGGTTGCGACGGGCGCTGTCCGCCAAGAGTTTTTCCCCCTTGAGCATAAAGGCACGGCGGTTGCCGACACCGGTCAGCGCGTCACTGAAGGCGGCGGCCTTGAAGCGCAGCTCGGCGCGCTCCTTGACCATCGCCAGCGTGACGTAGGCGATGCCGATGGCGTACAGCATGGACTCAAACAGCATGAGCGAGAAAAACGGTACGCCTTCGCCGCCCGATAGCTGGGCACTCTTGATGGGCAGGCCGGTGTCGGTAAATGCGCGGATAGCATAGAAACCGGTGTGCGACAGGGTCAGTACCAGCGCGGGTACATAGGCCACTTCCAGGCTATCGCGTTTGCGCCACAGCTCCAGGGCCGACAGCACTCCATACCCTGCCGCCAGCAGCGAATACAGGGTGACCCGCGCCGATAACGAGGCATAGAACTGCGGCACCAGGCACACCAGCAGCCACAGCCCGGCACCGGCAAAGATGCCCGGCACACTGGGTGGTTTCTGCACGAAGGTACGCATGGCGGTCCAGTTCATCGCGGCACTGAGCAACAGCACCACGTTGCCGATGATCAGCGCGACGAAGTCCATGCCCATGCCGCGCACCACGATCAGCCCCATGCCCAGGGAGGCGAGCAGCAGCATGATGCCGAGGTAGCCCAGGGTCGGCTCGCGGCCACGGCTCCAGGCATGCGCCGTGAGCAGGCCCATCAGGCAGAATACGAACACGGCCACTATCAGTAGCGTCGGGATGTGCAGCATCATTTCCTTGAACCCGCAGAGAGATCCTTCTTGGGGCGCGATTGTAGCGGTAACTCATCCGCTTGACGCTGGTATTGCCGCCGCGACATCCTCCTGTTCCTTTGAGCCAAGACCTGACCATGGAAAACAGCCCCGTTCGCATCACCGCCGAAGAGACCCTCTCGGACAACTGGTACCTTCTGAAAAAATACAGTTTTGACTTGCGCCGCCGAGATGGCACCTGGCAAGCCCAGACTCGTGAAGTGTATGACCGAGGCAACGGGGCGACCATCCTGTTGTACAACCGTGAGCGGCGCACGGTGCTGCTGATCCGGCAGTTTCGCATGCCCACCTTCGTCAATGATTACCCGGGTTACTTGATCGAAGCCGCGGCCGGTTTGCTGGACAACGCCAGCCCCGAAGAGCGCATTCGCCTGGAAGCCGAGGAAGAGACCGGCTACCGCGTGGGCCATGTGGAAAAAATCTATTCGGCGTTCATGAGTCCGGGGTCGGTGACCGAGCGGATTCACTTCTTTATCGGCGAGTACCAGCCGGCGGACCAGGTCGGCACGGGTGGCGGCCTGGAGGAGGAGGGCGAAGACATCGAGGTGCTGGAACGGGGTTTTGAACAGGCGCTGGCGATGGTGCAGAGCGGTGAGATTGTGGATGGCAAAACCATCATGCTGTTGCAGCACCTTGAATTGCGCATGTTGAAAGAAGGGTGGTGACGCTTGATGCGCTGGTGTGCATTGCTGTGTGTGCTGGCGGCGGGCACTAGCCAGGCGGCCGATGCCTTCTATTTTTGGACTGACCCTGTGCCTGAAACGCCGGGAACATTGTTGCGCAGCGAAGCACTGACGCCGCAGCAAAGCCTGGCCTCGGCCGCGCAGAACCTGCGGATTTTGTATGCCTCCACTGATGGCCTCGACGACACCACACCCATCGCGGTGTCCGGTGCGCTGTTCCTGCCCAAGGGCACACCGCCAGTGGGTGGCTGGCCGCTGATGGCCTGGGCCCATGGCACGGTCGGCAGCGCTGACCGTTGTGCACCGTCGCTTAACGAGCGCAGCCCACGGGATACGCGCTACCTCAATTATTGGCTCGACCAGGGCTACGCGATTGTGGCCACCGATTATCAGGGCTTGGGCACGCCGGGCCTGCACCCTTACGGGCTCACTCGGCCGCTGGCCTATGGCGTGCTGGACAGTATTCGTGCTGTGGGTGCGGCGGATTTCAAACTGTCCAGGCGCGTGGTGGTGTTCGGGCAGTCCCAGGGCGGCCGGGCGGCGTTTGCCACGGCGGTGTTGGCCAAAGGGTATGCGCCAGAGCTGGAGATTGTGGGGGTGGTGGCGACGGGGACGCCGTATGCCACCGCACACGCCCAAGGCCAAAGCCCGGAGCTTGAAAACGCCCGCCGTTCGGTGGTGCCCACGTTTGCCTATAACCTGTTGCGGCTGAGCACGGCCAGTTTGCTGGATCCCGCCTTTGTGCCGGCCGATTACTTGGCCGAGCAGGCGCTGCCAGCGTTCAAAGCCAGTCAGGATGAGTGCCTGCATGCCATCGAGCAGCGGGTGGTGGCGGACGGGCTGACCTTTAACACCAGCTTCAAGCAGTCGCCCAAGGCGGCGCTGGAGCGGGTTAATCGGGCGTCGGCTTACCCCTCGTTGAAAACGGAAATTCCGATTTTTCTCGGCACGGGGGGCAAGGACCTTGATGTGTTTGTGCCGGGGCAGAAGGCGTTGGTGCGGGACGCGTGCAAGGTTGGGGACCGGGTTGAATGGCATTTTTATCCGGAGCTGGATCACTCCGCGACTGTTAATGGGTCTTTGGGCGATTCGACCGGGTTTGTTCGGCGGGCGTTTGCGGGGGCGGTGATTGGCGGGAATTGTGGGCGCTGATGTGTGTGTCGGCGCCCTGCACCGATGCGATGCGGGCGCCTCGGTCTATCAGTGACACTCAGTCGATGCCATCGCAGCGGTTCGGCGGTCCGACAAGCCAGCGCCCACATTTGACCGAATCCCGTTCCATGATCAGGTCGGCTGCCAGGCCGCTTCGCTTTGTTTGTGATTTTGATCTTAGGCGCCCCGTTAACCACGCTGGCCGAACGCAGGCTTTGGAGCGTGGGTAACCCGGCAGGACGCCGGGTTAGCCGCGATGGGCCAAGGATGGCCCATGGCGGCGGCCCACGGTCCAAAGCCGGAGTGAGGGAACACCGA
>NZ_JBKEZW010000002.1:0-780880 GCF_053345295.1 Pseudomonas sp. M5A4_2d | reverse complement strand
GCGGGAGGCGAATTCTACAGCGTTACACGCTGCTGTCAACACCTCTTTTTCTCCGCTTTCGACCGAGAGGATCGAAACGTTAATAGAGCCAAACAACACCGCCCCACCAACTCCTTCTGGGCTTCGATGAACTGAAGCAACTCGCTGTCGAACTCCGCATAACTTCTTGTTTACCAAGGAGTTTTCCGTTTCGACTGCGCCGGAAGTGGGGCGAATTATAGACTTCCAGAATCTGCCGTCAACGCTTAATTTTGCTTTTCTATCAATTAGTTAGGATTGATTAAGAAACAACCTATATAGAGCCGTTCGCATGCTCTATATAGAAGAAGAGGCTCAGATAACGCCTGCCTCCTTTAAAGCAGCCACATTCGCCGCCCCCAGCCCAAGCACGCCCTGCAACACCTGAACCGTATGCTCTCCTAATAGAGGAGGCGCACTCCGATACTCGACCGGCGTCTTGGACAACCGTATCGGGCTGGCCACCTGCGGCACCATCCCTGCCAGCGCGTGAGGTAATGCCATCGCCAACCCCCGCGCCTTGACTTGCGGAT
The DNA here is from genome assembly GCF_053345295.1 of Pseudomonas sp. M5A4_2d. Classification (NCBI taxonomy): domain Bacteria; kingdom Pseudomonadati; phylum Pseudomonadota; class Gammaproteobacteria; order Pseudomonadales; family Pseudomonadaceae; genus Pseudomonas; species Pseudomonas sp. M5A4_2d. The sequence goes on along the minus strand of NZ_JBKEZW010000002.1, from coordinate 780,329 downwards.
CGGCAAACACTTGGGCCAGATCATTGATCGGCCCACAAGGCACACCCACCTGCTCCAGCAGCGCCACCCACTGAGCCGTCGTCTTGAACACTGTTGCCTGGCGAATCAGAGGAATCAGCTCTGCACGATTGGCCACCCGCATCTTATTAGAAGCAAAGCGCGGGTCATCGGCCCACTGGGGCTGCCCAGCCACCTCAGCGAACTTGCGAAACTGACCGTCATTACCCACCGTCAGGATGAAGTCACCATCAGCCGTGGGGAAATCCTGATAGGGCACAATGTTCGGGTGAGCATTACCCAGCCGCTTCGGCGACACACCCGTCGTCAAGTAATTCATCGCCTGGTTAGCCAGGCAAGCCACCTGCACATCCAGCAATGCCATGTCGATATGCTGCCCACCACCGTCGTGGTCTCGGTGAGCCAATGCCGCCAGGATCGCCACAGTCGAGTAAAGGCCCGTCAAGATGTCAGTCAACGCGACACCCACCTTCACCGGCCCAGCCCCATCATCACCCTCGGGCCGACCCGTCAGACTCATGAGCCCTCCCAACCCCTGAATCATAAAGTCGTAGCCTGCACGCGTTGCATAAGGCCCCGTCTGGCCAAAGCCCGTGATGGAGCAGTAAATCAACTCCGGATTGATCTCCTTGAGCGACTCATAGTCCAGCCCATACGCCGCCAGGCCACCCACCTTGAAGTTCTCGATCAGAATGTCGGACTTGGCAGCCAGGTCACGCACCAGCTTCTGCCCCTCCGGCCGCGTGAAGTCGATAGTCACCGACTCCTTGTTACGGTTAGCCGACAGGTAATACGCCGCCTCAGTGGTGTTCTCGCCATAGGCGTCCTTAAGGAAAGGCGGCCCCCATGCGCGCGTGTCATCGCCATTACCCGGCCGCTCGACCTTGATCACCTCAGCCCCAAGGTCCGCAAGGATCTGCCCGGACCAAGGGCCCGCCAGCACTCGCGATAAGTCCAATACCCGCAGGTGTGAAAGCGCGCCCATGCCGTGCTCCTATTAATAGAACGCCTGAAGGCCGGTTTGCGCGCGCCCGAGAATCAAGGCGTGCACGTCATGAGTGCCTTCGTAGGTGTTAACCACCTCCAGGTTGACCAGGTGACGCGCCACGCCGAATTCGTCGGAGATACCGTTGCCACCCAACATATCCCGCGCCATACGCGCGATATCCAGGGACTTGCCGCAGGAGTTGCGCTTCATGATCGAGGTAATCTCAACCGCCGCCGTACCTTCATCCTTCATACGCCCCAGACGCAGGCAGCCTTGCAAGGCCAGAGTGATCTCGGTCTGCATGTCGGCAAGTTTCTTCTGGATCAACTGGGTCGCCGCCAGCGGACGACCAAACTGATGACGATCCAAGGTGTACTGGCGCGCGGTGTGCCAGCAGAACTCGGCGGCACCCAGTGCCCCCCAGGAGATGCCATAGCGCGCGGAGTTGAGGCAGGTGAATGGCCCCTTCAAACCACGGACATCCGGGAAGATGTTCTCTTCCGGCACAAACACGTTATCCATGACAATCTCACCGGTAATCGAAGCCCGCAGGCCCACCTTGCCGTGAATCGCCGGAGCGCTCAGCCCCTTCCAGCCCTTCTCCAGGATAAAACCACGGATGTCGCCGGCATCGTCCTTGCCCCACACCACAAACACATCAGCGATCGGGCTATTGGTGATCCACATCTTGGCGCCGGTCAGGCTGTAGCCGCCGTCCACCTTGCGTACACGTGTAATCATCGCGCCTGGGTCGGAACCGTGGTTAGGCTCCGTCAGACCAAAGCAGCCAATCCATTCGCCAGAAGCCAACTTCGGCAGGTACTTCTGCTTTTGCGCCTCGGTACCGAACTCATTGATAGGCACCATGACCAACGAGGATTGCACACTCATCATCGATCGATAGCCGGAGTCGACACGCTCGACCTCACGGGCAATCAACCCATAGCTGACGTAACTCAAGCCGCTGCCACCGTACTGCTCAGGAATCATCGCACCCAGCAGGCCAGTTTCGCCCATCTCGCGGAAGATCGCGGGGTCGGTCTTTTCATGGCGGAAGGCTTCGAGCACACGCGGCGCCAGCTTGTCTTGGGCGAATTGCTCAGCGCTGTCTCGCACCATGCGCTCCTCTTCGGTGAGCTGTTGATCCAGCAGCAGTGGATCGATCCAGTTGAAGCTTGCCTTACCAGCCATGAATAAGTCCTCACACAAGAAATCAGAAGTCGTGGAAGGAGCCTAGGCCGGGCAGGCGCAGAGGGCAAACGAGGTTTCTGCATAGGGTTGTGCTAATTTCTCACTTCGTAACGACTGAGAACGGCGCAGACGCGCTTTTTAAGTGAGCACTACGTACATGCGCAGAAAAATTCCCAGCACTACAGCCCTGGTCAGTTTTGAAGCAGCGGCCCGCCACGAGAGCTTTACCAAGGCGGCGCACGAGCTTTCCATTACCCAGGGCGCCATCTGTCGACAGATAGCCAGCCTTGAGGAGTTTTTAAGTGTCGAGCTGTTTCGTCGCTCACGACGCGGGGTGAAGCTGACAGAGGCGGGGCTCTCCTATAGCCGTCGCGTCGCCACGCAACTGGACGCAGTTGAGCGTGACACCTTGTCGATAATGGGGCAGCAGGGCACCAACATTATCGAGCTGGCGGTGGTTCCAACCTTTGGCACCCAATGGCTGATTCCTCGCCTCAAGGACTTTCAACGTCAGCACCCGGAAGTGACGGTCAACCTCACCAACCGCACGCGCCCCTTTCTATTTGCCGATACCGAATTCGATGCCGCGATCTACTTTGGCGATGCTGACTGGTCCGGTACGGAGTCCCATCGACTGATGGGAGAAAACCCCGTCCCCGTGTGCAGCCCAAGATTACTGGGCACCCGTACCCACTTCAGCCCCCAGGAGGTAGCAGAACTGCCTCTGCTGCAGCAGACCACGAGACCTTACGCCTGGCGCCAATGGTTCAACGCGCAACAACTGAACATACCCCGTGACATGACAGGGCCTCGTTACGAGCTATTCTCGATGCTGTCCCAGGCCGCCATGCATGACATGGGAATCGCGCTGATTCCACCATTCCTCATCCAGCGCGAGCTAAAAGAGAACCAGCTGGTGATCGCGAGCCCCGAGGCACTGAACAGTTCCAAGGCTTACTACCTGATGATTCCCGAGAGAAAAGTCGAATCTGCATCACTGCATGCTTTCAGGGACTGGCTTATTGACCAGTCACAACGCTACAGCCCAGGCATTTAAAGGAACGAACGGTTTTATTGACCTTGTAGTCAATTAAATTGAAAACCTACAGATGTACGTATATGTCGCTTTTAGACAGACTGTACTTATCAACCATAAAAAGGCTAAAAGCCATGATTATCATGGTTTTCAGGGGCTATCACCGGTCAATGCCCAACTATTCACACCGGCGATGGAAAAAGCGTCGGTAAACCCATGAAGCCCTTTAAACACCTGTATTTAAAGAGGTTATTCCGCGCATTGCGACAATCAGTCACAGGGTGACTTGTAGTTAATTTTTCGTCACCCGTCATAATCCCTTGAAGGCCGTAAAGTTCGCCTGCAAAATGCCGCGCCCCGCTGTCATTTCAGCGGGATCGTGCTGATCGGCCGCCCCAGATGCGCCACTCACGGTGCACTGGCCTTTTTACAAAAAGATCAAAAGCAAAAAGATCATGCAGGAGATTTGACGTGCACATTGGTGTTCCTCTCGAAACCCAGACCGGTGAAACGCGGGTGGCTGCCACCCCGGAAACCATCAAGAAGCTGATCGGCCAGGGCCATAAGGTCACTGTTCAAAGCGGAGCAGGCCTCAACGCCAGCATCGTCGACAATGCCTATGAAACGGCAGGCGCAACCATTGGCAGTGCCAACGATGCGTTTGGCGCCGAGCTGATTCTCAAAGTGGTTGCCCCCAGCGACAGTGAGCTGGCGCTGATCAAAAGCGGTACCGTGCTGGTGGGCATGCTCAATCCGTTCAGCAACGAAACCATTACCAGGCTGGCCGAACGCGGCATTACTGCCTTCGCGCTTGAAGCCGCACCACGTACGTCGCGGGCCCAGAGCCTCGACGTGCTGTCGTCTCAAGCCAACATCGCCGGCTATAAAGCGGTCCTGCTGGCAGCCCACCACTACCCGCGCTTCATGCCGATGCTGATGACCGCAGCAGGCACCGTCAAAGCCGCTCGCGTGCTGATCCTCGGGGCGGGTGTTGCGGGCCTTCAGGCCATCGCCACGGCGAAACGTCTGGGCGCAGTGATCGAAGCGTCTGACGTACGCCCCGCAGTAAAAGAGCAAATCGAATCCCTCGGCGCCAAGTTCGTCGACGTACCCTATGAAACCGATGAAGAGCGCGAATGCGCCGTCGGTGTCGGCGGATATGCTCGCCCGATGCCATCGAGCTGGATGCAACGCCAGGCCCTGGCCGTACACGAACGCGCCAAGCAAGCCGACATCGTCATCACCACCGCATTGATCCCAGGTCGCAAGGCACCCACCCTGCTCAGCGCCGAGACCGTCGCGCAAATGAAGCCAGGCTCGGTGGTCATCGACCTCGCCGCAGCCCAAGGCGGTAACTGCCCGCTAACGGTGGCCGATCAGGTCGTCGTGGAAAACGGCGTGACCATCTGCGGCCCGACCAACCTGGCCGGCGCCGTAGCCGCCGATGCTTCTGCTCTATATGCGCGCAACCTGCTGGACTTCCTGAAGCTGGTTTTCACCAAGGAAGGGCAGTTTGAAATCAACCTCGAAGACGACATCGTCGCCGCGTGCCTGATGTGCCGCGACGGCCAAGTCATCCGCAAAAACGCCTAAGCAGGGATTCAGACGATGGAAGAGCTTATCTCCCCCGGTATCTACAACCTGATCATCTTTGTGCTGGCGATTTATGTCGGCTACCACGTGGTTTGGAACGTGACCCCCGCGCTTCATACGCCGCTGATGGCGGTGACCAACGCGATTTCCGCAATCGTGATCGTCGGCGCCATGCTCGCCGCCGCACTCACCGTGACGCCGCTGGGCAAGACCATGGGCACCCTGGCCGTGGCGCTCGCGGCGGTTAACGTGTTCGGCGGCTTCCTGGTCACCCGCAGGATGCTTGAGATGTTCAAGAAGAAAGCCCCGAAAGTAAAAGAAGAGGCGCCCAAGTAATGAGCATGAATCTAGTCACGACGCTCTACTTGATCGCGTCGATCTGCTTTATCCAGGCCCTTAAAGGCCTGTCACACCCAACTACGTCGCGACGTGGCAACCTGTTTGGCATGCTCGGCATGGCGCTGGCGGTACTCACCACCGTGGGCCTCATCTATAAACTGGGCGCAGAACTCGCCACGGCCGGTATTGGCTACGTCATCGTAGGCCTGCTGGTCGGCGGCACCGCCGGTTCGATCATGGCCAAGCGCGTAGAAATGACCAAGATGCCAGAGCTGGTAGCCTTCATGCACAGCATGATCGGCCTGGCAGCGGTGTTTATCGCCATCGCCGCCGTGGTCGAGCCGCAATCCCTGGGCATCGTCAAACATTTGGGCGACTCGATTCCGGCCGGTAACCGTTTGGAGCTGTTCCTCGGCGCGGCCATCGGTGCTATCACCTTCTCCGGTTCGGTGATCGCGTTCGGCAAACTGTCGGGCAAGTACAAGTTCCGTCTGTTCCAGGGCGCACCGGTACAGTTCGGCGGCCAGCACAAGCTGAACCTGGTGCTTGGCCTGACCACCCTTGGTCTCGGCCTGGCGTTCATGTTCACCGGCAACCTCAGTGCCTTCGCATTGATGCTGGCCCTGGCGTTCGTGCTCGGCGTGCTGATCATCATCCCGATCGGTGGCGCCGACATGCCGGTTGTCGTCTCGATGCTTAACAGCTACTCCGGCTGGGCAGCAGCAGGCATCGGCTTCTCGCTGAACAACTCGATGCTGATCATCGCCGGCTCCCTGGTGGGCTCCAGCGGCGCGATTCTGTCGTACATCATGTGCAAGGCGATGAACCGCTCCTTCTTTAATGTACTGCTCGGCGGTTTCGGCAACACGGCGGATGCCGGCGCAGTGGCAGGCTCGAAAGAAGCACGCCCGGTGAAATCCGGCTCGGCGGACGACGCGACCTTCCTGCTGACCAACGCCGACACCGTGATCATCGTTCCAGGCTATGGCCTGGCAGTTGCCCGCGCGCAACATGCGCTCAAAGAGCTGACCGAAAAGCTGACTCATCGTGGCGTGACCGTGAAGTACGCGATCCACCCGGTAGCGGGCCGTATGCCTGGGCATATGAACGTGCTGCTGGCCGAGGCGGAAGTGCCTTACGACCAGGTTTTCGAGATGGAAGACATCAACTCCGAGTTCGGCCAGGCCGACGTGGTGCTGGTGCTGGGTGCGAACGACGTGGTCAACCCGGCCGCCAAGAACGATCCAAACTCACCGATCGCCGGCATGCCGATCCTGGAAGCGTTCAAGGCCAAGACCATTATCGTCAACAAACGCTCGATGGCCAGCGGCTATGCGGGCCTGGACAACGAGTTGTTCTACCTGGACAAAACCATGATGGTCTTCGGTGATGCCAAAAAGGTCATCGAAGACATGGTCAAAGCCGTCGAATAACACTGCGCCAGCGCAATACCCGAAACCCTGGCCTCCAGTAGGCTGGGGTTTTTTATTATCGGACGAAACCCGACCAAAGGCTCTAAATCGCTGCCCGGCATTCGACCATGGTAGCGGGCCGAATTTTTTTGAAATCACTACACTGCCCACCTTGCTTCCGTAGCCTGAGATAACAATTCATGTACCGTGATCGTATCCGCTTGCCTTCGCTGTTGAACAAGGTCATGAGCGCGGCAGATGCCGCCGCACTGATCGAGGACGGCATGACCGTCGGCATGAGCGGCTTCACCCGTGCCGGTGAAGCCAAGGCCGTCCCCCACGCCCTGGCCGAACGCGCCAAGATTTCCCCGCTGAAAATCACCCTGATGACCGGCGCCAGCCTGGGCAATGACCTGGACAAGCAGCTGACCGAAGCCGGCGTGCTGTCTCGACGCATGCCGTTTCAGGTCGACAGCACCCTGCGCAAGGCGATCAACGCAGGCGAAGTGATGTTTATCGACCAGCATCTGTCGGAAACCGTCGAGCAACTGCGCAACAACCAACTCAAGCTGCCGGACATTGCCGTCATCGAAGCCGTCGCGATCACCGAGCAAGGGCATATCGTGCCCACCACCTCCGTGGGCAATTCGGCCAGCTTCGCGATTTTCGCCAAGCAAGTGATTGTTGAGATCAACCTCGCGCACAACCCGAATCTGGAAGGGCTGCACGACATTTATATCCCAACGTACCGGCCGACTCGCACGCCGATCTCGCTGGTTAAGGTCGACGACCGCATCGGCAGCACCGCGATTCCGATCCCGCCCGAGAAGATCGTCGCCATCGTAATCACCAACAAGGCAGACTCCGCTTCTACGGTGACGCCGCCGGACGCCGATACCCAAGGCATCGCCAACCACCTGATTAATTTCCTCAAGCAGGAAGTAGACGCCGGACGCATGACCAACAAGCTCGGCCCGCTGCAGGCCGGGATCGGCAACATCGCCAACGCGGTGATGTGCGGCCTGATCGAATCGCCGTTCGAAGACCTGACCATGTACTCGGAAGTGTTGCAGGACTCAACATTCGACCTGATCGACGCGGGCAAGCTGAGCTTCGCCTCGGGCAGCTCGATTACCTTGTCGGAGCGACGCAACGCCGATGTGTTCGGCAACCTGGAACACTACAAGGACAAATTGGTACTGCGCCCACAGGAAATCTCCAATCACCCCGAAGTGGTTCGGCGCCTGGGCATTATCGGCATCAACACCGCGCTGGAATTCGACATCTACGGCAACGTCAACTCCACCCACGTCTGCGGCACACGGATGATGAACGGCATTGGCGGCTCCGGAGACTTCGCGCGCAACGCGCACCTGGCGATCTTCGTCACCAAGTCGATAGCCAAAGGCGGTGCGATTTCCAGCGTGGTACCGATGGTCAGCCACGTGGACCACACCGAACATGACGTCGATATTCTGGTGACCGAGATTGGCCTTGCCGACCTGCGGGGCCTGGCGCCGCGTGAGCGGGCTCGGGTGATCATCGACAACTGTGTACACCCGGCCTACCGCGATGCGCTGAACACTTACTTCAATGACGCCTGCGCGATCGGCGGGCATACCCCGCATATCCTGCGTGAAGCACTGAGTTGGCACATCAACCTGGAAGAAACCGGGCACATGCTCAAGGCTTGATTGATACAGATCCAGGCTGATGCAAATACAGTTTCATCAGTCTGGGAATCTCAGCAGTACTTTTTTCAAAAACTGTACTGCTGTACCGGTCATTTCCTACTGAATTCTCCTACACCCCTCGCCTAAAATGCCTATTTCGCACTGTTTCAGTGCGGACAGGTACAGTTGCCCCATTTACGTACCGTACAGCCGCTATAAACAGTTAACTGGCCCCTCACAATACAAGTGAACTGTATCTAGAGAGTCTTGCGTCGGAGGAGGATCATTGGCATCAGTTAAACCACTACCTAATCCCGCCACAAGCGGAAGGATGTCATCATGGAACGTACACTCAGTTCCGATCTGTTCTTCGAAGAAAAAGCTGTAAACACCCAGGCTTCCCTGCCTTTGCGCGTTCTCGCCAACCTGATGTTGTGGCAGCGCCGCATCTCCAGCCGCCACCAACTGGCTCGTCTGGATTCGCGTCTGCTGGCTGACGCCGGTATCAGCGAAGCGCAACGCTACGAAGAGCTGAGCAAGCCGTTCTGGCGCTAATTGGCGCCCGCTGGCCCTGACCCGCCGGGTCCACCGCCAGCACCCTGATTTGTCAAAGCAAAGCCCGCCCCGGGTAACCGGAGGCGGGCTTTGCTGTTTCTGGCGTTCAGCTTTTGTACCGTTAAACAGATGCACTTAATGATAGCCAGTACAGTTTAAAAATAACTACAGTTAAGCAGTACAATTTAACTTCGGTGTATCTGTATCGGTGAACTCGAGCCAGCCAACATGGTGCCTCAAGACCTCATGAAAGGCTCCAGCCATGAAGACAGACACTTCATCTTATAAGCAGTTGATAGTGCGTATGGCCCATGCCGTAGGCAGCTGGGGACGAAAAACCCATGAGCGACGCCAACTGGCACAACTTGACCCTCGCGAACTGTCCGACGCTGGAATCAGTTCGGGAGACCGAATTGCCGAGCTGTCCAAGCCGTTCTGGCGTGACTGAACAGTGAATAAACTTCCCGAACGGATAAGCGGCAGCTTAAGATTCCATCATCACGTGGCGAACCTTGTAGAACGGGCGTCTGATGCTCAACAGCAACACTGTCCGTTTCACAGTGGGCGCTTTGCGCCGCTTTATTTGATTATCTACAGGAGTGATTCCATGTCCCGTCTTCGCCTGCTGAGTGCTGCCGCCCTGTTGGCCGTAGCTGCCAACGCCAACGCGAGCAGCCTTATCGTGACCACTGATTCGATCGTCGGCGCGCTGAAAGCGACGTCCGATGCCAGCTCGGATGCCACCTCTTCCCTGCGCGACAACAAGGTCGTGCAAGCGGCCCGCGACGACGCCGCCAGCTTTGTCGCCAGCGAAGGCGCCATTCGTGGTGTGAAGCTCGAAAGCGCCCTGGCACAGATCCGCCAACAGGCTCCCCAGCTGAACACCGCAACGGACGCACAGTTGGCGCAGGCCATTCTGGCCATCTGACGCCAAGTCGACCCAAGAGAGCGCCAGCCACCACCAGATGTGTCAGCGCTGGCTCTCGCCCGGGCGTTGCGCTAGCCTTGGGGCTCGCTTTCAGTTGTCGAGTCCCATGGCTTTTTCATACCGCCTGTTGATCGTTCCCGTGTTGTTTTGCGCCTGCTGGTCACCCCTGGCTTCGGCCTTTGACGTGTCCACCCAGAGCACCGTCATCAGTGCGTATGCCACCAGCAAGGTGACGTCAGCACCCTTTGACAGAAAGTTGGTACTGGCCGCCCAGGATGACGCTGCCGCATTTATTGCCACTGACGGCCAATGGCGGGGAGCTCGCCTGGAATCTGCGCTGGATTATCTGCGTCGGACCCAGCCAAAACTTCATGCCAGCGACCTTGAACTGGCGCAGGCAATTCTCGTCCAATAATCATCTTTGTATTTCCATCTTTGTATTTTGGAGTCATCCCATGCGTAGTCCGCTGATCGCCGCCGCTCTCGGCCTGCTGTTGTTGGCCGATGTTGCCCACGCGCAAACCCTCAAGGCCACCAGTAACATCGTCGTGCGTGCCTCGGCCCGCACCATTGATTTCACCTCGGACACCACCACCTCCATCCGCGATTCCAAAATCGTGCGCGAAGCCCACGATGACGCCGCCAGCTTCGTCGCCACCAATGGCGAGATCCGTGGCGCGCAGTTGGAAGCCGCCTTCGACACCCTGCGAACCCGCGTACCGGAAGCGCGCGATGCCAGTGACCAGACTCTCGCCGAAGCTATCCTCGCTCTGTGAGGCGGCTAGTCGCCTGGCTACTGGCCGGGACTGTGCTGCTCTGTGCAAGCGCAGCCCAGGCCAGCCTGCAACTGCGGCTCAAGACCGAAGGCTTGAGCCCGGCCGAACAGCAGGCCAGCCAGGCATTGCTCGATGAGGCGATGCGCGCTTTGCCGCCGCGCTTTATCGAGCAGCTGGACCGGCGCATTGATGTCGGCTGGACCGACAAAATGCCTGAAAACGCTTATGGCCAGGCCTCTCTGGTGTCCGAACTGGACCTCAACCAAAACCTGCTTGCCAGCCTGACCGACGGCAGCGCGGCCACGCAGAAGACCAACCGCCCCCACGGCACCGTACGCCGCGAAATGCTCGCCACTGTGCTGCATGAACTGACCCACATTTATGACCGTGCGCGCCTGTGGACCAAAGACGAGCGCACACTGATCCAGCGCTGCAGCCGCCAGAACAACATCACCGGCCTGATCGGCCTCCCCGATCAATGCCGAGGCCAGAACGACCGCCGCTTTACCTTAAGTGACGACCCGCGCCTGCTGGACCTTGCCGGATGGCCGCAATACGTGGGGCGTCGCGGCGAACGGGAGCAGCACAACCATCAGGTCGCCCGCAGCCCGGACATCTATGAAACCACCAGCCCGCTGGAGTTCGTGGCCGTCAACATGGAGTACTTCCTCCTCGACCCGAGCTACGCCTGCCGTCGCCCCGCGCTGTTTCGCTATTACAAGGAACACTTCGGCTGGGCGCCGCCCGAGCAAGACACCTGCGCCACGACCTACGCGTTCCTGAACGCCGGCAACGACTTCGCCAAGACGCCGCTGGGCCAGATCGATCCGGAGCGGGTGTATGAAATCGACTACCTGCTGGCCGAAGCCAACCAAAACCTGGTCAGCCGCTGGGGTCACAGCATGTTGCGCCTGGTGATCTGTGCGCCCGGTCGCCCACGCGGCCCGGACTGCCGGCTGGACCTGGACCAGCACCTGGTGCTGTCCTACCGCGCATTTGTCGGTGACGTACAGCTGTCGAGCTGGGATGGCCTGGTGGGCAAGTACCCGTCACGGCTATTTGTGCTGCCGCTGGCCCAAGTGATCGACGAATACACCAAGACCGAGTTGCGCGGCCTGGCGTCAGTGCCGCTCAAGCTCTCGCGCCAAGAGATCAACGACACCGTCGAGCATGCCGCCGAAATGCACTGGAGCTATGACGGCAACTACTTCTTCATTTCCAATAACTGCGCAGTGGAAAGCCTGAAACTGTTACGCAGTGGCAGCGCCAACCCGCAATTGACCGGCCTGGACAACATCACCCCCAACGGTCTGCTGGAAGTACTCAGCGCCCGTGGCCTGGCCGACACCAGCGTGCTCAATGACAAACGCGAGGCGTTGCGCCTGGGGTATCACTTCGACTCGTTCCGCGAACGCTACCAGGCGATGTTCGACGTGTTGCGCAAACACCTGCCGATTAAACAGACCCAGGTGGAAGACTGGCTGTCTCTCAGCGCAGAGGAACGCCGCCAATGGTTCAGCCAGGCCGACCTGCGCACCAGCGCCGCATTGTTGCTGCTGGAGCAGGCAAGCTATCGCAGGCAACTGATGCTGGCCCAGGACGAAGTCAAACAACGCTACCTCGGTGCACGCGAACTGAAAAACGGCGGCATGGAAAAAGCCAACCACACGTTACAACAGATCCTCGCCAACAGCGGCTTCCTCAGCCGCCCCGCAGAACTGCTGGGCACCAGCGGCTACGGCCTGCCACAACCTTCTGAAGCCAAACGCCTGGAATCGGAAAGCGCCGAGCGCCAGAAGCAACTGCAATCCTTGAGCGGCGATCTGGATAAAGAGGTGCGGGTGCTGCTGGAGCCGTCCCGCGCTGCCGAGATCGCCGCCTGCGAGGCCAACCTCAAACAGGTAGGTGAGCATCTGCGGGCCCTGCACAAAGCGGCAGGGGGTTTGGAACTGCCTTAACCCACCTTAAAGAAAAGTCCTACGAACCTCTGATCATCTGAGTGCTCAGCGAAAGCTGGCTGAAAGCTTCCCCGTCTAGGATCGCCACCACTGCCGGCAACAGACCGGCTGTTAACAACAACAATGGTGATTCCTGATGTCTGTTCGTACCCGCCTGTTCGCTCCAACTCCCACCGTACGCTACGTGCCTTTCGTACTGCGCTGACCCCCAACCGGTTCGCCATTCCCTAGCCGCGCTACGCCTGGAGTATTCCTATGCTGACTTTCCTTGGCTTTGCCATGGTCATCACGTTCATGTTCCTGATCATGACCAAGCGCCTGTCTGCGCTGATTGCTTTGATCATTGTGCCGATCCTGTTCGCCCTGTTTGGTGGCTTTGCACCGGAAATCGGCCCGATGATGCTTGCGGGTATCACCAAGCTTGCGCCAACCGGCGTGATGCTGATGTTCGCCATCCTCTACTTTGCCCTGATGATCGACTCCGGCCTGTTCGACCCGGCCGTGCGCAAGATCCTCAAGATGGTCAAGGGCGACCCGCTGAAAGTGTCGGTCGGCACCGCCGTGCTGGCCCTGGTCGTCTCCCTCGACGGTGACGGCGCCACCACCTACATGATCTGCGTGGCTGCCATGCTGCCGCTGTACCAGCGTATCGGCATGAGCCCACGCATCATGGCCGGCCTGATCATCCTCGCCGGCGGCGTGATGAATATGACGCCCTGGGGCGGCCCGACTGCCCGCGCCGCCAGTGCGCTGCATGTGGACCCGTCGGATATTTTCGTGCCGATGATCCCGGCCATGGCCGCCGGTGTAGTGGCGATCCTGGTGATTGCCTATATGTACGGCAAGCGCGAACGTGCCCGCCTGGGTGAGCTGCACCTGCAAGGTGATGAAATCGACCACAGCGAGATCAGCGTGTCGCAATTCCCGGACGCCCGCCGTCCAAAGCTGATCTGGTTCAACGGCGCCCTGACCTTCGCCCTGATGTGCACCCTGATCGCCGGCCTGTTGCCGCTGCCAGTGCTGTTCATGGTGGCGTTCAGTATCGCGATGATCGTCAACTACCCGTGCCTGCAACAGCAAAAAGACCGCGTCGCCGCCCACGCCGGCAGCGTACTGGCAGTAGTCGGGCTAATCTTCGCCGCCGGCATCTTCACCGGCATTCTGTCCGGTACCGGCATGGTCGATGCCATGTCAAAGAGCTTGCTGGCGGTCATCCCGGACGCGCTGGGCCCGTACCTCGCGGTGATCACCGCGCTGGTAAGCATGCCGTTTACCTTCTTCATGTCCAACGATGCGTTCTACTACGGCGTACTGCCGGTACTCGCCGAAGCGGCCAGCCATTACGGCATCACCGCCGTGGAAATGGCGCGCGCCTCCATCGTTGGCCAACCCGTGCATTTGCTCAGCCCGTTGGTACCTTCGACCTACCTGTTGGTCGCCCTGGCCGGCATCGAATTTGGCGATCACCAACGCTTTACCCTCAAGTGGGCAGTGCTGGTATGCCTGTGCATAATGTTCGCCGCTTTGCTGATGGGGATTTTTCCGCTATTCAGCACTCTATAATCCTACCGACCTAACCGCGCGGCGCTGCAGCTTGCGCGGTTTCACACTTGCTCAAAGGAATACACATGGAATGGCTGACCAATCCGGAAATCTGGATTGCCTTCTTCACCCTGACGGCCCTCGAGATCGTCCTGGGCATCGATAACATCATCATGATTTCGATCCTGGTCAGCCGCATGCCCAAGCACATGCAGGCGCGCACCCGGATCTTCGGCCTGGCCCTGGCCATGGTGACGCGGATCCTGTTGCTGCTGTCGATTACGTGGGTCATGCAATTGACCGCCGACCTGTTCGTGGTCTTCGGCCAAGGCATTTCCGGTCGCGACCTGATTCTGTTCTTCGGTGGCCTGTTCCTGCTGTGGAAAAGCTCCCAGGAGATGTATCACGCACTGGAAGGTGAAGACGAAACCCACGATGAGCCCAAGGGCGCCGGTGGCAAGTTCATCTACACCATCATCCAGATCGCGATCATCGACATCGTGTTCTCCCTGGACTCGGTCATCACGGCGGTGGGCATGGTTTCCCATGTACCCGTCATGGTCGCCGCGATCATCGTCGCCGTACTGGTGATGATGCTGGCTGCCGGCACCATCAGCGAATTCATCGACAAGCACCCGTCGCTGAAAATGCTCGCGCTGTCGTTCCTGCTCGTAGTGGGTACTGTGCTGATCGCCGAATCCTTCGGCGTACACGTGCCAAAGGGCTACGTCTACTTCGCCATGGCGTTCTCGCTGGCGGTGGAAGCGATCAACATCAAGATGCGCACCTCGATCGCGAAGAAGAAGAAACAACAGGACCCAGTGAAACTGCGCAAGGACATTCCGGGTCAATAAACCCGAGCCAGACAAAAAGGGGCTTTTATAAGCCCCTTTTTTTCATCCGCAAAAAGCTGATTTCATGACAGTTTTGTTTCAATACCTACTTTAGCTATGCGATGCTGGCGCAGAGCCCATTCGCCAACTACAGCTTAAGTACAAGACGTAGAACGGCACGCGGCAACTTTCCTTCGCCCCAATTGGGGCGCACCCACACGGGGGGCCGAGCATGCTGACCTTGCTCAATCTGCTTTCCGCCGTGACCCTGCTTATCTGGGGCACGCACATTGTCCGTACCGGCATCTTGCGGGTCTACGGTTCCAACTTGCGCCAAGTCATCGGGCAGAACATGTCCAAGCGCTGGCTGGCGTTTGTCGCCGGTATTCTGGTGACGGCCATGGTGCAGAGCAGCAACGCCACGGCAATGCTGGTGACCTCGTTTGTCGGCCAGGGCCTGATGGGCCTCACGCCCGCGCTTGCGACCATGCTCGGCGCCGATGTCGGTACGGCATTGATGGCGCGGGTGCTGACCTTCGACTTGTCCTGGCTGTCACCGCTGCTGATCTTTCTGGGGGTGATTTTCTTCCTGTCGCGCAAACAGACGCGAGCAGGCCAGATGGGACGGGTCGGGATCGGCCTGGGCCTGATCATTCTCGCCCTGCAACTGATCGTCGAAGCTGCCGGGCCGATTACCCATGCCCAAGGCGTCAAAGTCATCTTTGCCTCGCTGACTGGCGACATCTTGCTGGACGCCTTGGTCGGCGCGTTGTTCGCAATGATTTCCTACTCCAGCCTGGCCGCCGTATTGCTCACGGCAACGTTAGCCGGCGCCGGTGTGATCGGCCTGCACGTGGCCATCGGCCTGGTGATCGGCGCCAACATCGGCAGTGGCGTGCTGGCCTTCCTCAGTACCAGCATGCAGAACGCCGCAGGTCGCCAGGTTGCCTTGGGCAGCCTGCTGTACAAACTGATCGGCCTGCTGCTGATCATCCCCGTACTCGACCCGCTCGTGCGCTGGATGGACGGTTTGGACTACAGCGCCCAAGGCATGGTCATCACCTTCCATCTGCTCTACAACACCAGCCGCTGCCTGATCCTGCTGCCGAGCATTAGCCCGATGGCACGCCTGTGCGCCTGGTTACTGCCGGAACAAGCAGAGGTCAACGGCAAAGCCAAGCCGCGCCACCTGGACTTGGCCTCACTTGCCACCCCAAGCCTGGCCTTGGCCAACGCCGCCCGCGAGACCCTGCGCTTGGGCGACTTGATCGACAACATGCTCACCGCCATGCTCGAAGTGCTGCGCGGCAAGCAAACGGCTATTACCCAGGAAATGCGCAGTCTCAGCGATGATGTCGAGGCACTCTACAGCGCGATCAAGCTCTACCTCGCGCAAATGCCCCGCGAAGACCTCAGTGAACAAGACAGCCGCCGTTGGGCCGAGATCATCGAGCTATCAATCAACCTGAAACTGGCTGGTGACCTGATCGAGCGCATGCTGCGCAAGGTTCAGCAGCAGAAAACCTCACAGCGTCGCCAGTTTTCTGAAGTGGGCCTGGAAGAACTGGCCGGGCTGCATACGCAACTGATTGCCAACCTGCGTCTGGGCCTGTCGGTGTTCCTGAGTGCCGACCCCGAAAGCGCCCGCCAATTGCTGCGCGAGAAGCGCCGCTTTCGCGCCCAGGAACGCCGCCTGGCGCATGCTCACGTCAGCCGCCTGCAACGCAAAATCGTACAGAGCCTGGAGACCAGCTCCTTGCACTTGGAGCTGATTGCCGACATGAAGCGTCTCAACTCACTGTTCTGCAGCAGCGCTTATGTGGTGCTCGAAACCTCCGACACCGGCGCACTCTCCGCTGAAGATATTGCCGACATCACCCATTCGCCCTGAACGTACGGGCGGCTGCACAGTCAGTAAAAAATGGACTTAAAACCAAACCGGCAATGTGGGAGCGGGCTTACTCGCGAAAAAAGTGGTGCGCCAGTCGACGATTCGGCCGACTGAACCACCGCCTTCACGAGCAAGCCCGCTCCCACAATCATTCGCCAGGAAGCTTGTTATGCGTCGCCTGTTATTCGCCTGCCTGTTGTTGGGCTCTGCACACGCCTTCGCCTTTGATCGTCTGCAAGTCGAGGGGTACACCCTGCCCAACGGCCTGCAATTGCTGCTCAAACCGGGCACCGAGCGCGGGCATGTGGCCATCCGCCTGGTCGTAGGCGTGGGCCTGGATGATTTCCGTTGTGATGAAAAGGAGCTGCCGCACCTGCTCGAACACCTATTGTTCAGCGGCATCGACGGCGGCGGCGAAGGCGACCTGGAAGACCGCATGCAAGCCCTCGGCGGCGAGTGGAACGCCTACACCAGCAACGCCGACACCACCTTTGTGATCGAAGCGCCCGCACAAAACCAGCGCAAGGTGCTGGACTTGCTACTCGCGATCATCACCCGCACCGAACTGTCCGATGCCAACATCAACGCGGCCAAGCAGGTGGTCGAACGCGAAGATGGCGGCCACTACTCACACCTGCAACGCCTGCTCGACCGCCAGGACCTTGGCCACACTGCCAGCAACCAACTGGCCGTCGAACTGGGGCTCAAATGCGCCGAACGTGCGCAAGTCGACCACTTGACCCGCGATCAATTGGAGTCCCTGCGCAAAAATTGGTACGCGCCCAACAACATGACCCTGATCATCGTCGGCGACCTCGACAAACTGCTGCCGGCCTACCTGGAACGCACCTATGGCCAACTCGACCCGGTCGAGCCGAGTGAGCATCTGCC
Source organism: Pseudomonas sp. M5A4_2d (assembly GCF_053345295.1). Classification (NCBI taxonomy): domain Bacteria; kingdom Pseudomonadati; phylum Pseudomonadota; class Gammaproteobacteria; order Pseudomonadales; family Pseudomonadaceae; genus Pseudomonas; species Pseudomonas sp. M5A4_2d. The sequence goes on along the minus strand of NZ_JBKEZW010000002.1, from coordinate 762,705 downwards.
GCTCCCGGAAATCCAGCAGGCCGCCGCCAGCCACCGGGATCTTGTCCACGGCTGGGTCGGTGACAGCGCCAAGCTGCACTGGCTGTTCCCCGAACCGGTACTCGACGATCAACATGATGAAACCTACGACTTGCTCAAGGACTACCTGGACTGGGCGCTCTACCGTCAACTGCGCCTCAAGCACGGTTTATCCTACGGTCCGTGGAGCGAGCGTGAAGTGCTCGGCGGCGTCGGTTTCCTGAGCCTGAATGCCGACCTTGAGCGGGACAACCTGCCCGAAGCCGAACAGGTGCTCCAAAATCTCAAGGCGCAACTGCTCAAAGACGGCCTCGACCCGACGACATTCGCCCGCCTGCAGCAAGCCGCCATCGCCCGCCAGGCCTGGGCAGTGCAAGGCAACAGCGCCCTGGCCGACTATTACTGGAGTGCCTCGGGCGACTACAACAACGGCCATTTCAGTGATCCGGTGAAGCGCATCAAGGCCGTGACCCTGGCACAGACCAATCAGGCCATGCGCCAGGTGTTCGACCAACCGGGCTATTGGCGCGTGGAAAAACCGCTGGTGAGCTATGACACCCTGGCCTGGATCGGCGTTGGTGCGCTTGCGCTGATCGCCAGCGGGTTGATCGGCGTTCGTCTTTATCGCAAACGGATCGCGTAATGAAGCACCGAGCCCAGGCCTAAGACGTTATTCTGTCCGGGTTTTTTCCTACACCCACTGTGAACCGCCCATGCCAAACCTGCCGCCCCTAATCCAGCGCATCCTCGTACTGATCAAGCGCTATCCAGGGGTGATCGCACTCGGCGGTTTTATCTCAGGTGTGTGCAGCTTCATTCTGGTGGATCGTCAGCAAGGCATGGCCAGTTGGATCGCGGTGATCATGCTGGTGAGCTGGCTGTGGCTGATGCTGGAAAACAGCTTTACCCAACTGTTCGCCAAAGTCTTCAAGCGCGAAATCCCCGAACCGCTGCTGCGCTATGCCACCCAGATGATTCACCAGGAAAGTCTGTTTTTTGTGTTGCCGTTCTTTTTCGTCACAACCAGCTGGAACAGTGGCCAATCGATTTTCACCGGCCTGCTTGGTGCGGCGGCACTCGTGTCGATTACCGACCCGCTGTACTACAAGTGGCTGGCGCCCAAACGCTCGCTGTTCCTGGCGCTGCACACCCTGACTCTGTTCGCCGCGCTGCTCACCGCGCTGCCGATCATCCTGCACCTGACCACCGCCGAGAGTTACAAGCTCGCGCTGGGCGTCGCAATGGCATTGTCGATTCCAAGCCTGGCCGCAAGCCTGCCGCTGCGCAGTATCAAAGGCTGGGCGATGCTGCTGGGAGTCACGGCCGCCATTGGCTGCGCCGGTTGGTTCCTGCGCAGCTGGGTACCGCCGGCCACGTTATGGATGACCGAAGTCGCGATCAGCACCCAGCTGCAAGACCGCACGCCGGGCGACGACCTCAAGGAAGTCAGCGCCGCCCAACTGCGCACTGGCGGGCTGTACGCCTATACCGCGATCAACGCACCGCGCGGGCTGGATGAGCGGATTTACCATGTGTGGAAATTCAACGGCCAAGAGGTCGACCGCATCGCCCTGGATATCCACGGTGGCCGCAAGGAAGGCTACCGCGCCTGGACCCACAAGCAGAACTTCCCGGCCGATTCGGTAGGGCGCTGGCAGGTGCGAGTGTTGACGGAAGACGGGCAGGTCATCGGTGTGCTGCGCTTCAAAGTCACTGACACAGCACAAACGGACACGCCAAAGTAGGCCGTATCGTGCTATTACGTAGGGATTGTGGATAGCCAAACAAGCTCGGAGCTTATGACCACTCGTACGACGGCCGGCGCAGCCCATCTCGATTCGTCTACCGTTCCCCCGTTACTCAGGATTACAGGGGACTGGACGCTTGCCCACTATGCAAACCTGAAGAAGCTGTCGGACAAACTCGACGGCCAATACGACGCCGGCGCCCGTATTGACCTCAATGGCCTCGGTGCCCTGGACACCGCCGGCGCGTCGCTGTTGGTCGAGTTGCTGGGACCGGACCGCATCGAGCAATCTGCCGAGCAAACCGACTGCAGCCTGTCCGCCCCCGACCGCGCACTGCTCAAGACCGTCTACCGTTCCCTGAATGATTTTTGTGTGCCGGACAAGGCGCCCGAAGAAACCGCCGGTATCCAGGTGCTGGCACGCATCGGCCGCGCGGTAGATACCGTCTGGCAGGACAGCAATCAGCTGCTGGGCTTTATCGGGGTGATCCTCGAAACCCTCGCTCGCGGCATCTTCCGCCCCAAGCGCTGGCGCATCACGCCGATGGTCGCGCATATCGAACAAACCGGCCTCGACGCCGCGCCCATCGTGGCGCTACTGACGTTTCTGGTCGGCGCGGTAGTCGCGTTTCTCGGCGCCACAGTACTCAAGAGTTTCGGCGCGACCATTTTCACCGTGGACTTGGTGGCGTTTTCTTTCCTACGTGAATTTGGCGTATTGCTCACAGCAATCCTGATCGCCGGTCGTACCGCCAGCGCCTTTACCGCGCAAATCGGCTCAATGAAAGCCAACGAAGAAATCGACGCCATCCGTACCCTGGGCCTGGACCCGATGGAGCTGCTGGTTCTGCCACGCGTGATGGCGCTGCTGGTGTCGCTGCCGATGCTGACCTTCCTGGCGATGCTCTCGGGGATTATCGGCGGCGGGGTGGTGTGCGCTGTCGCGCTGGATATTTCGCCGGCCATGTTTCTCTCGCTGTTGCAATCGGACATCGGCGTACAGCATTTCCTGGTGGGCATGGTGAAAGCCCCCTTCTTCGCCTTCCTGATCGCGGCGATTGGCTGCCTCGAAGGCTTCAAAGTCAGCGGCAGTGCCGAGTCGGTCGGCGCCCACACTACCTCCAGCGTGGTGCAATCGATCTTTGTGGTGATTGTGCTGGATGCGGTCGCCGCGCTGTTCTTCATGGAGATGGGCTGGTGAGTCGTCTACACCGTGCGCCCTGCGAGGCGGTGATCGAAGTGCGCGGCCTGTGCAACCGCTTTGGCAGCCAGAGCGTGCACGAGAACCTCGATCTGGATTTGTATAAAGGCGAGATCCTCGCGGTGGTCGGCGGCTCCGGCAGCGGCAAGTCCGTGCTGTTGCGCAGCATCGTCGGCCTGCGCCGCCCCAGCGAAGGCGAAATACGGGTGTTCGGCAAGAACCTGCCAAGCCTGTCGGAACATGAACGCTCGTTGGTGGAGCGGCGCTTTGGCGTGCTGTTTCAGAAGGGCGCGCTGTTTTCCTCGCTGACCGTCACCGAAAACGTCGCCCTGCCATTGATTGAGCACGCGGGCCTCAGCCGTGCCGACGCCGAACACTTGGCCGCCGTCAAACTGGCATTGGCCGGGCTACCTCTTTCGGCTGCCGACAAGTACCCGGCGTCACTCTCCGGCGGCATGATCAAGCGCGCGGCCTTGGCACGAGCCTTGGCGTTGGACCCGGACATCCTGTTCCTCGACGAACCCACCGCCGGCCTCGATCCGATTGGCGCAGCGCAGTTCGACCAACTGATCCTGACCCTGCGTGATGCGCTGGGCCTGAGCGTATTCCTGGTCACCCACGACCTCGACACGCTGTACACCATCACCGACCGCGTGGCCGTGCTGGCGCAGAAGAAAGTGCTGGTGGCAGGCGCCATCGATGTTGTCTCGGAAACGAACGACGCCTGGATTCACGAATATTTCCACGGCCCCCGTGGCCGTGCGGCATTGGTTGCCGCTCAATCGCTCAACGAGGTATGACATGGAAACCCGAGCCCATCATGTGATGATCGGTCTGTTTAGCGTGATCGTGGTGGTCGGCGCAATGCTGTTCGGCCTGTGGCTGGCCAAGTCCAGTGTCGACAGCGCCTTCCAGGAATATGAGGTGGTGTTCAACGAGGCGGTCAGCGGCCTGTCCCAGGGCAGTTCGGTGCAATACAGCGGGATCAAGGTGGGCGACGTCACCAGCCTGCGCCTGGACCCGAAAGACCCGCGCCGTGTTCTCGCACGCATTCGCCTGGCCGGGCAAACGCCGATCAAGGAAGACACCCAGGCCAAACTGGCACTGACCGGTATCACCGGCACCTCGATTATCCAGCTCAGCGGCGGTACCCCGCAAAGCCCCGAACTCAAGGGCAAGGACGGCAACCTGCCGGAAATCATCGCGTCGCCATCGCCGATCGCGCGCCTGCTCAATAACAGCAACGACCTGATGACCAGCATCAACCTGCTGTTGCACAACGCCAACCACATGTTCTCCCGGGAGAACGTCGAGCGCCTGAGCAATACGCTGGACAACCTGCAGCAGACCACCGGCGCCATCGCTGAACAGCGCGGCGATATAAAGGTGGTGATGCAGCAACTGATGCAAGTGAGCAAACAGGCGACTGCCGCGCTGGAGCAAACCACCGTGCTGATGCGCAATGCCAATGGCCTGCTCAACGAGCAAGGCAAGCAGGCCTTCGGCAGCGCCGAGCAGGCAATGAAGTCCCTGGAGCAAAGCACCGCAACCATCAACACCTTGCTGACCAACAACAAGGACTCGGTGAACAGCGGCATGCAGGGCCTCAACGAATTGGCACCCGCCGTGCGCGAACTGCGCGAAACCTTGGGTTCGCTGCGCGCCATCTCCCGCCGCCTCGAAGCCAACCCCAGCGGTTACCTGCTGGGCAGCGACAAGAACAAGGAGTTCACGCCATGAAGCGTGCTTACCAAATGATCGCCCCTCTGGCCCTGGCTCTGATCAGCGCGTGCTCGATCTTGCCCAAGCCGGACCCGTCGGACGTATACCGCCTGGCTTCAGCACAAACGAGCAGCCAAGGCACGCCGGTCAGTTGGTCGCTGCGCGTGTCAAAGCCGCAGAGCAGCGAGTTTCTCGACAGCCCGCGCATTGCCGTGGTGCCCAATGGCAACCTGATCAGCAGCTACGCGAATTCACGCTGGAGCGACCCGACCCCGGTGTTGCTGCGCAATCGCTTCATGGACGGCTTCCAGCGCGATGGGCGCGTGACGCTGCTGAGCACCGACGAGACCAACCTGCAGGCCGACTACGAGCTGGGCGGCCAGTTGCAGGCGTTTCAGAGTGAGTATCGCGCCAGTGCGGTGGAAGTAGTGATCCGCCTGGATGCGCGGTTGGTGCGCGGGAGTGATCAGCGGATTATCGCCAGCCGGCGGTTTGAGGTGCGCCAGCCGGTGGGTGACACCAAGGTGCCGGCCGTAGTGGCTGCGTTTGGGCAGGCGGGGGATCAGTTGAATAAGCAGGTGGTGGATTGGGTGGTGCAGCAGGGCAATACTGCTGCGAAACGCTGAGGGCCTCATCGCAGGCAAGCCAGCTCCCACATTTTGATGTGTAAATACATTCAAACAGGTGGGAGCTGGCTTGCCTGCGATAGCAATCTAAGCCTTAACCAAAGAACCAGTAGCACACCGAAATCGCCGCCACGACGCCAGCAAACTCAGCCAGCAACGCACACCCCACCGCATGCCGCGCCCGCTGTATCCCCACCGAACCGAAGTACACTGCCAACACATAAAAGGTGGTTTCCGTACTGCCTTGAATCGTCGCCGCCACCAACGCCGGGAAGCTGTCCACGCCCTTGGTTTGCATGGTCTCGATCAACAGCGCCCGTGCGGCACTGCCGGAAAACGGCTTGACCATCGCAGTCGGCAGCGCGTCGACAAAGCGCGTGTCCATCCCACTCCAGGCCACCACATGGCGAATCCCCTCCAGGCCGAAATCCAACGCCCCTGAGGCGCGCAACACACCCACGGCACACAGCATCGCCACCAGGTACGGCAGCAGGTTCTTGGCAACGTCGAAGCCCTCTTTGGCGCCTTCGACAAAGGCCTCGTAGACCTTCACCTTGCGCAGTGCGCCGATCACCAGGAACAGCATGATCAACCCAAACAGCGTGAGGTTACCGAGTATCGAAGAAAGGCCGGCCAGGGCCGTGGCGGACAGGGTCGCCAGCAGCGCCATAAAGCCGCCCAGCACCAGTGCGCCGGGAATCAGGTAGGCCAGCACCACCGGGTCCCACAGGCGCAGGCGTTGCATCACCGCCACCGAAAGCAGGCCGACCAAGGTCGAGGCACTGGTCGCCAACAGGATCGGCAGGAACACTAACGTCGGGTCCGCGGCACCTTGCTGGGCGCGGTACATGAAGATCGTCACCGGCAACAGCGTCAGCGAGGAGGCGTTAAGCACCAGGAACAGAATCTGCGCGTTGCTCGCAACGTTCGGGATCGGGTTGAGTTCCTGCAACGCCTTCATGGCTTTCAGGCCGATAGGCGTAGCGGCGTTGTCCAGGCCCAGACCGTTGGCGGCGAAGTTGAGGGTGATCAAGCCGATAGCCGGGTGGCCAGCGGGCACCTCAGGCATCAGGCGGCGAAACAGCGGCCCGAGGGCCCTGGCCAGCCAATCGACGATCCCGGCCTTTTCGGCGATACGCAAAAAGCCCAACCATAAGGTCAGGGTGCCGAACAGCAGCACCATCACTTCCACCGACAATTTGGCCATGGCGAAAATGCTTTCGACCATCGCCGCAAAAATCCCGGCATTACCGCCAACCAGCCACTGCACCAGTGCTGACACCATTGCCACGACAAAGAAGCCAAGCCACAGGCCATTGAGCATCAGTTGAATCCCCCGAAAGATGGAGCGAATGATAACGGGGCTGACAGAAACGACAAACCCCGGATTTCCCGGGGTTTGTTTCAAATCACTCGCGCATCAGCCGCGGCTGGCCTCGCCGGCCGGCAGCGCTTCTTTGCTGCGCCAGTGTGGCAGGGAGTTCCAGTAGCGCTCGCCCTTGGCGTCATCGTACATGCCTTCCCAACGGGAGATGACCAGTACGGCCAAGGCATTACCGATCACGTTCAGTGCGGTACGCGCCATGTCCATCACACGGTCGACACCGGCGATGAACGCCAAGCCTTCCAGCGGAATGCCCACGCTGCCCAATGTGGCCAGCAGTACCACGAAGGATACGCCCGGCACGCCGGCGATACCTTTGGAGGTGACCATCAGGGTCAGCACCAGCATCAGTTGCTGGCCGATCGACAGGTCGATGCCATACAGCTGGGCGATAAAGATGGCGGCGATGCTCTGGTACAGGGTCGAACCGTCGAGGTTAAACGAGTAGCCGGTCGGCACCACGAAGCTGCAGATGGCCTTTGGCGCACCGTACGCCTCCATCTTCTCGATCACGCGAGGCAGCACGGTTTCGGAGCTGGCAGTGGAATAGGCCAGTACCAATTCGTCTTTGAAGATGCGCATCAGCTTGATGATCGAGAAGCCAAACAGGCGTGCGATCGAGCCCAGTACCGCAAAGGCGAAGAACAGGATGGCCACGTAAACCAGGATCACCAGCTTGGCCAGCGGCAGCAAAGAGGCGAAGCCGAAATTGGCAACGGTCACCGCGATCAGGGCAAATACACCGATCGGGGCGTACTTCATGATCATGTGGGTGACTTTGAACATGCTCTCCGACACGCCCTGGAACATGGTCACCAGCGGCTCGCGCAGCTCAGGCTTGAGGCTCGACAACCCCAGGCCGAACAGCACCGAGAAGAAGATGATCGGCAACATGTCGCCGCGGGCGACCGCCGCAAAAATGTTCGACGGGATCAGGTTGAGGATCGTCTCGATGAACGCATGCTCATGCTGCACTTCGGCGGCGGTGGCGGTGTATTTGGAGATGTCGACGGTACCCAGGGTACTCATGTCGATGCCGGCGCCCGGGTGGAACAGGTTGGCAAGCAGCAGGCCGACCACAATGGCGATGGTGGTGACCACTTCGAAGTAAAGGATGGTTTTGACACCGATTCGGCCGAGCTTCTTCGCGTCCCCCACACCGGCGATGCCCACGATCAGCGAGGAAATCACAATCGGGATCACGATCATCTTGATCAGACGAATAAAGATATCGCCCGCTGGCTGCAACACATTGCTGATCCACCAGGCTTTTTCAGCACTGAAATGGTTGAGCACTGCACCGATTGCGATCCCCAACACCAAACCGATGAGGATCTGCCAGGCGAGGCTTAGCTTTGCCTTCTTCATGTCATTACCCTTACTTCAAGTGGACTTAAGGCAAATGCGCCATCTGGAACGCTCGGAAGCGAAAAAGTGTGTGCATCTGCCTCCGTAGAAGGTCACCGCAGCGTGGCCGAAATGGCTTACTGGCAGGCGAAAAAAGGCGCAACTATTCCCATGCAAGGGAGCGACGTCTAATGCCGTAAACGCCTACCCTATGCCGAATCGGCATGGCTTTTTTTGAAAATAACTGTCCGAACGGTCAGTTCAAATACGCCATTTAAGCAGGTGAATATGCCGTGGACCGGCCAATACAGGCTCGCTCAGAGATGTTGGACGACTTCAAGTCACTGGCAAAAATGCCTGGGATTTGATGAGCTTGGCGTCGGAGAAGTCCTATAGCGTGAGCAAAATTTTCTAGATAGAAGGTCGCTCCGACACACCAAGTAATGGTTGGGAGGAGGCAGAAAAGAAAATAGCGGCTATGGACGACATAGAAGATGGGTAATGAGAGTCATAAGCCCGCCGCAAGTTCAGCAAGCTTGAGGACTTGTGAACTTGCGTCGCAGCTTTTCACCTGACCCGGCCCTTGCGCAGGCACTCCCTGTACCCGTAGGTCACGCCGATCTCGATTGATCAGAGCAACCCGGCCCCCTGGTCATGCATCGCCCTTGGCGAGCGATACAAGAGGAAAGAAACAAAGTGGCTTCTTTCCATGGACGCCAGCTCCGCAGACGACAGATGCGTCAGACGGAACCTAGTACCAATTCGGATCTTTCTTAAGCTGCTCCATCAGCAGCTTCTGCATGCCTTCATTCGGCTTACCGAGGAAACGGTAGTCGGCGTGTCGTGTCGGTGACTTGTCTGCCGGCAGACCTGCCGGGACCTGTACCAACATGGCGTAGGCATGTTTCTTGTTGTAGCTGAACGCAACGACCAAGCGCTTGTTCAGGCACGTGTCTGCTGTCTCGCAGAGCGGCCCGACCAGGTACTTGTCGCCATCTTCTTCCACAGCATTCATTTGTTCGGCCGTACCGGAGAGGTTCATTACCCATTCCGGCAGACGCTCTTCTTTCTTCACAACGCCTTGCCAGGTCTCACGAAACTGTGGATCGGCGCTCAGCAATTCGTTGGCCCGGGTCTGACCGTCATTGGCGGCCATTACCAGACCGCTGCCGCCCAAGAGCAGGGCGGCAGCTATAGCTTTGAGAGACAGAGTGGTCATTTTCAGCCTCGGCCGCGACGACCAAAGAAGAACGAAGCGATGAACATCACCAGGAAGACCACAAACAGAATTTTTGCGATACCCGTGGCAGTGCCCGCGATGCCACCGAAGCCCAGGACTGCAGCCACAATGGCGATGATCAGAAATGTGATTGCCCAACTCAACATGGTGATTCTCCTTACGCTTTTATAGGGGTAACAGCGGTAGTGCCGTGCAGCCGCTCAACTCAAGCGACCTTGTGTTGCCTAGAACACCCAACGTTCTTGAGCTGGCAATTCACCCAGGGTGGAATCCTGGTCAGCCACTCTCAATTGCGGGGCGGTTACGTCGGCGGTAGCGCTGCCAACGGAACGGAAATGGGTTTGAGTCATGAGCGGACGTTCAAATTGCGGGGTTTGTTGCTGACTCTGCTGCCAATGCTGCAGCTGCTGGCCGGCGATCAACGTGACCATCAAGGCCAGGCTGGCGAACAGACCTTGCTGCAAGCGCACTGGCGATACACGCAATTGGCTGCTGAGGCTTTGGCGAGTCATGCTGCATTTCTCCCGCATTCTGATTATTCGTTCATGACGCTGTCAGCAGAGGTATTGCAGGGTGCATGCCAGATTTTTTACAAAATAATACTCAATAAAATCAACAAGTTATGAATGCATCAAGGTTATGGAAGCCAGCATCCTGCACGATGCCTCTGTCCAGGCCGTGCGAAATGCACGACCGCCAATGGTCGGATCAACGGATCGAAAGCAGTTGGGGAGTTGCCGAAGTGGCAAGAAGGCATGAAAACGCTATCAATCGGCGTGTTTGTAGGAGAGCGTGAAGATACCTGCGCGAAGACGCCGTTTATCAATCAGAATAAACCATGCAACTTGCCCGATTATTCCGGGACTAAACAGCATCATTCATAGTTAAGGAGCGCGGGACAGATGGAATCAGCCAAGGAACTTCAAGGCCGCATTCTTTTAGTGGATGACGAATCCGCGATCCTTCGCACCTTCCGTTACTGCCTGGAAGATGAAGGCTACAACGTAGCGACTGCCAACAGCGCCGCCCAAGCCGATGCCCTGATGCAACGCCAGGTGTTTGACCTGTGCTTCCTGGATTTGCGTCTGGGTGAAGATAACGGCCTGGATGTATTGGCCCAGATGCGTATCCAGGCGCCGTGGATGCGCGTGGTGATTGTCACCGCGCATTCCGCCGTAGACACCGCAGTCGATGCGATCCAGGCCGGCGCCGCTGACTACTTGGTCAAACCGTGCAGCCCTGACCAATTGCGGCTGGCCACCGCCAAGCAGCTGGAAGTGCGCCAACTGTCCGCACGCCTGGAAGCACTGGAAGGCGAAGTACGCCAGCCCAAGGACGGGCTCGACTCCCACAGCCCGGCGATGATGGTGGTACTGGAAACCGCACGCCAAGTGGCGGGCACGGACGCCAATATCCTGATTCTGGGCGAGTCCGGCACCGGTAAGGGTGAGTTGGCGCGGGCCATTCATGGCTGGAGCAAACGTTCGAAAAAATCCTGCGTTACTATCAACTGCCCGTCATTGACGGCGGAATTGATGGAAAGCGAGTTGTTCGGCCACAGCCGCGGCGCGTTTACCGGTGCCAGTGAGAGCACGTTGGGCCGAGTCAACCAGGCCGACGGTGGCACGCTGTTTCTCGACGAAATCGGCGACTTCCCGCTCACCTTGCAGCCAAAATTGCTGCGTTTTATCCAGGACAAGGAATATGAGCGCGTAGGCGACCCGGTCACCCGGCGCGCTGATGTGCGCATCCTGGCGGCCACCAACCTGAACCTGGAAGACATGGTGCGCGACGGCCGCTTCCGGGAAGACTTGCTCTACCGCCTCAATGTCATCACTTTGCACCTGCCGCCGCTGCGTGAACGCAGTGAGGACATCCTGACCCTTGCCGACCGCTTCCTGGCACGCTTCGTCAAGGAATACGCCCGACCGGCACGCGGTTTCAGCGACAGCGCGCGTGAAGCCCTGCTCAACTACCGATGGCCAGGCAATATTCGCGAACTGCGTAACGTGGTGGAACGCGCCAGCATTATCTGCCCACAGGAAAAGGTTGAAATCAGCCACCTTGGGATGGCCGAACAACCGACCAACAATGCCCCGCGTATCGGCGCCGCGCTAAGCCTGGATGAGCTGGAGAAAGCGCATATCGGTGCAGTACTCGCCACCAGCGACACCTTGGATCAAGCGGCCCGCACCCTCGGTATCGACGCGTCGACCCTTTATCGCAAACGTAAACAGTACAATTTATGAGCTGTACCTTATGAAGCTTGCGATGAAACTGCGCACTCGGCTATTCCTGAGCATCTCAGCGCTGATCACCGTCGCCCTGCTGGGACTGGTACTGGGACTGGTCAGCGTCATGCAAATGGCCAAGAGCCAGGAGTCGTTGATTCGCAGCAATTTCATTACTCTGGACCTGGGCCTCAAGCTGCGCCAGAGCTTGGGCGACCAGTTGATCCTGATGCTGGAGGATCAACCGGACCCCGCCGCCCTGCAAACCTCGAAACAGCAATATTTCGCCCTGCTGGATCAAGGTGTCGCCCACGAACAGCAAGACGGCAGACCCAGCGGGTTCAGCCAGGCACGCGTCGACTACCTGAACTTCCTCAAGGCGTTCGATGAGGCCCACCAAAGCTCGCTGGCAAACAATAAAAACCAAAAACTGACCGAAACCTTCAATGTATTGCGCAACGGCCTGATCGCCGAACACAAACAAGCGTTGGAGAATATCAACACCAGCGAACACAAATCGCGAGACCGTGCATTGCTGATCGCCGGCCTTTTGGGGTTGGTTGGCCTCGCGGTATTGATCATCGGCTTTGTCACTGCCCACGGCATCGCACGGCGGTTTGGCGGGCCGATCGAAGCCTTGGCCAAAGCCGCTGACAAGATCGGGCAAGGCGATTTCGAAGTGACGCTGCCCATCTCGTCTGCAGCGGAAATGAACCAACTGACGCGCCGCTTTGGCATCATGGCCGAGGCGCTGCGCCAGCATCAGGCGACCAATGTCGACGAATTGCTGGCCGGCCAGCAGCGCCTGCAAGCGGTGCTCGACAGCATCGACGATGGCCTACTGATGATCGACCGCCAAGGCTGCCTGGAACACCTCAACCCCGTGGCGCAGCGCCAATTGGGCTGGGACGAGGCGCGCTTAGGCCAGGGGCTGGGCGAAGCACTGGGCCGCCCGGAAATGGATGAACAACTTCAGTTGGTCCTGCGTGGCGGCAACCTGGAGCGGGCGCCGGAAGACCTGGAAGTGGAAGTCGAAGGCGAATTACGCCTGCTGACCTACAGCCTGACACCCGTCAGCCATACCCAAGGCCACATTCTTGGCGCGGTGATGGTGCTGCATGACGTCACTGAACAGCGCGCCTTCGAACGGGTGCGCAGCGAATTCGTGTTGCGCGCCTCCCACGAGTTGCGCACACCGGTGACCGGCATGCACATGGCCTTCGGGCTGTTCCGCGAACGGGCAAAGTTCCCTGCGGAGTCTCGTGAAGCGGACCTGCTGGATACGGTCAATGAAGAGATGCAGCGCCTGATGCAGCTTATCAATGACCTGCTCAACTTTTCACGCTACCAGAACGGCCTGCAAAAGCTCACGCTCGGGCCATGTGATGTCACCGACCTGCTGGAGCACGCACGGGCTCGATTCACTGAGCCAGCGAATGCACAGAACATCGAGTTATTGGTGGAGGCCCAAGCAGAATTGCCCAGGCTGTATGCCGACCAGGCTCAGTTGGAGCGAGTGCTCGATAACCTTTTAGGCAACGCCTTGCGGCACACCGCAGAGGGTGGCCAGATTCGTCTGCAGGCGCGCCGTCATGGCGAACGAGTGATTATCAGCGTCGAAGATAACGGCGAGGGTATTGCTTACGGCCAACAAGGGCGGATCTTCGAGCCCTTCGTCCAGGTGGGCCGCAAGAAAGGCGGCGCCGGCCTGGGATTGGCACTCTGCAAAGAGATCGTGCAATTGCACGGCGGCCGTATGGGCGTGTATTCGCGGCCGGGGCAAGGCACACAGTTCTACATGGCGCTGCCGCTGTAATCTGGCTGCTCGGGTTGCCTTGTCACAGCGACAAGGACCTGAAAGACCACAATCAAACCTTCGACGCACATGTGAAAAATGTGGGAGCGGGCGTGCTCGCGAAGGCGATTTCAAAGCCAACATTACTGCCGCCTGACATTCCGCTTCTGCAAGCAAACCCGTCCCGCGCCCACGTTGGAATCGATTTACACGCTTAGCTGCGGTTCAACGCACGCAGGATCGCGGCGCTTTCGGCATCCGGCGTACCATCGAACAGTGATGGACGGAAGTGCATCTGGAAGGCCGCGATCACATGCCGCGTGGCTACATCCAGCTCACCCGTCTGCGGCGTTTGGTAGCCGAGTCGTGCCAGCTCTTCCTGGAACCAGGTAATACTCGGCAGTGCAGCGGCGTACTGCTGCTGGAATCGGGCGACTGCCTGCGCGTCCGGCCACATCCCCAAACCTTCAGCGGCTAGACGCTTCCACGGGAACAGCGGGCCCGGGTCGAGCTTGCGCAGCGGCGCGATGTCGCTGTGGCCGATGATATTCCTGGGGTTGATGCCATTGCGCTTGCTGATGTCCTTGAGCAACACCACCAGCGACTGCACCTGCGCTTCGGAGTACGGATACCACACGCGACCCGTCGGCGTGTCGCGATACCCTGGGTTGACGATCTCGATGCCAATGGAGCTGGAGTTGAGCCAAGTGCGCCCCGCCCACTCGCTTTCCCCAGCGTGCCAGGCGCGCTGGCTCTCATCCACCAGCTTGAAGATGGTGCCTGAGGCGTCGTCGCCAATCAGGTAATGGCTGCTGACCTGGCCGTGCGTCAACAGCGCCAGGGAGCGTTCAAGGTTGGTGGCCGTGTAGTGAACAATGACGAACTGCACGCGGTTATCGTGGTTCATCGAAGGGTGGTTGGTGTCCAGGCGCGGGCCGCTGGCGCAGCCGGCGAGGAGGAGAAACACAAAAGCGACGTACAAGGATTTCATGGCAAAGGCATTACACTGAAGACGATAATGCAACAGTGTAACGTACCGTTTAAGGCGCGGCGGCCAAATCCGGGCTTTTAAACAAAATGGAACATTTTTTACGCCGCCTGTACCCGGTTACGTCCGGCAGCCTTGGCCCGATAAAGCGCCTCATCGGCGCGCTTGAGCGCCAAGTCACTGCGCTCACCTGGCTGAAACTGCGCCAGGCCCATCGACATGGTGATCGTCACCGGCTCGCCCTTGAAGTGGAACGGGCACGCTTCAATCGCTGCGCGCAGCCCTTCGCCCACGGCCAAGGCATCCTCCAAGGCGGAGTCAGGCATCAGCAACACAAACTCCTCACCGCCGAAGCGCGCGATAAAGTCGTTGGGGCGCAGGTTTTTGCGCAACACATTGGCGATGATTTTCAGCACCTTGTCACCCGCCAGGTGACCGTAGCCGTCGTTGATACGCTTGAAGTGGTCCAGATCCAGCATGGCCAGTGACAGGCTATTGCCGCGCTGGTGCCAGGTATTCACTTCATGGTCCAGGCGCTCACTCCATGCAGCACGATTGGGCAGGCCGGTGAGCGGATCGATCAAGGCCTTCTGGCGTTGTACCTCCAAATGCTCGCGATAGCCCTGGGCCTCCTGTTCCATGTTTGCAACCCGCTCAGCCAAGCCCTTCAGCCGCGCCGCGACCTCCTGCTCGCGCTGGTCACGCTGCTGCTGGTGTTCGTCCATAGTGCCGAGCAAGCCTTCAAGATGGCTTTCCAGCACTTGCTTGAGGCTGTCCAGGTCGGCCGCGTCCTGCACGCTGCTTTGCAGGCCGTCGACCTGCTCACGGATCTGCGTATCCAGTTCCCGCGCGGCCGAGCGGCTGTCCGCGTGGCCATCACTGGCCACCTGCAGATGACCCTGGAATGCCTCGAGGCGCTCGTTGAGCTGCTTGAGGTAGGCTTCGAACTCATGCTGGCCGCTGTCGGTGATCGCCAGCATCAGAACCGCCAGGTCATCAAGGATCGGCAGCAACTCGTACCAGTTCAAGCCGTGAGCCAGGCGTTCGCGCATGGCTTCGGCTTGGGGCCGGTGGCGCTCGGGCAGTGACAGATCATCCAGCAAGCCGAGCAAGGTGCCTTCGATATGACTGGCGACTGAGCTATAGGACGGCTCGGGCGAATCGGGCAGCGCGTAAACGCCGTCCGATTGCAGCGTATCCGGGTCAGGCTCCGGGCTTTCCTGCACCGGAGGTAGCGACAGGCTGCCGATGGAGGTTTCGTCCGGGGTATCGACCAGAACCTGCGGGACCTCGATAAACGCGGCGAGTGCGCTCTCGGGAACGACTTCCTCTGCTTCGGGTTCAGGTGCTGCGGCAGGCAGAAGGGTGGGTTCCGCTGGCGCCGGGGCCTCAAAGACAAACGTTTCGGCGGCAACCTCTGCGGCTTTGACAGGCTTGATCGGTTCAGGCTGCGTCGCGACCGGGGTCTGCGGCAACGGCGCGAAGGCGCGCAAGGCGTGTGTCAGTTCTTCGGATTGCGCAGGTTCCTGAGGCTCAGGTTTGGGCGCGGCGGGGACGGGGGCGGGTTTTGGCGCAGCCAGCTCCGGTGTAGGCAGTGGCGTAGCTTGGGCCACCGGCACTTCATTCGAAACATCCTTCGCGCCAAATAGACGTTGCAGCAGGCCCGGCCCAGTGCGCGTGGTTTCGCCGTCCGGCTCCAGGTTATTCAGCGCCTGCTCTTGCAGGCTGCTCAGCTCACTGAGCAACAGCGGGATCTCACGCGCCTGCCCGACCCGGCCTTCCAGCTGCTTGGCGAAGGTTTTCAGCGGGCGGGCCACCTCACGCGGCAGTGGCAACTTCTGTAACTGCACGATCAGGGCGGTGAGCGCGGTGCTGATCTGGTCGACCCGGGTTTCGCGGCGCTGCTCCGAGTCGAGCACGGCTTTTTCCAGGCGTGGCAACAAGGCGGCGAGAGCGGCGTCCATGTCGTCCGTACGCACGACGTCGCGCATCTCTTTCATGCATTGATCAACCGCGCGGTCGGTCCCTTCAGCCGCCAGCGTGCTGCGCACCAGCCCACGCCGCAGCAGGTCAAGGCGGGCGGCCCAGCGACGTTCGAGCTTGTCTTGCTGCTCGACGCCTTTCAGGTATTTCTCTTTCCAGCGCTGGGCGTCGTCGCTCATGCAAGGGGTCCGCGAGGGCTGGGGCTCAACGCGGGTAATGCATCAGCCGTGAGCGAACCCGGCAGACGAATCTCTACCGCGACCGGCAGGTGATCGGAGATGGGCTGCGCCAGCACCTGCACGCTTTCAAGCGTAAGGGTCGGGCTAAGCAGGATATGGTCCAGGCAGCGCTGCGGGCGCCAACTGGGAAACGTGGCTTCGACTTGCGGCGCCAGTAACCCGAGGTCACGCAACGGAGAATTCTGCAACAGGTCATTGGCATGGGTATTCATGTCACCCATCAGTACCTGATGCTTATAGTTGCCAATCATTTCACGCACGTAGGCAAGCTGCAGGTTGCGCGCACGCCCCCCGAGCGCCAGGTGCATCATTACCACCACCAAGGCTTCCGGGCCTTCGCCGAATCGCACGAGGATCGCCCCACGGCCCTTGGGGCCTGGTAATGGGTGATCTTCGATAGCGGTCGGTTTCAGGCGACTCAGCACGCCATTGCTGTGCTGCGCCAGGCGCCCCAGATTGCGGTTGAGTTGCTGGTACCAGTAGGGGAACGCGCCAAGCTGAGCCAAGTGTTCCACTTGGTTGATGTAGCCAGAGCGCATGCTGCCGCCGTCAGCTTCCTGCAGGGCGACCAAGTCGAAGTCGTTCAGCAGGTTGCCGATCTTTTGCAGGTTAACCGCACGCCCGTTATGCGGCAGCAGGTGCTGCCAGCCCCGGGTGAGGTAGTGCCGGTACTTCTCGGTGCTGATGCCCACCTGGATATTGAAGCTGAGCAGGCGCAAGCGGCTGTCTGCCGGCAGGCCTGTGGACTCCAGGTGATGTTCGTTGACCTGCGCATCATGCAGGCCAACGACACGTTCAGTACCCCAGCGGCGCATGGTGGGCCCCTTACTTGGCTGCGCGCTCTTTGGCGATCAGCTGGTCGGCAACATTGAGGGTCTGTTCAGGACCACCGGTCGTGCCCAGGTCGAAACGGTATTTACCGTTGACGATCATGGTCGGTACGCCTTGCACGCCATACTTCTGGGCCAACTCTTTGTATTGAGCCATTTTGCCTTTGACGGCGAACGAGTTGAAGGTCTCGAGGAACTTGGCTTTGTCGACCCCTTGGGTAGCAACGAAATCAGCCATGTCTTCCGGTTTGGTCAGACGCTTGCCTTCCTTCTGGATAGCATTGAACACGGCGTTATGAACCTTTTGCTCAACGCCCATGGTGTCCAGGGTGATGAAGAGCTGACCATGGGCATCCCATGGGCCACCGAACAGCGCTGGGATGCGCTTGAAGTTCACGTCGGCCGGGAGTTTTTCAGCCCAAGGGTTGATGGTCGGCTCAAAGGCGTAGCAATGCGGGCAGCCATACCAGAACAGCTCCACCACTTCGATCTTGCCAGGCTCCGAAACGGGGACCGGGTTGGCCAGTTCTACATAGGTTTTACCGGCTTCAAGCGGCACGTCGGCAGCTTGGGCGGTCATGCCGAAAAGGCTGGCAGTGACGAGAGCGGCGCTGAGGATCAGATTACGCATGCTTTACTCCTGTACAAATAAAGTCGCCTCGCGCGACCTTTAGTTGTGACAGGTCTACGCGGGCATGAGTTCGTTAGTGTAACGGCACCGGCCACAAAAAAGGGCGGCCTAAGCCACCCTTTTTATGCTTGCATCGATAGATTAATCGAGCGTTAACGTACTGCCTGGATCAGTGCAGGCCCTGGATGTACTGGGAAACTGCTTCGATATCCTTGTTACTCAACTTGCCGGCAATGCTTTGCATGATTTTGGTATCGCCGTCGTTGGTGCGATTACCCTCACGGAAGTCCGTCAGTTGCTTGGTGATGTACTGGGCATGCTGGCCGCTCAGGTGCGGAAAACCTGCAGCGGCAAGGCCGGCGCCATTAGGCGAATGGCAGCCGAGGCAGGAAGGCATGCCTTTTTCCAGGTTGCCACCACGGAACAGTTCTTCGCCGTGAGCCACCAGTTTTGGATCGGCAGCTCCCACACTGCCGTGCTGACTGGCAAAATACGCCGCGATGTCTGCCAGGTCCTGATCGCTGAGATTAGTCAGCAAGCCGGTCATTTCGAGCACCGTGCGCTTGCCGTCCTTGATGTCGTGCATCTGCTTGGTCAGGTAACGTTCACCCTGGCCTGCCAGTTTAGGGAAGTTCGGCGCCGGGCTGTTGCCATCCGGTCCGTGGCAAGCACCACACACGGCGGCTTTCGCCTGGCCCGCTGTAGCGTCGCCTGCAGCATGGGCAACACCGGTGATGCCCAAGGTCAACAGCAGACTCACGATCAGTTTGTTCATCAGCTAATCCAACTACGGCTAAGGGTTTAAGAGTTATCTACCGGGTTTACTCACCATCAACTCAATGATGGCCTGGTAATCCTCAGTACTGCAGTCCATGCACAAACCACGCGGCGGCATTGCCTTGAAACCCTGGGTCACGTGCTGCACCAGCGTGTCCATACCCTGCGCCAGTCTAGGCGCCCAAGCTACCTGGTCACCCCGTTTGGGGGCGTTGGGCAGTTGGCCGGCATGGCAAGCCACGCAAACTCGGTTGTACACCGCCTCCGGATCCTGTGTAGCCTGAGCGCCGTAAAGCGGCACCAGGACACCAAAAGCGAGCAACCATCGGGTCATACATCGACCTTTTCAGGGTTTGAGAGCGTTTTGCGTTCTAATGCGCAATGAAGGTCTTTCGCTCCCGTGAACTTCATCCTTCGCTGGGACAAAGCACACACAAAATCTGCGGCATTATATACTGGCGCTACTGAAACGGAAACGACACCGCTTGCCGCACCCTTTTTCGGCACCGCCCACATCGGAAATCTCATGCAACTCAAGAATCCCATCCTCGGTCTGTGCCAACAGTCCACATTCATGCTCAGCGCCGCCAAAGTTGACCAATGCCCCGATGACGAAGGCTTTGAAGTCGCCTTTGCCGGTCGTTCCAACGCTGGCAAATCCAGCGCGCTGAACACCCTGACTCACGCCAGCCTGGCGCGCACCTCGAAAACCCCAGGCCGCACGCAACTTCTCAACTTCTTCAAGCTAGACGATGATCGGCGTCTGGTCGACCTGCCGGGCTACGGTTATGCAAAAGTACCTATCCCGTTGAAGCTGCACTGGCAGCGTCACCTGGAGGCTTACCTGGGTGGTCGGGAGAGTTTGAAGGGTTTGATTCTGATGATGGACATCCGTCATCCAATGACCGACTTCGACCTGCTGATGCTCGATTGGGCTGTCGCCAGCGGCATGCCGATGCATATCCTGCTGACCAAGGCCGACAAGCTGACCTACGGCGCCGCCAAGAACACCCTGCTCAAAGTGCAATCCGACATCCGCAAAGGTTGGGGTGATGCGATCACCATCCAGTTGTTCTCTGCGCCTAAGCGGATGGGCCTGGAAGACGCCTACACCGTGCTGGCCGGCTGGATGGAATTGGCCG
The DNA here is from genome assembly GCF_053345295.1 of Pseudomonas sp. M5A4_2d. Lineage (NCBI taxonomy): Bacteria > Pseudomonadati > Pseudomonadota > Gammaproteobacteria > Pseudomonadales > Pseudomonadaceae > Pseudomonas > Pseudomonas sp. M5A4_2d. The sequence goes on along the minus strand of NZ_JBKEZW010000002.1, from coordinate 742,804 downwards.
ACAAGGGCGCGGAAATCGCGGAATAACTTTTCTGCGGGCAAAAAAAACCCCGGACTTCGTATGGGGAGGGGAAGTTCGGGGTCCAAGTTCCGGACCGCTAGGGCGGGGTCCAGATATCTGCCAACACTTAACACAACATAGGAGCATTGAAGGGCTTCACCACCCATTCAGTAACTCTGAGTAGCAATTCACGGGTTAAGTTCCGGCAGGTTCAAAAAACTATTGGAAATAGCTGTCGCCGATTTCTGATCTAAAGCGCTCTGCCACCCCCTCGAAAGTGGCAGAGCCGCGAAATCAGTGCGCCTCGTCCCAGTTATCGCCCACGCCCACATCCACCACCAGTGGCACGTCCAACTGCGCCGCCGCGCTCATGTGCTCGCGGATCTTCTCGCTGACTTGCGCCACTAGGTCCTCACGCACCTCAAGCACCAGTTCATCGTGCACTTGCAGGATGACCTTGGCATCCAGGCCCGATTCCGTCAGCCAGTTATCCACCAGCACCATGGCTTTTTTGATGATGTCCGCCGCCGTGCCTTGCATCGGCGCGTTGATTGCCGTGCGCTCGGCAGCCGCTCGTTCCTGAGGCTTATTGGAATTGATATCCGGCAAATACAGCCGACGCCCGAAGAAGGTTTCTACATAGCCTTGATCAGCAGCCTGCGCACGCGTGCGCTCCATGTACTCGCGAACACCTGGGTAGCGCGCGAAGTACACATCGATGTACGCCTTGGCAGTCTTGGTATCGACGCCAATATCCTTGCCCAACTTCTGCGCGCCCATGCCGTAGATCAGGCCAAAGTTAATCGCCTTGGCACTGCGACGTTGATTGGACGTGACCTCAGACAATTCAACCTTGAACACCTCAGCCGCCGTAGCGGTGTGCACGTCCAGGTCGTTGCGAAACGCATTCATCAAGCCCTCGTCCTTGGACAAATGCGCCATGATCCGCAGTTCGATCTGCGAATAGTCCGCCGCCAGCAGCTTGTAGCCCTTGGGCGCGACAAACGCCTGGCGGATCCGCCGCCCTTCGGCGGTGCGCACAGGGATGTTCTGCAGGTTCGGGTCGCTGGACGACAAGCGCCCGGTAGCCGCCACAGCCTGATGATAAGACGTGTGAATGCGCCCGGTGCGCGGGTTGATCTGCTCCGGCAGGCGGTCGGTGTAGGTGCTTTTCAGTTTGCTCATGCTGCGGTACTGCATCAGCACCTTGGGCAACAGGAAGTCATCTTCGGCCAACTTGGCCAGCACTTCTTCCGCCGTGGACGCCTGCCCCTTGCCGGTCTTTTTCAGCACCGGCAGGCCAAGTTTCTCGTAGAGAATCGCCCCAAGCTGCTTGGGTGAGCCCAGGTTGAACTCTTCGCCCGCGATCTCGAACGCCTGGCGCTCCAGCTCAACCATCTTGTTGCCCAACTCGATGCTCTGGATGCCCAGCAGCTCCTTATCCACCAACGCACCCTGGCGCTCGATACGTGCCAGCACCGGCACCAAGGGTATTTCGATATCCGTGAGCACACTGGCCAGGCTCGGGATGGCCGCGAGTTGTGCGTGCAGTGCCTGATGCAGACGCAGCGTCACGTCGGCATCTTCGGCGGCGTAAGGGCCAGCTTGCTCAAGCGGGATCTGGTCGAACGTCAGCTGCTTGGCGCCTTTGCCGGCGATGTCCTGGAAGCTGACGGTGTCGTAGTCCAGGTACTTCTTCGCCAGGCTGTCCATATCATGCCGAGTCGCAGTGGAATTCAGCACGTAGGATTCAAGCATGGTGTCGAAGGCGATACCGCGCACGGTAATGCCCCGTTCAAAGTCACCACCGATGGCGCAGTTGGCCAGGATGTTCATGTCGAACTTGGCGTGCTGGCCAACCTTGAGCTTGGTCGGGTCTTCCAGCAATGGCTTGAGGGCCAGCAACACGGTGTCACGGTCCAACTGCTGCGGCGCACCCTCGTAAGAGTGGGTCAGCGGTATGTAGGCCGCTTCGTGAGGCTGCACGGCAAAGGAAACCCCGACCAGCTGCGCCTGTTGGGCGTCAATCCCGGTGGTTTCCGTGTCAAACGCGAACAACGTCGCGTCATTGAGCTTCTTCAGCCAACGGTCGAATGTCGCTTGGTCGAGGATGGTGGTGTACGCCGTCTCCACAGGGGCCGACGCAACCTCCTCAACGACAGCTTCAGCAGTCGGCGCAGCCTGGGCCGAAGCCTTCAATTCAACGCGCTTGGCGTCGCGCTGAATCTCATCAAACCAGCTCTTGAACTCCAGCAGCGTGTACAGCTCCAGCAGCTTGTCGCGATCCGGCTCGATCAGGTGCAGATCATCCAGGCCCACATCCAGCGGCACGTCGATCTTGATCGTCGCCAGTTGATAGGACAGGAACGCCATTTCCCGATGTTCTTCCAGCTTGGCCGGCAGGTTCTTGGCGCCCCGAATCGGCAGGGTCGGCACAATATCCAACTGCTCATAAAGCTCTTTGAGGCCGCCATTCACGCCCACTAACAGACCGGAAGCGGTCTTCGGACCAATGCCCGGAACGCCCGGGATGTTGTCGGAGGAATCGCCCATCAACGCCAGGTAATCGATGATCTGCTCGGGAGCGACACCGAATTTCTCCTTCACGCCCTCGATGTCCATCGCGCTACCGGTCATGGTGTTGACCAAGGTAATGTGCCCGTCGACCAGTTGTGCCATGTCCTTGTCGCCGGTGGAAATCACCACCGGGCGGTCGGCCGCCGCGCTGCTGCGGGCCAGTGTGCCGATCACGTCATCGGCCTCGACGCCTTCAACGCACAGCAGCGGGAAGCCCAGCGCGATCACGCTTTGGTGCAGGGGCTCGATCTGCAGGCGCATGTCATCAGGCATGCTCGGGCGATTAGCCTTGTATTCAGCGTACATGTCATCGCGAAAGGTCCCACCCTTGGCGTCGAACACGACCGCGAACGGGCTGTCCGGGTACTGCTTGCGCAGGCTTTTGAGCATGTTCAACACGCCCTTGACCGCACCGGTCGGCAGGCCTTTGGAGGTAGTCAGCGGTGGCAGCGCGTGAAAGGCGCGGTACAGGTAAGAAGAACCGTCCACCAGGACGAGGGGGGCTTGGCTCATGAGCAGGATCAACCTTTTCGGCGGGTCAGGCGCTAGAATAGCCGGACCAATGACGACAAAGGGACAAGGTTATCATGCGTACAGTAAATCGCCTGTTGTTGACCGGCTTGATTGCACTCACTCCGATGGTGGCCATGGCGGCAGACAGTGCGCCTTCGGGCGACCCGGAAGTCACCATTCGCACGGAAGGCGACAAGACCATTCAGGAATACCGCCAAAATGGCTTCCTGTACGCGATCAAGGTGACCCAGAAAGGCTTTCCGCCGTATTTCCTGGTGCGCGCGGACGGAACCGATGCGAACTTCATCCGTTCTGACCAGCCGGATATGCTGATCCCGTCATGGAAGATCTTCGAATGGAAATGATTTCTTAACTTAAATTGGCGCCGCGCACTGCGGCGCCCGTACTGGCAGTTTTAACCATGTCTGTGTTTACCCCCCTGGCTCGGCCCGAGCTGGAAACCTTTCTCGCCCCTTACGGGCTCGGCCGCCTGCTTGATTTCCAGGGGATTGCCGCCGGTAGCGAAAACACCAACTTCTTCATCAGCCTGGAACAGGGCGAATTCGTCCTGACCCTGGTTGAACGCGGCCCCGTCGCAGAAATGCCGTTCTTCATCGAACTGCTCGACGTGCTCCACGACGCCGATCTGCCGGTGCCTTACGCCCTGCGGACCATCGATGGCGTGGCCCTGCGCGAACTTGCCGGTAAACCAGCGCTGTTACAACCGCGCCTGGCCGGCAAGCACATCAAGGACGCCAATGCGCAGCATTGCGCCCAGGTCGGCGACCTGCTCGGCCACCTTCACCTGGCGACTCAAGGCGAAAAGGTGCTGGAGCGCAAGACGGATCGCGGGCTGGATTGGATGCTGACTGAAGGGGCGCAGCTGATTTCGCACCTGAACGACGCCCAGCAGCGCCTGCTGCAAGATGCACTGACCGAAATAGACGCTCACAAGGCCCAGATCCTCGCCCTGCCCCGCGCCAACGTTCACGCCGACCTGTTCCGCGACAACGCGATGTTCGAAGGCACGCACCTGACCGGGTTGATCGACTTCTACAACGCCTGCTCGGGCCCGATGCTGTACGACGTGGCGATCGCGCTGAACGACTGGTGCTCGGACGCCGATGGCGTGATTGATGGCCAACGCGCCCGCGCGCTGCTGGGTGCCTACGCAGGGCTGCGTCCCTTCACGGCCAAGGAAGCGCAATTGTGGCCGACGATGTTGCGGGTAGCGTGTGTGCGTTTCTGGCTGTCACGCCTGATCGCCGCTGAATCATTTGCCGGGCAGGACGTGTTGATTCATGACCCTGCAGAGTTCGAGCATCGGCTGGCACAGCGTCAAAAGGTCAGCGTGCACTTGCCGTTCGCACTCTAAAGACCTGCTCGGTCAAAAAATGTGGGAGCGGGCTTGCCTGCGATAGCGGTGTCGACTGACACATCGCCATCGCGGGCAAGCCCGCTCCCACAGTAGTTCTGTATTGGTTGTTATAACGATTCCAGGCACCCAGCCAAATCATTCCCCAACTTCTCCAGCACCTGCTCGTAACCCTGCGCTGTAGCTGGCGTGTAACCGCCCAACGCATCCAGCTCCGCCAATTTCACCGGCAAACCGGCGACCAGCGTCTCGGCCAGGCGCGGGCGCAGCGGCGGCTCGCTGAACACGCAGGTCTTGCCGACTTCCTGCAATCGCGTACGCATCGCCGCCACATGCTGGGCGCCTGGCTGTACTTCGGCGGCAACGCTGAACACGCCGGTGTGCTTGAGCCCGTAAGCGTCTTCGAAGTAATCAAAGGCCTCGTGGAAGACGAAGTAAGGCTTGTCACCCACACTCGCCAAACGAGCTTTCAAGCGCGCATCCAACGCATCCAGACGCTCATCGAACGCCTTCACGTTGCTCTGATAGCGCGCGGCATTGTCCGGGTCGGCGGTGCTGAGGTCAGCCGCCATGCGCGCCGCGATGACGCGAGCGTTTACGGTCGACAACCACAAATGCGCGTCCAGGCTGCCTGGGCGGTGATCGTGATCATGCTCGTCGGCATCCTCTGCATGCGAGTGGCTATCTTCGGCGAAACGACGCAGTTTCATGCCCGCAAGGTCCTGCACCGCCACGGTCGGCAGGCTACGCCCCTTGAGCACGCGCGGCAGGAAGCTCTCCATGTCCGGGCCGATCCAATACAACAGGTCCACCGACTGCACACGCCGTACGTCGGATGGGCGCAAGGCATAGTTGTGCGGCGAAGCGCCGGGCGGCAATAACACCTCCGGAATGGCCACGCCGTCCTGCACAGCCGCGGCGATCAACTGCAACGGCTTGATGCTGGTCAGCACCTTGACCTCGGCTTGAGCAGCCCCGGCGATGAGCAAACTGGTGACAAATACGACAAAAACAGGAAAAAGTCGGGACACGATGACCACTCAATGGCGTAGGAACGGGTAACATAATAACGTCTCTATCAAATGTCTGTCGCCGCTCATGCCTATTACACCGCTTGCCAGCCGTCCCCACGACCACTCTCACTGCGTGCATACCGCGTTGTCGGAGGCCGATACCCTGTGCGCACGCCAAGGCCTGCGGCTGACTGCGCTGCGTCGTCGCGTGCTGGAGCTGGTGTGGCAGAGCCACAAGCCGCTGGGCGCCTACGACATTCTTGGCGTGCTCAGCGAGCAGGACGGCCGCCGCGCTGCGCCGCCTACGGTGTACCGTGCGCTGGATTTCCTGCTGGAAAACGGCCTGGTGCACCGCATCGCCTCACTCAACGCCTTTGTTGGCTGCAACCACCCGGAACACGCGCATCAGGGCCAGTTCCTGATCTGCCGCGAGTGCCACGCTGCCATCGAGCTTGAACAAAAAAGCATCAGCGACGCCATCATCAAGAGCTCCGCCGAGGTCGGCTTCAAGGTCGAAGGGCAAACGGTCGAAGTGGTCGGGCTGTGCTCGGGCTGCCAGGGGGCTTGATGAGCAACGCGTTAATCCGCCTGGAACAGGTCGGGGTCACGTTCGCCGGTCAAGCCGTGCTCGATAACATCGCACTGAGCGTCGAACCGGGGCAGATCGTCACCCTGATCGGCCCCAACGGCGCCGGCAAGACCACGCTGGTTCGCGCCGTGCTCGGCCTGCTCAAGCCCGACACCGGCAGCGTGTGGCGCAAGCCCAAGCTACGCGTCGGCTACATGCCGCAAAAACTGCACGTCGACCCGACGCTGCCATTGTCCGTGCTGCGCTTCTTGCGCCTGGTGCCGGGCGTAGACCGCACCCGCGCGCAGGCTGCGCTCAAGGAAGTCGGCGCCGAACAAGTCATCGACAGCCCGGTGCAAAGTATCTCGGGCGGCGAAATGCAGCGCGTCTTGCTGGCCCGCGCCTTGTTGCGCGAACCAGAATTGCTGGTGCTCGATGAGCCCGTGCAAGGCGTTGACGTCGCCGGCCAGGCCGAGCTGTACAGCCTGATCACCCGCCTGCGCGACCGTCATGGCTGCGGCGTGTTGATGGTCTCCCACGACCTGCACCTGGTCATGAGCACCACCGACCAAGTGGTGTGCCTCAACCGCCACGTCTGCTGCTCCGGCCACCCGGAACAGGTCAGCGGCGATCCGGCGTTCGTCGAGTTGTTCGGCAAAAACGCCCAAAGCCTGGCGATCTATCACCACCATCACGACCACGCCCACGATCTGCATGGCGCCGTTGTCGACGATCCCGCTACGCCCCACACCCACGTTCATGGAGATAGCTGCAAGCATGGCTGATTTTCTGCTCTACGCCCTGCTGGCAGGCTTGGCTTTGGCACTGGTGGCGGGCCCATTGGGCTCGTTCGTGGTTTGGCGGCGCATGGCCTATTTTGGCGACACGTTGTCGCACGCCGCGCTGCTGGGCGTGGCCATGGGCTTCTTGCTGGATGTGAGCCCGACCATCGCCGTGACCGTCGGCTGCCTGCTGCTGGCGGTGCTGCTGGTGACCTTGCAACAGCGCCAGCCGCTGGCGTCCGACACCCTGCTCGGCATCCTGGCGCCGAGCACCTTGTCCCTGGGCCTGGTGGTGCTGAGCTTCATGCATGAAGTGCGCATCGACCTGATGGCCTACCTGTTCGGCGACCTGCTGGCGATCAGCCCGACCGACCTTGCCTGGATCCTCGGCGGCAGCGCCGCCGTGCTGGTTTTGCTGGTAGCGCTGTGGCGCCCATTGCTGGCGATCACCGTGCATGAAGAGCTGGCCACGGTGGAAGGTTTGCCCGTACCGGCCCTGCGCATGACCCTGATGCTATTGATCGCAGTGGTGATTGCTGTCGCGATGAAGATTGTCGGCGTATTGTTGATCACGTCGCTGCTGATCATTCCCGCGGCCGCTGCCCAGCGCCACGCTCGCTCACCCGAGCAGATGGCGATCGGCGCCAGCCTGCTGGGGATGCTTGCAGTGTGCGGGGGCCTGGCGCTGTCCTGGTTCAAGGACACGCCGGCCGGGCCGTCGATTGTAGTAGCGGCGGCCGCCCTGTTTCTGCTGAGTTTTGTCCTGCCCCGTCGAGGGGTGTAGACTTGCTCGCTTTTTGCGCAAATAGAGAGTCGCAGGAATGAAGCCGTTCAACTTCCGTTATCTGCTCCTTGCCGCATTTTCCCTGCTGCTGGGCGCCTGTCAAAGCACACCGCCCGCTGCCACCGAGGTACCGGACACCCGCGCTGCGGCGATCGCGCAGCTGGAGCAAAACCTGGCCAGCAGCGAGCTGGCTACCGCCGAAGACGAGCTTGCCGCCTTGCAGGCCCAATCGCCTAACGACCCGGCCCTGGAGCCTTACCAGCGCCAACTGGCCGAAGCCTACCTGCAGCGCAGCCAGATCGTGCTGCAAAAAGGTGACGTCAACGCCGCCGCCACCGCCCTCAGCCGCGCCCGCGCGCTGATGCCCAAGGCCCCGGCGCTGACCGGTGGCGTAAACAGCGCCATCAGCCATGCCCGCAAGGCCGAGCTGGATAAAGCCGAAGCCGCCTTGAAAGCGGCCGAAGCAAAGCCGGCTGCCAAAGTCATCGACCCTGCCGCTGAAAGCACCACCGTGGCGCTGAACCTCACTGACATCGAAGAACTTCGCCATCAGCTGGATGCGATCGCCACCGACGTGGTGAATTACCAGTGCGACGTGAGCATCCAGGCGCCGCGCACGCAGGATTACCCATGGCTGGCCACGTTGCTGACCAAACGGGTGAAGCGAATTGATTCGGGGTATGACCTGAAGATTCACCGGCAGATCTTGAAACGTATTCCGGCGCAGATTGTGCTGATACCGCGCAAGGCGCAATAAAGCTATCGGGAGCAAGCCCCCTCCCACATTTGAAATGCATTCCAAATGTGGGAGGGGGCTTGCTCCCGATAGAGGTCTAACAAACAACCAAAAGCTTAAGCCGGAATCGCCTTAGCCTTAGGCTCACGATCCCAAACCCGGTGCTGGCCGATCGCGGCAAAAAACGCCTTGAACGCCTTGGCATCCTCGCCAACAATCAGCCCCGCATCCACCTCAAGCTTCAGCAGATCCAGCAATGGCTTCGCATCACTGGCCACCGCAATCGCCTTCAGATGCTTGTACGCCTCCAGCAGGAAGTGCAACGCCACGCCATCACCGCTCAACGCCTTGATCGACTCTTTACCGCCGGGTACGAACACCGCATCAAACGCGATGGACGGCATGCCTTCCATCGACGCATCCACCGGCAAGCTCTTGCCATCGGCCGTCTTCACGGGTGCCGAGGTAGGCCCCAACAGTTTGGCGTGCGCGCCTTGCGCTTCTAGCGCCTTCTTGAGTGCATCAATCGCAGCCCCCTCCACGCCATTCGCCGCCAGAATCGCCACCTTGCGGGTCTTGATATCGCCGGGCAGCAAGTTGGCCTGGCTCAGTGCAGGTGAACGCTCCGGCTTGGTTTTGCGCTCAGGCACCGTGCCTTTGGTCGGCGCAGGCAGGCCCAGGTTGTGTGCCACACGCTTGGCCAGTTCCAGGTCGATATTGGCCAGGATCTCGTTGACCTGACGGGCACGAATAAACTCACGCTCGACCTTGCCCAGCTCAAAGCTGTAAGCCGCAATAATGTGCTCTTGCTCGTGCTTGCTCATGCTGCGGAAGAACAGGCGCGCCTGGGAGAAGTGATCGCTGAACGACTCGCTGCGCTCACGGATCTTGTGAGCATCGATGCGCTCTGGGTAAGACTCGAACCCACCGTCCTGTGCCGCCGGCGGGGTTTCTTTCGGCCAGCCGCCATCAATCGAATTCGGCTCGTAGGACGCGCGCCCCTTGTCGATGGTGCTGCGGTGCATGGCATCGCGCTGGTTGTTATGCAGCGGTGTCACCGGCTGGTTGATCGGCAGTTGGTGAAAGTTCGGGCCACCGAGACGGCTGATCTGCGTATCCGTGTAGGAAAACAGGCGACCTTGCAGCAGCGGGTCGTTGGAAAAGTCGATACCCGGCACGATATGGCCTGGGCAGAACGCGACCTGCTCGACTTCAGCAAAGAAGTTATCCGGGTTGCGGTTCAGCACCATCTTGCCCAGCGGCGTGATCGGTACCAGCTCTTCGGGGATCAGCTTGGTCGGGTCGAGGATATCGAAGTCGAACGAGTGCTCCTTGTCTTCAGGAATCACCTGTACGCCCAGCTCCCACTCAGGGTAATCGCCACTTTCAATCGACTCCCACAAATCGCGGCGGTGGTAGTCGGTATCTTTACCGGCCAGCTTTTGCGCCTCGTCCCACACCAGCGAGCAGGTGCCTGCCGTAGGGCGCCAGTGGAATTTGACGAAGTTGGATTTACCCTCGGCATTCACCAGGCGGAACGTGTGCACACCAAAGCCCTGCATGCTGCGCAGGCTTTTTGGAATGGCACGGTCAGACATGGCCCATATCACCATGTGCGCCGACTCCGGCTGCAGCGAGACAAAATCCCAGAACGTATCGTGAGCCGAGCCACCGGTAGGAATCTCGTTGTGCGGCTCAGGCTTCACCGCGTGCACAAAGTCGGGGAACTTGATCGCGTCCTGAATAAAAAATACCGGCATGTTGTTACCCACCAGATCGAAGTTGCCTTCGTCAGTGAAGAACTTCACGGCAAAGCCGCGCACGTCACGCACCGTATCGCCGGAACCACGCGGGCCCTGCACGGTGGAAAATCGCGCAAATACCGGGGTTTTATGGCCAGGGTCGCGTAGGAAACCGGCCTTGGTCAGCGCCGAATGGTTCTCGTAAGTCTGGAAATAACCATGGGCCCCCGTGCCACGGGCATGCACGATGCGCTCCGGGATTCGCTCATGGTCAAAGTGCGTGATTTTTTCACGCATGATGAAGTCTTCCAGCAGCGAAGGGCCACGGGCGCCGACTTTCAGGGTGTTCTGGTTATCGGAAATCTTGACGCCTTGGTTGGTGCGCAGCGCCTGGCCGGTTGCATCTGAGCGGAATTCCTCCAGGGCCTGCAACTTGGCGTTGGTGTTGCCACGGTCCAGGGTATCGGTGCCCGCGAGCTCACTCTTCGGCGGGGTAGCTGGCTTCTTGGTACTCATCAGACAAAACTCCTTATTCAAATTGGCCAGAGCGGTCCCCGGCTCGTTTGAGCAAAAACCCCAGGCACGGCACCTGGGAAATCGAGTTGCTTAAGTAGTGACTGACGCGGTTTTGCACCGTTCCTTTTTTATGACCTTTGATCGCGTTATTGCCAAATCGCTGGTTGAATGCGAAATAAATGCTAAGAAACGCTATACGGACAGGCTAAAATGCGCGCCCGGCTAACCGCTGATCCCCTTTTCATGCGCCCCACAAGGTTCGCTACGTGATCGAGTTTCATAACGTCCATAAAACCTACCGCGTCGCCGGTAAGGAAATCCCCGCGCTGCATCCCACCAGCCTGCGTGTCGAAAACGGCCAGGTGTTCGGCCTGATTGGCCACTCCGGCGCGGGAAAAAGTACCCTGCTGCGTCTGATCAACCGCCTGGAGCAACCCAGCGGTGGCCAGATCAACGTCGACGGCGAAGAAGTCACCGCCCTGGACGCCAACGGCCTGCGCCGTTTCCGCCAGCAAGTCGGGATGATCTTCCAGCACTTCAACCTGCTCGCGTCCAAGACCGTTGCCGATAACGTGGCGCTGCCACTGACCCTGGCCGGCGAATTGTCGCGCAAGGAAATCGACGTACGCGTGGCTGAATTGCTCGCCCGTGTAGGCCTGTCGGACCACGCCAAGAAGTACCCGGCGCAGTTGTCCGGCGGCCAGAAGCAGCGCGTCGGCATCGCTCGCGCCCTGGCGACCAAGCCGAAAATCCTGCTGTGCGACGAAGCCACCAGCGCCCTCGACCCGCAGACCACCGCCTCGGTGCTGCAACTGCTGGCCGAGATCAACCGCGAGCTGAAGCTGACCATCGTGCTGATCACCCATGAGATGGACGTGATCCGCCGCGTGTGCGACCAAGTGGCCGTGATGGACGCCGGCGTGATCGTCGAGCACGGCTCGGTGGCTGATGTGTTCCTGCACCCCAAGCACCCGACCACCAAGCGCTTCGTGCAAGAAGCCGATCAGATCGACGAAAGCGAGCAGCGCGATGACTTCGCGCACGTGCCGGGCCGCATCGTGCGCCTGACCTTCCAGGGCGAAGCGACCTACGCACCGCTGCTGGGCACCGTCGCCCGCGAAACGGGCGTGGACTACAGCATCCTCGCCGGTCGTATCGACCGCATTAAAGACATTCCCTACGGCCAACTGACCCTCGCCGTGACCGGTGGGGACATGGAAGCTGCCTTTGCCCGCTTTACCGCGGCAGACGTCCACATGGAGGTTCTGCGCTAATGGAAGTCCTGTTGAGTTTCTTCGCCAATATCGACTGGTCCGAAATCTGGCTCGCCACCGGCGACACCATGACCATGCTGTTCGGCTCGCTGTTCTTTACCGTATTGCTCGGCCTGCCGCTGGGCGTGCTGCTGTTCCTGTGCAGCCCGCGCCAACTGTTCGAACAAAAAGGCCTCTACGCACTGCTGTCGCTGATCGTGAACATCCTGCGCTCGCTGCCGTTTATCATTTTGCTGATCGTGATGATCCCGTTTACGGTACTGATCACCGGCACCTCGCTGGGGGTCGCCGGGGCGATTCCACCGCTGGTCGTGGGCGCAACGCCGTTCTTTGCGCGCCTGGTGGAAACCGCCTTGCGTGAAGTGGACCGTGGCATCATCGAAGCCACGCAGTCAATGGGCGCGAGCACGCGCCAGATCATCACCAACGCCCTGTTGCCCGAAGCACGCCCCGGCATTTTCGCGGCGATTACGGTCACGGCGATTACACTGGTTTCCTACACGGCAATGGCCGGTGTCGTAGGCGCCGGTGGCCTGGGTGACCTGGCGATCCGTTTCGGTTACCAGCGTTTCCAGACCGATGTGATGGTGGTCACCGTGGTGATGCTGTTGATCCTGGTGCAAATTCTGCAAACCGTCGGCGACAAGCTGGTGGTGCACTTTTCTCGAAAATAACGGCCATTGCCGGCCAAAAAGCCGGCAAATGCCCGAACAAGGAGCTTGTTGAATGAAAAAACTACTGGTTGCTTTCGCCGCCGTTGCCGCGTTTTCCGCTCACGCCGCCGAGACCCTCAAGGTTGCCGCGTCGCCGGTGCCCCACGCGGAAATCCTGGAATTCGTGAAGCCTGCACTCGCCAAAGAAGGCGTGGATTTGCAGGTCAAAGTCTTCACCGACTACGTGCAGCCGAACGTACAGGTAGCCGAAAAGCGCCTGGACGCCAACTTCTTCCAGCACCAGCCGTACCTGGACGAGTTCAATAAAGCCAAGGGCACTCACCTGGTGAGCGTCGGCGCTGTGCACCTGGAGCCTCTGGGCGCCTACTCCAGCAAATACAAAAAACTCGAAGATCTGCCTGACGGCGCCAACGTGGTGATTCCGAACGACGCCACCAACGGCGGCCGCGCCCTGCTGCTGCTGGCCAAGCACAACCTGATCACCCTGAAGGACCCGACCAACATCCTGTCGACCATCAAGGACATCACCGGTAACCCTAAAAGCCTGAAATTCCGCGAACTGGAAGCCGCCACCCTGCCGCGCGTGCTGACCCAGGTCGACCTGGCACTGATCAACACCAACTACGCCCTGGAAGCCAAGCTGGACCCTTCCAAGGATGCACTGGTGATCGAAGGCAACGACTCGCCTTACGTGAACATCCTGGTGACCCGCGAAGACAACAAGGATTCGGACGCGGTGAAAAAGCTGGTTGCAGCCCTGCACACCCCAGAAGTGAAGAAATTCATCCAAGAGAAGTACAAAGGCGCGATTCTGCCGGCGTTCTGATCAAACTCGATCCTCAACACACCGAAGATCAAAAAATGTGGGAGCGGGCTTGCTCGCGATAGCAGAGCGTCAGTCAGCGAAGATGTTGACTGGCCCACCGCTATCGCAGGCAAGCCAGCTCCCACATTTGTTTTGTGTTGTTGGCTAGATCAGGCCAACACACCTGTCTGCTGTTTACCGCGCAAGGCCGGTATCACCGCATGGGTCAGCCACTGGCGCAGGCAGCGGTTCTCCGGGTAGTAGTGGTAGATGAGCAGCGCGTACACGCCGGACTCGCTGACCATCAAGGTCGGCGCGCACTGGCCGTGGGTGATCAGGGGCACGGCGTGCTGTTGATCGGGGTCGAGTTTGCGCAGTAACGCTGGATTGAGGTGCAGGCCCATCAAGTGGCCGATGTCAGCGGCGCTGAACCAGGGTTGGCTGTCGATCAACACGGCGTGCAGTTGGTGATGGTGGCGGGTGAAGACTTCGGGGGTGATGGGTGGGTCGGGGGTAAGTGCTTGCATTGGGACAACTCCGGGTATGAACAGGAGCTGCCAACGGCCTTCCTACGGGCTTGGGTGGCAGCCATACGCGGGGTAGGAACCGAGTACCCAGGGATCTCAGCCACGTCGAAACGTGCCCGCGCATAGCCGCCGCGACTGATATTACGGGCACAAAAAAAACGCCGCAATCAGACGGTGGCGTTATGACGCCGAGGGTACACAAAAGGGTTCCTACGCCCTGTCACTGAATTGGCAGCGACAGCGCAAAGACTAGCCACCCCAACCGCACCCAACAAGTTCACGCACAGCGCCACAACTTGCAGGAAATGTCCGACGACTCACTATTCAACCCTTGCTCAAAACCCAATGTGGGAGCGGGCTTGCTCGCGAAAGCGGAGTGTCAGTCACCGAATCTGTCGACTGAACCACCGTCTTCGCGAGCAAGCCCGCTCCCACACTTGTTTTGTGTTGCCTGAAAGATCAGTGCAACACACTTGCGTTCAACCCTTGCACAGAACCACTGTGGGAGCTGGCTTGCCTGCGACAGCGTGGGGTCAGTCAGCCTATTAGCCACTGAACTATCGCTATCGCGGGCAAGCCCGCTCCCACACTTGTTTTGTGTTGCCTGAAAGATCAGTGCAACACACTTGCGTTCAACCCTTGCACAAAACCACTGTGGGAGCTGGCTTGCCTGCGATGGCGGTGGGTCAGCAAGTGGGATGCAAGCAGGCCCACCGCTATCGCAGGCAAGCCCGCTCCCACAGGTGATTTGTGTTGTTGGCTGGGTTGGCGATCGGCTTATTTGCGCTGCAGCAGACCTGGCAACTGTGCCACCAGCTTCTGGTTGTTCAACGGCGCACGGATAAACCCACGCTGCGTACCATCCGGGCCGATCAGCGCCAGGTTGCCGCTGTGGTCGACGGTGTAGTTCGGCTTGCTGGTGTCCGCCGGAATAAACGGAATGCTCACCGCATTCGAGACCTTCTGCACATCCTCCACATTCGCGCCGGTCAGGCCTTCGAATTGCGGGTCGAAGTAGCCCAGGTACTGCTTGAGCTGGGTCGGTGTGTCGCGGTTCGGGTCAACGCTGACCAGGATCACCTGCAACTTATCCACCACCTCTTTAGGCAGCTCGCTCTTGATCTGGCGCAGTTGGGCGAGCGTGGTCGGGCAGATGTCCGGGCAGAAGGTGTAGCCGAAGAACAGCAGGCTCCACTTGCCTTTCAACTCGTTGACCACTACCGGCTGGCCGTCCTGGTTGGTCATGGTCACCGGCGGCAACTGGCGGCTTTGCGGCAGCAGGATGATACCGGCGTCGATCAGCGCGGTAGGGTCGCCCTGACCTTTGCTGTTCAGCACTTTGTTGACGGTCAGGCCCATGATCAACGCGACGATGGCCACCAGGATAAAGACGGTTTTTTGAGTTCGAGTCATAGGTTCAACAGTAAGTAGTGGTCTACGAGCAGGGCGATAAACAGCAACAGCAAGTACCCAATAGAGTACTTGAACGTGTTGATCGCCGCGTGCGGCTTGCTGCCACGGTACAGCACCCAGGCCCATTGCAGAAAGCGCCCGCCCAATACCAGCGCACACGCCAGGTACAGCAGGCCGCTCATGTGGATCACATAAGGCATCAGGCTCACCGCCAGCAGGGCGAAGGTGTAAAGCAGGATATGCACCTTGGTGTAATGCTCGCCGTGGGTGACCGGCAGCATCGGAATGTCGGCCTTGGCGTATTCCTCCTTGCGGTGAATGGCCAGGGCCCAAAAATGCGGCGGGGTCCACGCGAAGATGATCAGTACCAGCAGCAGCGGCTCGGCGCTGACATGCCCGGTGACGGCGACCCAACCCAACAGCGGCGGCGCGGCGCCCGCGAGGCCACCGATGACAATGTTTTGCGGGGTCGCACGCTTGAGAAAGCCGGTGTAGATCACCGCATAGCCGAGCAGCGACGCCAGCGTCAGCCAGGCCGCCAGCGGGTTGGTGAACGCCAGTAACAAGGCCAACCCCGCAACGGCTAGAAACAATGCAAAGGCCAATGCCGCCACCGGCGATACCCGCCCTTCTGCCATGGGCCGTTTATGCGTGCGCGCCATCACCGCATCAATCCGTCGATCCACCACATGGTTGACCGCCGCCGCGCCACCGGCGCACAGCGCAATACCCAGGTTGCCGAAAATCAGCACCGTCCACGGCACCCCGGCGCGGGTCGCGAGGAACATGCCCACCAGCGAGGTGATGAGCATCAGCACCACGACTTTCGGCTTGGTCAGCTCCAGGTAGTCACGCCAGATCGCCTGATCGCGACGCGCGCCGATCAAGGTCGCCATGGCATCTCTCCTTTAAGGGTGATGAGGCCCGATACGTGTTTACGGGGGATGAAGCGCCAGCCGAACGGCAGCTGATTGCGCACCCGGACCAGGCTGGTGCGCGCGTGGTAATTGACCAGCACCAGCGTCAGCAACAACGCCGCGCCACCGGCGTTATGGCCGACCGCAACCGGCAGCGGCAGATGAAAGTACACGTTGCTCAGGCCCAAGCCGATTTGCGCCGCCAGGGCGATCAGCAACAGGCCCGCGAGCCGGGTCATGCCCACGGCGCGTAACTGCCAGGCCAGGCCGAACAACACCAGCGTAACCAGCATCGCGCCAACGCGATGGGTCAGGTGAATGGCCGTGCGCGCTTCGCTATCAAGCTGGCCACCGAGGTAATTGGGCCCGATGTGCTGGGTCAGGTGAAAACCGTTGGCAAAGTCCGCCGCCGGCCACCACTCGCCATGACAGGTGGGCAGGTCGATACAGGCCACCGCCGCGTAGTTGGAACTGACCCAACCGCCCAGCGCAATTTGGCCGATCACCAACACCAAACCGGCGGTCGCCCAATATTGCAGGCGCTTGGGCACGATCAACGCCGGCAGCACGCCGGACAGGCGCAACGTCAGCAAAAACAGCAAGCTCAAGGTGGCAAAACCACCGAGCAGATGGCCGGTCACCACTTGCGGCCACAGCTTCAGCGTCACCGTCCACATGCCAAACGCCGCCTGGGCGAACACCACTGCCAACAGGAACAGCGGCAGTTTCACCGGCTGGCCAGGGTCACGCCGATGGCTCCACGAGCGCGCCGCCAGCAGCACGATCAACATGCCCAAGGTGCCGGCAAAGTAGCGATGCGTCATCTCGGCCCACCCCTTGTCGGCCTCCACCGGCGTGTCGGGAAAATGCAGCTCGGCATGGGCCAGTTGGGCTTCGCTTTGCGGCACGCTGATGAAGCCGTAGCAGCCCGGCCAGTCCGGGCAGCCGAGGCCGGCATGGGTCAGCCGGGTGTAGGCGCCGAGCAGCACGACGATCAACGCTAACAAGGTGGCAAACAACGCGAGGCGAAATCCAGGTTTGGCCATGACGATGCCCTTATCCGATGTTCGACAGTTTCAGCAGCAGGCGCAGGTCGTTGAGCAAGTCCTTGCCCTTGACCTTGGCGTCGTAGCGCAGCACCAGGTTGCCGTGGGGGTCGACGATCCACAGTTGCGCGTCGCCGGGCGCGGCGGCGTCCTTGGTGAAGGTCGACAGGTCCAGCGGGTAGCGTTGCAATTGCGGGTATTCGGCCTTGAGCTTGGCGTCGTATTCGGTGCTCACCGGCTGCGCACTGGCCAGGGCATGGCTGGCGCGGGAAGCATCACGGCCCAGGCTGATTTGCAGCTGGCGCGCCAGGTACACCAGTTGCTGGCACTCGGCAGCGCAGGCGGTGGGCGCGGTCACCAGCAGTTGCCAACGATCCTCGTCCGCCTGCACGCCTATGTCGGCGCGGGTCTGGCCGTTGCCGATCATCTCGCCGTGGTAGCTGCGGCTGTCTGGCACCCAGAACTGCAGTTTGTACATGAAGGTGGCCAGCGCCATCGGGCCGATCACCATCATCAGGATCAACATCAGCTGCCAGCGGCCTTTGCGCCGATCGGGTGCCTCAGACGTGCTGGGTGGATTCATGGCCGCTCCCATGGGACTTCTCCTTTTTGTTGTGCCATCCGAGGTAGAGGTAAAGCGCCAGCAGCGCCAACGACATGGCGAACCACTGCACGGCGTAGCCCAAGTGCTTTTCCGGGCCCATGGCGACGATGGGCCAGGTGGTGTCGTACGTACCGGGGCCAGGTTCGGCGCGCAGTTCGTAGGCAAAACCGCTGCGACCCAATTCAGCCCACAGCGCGGCGGGATGCAGCGCGGTGAGCAAACGCGGCCATTGCGTGGTGGCAGGGTCGGCGTGCAGTTGGAAGGTTTCGCCGGGGGCGACGTACACCCAGGCGTCGAGATTCAAAGGTTGCTCGGGGGTCGTAAAGACGGGGGGTGTGCGCCGATCCGGCCACGGCAGCCAGCCGCGATTGAGCAACAGCCACGCACCGCTGGCTTGGTCGTGAAAGGGTTGCAACAGCTCTACACCGGCCCTGCCGTCGCGCATGCGGTTGTCGAGCAACACGCTGTGCTCGGCGTCGAATTGGCCGCGCAGGCGCACGCGGCGAAAAGCCGGGTCGGCCATGTCATTCAGTTGCACGCTGTTCATCGGCTCGGCCACGCGTCGCTCAGCGTAGCTGTCTACCAGCTGCTGTTTTTCATGGCCGCGCGCCAATTGCCAGAACCCCAGGCCCACCATCAACGGCAGCAGCACCAGCACTACCAGCGTCGGCGCGAGCCCTGGGCGAAAGTCTTTTATGGCGCTGGCTATACTGGTTTTCATTGCCCGCCCATCCGAATGGAACCTGACCATGCTCAAAGCAGCCATTGCCCTGATGCTGATCGCGACTGTCGTAAGCCTGTTCAGTGGCTTGTTCTTTCTGGTCAAGGACGAGGGCAACTCCAACCGCCTCGTCACTGCCTTGACCGTGCGTGTCGTACTGGCCGCGATCACCGTGGGGTTAATCGCCTGGGGCTTTTTCAGCGGCCAGCTGGTTTCTCATGCACCGTGGTAAGGCGCCTCAGAGCACATAAACGAAGAAAAACAGCCCGATCCACACCACGTCCACAAAGTGCCAATACCAGCTCGCCGCCTCAAAGCCGAACTGGTGCTCGGCATTGAAATGCCCGCGCAGGATGCGCATCAGCATCACAAACAAAATGATGGTGCCGATGGTCACGTGCGCGCCGTGAAAGCCGGTGAGCATGAAGAAGGTCGCGCCGTACACGCCCGAGCCGAGGGTCAGGCCCAGTTCCTTGTAGGCGTGCATGTACTCTTCGGCCTGGAAGGCCAGGAACGCCCAGCCCAGCAGCACGGTCAGCGCCAGCCAGATTTTCAGCGCGCCACGATGGCCCTTGCGCAAGGCATGGTGGGCGATGGTGATGGTCACGCTGGAGCTGACCAGCAAGATCGTGTTGATCAGCGGCAAGCCCCACGGGCTGATGGTGCCTTCTGGCGCGGGAAACATTTTGGGGTCTGGGTTATTGAGCAACGGCCAGGTGAACTGGAAGTTCGGCCACAGCATGTGCGCGATGCCCTTATGCCCTTCACCGCCCAACCAGGGGCCGGACAGGTGCCGCACATAAAACAGCGCGCCGAAGAACGCGACAAAGAACATCACCTCGGAAAAGATGAACCAGGTCATGCCCCAGCGGAACGAGCGGTCCATCTGCGGGCTGTACAACCCCGCGCGGCTTTCCTTGATGACCGCGCCGAACCATCCGAAGAGCATGTAGGCCAGTAACAGGCCGCCGACGAAAAAGATCCACGGCCCGTGGGATTCCGGGCGCGCCGCCTTCAAGTCGTTGAACCACACCGCCAAACCGTACACGGTGGTCAGCATGCCCAAGGTCGCAATTATTGGCCATTTGCTTTGCGCTGGTACGTAGTACGTATCATGAGCCGACATGTATTCGCTCTCCTGATTAAGCCTGCAAACAGTCGCTAGCCGCCGTTATGTACAGCCACGGGCGGCTGGCGCGCAGTGATGTCAAACAGCGTGTACGCCAGGGTCAAATGCTTCACTTCCTTGGGCATGTCGCGATCGACAATGAAGCGCACCGGCATTTCGATACGCTGACCGGGCTGCAGCACTTGCTGGGTGAAGCAAAAGCATTCGGTCTTGTGGAAGTACATCGCCGCTTCCGCCGGGGAGATGCTCGGCACCGCCTGGGCGGTCATGGCTTTGTCGGTGGGGTTGTAGGCGACGAACAGCATTTCGGTGACCGCACCAGGGTTAACCACCACCTCGTCAGCCTTGGAGTGAAACTCCCAGACCATGTCGATAGCGTTGGTCGACAGGAACTGCACGCGCACCTGGCGCGTAGGGTCGACCACCTGCTCGCCCTCGTACTGCCCGGCGGTCTTGCCGTTGATGCCGAACGCCTTGCACATCACGTCGTAGATCGGCACCAGGGCGAAGCCGAAGGCGAACATCGCCACCACCAGGATCAGCAGGCGGGTGACCAGGCGCTTGATGGGCACGGACTCAAGCATGGCAGCCACCTGAGATGAACTCGGTCAATGTGGGAGCGGGCTTGCTCGCGAATGCGGTAGGCCAGGCACCCTTTGCGGCGACTGACACACCGCTTTCGCGAGCAAGCCCGCTCCCACAGTGGATTTGTGTAGGTACAACGAACCAGGTGTTCACTTGACCTCCGGCGGCGTGGTGAACGTGTGGTACGGCGCAGGCGAAGGAATGCTCCATTCCAGGCCTTCAGCGCCATCCCACGGCTTGGCCGGGGCCGGCGGGCCGCCACGGATGCACTTGATCACGATGAACAGGAAGAAGATCTGTGTAGCGCCGAACATGAACGCGCCGATGGACGAGACCATGTTGAAGTCGGCGAACTGCAGGTTGTAGTCCGGCACCCGGCGCGGCATGCCGGCCAGCCCCACGAAATGCATCGGGAAGAACGCCATGTTCATGCCCACGAAAGACAGCCAGAAGTGCAGCTTGCCCAGGGTTTCGTCGTACATGTGGCCGGTCCATTTCGGCAGCCAGTAGTAGGCCGAGGCGAAGATGCCGAAGATCGCACCGGGCACCAGTACGTAATGGAAGTGCGCCACTACGAAGTAGGTGTCGTGGTACTGGAAGTCCGCCGGGGCAATCGCCAGCATCAGCCCGGAGAAGCCGCCGATGGTGAACAGAATCACGAAGGCCACGGCAAACAGCATCGGCGTCTCGAAGGTCAGCGAGCCTTGCCACATGGTGCTGACCCAGTTGAACACCTTCACGCCCGTGGGCACGGCGATCAGCAGCGTGGCGTACATGAAGAACAACTCGCCCACCAGCGGAATGCCGACCACGAACATGTGGTGTGCCCAGACGATAAACGACAGGAACGCGATGCTCGCGGTGGCGTAGACCATCGAGGTGTAGCCGAACAATGGCTTGCGCGAGAAGGTCGGGATGATCGAGCTGACGGCGCCGAAGGCCGGCAGGATCATGATGTACACCTCGGGGTGGCCGAAGAACCAGAACACGTGCTGGAACAATACGGGGTCACCGCCACCGGCCGCGCTGAAGAAGCTGGTGCCGAAGTGGATATCCATCAACATCATGGTCACGCACCCGGCCAGTACCGGCATCACTGCAATCAGCAGGAACGCGGTGATCAGCCAGGTCCAGACGAACAGCGGCATCTTCATCAGCGTCATGCCGGGGGCCCGCAGGTTGAGGATGGTGGCGACCACGTTGATCGCGCCCATGATCGAACTGATGCCCATCAGGTGGATGGCAAAGATAAAGAACGTCACGCTTTCCGGCGCGTAAGTGGTGGAGAGCGGGGCGTAGAAGGTCCAGCCGAAATTCGGCCCGCCGCCGGGGGTGAACAGGGTCGAGACCAGCAGCAGGAACGCCGCCGGCAGCAGCCAGAAGCTGAAGTTGTTCATGCGCGGCAGGGCCATGTCCGGCGCGCCGATCATCAGCGGGATCATCCAGTTGGCCAGGCCGACGAACGCCGGCATCACCGCACCGAACACCATGATCAGGCCGTGCATGGTGGTCATCTGGTTGAAAAACGCCGGCTGCACGATCTGCAGGCCCGGCTGGAACAGTTCGGCGCGGATCACCATGGCGAACGAGCCGCCCAGCAGGAACATGGTGAAGGCGAACCACAGGTACATCGTGCCGATGTCTTTGTGGTTGGTGGTCAGTACCCAGCGCATCAGGCCTTTGGCGGGGCCGTGGGCATGGTCGGCGTGACCATGGTCATCGATCACAGTGCTCATGGCCGTTCTCCTGCAAACGAGTGGGCGAGGCGGTTCAGGGCATACGCTATGAAGGCAGTCATTTGCTTTCCGCCTGCTTGATGGCCAGCACGTCTTTAGGCGTGACCATGTCGCCTTTGTTGTTGCCCCAGGCATTGCGTTCGTAAGTCACTACGGCGGCGATATCCACTTCCGACAGCTGTTTGCCGAACGCGGCCATGGCGGTGCCGGGCTTGCCGAAGTACACGCGGTGCAGGTGATCTTCCTTGGGCCCGGTGGCAATCGGCGAACCTTTGAGTGCCGGGAACATCGGCGGCAGGCCCTGGCCTTCTGCCTGGTGACAGGCCACGCAGGTGGTGTGATAGATCTTGTCACCGCGCGCCACCAACTCTTCGAGCGTCCACTCTTTGGAGGTCAGCTCCTTGAGCTTGGCGGCCTCAGCCTTGCGCTCGCCAAGCCAGGTGTCGTAGTCGGCCCTGGATTTGACATCCACTACGATGGGCATGAACCCATGGTCCTTGCCGCACAGCTCGGCGCATTGGCCGCGGTAGATGCCGGGCTTCTCGATCCGGGTCCAGGCCTCGTTGATGAACCCAGGAATCGCGTCGCGCTTGACTGCAAACGCCGGCACCCACCAGGAGTGGATCACATCAGCAGCCGTCACCAGGAAACGCACCTTGGCGCCTACCGGCAGCACCAGCGGCTGGTCGACTTCCAGCAGGTAATGCTCGCCTTTGACGGCCTGGTTATGAATCTGCTCGGCGGGCGTGGCCAGGTTGCTGAAGAACTCGACGTCCTGACCCAGGTATTTGTAGTGCCACTTCCATTGGTAGCCCGTAATCTGGATGTCGATATCCGATTCACTGGTGTCGTACATCTTGATCAGCGTCATGGTCGCCGGAATAGCCATGGCCACCAGGATCAGCAAGGGCACCACGGTCCAGAGGATTTCCACGGTCGTACTCTCGTGGAACTTGGCGGCCACCTGGCCCGTGGACCGGCGGTGCATGATCATCGACCAGAACATCGCGCCAAACACGACAATGCCGATCACCACACAAATCCAGAAAATGGTCATGTGCAGGTCAAACACGGCGTGACTGACTTCAGTAGCCCCTGGCGCCATATTCGTTGTCCAGGCGGCTTGCGCCTGGCCGAATACTGACCACAACAGTAGGCCCATCCAAACATGTGGATGTCGCGTCATTGCGGGTTCCCCTTTATGTTTCTTGTTATCCCGCCGGTTTGCACCTGCGGCGAAGGGAGCGGCTTCCATACTGCTTACAACCGCCAAGCCTTGCCTGCTTCATGCAGTTGGGCGTCATCAGCTAATTGCGTACAAAACCGAGTATAGACAGCCGCACCAACCCCGCAATGTGTAGGGGCAAATGAGCAAAAACAGACGGGCGGGCCTAATAAAGCCGGGGGCGGAAACGTTTATCCGACGAGCGATGGCATTTCGATATAACGCCTGCGCATAACCATGAAATAATTATGACAAATGCGTCTTAGGTGCTCGTATAAACGAGCTACCTTATCTTCTCCCTTTTCCTACGCCTGCTTCACTGGAGCTTTCATGAACACCGCTGCATTGCGCGAGCAGATTTCCCGTGCCCATCAACACGAAGCCAGCACTGGCCAGCTTGCCCAGCAACTGGAAAAACAATTGCCGCACCTGCACTCGGCCATCTCCCTGGCTGACGGTGATCGCAACATTGTCATGACCCGTTTTGTCACCGCCTACATCGAGCTCGTCCCGGACTTGCTGGAAGCCGCCAATGACGTGGCCCGCGAAGCCGGGATCGAAAGCCAGATCAAGCCGGTACTGAAAATCGCCGAGCATTTCTTCCTGCAACCGCCCGCGATTCTGGCCGGCCATGAAGGCCTCGACGGGCTGCTGGACGAGGCCTACCTGGCCCATCGTTTGGTGGAGGAAGTCAACGATCTGTATATCAAGCATTTCGGCCAACCGTTGATTCCGGCGGATACCACTGTGGCCAACGTGATTGCCCACCAACTGATCGGTGAAGCATTCGCCAACCAGCTGGATGAAGCCGTGCACTTGGCGGTGGATGAAATGCTCAACGAAGACAGCTTTGCGCTGGAGTCGGTCGAGGCGTATCGCGAGACGCTCAAGAGCCCGAACACGGAAGCGGCGTGGAAGCGCTGGCCGTGCCTGTCGCGGCAATTGGGGGTTGAGTTGGCGCTGGATCAGCCTGCTTAAACTTGCGACCTGATACAGATCACATGTGGGAGCGGGCTTGCCCGCGATGAGGGCGTGTCAGTCAGCCAATGTGTTGACTGACACGCCCTCATCGCGGGCAAGCCCGGCTCCCACAGTGTTTTGTGGTGTTCAGACAGGCGCCGAACCGATTCCCACTGTCGTGCGCACCCGGCCTTCCAGCCGGCGCTTCAACCCCCGCGCCTCAATCACCAGCCTGGAGCCTTTGGCCGCATTGGCCCGCCCCCATTCCTCGAGCAATTCCAGGCACGAATGGTCGATGTAACTCAGGTTACTCAGCGGCACATGCAACGTGGTCCCCGCAGGCACCGTCGACAGCACCTGGGTCAACGCCGGGACTTTCAAAAAGGTCGCCGCACCGGTCAAGCGCAACTCCATCTCACCGTCCTGAGGCAGGTCGATCAGGCTGACTTTCAGTCGCGAAGCCTTGAAGGCCAGCTTCACCAATGTGAGCCCGAAGCCCACCAGCACACCAGTGAGCAGGTCGGTAAAGATGATCGCCAGCGCCGTCGCGGCATAGGTGAACATCGGCATCCGCCCATAGCGGCCCAACGCCCGGAACGCCTTTACGTCCACCAGCTTGATCCCGGTGTACACCAGCACGCCCGCCAGGCTCGCCACCGGAATGCTTTGCAGCACACTCGACAGCAGCAGCACGAACCCCAACAGCCACAGGCCATGGAACATCGCTGACAACCGCGTGGTAGCGCCGGCCTGCACATTGGCAGAGCTGCGCACGATCACGCCGGTCATCGGCAGGGCACCCACCAGGCCGCATAGCATGTTGCCCACACCTTGAGCAGACAATTCCTTGTCGAAATCAGAACGCTGACCGCTGTGCATACGGTCCACCGCTGCGGCGGACAGCAGGGTTTCGGCGCTGGCAATAAACGCTACGGCGAACGCGGCGATCAACAGCTGTGGATCAGCCAGGTTGAGGAGGTCACTGGGGCGCAACCAGTCGATCGCGTCAGCGAGGTTTTCCGGGACTTCCACGCGCTTGACCTGCAACGCCAGCACCAGGCTGGTGACCGTCGCCAGGCCCACGCCCAACAAGGCACCCGGCACGAAGCGTAGTGCGTGCGGACGGAATTTGTCCCACAGGTACATCACCAGCATCGTCGACAGCCCCAGCAAACCGGCCTGCCAGCCGAGGCCACCGCCAAGGGTCGGAATGGCTTCGACCAATGCGGCCGGGAAGCCCGCCAGGTTATCCAGCCCTGAAGGTTTGGGGGCGCCGTCAAGCATCACATGGACCTGGGACAGCACAATCAGCACGCCGATCCCCGCCAGCATGCCGTACACCACGGCCGGGGCCGTGACCCGGAACCAACAGCCCAGGCGCAAGCGCCCCGCCACCAGTTGCAGGAAACCCGCCAGCAGCAGGATCGGCCCGAGCATCATCATGCCGTGCTGGCGCACCAACTCGAACACCAACACCGCCAAACCCGCTGCCGGGCCGCTGACCTGCAGCGGCGAACCCGCCAACCAGCCCACTACCAGCCCACCGATAATCCCGGTGATCAGCCCTTTGGCCGGCGGCATACCGGAAGCAATCGCAATGCCCATGCACAAGGGCAGGGCGACCAGAAACACAACCACGGACGCGAGCAGCTCCCGTGGCAATACAGCTTTCAATTGAGCAGCACGCATGATGACTCTCCCGAGGCATTCGCCGGGCGCGGCAAAGCCTGGCTGCATCCATGGCAGCCACCGCTTTACCCGGCAGGGAAGTGTTTTAGAAGCGCGCTTTAGGCGTCGCGCAAGGGATTGGCCCGTCGCCGCTCAGCGGTCGGAACGCCGCCTGGTCAGCGTCGTATGCGCGAATTTCGCTGGTCTCGATGTTGTAGATCCAGCCATGGATAAACAAATGACCATTGGCCATGCGCGAAGCCACGGAAGGGTGGGTGCGCAAATGTTGCAACTGGGCGATGACGTTTTCTTCGGTCAGCACCTTCATGCTTTCGCCTTCATTGGCGCAGTCGCAGTTGTCCTCGACCATGGACTTGGCGACCTCGGCGTGGCGCAACCAGGCCCGCACCGTCGGCATCTTCTCCAGGCTCTGGGGGTTGAGCACTGCGCGCATGGCGCCGCAATCGGAATGCCCGCACACGATGATGTGCTGCACGCCCAGGGCAAGTACCGCGTACTCGATGGCCGTGGAAACACCACCATTCATCTGGCCGTAAGGCGGCACCACGTTACCCACGTTACGGGTCACGAACAGGTCGCCGGGCGAGCTTTGGGTAATCAGCTCGGGCACGATGCGTGAGTCGGCGCAGGTAATGAACATTGCGCGCGGGCTCTGGGCTGTGGCGAGTTTCTTGAAGAGTTCTTCCTGCTGAGGGAAGACGTCGTGATGGAAATGCAAAAAGCCGTCAACGATGTGCTTTAGCGCTGCATCGGCGGTTTCCGCCACCTGAGGGGCTGAAGCCGACGCAGCCAACGGCTGTTTATCCTTGTCACTCATGATTCATCCTCTTGATTAATGCAGGGTGAGTGTTCAGGTCTATTCGACGCCCAGCCTTTGAAATAGTTAGCAAACTACACAAACCGAGGCGCCGACTCATCAGTCACTCGCTGAACAAGGTAACCGTCGAAACTTAACTCAAACTGAATGAACCGCTCTAGATCGAGGGTTTCGCTGATGTCAAAACGCGACTATTCCTACAGAAATAATGCGTTCTTCCTCGTCAGTCTACAACAATGCCATTTGCCTGCCAGGCGGGCAAAACGCCGAACAATCCAGGTTAAAACCCTCCCGGCGATTGAGCCCCAGCCGCTTGATCGCCTTGCTGAAGCGCTGCGCCAACAAATCAGCAAACGGCCCCTCGCCGCGCATGCGCACACCGAAGCGGCTGTCGTACACCTCACCCCCACGTACCTGCCGCACCAGGCTCATCACATGGGCCGCACGCTGCGGGTAATGCGCCGCCAGCCACTCCTCGAATAACGGCGCCACTTCCAATGGCAAGCGCAGCATCATATACGCCGCACTCTGCGCACCCGCCGCGTGAGCTTCGGTCAGCAGGCTTTCCAGTTCACTGTCGTTGATCATCGGAATCATCGGTGAACACAGCACACCCACTGGTATGCCTGCCTCACGCATCACTCGGATCGCCCGCAATCGCGCCTTGGGCGCCGCCGTGCGCGGCTCCAGGATGCGCTTGAGCTCGTCGTCCAGGCTGGTGAGGCTGATCATCACCGCCACCAGACGTTGGCGCGCCAATTCAGTGAGCAAATCGAGATCGCGCAGGATCAGCGAGCCCTTGGTGATGATCGTCACCGGGTGCCGATAACGCAGCAGCACTTCGAGGGTCTGCCGGGTGATCTTGTATTCGCGCTCGATAGGCTGGTACGGGTCGGTATTGGAGCCCAGATTGATCGGTGCACACACATAGCCCGGCTTCGACAGCTGCTGTTCGAGCACGTCGGCGGCATTGGTTTTGGCGATCAGTTTGGTTTCGAAGTCCAGCCCCGGCGACATGTCCCAATAGGCATGGCTGGGCCGCGCATAGCAGTAGATGCAACCATGCTCGCAACCGCGATAAGGGTTGATCGAGCGATCGAAGGGCAAGTCCGGCGAGTTGTTGCGGGTGATGATGCTCTTGGCCGTCTCGATACGCACTTCGGTGCCCTGGGTCGGCGGCACTTCCTGAAACCAGCCGTCGTCCTCGACCACGCTGGTGGTCGGCGCAAAACGGTTGTGCAGGTTGGTGGCCGTGCCCCGGCCACGGGGCGGCAGCGGAGTAGACATGAAAACGCCTCGATACTGTTTTTATATACAGTATCGAGGCGCGGGGGTTCTGACCAGTGCCGTTTGGCGGTCAGGGCAGGATCAGTGCTTTTGCGTTACCTGCCCCAGGTCATCGCCCGAGGTGGTGCGCATATCACTCTTGCGCAGGTCCGCCACGTCACTGGCTTTCACGGGCGCGCCTTTGTTGCCCCAGCTGCCGCGAACAAAGCTGACGACATCCGCCACTTCCTGGTCCGACAAACGCCAGGCAAAAGCCGGCATGGTGAATGTAGACGGCGCCGTATGAGTTGCGGGCAAGGTTCCACCGTTCAACACAATGTTGATCAACGACGTGGCATCCGCCGTCTGCAACACCGGGTTACCCGCCAGTGCCGGGAACACCCGCGTATAACCATGGCCGTCCGTACGGTGGCAGGCGGCGCAGTTGTCGATATACACCGACGCGCCCGGCTTGCTGTCATCGCCTTTCCACAGCGCCTCGGCCACCTGCTTATCGTACTGATGCGGCTGATCCTTGGGATCGACCGCCGGCAGGCTTTTGAGGTAACGGGCAATAGCGGTCAAGTCGTCCTGCGACATGTACTGCATGCTGTGCACGACAACATCACTCATGCCGCCAAACACCGCGCTGCGGTCACTGCGACCGGTCTTGAGGAACTGCACCAGTTGCTCCTCGCTCCAGCTACCGAGGCCGTCCCTGTGGTCGCCACGCAGGCTTTTCGCGATCCAGCCTTCCAACGGCGCGCTGCCGGACAGGAAGGCAGCGCCGTCAGTGGCACTCAGGGCTTTTTCCTGCATGGTCAGCGCGCGCGGCGTGTGGCAGGCGCCACAGTGGCCGAGGCCTTCAACCAGGTAGGCGCCACGGCTGATCACCGGGTCGGCGGCGACCTGTGCCGGATGCTCCTCAACCGTCGGTGCAAACATCCAGCGCCAGGCCGCCAACGGCCAACGCATGCTCAAGGGCCATGGAATGTCACTGTCCTTGTTCTCTTGGGCGACCGGCTCAACACCTTTCATGAAGTACGCATACAACGCCTGCATATCGCTGTCGCTGACGCGCGCGTAGGACGGATACGGCATCGCCGGGTAAAGCGTACTACCGTTCTTGGCGACACCATGGCGCACGGCCTTGTCGAAGTCTTCGAAGCTGTAGTCGCCCAGGCCCGTCTTGTCCGGGGTGATGTTGGTGGAATAGATCACGCCGATGGGCGTTTCCATCGGCAGGCCGCCAGCGAACGGCTTGCCGCCCTTGGCGGTGTGGCAGGCCACACAGTCACCCGCGCGGGCCAGGTATTCGCCCTGCTTGATCAAGTCGGTTTCGGCGGCGCTTACCGAGCAACTGCTGAGCAACGCCAGGGTGGCGATAACGAGTGCTTTCATGGTCATCGCTCCTTATGCCTGAACCAGTGGGCCGGGATTCTTGAGGTACTGCTCGCGGATCGCCCGCGCCGACCAGTAGGTCAACGCCGCCACCAGGCCGGTAGGGTTGTAACCCAAGCCTTGTGGGAAAGCGGACGCGCCCGGGACAAACACGTTGTGCACATCCCAGCTCTGCAGGTAGCGGTTCAGCGCGCTGGTTTTCGGGTCGGTGCCCATGATCGCGCCGCCGTTGAGGTGAGTGGTCTGGTAGGCCGCAGTGTTGAATTGCTCTCCGACCTTTTTGCCCAGCACGGCAATGGCCTTGGGGTTCATCGCTTGGGCGACCTTGCCCATTTTCTCCATCATGAAACGGTTCATCTTGATGTCGTTTTCCTGCCAGTCGAACGTCATCCGCAGCAATGGCAGACCGTAGGCATCGCGGTACACCGGGTCCAGGTCCAGGTAGTTGGCCCGGTAG
The DNA here is from genome assembly GCF_053345295.1 of Pseudomonas sp. M5A4_2d. Classification (NCBI taxonomy): domain Bacteria; kingdom Pseudomonadati; phylum Pseudomonadota; class Gammaproteobacteria; order Pseudomonadales; family Pseudomonadaceae; genus Pseudomonas; species Pseudomonas sp. M5A4_2d. The sequence goes on along the minus strand of NZ_JBKEZW010000002.1, from coordinate 712,952 downwards.
GATTGATGCGCGCCGTGGGAGTCCATCGACACCTGGTGGGTGTAGTAATCGGCGGTGGCGCGTTTCCAGGCACTGCCCCACGCGGGGGTGCCCGGCGGGTTGGACGTACCGGCGATCGGCCGGCTGCCAGCCTGGTTGACCCACATCGGCGAGCCCCCCACAAAGCCGTGCGGCCCGTGGTCGAAGTTATCCGCGTTGAAGTCATCAATGGCCACGCCATTGCCGCCCGCACCGATGAAGTTGTTGGTGTGGGTGTCCTTGTCGAAGAAGGCCTTGATGGTGCCCATGTTCTGGTAGGCGAAGTTCCTGCCCACCACACCCTCATTGGTAATCGGGTCGTAGGGCTTGCCGATACCCGACAGCAGCATCAGGCGTACGTTGTTGAACTGGAAGGAGCCGATGATGACCAGATCCGCCGGTTGCTCGCATTCCCGCCCCTGGCCGTCGATATAGGTCACGCCGGTGGCCTTGCTCTTGGTGCTGTCGAGGTTGACCTTGAGCACGTGGGAATTGGGCCGCAGCTCGAAGTTCGGCACCTGGCGCAGTGCTGGCAGAATGTTTACGTTTGGCGAGGCCTTGGAATACATGTAGCACACGTAACCGCTGCAGAACCCGCAGAAGTTGCACGGGCCCATCTGCGCGCCGTAGGGGTTGGTGTACGGCCCCGAGGTATTGGCCGACGGCAGGTTGTAGGGTTTGTAACCGACCTCGGTAGCCGCCTTCTGAAACAGCTGTGCGGACACGGTGTTTTTCTGCGACTCCAACGGGAACGGGTTGGAGCGATCCGGTGCATATGGGTTGCCGCCACGGCCTTCGCCCACCACCTGACCTTTTACGGTCCAGGCCTGGCCGGAGGTGCCGAAGACTTTTTCCGCGTAGTCGAAAAACGGCTCCAATTCTTCGTAGCTCACACCGAAGTCCTGGATGGTCATGTCTTTGGGAATGAAATTTTTGCCGTAGCGCTCTTCATAGTGGCTACGCATGCGCAGCTCGATAGGGTCGACGCGAAAATGCACGCCCGACCAGTGCAGGCCCGCGCCGCCCACGCCATTGCCCGGCAGGAACGCGCCCAATTGGCGGTTGGGCAAGGCAACATCATTCACGCTATGGCGAATGGTCACCGTCTCCTTGGAGATGTCCTGAAAGAGTTTTTTACGCACGCTGTAGGTCAGTTCGTCGATGACCTGCGGATAGTTGCCGTCGGGGTAGGTGTCCTGCATCGGGCCGCGCTCCAGCGCTACCACGTTGAGGCCTGCTTCGGTCAGTTCCTTGGCCATGATCGCGCCGGTCCAGCCGAAACCCACGATCACCGCGTCCACTTTCTTCATGATGGTCGCCACGTTTATGCCCTCTCGCCGCGAATGGAAACAGCCGGGAAGGGGTATTGCTCGTTGCGTTCAACCCAGTCCATGAAATCGGCGCGGGCGCCGGGGAAGCCGATCATCGTCCAGCCGACCATGCCTTTATTGCCGCCGTGGATCGGGTCGCAGAAAAACCCTTCCTTGGTGTTTTGCAGCAGCAGGTTGAAAAACATCTTTGCCGGCACGGCTTCGAAATGCGCCGTCATTTCACTGCCGCCAGCCTCCATGCGCCGCAGCATGTCGTCCTGGGTAGCGCTGTCTTGCGCGGCAAAAGCCTTGCCATTGAACGCCTTCGACCAGGCATCCGTCGCGGCAATGCCCAGGCGATAGATGTCCTTGGGTACCAGTTTGCTCTGCCAGCCCATCTCCGGCGCCGCATCGGCGTTAAACGGGCCTTGCATGAACCACAGCGCGCCCGCGGCATACGGCGTGTTCATCTGACGGTCGATGTATTCCGGCGCGCCGGCTTCCAGGGCGCCAGGGCCTTGGGCGTCAGCGGGAATCAGGCGGGCGACGGCCGCGTTGATAAACGCCCACTCTTCGGCAGTGAAATAGCTCGGCTCATAGGCTTTGTCGCTGACGGGCGGCTTGGCAGGAGCGGCCTGAACCGGCTCCGGCGTGGCCATCAATATCGAGCCGCCTAGGCCCGTACTGGCAACCGTGACCACCGGGATCAAGGTCAAGGATTTGCGCAAAAAGTCACGCCGGGGGTTGTCTTGATCTTGATCAGACATGGGTGCACCTCATCATGTGGTCACGGGTTGATCAGCCGCTTCTGAGAGCAGCGTGAAGGCTTGCCGAGCAAATAGGATCCAATGGGCTAGAGCAGACTGGCAAACAATAGTTACAAATGATAGCAGGCTAAGAATTGAGAAGAATCGATTAAGCGAGAAAAACACCGGATCAGGTCGGGTATTCACGATTCTTTGACGAGTACCTCACGCCGCGTTGACCCCTCGCAGGCGAATCTGTGGCCCATCAGCCATTTCCCTATTCGGTCCCAATGCGCATGTTCACAATTCGTTTGCTGCCTGCCCTCGGCCTGGCGTTCATGGCTTTGCTCAGCACGCTCCAGGCCCAAGCCGACGAGGCCACGTCCCTGCGCTCAGCAGAATGGGCCCAGCCTGTGGGCGACCAATTCAATCTGCACCAGATGACGCCGACGCTGTATCGCAGCGCATTGCCAGACAGCAGTGCAGTGCCCGTATTGGAAAAACTCAAGATCGGCACGGTGATCAACTTTTTGCCGGAATCTGATGCGGCATGGCTGAAGACATCTGATATCAAACAGGTGCAGCTGACTTATCGCACTAACCACGTCGACGATTCCGACGTGCTGGCGGCGCTCAGGGCCATCCAGCAAGCAGAAGCCAACGGCCCGGTGCTGATGCACTGCAAACACGGCTCCGACCGCACTGGCCTGATGGCCGCGATGTATCGGGTGGTGATTCAGGGGTGGAGCAAAGAAGACGCGCTGAACGAGATGACCTTGGGCGGTTTCGGCACCAGTAACGGCTTCAAGGACGGCGTTCGCTACATGATGAAAGCCGATATCGACAAGTTGCGTACAGCCTTGGCGAATGGCGATTGCAGCACCAGCGCGTTTGCCCTGTGCTCGATGAACAGTTGGCTCAACACGGCCACCAGCAGCCGTGTTGAGCCAAAGAAAGATGCTGAATTAGTGCTCACACCCTAAGAACGGGTATCAGTCTTTTTTCAGCTTGGGATTGGGGAAAAACTGCACGGCCTGCACCTTCGGGTCCGGCGCTTTCAACGCCGATGTATTGACCCGCGTGCCCAACTCCTTGGGCACCGACAAACCTTGATCATTGAGCGTGTCGGTATAACCGCAGGCCACACACTCACGGTGCGGCACGCTGTCCTCGGTCCACATCTTCAACTTGTCCGGCTCGCTGCACGCCGGGCAAACCGCCCCGGCGATAAATTGCTTTTTGGTAATCACAGGCCCTTCACTCATGCTGCCGCGTCCTCACTCAGGCCGCTGTGGCGCAAGAGTGCGTCAATCGACGGCGCACGTCCGCGGAAGTCGACGAACAGCACCATCGGCGCCTGGGAACCACCCCGCGCCAGAATCGCTTCGCGGAATGCACGGCCGGTTTCAGCGTTGAGCACACCGTCTTCCTCGAACTTGGAGAAGGCATCCGCCGACAACACTTCAGCCCATTTGTAGCTGTAATAACCCGCCGCGTAACCGCCGGCGAAGATGTGCGCAAAGCTGTTAGGGAAACGGTTGTAGGCCGGTGGACGCATGACCGAGACCTCATCGCGCACGCCTTCAAGCACTTGCGCCACGGTGCGACCATCGCCATGGGTGGCGTGCAACTCGAAGTCGAACAGCGAGAACTCCAGCTGGCGCACCATCATCAGGCCGGACTGGAAGTTCTTCGCCGCCAGCATTTTTTCCAGCAGGTCCTGTGGCAGCGGTTCACCGGTTTCATAGTGGCCGGAGATCAGCGCCAGGCCTTCCGGCTCCCAGCACCAGTTCTCCATGAACTGGCTCGGCAATTCCACTGCATCCCAGGCCACGCCGTTGATGCCGGACACGCCCGCGTGTTCAACGCGGGTCAGCAGGTGGTGCAAGCCGTGGCCGAATTCGTGGAACAGCGTGGTGACTTCATCGTGGGTCAGCAAGGCAGGCTTGCCGCTGTCAGCCGGGGTGAAGTTGCACACCAGGTTAGCCACCGGGCTTTGCAATACGCCGTCTATCGTGCGGCGACGGTCGCGCGCGCCATCCATCCAGGCACCGCCCCGCTTGTTGGCGCGGGCGTACAGGTCGAAGAAGAAACGCCCGACGTGCTGGCCGTTTTCCTTGATTTCAAACAGGCGAACATCCGGGTGCCAGGTGTCGAAGCCTTTTTGCTCGGCGATTTCGATGCCGTACAGGCGCTGGACGATGGCAAACAGCCCGCCGAGCACTTTGTCGATCGGAAAGTAGGCGCGCAGGGCTTCCTGGGAAACGCTGTAGCGTTGCTCGCGCAGTTTTTCACCGTAGAAACCGCTGTCCCAGCTTTGCAGGTCGGCGCAGCCTTGTTCGGCGGCGTAGGCCTTGAGCTGTTGCAGGTCCTGAGCGGCAAACGGCTTGCTGCGCTTGGCCAGGTCACGCAGGAAGCTCAGTACCTGATCGCTGGAATCAGCCATTTTGGTGGCCAGGCTCAGCTCGGAGAACGATGCATAGCCCAATAGCTTGGCCAGTTCCTGACGCAGATCGAGGATCTGCTCCATCACCGGGCCGTTATCGTTCTGACCGGCATTCGGGCCTTGGTCCGACGCACGAGTGCAGTAGGCCGCGTAGATTTCTTCACGCAGGGCGCGGTCCTGGGCGTAGGTCATCACCGCGTAGTAGCTCGGAAATTCGAGGGTGATCAGCCAGCCGTCGAGGCCTTTGGCCTGGGCGGCGGCAGCCATTTGCGCCTTGGCGGAGTCGGTCAGGCCGGTGAGAGTGGCTTCATCGGTGACGTGTTTGGTCCAGGCCTGGGTCGCATCCAGCAGTTGGTTGGAAAATTTGCTGCCCAGTTCGGAAAGCTTGCTTTGCACTTCGGCGTAACGCTTTTGCTGTTCGGGCGGCAAATCGATACCCGACAGACGGAAGTCGCGCAGGGCGTGTTCCAGGATAGTTTTTTGCGCCACATCGAAGCCGGCCGCTTCGGGGCTGTTGGCCAGGGCTTCGAAGGCCTGGAACAGTGCGCGGTTCTGGCCCATCTCGGTGGAGTAGGCACTCAACGCAGGCAGGCAGCCTTCGTAAGCTTCGCGCAGCTCAGCACTGTTGCACACGGCGTTGAGGTGGCTGACCGGGCTCCAGGCGGCGCCCAGGCGGTCATTCAGCTCGTCCATGGCCAGCACCAGACCGGCCCACGTCGGATTTTTGCCCTGGCTTTGCAGGATGCCTTCGATGGCAACGCGGTTGTCGGCGAGGATCTGTTCGATGGCCGGCTGCACGTGCTCGGCACGGATCGCCGAGAACGGCGGCAGGTCGTAGGACTGTAGAAGAGGGTTGTTCGCGCTCACGGTTGACACCTTGGCTGAAGAAACATGTAAGAACAAAGATGGGGCCATCTTAATTACAATCAACGCCCACCGCAGCTATCAGCAGAAGAGAGAGAGGCTATCGTGACCCTTCGCACCTATCAGAACCACACGCCAACCCTGGGCGCCGGGGCTTTTGTCGATATTTCGGCGGTGGTGATCGGCGATGTCGAAATCGGCACCGACAGCTCGGTTTGGCCGCTGACCGTGATTCGCGGCGACATGCACCGCATCCGCATCGGTGCGCGCACCAGCGTGCAGGACGGCTGCGTGCTGCACATCACCCACGCCGGGCCGTTCAACCCGGACGGCTTCCCGCTGCTGATCGGCGATGACGTGACCATCGCCCACAAGGTCATGCTGCATGGCTGCACCGTGGGCAATCGGATCTTGATCGGCATGGGCAGCATCGTGATGGACGGCGCCGTGGTCGAAGACGACGTCATCATCGGCGCCGGTAGCCTGGTGCCGCCGGGCAAGAAACTCGACAGCGGCTTTTTGTATGTGGGCAGCCCGGTTAAACAAATCCGTGCGCTGACTGACAAGGAGCGCGCCTTTTTCACTTACAGCGCGGCGAACTACGTGAAGCTTAAAGACCTGCACCTGGCTGAAGGATTCGACCAATGACCCAGCGTTACCAAACTGTCCTGTTCGACCTGGATGGCACCCTGACCGACCCGCGTGAGGGCATCACCCGCTCGATCCAGTACGCGCTTGGCAAGCTCGGCATCGACGAGCCGGACCTGACCAAGCTGGAGCACTTCATCGGCCCGCCGTTGCTGCAAGCCTTCATGCAGTTCTACGGCTTCGACGAGGCCAAGGCCTGGAAGGCGGTGAATTTTTATCGCGAGCGTTTCAAGGTCACCGGCCTGTATGAAAACCGCGTGTTCGACGGCGTGATGCCGTTACTGGAAGCGCTGAACAACCAGGGCCGTCAGCTGTATGTGGCTACGTCCAAGCCGTGGGTGTTCGCCCGCGAGATCGCCCGCCATTTCGATTTTGCCAAGCACTTCAAGGTCATCTACGGCAGCGAGCTGGATGGGACGCGCACCCATAAAGTCGAGCTGATCGCTCACTTGATCAGCGAAGAGGGCCTGGACCCGGCGACCACCTTGATGATTGGTGATCGAAAGCACGACCTGATCGGGGCGCGCAGCAATGGGCTGGACTCGGCGGCTGTAGGGTATGGGTTCGGCAGTTTTGAAGAGTTGAATGCCGAGGCGCCGACTTGGCATTTTGAGACGTTGGATGAGATGCATCAGGCGTTTTTGCAGCGGGCTTGAGACCGCTATCGCAGGCAAGCCAGCTCCCACACTTGACCGAGTTTCAACATGAGCATGCGGTCGAATGTGGGAGCTGGCTTGCCTGCGAAGAGGCCCTAACGGCCACCACTCTCCAATTGCCTTAACGCCGCCTTACGCTGCGCCACCGGCAACCCACCCAATTTCTCAACCGCCGCAAAAAACTTCACCCAATCCCCGCCTTCCTGCGCAAATAACGCCGCAAACGCCGGCACCCACTGGTCATACAGCCCGAATGGCAACAACCGCGCATTGTTCATCGGCTGGTTGATCCACACGTCGTAACGTTTATCCCCGCCCCATTGGCAATCGCGCATGTGCCGGTACTCGCTGCGCAATCGCTCAAATTCCGCTGCCTTGGCCTGTCGCATCACGTCCGCCACCAACGGTTTTGCGTACAACGCATCCAGGCGTTTGCGGGTATCAAGAATCAGCCGGATAAATTGGTCACGCTGCTGCAACGCTGCATCGCTGACAGGCGCCAAACCCCGTGCTGCACGCCATTGGCGGGTGCCTTCCTGCTCGACGAAGTTGGCATAAGACTCGTTGAACTCGGTGTCGTCCTTCACATAAAAACGCTGGTGCGCCAACTCATGAAAAATCAGCGTGGCCAGGCGCTCATCGCCCCAGTGCATCATCGAGCTCATGATCGGGTCGTTGAACCACCCCAAGGTGGAATAGGCCTCGACACCGCCAATTGACACGTCCATGCCCCGTTGCCGCAACAACGCCGCCTCGCCGCGTGCAGCGCCCTGGTTGTAATAGCCGCGATAAGCGACGCAGCCGGCGATCGGGAAACAGTGGGTTTGCGGGGATAGAGAGAATTCAGTCGTGGCGAACACATTCCAGACCACATAGGGTCGGCCAATGTCCGCGTACAACCGGTAACTCTGGTTGTCAGGCAAGTGCAGGTGCTCGCTGGCAAAGGCACGCGCCTTCTGCGATTGCTCCAGGTGATCGCGCAGCGCCTGTGGGCGAGAAGGGTCGGCGATGACTTCGGAAACCGGCTCCCGCGCCCTCAGCAACTGCCATTGGCCGTCAGCCAACTGGCTGTAATAACTGACGCTGGAGCAGCCGCTGAGCAACACGACCATTAACCCTGGAAGAAAACGCCTCAACATGCTCCGACCGCTCCTGGGTAATTGGCTCGCCAGACTATCCTGCCTGCGCGGGATTTTTCCATGCCATGACGTGTTTATACTCATAGAGAGTCTGCCGCCCTGTGCGCCGGGCTTAATTCTTTCCTTCCGTTGAGTGCCTGCCATGCGCCAGCTCTTGCTTCCCATCACTGCCCTGTTTCTCAGCGCCTGTGCTTCGACCCCATTGCCACCGGTCGATCCGCATCAGGCATGGGTCGATTTCGCCACCCCGACCCCGGGCGCCAAACTGGTGATGGCCCAGCGCCTGGACGGCAAGAACCTCAACGACGGGCGTTTCTTTCAGGTGCCACCCGGCAGCCACGAACTGATGGTGCGCTTTGATTTCGAGGTGCCGACCGGGGGCAGCTTGGGCGGGTTGTCGCAGACCCAGGACCGGACCTGCTTCATGACCTTGCAGTACGACAGTTTCCAGGCAGGCCAGCGCTATGTGCTGGAGGGCCGCTCGCTGGGCTTTACGCCCAACATCCGGCTGTACAACACAGCGCGGCAGTTGCTGGCGGAAGAACGCAGCGTCAACTGCATCTGATCAGTCGTTGTTCTTTTGGTAGACGATAGCTTTGGTACCGTTCTCACAGCTGCCGACGACCATGGCACTGTCGTGCTTGTCGGCTTCTTCTTTGCTGACGACTTCCAAGGTGTAGGACGGCACTGCGTTAGCCTGGATTTTGACCTCGATCTCTTTCCTGAGCTCTTCACAATCTTTTGGCGCGGCCACGGCCGACGTGGCCAAAACACCGCAGATGATCGCCAAGGCAAAACGTTTCATGTGTGTAGCTCCCTGAATGCATGCGCACGGGTGTGCGCCTAGGCTGCATAGCGTATAGGACCACATCCGGGAAATACGAGTTCTGATTTAACGCACAACTAAATGTGGGAGCGAGCTTGCTCGCGAATGCGGTGGGTCAGTCACAGTGATATTGACTGGTCCACCGCATTCGCGAGCAAGCCCGCTCCCACATTGGAAGATGCTTTATCAGTTAACCAGCGTGGCATCCAGGCTGATTTTCGCATTCAGTACCTTGGATACCGGGCACCCTTCCTTGGCCTTCTTGCTCAGTTCGTCGAACTGGGCCTGGCTCGCGCCGGGGATCTTGGCCTTGAGGATCAGGTGCACGGCGGTAATTGCAAAGCCACCTTCCACTTGGTCCAGGGTCACTTCAGCCTGGGTGTCAATGCTGTCGGCCTTGAGGCCGGCGTCACCGAGAATCATGGAAAACGCCATGGAGAAACAGCCCGCGTGGGCCGCACCGATCAGTTCTTCAGGGTTGGTACCCTTGCCGCCTTCGAAACGGGCCTTGAAGCCGTAAGGCGCTTCGCGCAGCACGCCGGTTTCGGTGGAAATGGAACCCAGGCCTGTCTTCAGATCACCTTCCCAATGCGCGGATGCTTTTTTAACAATACTCATAGCTGTCTCCTCGAACGGTGGTTTTGCTTCAGTAAGGGTTCTGAGGATAGATGCGCTGGCAAAGTTCATCTTGTCGGAGAAACCTAGCTTTTTAGTAGGAAATTTCGCAATCTCTATTGAATCTCGGGTATATGCCCTCATTGCATAGAGCATGCACATGAAGCGGCAGGTTTTGGTTCGTCTATAAGCCTGCGCACCTAATGGAGAAGCAGGCTTATGAAATCGCTGTCCGACGTGAAGTTCTCGACCCTCGACCTCGTGCCCGTGCGCGCCAACGGGAGCATCGCGCAATCGTTGCACAACTCTCTGGACCTGGCCCAGCACGTGGAAAAGTTCGGCTACAACCGTTTTTGGGTGGCCGAACACCACAACATGGACGGCATCGCCAGCTCGGCCACCTCGGTTTTGCTGGGTTATTTGGCCGGTGGCACCTCGACCATTCGCGTCGGCTCCGGCGGCGTCATGCTGCCCAACCATGCGCCCTTGGTAATCGCCGAGCAGTTCGGCACGCTGGAAAGCCTGTACCCCGGCCGTATCGACCTGGGCCTGGGCCGCGCGCCCGGTTCCGACCAGATGACCGCTCGCGCCCTGCGCCGTGAACGCTCGGGCAGCGCCGACGATTTCCCCGAAGACGTGGCCGAACTGATGGCCTACCTCGGCCCGCGCACGCCAGACCAACGGGTGATCGCCGTGCCCGGCACCGGCACCAACGTACCGGTCTGGCTGCTGGGTTCCAGCCTGTTCAGCGCGCAGCTTGCGGGAGAGAGGGGTTTGCCCTACGCCTTCGCCTCGCATTTCGCACCGCGTTTGATGCACGAGGCGATCCGCGTGTATCGCAATCACTTCAAGCCTTCAGCCGTGCTGGACAAGCCCTACGTGATGCTCGGCATTCCGCTGGTGGCGGCCGATACCGACGAGCAGGCCGATTACCTCGCCACGTCCGTGTACCAACGCATTCTGGCGCTGATGCGCGGGCAAAGCCTGGTGCAGCGCCCACCGGTGAAAACCATGGATGGCCTGTGGCTGCCCCATGAAAAAGACGCCGTCGGCAGCTTCCTCGGCTTGGCCATGGTCGGCAGCCCGGCCAAGATCCGCGCCAAACTGGAAGTGCTGATCGAGCAAACCGGTGCCGATGAGCTGATCTTCACCAGCGACCTGTACGAGCACGCTGACCGGATTCATTCCTACGAGTTGCTGGCACAACTGATGAAGGGATAACCCTCAGGCGAAAAAAAACCGACGCACTCGCGTCGGTTTTTTATGTCTGGAACACGGGATTAACCGCGTTTGTAGACGATTTCCTTGGTGCCGCCTTCGCAGGAGCCAATCACCTTTCCACCGGCTGCAGCGCCTTTATCGACAACATCCAGGGAATAATGCTGAACGCCTTTCGCATCAAGCTTCGCTGCGAGTTCACTTTTCAGCTCTTCACAAGGCTTGCCCGCCGCCAGGGCTGTACCCGCAATGCTCAACAAACCTACCGCTAACAGGAACTTCTTCATCCGATACTTTCCTTGCGCTGATCAAAAAGAGCGTGCCGACGCATTGCATCGGCACCCCAAGGTTGTAGCGCAGGTTATGGCAATCGGCCAGTCAGCAAGTTCAACCAACGTGATCAACTACTGGCAATTCGGAATCCCACCTTCAGCGTGACCTGGAAATGCGCGGCCTTGCCGTCCTTGATGTGACCACGGGTTTCGGTCACTTCAAACCACTCCAAGTGCTTGATGCTCTTATGCGCTTCGGCAATGGCGTTGTTGATGGCGTCTTCGATGCTGGTCGTCGACGAGCCCACCAGTTCGACTTTCTTGTAGGTGTGATGATCTGACATAGCGTTTCTCCTGAGGTCTCTACTGAAGCGTAGCAGTCAATGTTCGTACTGCTTCTGGCGGCCATTCCTACGTGAAAGTTCAGATTTACTGCACTTTCTGAAAACGCCGTAGTCGGTATCTACACATGCCACTCAATCACTTCAGGAGAGCCCACATGGCCAACACTTCTTTACGCAAAGCGTCGCTGGAAAGCATGGAAGCCGAGATTTCGAGCCTGCTCAAGTCCCTTGAGAGCCTCAAGGATGATGCGTCCGATGAGTCGCGCAAAACGCTGAAGGCCCTGAAAAGTAATGCCGAGAATGCCCTCAAGCACTCCCGCCACCTGATCAGCGATGCTTACGAAGAAAGCAAAGTCAAAATCCGCGAAACCGGCGTCGCAACCCGGGACTACGCACAAGAGCACCCATGGACTACCGCCGGCGTCGCCGTTGGCGCACTGGGCCTGCTGGCTGCTTACCTGCTGTGCAAACGCGGTGACTGATTGACCGGCTACAGCGGCTGGCGCAGCAGCTCTGCCTTGAGCCACTGCGCCAGTTGACCGGCGCGCCCGTCTGCGGCGCGCTTGGGTAGCCACAACGCCAGGTGCGCCGGGGTTTCACTGAAACCCCACGGCGCCACCAGGCGACCCGCTCGCAGGTCCTCTGCCACCAGCGGTTCAGGCGCAATCGCCACCCCCAGACCCGCAACCGCCGCCTCCAGCAAATAATACAAATGCTCAAAACCCTGGCCGAGTTTCAGCGCGCCGGGCTCGATACCGTGTTGCTGTGCCCAACTGGGCCAGGCCTGCGGGCGTGAGGTGGTGTGCAGCAACGCTTCGCCACACAACGCCGAGGCCGGCGCATGACGCAAGTGTTCATAACCGGCGAAGCGCGGGCTCATCACAGGGCCGATTCGCTCGCTGGCCAGTTCATACACCTGCATATCCGACGGCCACGGCGGTTCAGCGAAGACCAGCAGGGCGTCAAGACCGGGGCGCCGGGGATCGAGGTCGCCGTCACCGGCGGACAGGTGCAGGCGCAAGTCCGGTAAGTCTGCGTTCAAGCGGCCCAGGCGCGGGATCAACCAGCGGGCCAACAAACTGCCCGAACAGCCCAGTACGAACGGCGCATCGGCGCTGGCTTGGGTGAGTTCTGCGCACACAGCCCTCAAGCGCTCGAAGGCTTCGGCACTCGCGTCTCGCAGGCGGATACCGGCATCTGTGAGTTTAAGGCCGCGCCCATCCTTGACGAACAGGCTGACGCCCAAGTGCTCTTCCAGCACCTTCAACTGGCGACTGACGGCACCGTGGGTCACATGTAGTTGCTCAGCCGCTTGGCTCACGCTGTTGAGCCGGGCAGTGGCTTCGAACGCGCGCAGGGCATTGAGGGGCGGAAGGTCTCGGCTCATCTGTGAGTTTTCCTGACAGGTTACGGCGATCTTATCGGTTTTCAGCGACGGATGTGAGGGGTAGAGTGACCGTCATTGCCTCTCACACGAATTATTTCCTGGAGCGCCCCATGACTCAGTCCCAGACCGATCTGCGCAACGGCCCTGACGCCAACGGCCTCTTTGGCGCGTTTGGCGGCCGTTACGTCGCTGAAACCCTGATGCCGTTGATCCTCGAACTGGCCCGCGAATACGAAGCGGCCAAGATCGATCCGGCTTTCAACGAAGAATTGGCCTACTTCCAGCGCGACTACGTCGGACGCCCAAGCCCGCTGTATTTCGCTGAGCGCCTGACTGAGTTCTGCGGCGGCGCCAAGATCTACCTCAAGCGCGAAGAGCTGAACCACACCGGCGCGCACAAGATCAACAACTGCATCGGCCAGATCCTGCTGGCACGGCGCATGGGCAAAAAACGCATCATCGCCGAGACCGGCGCCGGCATGCACGGCGTGGCAACCGCCACCGTGGCCGCACGCTTTGGCCTCGACTGCGTGATCTACATGGGCACCACCGACATCGAGCGTCAGCAGGCCAACGTATTTCGCATGAAGCTGCTGGGTGCCGAAGTGATCCCGGTGGTCGCTGGCACCGGCACCCTCAAAGACGCGATGAACGAAGCCCTGCGTGACTGGGTGACCAACGTCGACGACACCTTCTACCTGATCGGCACCGTGGCTGGCCCGCATCCCTACCCGGCGATGGTGCGCGACTTCCAGGCCGTGATCGGGAAGGAAACCCGCACCCAGATGCAAGCCCAGGAAGGCCGCTTGCCGGACAGCCTGGTGGCCTGCATCGGCGGTGGCTCCAACGCCATGGGCCTGTTCCACCCGTTCCTGGATGACGCCAGCGTCGAGATTATCGGCGTTGAAGCGGCCGGCTACGGCATCGAAACCGGCAAGCATGCCGCCAGCCTCAACGGCGGCGTACCGGGCGTGCTGCACGGCAACCGCACCTTCCTGCTGCAGGACGACGACGGCCAGATCATCGACGCCCACTCGATTTCCGCCGGCCTCGACTACCCCGGCATCGGCCCTGAACACGCCTGGTTGCATGATATCGGCCGCGCCCAATACACCTCGGTGACTGACGACGAGGCCCTGATCGCATTCCACAAATGCTGCCGTCTGGAAGGGATTATTCCGGCACTGGAAACAGCCCACGCCTTGGCCGAAGTGTTCAAACGCGCACCGAATCTGCCGAAGGATCACCTGATGGTGGTCAACCTCTCCGGCCGTGGCGACAAAGACATGCAGACCGTGATGCATCACATGGAACAGTCTCAGCAGGAGAAACACTAAATGAGCCGCCTGCAAACCCGCTTTGCGCAGCTGAAAGAACAAAACCGCGCGGCCCTGGTGACCTTCGTTACCGCCGGCGACCCGGGCTATGACACCTCGCTGGCGATCCTCAAGGGTCTGCCGGCAGCCGGCGCCGACGTGATCGAGCTGGGCATGCCCTTCACCGACCCGATGGCCGACGGCCCGGCGATTCAACTGGCCAACATCCGCGCGCTGGAAGCCAAGCAGAACCTGACGAAAACCCTGCAGATGGTTCGCGAGTTCCGCCAGGACAACAACGACACGCCTTTGGTGTTGATGGGTTACTTCAACCCGATCCACAAATACGGTGTGCCACAGTTCATCACCGACGCCAAAGAAGCCGGCGTTGACGGCCTGATCGTGGTCGACATGCCGCCCGAGCATAACGGCGAGCTGTGCGACCCGGCCCAGGCTGCGGGCCTCGACTTTATCCGCCTGACCACGCCAACCACCGATGACGTGCGCCTGCCGACCGTGCTCAACGGCAGCTCGGGCTTTGTGTATTACGTGTCGGTAGCCGGTGTGACCGGCGCCGGCGCGGCCACCCTGGAACACGTTGAAGAAGCGGTGACCCGTCTGCGCCGCCACACCGACCTGCCGATCAGCATCGGTTTTGGTATCCGCACCCCGGAACAAGCTGCGGCCATCGCACGCTTGGCTGACGGCGTGGTGGTGGGTTCAGCACTGATCGACCACATTGCCAATGCCAAAAATGATCAGCAAGCGATTGATGGCGTGTTGAGCTTGTGCGCGGCATTGTCGGATGGTGTCCGTAACGCCCGTAAGTAAACGCCGTGTAGCGGTAGGTAAAGTTCCTGATACAGAGGAATCATACTGTCGAATCAGTACCTAAACTGACAAGACCAAGGGATTTCGAACCCGGTTCGAAATCCCTTTTTTGTTCGTGCAGTACTGAGGAAACACCCCATGAAAATGCCTAAACGCTTGATCGCTGGTCTCGGCGTGCTGATGCTCGGCGCGAGTGCCCTGGTGCAGGCCGCGCCGCCTGACCAACGGGGCGATGGCGACGGCCCAGGCCGTGGCGGCCCGCAAGGCCAGCACGAACAACGTGGCGATGACCATCGCGGCCCGCAGGACAATCGTCGCGGCGGCCCGCCTCAGGACTTCGGCCCGGTGCGGCAGATCATCCACGACAACCACGGCCAATTCTCGCGCGGTGCACCACCGCCGCCGAATGTACGCCTGGTTCGCGGCCAGCCGCTGCCACGCGGCTACTACGGTGAACGCCTCGACAATCGCGCCCTGTCACGCCTGCCGGTTTATCAAGGGTATGAATGGCGTCGTTCCGGGCCGGACGTGGTGTTGATCGCAGTGGGCACGGGTATCGTCTACGAAATCCTGAACGGCGTGCTCAACTGACACCAATGCTTGTGTGGCAAGTCGGCTTGTCGTCGCGAGCGGGCTTGCCACAGGGGTCGGTCGCCCCCCTGATAATGGGTTCACAGTTCGATACGTTCGACCTTGCCCACCAGCAACACGTAGGAAAGCGCCCCAAGCAATGCCAGCACCGCGATATAGGTAATCGCTGGTGCGAATGAATCCCCACTGGCCAAAAAGCCGATCACTATCGGCGTGGTAATCGCCGACAAGTTACCGATAAAGTTGAACACGCCCCCCGTCAGCCCCAGCAACCGCGCGGGTGCCAAGGTCGATACCAGTGACCAGGTAATCGACGCCAAGCCATTGCCGAAAAACGCTACCGCCAGAAACGCAATCACCCACGCCGTCGAGTCCACATAATTGGCGCCAATGATCGCCGTGGAAATCAGCAGCCCGCCAATGATCGGCAGCTTGCGCGCGAAACCTACCGACGCGCCCCGGCGAATCAGCCAGTCAGAAAAAATCCCCGAACACAGCACGCCGACAAACGCAGCCAGAAACGGCAACGACGCCAACAGCCCGGACTTGATGAAGTCCATGCCACGGTATTTCACCAGGTAGGTCGGGAACCACGTCAGGAAGAACCACAGCGTGGAGTTCAGGCAGAACTGCCCCAGGTAGATGCCCCACAACTTTCGCTGGCTCAGCACGACCCCCAGGTCGACCCAACTGAACGGCGCCTTGGCGGTTTGCGCCTGGATATCCACCAGCCCGCCGCCGTCGCGGATCAGTTCGATTTCAGCCGCGTTGGCGCCTTTGAAATCCTTCGGCTCGCGGTACACCGCGTACCAGATCAGCGCCCATAGAATGCCCACGCCACCGGTGGCGACGAACACCATGTGCCAGCCAAACGCATGCTGCAGCCAGGCCAGCACCGGCGTAAGAAAGGCGAGCCCGACAAATTGCCCCGAGGTGTAAACACCAATCGCCGTGGCGCGCTCACGCTCGGGAAACCACGTGGTGACCACGCGGCTGTTGATCGGGTAGGCCGGCGCTTCCAGGGCACCGACGGCCATGCGCAGTACGAACAGCGCGATAAAGCTGGCGGCGAACCCAAGCATCACGGTGGCAATCGACCACAGCAGCAGGGCGACGGTGTAGAGAATACGGGGCGGCACTCGGTCCACCAGCCAGCCACCGGGGATCTGCATGGCGGCGTAGGTCCAGCCGAAAGCAGAGAAGATCAGCCCGACGTGCACCGGGTCGATGCCTAGCTCGCTGGTCAACGCCGGGGCGGCAATCGACAGGTTGCTGCGGTCGAGGTAGTTGATCACCACGGTGATAAACAGCAACACCATGATGAAGAAGCGCTTTCTGCTGGGCGTGACTAAAGACGCCTGCCCGGTGAAGGATTCAGGGTGCATGGGGGGTGCCTCTTCTTATGGTTATTGAGGACGGGTATTACTGACGAAACCGAATCAAACTGTGGGAGCGGGCTTGCTCGCGAAGGCGGAGTGTCAGTCGACACTTCTTCGGCTGTTGGACCGCTTTCGCGAGCAAGCCCGCTCCCACATTGATCGGGTTTTCACCTCAGGTTCGCGGGGCTTACCACTCGGCGAAGCTGCCGTCGGCATGGCGCCAGATCGGGTTGCGCCAGCGGTGGCCGATGGCCGCGCGTTCGATCACGTATTCCTCGTTGATCTCGATGCCCAGGCCCGGCCCATTGGGGATCTTCACAAAGCCTTTGTCATAGTCGAACACGCCCGGGTCGCGCACGTAGTCGAGCAAGTCATTGCTCTCGTTGTAGTGAATGCCCAGGCTTTGCTCCTGGATAAACGCGTTGTAGCAAACCGCGTCCAATTGCAGGCAGGCCGCGAGGGCAATTGGGCCCAGCGGGCAGTGCAGGGCCAGGGCTACGTCGTAGGCTTCGGCCATGTTGGCGATCTTGCGGGTTTCGGTGATGCCGCCGGCGTGGGACGCGTCCGGCTGGATGATGTCGACGTAACCTTCGCTGAGCACGCGCTTGAAGTCCCAACGCGAGAACAGCCGCTCGCCCAGGGCAATCGGTGTGCTGGTCAGCGGCGCCAGTTCTTTCAGCGCTTCATAGTTTTCGCTGAGCACCGGCTCTTCGATAAACATCAGTTTGTACGGGTCCAACTCTTTCATCAGCACCTTGGCCATCGGCTTGTGCACGCGGCCATGGAAGTCGACGCCAATGCCAACGTTAGGGCCGACGGCGTCGCGCACGGCGGCCACGTTGGCCAGGGCCAGGTCAACTTTTTCAAAGCTGTCGACGAACTGCAGCTCTTCGGTGCCGTTCATTTTCACCGCGGTAAAACCACGGGCCACCGCCTCTTTGGCGGCGCGGGCGGTGTCAGCCGGGCGGTCGCCGCCGATCCATGAATACACGCGGATTTTGTCGCGCACCTGGCCGCCCAGCAGGTCGCTGACCGACACGCCAAGGGCCTTGCCCTTGATGTCCCACAGCGCCTGGTCGATACCGGCGAGGGCGCTCATGTGCACGGCGCCGCCACGGTAGAAGCCACCACGGTAGAGCACGGTCCAGATGTCTTCGATATTGCGTGGGTCTTTGCCGATCAGGTAGTCGGAGAGTTCCTCGACGGCAGCGGCCACCGTGTGGGCGCGGCCTTCGACCACGGGCTCGCCCCAACCGGTCACGCCCTGGTCGGTTTCAACCTTGAGGAAGCACCAGCGCGGCGGGACGATGAAGGTAGTCAGTTTGGTGATTTTCATCTCTTATCTCTCTTGTCGATGCAGCGCCCAGGGCGCAATGCTTGCACTCAGTTCAGGGGCATCAGTTAAGCGCGTTCCAGGCCGCGACATAGGCCTGGGCACTGCTCGCCACTTGCGCCACCGACATACCCGGTTTGAACAACCCGGAACCCAGGCCGAAGCCCTTCGCGCCAGCGTCGAAATACACCTGCATGTTGTCCGGGGTCACACCGCCGACCGGCAGCAGCAACGTGCCCGTCGGCAATACCGCCAGCCACGCCTTGATCACCGCCGGGCCCATTTGCTCGGCAGGGAACAGTTTCAATACGTCGGCGCCCTCGGCCAGCGCGGCGAAGGCTTCGGTCGGCGTGGCCACACCCGGCGACAGGTACAGGCCCGCCGCTTTCGCAGCACGTAGCACCTTGGCGTCGCTGTGGGGCATGACGATCACTTGGCCGCCGGCCGCTTTCACGTGTTCCACTTGCTCCGCAGTCAACACCGTACCCGCGCCGATCAGGCAATCGGCGGGCAGGCTGTCGCGCAGTGTGCGGATGCTGGTGTAAGGGTCGGGGGAGTTCAGCGGCACTTCAATCACGCGAAAGCCAGCCTCGTAGAGCACCTGGCCAACTGCCTCAGCTTCGTCCGGTCGTATACCGCGCAGGATTGCGATCAAACCGTTGTGTGCGAGTGCTTGCTTGAGCATGTCAGGTCTCCGATACACGTTGAGTGAGCCCGGCCGCGACTGCCAGTTGCCACAAGCCGCGCTCGGTGGCTTCCTGCGCCAGGCTGACATGGGCGAAACCGCACAGGGCGAGGGCGCGTTGGTAGCGGGCGCAGAGCGGTGCGGCGCCGACTAGAACGATAGGCTTGTGTTCCGCCTGGTCCGGCAAACCGGCGAGTTCATGGCCGATGAGCAGGCCGGACAGATAATCCGGTTGCTGCTCGGGTGCCAGTTCGGCGGTCAATCCCAGGGTGCGCGCGCTGAACAGTGTCGATAGCACGCCACGTTGGCCGTCTGTTGATAACGCCACGTTCACGCCGCGATCAAACGCCTCGGCCTGGAAGTGTTCGGATGTTTTTTGCGTACGCCCAAGGAGGCTGTGCTTGCTCAGCACCGCGAACAGCTCGCCGGTCATGAAGGTGTCGAAATGAGTGATGCAGCCGCCCATCACCTCGACCCATTTGGAATGGCTGCCGGGCAGGCCGATCAGGACCTCGGCCTCAAGGCCTTGCAGCACGCCCAGCACCTGGGTTTCTTCGCCACGCATCACATTGGGCAAGCCGACCTGTTCGATAACGCCCGGCACGATATGCACCTCCACACCGCGCAGGCTGCGCACTGTGTGGAGCGCCTGGCCCAGGCTGGCAACATCGACTGGGGTATTGCGATAGGCCGCTTCGCTCCAACCCTGGGCGCTGCCCACCATGCCGCAGGCGATTACCGGCAAGTTGGGCTCGGCGTCGAGCCAATCGCCGCAGGCGGCATCGAACGCCAACTCGAAGCCATCGCTGCAGCGAACGCCGGCAATCTCCCGCGGTTCGCTGGGCAGGTGCATGATGCCGAACGCCAGCGAGCGCTGTTCCAACACCTCGCCAGCCGGGCCGAGTTTATAAGCACGAAGGGAGCTGGTCCCCCAGTCGAGCGCGATCAATTGCGCCTGCATCGCTTCACCTGAAATGAGTGGGTGCTGAAAAAAGCAGATGGGCGAATATAAACCTATGACTGGCGATATCTCAATATATAAATAACAGTCCCATATATTGGGTAAATACATAAAAAATCCCGTCGCCTTTGCACAAGAGAACGGGATTCGTCTGGTTCGTGGTTAAAAAATAGACAGGTCCAGTTCGCGCATTGCGCCCATCCAGATCGCGTAATCGGTGTGATCCTTCAAGTCATCGCCGGTTTCAGGGTGCAGAAACACCACCAGCCCTTCGCGATGCAACGCCAGCCACGGCAGCACCACGCCGATGTATTCCGGCTCGAATGCCAGTTGGCAGCTCCAGTCAGGGTGCGGGCCCACTGGCCGTTCGTGCACACGGCCCATGCGCAACGGGAACAGGCGTGCCGCGTCTTCGCACAGGCTGCGCGCCTGGTCGATAGTGTTGGCGTCGAAGTAGATATGGGCGTGATAGCCCTTGATACGTTGCATGGCGAAATCCGGATCCAATATGCCCCGATCCTAGACCGCAATCGACGGCAGGGCCAGCCCGGTCAACGACTGCGCGCTGCTGGCTTGTTCGGCCACCAGCCAGTCGACAAAGCGCTCGACCAACTGCCCGCGGCGTTTGCGCTGGGGCTGCACCACGTAATAGCCGAAGCGCGAGATCACCGTGTCGGTGATCGGCCGGCACAGCCAGTTCTGTTCGAGCAGGTCATCCACCAAATGGCGCCAGCCGATGGCCACGCCCTGACCCGCAATCGCCGCCTGGATCAGCAACGTGTAGTTGTCGAAACGCAGCTGGCCGGGCGTCGGCGCAGTGGTAATGCCCAGCTCGCGAAACACACCGCTCCAGTCGAACCATTGGCTGTTGTTTTCCTGGCGCAGGTGCAGCAGCGGATACTCCGGCAAGGTCTGCACGGTCAGCGCCGTGGCCTGGTCCTTGAGCCATTGCGGGCTGCACACCGGGAACACTTCCTCATTGAACAGCCACAGGCTGTCACCCTGCTTGAAACGACCGTCGCCGAACAACACCGCCACGTCGATATCGCTGCGCAAGGTGGCGTGGTTGCGCTCGCTGGTGACCAGGCTCACATCAACTTGCGGGTTGGCCTGGTGGAAGCGATGCAGGCGCGGCATCAGCCAATAGGCGGCGAAGGCGAAGTCGGTGGCCACTTGCAGCACTTCATGCTGGTCCTGTTGGCTGATCGCGCTCAGGCCCTGATTGATGGTCTGCAAACCGCCTTGGACGTGCTCGAACAGCAGAGCCCCGGCGTCGGTCAGTTCGATGCCGCGGTAGATGCGATCAAACAGGCGGATCGCCAGCTGTTCTTCGAGGCGTTTGATTTGCTGGCTGATGGCCGGCTGAGTGGTGCCCAACTCCATCGCGGCGGCGGTGAAGCTGCGATGGCGCGCCGCCGCTTCGAAGGCACGCAGCAGGTCGAGCGACACATCACCGAGGGCTTCATACATAAGCTGTGCTTATCCTAGACATTGCCTTTCATGGGCTTTACCCCATTTTCCATGGGCTGCATGCTCATTCGCATAAACACCGCCTATGGAATGCCGAAGACTCATGAAGCGCAAGAACATTCTTTTCATCATGGCCGATCAAATGGCCGCGCCGATGCTTCCGTTCTACGGACCTTCCCCGATCAAGTTGCCCAACCTGAGCCGCCTCGCTGCACAGGGCGTGGTATTCGACGCCGCTTATTGCAACAGCCCCCTGTGCGCGCCGTCACGTTTCACCCTGGTCAGTGGCCAGTTGCCGAGCAAGATCGGCGCCTACGACAACGCGGCGGATTTCCCCGCCGATGTGCCGACTTACGCCCATTACTTGCGTCGCCTGGGCTACCGCACCGCGCTGTCCGGCAAGATGCACTTCTGCGGGCCAGACCAACTGCACGGTTACGAAGAACGCCTGACCAGCGACATCTACCCCGCCGACTATGGCTGGGCGGTGAATTGGGATGAACCGGACGTGCGCCCCACCTGGTATCACAACATGTCCTCGGTGCTGCAAGCCGGGCCGTGCGTGCGCACCAACCAGCTGGATTTCGACGAAGAGGTGGTGTTCAAGGCCCAGCAGTATTTGTTCGACCATATCCGTGAAGACGGCGACCAGCCGTTCTGCCTGACCGTGTCGATGACTCACCCACACGACCCGTACACCATTCCCAAACCGTTCTGGGACCTGTACGACAACAGCGACATCCCATTGCCTACGACGCCAGCCCAGGTCGACCTCGACCCGCACTCCCAGCGCCTGCTCAAGGTGTATGACCTGTGGGACAAGCCGCTGCCGCTGGACAAGATCCGCGATGCCCGCCGCGCCTACTTCGGCGCGTGCAGCTACATCGACAGCAACGTCGGCAAACTCCTGCAGACGCTGGAAGACACCGGCCTGGCCGATGACACCATCATCATCTTCTCCGGCGACCACGGCGACATGCTCGGCGAGCGCGGCCTCTGGTACAAAATGCACTGGTTTGAAATGGCCGCCCGCGTGCCGCTGCTGGTCAGTGCGCCAGGCCAGTTTGCCGCTGGCCGCGTGTCCCGGGCCGTCTCGACGGCCGACCTGTTGCCGACACTGGTGGAACTGGCCGGCGGCGAGCTGGACCCGCGTTTGCCGCTGGACGGCCGCTCACTGGTCCCGCACTTGCAGGGGCTGGGCGGGCACGACGAAGTGTTCGGCGAATACATGGCCGAAGGCACCATCAGCCCGCTGATGATGATTCGCCGTGGCGCTTACAAGTTCATCTACAGCGAAGACGACCCTTGTCTACTGTTCGATGTGCACAACGACCCGCACGAGCGGGAGAACCTCAGCCAGTCACCGGAACACCGGCCACTGTTCGAGGCGTTTTTGCGTGAGGCGCGGGCCAAATGGGACATCCCGGCGATCCACCAACAGGTGCTCGCCAGCCAACGCCGTCGTCGCCTGGTGTTTGAG
Source organism: Pseudomonas sp. M5A4_2d (assembly GCF_053345295.1). Classification (NCBI taxonomy): domain Bacteria; kingdom Pseudomonadati; phylum Pseudomonadota; class Gammaproteobacteria; order Pseudomonadales; family Pseudomonadaceae; genus Pseudomonas; species Pseudomonas sp. M5A4_2d. The sequence continues at coordinate 690,417 of NZ_JBKEZW010000002.1, read as the reverse complement.
GCGCTGACCCAGGGCAAGCTGAAGAGCTGGGACCACCAGCCACTGGTAGACGCCAGTCAGCAATACATGCGCAACCATATCGACCTCGACGATCTGGAGCGCAAGGCACGTTATCCACAACCCTGCCAAAACCAATAAAACTGAGGGGAAGGCCATGCAAAAGTTATCCACCGTGTTGAGCGTTGCACTGCTGGCGTTGAGCAGCGCCGGCGCCTATGCGGACTCAAGCTGCGATACCGTGAAGATGGCCGATCCGGGCTGGAGTGATATCGCCGCCACCAATGCCATCGCCGGTTTTCTGTTGAACGGCATGGGCTACAAGGCCAAAGTCGACACCCTGGCGGTGCCGATTACGTTTGGCGGGCTCAAGGACGGCCAGGTGGATGTGTTCCTGGGTAACTGGATGCCGGCGCAGCAGGGCTTCTATGACAAGTTCGTGGCCAACGGCGATGTGGTGCAACTGGCGAAAAACCTCGACGGCACCGAGTTCACCCTCGCCGTCCCGGACTACGTATGGGACGCCGGGGTGCATGACTTTGCCGACTTGAACAGGTTTGCGGACAAGTTCGACAAAAAGATCTACGGCATCGGCTCCGGCGCGCCGGCGAATATCTCGCTGCAGGAAATCATCAAAAAGAACGACTTCGACCTGGGCCAGTGGAAGCTGATCGAGTCGAGTGAGCAGGCGATGCTGGCTGAGGTATCACGCGCGGTGAAGAAACAGCGTTTCGTCACCTTCCTCGGCTGGACGCCGCACCCGATGAACGTGCAGTTGAAAATGCATTACCTCAAGGGTGGCGAGAAGTACTTCGGTGACAAAGGCAGCGTGTTTACCCTGACCCGCAAGGGTTATGCACAGGCCTGCCCGAATGTCGGGAAGCTGCTGACCAACCTGAGTTTTACCCAGGACATGGAAAACAGCATCATGGCTGAAGTGGTGAATAAAAAAGTCAGCAATGCTGATGCCGCCAAGGCCTGGATCAAGGCGAACCCGGCGGTGTTGGATAAGTGGCTCGATGGCGTAAAAACCGTGGATGGCCAGGATGCGTTAGCGGCGGTAAAAGCCAAACTCTAATGCCTGTGGGAGCTGGCTTGCCTGCGATAGCATCACCGCGGTGTATCAGTAATACCGAGGTGCCTGGATCGCAGGCAAGCCAGCTCCCACACACCCCCGCTCCCACAGGGGTCGGTGTGGACTGATACTCTGAGCTAACCCTTTCTACCGAGTTTGCGATGCCCCGGCTCAACCGCCATACACTCTTCCCCTTCCTCGCCTGGCTCCCGCGCCAAACCCGCGCCAGTGTCGGCCGGGACGCGATGGTCGGCCTCAGCGGCGCGGTACTCGCCTTGCCGCAGTCGATTGCCTACGCGCTGATCGCCGGCCTGCCACCCGAATACGGCTTGTACGCCGCGATTATTCCGGTGCTGATCGCCTGCCTCTGGGGTTCCTCCTGGCACCTGATCTGCGGCCCTACAGCGGCAATTTCCATCGTGCTCTACGCCAGCATCAGTCCCTTGGCCGTGCCGGGGTCGCAGGACTACATCACCTTGATCCTGCTGCTGACCTTCCTCGCCGGCGTTTTCCAGTGGTTGCTGGGCATGCTGCGCTTCGGTGCGCTGGTGAATTTCGTCTCCCATTCCGTGGTGCTGGGTTTCACCCTGGGTGCTGCCGTGGTGATTGCATTAGGGCAGTTACCCAACCTGTTGGGGCTGGATTTACCAAGCGAGGCCACGGCGATCAATAGCCTGTTGGCGCTGATCAACCATGCCGGCGAGTGGGACCATGCCTCACTCGCCCTCGGCTTGGGCACCTTGCTGGTGGGTGCTTTGCTCAAGTACCTGGTGCCACGCTGGCCCACGCTATTGATCGCTCTGGCTCTGGGCAGCCTGGCCGCGTGGCTGTGGCCGACGATGTTCGGGCAGGTGGCGCGGGTCAGTTCATTCGTGGGCAAACTGCCGCCGTTCAGCCCATTGCCGATGGACCTGGATATGCTCCTGCGCCTGCTGCCCAGCGCCGTGGCGGTGGGCATGCTGGGGCTGGTGACGAGCCTGTCGATTGCCCGCTCGCTGTCGGCGCGCTCGCAGCAGTTACTCGACGCCAATCAGGAAGTCCGGGCGCAGGGTTTATCCAATATCGTGGGCGGATTTTTCTCTGGCTACTTGTCAGCCGGTTCCTTTACGCGTTCCGGCCTCAGCTATGAGGCGGGTGCGTGTTCGCCCTTGGCGGGTGTGTTTTCCGCAGCGTGGGTGGCGCTGTTTGCGCTGTTTGGCGCGGCGTTGATCGCGCACATTCCGATTCCCAGCATGGCCGCGAGCATCCTTTTGATTTGCTGGGGCCTGGTGGACCACCGCGGCATTCGCGCATTGTTTCGCGTGAGCCGTGCCGAGTTTGTGGTGATGAGCCTGACCTGCGTCGCCACCTTGTTGCTGGAGCTGCAGACGGCGATTTACGCGGGGGTGCTGGCGTCGCTGTTTTTCTACCTCAAACGCACGTCGCAACCACGGGTTCAGCAATGGCGTGACGGTGACGAGGATGTATTGCGGGTCGGCGGCTCGATCTTTTTTGGCGCCAGCCATTACCTGCAAGTGCGCCTGCAAAGCCTGCAAGGCGAGCGGGTGGTGATCGAGGCGCAGCAGATCAACTTTATCGACTATTCCGGGGTGGAAATGTTGCACCAGGAGGCGCGGCGCTTGCACAGAGCGGGACGTAGCCTGACGTTGCGCCGAGCCAGGCCGCAGGTAGTGGAAGAATTAAAGAAATTGGAAGGGGCCGACAACTGCCTCATCCATTTTGAAGAATAAACACGGTTAAAACTGTGGGAGCGGGCTTGCTCGCGAATGCGGTGGCTCAGTTAAGTAATTATTGACTGACGCACCGCTTTCGCGAGCAAGCCCGCTCCCACACTGACTGTGCCCACATTCGCTTTGTGTCAGGCCAACTGCCTACGCAACTCGGCCAATACAGGCGCCGAATCCGGGCGCACACCACGCCACAGGAAGAAGGCTTCCGCTGCTTGCTCCACCAGCATGCCCAGGCCATCCATCGACACCGCTGCGCCCTGCTCAGAGGCCCAGCGGCAGAACGCGGTCGGTTCCTTGGCGTACATCATGTCGTAGCAGAAGGTCTTGCCCGGCTCGATAAGGCTGCCGGCAATCGGCGGTACATCGCCTGACAGGCTGGCGGACGTGGCATTGATGATCACGTCCACCGGCTCACGCAGCCAGTCGAAACCGCTGGCAGACACCGGGCCCAGGTCGTCGAACAGCTCGGCAAGCAACTCGGCTTTTTCCACCGTCCGATTGGCGATGATCAGCGAAGCCGGTTGCTCAGCCAGCAATGGCTCCAGCGCCCCGCGTACTGCGCCACCGGCGCCCAGCAGCAGGATGCGTTTACCTTTCAGGCTCAACCCGGCGTTCACCGTCAGGTCCCGCACAAGGCCTGCGCCGTCAGTGTTATCGCCGAGCAGGCCGCCATCGGCCAACTTACTCAAGGTGTTCACCGCCCCGGCGCGCTGAGCGCGTTCGGTCAGGCGAGTGGCCAGGCGATACGCGTCTTCCTTGAACGGCACGGTGACGTTGGCGCCACGGCCTTGTTGAAAAAACTCACGGGCACAGCCGGTGAAATCCTCCAGCGGCGCGAGCAGGGTGCTGTAGTCCAATTGCTCACCGGTTTGCTCGGCGAACATACGGTGAATCAGCGGCGACTTGCTGTGGCCGATGGGGTTGCCGAAGACGACATAACGGTCCATCAGACAGCCGCCTTGGGCGCAGCGATGCCAAGCCAGTCGCGATCTTGCAGGAAGTAATCGGTGAGGCGCGCCTCTTCGCTGCCAGCCTCGGCCTTCCAGTCGTAGCTCCAGCGCACCTGCGGCGGCAGCGACATCAGGATCGACTCGGTACGGCCGCCCGATTGCAGGCCAAACAGCGTGCCACGGTCGTAGACGAGGTTGAACTCGACATAGCGCCCACGGCGGAACTCCTGGAAGTGACGCTGCTGCTCGGTGTAGGCGGCGGCCTTGCGGCGCTGCACGATCGGCAGGTAGGCGTCTATGTAGGCGTCGCCGATGGCGCGGATGAAGGCGAAGCAGGTGTCGAAGTCCCACTCGTTCAAATCATCGAAAAACAGGCCGCCAATACCGCGTGGCTCATTGCGATGTTTGATGTGGAAGTAGGTGTCGCACCAGGCCTTGTAGCGCGAGTACACATCCGCGCCGAATGGCGCACAGGCCTGCTCGGCCACGCGGTGCCAATGGATACAGTCTTCTTCATTGCCGTAGTACGGCGTGAGGTCGAAGCCACCACCGAACCACCACACCGGCTCTTCGCCTTCTTTTTCGGCGATGAAAAAGCGCACGTTGGCGTGGGACGTCGGCACATGGGGGTTGTGCGGGTGGATCACCAGCGACACGCCGAGGGCTTCAAACCCACGGCCGGCCAGCTCAGGACGATGCGCGCTGGCGGACGGTGGGAGGCCACTGCCAAACACGTGGGAAAAGTTAACACCGCCTTTTTCGATCACCGAACCGTTTTCGATCACACGGGTGCGACCGCCACCGCCCGCAGGCCGGGTCCAGGCGTCTTCGATAAAGCGAGTGTCCGTCTCAAAGGTTTCCAGGGCGCTGCAAATGCGGTCTTGCAGGTCGAGCAGGTAGGCTTTAACAGCCTCGGTGCGGGTAGTCATGGCATCACCTTGAATCGGGCAAAGCTACGCGAGGCCATTGGGCGTCGGCGGCAAATGGGCGCACAGGATACCACCGCACTCCAGTAAGCCGCAGTTGACGAAGATCAAGCTTAGGAGTCCGATAGAGGGCTACGCGAATCGACCTCAGGAGAAGTGCAGATGGCCAAACGTATCCAGTTCCGTGCCCATGGCGGCCCCGAAGTGCTTGAGTATGTGGACTACACCCCGGCAGAACCGGGCCCTCAGCAGGTTCGCGTGCGCAACGAGGCCATCGGCCTGAACTTCATCGACACCTACTTCCGCAGCGGTCTCTATGCGCCGCCGGCCCTGCCATCGGGCCTGGGCGCAGAAGGTGCCGGTGTGGTGGATGCGGTGGGCAGCGAGGTCACCCAGTTCAAGGTCGGTGACCGCGTGGCCTACGGCAGTGGCCCACTTGGCGCCTACAGCGAGCTGCATGTATTGCCCGCCGCCAACCTGGTGCACCTGCCGGATGAGATCAGCTTCGAACAAGCCGCCGGCGCCATGCTCAAAGGCCTGACCGTGCAGTACCTGCTGCGCCAGACCTACGAGTTGAAGGGTGGCGAAACCATTCTGTTCCACGCCGCTGCCGGTGGCGTGGGCTCCCTGGCCTGCCAATGGGCCAAGGCTTTGGGCGTTAAGTTGATCGGTACCGTGAGCTCCCCGGAAAAAGCCGCCCTGGCCAAATCCCTCGGTGCCTGGGAAACCATCGACTACAGCAAGGAAAACGTCGCACAACGCGTACTGGAATTGACCGACGGCAAAAAAGTGCCTGTGGTGTACGACGGCGTCGGCAAGGACACGTGGCTGACCTCGCTGAACAGCGTGGCGCCGCGTGGGCTGGTGGTGAGTTTTGGCAATGCGTCAGGCGCGGTGGACGGGGTGAACCTGGGGATTCTGGCCGCAAAGGGCTCGCTGTATGTCACCCGGCCGACCTTGGCGACCTATGCCAGCAATCCAAAAGACTTGCAGACCATGGCCGATGACCTGTTCTCGATGATCAAGAGCGGCAAGGTGCGCATTGATATCAACCAGCGGTTTTCGCTGGCTGAGGCTGCGAAGGCGCAGACGGAATTGTCGGGCCGGCGGACGACGGGGTCGACCATTCTGTTGCCGTAAGGCGACTGATCTACCAGGGCTGTGAGGGCCTCATCGCGGGCAAGCCCGCTCCCACATTTTGATCGGATTCCAACTGAAGGAACGCCATCGAATGTGGGAGCGGGCTTGCCCGCGATGGCCACACCTCGGTATCAGGAGGGCCGCACAACCTCGCCTGTCGCCAAATCGCGAATCAGGCTTGGGTTCTTGCGCCCACCCAGGGCGCCGCCCAATACCCGATCAACCTGGCCACGGAAGTACTGCTCCACACGAAGCCGCGTGCGCGCTGCCGGGCGGCCCTGCGGGTTGGCCGACGTGGATATCAGCGGCCCGACCAATGAGCATAAATCCCGCACCAGCGGATGATCGCTGACCCGCAAGGCGACTGTGTCGTGCACACCTGTCACCCATTCAGGCAGCAAGTCCTGATGGGGAACCAACCAGGTATTCGGCCCAGGCCAAGTGCTGGCCATGCGCTCGATCCAGGTGTCCGGGAAATCTTCAAAAAGAAAATCGAACTGGCGAATATTGTCCGCCACCAGGATCAGCCCCTTGTCCACCGACCGATTCTTGATCGCCAGCAATCGGTCCACCGCCTCTTCATTCCACGGGTCGCAGCCAAGGCCCCAGACCGCTTCGGTCGGGTAGGCGATCACCGCGCCTGCGCGAATTTCTCGTGCGGTTTCCAGCACACGCCACCTGTTGACCATTGCTCACTCTCCGAACTAAAGCTCTGCGCAGTTTACCGATGTTCTTTACAAAACCTAGCAGCGCGCAAGCCACCGCCCGCTTTCACAGATCACCTGGCCTTCGAGCTCGAGCTCGGTAAGGGCCGCCAGCACGTGGGACAAGGGTCGCCCGCTGGCAATCGCCAGGGCCTCGCTGGTATGAGGCGCGGCATGCAGCAGCGCCACCAGCGGGTGAGTCACCGGCATCGGTGCCGGGCGAGACAAGGCCTGCCAGCCGCGCAACCCTTCAAGAATATGCTCGATGGACTCGACCAACGTCGCACCATCGCGAATCAACTGATGACAGCCCTTGGCGCCCGGATGATGGATGGAGCCGGGGATCGCATACACCTCACGCCCCTGCTCGGCGGCGAGCTTTGCAGTGATCAGCGAGCCGCTGGCCAAGCTGGCTTCTACCACCAGCACCCCCAGCGACAGGCCACTGATGATCCGGTTGCGCCGTGGAAAGTTAGCGGCCTGAGGCGCGGCGTCCAGCGGAAACTCGGAAACCACCGCGCTACCTTCGGCAATCATCGCGGCTGCGAGCTGCCGGTGTCGCTGTGGATAAAAATTTTCCAGGCCGGTGCCAAGCACACCGATTGTCTGCCCGCCGACGTCCAATGCCGCTTGATGCGCAGCGCCGTCAATGCCCAAGGCCAACCCGCTGGTGATGACAAAACCGGCACTCGCCAGGCTGCGGGAAAAGGCGGCGGCCGTGTCCAGCCCGGGTCTGGAAGCGCGCCGACTGCCGACCATGGCCAACTGCGGTTTTTCCAGAATATTGGGGTCGCCGGCGACGAACAATAACGGTGGGGCGTCGTCAATCTGTGCAAGCAAGGCAGGGTACTCAGGTTGGTCCCACATCAGTAAATGCTGGGCGGGATGCTCCAACCACGCGAGCGCGTCACTGGCGCTGTCACGGATTTGTGGGCTGCGTCGGGCATCCGCACTGCCAGGCGGTAACCCGAGGGAGCGCCAGGCACTGGCAGGCGCACTGATAGCCTTTGAGGCAGAACCGAATGCTTCGATCAACACACGAAAACGCTTGGGGCCCAGTTCTGGCAGCCTGTGCAAGCGTAGTCGGGCTTCCAGTTCTGACGGGGAAATTTCATGGCTGTTTGTCGGATACATTTGATCATCCTTGATCGGAACAAGCTGTGGATAACTCTGTTGGTAACTTATTTAGCAGGCTATTTATTGTGTTTGTTGGGCAGTCTCAAAACGGTCCATCACCGCCAGCGACCTTGAAGCGCTGAGAACCAGGCCATAACTGAGCTTTTCATAGGCGCGGAACACCTGCAGGGTGCCGGCGCGCTCATCAGGAAGTTTCGTCAAAGCGCCGCTGAGGACATCCCTTACGGTGGCGCCCTGCTTGATCACCGTGAGCACTTGGCCTTCGACCAGGCCGTCGCGGCGGCCCTTGTTCAAGGTGACGGCGTCCAACACGCCGATCTGGGTCACGCCTTTGGGAACGTCGATGATGTGCCCTTTGATAAGGGCCGCGGGGTGCGGCGGCGTTTGCAGCCTGGACAACTCGACGCCAGGTTCGGCGCGCAGCAATCGGTCGCCTGGGCGGACTTCCTGGGTCACTCGCTGCACTGCAAGGGTGGTGAGGTCGCCGGCCATCAAAAACCGCGCGGTGCCGATGTCGTCGGCGTTGACCCCCAGCAGTTCCTGGGTGTCCGGGTCGGTGTAAACCTTGCCTCGGCGAAAGATTCCATAGCTTGGCTGGACCGGGTCCAGGTTGCCCCTGGCGTGCACACGTTCGTCATTGGCGCCCAGCACTCGACCCGCCTCGGCCGCAACAATATAAGGCGCGTTATCCAGATCCTGAGGCGTATCGAGGATGCGGTTATGCAGCAAAAAGCGCTGTATGGCCTGTTGCGCCGCCTGATTCAGCCGCTGTTCGGGCAGTTTCAGCAGCGCCATGGTGAGCGGCGCCCACAGCAGCAAGACGAGTAGCGATTTCCTCATGGGGTGAATCTCCTTTATTATGTACGTTCGCGTGAAATGCCATAGCCTTCGCGGCTTTCGAACCTTTCACACCGGCTGTCTGGGTCCATCCCAACGCCGATTTGCCTCTACCTCACATGTGCAGCAATTACGCTTATGGCTATTTTGAACATCCTCGAATTCCCCGACTCGCGCCTGCGCACGATCGCCAAACCGGTGGCCGTAGTGGACGACAAGGTTCGTCAGTTGGTCGATGACATGTTTGAAACAATGTATGAAGCCCCGGGCATCGGCCTCGCCGCGACCCAGGTCAACGTGCATCAGCGCGTCGTGGTCATGGACCTGTCGGAAGATCGCAGCGAGCCTCGGGTGTTTATCAACCCCGAGTTCGAACCGCTGACCGAGGAGATGGGCGAATACCAGGAGGGCTGCCTCTCGGTGCCGGAGTTCTACGAGAACGTCGAACGCCCGGTGCGCGTGAAGATCAAAGCCCTGGACCGTGACGGCAAGCCCTACGAGCTGATCGCAGAGGGCCTGCTGGCGGTGTGCATTCAGCACGAATGCGACCACCTCAACGGCAAACTGTTTGTCGATTACCTGTCCACGCTTAAACGCGACCGGATCAAGAAGAAGCTGGAAAAAAAGCATCGCCAGCAAGCTTGATGCCCTTCTTCCAAAGGCTTGCTGCGGCAAGCCTTTTTCTTTTGTGACTGTTTTTAACCGAGAACTCCCATGACCGAGCCACTGCGCATTGTTTTTGCCGGCACTCCTGAATTTGCCGCCGAACACCTAAAGGCCCTGCTTGCCAGCCCTTATGACATCGTCGCGGTGTACACCCAGCCGGATCGCCCGGCCGGTCGCGGGCAAAAACTGATGCCGAGCCCGGTCAAGCAGCTGGCGCTTGAGCACAACATTGCCGTGCTGCAACCACCGACCCTGCGTAACACCGATGCCCAGGCAGAGCTGGCCGCGTTGAAGCCAGACCTGCTGGTGGTCGTGGCCTATGGCTTGATCCTGCCTCAGGCAGTGCTGGATATTCCGCGCCTGGGCTGCATCAACAGCCATGCTTCGCTGCTGCCACGCTGGCGCGGTGCGGCGCCGATCCAGCGCGCCGTGGAAGCCGGTGACAGCGAAAGCGGCGTGACCGTGATGCGCATGGAGGCGGGTCTGGACACCGGCCCGATGCTGCTCAAAGTCACCACCCCGATCACCGGCGAAGACACCGGCGGCAGCCTGCACGACCGCTTGGCCGAGATGGGCCCACCTGCCGTGCTCCAGGCCATCGCCGGCCTGGCTGCCGGCACCCTGGAAGGCGAAGTGCAGGACGACAGCCTTGCCACCTACGCGCACAAACTGAACAAAGACGAAGCGCGTATCGACTGGAGCCGCCCGGCCGTGAAGCTGGAACGCTTGGTGCGCGCGTTCAATCCATGGCCGATCTGCCACAGCACCCTCAGCGGTGAAGCCTTGAAAGTGTTGGCCGCCACCTTGGCTGACGGCAAAGGCGCTCCCGGTGAAATCATCGGTGCCAGCAAGGAAGGCCTGCTGGTCGCCTGCGGAGAGCAGGCGTTGTGTCTGACGCGTCTGCAATTGCCCGGTGGCAAAGCGCTTAATTTCAGCGATTTGTTCAACAGCCGTCGTGAGAAATTCGCCCTGGGCACGGTTCTCGGGGCGGTCGCTCAATGAACCCGCGTCTGGCCGCCGCCAAGGCCCTCGCCGCCGTCCTCAACGGCAAGGCTTCGTTGAACAGTTCGCTGCCTACTCAAATGGATAAAGTCGAAGACCGCGATCGCGGCTTCACCCAGGACCTGGCGTTTGGTACGGCCCGTTGGCAGCCACGCTTGTCGGCGCTGGCGGCCAAGCTGCTGCAAAAGCCATTCAAGGCAGCCGATGCCGACGTGGAAGCGCTGCTGCTGGTCGGCCTGTATCAGTTGCTCTACACCCGCGTGCCGGCCCACGCCGCCATCGGTGAAACCGTTGGTTGCGCCGACAAACTGAAAAAGCCCTGGGCCAAAGCCCTGCTCAATGCCGTGCTACGCCGTGCTCAGCGCGAGAGCGAAGCGCTGCTGGCCGAACTGGAACACGACCCCGTGGTGCGCACCGCGCACCCGCGCTGGCTGCAAAAGTCCTTGAAAGCGTTCTGGCCTGAACAATGGGAAGCCATTTGCGCGGCCAACAATGCACATCCGCCGATGATTTTGCGGGTTAACCGCCGTCATCACAGCCGTGACGCTTACCTGCAATTGCTCACCGAGGCCGGCATCAGCGCCACACCGTGTGTGTATAGCCCTGATGGCATCGTGCTGGAAGCCGCCGCCGACGTACGCAGCCTGCCGGGCTTTGCCGAAGGCTGGATCAGCGTGCAGGACGAAGCCGCGCAACTGGCCGCCGACCTGCTCGACCTGGCACCGGGCCAGCGCGTACTCGACGCCTGCTGCGCGCCAGGCGGTAAGACTTGTCACATTCTGGAAGTCGAAAAAGACCTCGCCGGTGTGGTCGCCGTCGACCTGGAAGCCAAGCGCCTGGTGCGCGTGCGCGAAAACCTCGCGCGCCTGGGCCTGAGTGCCGACCTGATCGCCGCCGACGGTCGCGACACTGCCACCTGGTGGGACGGCAAACCGTTCCAGCGCATCCTGCTGGATGCGCCATGCTCCGCCACCGGCGTCATCCGTCGCCACCCGGACATCAAGCTGACCCGCCAGCCCGACGACATCGCCGCCCTGGCCGTACTGCAAGGCGAACTGCTCGACGCCATGTGGCCGACCCTCGAAGTTGGCGGCATCCTGCTTTACGCCACCTGCTCCACTTTGCCCACCGAAAACACAGAGGTGATCGAAGCCTTCCTCGCCCGCACCAGCGGCGCGCGCGAGCTGGACCTCGCTACAACGGCCGGCATCAAGCAGCCCCACGGCCGCCAATTGCTTGCACAGGAAGGCGGACACGATGGCTTCTACTACGCCAAACTGATCAAGATTGCCGCCGCACGCGGCTGAACGGGTTTAAGGGAGTGACCGGATGAAAATCATCATCCTTGGAGCTGGGCAGGTCGGCGGCACGCTGGCTGAACATTTGGCCAGCGAAGCCAACGACATCACCGTGGTCGACACCGATGCCGAGCGCCTGCGCAACCTCGGTGACCGCCTGGACATCCGCACCGTGCAAGGCCGCGCGTCATTCCCGACGGTGCTGCGCCAGGCGGGTGCTGACGATGCCGACATGCTGGTGGCCGTCACCAATAGCGACGAAACCAACATGGTCGCCTGCCAGGTCGCCCACACTCTGTTCCACACCCCAACCAAAATCGCCCGCGTACGTGAGGCGGCTTACCTGACTCGTGCAGGGCTTTTCGACAACGACGCGATTCCGGTGGACGTGTTGATCAGCCCCGAGCAAGTCGTGACCCACTACATCAAGCGCCTGATCGAAATCCCCGGTGCTTTGCAGGTGATCGACTTTGCCGAGGGCAAGGCGCAACTGGTGGCGGTTAAGGCTTACTACGGCGGCCCGCTGGTGGGCCAGCAACTGCGCCAACTGCGCGAGCACATGCCGAATGTGGAAACCCGCGTAGCGGCGATTTTCCGTCGCGATCGGCCGATTCTGCCCCAGGGCGATACGGTGATCGAAGCAGACGACGAAGTATTTTTCATCGCCGCCAAAGCGAATATTCGCGCGGTCATGAGCGAAATGCGCCGCCTGGATGAGACCTACAAGCGCATCGTCATCGCCGGCGGCGGGCAGATCGGCGAGCGTTTGGCGGAGGCGATCGAAAGCCGCTACCAGGTGAAGATCATCGAGATGAACCCGGCACGCTGCCGGCATTTGTCCGACACCCTCGACAGCACCGTCGTACTGCAAGGCAGCGCCTCAGACCGCGACCTATTGATGGAAGAGAATATCGCCGATGCCGATATCTTCCTGGCCCTGACCAACGATGACGAGGCCAACATCATGTCCTCGCTCTTGGCCAAGCGGCTGGGGGCCAAGAAGGTGATGACCATCATCAACAACCCGGCCTATGTCGACCTGATCCAGGGCGGCGATATCGACATCGCCATCAGCCCTCAGTTGGCCACCATTGGCACTTTGCTCGCCCACGTGCGCCGTGGCGATATCGTCAGCGTGCACTCCCTGCGCCGGGGCGCGGCGGAAGCCATTGAGGCGATTGCGCATGGTGATTCAAAGTCGAGCAAGGTCATCGGCAAGGCCATCCGCGATATCGGCCTGCCGCCGGGCACCACCATCGGCGCGATCATTCGTGACGAAGAGGTGATCATCGCCCACGACGATACGGTGATCGCCACGGGTGACCATGTGATTCTGTTCCTGGTGGATAAAAAACATATCCGCGATGTGGAGAAGTTGTTCCACGTGGGGTTGAGCTTTTTCTGATCAACAAATTCAGCTGAGCCTGCGGCCGTCATCGCGGGCAAGCCCGCTCCCACAGGTAATCGGATAGCTGCTGTGGGAGCGGGTTTGCCCGCGGTGCGTTATTGAAAACCCTACCTAGCTAAAGGATGCACAGCCATGCTCGAATCCCTGGAAAAAATGCTCGCCAAGGGTGTGGATAATTCACTGCTGCGCTTTGGCTTGGGCAAGGGTTATCTGGACGTGAAGGACAACGCCAAGGCGGCGGAGCATCTGCAAAAATGCGTCGAGTTTGACCCGAAGTATTCGGCGGCATGGAAGTTGTTAGGCAAGGCGCAGCAAGGGCTGGGTGATAATGCGGCAGCACGGCAGGCGTGGGAAAAGGGTATCGAAGCGGCCCTGGCGCATGGCGACAAGCAGGCCGAGAAAGAGATGACGGTGTTCCTGAAAAAACTCGATCGCCAGGCCTAAGCGGATCCAAAATGTGGGAGCGGGCTTGCTCGCGAAGGCGTCGTGTCAGTCACTTAATGTGTGTCTGTTACACCGCATTCGCGAGCAAGCCCGCTCCCACATTAGTTTTGCATCGACCGTAAGTCAGTCGTAAATCAGTACCACCGCGCCTCACCGGGCGGGCGTTTCTTGAAGCGCTTCATGCTCCACATGTACTGGCTCGGGTAGGCGCCGACATAGCGCTCCACCACCTTGCTCATCGCCGCGCAGGACGTGGCGGTGTCGGTGCTGTACATATCTTCCGGCGCTGCTTCCAAAATCACTTTGTAACCCGAGCCGTCCGGCAGTCGCAGGGCATGCAGGAACACGCCCACGGCTTTGTGGCCCGCGAGCATGTTAGGCACGAACTTGCTGGTCAGCGCCTGGGTAGCAAAGAACGGCACGAAGATGCCTGCCGATTCCGCCGGCTCCGGGTCGGCGGGAATGCCCACCTGGCCACCTTTGCGCACTTCCTTGATGACGCTGAGAATGCCTTCCTTGGTCGATGCGGCTACTCGGTTACCCAACTGCACCCGCTGTTTGCGCAACAAATCGTCCACCGCTTTCAGCTTCGGCGGTCGGTAGAAGATGATCGGTTTGCACTGGCTGCAATAGAAGTGGTTCAACACTTCCCAGTTACCCAGGTGGCTGGTGATGCCGACCACGCCTTTGCCCGAGGCCAATGCTTCATGCAGCACCTCCAGGCCTTCGACTTCACGCACCAGGTCGATGGAACGCTGGGCGGGCCAGATCCAGGCGCAGGCGCTTTCAGTCAGGGACTTACCGATATCCATGAGGCTCTGGCCGACCAGGCGCTCGCGTGCGGCGGGGTCCATGTCGGGGAAGCATTTGGACAGGTTGATCCGCACCGTCTCGCGGGAACGGTTGGGGGTTTTCCACATGATCCAGCCAATCGCCGTGCCGACCGCTTGAACCGCGCGCCAGGGCAATAGGGCAAACAACCGAAGAGCGCCTACCAGCAAGGCGCCTTTAAACTTTTCCACAGGTCACTCCTGATCGTGTGTGGTGCGCAAAGCCGCCATTCTAACCGGCGTTGGCCAAGTCCGCGTAACGGTCGCAGTCTTGAGTGTGGTCCATGACCATGCCCGAGGCCTGCATGAACGCGTAGCAAATGGTCGGCCCGACGAACGTGAAACCGGCTTTTTTCAGAGCTCTGCTCATGGCTTCAGCTTCTGGCGTAATGGCCGGGACTTGGCTGCGATCCTTGAAGTGATTGACCTTGGGCACGCCGCCGACAAACGACCAGAGCAAGCCAACCGGGTCTTCCAGGGCCAGCCAGGCAGCGGCGTTGCGGCGGGTGGCGTTGAGCTTGAGGCGATTGCGTACGATGCCAGGGTCGAGCATCAACGCTTCGATCTCAGCGTCGGTCAGTCGCGCCAAACGCTGGGCATCAAAACCGAACAAGACCTTCCGATAACGCTCGCGTTTGCGTAAAACGGTGATCCAGGAAAGGCCCGCCTGGAACCCTTCGAGCAAAAGCAACTCGAACAGACCCTGCGCATCGCGCAGCGGCGTTCCCCACTCCTGATCGTGATAAGCCATGTACAGCGGATCTTCAGAACACCAAAAGCAGCGTGGCATAAGGCTCCAGGGGATGGTGGCGCGGCCGAATCGGGTATACTCCCGCTCTTTAAATCGCAGCCCAAGTAACAGGTGAATTTCGTGAGCCAGCCTACGCCAGCCGTGCGTACCTTCCAAGACTTGATCCTCGCCCTCCAGCAATACTGGGCCGAGCAAGGTTGTGTGGTACTTCAGCCCTACGATATGGAAGTAGGCGCCGGCACTTTCCACACCGCTACCTTCCTGCGGGCCATCGGCCCGGAAACCTGGAACGCCGCTTATGTGCAGCCCAGTCGTCGCCCGACTGACGGCCGCTACGGCGAAAACCCGAACCGTCTGCAGCACTACTACCAGTTCCAGGTGGTATTGAAGCCGAACCCGGACAACTTCCAGGAGCTGTACCTGGGCTCGCTGAAACATGTCGGCCTGGACCCGCTGGTACACGACATCCGTTTCGTCGAAGACAACTGGGAATCGCCAACCCTCGGCGCCTGGGGCCTGGGCTGGGAAGTCTGGCTCAACGGCATGGAAGTGACGCAGTTCACTTACTTCCAGCAAGCCGGCGGCATCGAGTGCTACCCGGTAACCGGCGAGATCACTTACGGTCTCGAGCGCCTGGCCATGTACCTGCAAGGCGTGGACTCGGTCTACGACCTGGTGTGGGCTGACGGCCCGTTCGGCAAAGTGACCTACGGCGACGTGTTCCACCAGAACGAGGTAGAGCAGTCCACCTACAACTTCGAACACGCCAACGTCGAGAAGCTGTTCGAACTGTTCGACTTCTATGAAAGCGAAGCCAAGCGCTTGATCGAACTCGACCAGCCGCTGCCGTTGCCAAGCTATGAAATGGTGTTGAAGGCGTCCCATACCTTCAACCTGCTGGACGCCCGTCGTGCCATCTCGGTAACCGCGCGCCAGCAATACATCCTGCGTGTACGCACCCTGGCGCGTTCCGTCGCCCAAGCCTACCTGCTGGCTCGCGCCAAGCTGGGCTTCCCGATGGCTACCCCGGACCTGCGTGATGAAGTGTTGGCTAAGCTGGAGGCTGCACAATGAGTGCTCAAGATTTCCTGGTTGAACTGGGCACCGAAGAGCTGCCACCCAAGGCACTGAATACCCTGGCCGACGCGTTCCTGGCCGGTATCGAAAAAGGCCTGCAAACCGCCGGCTTGAAGTTCGCTGCAAAGAAAGTCTACGCCGCGCCACGTCGCCTGGCCGTGTTGCTGACCGCGCTGGAAACCCAGCAGCCGGACCGCAGCATCAACCTCGACGGCCCGCCGCGTCAGGCGGCTTTTGACGCTGAAGGTAACCCGACTCAAGCGGCCCTTGGTTTCGCCAAGAAGTGCGGCGTCGAGCTGAGCGAGATCGACCAGAGCGGCCCGAAACTGCGGTTCAGCCAGGTCATCACCGGTAAGCCGACCGCCAGCCTGTTGCCCACTATTGTTGAAGACTCGCTGAACGACCTGCCGATCCCCAAGCGCATGCGCTGGGGTGCTCGCAAGGAAGAATTCGTACGCCCGACCCAATGGCTGGTGATGCTGCTCGGTGACCAAGTCATCGACTGCACGATCCTGGCTCAGAAGGCTGGCCGTGATTCCCGCGGTCACCGCTTCCACCATCCAGAAGCCGTGCGCATCACATCGCCCGCCAACTATGCCGCCGACCTGCGCGCGGCTTATGTACTGGCCGATGCCAATGAGCGTCGTGAGCTGATCAGCAAGCGCACCGAAGAACTGGCGCGCCTGCAGGAAGGCACCGCCATCGTGCCGCCAAGCCTGCTCGACGAAGTGACCGCGCTGGTTGAATGGCCGGTGCCGCTGGTGTGCTCGTTCGAAGAGCGTTTCCTCGATGTGCCGCAAGAAGCCCTGATCACCACCATGCAGGACAACCAGAAGTACTTCTGCCTGCTGGACGTTGACGGTAAGTTGCTGCCGCGCTTTATCACCGTGGCCAACATCGAAAGCAAAGACCCGCAGCAGATCATCGCCGGTAACGAGAAAGTCGTTCGTCCGCGCCTGACTGATGCCGAGTTCTTCTTCAAGCAAGACAAGAAGCAGAAGCTCGAAGATTTCAACCTGCGCCTGCAAAACGTGGTGTTCCAGGAAAAACTCGGCAGCGTCTACGACAAGGCTGTGCGTGTTTCCAAACTGGCCGCGTACATTGCGCCGCGCATCGGCGGTGACGCTGCCTGGGCCGCCCGTGCAGGGTTGCTGTCCAAGTGCGACCTGGCCACCGAGATGGTCGGCGAGTTCCCGGAAATGCAAGGTGTTGCCGGTTACTACTACGCCCTCAATGACGGCGAGCCAAACGATGTGGCGCTGGCGCTGAACGAGCAGTACATGCCACGCGGTGCCGGTGCTGAACTGCCGACCACCCTGACCGGTGCGGCCGTGGCCATCGCCGACAAGCTGGACACCCTCGTGGGTATTTTTGGTATCGGCATGCTGCCTACCGGCAGCAAAGACCCGTATGCCCTGCGCCGTGCCGCGCTGGGCGTGCTGCGTATCCTGATCGACAAGAAGCTTGACCTCGACCTGACCCAGGCCGTGGTGTTCGCTGTCGGCCAGTTCGGTGGCAAGGTCAAGCAAGCCGGCCTGGCCGAGCAAGTGCTGGAATTCGTGTTCGACCGCCTGCGGGCGCGTTACGAAGACGAAGGCGTGGACGTTTCCGTCTACCTGTCGGTACGTGCCCTGCAGCCGGGTTCGGCGCTGGACTTCGACCAACGCGTACAAGCCGTCCAGGCGTTCCGCAAACTGCCGGAAGCCGGGGCACTGGCCGCTGTGAACAAGCGTGTGTCGAACCTGTTGAGCAAGGCCGACAACCTCGGCAATGCCGAAGTCGACCCAGGCCTGTTTGCCGATGCCAAGGAGTTCTCGCTGAACTCGGCCATCGCCAAGGCAGAAAACGCAGTGAAACCGCTGCTCGCCGAACGCAACTACGCCGAAGCATTGGCGCGCCTGGCCACCTTGCGTGAGCCGGTGGATGCGTTCTTCGAAGCGGTGATGATCAATGCCGAAGATGCGGGCGTGCGGAAAAACCGCTACGCCATGCTGGCGCGTCTGCGTGGCTTGTTCATCAATATCGCTGACATTTCCGTACTGGGCTGATCATGTTGAAACTGCTGATTCTCGATCGGGACGGTGTCATCAATTACGACTCCGACGCTTACATCAAGTCGGTGGCGGAATGGATTCCCCTGCCGGGTTCGATCGAGGCCATTGCGCAGTTGAGCAAAGCCGGCTGGACGGTGGCCATCGCCACCAACCAGTCCGGCATCGCCCGCGGTTACTACGACATTGCCACCCTGGACGCCATGCACGCGCGCTTGCGCATGTTAGTGGCTGAGCAGGGCGGTGACGTGGGGCTGGTTGTGTACTGCCCCCATGGGCCGGATGAGGGCTGCGATTGCCGCAAGCCCAAGCCTGGCATGTTGAAAACCATTGCAGAACATTACAAGGTGCCATTAGCTGGGCTATGGTTCGTCGGGGACAGCCTCGGTGACCTGGAGGCGGCCAAAGCCGTCGACTCTCAGCCAGTTTTGGTTAAAACCGGGAAAGGCGAAAAGACCCAGGCGAAAAACCTGCCGGTAGGCACCTTGATTTTTGACGATCTGGCGGCCGTTGCCGCAGAACTTATCAACAACTAGCCGCCCTCGACTTCCTGACCAAGGATTGTTCGGGAGTGCGCTTTTAACAGGCGGGCCCTGTCCCGCAACGGTAAATGCCGCCATGTCGATTTTGCAGGCCATCAGAACCTTCTTCTTTTACCTGCTGTTGGGCACCAGTTCGTTTCTCTGGTGCACCCTGAGCTTTTTTATCGCGCCATTCCTGCCGTTCAAGGCGCGCTATCGTTTTATCAACGTCTTTTGGTGCCGCTGCGCGTTATGGCTGACCAAGGTGTTCCTGAACATCCGTTTCGAGATCAAGGGCGCTGAAAACGTCCCGGACCAACCCTGCGTGATTCTGTCGAACCACCAGAGCACCTGGGAAACGTTCTTCCTTTCAGCGTACTTCTCGCCGCTGAGCCAGGTGCTCAAGCGTGAGTTGCTGTACGTGCCGTTCTTCGGCTGGGCGATGGCCATGTTGCGTCCGATTGCGATCGACCGTGACAACCCGAAGGCTGCGCTCAAGCACGTGGCCAAGAAGGGTGACGAGCTGCTCAAGGATGGCGTTTGGGTGCTGATATTCCCGGAAGGTACTCGGGTGCCTTATGGCACCGTGGGCAAGTTTTCGCGAGGCGGCACCGCGTTGGCGGTCAATGCCAATCTGCCGGTATTGCCGATTGCACATAACGCCGGCAAATTCTGGCCGAAGTCCGGTTGGGCCAAAACTGCAGGCACCATCACCGTAGTCATCGGCGAACCGATGTACGCCGAAGGTGAAGGGCCGCGTGCGATTGCCGCGTTGAACGACCGCGCGGCAGCATGGAATGAAGCGCAGCAACGGGCCATGGGTTCGTTGCCTGCGCAGGCTGTTGTAGTCGAGACACCTGAGATTTGAGGATCTGTGGATAACCTGTGTACGGTTTGTTGGCGAATTGGCGTTTTTGATTCATAACAAGCTGATTTAATTACATATTTCTCAAGCTCATAAAATCTCGAAAAACGTGCATAAGTTTTTTTGCGCATTAAAAAACCGGTCCTAGTGACCGGTTTTTTATGCACAGGCGAAAGGTACGTTTTTCACTCGTCAAGCAGAGGCAGTTGCAGGCTGAAGGTTGAGCCTTTACCCAGCTCGCTTTCACACCTGATGCGGCCGCCATGACGCTCCACCACGGCTTTGACCATGGTCAATCCCAACCCCAGACCCTCACTGCCCTGGGCCGAGTCAAAGCGTCGATACTGGCTGAACAGCTCGGGCAAGTCTTCTGGCGCAATGCCAGGCCCCTGATCGCTGATACTGCATTCCAACCACCCTTGCGTACTGCTATGGCTCAACGTGACGGTGGTACCGGATGGGGAATATTTAATAGCGTTCTCCAGCATGTTGAACAGCGCCCGAGTCAGCAGTGATTGATCGGCTGAGACCATACCCTCATCCGCCTCGTCCAGGTCGTGAACCAAGTAAATGCCCTTGAGCTGCGCAATCACCGCCACTTGGTCAAAAGCATCCATTACCAGCATGGCGAACAGTGAGGGATGGAAGTGGTAGCCATCAGCTTCGGCTTTGGCCAACTGCACAAAGGACTCAGTGAGGCTCAATGCGCGCTTCACCTGTTGTTCGATCTGGGAAAATATGGGGGATTGGCCGTTGTGCACATCCAGCATCGCCAGGATCGCCGAGTGTGGCGCACGCAGGTCGTGGGAAAGGAAGCGTAGCATCGTCTCGCGGTGCAATTGGGCTTCACGTTCCTTGCTCAGGTCCGTCAGGCTCAGCAGCCAGCCAAGGGCGAGGTCGCCTTCAGCCGGCAGCAAGGGCGCAAGCTCCATGCGCAGGCTGCGTTGGTGGATGTCACGAAACTCAACGAGCTCCAACACTGACAGAGCAGGGCGTACGCCATTGTGCAGCGGTGGATAGCCCAGGTCGGCAAGTTGCTCGAGCAGATTTTCGTTCACCAGGTCATTACCGAACACCTCCCGCGCAATACGGTTAGCCAGCAGGATGTTGCCTTGGGGGTCTGTAATGAGAGTTGCCACCGGCAAGCATTCCAGACCGTCAGCCATAAACCGTCGGGTGTCGCGTGTGCGGCTTACCGCTTGCTCCAGGGCAAAGATCCGCGCTTGCAACACATCACCCTTACTGGCGGGCGCACGGCGACGTTCGGGAAGCACCTTGGGTTCGTTATCCAACCGCGCGAGCTCCCAGCCGAAGTAGGCAAGGATCACGCTGAGGCGGCGCCAATTCCAGATCAGGTAGCTGAGCAGCAACCCAATCAAACACGCAGCAGGCGACCACCAGTGGTCCAGGCGCAACAACACCCACGCGCCAAGCAACGCAGTCGTCATGCAACCCAGGGTCATCCACAGCGCGTAGCGCGGGCGGTATAGCAACAAGCCCAGCAACAGAGCCACCAAGGCGGTCGCCATGAGTGCCGACACCCCACCAGGAAGGTCAACAATGCTGCGCTCCAGCAAGAGACCATTGAGGACGTTGGCCTGGATCTCGACGCCCGCTGTCGTGCCGACGGTGGAGGAGAGCGGCGTAACGAAGCGATCGCCCATACCGGTTGCAGTGGAGCCCACCAGGATAAGGCGACCGCGCAGGCGCTCTGGAGGCACTTCACCGCGTAATACGCTGGCGTAGGACACACTGGGAAAGTGGGTATTGGCAGCGATGAAAGGAATACGAATAGCATTCTCTCGATGCCAGTACTGACTAATCGGCTGCAGAGGCGTCCCGGGCATTTCAGAGACTTGACCGCTCACCGTGTAGGCCAGCCATGCCAGTTGCGGCGCCATGTTATCGGGTGGGCCTTCGCGCATGAACAGGCTGCGTACTATGCCGTCGCTGTCCGCTTCGACGTTGATATGCCCAAGGCCTCTGGCGCAATTGAGCAGCGGCAACAATTCCGGTTCCGGTTGGCTGTAACTGGCGACTTCTTCACGCAGCAACGGCAACACAACATTGCCGGCATGACACACCGCTGCTGCGAGGCGTTGGTCATTGGCGGGTACGCCAGGTTCACTGAAAATCACATCGAACAGGATGGCTGACGGTTGCGCAGCACTCAGGCGATCGATCAGGTCAGCATGCAAATTGCGCGGCCAGGGCCATCGCCCCAGCTCTTTCAAGCTTTGGTCGTCGATGGTCACCAGCAAGATACGTGGATCCACCGGCAGCGGCGCCAGACGCCGAAGGCTGTCGTACAACGGATTGTTCAGCGCCAGGCCCGGGCTCAACGATAGGTAGGCAGTGATAGGCAACAACAACAGCCCTATCCACAACCACTCGCGAACCAACCCATGGAATAAACGTTGGGCGTGGGTGGGTTGGCGTTTCTCTGCCTTGTGCCAAAGCATCATTGGTCAGCCACCGGACACCTGAACCTGGGTAGCAGGTGGGTAATAGAAGATGTCATAAACCCCGGTTTCCCCCTCCAGGCCGTCCGCGTCGTAGGCTGACAGGCGCACGTGATAGAACGATGCTTTGAGCCCAGTGAAGCGCATTTTCGGCTCACTGGAAAAGTTTTCCTGCTTGATGTTCATGAAGGCCGTATCGGTAGCGACCTGGGCGCGATAACGCTGTGCACCGGGTAATGGCCGCAGGTACAAACTCCAGATCGGTGCCTCGCCTTTCTGGCCATCTTGACCGATTAACTCAGGCGCAGGGAGAAGCTCCACGGGCTTGAGCTCACCCTGTGTTTTGATGAGCAAACCTTGTCGTGCACTCACCTTTACTTCACTTTCAACGGGCCTGGTTTTTATCTCGCGATTGACCGCGACCTGTCCGTTGAGCACCTCCAACACCGATTGCTCGCCATCGCTGCGCACGCGAAAGTGTGTACCGCGCACGCCCAGAACACCCACGGGTGTCACGATCTGAAAACGGTCGTAATCACTGACCCGCTTGATCACATACGTCTCGACTTGGCCTTGCTCGAGAATGACCTGGGGAATCGACTGTTTCTCCACCAGGTGCAATCGCACGTGTGAACTGGAGGGCAGCACCACCCTCGAACCGTCCCCCAACAGTAGGCTGACAAACGCCGACGTTGATGTCTTCACACCTTCTTGCTCATCAATGGTCATGCCTTCCTGCAGCGGCTGTGCCTTGCCCGCGGCATCGAGCTTCCAGGCTTCCCCCGTCAGATGCTGCACAACCGCCGGCAACGGTTGCGCACGACACAATAATTGATCGTCGATATAGGCAGAGCGGTGCACCGTAGAAGCCTGCGTAGCCCCTATGACCAAGGTCAATAACGAGGGTAGGGCACCGCATAATCGGTTGGCAGAAAAGGTCATGGAGCTCATCACGTTGGTGGTTCGAGAAGGCAACTGGCATCAAGACGCACATGTCTGCGGCAGTGCATGTGTCGGCTGATCCTTTTCCTCTGGGATGGGAGCCGGTATCTTTCCCACTTAGGTACTGAAGACTTTAAACGGATTAACGGCCCTTTGATATCAGCGTACCGACAGATCCAAGGAGGCGTTGAGTCTGGCCACAATTATTCAGATTCACCCACCGACCCTGCGCTGTATGTAGGTGATTGAACAGGCCGTCGGCTGCCGTATTTTTTTGGAGAAGGACCCACCCATGCGTGTCGCAATACTGGACGACGAACCCGCTGAATTGCGCCGGGTTGAACAGACACTGCGACAGATCCCCGGCACCGCAGAACAACCCTGGTCCCTGCATTGCTTCGAGCGCGGTGAAGACCTGCTGCGGCAATTGCGCCGGGAAACGTTTGACCTGTTGATACTCGACTGGCAATTGCCCGATATCACGGGTATCGCACTGCTGCGCTGGACGCGCGAACACATGGATTCACCGCCCGCCGTGATCATGCTCACCAGCCGGGATGCCGAGAGCGATATCGTCACGGCGTTGAACAGCGGGGCGGATGATTACGTCAGTAAGCCCTTTAGGCCTAACGAACTCAAGGCTCGGGTTAGTGCGGTCTTACGTCGTCATGGGCTGCAAAAATCAGCCACTAATGAGCTGCAAAGCTTCAACGACCTGACCTTTGATGACGCCGAATTGACGGTCACGCGGGCAGGCAAGCCGATCAATTTGACCGAGCGAGAGTACCGACTGGCCAGTTGCTTGTTCGCCAACCTGGCTCGACCGCTCTCTCGCGAATACCTGTATGAACGATTTTGGTCCCATGAGGAAATGGTGTCTTCAAGGCCACTGGATACCCATATCTATCGGTTGCGTAACAAGCTGGGATTGACCGCTGACAGAGGCTGGCAACTGTTGACGATCTATGGATACGGCTACCGATTGGAGAGTGTTGCGCCTGCGACCCCAAGCTAAAAATAGCGATGTTCCACGTGGAGCATTTCAAAAGCGCCTATTCATCACCCAATAAAAAAGGCCAACGCTGAGCGTTGGCCTTTTTGTTTTTGCAGAATCACCTGGCGCAGGTTCCAAAAATAGACAATTCGGGAAGCCCGGCAAACCTGGATAATTTTTTCGCGGACAAACAAAACCCCTACCTGTATGCGCAGGTAGGGGTTTCGGAATTTAATCTTGACGATGACCTACTCTCACATGGGGAAACCCCACACTACCATCGGCGATGCATCGTTTCACTGCTGAGTTCGGGATGGGATCAGGTGGTTCCAATGCTCTATGGTCGTCAAGAAATTCGGGTACTGAGTCGTGACCAGATGGCCTCGCTTCAGCAAATTGGGTATGTGACAGCTTTCGGTGTTTTGTGAGATCGAACTTTCGGTTCTATCGTCTTCACACACCGCAATCTGGTCTCTTTCGCTTTTCAGCTCGGAGCATGCAAATTGCTTGGGTGTTATATGGTCAAGCCTCACGGGCAATTAGTATTGGTTAGCTCAACGCCTCACAGCGCTTACACACCCAACCTATCAACGTCGTAGTCTTCGACGGCCCTTCAGGGGACTCAAGGTCCCAGTGAGATCTCATCTTGAGGCTAGTTTCCCGCTTAGATGCTTTCAGCGGTTATCTATTCCGAACATAGCTACCCGGCAATGCCACTGGCGTGACAACCGGAACACCAGAGGTTCGTCCACTCCGGTCCTCTCGTACTAGGAGCAGCCCCTCTCAAATCTCAAACGTCCACGGCAGATAGGGACCGAACTGTCTCACGACGTTCTAAACCCAGCTCGCGTACCACTTTAAATGGCGAACAGCCATACCCTTGGGACCGGCTTCAGCCCCAGGATGTGATGAGCCGACATCGAGGTGCCAAACACCGCCGTCGATATGAACTCTTGGGCGGTATCAGCCTGTTATCCCCGGAGTACCTTTTATCCGTTGAGCGATGGCCCTTCCATACAGAACCACCGGATCACTAAGACCTACTTTCGTACCTGCTCGACGTGTCTGTCTCGCAGTCAAGCGCGCTTTTGCCTTTATACTCTACGACCGATTTCCGACCGGTCTGAGCGCACCTTCGTACTCCTCCGTTACTCTTTAGGAGGAGACCGCCCCAGTCAAACTACCCACCATACACTGTCCTCGATCCGGATAACGGACCTGAGTTAGAACCTCAAAGTTGCCAGGGTGGTATTTCAAGGTTGGCTCCACGCGAACTGGCGTCCACGCTTCAAAGCCTCCCACCTATCCTACACAAGCAAATTCAAAGTCCAGTGCAAAGCTATAGTAAAGGTTCACGGGGTCTTTCCGTCTAGCCGCGGATACACTGCATCTTCACAGCGATTTCAATTTCACTGAGTCTCGGGTGGAGACAGCGCCGCCATCGTTACGCCATTCGTGCAGGTCGGAACTTACCCGACAAGGAATTTCGCTACCTTAGGACCGTTATAGTTACGGCCGCCGTTTACCGGGGCTTCGATCAAGAGCTTCGCGTTAGCTAACCCCATCAATTAACCTTCCGGCACCGGGCAGGCGTCACACCCTATACGTCCACTTTCGTGTTTGCAGAGTGCTGTGTTTTTAATAAACAGTCGCAGCGGCCTGGTATCTTCGACCGGCATGAGCTTACGGAGCAAGTCCTTCACCCTCACCGGCGCACCTTCTCCCGAAGTTACGGTGCCATTTTGCCTAGTTCCTTCACCCGAGTTCTCTCAAGCGCCTTGGTATTCTCTACCCAACCACCTGTGTCGGTTTGGGGTACGGTTCCTGGTTACCTGAAGCTTAGAAGCTTTTCTTGGAAGCATGGCATCAACCACTTCGTCATCTAAAAGATGACTCGTCATCAGCTCTCGGCCTTAGAATCCCGGATTTACCTAAGATTCCAGCCTACCACCTTAAACTTGGACAACCAACGCCAAGCTGGCCTAGCCTTCTCCGTCCCTCCATCGCAATAACCAGAAGTACAGGAATATTAACCTGTTTTCCATCGACTACGCTTTTCAGCCTCGCCTTAGGGACCGACTAACCCTGCGTCGATTAACGTTGCGCAGGAAACCTTGGTCTTTCGGCGTGGGTGTTTTTCACACCCATTGTCGTTACTCATGTCAGCATTCGCACTTCTGATACCTCCAGCAAGCTTCTCAACTCACCTTCACAGGCTTACAGAACGCTCCTCTACCGCATCACTTACGTGATACCCGTAGCTTCGGTGTATGGTTTGAGCCCCGTTACATCTTCCGCGCAGGCCGACTCGACTAGTGAGCTATTACGCTTTCTTTAAAGGGTGGCTGCTTCTAAGCCAACCTCCTAGCTGTCTAAGCCTTCCCACATCGTTTCCCACTTAACCATAACTTTGGGACCTTAGCTGACGGTCTGGGTTGTTTCCCTTTTCACGACGGACGTTAGCACCCGCCGTGTGTCTCCCATGCTCGGCACTTGTAGGTATTCGGAGTTTGCATCGGTTTGGTAAGTCGGGATGACCCCCTAGCCGAAACAGTGCTCTACCCCCTACAGTGATACATGAGGCGCTACCTAAATAGCTTTCGAGGAGAACCAGCTATCTCCGAGCTTGATTAGCCTTTCACTCCGATCCACAGGTCATCCGCTAACTTTTCAACGGTAGTCGGTTCGGTCCTCCAGTTAGTGTTACCCAACCTTCAACCTGCCCATGGATAGATCGCCCGGTTTCGGGTCTATTCCCAGCGACTAGACGCCCTATTAAGACTCGCTTTCGCTACGCCTCCCCTATTCGGTTAAGCTCGCCACTGAAAATAAGTCGCTGACCCATTATACAAAAGGTACGCAGTCACCCAACAAAGTGGGCTCCCACTGCTTGTACGCATACGGTTTCAGGATCTATTTCACTCCCCTCTCCGGGGTTCTTTTCGCCTTTCCCTCACGGTACTAGTTCACTATCGGTCAGTCAGTAGTATTTAGCCTTGGAGGATGGTCCCCCCATATTCAGACAAAGTTTCTCGTGCTCCGTCCTACTCGATTTCATGACTAAGAGATTTTCGCGTACAGGGCTATCACCCACTATGGCCGCACTTTCCAGAGCGTTCCGCTAATCTCAAAGCCACTTAAGGGCTAGTCCCCGTTCGCTCGCCACTACTAAGGGAATCTCGGTTGATTTCTTTTCCTCAGGGTACTTAGATGTTTCAGTTCCCCTGGTTCGCTCCATACACCTATGTATTCAGTGTAAGGTAACCATCTTATGATGGCTGGGTTCCCCCATTCAGACATCTCCGGATCAAAGTCTGTTTGCCGACTCCCCGAAGCTTTTCGCAGGCTACCACGTCTTTCATCGCCTCTGACTGCCAAGGCATCCACCGTATGCGCTTCTTCACTTGACCATATAACCCCAAGCAATCTGGTTATACTGTGAAGACAACATTCGCCGAAAATTCGATAATACTCAATTACGAGTAACTCACAAATTTTACCTTAGCCTGATCCGTTACCAGTGAAAGTAACGTTCAGTCTATCTTTCTATCACATACCCAAATTTTTAAAGAACGATCTAATCAAAGACTAGAAATCAACATTCACCATCTTAACGATGGAATGCTCATTTCTAAGCTTTCGACACTTCAGAAGCAGTAGTGGTGGAGCCAAACGGGATCGAACCGTTGACCTCCTGCGTGCAAGGCAGGCGCTCTCCCAGCTGAGCTATGGCCCCGTATTTCTACAGGCGTTTCCCACACAAAATTGGTGGGTCTGGGCAGATTCGAACTGCCGACCTCACCCTTATCAGGGGTGCGCTCTAACCAACTGAGCTACAGACCCAATTTCGGGCTGCTTCTTATCGTCTTCTTCAATGAATCAAGCAATTCGTGTGGGAACTTATGGAGCAGCTGATGTCGTCGATTAAGGAGGTGATCCAGCCGCAGGTTCCCCTACGGCTACCTTGTTACGACTTCACCCCAGTCATGAATCACACCGTGGTAACCGTCCTCCCGAAGGTTAGACTAGCTACTTCTGGTGCAACCCACTCCCATGGTGTGACGGGCGGTGTGTACAAGGCCCGGGAACGTATTCACCGCGACATTCTGATTCGCGATTACTAGCGATTCCGACTTCACGCAGTCGAGTTGCAGACTGCGATCCGGACTACGATCGGTTTTGTGGGATTAGCTCCACCTCGCGGCTTGGCAACCCTCTGTACCGACCATTGTAGCACGTGTGTAGCCCAGGCCGTAAGGGCCATGATGACTTGACGTCATCCCCACCTTCCTCCGGTTTGTCACCGGCAGTCTCCTTAGAGTGCCCACCATTACGTGCTGGTAACTAAGGACAAGGGTTGCGCTCGTTACGGGACTTAACCCAACATCTCACGACACGAGCTGACGACAGCCATGCAGCACCTGTCTCAATGTTCCCGAAGGCACCAATCTATCTCTAGAAAGTTCATTGGATGTCAAGGCCTGGTAAGGTTCTTCGCGTTGCTTCGAATTAAACCACATGCTCCACCGCTTGTGCGGGCCCCCGTCAATTCATTTGAGTTTTAACCTTGCGGCCGTACTCCCCAGGCGGTCAACTTAATGCGTTAGCTGCGCCACTAAGAGCTCAAGGCTCCCAACGGCTAGTTGACATCGTTTACGGCGTGGACTACCAGGGTATCTAATCCTGTTTGCTCCCCACGCTTTCGCACCTCAGTGTCAGTATTAGTCCAGGTGGTCGCCTTCGCCACTGGTGTTCCTTCCTATATCTACGCATTTCACCGCTACACAGGAAATTCCACCACCCTCTACCATACTCTAGTCAGTCAGTTTTGAATGCAGTTCCCAGGTTGAGCCCGGGGATTTCACATCCAACTTAACAAACCACCTACGCGCGCTTTACGCCCAGTAATTCCGATTAACGCTTGCACCCTCTGTATTACCGCGGCTGCTGGCACAGAGTTAGCCGGTGCTTATTCTGTCGGTAACGTCAAAACACTAACGTATTAGGTTAATGCCCTTCCTCCCAACTTAAAGTGCTTTACAATCCGAAGACCTTCTTCACACACGCGGCATGGCTGGATCAGGCTTTCGCCCATTGTCCAATATTCCCCACTGCTGCCTCCCGTAGGAGTCTGGACCGTGTCTCAGTTCCAGTGTGACTGATCATCCTCTCAGACCAGTTACGGATCGTCGCCTTGGTGAGCCATTACCTCACCAACTAGCTAATCCGACCTAGGCTCATCTGATAGCGCAAGGCCCGAAGGTCCCCTGCTTTCTCCCGTAGGACGTATGCGGTATTAGCGTCCGTTTCCGAACGTTATCCCCCACTACCAGGCAGATTCCTAGGCATTACTCACCCGTCCGCCGCTCTCAAGAGAAGCAAGCTTCTCTCTACCGCTCGACTTGCATGTGTTAGGCCTGCCGCCAGCGTTCAATCTGAGCCATGATCAAACTCTTCAGTTCAAACATCTTTGGGTTTTTAAGAAACCCTAAACTTGGCTCAGCAATCGTTGGTTACATCTTTGATTTCTCGCGGAGTAACTTGTGATGCTGATAATCTTGTTGACTATCAGTCTGACTCCACAAGCACCCACACGAATTGCTTGATTCAGTTGTTAAAGAGCGGTTGGTTAAGATCTTTCGTCTCAACCGAGGTGCGCATTCTACAGCACCTCACCAGCTAACACACTTAAAATTTTATGATCTTTTAATAAAATCAAATACTTAAGTAGCAACTTTGTTCAAGTTGCTCGTCAGCCGGAGGCGAATAATACAGTATTAGAATACGTGGTCAACCCCCCATCTAAAAATTATTTTCCCCATACTAAAAAGCCTGCTGTCGTTAGAAACGTCCCAAGACCTTTGCAGCAAATAATGTGGGCAAAAAAAAGCCCGCTGTCCGCGGGCCTTCTTCGCATGGTCGGCATATCAGTGGTGATTAGCCGAACCACTATTCTGTGCACCTACACCTGATCAGAAGTCCAGGTTGGACACCGCCAAGGCATTGCTCTCGATGAAGTCACGGCGAGGTTCGACCGCATCACCCATCAGGGTGTTGAAGATCTGGTCTGCGCCAATGGCGTCTTCGATGGTCACGCGCAGCATGCGACGCTGAGCTGGATCCATGGTGGTTTCCCACAACTGATCAGGGTTCATCTCGCCCAGACCTTTGTATCGCTGAATGGTGTGACGCTTGGTGCTTTCCGCCATCAACCAGTCCAAGGCTTCCTTGAACTCCTTGACCGCTTTCTTACGCTCGCCACGTTGAATATAAGCACCATCATCCAGCAGAGTGCTCAACTGCGCGCCAAGGGTCACGACCGTCTTGTAGTCATTACTGCCGAAGAAGTCGCGGTTGAAGGTGACGTAATTCGACAGGCCGTGGGAGATCAATTCAACCTCTGGCAGCCACACATTACGTTCACGGTCTTCACGCAGACTGGCTTTGTACACCAGGCCGGACTTCTCAACAGTGCGCAGGCGTACTTCGTACTGAGCCAGCCAATCTTGCATCGCTGCATGATCACCCAACTGCTCCAGACTTACGGCCGGCAGATAGATGAAGTGCTCGGTCAGTTCCTGAGGGTACAGGCGCGACAGACGCTTAAGGGTCTTCATCACCATGCGGAAGTCGTTAACCAGACGCTCCAACGCCTCACCCGAGATACCCGGCGCTTCGTCGTTCAAGTGCAGGCTGGCATCTTCCAGGGCCGACTGCGTCATGTACTCTTCCATGGCGTCGTCGTCTTTGATGTACTGCTCTTGCTTGCCTTTTTTCACTTTGTACAAAGGCGGCTGCGCGATGTAGATGTAGCCACGCTCGATCAACTCAGGCAACTGACGGAAGAAGAACGTCAGCAGCAAGGTACGGATGTGCGAACCGTCGACGTCAGCATCGGTCATGATGATGATGTTGTGGTAGCGCAGCTTGTCGATGTTGTACTCGTCACGGCCAATACCGCAGCCCAACGCCGTGATCAAGGTGCCAACTTCCTGGGAGGAAATCATCTTGTCGAAGCGGGCCTTCTCGACGTTGAGAATCTTACCTTTCAACGGCAGGATCGCCTGGGTGCGACGGTTACGACCCTGCTTGGCGGAACCGCCAGCAGAGTCACCTTCCACCAGGTATAGCTCGGAGAGGGCGGGGTCCTTCTCCTGGCAGTCAGCCAGCTTGCCTGGCAAGCCAGCAATGTCCAGCGCGCCTTTACGACGGGTCATCTCACGGGCTTTACGCGCCGCTTCGCGAGCACGTGCAGCGTCGATCATCTTGCCGACAACCAGCTTGGCTTCGTTCGGGTTCTCCAGAAGGAAGTCGGAGAAGTACTTACCCATCTCCTGTTCCACGGCGGTCTTCACTTCGGAAGAGACCAGCTTGTCTTTGGTCTGGGAGCTGAACTTAGGATCCGGCACTTTTACCGAGATAATCGCGGTCAGGCCTTCACGCGCATCGTCACCGGTGGTGGCGACTTTGTGCTTCTTGGCCAAGCCTTCGGCTTCGATGTAGGTGTTCAGGTTACGCGTCAGTGCGGAACGGAAACCCACCAAGTGAGTACCGCCGTCGCGCTGTGGAATGTTGTTGGTGAAGCACAACAGGTTCTCGTTGAAGCTGTCGTTCCACTGCAGGGCGATTTCCACGCCGATGCCGTCTTCACGCTGGATGTTGAAGTGGAACACCTGGTTGACCGCAGTCTTGTTGGTGTTCAGGTATTCAACGAACGCACGCAGGCCGCCCTCGTACTTGAACAGTTCTTCCTTGCCGCTGCGCTCGTCCTTGAGGACGATACCCACACCGGAGTTGAGGAAGGACAATTCACGAATACGCTTGGCCAGGATGTCCCAGCTGAAGTGAATATTCTTGAAGGTTTCGTCAGAAGGTTTGAAGTGGATCTGCGTACCGGTAGTTTCACTGTCGCCGACGATTTTCATCGGCTCTTGTGGCACACCATGCACGTAGGTCTGTTCCCAAATCTTGCCACTACGGCGAACGGTCAGGATCAGCTCTTCAGACAGAGCGTTCACTACTGACACGCCTACACCGTGCAAACCGCCGGAGACTTTATAAGAGTTGTCGTCGAACTTACCGCCGGCGTGCAGCACGGTCATGATGACCTCAGCCGCCGAAACGCCTTCTTCTTTGTGCACATCGACCGGAATGCCGCGACCGTTGTCGCGCACCGTGATGGACTCATCCGGGTGGATGATAATGCTGATGTCGTCGCAGTGACCGGCCAAAGCTTCGTCGATGGAGTTGTCGACCACCTCGAACACCATGTGGTGCAGACCGCTACCATCATCGGTGTCGCCGATGTACATACCGGGACGTTTGCGTACGGCATCCAAACCTTTCAGCACTTTAATGCTGGTCGAGTCGTACGTGTTTTCTTCGCTCATGCCTTCACTCCCGATGGTCGTGGGTCTGGGTGATACGGCCCTGTTCCACGTGGAACAAAGCGACTGGCGTTTCCGTCTGCCAGCCTTCCCTCAATAATTCGTGGTCTACACAGGTGATAAACACCTGGCAGCGTAAGTCTTCCAACAAGCGGCATAACGCGCGGCGGTGTTGTTCGTCTAGTTCAGACGGCAAATCATCCACCAGATAAATACACTGGCCGCGCCGGGCTTGGCTAACCAAATGCCCTTGGGCAATCCGCAGCGCACACACCACCAACTTCTGCTGACCACGGGACAAGATATCCGCGGCATTATGTGCGCCTAGTCTAAGGCGCAAATCAGCCCGTTGGGGCCCCGCCTGGGTATGGCCAATCTGCTGATCCCGTTGCAAGGACGTGGCGAGCACTGCGCTCAGTTCACGTTCTTTATCCCAACCACGGTAGTAGCTCAGCGTCAGCCCTTCGAGATCCAACAACTCACTCAAGGTCTGCTCAAAGACTGGTTTCAAGGCTTTGATATAGGCGCGGCGGTATTCATCTATTTCGTCGCTGGCCAGGCACAGTTCCCGGTCCCAGGCCGCTTGCGAAGCGGCGTCAAGTGTACCATGCCGCAGCCACGAGTTCCGCTGCCGCAGGGCCTTCTGCAGGCGCTGCCAAGTGGCCATGAACCGCGGTTCCACATGGAATACTCCCCAATCGAGGAACTGCCTGCGGATTTTCGGCGCACCTTCCAGAAGGCGGAAACTGTCAGGGTTGATCAGTTGCAGCGGCAGAATTTCGGCGAGTTGCGCGGCACTACGGGCATTTTGCCCGTCGATGCGAATTTGAAACTCCCCCTGGCGATCACGAGATATCCCCAGGCTGCTGTGCCCTCCTTCAGCCAATTCGACTTGGCCAAACACCGTGCACGCCAATTGCTCGTACTGAATCACCGGCAACAAGCGAGCGCTGCGAAAGGAGCGTGCCAGGCCCAACAAGTGAATGGCCTCCAGCACACTGGTTTTGCCACTGCCGTTGGCGCCGTGGAGGATATTGATGCGGGGTGATGGGGAGAAGGTCACCGGGTGCAGATTGCGCACCGCGGTGACCGAGACGCGACTGAGGGACATCTAGCTTCTGCTGAGCATGGTTACAGGCGCATCGGCATAACAACGTAAGCCGAGTCGTCGTTGTCGGATTCCTGCACCAGGGCGCTGCTGTTAGAGTCCGACAGAATCAGGCGAACCTGTTCGGTGGTCATCACACCCAGTACGTCCAGCAGGTAGCTCACGTTAAAGCCGATTTCCAGCGAGCCGCCGTTGTAGTCGACACCCACTTCTTCTTCAGCCTCTTCCTGCTCCGGGTTATTGGCCTGAATTTTGAGCTGACCGTTGGCCAGTTGCAGGCGAATACCACGGTACTTTTCGTTCGACAGAATCGCAGTACGGCTGAACGCTTCACGCAGGGCCTGACGATCACCAATCACCAGCTTGTCGCCACCTTTAGGCAGCACGCGCTCGTAATCCGGGAATTTGCCGTCAACCAGCTTAGAGGTGAAGGTGAATTCGCCGGTGGTGGCGCGGATGTGGTGCTGACCCAGGACGATGCTGACATTGCCATCCGGCTCGGTGAGCAAACGCGCGAGCTCAAGAATACCTTTACGCGGCACGATCACCTGGTGACGGTCCGGCTGACCGATATCGGCCTTCATCGAGCACATGGCCAGACGGTGACCGTCGGTGGCAACGGCGCGGATAATGCCTTCCGATACTTCCAGCAACATACCGTTGAGGTAGTAACGCACGTCCTGTTGGGCCATGGCGAAGCTGGTGCGCTCGATCAAACGGCGCAGCTTGCTTTGCTCCAGGCTGCAGGTCAGCGAGCCCGGGCCCTCTTCCACCGTTGGGAAGTCGTTGGCAGGCAACGTCGACAGGGTGAAACGGCTGCGACCGGCCTTGACCACCAGCTTCTGCTCATCAACCTTGATGTCGATCAGCGCGTCGTTGGGCAGGCTCTTGCAGATGTCCATCAGCTTGCGCGCCGGCACAGTGATTTCGCCCGGTTCAGCAGGCTCTTCCAATTGAACACGGCCAACCAGTTCGACTTCCAGGTCGGTACCGGTCAAGGACAATTGCTGGCCTTCGACCACCAGCAATACGTTGGAGAGCACCGGCAAGGTCTGTCGGCGCTCGACGACGCCTGCGACCAGTTGCAGGGGTTTCAACAGGGCTTCGCGTTGAATGGTGAAATGCATGGTCTAGTCCCTTGCCTTAATAAGCTGCGCTGGTGTCATCAAGTAGTCAGTGTACGCAGCAGGTTCTTGTAGTCCTCGCGAATATCCGCGTCGGATTCCTTAAGTTCGTTGATCTTGCGGCACGCGTGCAAGACCGTGGTGTGGTCGCGACCGCCAAACACATCACCGATTTCCGGCAGGCTGTGGTTGGTCAGCTCTTTAGAGAGCGCCATGGCCACCTGACGAGGACGTGCCACCGAGCGCGAGCGGCGCTTGGAGAGCAGGTCGGAAATCTTGATCTTGTAGTACTCAGCCACGGTGCGCTGGATGTTATCCACACTCACCAGCTTGTCTTGCAGTGCCAGCAGGTCTTTCAGGGATTCACGAATCAACTCGATGGTGATGTCGCGACCCATGAAGTGCGAGTGAGCAATGACCCGCTTGAGCGCGCCTTCCAACTCACGCACGTTGGAGCGAATGCGTTGAGCGATGAAGAAAGCGGCATCGTGGGGCAGATCGACTTTCGCTTGGTCGGCCTTTTTCATCAGGATCGCGACACGGGTTTCCAGCTCCGGCGGCTCTACCGCAACGGTCAGGCCCCAGCCAAAGCGCGACTTCAAACGCTCTTCCAGGCCTTCGATTTCCTTCGGATAACGGTCACTGGTCAAGATGACCTGTTGGCCACCTTCGAGCAAAGCGTTAAAGGTGTGGAAAAACTCTTCCTGGGACCGTTCCTTACGCGCGAAGAATTGAATGTCATCGATCAGCAAGGCATCAACCGAGCGATAGAAACGCTTGAACTCGTTGATTGCATTGAGCTGCAAGGCCTTGACCATGTCAGCCACGAAGCGCTCCGAGTGCAGGTACACGACCTTGGCATTCGGGTTCTTCTTTAATAGGTGGTTACCCACAGCATGCATCAAGTGCGTCTTACCCAAGCCAACGCCACCATAAAGGAAGAGCGGGTTGTAACCATGCTTGGGGTTATCGGCCACCTGCCAGGCTGCCGCCCGGGCCAGCTGGTTGGATTTACCTTCGACGAAGTTTTCGAAGGTGAAAGTACGGTTCAAGTAACTGGTGTGCTTGAGCGCACCTTCTACCTGGACGGTACGCTGTTCCGCGCGGACCGGAGCTTGCTGAGAGCTGGCACCGGCCATGGGATCAAAGCTGTCGCGGGACGGCTCTTCATTTATAGGTGCGTTTTTCTGTGACGCCGATTTTGAAGGCGTCTGGGCGACCGGTGCTGATGAGTTATTAACAGGTGCCACTGCTGCCTGAGCCTGAGAGGCACTCGCGGCCAACGGCGCATTCGGCGCAGCACGCGGTGCAGAGCTACGTTTGCTGCCTATTAATAAGGAAAGCACAGGCGCGCGGCCATTACCGTGCTCATCGAGCAATTCGAGAACGCGGCTCAGGTACTTCTCGTTGACCCAATCGAGAACAAAACGATTCGGCGCGTAGATACGCAACTCGTCGCCTTCGGCTTCGACCTGTAGCGGACGGATCCAGGTGTTGAATTGCTGGGCAGGCAGCTCTTCGCGCAAAAGCTCCACGCACTGCTGCCAAAGTTCCACTGACACGGATATCCCCTAAGTTGAAAGCCGGTGAGGCAAAAACAGCCGCCATTGTAGCGGCCAGTCGCCTACTTATCCACACGTAGGTTGCTCACAGGGCACCCAAAATCAATGCGTTAAGCGTAAAAAAGCCGACCAATGGTCTGTGCATAAGCTCTGTGGATAAGCGCACCTAAGCTCGTTGTACAAGTGGGGTCGAAAGTCTGTGGGTAACTGGCCTGTGGATAAAACCCCATTCCACACACAGCTTATCCGACAGCGCAGCACAGGCAGAGCACCGTTTCTCCCCCGTGTTGTCATTCTCTGTACATCAGGTGGAATATGGCCTTAAGGCAGTTATCCACAGAAGATCGCTCCCCTAGCTTTTATAAGCTTTACAGAAAAGCTTTAAATAACTTCCTTCTTTATTTTTATATCTATGGCACTGCTCATGAAAGCCGAGCGAACAGAAACGTGCTGATGGGCCTGAAGAATCTAATTAAAGGAAAAGCTGGTTGGAAATTGACCTAGAGGCTTGCTTTCTCTAGAATCGCCGGTCTCTTAAAACGGGGGCCATTCCGGCCCGTTGTGGACGAACCAGGTAACAACGCCATGAAACGTACTTTCCAACCAAGCACCATCAAACGCGCCCGTACTCACGGCTTCCGTGCTCGCATGGCTACCAAGAACGGCCGTGCTGTCCTGTCGCGTCGCCGCGCCAAAGGTCGTGCGCGTCTGGCAGTTTGATAATCCGGTACTGGTGGTGAGTCAGGACTTCAGTCGGGAAAAGCGTCTGCTTACACCCCGGCACTTCAAGGCAGTCTTTGACTCCCCCACCGGCAAGGTTCCGGGGAAAAATCTCCTGCTCCTTGCGCGTAACAACGATCTGGATCACCCCCGTCTCGGGTTGGTGATTGGCAAGAAGAGCGTAAAGCTCTCCGTTGAGCGCAATCGCCTCAAGCGTCTGATGCGCGAATCGTTTCGCCTCCACCAGGACACTCTGGTTGGTTGGGATATTGTTATCGTCGCGCGCAAAGGCTTGGGGGATGTAGAAAACCCCGAATTGATTCAGCATTTCGGCAAGCTCTGGAAACGTTTGGCGCGTACTAACAAGCCAGCACCAGCAGTCAGCACCGAGACTGTAGGGGTAGACAGCACCAATGCGTAAACTGGCCCTCGTTCCGATCCAGTTTTACCGTTATGCCATTAGTCCTCTGATGGCCGACCACTGTCGTTTCTACCCCAGTTGTTCCTGCTACGCGTTAGAGGCCATAGAAAATCATGGTCTTCTGCGCGGTGGCTGGCTGGCCTTTCGTCGTTTAGGCCGCTGTCATCCGTGGAATCCCGGTGGTTTCGACCCGGTTCCACCTATCCCTACCTCCCGTTCTTCTTCGATGGCCGAGTAATCATGGATATTAAACGCACGATCCTGATCGTCGCCCTGGCAATCGTGTCCTACGTCATGGTTCTTAAGTGGAACCAGGACTACGGCCAAGCTGCCCTGCCGACTCAGAATGTTGCTACCAATCAGGCTGCGCCGGCTATTCCGGACACCCCGTTGGGTAACAATGCGTCCGCGAGTGCCGATGTTCCCAGCGCGAATGGCGAGACAAGCGCCCCTCTAGAAACGCCAGTGGTCACCAACAAAGACCTCATCCACGTGAAAACGGATGTGCTCGACCTGGCTATCGACCCACAAGGTGGTGATATCGCGCAGTTGAAACTGCCGCTGTATCCACGTCGCCAAGACCATCCAGATGTTCCGTTCCAACTGTTCGATAACGGTGGTGAACGTACTTATCTGGCACAAAGTGGCCTGACCGGCACTGACGGTCCGGATGCTCGTGCTACCGGTCGTCCGGTTTATTCGACCGAACAGAAGACTTATCAACTGGCTGATGGCCAGAACCAGCTGAATGTCGACCTGAAATTCAGTCAGGACGGCGTCAACTACATCAAGCGTTTCAGTTTCACCCGTGGTTTGTACGATTTGAAGGTCACTTACCTGATCGACAACGAAAGCGCCAAACCGTGGACGGGCAACCTGTTTGCCCAGCTCAAGCGTGACAACAGTGCCGATCCTTCTTCCAGCACCGCCACCGGCACCGCGACTTACCTGGGCGCCGCCCTGTGGACAAGTAGCGAGCCGTACAAAAAAGTGTCGATGAAAGACATCGACAAGGGCGCGCTGAAAGAAACAGTCCAAGGTGGATGGGTCGCTTGGTTGCAGCACTACTTCGTGACCGCATGGATTCCGAACAAGGGTGAAGCCAACCTGGTTCAAACCCGCAAAGACAGCCAAGGCAACTACATCATTGGTTTTACTGGCCCGGCGTTGACCGTCGCTCCAGGTGCCAAGGCCGAAACCAGCGCCACTCTGTATGCCGGCCCGAAAAGTCAGGCCGTGCTGAAAGAGTTGTCCCCAGGTCTGGAATTGACTGTGGACTACGGCATTCTGTGGTTCATTGCCCAGCCAATCTTCTGGTTGCTGCAACATATCCACAGCATCGTCGGTAACTGGGGCTTCTCGATCATCTTGCTGACCATGCTGATCAAAGGGATCTTCTTCCCTCTGTCTGCAGCCAGCTACAAGTCGATGGCGCGTATGCGTGCCGTGGCTCCGAAACTGGCCGCTCTGAAAGAGCAACATGGCGATGATCGGCAGAAAATGTCGCAGGCCATGATGGAGCTGTACAAGAAAGAGAAGATCAACCCGCTGGGTGGATGCTTGCCGATTCTGGTGCAGATGCCGGTGTTCCTGTCGCTGTACTGGGTACTCCTGGAAAGCGTGGAAATGCGCCAGGCTCCGTTCATGCTGTGGATAACTGACCTGTCGATCAAAGACCCGTTCTTTATCCTGCCGATCATCATGGGCGCAACCATGTTTATCCAGCAGCGCTTGAACCCGACTCCGCCGGACCCGATGCAAGCCAAGGTAATGAAAATGATGCCAATCATCTTCACCTTCTTCTTCCTGTGGTTCCCAGCAGGTCTGGTGCTGTACTGGGTGGTCAACAACTGCCTGTCGATCTCTCAACAGTGGTACATCACACGTAAAATTGAAGCGGCTACCAAAGCTGCGGCATAATTTACTGTGTGGATAACCACTCAAGACGCCCCCTAGTGGGGCGTTTTGCTTTCCGTCACTTTTGTTCTGGAACCTGCTGATGAGCGCTCCTCGTGAAACCATCGCCGCTGTCGCTACCGCTCAAGGTCGTGGCGGTGTGGGTATCGTTCGAATTTCCGGGCCCCTCGCCAGCGTGGCAGCCCAGGCCATCAGCGGCCGCGAGTTGAAACCCCGATACGCTCACTACGGCCCATTTCTGGATGCCGATCACACGGTGCTGGATGAAGGCCTGGCCCTGTATTTTCCTGGGCCAAATTCCTTCACGGGTGAGGATGTACTGGAGTTACAAGGCCACGGCGGCCCGGTTGTATTGGATATGTTGCTACAGCGCTGCCTGCAGTTAGGTTGCCGCCTGGCTCGTCCGGGAGAGTTCAGCGAGCGGGCATTTCTCAACGATAAGCTTGACCTGGCCCAGGCCGAAGCGATTGCTGACCTTATCGAGGCCAGTTCTGCACAAGCGGCGCGCAATGCGCTGCGCTCGCTGCAGGGGGCTTTTTCCATGCGTGTGCACAACCTGACCGAGCAACTGATCAGCTTGCGCATCTACGTTGAAGCAGCCATTGATTTCCCGGAGGAAGAAATCGACTTCCTCGCCGATGGCCATGTCCTGGCAATGCTCGATAAAGTTCGTGATGAGTTATCCACAGTGCTGCGTGAAGCCGGACAGGGCGCATTACTGCGTGACGGCATGACGGTAGTGATTGCCGGTCGTCCGAATGCGGGCAAGTCCAGCCTGCTGAATGCCCTGGCAGGTCGTGAAGCCGCCATCGTTACCGAAATCGCCGGCACCACCCGGGATATATTGCGTGAACATATCCACATCGATGGCATGCCGCTGCACGTGGTTGATACCGCCGGCTTACGCGATACCGATGACCAGGTGGAAAAGATCGGCGTGGAACGCGCACTCAAGGCCATCGGCGAAGCGGATCGGGTGCTGCTGGTGGTGGATGCCACGGCGCCGGAGGCCGTGGATCCTTTTGCCTTGTGGCCGGAATTCCTTGAGCAGCGACCTGACCCGGCCAAAGTGACCTTGATCCGCAACAAGGCGGATCTGACTGGCGAAGCCATCGCCATGGAAACCAGCGAAGATGGCCACGTCACCATCAGCCTGAGTGCCAAGTCGGCCGGCGACGGCCTGGAGTTGTTGCGCGATCATCTCAAGGCCTGCATGGGCTATGAGCAGACCTCGGAAAGCAGCTTCAGTGCACGCCGCAGGCACCTGGAGGCGCTGCGTCATGCCAGCGTGGCGTTGGAGCACGGTCGGGCTCAGCTGACGTTGGCGGGCGCAGGAGAGCTGCTGGCTGAGGATTTACGTCAAGCGCAGCAGCTGCTGGGCGAAATTACCGGTGCATTCAGCTCCGATGATCTTCTGGGAAGGATCTTTTCCAGCTTCTGCATCGGTAAATAACCCTTCGTTGTCCACAGACAGGCCATTCGCGCCTGTCTGTTTCGCCCGCTCCAGGGCATTTCATTCCATATTTTGATTCACCACTGTGCCTATGGCGGCTTTTGTGTGGGCGCTATTTGGGCATGTGGGCAAATTTCTGTGGATTAAGCCCTGTGAATAACCGCCCTTGTGCCCGGTTGATAACAGGGCTTGAAACCTGAGTAAAAACCCCCTTGTGGATAACCACCTGTTTAATCCACAGGCTTAAAGCACTTATCCAAGGGCCTCATTGGCACATGACCACAGACTTTTGAATCGCTGTACACATTGTGAATAAAGGCCTGTAGAGATCTATCCACAGAAAGTAGGCTCAGTAGAAATAAACATAAAAACAAAGATCTTATAAATTTCTTCTCTTTTAATTTCTATTGTCAGTGATTCATCCACAGCTGGTTAAATTTTGTGCAAAGGGTTCTTTAGGAAGGGCTAAGTCCCTATACTTGCCGCCAAAGCTCTAAAACTCTTTCAACAATCAATTCCTGATTACCTAGATAAGCAGGCACGAGGTGCGTGGTGGATTTCCCTTCCCGTTTTGAAGTGATCGTCATCGGCGGCGGTCATGCCGGTACCGAGGCAGCACTGGCCTCAGCACGCATGGGCGTCAAAACCCTGTTGCTGACGCACAACGTGGAAACCCTCGGAGCCATGAGTTGCAACCCTGCCATTGGTGGGATCGGCAAAAGTCATCTGGTCAAAGAAATCGACGCCCTTGGCGGTGTCATGGCCATGGCTACCGACAAAGGTGGTATTCAATTTCGCGTGCTCAACAGCCGCAAAGGCCCGGCCGTACGGGCTACTCGGGCACAGGCAGACCGCATCCTGTACAAGGCCGCGGTACGTGAAACCCTGGAAAACCAGCCGAACCTGTGGATATTTCAGCAAGCAGCGGATGACCTGATCGTCGAACAGGACCAGGTACGCGGTGTTGTCACCCAAATGGGCCTGCGTTTCCTCGCAGAATCCGTGGTGTTGACCACCGGTACGTTCCTTGGCGGACTTATCCACATCGGCATGCAGAATTATTCCGGTGGCCGCGCCGGTGATCCACCGTCGATTGCCTTGGCAAAACGCCTGCGTGAATTGCCGCTGCGTGTTGGCCGCTTGAAAACCGGGACCCCGCCGCGTATCGACGGGCGCTCTGTGGATTTCTCGGTAATGACCGAACAAGCCGGCGATACGCCGATCCCGGTGATGTCGTTCATGGGTTCCAAAGAACAGCACCCGAAACAGGTCAGCTGCTGGATTACCCACACCAACGCCCGGACCCACGAAATCATTGCCGCGAACCTTGATCGTTCGCCGATGTATTCCGGGGTGATTGAAGGTATTGGCCCGCGTTATTGCCCGTCGATCGAAGACAAGATCCACCGCTTTGCCGACAAGGAAAGCCACCAGGTCTTCATCGAACCCGAAGGCTTGACCACCCACGAGCTTTATCCGAACGGGATTTCCACGTCCTTGCCGTTCGACGTGCAAATCCAGATCGTGCAGTCGATTCGTGGCATGGAAAACGCGCACATCGTGCGCCCGGGCTACGCCATCGAGTACGACTACTTCGACCCGCGTGACCTGAAGTACAGCCTCGAAACCAAAGTCATCGGCGGCTTGTTCTTCGCCGGGCAAATCAACGGCACCACCGGTTACGAAGAAGCCGGGGCCCAAGGTTTGCTGGCCGGGACCAACGCAGCGCTGCGTGCGCAGGGCAAAGACAGCTGGTGCCCGCGTCGCGATGAGGCGTACATCGGCGTATTGGTCGACGACCTGATTACCCTGGGTACCCAGGAACCGTACCGGATGTTTACGTCCCGGGCGGAATACCGCCTGATCCTGCGCGAAGACAACGCTGACCTGCGCTTGACCGAAAAAGGTCGCGAGTTGGGCTTGGTCGATGACGCACGCTGGGCCGCTTTCTGCAAAAAACGCGAAAGCATCACGCTGGAAGAGCAGCGCCTGAAAAGTACCTGGGTTCGCCCGGGCACCGAGCAGGGCGACGCGATTGCCGAAAAATTCGGCACGCCGCTGACCCACGAATACAACTTGCTGAACCTGCTGTCCCGTCCGGAAATCGACTACGCTGGTCTGGTCGAAGTGACAGGCCACGGTGCCGAAGACCCACAAGTCGCCGAGCAGGTTGAAATCAAGACCAAGTACGCCGGGTACATCGACCGCCAGCAGGATGAGATCGCTCGCCTGCGCGCCAGTGAAAACACCAAGCTGCCTGTGGATATCGATTACACCGGGATTTCCGGGTTGTCGAAAGAAATTCAAAGCAAGCTGGGGATAACTCGGCCGGAAACATTGGGTCAGGCTTCACGTATTCCCGGCGTCACCCCGGCAGCGATTTCGCTGTTGATGATTCATTTGAAAAAACGCGGCGCGGGCCGTCAGTTGGAGCAAAGCGCTTGAGTTCGTTGGTCACCTCGCAACACGCCGAAGAGTTATCCACAGGTGCACGCCAGTTGGGTGTTGACCTGACTGCAGCCCAGCACGAGTTGCTGCTGGGCTATCTGGCCCTGTTGATCAAATGGAACAAGGCTTACAACCTGACTGCGGTACGCAATCCTGACGAAATGGTTTCCCGACATTTGCTCGACAGCCTGAGCGTGATGCCGTTTATCGAAAACGGTCGCTGGCTCGATGTTGGCAGTGGCGGAGGCATGCCAGGCATTCCGCTGGCCATCCTGTTTCCGGACTCGCAAGTGACGTGCCTGGACAGCAACGGCAAGAAAACCCGCTTCCTGACCCAGGTCAAACTCGAGCTCAAGTTGGATAACCTGCAAGTTATCCACAGCCGGGTCGAAGAGTTCACGCCTGAATTGCCTTTCAATGGAATTGTTTCCCGGGCGTTCAGCAGCATGGAGAACTTCAGTAACTGGACGCGCCATTTGGGCGACCGCGACACCCGCTGGCTGGCAATGAAGGGCGTTCATCCAAGCGACGAGCTGCTAGCATTGCCGGCAGACTTCCACCTCGATAGCGAACACGCCTTGGCCGTACCCGGTTGCCAAGGCCAACGCCATCTGCTGATACTGCGCCGCACGGCATGATTGGGAACACAAGCAAGAATGGCTAAGGTATTCGCGATAGCGAACCAGAAAGGTGGCGTGGGCAAAACCACCACCTGCATCAACCTCGCAGCATCCCTGGTTGCTACCAAGCGCCGGGTGTTGTTGATCGATCTCGATCCACAGGGCAACGCCACCATGGGTAGCGGTGTGGATAAACACGGCCTGGAAAACTCGGTCTACGACTTGCTGATCGGCGAGTGCGACCTGGCCCAGGCCATGCACTACTCCGAACACGGCGGTTATCAACTGCTGCCGGCCAACCGTGATTTGACGGCGGCGGAAGTGGTGCTGCTGGAAATGCAGATGAAAGAAAGCCGTCTGCGCAGCGCCTTGGCGCCGATCCGCGAGAACTACGACTACATTTTGATCGACTGCCCACCGTCGCTGTCGATGCTGACGTTGAACGCATTGGTTGCAGCCGACGGGGTGATTATCCCCATGCAGTGCGAGTACTTCGCGCTCGAAGGTTTGAGTGACCTTGTGGATAACATCAAGCGTATCGCTGAATTGCTCAACCCGAACCTGCAAATCGAAGGCCTGCTGCGCACGATGTATGACCCGCGTCTGAGCCTGATGAACGATGTGTCGGCGCAGCTCAAGGA
Organism: Pseudomonas sp. M5A4_2d; assembly: GCF_053345295.1. Classification (NCBI taxonomy): domain Bacteria; kingdom Pseudomonadati; phylum Pseudomonadota; class Gammaproteobacteria; order Pseudomonadales; family Pseudomonadaceae; genus Pseudomonas; species Pseudomonas sp. M5A4_2d. The sequence continues at coordinate 646,209 of NZ_JBKEZW010000002.1, read as the reverse complement.
ACACTTTGGCGATCAGCTTTACGACACCGTGATCCCACGTAACATCCGTTTGGCCGAAGCGCCAAGCTATGGCATGCCTGCGCTGGCGTACGACAAATCATCGCGTGGTGCCATTGCCTACCTGGCACTGGCCGGCGAGATGGTTCGCCGTCAACGCCGCAACTCACGCACCGCTGCTGCCCAGCCAACTTAAGGAATCCCCATGGCCGTCAAGAAACGAGGTCTCGGACGTGGACTGGATGCACTGCTGAGTGGTCCGACTGTCACTTCGCTAGAAGAACAAGCGGTGCAGGCCGAAGAGCGCGAGCTGCAACACCTGCCGCTGGACCTGATCCAGCGCGGTAAATACCAGCCACGCCGCGACATGGACCCCCAGGCGCTGGAAGAACTGGCCAATTCGATCAAGGCCCAGGGCGTGATGCAGCCGATCGTGGTACGCCCGATCGGTGGTGGCCGCTTCGAAATCATTGCCGGTGAACGCCGCTGGCGTGCCAGCCAGCAGGCCGGTAAGGAAACCATCCCGGCGATGGTGCGCGATGTGCCAGACGAAACCGCCATTGCCATGGCGTTGATCGAAAACATCCAGCGTGAAGACCTCAACCCGATCGAAGAAGCGATCGCGTTGCAGCGCTTGCAGCAGGAATTTCAGTTGACCCAACAACAAGTGGCCGATGCGGTGGGTAAATCCCGCGTGACTGTGTCCAACTTGTTGCGTTTGATCGCACTGCCGGAAGTTATCAAGACCATGTTGTCCCACGGCGACCTGGAAATGGGTCATGCACGTGCTTTGCTCGGTTTGCCGGAAAATCAACAGGTTGAAGGGGCGCGACACGTTGTCGCACGAGGGCTCACCGTTCGTCAGACCGAGGCCCTGGTTCGCCAGTGGCTGAGCGGCAAACCTGCACCGGTCGAAACGGCCAAACCTGATCCGGATATCGCGCGTCTCGAGCAGCGCCTGGCCGAGCGCCTAGGCTCTGCGGTGCAAATTCGTCATGGCAAGAAAGGCAAAGGGCAATTGGTGATCGGATATAACTCACTCGATGAGCTTCAAGGCGTCCTTGCCCACATCCGCTGAAACATTTGCTTATGTAGCGCGCGATCGGAAAACACTACCCGACAGTTGAATAGGGGCAGAACCGCCCCTATACTCTGCGCGCATTTTGTCGGCACAAATTATGCCAAGTTATTGATTTCCGGCAGCCGACCATTGAGGAGCAAGAGTGATGGAAACCCGCACGCCAAACACGTTGCCGTTCCATCGCTTGGCCGTTTTCCCGGTTTTATTGGCTCAATTTGTCGTTTTGCTGATCGCCGCATTGGCGCTTTGGTATTGGCATGGAGTCGTAGCCGGGTATTCAGGACTCTGCGGAGGCCTGATAGCCTTGCTGCCCAATATGTATTTTGCTCACAGGGCCTTTCGGTTTTCCGGCGCCCGAGCAGCCCAGTCCATCGTCCGGTCTTTTTATGCTGGCGAGGCAGGGAAATTGATTTTGACGGCAGTGCTGTTTGCACTGACCTTTGCAGGTGTGAAGCCATTGGCGCCGCTGGCTGTATTCGGCGTCTTCGTGTTGACCCAACTGGTCAGCTGGTTCGCTCCCCTGCTAATGAAAACAAGACTTTCGAAACCTTAGGGCGTTTGAGGCAACCATGGCAGAAACAACCGCTTCGGGCTATATCCAGCACCACTTGCAGAACCTGACCTTCGGTCAGCTTCCCAACGGCGGCTGGGGCTTCGCCCACACCGCAGCAGAAGCCAAAGAAATGGGCTTCTGGGCATTCCACCTGGATACTCTGGGTTGGTCTGTCGCATTGGGTCTGATCTTCGTCCTGATTTTCCGCATGGCGGCAAAGAAGGCGACTTCCGGTCAGCCAGGTGCTTTACAGAACTTCGTTGAAGTATTGGTCGAATTCGTCGATGGCAGCGTGAAAGACAGCTTCCATGGCCGTAGCCCGGTGATTGCACCGCTGGCACTGACCATCTTCGTCTGGGTGTTCCTGATGAACGCCGTCGACCTGATTCCGGTCGACTGGATTCCTCAGCTGGCCATCCTGATCACCGGCGATCACCACATTCCATTCCGTGCGGTTTCCACCACGGACCCTAACGCCACCCTGGGCATGGCCCTGTCGGTGTTTGCGTTGATCATTTTCTACAGCATCAAGGTCAAGGGCATCGGCGGCTTCATCGGCGAACTGACCCTGCACCCGTTCGGCAGCAAGAACATCTTCGTTCAAGCCCTGCTGATCCCGGTGAACTTCCTGCTGGAGTTCGTGACCCTGGTCGCCAAGCCGATTTCCCTGGCCCTGCGACTGTTCGGCAACATGTACGCCGGCGAGCTGGTATTCATTCTGATCGCTGTGATGTTCGGCAGTGGTCTGCTCTGGCTTAGCGGCCTGGGCATCGTTCTGCAGTGGGCGTGGGCTGTGTTCCACATCCTGATCATCACCCTGCAGGCCTTCATCTTCATGATGCTGACCATCGTCTACCTGTCGATGGCGCACGAAGAGAACCATTAAGACCAGTCTCGACTAGTCTGATGTCCTTCCCGGTAACACGGGAAGGTGGCCCACCAGGGCTATGAAACGATTTGTTTTACCGCTTTAAAATCTAAAAAACCTAAACCATACGACGTAAAAGTCGGGAGGAAAGATGGAAACTGTAGTTGGTCTAACCGCTATCGCTGTTGCACTGTTGATCGGCCTGGGCGCCCTGGGTACTGCCATTGGTTTCGGCCTGCTGGGCGGCAAATTCCTGGAAGGCGCAGCGCGTCAGCCAGAAATGGTCCCAATGCTGCAAGTTAAAATGTTCATCGTCGCCGGCCTGCTCGACGCCGTGACCATGATCGGTGTTGGTATCGCTCTGTTCTTCACCTTCGCGAACCCTTTCGTTGGTCAACTCGCTGGCTAATCACTCGAATTTTTCGAGTTGATTGGGGTGATGGACAACGAATGAGCGAGGTGTTGGCGTGAACATTAATGCAACCCTGATTGGCCAATCCGTTGCGTTCTTCATTTTTGTAGTGTTTTGCATGAAGTTCGTGTGGCCTCCGGTCATCGCGGCTTTGCACGAACGTCAGAAGAAGATCGCGGATGGTTTGGACGCTGCCACCCGTGCAGCTCGCGACCTGGAGTTGGCCCAAGAGAAAGCGGGTCATCAACTGCGCGAAGCTAAAGCACAGGCAGCTGAAATCATTGAGCAAGCCAAGAAACGCGGTAACCAGATCGTCGAAGAGGCTGTTGATAAAGCCCGCGTCGAAGCTGACCGTGTGAAGGCTTCGGCTCATGCCGAGATCGAACAGGAACTGAACGGCGTCAAAGACGCGCTGCGTGCCCAACTGGGTGCTCTGGCGGTCGGCGGTGCTGAGAAGATCCTCGGTGCCACAATCGATCAAAACGCGCACGCGGAGCTGGTTAACAAACTGGCTGCTGAAATTTAAGCGAGGGCGATCATGGCAGAACTGACCACGTTGGCCCGACCTTATGCTAAGGCAGCCTTCGAGCACGCCCAGGCCCACCAGCAGCTGGCCTCTTGGTCAGCCATGCTCGGCCTGGCTGCAGCAGTGTCGCAAGACGACACCATGCAGCGCGTGCTCAAGGCCCCGCGCCTGACGAGCGCAGACAAGGCCGCCACTTTTATTGAAGTGTGCGGCGACAAGTTTGATGTGAAAGTGCAGAACTTCATTCACGTCGTTGCCGAAAACGACCGTCTCCCGCTTTTGCCGGAGATTGCCGCTCTGTTCGACCTGTACAAGGCCGAAGAAGAGAAATCGGTAGACGTTGAAGTGACCAGTGCTTTCGCATTGAACCAAGAACAGCAAGACAAACTCGCCAAGGTTCTCAGTGCACGACTCAATCGGGAAGTGCGCCTGCAAGCTACGGAGGACGCATCCCTGATTGGTGGTGTCGTTATCCGCGCCGGCGACCTGGTTATCGATGGCTCGATTCGCGGCAAAATCGCGAAACTTGCCGAAGCATTGAAATCTTGAGTTTGAAGGGGCAGCAGAGCAATGCAGCAACTCAATCCTTCCGAAATAAGTGAAATTATCAAGGGCCGCATCGACAAGCTCGATGTGACCTCCCAAGCCCGTAACGAAGGCACTGTCGTCAGCGTATCTGACGGCATCGTGCGGATTCACGGTCTGGCCGACGTAATGTACGGCGAGATGATCGAGTTTCCGGGCGGCGTCTACGGTATGGCCCTCAACCTGGAGCAAGACTCCGTAGGTGCCGTTGTATTGGGCGCGTACACCAGTCTGGCTGAAGGCATGAGCGCCAAGTGCACCGGCCGCATCCTGGAGGTTCCGGTTGGTAAGGAACTGCTGGGTCGCGTAGTCGACGCACTGGGTAACCCTGTTGACGGTAAAGGTCCACTGGGCAACACCGAGACCGACGCGGTCGAGAAAGTTGCTCCAGGCGTGATCTGGCGTAAGTCGGTAGACCAGCCTGTACAGACTGGCTACAAGGCTGTCGATGCCATGATCCCAGTCGGCCGTGGCCAGCGTGAGCTGATCATCGGTGACCGTCAGATCGGTAAAACCGCTCTGGCGATCGACGCGATCATCAACCAGAAGAACAGCGGCATTTTCTGCGTCTACGTAGCTATTGGTCAGAAGCAATCGACCATCGCCAACGTGGTTCGCAAGCTGGAAGAAAACGGCGCCCTGGCCAACACGATCATCGTGGCTGCCAGTGCTTCGGAATCTCCTGCGCTGCAATTCCTGGCACCGTACTCCGGTTGCACCATGGGTGAATTCTTCCGCGACCGCGGTGAAGACGCGCTGATCGTTTATGACGATCTGTCCAAGCAAGCAGTGGCTTACCGCCAGATTTCCCTGCTGCTGCGCCGTCCACCAGGCCGTGAAGCTTACCCAGGCGACGTGTTCTATCTCCACTCCCGTCTGCTGGAGCGTGCATCCCGCGTTTCGGAAGAATACGTAGAGAAGTTCACCAACGGCGCAGTGACCGGCAAAACCGGTTCCCTGACCGCACTGCCGATCATCGAAACCCAGGCTGGCGACGTTTCCGCGTTCGTTCCGACCAACGTGATTTCCATCACCGACGGTCAGATCTTCCTGGAATCGGCCATGTTCAACTCCGGGATCCGTCCTGCTGTGAACGCCGGTGTTTCGGTATCCCGTGTGGGTGGTGCCGCTCAGACCAAGATCATCAAGAAGCTCTCCGGTGGTATCCGTACCGCTCTGGCTCAGTACCGTGAACTGGCGGCATTCGCCCAGTTCGCTTCTGACCTGGACGAAGCGACCCGTAAGCAACTTGAGCATGGTCAGCGCGTTACCGAGCTGATGAAGCAGAAGCAATACGCCCCAATGTCGATCGCTGACATGGCGTTGTCGCTGTATGCCGCTGAGCGTGGGTTCCTGACCGACGTTGAAATCACCAAGATCGGCAGCTTCGAACAAGCGCTGATTGCTTACTTCAACCGCGATCACGCCGAATTGATGGCGAAGATCAACGTGAAGGGTGACTTCAATGACGATATCGACGCTGGCATGAAAGCCGGTATCGAGAAGTTCAAGGCCACCCAAACCTGGTAAGCCGCAGCGGGAGCCGCAAGGCTCCCGCTTGCTAACCTGATAGGTGTTACATGGCAGGCGCAAAAGAGATTCGCAGTAAGATTGCGAGCATCAAAAGCACGCAAAAAATTACCAGCGCCATGGAAAAAGTGGCGGTCAGCAAAATGCGCAAGGCACAAATGCGCATGGCTGCTAGCCGTCCTTATGCGGAGCGTATCCGCCAGGTAATTGGGCATCTGGCCAACGCCAACCCGGAATACCGCCACCCGTTCATGATCGACCGCGAAGTTAAGCGTGTGGGTTATGTGGTAGTGAGCAGTGACCGTGGTTTGTGCGGTGGTTTGAATACCAACCTGTTCAAGGCCCTGGTCAAGGACATGGCGGTAAACCGCGAAAAGGGCGTCGAGATCGATCTGTGTGTTGTTGGTAGCAAGGGTGCGGCCTTTTTCCGCAACTTCGGCGGTAACGTCGTTGCAGCTATCAGCCACCTGGGTGAAGAGCCGTCGATCAATGATTTGATCGGCAGTGTGAAGGTGATGCTGGATGCGTACCTGGAAGGCCGGATTGACCGCCTGTCCGTGGTATCCAACAAGTTCATCAACACCATGACCCAGCAGCCAACCGTGGAGCAGTTGATTCCACTGGTGGCGACTCCGGATCAGGAACTCAAGCACCACTGGGACTACCTCTACGAACCAGACGCCAAAGAGCTGCTTGACGGCTTGATGGTGCGCTACGTGGAGTCGCAGGTGTACCAGGCGGTGGTCGAGAACAACGCAGCTGAACAAGCGGCGCGGATGATCGCGATGAAAAACGCTACCGATAACGCCGGTGATCTGATCAGCGATTTGCAGCTGATCTACAACAAGGCGCGTCAGGCTGCGATCACCCAAGAGATCTCGGAAATCGTCGGCGGCGCTGCCGCGGTTTAACGGTTCAAATATTCAGAGGATCCAGCTATGAGTAGCGGACGTATCGTTCAAATCATCGGCGCCGTTATCGACGTGGAATTTCCACGCGACAGCGTACCGAGCATCTACAACGCTTTGAAAGTACAAAGCGATGCAGGCACCACTCTGGAAGTTCAGCAGCAGCTGGGCGACGGCGTGGTTCGTACCATTGCAATGGGTTCCACCGAAGGCTTGAAGCGCGGTCTGGATGTTCTGGACACTGGCGCTGCCATCTCCGTACCGGTCGGTAAAGCGACCCTGGGCCGGATCATGGACGTACTGGGCAACCCGATTGACGAAGCTGGCCCGATCGATACCGAAGAGCGCTGGGGCATTCACCGTCCGGCACCTTCGTTCGCCGAGCAAGCGGGCGGCAACGATCTGCTGGAAACCGGCATCAAGGTTATCGACCTGGTTTGCCCGTTCGCCAAAGGCGGTAAAGTCGGTCTGTTCGGTGGTGCCGGTGTAGGCAAAACCGTAAACATGATGGAACTGATCCGTAACATCGCCATCGAGCACAGCGGTTATTCCGTGTTCGCCGGTGTGGGTGAGCGTACTCGTGAGGGTAACGACTTCTACCACGAGATGAAGGACTCCAACGTTCTGGACAAAGTGGCACTGGTTTACGGTCAGATGAACGAGCCGCCGGGTAACCGTCTGCGCGTAGCACTGACTGGCCTGACCATGGCCGAGAAGTTCCGTGACGAAGGTAACGACGTTCTGCTGTTCGTCGACAACATCTACCGTTACACCCTGGCCGGTACTGAAGTATCCGCACTGCTGGGCCGTATGCCTTCGGCAGTAGGTTACCAGCCGACCCTGGCTGAAGAGATGGGCGTTCTGCAAGAACGTATCACTTCGACCAAAGAAGGTTCGATCACCTCGATCCAAGCGGTATACGTACCTGCGGATGACTTGACCGACCCGTCGCCAGCGACCACCTTCGCCCACTTGGACGCCACCGTCGTTCTGTCCCGTGACATCGCTTCCCTGGGTATCTACCCAGCGGTCGATCCACTCGACTCGACTTCGCGCCAGCTGGACCCGAACGTGATCGGCCAGGAGCACTACGACACCGCTCGCGGCGTTCAGTACGTGCTGCAGCGTTACAAAGAACTGAAGGACATCATTGCGATCCTGGGTATGGACGAGCTGTCGGAAGCCGACAAGCAGTTGGTAAACCGTGCTCGTAAGATCCAGCGTTTCTTGTCGCAGCCGTTCTTCGTGGCTGAAGTCTTCACCGGTGCCTCGGGTAAATACGTTTCCCTGAAAGACACCATTGCTGGCTTCAAAGGCATCCTCAACGGTGACTACGACCACCTGCCAGAACAAGCGTTCTACATGGTCGGCGGCATCGAAGAAGCGATCGAGAAAGCCAAGAAACTGTAATCCCGGCGCCCGGCAACGGGCGCTCATCAGGTTGAGGCAATCAGATGGCTATGACAGTCCATTGCGATATCGTCAGCGCGGAAGGGGAAATCTTCTCCGGTCTGGTAGAAATGGTGATTGCACACGGCGAACTCGGTGACCTGGGTATTGCCATGGGCCACGCGCCATTGATCACCAGCTTGAAGCCAGGTCCGATCACTCTGACCAAGCAAGGCGGGGAAAAGGAGGTGTTTTACATCTCCGGTGGTTTCCTCGAGGTTCAGCCGAACATGGTCAAGGTACTTGCCGATACCGTGCAACGTGCTGGCGACCTGGATGAAGCCTCCGCTCAGGAAGCCGTCAAGGCTGCCGAGAAGGCCCTGAACGAAAAGGGCGCGGACTTCGACTACAGCGCTGCTGCTGTACGTCTGGCCGAAGCTGCAGCTCAGCTGCGCACGCTCCAGCAGATCCGCAAGAAGTAAGCGGCCCAGCCGCCATGCTTCAAGCGCGATTGATTAAAAAGGGTAGCCTCGGCTACCCTTTTTCTTTTTTAGCAAAACACTTCTCAGGTCTGAAGCCGGACCGCCCAGGATTGGTAGCCATTCATGTCTCTTGAAATTGTCATCCTCGCCGCAGGCCAGGGCACCCGCATGCGTTCGGCCCTGCCCAAGGTGCTGCACCCCGTAGCAGGCAACTCCATGCTTGGCCATGTTATCCACAGCGCCCGGCAACTGGACCCGCAGCGTATTCATGTGGTGATTGGCCACGGTGCCGATGTGGTGCGTGAACGCCTGGCTGCGCAGGACCTGAATTTCGTATTGCAGGACAAACAACTCGGTACCGGCCACGCCACCGCGCAAGCCGTGCCGTTCATCAGTGCCGATACTGTGCTGATTCTTTATGGCGACGTGCCGCTGATCGAAGTGGAAACCCTGCAACGCCTGCTCAAGCACGTAGTCCCTGGCCAGATGGGCCTGCTCACCGTCGAGCTGGATGACCCTACCGGCTATGGCCGCATCGTGCGCGATGCCGACGGCAAGGTTGCGGCCATCGTTGAACACAAAGATGCCACTGAAGCCCAGCGTGCTATTACCGAAGGCAACACCGGCATTCTCGCCGTCCCTGCCAACAAGCTTGCTGACTGGATGAGCCGACTGTCCAACAACAACGTCCAGGGCGAGTATTACCTCACCGACGTCATCGAAATGGCCGTGAGCGATGGCCTGCTGGTTGCCACCGAGCAGCCCCACGACCCGATGGAAGTGCAGGGCGCCAACGACCGCAAGCAGCTTGCAGAACTGGAGCGCCACTACCAATTGCGCGAAGGCCGCCGCCTGATGGCGCAAGGGGTGACCTTGCGCGACCCGGCGCGTTTTGATGTACGCGGTGAGGTTACTGTCGGCCGCGACGTGCTGATTGATATCAACGTGATCCTCGAAGGCCGCGTGATCATTGAAGACGACGTGGTGATTGGCCCGAACTGCGTGATCAAGGACAGCACCCTGCGCAAGGGCGTGGTGGTCAAAGCCAACAGCCATATTGAAGGTGCGGTGATGGGCGAGGGCAGCGATGCCGGTCCATTTGCGCGGTTGCGTCCGGGCAGCGTGCTCGGCGCCAGGGCACATGTGGGTAATTTCGTCGAACTGAAAAATGCGCGTATGGGCGACGATGCCAAGGCCGGCCACCTGGCCTATCTGGGTGATGCGGTCATCGGTGCTCGCAGCAACATCGGCGCAGGTGCAATCACCTGCAACTACGATGGCGCCAACAAGTATCAGACGACGATTGGTGAGGATGTATTCATTGGCTCGAATAACTCGCTGATTGCACCCGTCACCATCGGCGATGGATCCAACACTGCTGCGGGCTCCACCATCAATCAGGATGTGGATAAGTCTCAACTGGCAGTGGCGCGAGCCCGCCAGCGCAACATCGACGGTTGGAAACGCCCGGTCAAAATCAAAAAGACCTGAGTTATCCACAGAGTCGAAATCAGCACAGTTCAAATGTGGGAGCGGGCTTGCTCGCGAAAGCGTCGGGTCAGGCACTGAAAAGTTGACTGACACACCGCATTCGCGAGCAAGCTCGCTCCCACATTTTGCTCAGTGTTGTGTCAAAAAGACTTTTCGATCTGCTTGACGATTTCCTGCCAATAGGTTTTGATTGCCTTCGTTATCTTTCGAAACGAAACTTAAGATCATCATGTCGAAACGAAATACACCTCAACGACGCCACAACATTCTGACGATGCTCAATGAACAGGGCGAAGTCAGCGTGGACGAATTGGCCAAGCGTTTCGAAACCTCGGAAGTGACCATCCGCAAGGACTTGGCCGCTCTGGAGAGCAACGGCCTGTTGCTGCGCCGTTACGGTGGCGCGATCACCATGCCCCAGGAACTGGTGGGCGATGCCGCCCAGCCCATTTCGGCCTACAAGCGCGCCATCGCCCGTGCAGCCGTCATGCGTCTACGTGAACACGCGCGCATCATCATCGACAGCGGCAGCACCACCGCCGCCATGATCCCTGAGCTGGGCCACCAGCCGGGTCTGGTCGTAATGACCAACTCCCTCCACGTGGCCAGCGCCTTGAGCGAACTGGAACACGAGCCGGTGCTGTTGATGACGGGCGGCACCTGGGACCCGCATTCGGATTCGTTCCAGGGCCAGGTCGCCGAGCAAGTGCTGCGTTCCTACGACTTTGATCAATTGTTCATCGGCGCTGACGGCATCGATTTGGAGCGCGGTACTACCACCTTCAACGAATTGTTGGGCCTGAGCCGTGTGATGGCCGAGGTCGCGCGTGAAGTGGTGGTGATGGTCGAATCCGACAAGATTGGCCGCAAGATTCCCAACCTGGAACTGCCCTGGAGCAGCGTCCATACCCTTATCACCGATGATCGCCTGCCGCTTGAGGCCCGCGACCAGATTCAAGCCCGCGGCATTACGCTGATATGCGCGGCAATCATCTAGGAGACTTACCATGTGTGGAATTGTAGGCGCAGTCGCTGAACGCAACGTCACCGCCATCTTGCTCGAAGGCCTCAAGCGCCTGGAATATCGCGGCTACGACAGCGCCGGTGTGGCGGTTTTCACCAACGCCGGCAAGCTTGAGCGCATGCGTCGCCCGGGCAAGGTCGCTGAGCTGGAGCAAGCGCTGCTCGGCGAGCCGCTGGTCGGCCGTCTGGGCATTGCTCACACTCGCTGGGCCACCCACGGCGCGCCGTGCGAGCGTAATGCCCATCCGCACTTTTCCGGCGACCTGGCGGTGGTGCACAACGGCATCATCGAAAACCACGAAGTGCTGCGCGAACAGCTCAAGGGCCTGGGCTATGTGTTCACCTCGGACACCGACACTGAAGTCATCGCCCACCTGCTGAACCACAAGCTCAAGGACCTCGGCGACCTGACCGTTGCCCTCAAGGCCACCGTCAAGGAACTGCACGGCGCCTACGGCCTGGCCGTGGTCAGCGCCAGCCAACCCGACCGCGTGGTTGCCGCCCGCAGTGGCAGCCCGTTAGTGATCGGCCTGGGCCTGGGGGAAAACTTCCTCGCCTCCGACCAACTGGCCCTGCGCCAGGTCACCGACCGCTTCATGTACCTGGAAGAAGGCGATATCGCCGACATCCGCCGTGAAAGCGTGGCGATCTGGGACGTCAACGGCAACTCCGTCGAGCGCGAAGCCGTGCAATACCGCGACGGCGCCGAAGCCGCCGACAAAGGTGCGTTCCGCCACTTCATGCTCAAGGAAATCCACGAGCAACCTTCCGTGGTGCAACGCACGCTGGAAGGTCGCTTGAGCCAGAACCAAGTGCTGGTCAATGCATTCGGCCCGCAAGCGGCCGAGCTGTTCGCCAAAGTGCGCAACGTGCAGATCGTCGCCTGCGGCACCAGCTACCACGCGGGTATGGTTGCGCGTTACTGGCTGGAAGAACTGGCCGGCATCCCTTGCCAGGTCGAAGTCGCCAGCGAATTCCGCTACCGCAAGGTCGTGGTGCAGCCAGACACCCTGTTTGTGACCATCTCCCAGTCCGGCGAAACCGCCGACACCCTGGCCGCACTGCGCAACGCCAAAGAGCTGGGCTTCCTCGCCAGCCTGGCCATCTGCAACGTCAGCATCAGCTCCCTGGTGCGCGAGTCGGACCTGACCCTGCTAACCCAGGCCGGTCGCGAAATCGGCGTTGCGTCCACCAAAGCCTTCACCACCCAACTGGTAGGCCTGTTGCTGCTGACCCTGTCCCTGGGCCAGATTCGCGGCACCCTCGCCGAAGGCGTCGAAGCCACCCTGGTGGAAGAACTGCGCCGCCTGCCGACCCGCCTGGGTGAAGCCCTGGCCATGGACAGCACCGTGGAAAAAGTCGCCGAACTGTTCGCCGACAAAAACCACACCCTGTTCCTTGGCCGTGGCGCGCAGTACCCGGTGGCGATGGAAGGCTCGCTGAAACTCAAGGAAATCTCCTACATCCACGCCGAAGCCTACCCGGCCGGTGAGCTGAAACATGGCCCGCTGGCCCTGGTGGATGACGACATGCCGGTGGTCACCGTCGCGCCGAACAACGAACTGCTGGAAAAGCTTAAATCCAACCTGCAGGAAGTGCGTGCCCGTGGCGGCCAACTGATCGTGTTCGCCGACGAGAAAGCCGGTATGACCAATGGTGAAGGCACCCACGTCATCAACATGCCGCACATCCACGACACCCTGTCGCCGATCCTCTACACCATCCCGCTGCAGTTGCTGTCGTACTACGTAGCGGTGCTCAAGGGCACCGACGTGGACCAGCCGCGTAACCTGGCGAAGTCGGTGACGGTGGAGTAACACGCCACGCGCCTGGAGGCCCGCAAGGCCTTCAGGCTCCAACGAAAGGATTCGATTTGATGCAAACCTCCTCCCGCGTCCACGAGCGCTTGAACAATCGCCGATTTACGGTCGCGAACAACAATCAAGGGCTTTCCGGCTCAGGGACGGTATTTCATTACCAGGTGGAAGGAGATGCCATTTCGGGCACTTACCAAGGCGGCCGGATACGCATGGGTCAGCAGGTCGGGCGCGTAACAGGCCCCAACACCCTCGAACTTCTTTACCAATGCTTGACCACCGAAGGTGAACTCCTCGCCGGTTGGTCTCGCGGCACGGTAGGCGTTGATCATGCCGGGCGCACCACGCTGACGTTTGTATGGGGATGGTTGTCTGGTGCGACAGGCGGTGGGGAGTCCAGCTACATCGAGTTTACTGAGTAACGGCGAGCGGCTCGTTGAATCAACGACCTCTTGTCGAATCTGTGGGCTACTACCGGGCGCGCAGTCAGGCTAACCCCTAGAATGCTTCCCTGTGGATAACTCAGCCAGGGACGCCGTCACCATGAACATAGAACTGCTAATCGCCGGCATCGTCGTGCTGATCATTGTCGTGGGCCTGGTCGGCTGGATGGTCGGGGTCTATAACGGCCTGGTGATGCGGCGTAACGATGTGGATAAGGCGTTCGCCAACATCGACGTACTGCTCAAGCAACGGGCCGACCAGATTCCCGACTTGATGCGCGTGGTGCAGACCGCCATGAACCATGAGAACGCGCTGTTCACCCGCCTCAGCGACGCGCGGACTCAATACCTCAACGCCAGCAGCCTTAACGACAAGGTCGACGCGTCCAACCAGCTCAATGCGGCACTCAAGTCGGTGATTGCGGTGGCGGAGAGTTACCCCGCGCTGATCTCAGGACCGAACATGGTTGAGTTGCAGCAGGCCATCTCAGCCGTGGAGGAGCGAATTGCCGACCGACGTGAGTTCTTCAACGAGTCGGTCAACCTCTACAACATCGCCATCGCGGTGTTCCCCGATCTGTTCTTTGCGCGAATGCTCAGCTATCAGCGCATTCCCTTGTTGGCCATCAGTGCTGAAGAAACCCGCTACGAGGGTGTGAAGCTTGAGGTGCCCGGGGCATGAAAACCACTCAGGTCGGTGAGGTTGTGAAAAAACCGCTGTGGAAAACCCTGCTGGCACTGGCGTTGGTCGCGGGTTTTATCAGTTTGATTGTGTATGCCCCGAACCTCTTCATCGCGCTGTTTTTTCCAGTCGGCATTCTGGTCGGATTGCTGGCGAGCTTTGGTCCCAACTTTTACAAAACCGAACGGCGGCTGGCCACCAGCCAGATTCGGTCGCTGGCTATGGGACTGGTGGAGGTACGCGGCACAGTGATTGCTGACAAGACCCTACTGTCGCCGGTCAATGGCACGCCATGCGTGGGGTATGTCTGGATTGTCGAAGACGGCAAGAAAGACGACGACGGCCGCTGGAGTTGGAGCCGGGTGTCCGGAGAGGCGCGCTGCAATGACTTTCGGTTACAGGACGCCACAGGTGAGATCCGCGTGATGGCCGAGGGTATTGACCTGTTCGGCAACAAATCGCCTGACGACTATGAACTCGTCGGCAGCTCACGACGCCAAGGTGAAATCCTGCTGGTCCAGGACCTGGATGTGATGCTGATCGGCGACGCCTGCGAGCGCGAGGGCAAGCCGGTGATCGCCCAGGGCAAACAGCGCAACGCGGTGTTCGGCCTTTCGCAAACCCAGGATGTGGAAAATACCCGGGTGCTGGCGCCATTGTGGCGCGCCGGCGGTTTCTATGCCGCAATCATAGGGATGATCGGGGTTGGCATCATGGCCATGACGCCTGCGCATTTTGCCCAATTGCATTTGCCGGGCCCCGATACCTATCAACAGATGGAGCCATTGGGCCCGGTGTATCGACTGCTGGCCTGGTTGTACCGCGAGGGCGGTTTCCCGATTCCCTTCATGGCCGCGTTTGGCTTCTTCCTGACGCTCATCGTGGTGATGATGGCAACCCGCCTTGTCCTGCCCCAAGGTATGCGCCTGGCCGTCGGCCGTGTCCTGGGGGCGTGGATGGGGCTGGGCATGATCATCGGCGGCGTAGTGACCTTACTGCTGTTCGTTGCTCAGGTGGATACCTTGAAGCTGTTTCTGGTGTGGATGCTGATCCTGCTGGGTACCTTGGTGTTTTCAATCTTCGAGCAACGGAAGCTGGGTGCGGCGTACAACCATTTTGCAAAGCGCGTCGGTAAAGCCGGTTTCGGCGACGAAGACGCCTGATCACGGCACAAATTCCACCTTCAACCCCCGGCTCGCACTGCGCCCCTGATCATCACTGACCCGCAACCGGTATTCCCCCGACTTGCCCGGCCGCCAGTTCAGTGTGGTTTGCGGCGGGCCCTGGCCGATCAGGGTCTGGTTGGCAAACCAATACAGCGTCGCTGCATCGCTGGCCGCGTTGGCAGTGAGCGGGATACTTTCCTGGGGCTGGGACAGGCGCAACTGATAACTCACTTGCGTCAGCGGCGAGCGTATCTGCGGCGCTTCGCTTTGATCGCTGATGCGGTTGGGTTGGCAGTTCTTCATTACGTTGGGCGGCGTACGTCGAGGCAGGCCAGCCGCACGGTACAGGCGCTGCACGTCACTGGGCCAGAACTCGAAGACTTCTTCGCGGGTGTATTGCGCATCGAACGGCGGGCACGCGGCCTTGCCCGTACGCGTGTCGATCAGTACCGGGCGGTGCAGGTTAGACACGCGAATCGGTGACACGCCGGGAATGTACCAAGTCTTGCGAGTTTGCGGGCACCAGTGGTTGGGTAACTCGCCGGAGGCGGCGCACACATCGATGCGCACCAGCCCGGCGGGCGGTTTGTCGGCTTTAATCACGACATTGGGCAGCGCCAGAGGCAAGGCGTCGGCGATCCGAAAGAACAACGGCGCAGCGGTCTTGGCACCGATAAACGCCGGGTTCGGTCGGCCATCAAAGTTACCCACCCACACCACCAGCACGTACGGGCCGACCAAGCCTGCGCTCCAGGCATCGTGAAAGCCCCAGGACGTGCCGGTTTTCCAGGCGGTGCGCCAGTGGCGGCCGGGCAAACCATCCGGGCGTGGGTTGCGCCGAAGCATGTCGCGCACCATAAACGCGGCTTGGGGCGTGAGCAGCTGCGCGCCGGTGGATTGCGGTTGCTCCTGCAAATAGCGCAACGGCCGCAAATGCCCGTCACCGGCCAGCATCACATACAGGCGCGCCAGCTCTTCCGGCGTCATCTCGCCGCCGCCCAAGGCCAGCGCCAGGCCGTAATGGCTTTCGTTGCGCAACCCTTTGATGCCGGCACGTTGCAGCAACCCATACAGCGAAGGCGACTGCACTTGGCTGGCGAGCCATACCGCCGGAATGTTGCGACTACGGATCAAGGCATCCCGCGCTGTCAGCGGCCCGACAAAGCTACCGTCGAAATTTTCCGGCTGGAAGTAGCCGAAGTTACTCGGCAAGTCCTTGAGGATACTCATGGGGTGGATCACCCCCTGATCCAGCGCCAGCCCATACAGAAATGGCTTGAGCGTCGACCCAGGTGAGCGGCGGGACAACACGCCGTTGACCTGGCCGTGGATGCTTGTGGATAAGTAATCCGCCGAACCCACCAAGGCCTTGACGCTCTGGTCGCGACTGTCGATCAGGATTGCTGTGGCGTTTTCCACACCTGTGCTGCGCCGTTCGGCAATAAAGCCTGTGATCAGGCGTTCGAGCAATTGCTGTAAGGGCAGGTTAAGGGTGGTGTTGAGTTCGTTGCCGGCCTGGGACGCCAACAGTTGTTCGCTCACATGTGGCGCCAGAAAAGGAATCTGCTGGCGGTTGCGCGCCTCTAGGGGCAAATCGAGCAAACTGTCGTTGCGCGGGTCCTGTGGATAAGTTTCGCGCCATTCGGTCATCAACCGCAGCCGTGCGTTTTGCAGCGATGGCCCGAAGCGCGCGCGCCGACCCGGCTGTTGCGGAATCACCGCCAGCGCCAAGGCTTCGGACAACGACAACTGCGCCGCCGACTTGCCGAAATAAATGCGACTGGCCGCTTCGGCACCTTCGATATTGCCGCCCATGGGCGCCAGGTTCAGGTACGCCTCAAGGATGTCGTGCTTGCTGTAGCGCGCTTCCAGCCACAGCGCCAACGCCATCTGCTGCAACTTGCCCGGTACTTGGCGAGTGTTGAGGTCCCACAGGCGCCGCGCCAGTTGCATGCTCAGTGTCGAACCGCCCTGGCGCTGGCCGCCGCTGTAGGTGGCCGCAGCCGCGCGCAGCAACGCGGGGGGATTGATGCCCGGGTGCCAGTAGAAATTGCGGTCTTCCTTGAGCAGCAACGCCTCGACCAGTGACGGCGACATACGCTCGAGGGGCAGCCACAGGCGGTACTGTCCGTCGTCCGCCAACGTCATGCGCAGCAGCGAGCCGTCGTCGGCCAGCACTACCCGTGACGAGGTCACGGCGTGTTCCAGCGGGGCATGGGGCCACAGCCGCAGCCCCGCCAATACCACCGCCGCTGCCAGCAGCGGCGTCAGGCGCTTAAGGCTTGGTAATTTCAAGCTGGCCTACTTTGCCGCGCCCTTGCAGGGTGGTTTCGTACATACCTTCGGCATAGGCCGGTGGCGTATTGAACGTACCTGCGTTGGTGGCGCGTACGCGGTAGACGAACGTGCCTACATCGCGCAGCGCGGTGCCGTACAACACTACGCGATCGTCACGCACATCCACATAGTCCGGCTGCCAATTGCTCAACTCGGTCTCGCCGATGGGCGCCTGCCAGGCGTCCGTTTCTTCGCCGTCTGCGGTTTCGGCGTATTCGGAGTCTTCACCCTCGCTTTCATCGGTACTGGCGGCTTCCGGCTCCGGCGGCAAGTTATACACAGGCTCGACGCCACCCGGCAGCAGGTCGACCACGGCCACTTGCTGCACTTGATCACGGTCGGTGGCGCGCAGACGCAGACGCACCAGGAACTCATCGCCTACCGCGACTTTGCTCACCGGCTCGCCTTTAAGGTCGAGGTACTCGTGGATGATTTCCAGGCCGTTGTTGATTGGCTTGAGCTGGGTACCTTTGTCGAAGCCGGCTTCGCTGAGCATGTAGAACGCGGCCGGGCCGTCGGTTTTTTCCATCACCAGCTTCTGCGTGGTGCCCGGCACGGCGGCGCGCGGTGGCTGGCCGGCCATTTCCAGCAGTTGCTGTTGCTTGTCACCCAACCAGGCGGTGGCCTTGAGGGTCATGTCGCTTTGCGCACGCTGGCCATAGTTATCCAGAGCGCGCAGCAACAGGGCGGCCGACAGCGAGTTGTAACGCTGTTCGTTGAGGCGCTTGCCGAGTTTGTCCAGCAACGCCGTCGGCACATCGCCCAGCAACTCGGGGAAATGACGCGCCAGCAGGTGCAAGTGTTCAGCATCGTGCACCAGCGGGTCGTAGTACAGGCCATCGCTGTCCCACTTATCCACAAGGGAACGCCACGGGATTTTGCGGAACAATGCATCCGCCTGGCGATCTTGCTTAAGCAGCTTGTAGCTGGCAGCCAGGTAAGCGGCGCCCAGGTCGTTCTGCCAGGTGTCCTTGAAGTAGTTCTCGTAGCGCTCGCGGATATCGCTCAGTGCGCCGCTCACCAGAATCCCCTGACGGCTCAGCAAGTAGCTGGCGTAGGCACGGTTGCGCAATTCCGACAGGCCTTCGCTCGGACCATTGGCCAGGTCTGTCAGATACGTGTTGGCGCGTACCAGCAGGTCTTCCGGCACCGGTAGCCCGCGCTCCCTGGCTTCGATCAGGAAGTCAGTGGCGTACAGGCTGGCGTACGGCGCCACGTCCGGGTTGGCCGCCCACAAGCCAAAGCCGCCGGCCGAGTTCTGGCGTTGGCGCAGCATGCGCACCGCGCCGCTGAACGCTTGCTCGGCTTCTGGCGCAGTGCCACCCCAGATCAACGCCGGCATGGCCTTGGACACCAGTTGCTCGGTGCAGGCATACCCGTAGTCATCCAGGTAATGCTTGAGGCCGTTGGCCCACACCAGCGGCGAGGCCGCCACACCCAGTTGCACATCACGCAATTGGCTGAACAGTTCACGCGTTGGCTTGAGTTCTTTGCTGGCGCTGTCGAAGCGGCCCAGGCTCAGGGCCACGCGATGCTCGCTCAGTGGGCGGATCGACGTGGTTTCCGCGACCTGAATGCGTTTGCCGTCCGGCAATACCGCGATAAAACGCAGGTCCGCCGAGCCGAGGGTTTCGCCGACCTTGATCTTGAACTCTGCCGTGCCTTCCTTGCGCGGTTGCAGGGACAAGGTGCTGCCCTTGTCGCCCTGCACGTTGAGGCCGTCGCTGGTCTGCACTTCAAACTTCACATCCGCCGCAGCATCCAGGTTGCTGAACACCCCGGCGCTTACATTGAACACATCTCCCGGCGCCACAAAAGCCGGTACGTTCGGCGTTATCACAATCGGCCCGCGCACCTCGGTATTGGCCTCGCTGACACCGACGCTGTCGGCATCCACCGCCACCGCAAACAGGTGCAGCTTGCCGTTGAAGCTGTCCGGCACCTGGTAATGCAGCACGGTTTCACCGGCGGGCAAGTCCACCAGCCCAGACCACCAGGCCACCGGTGGCTGATGCTTACGCTTGAACGGGTTGAGATGATTGGCCAGGCCGCCTTCTGTATCGCCGCCGGGCGCCGCCCCACTGAGCAGGCGGCTGAATTCCGGCAAGATCAGGTCAAGAATCTGACTGGTGCCGACTTCAAGTGCACGCTTCTGGAAGAAGAAGCCCAACGGGTCTGGCGTCTGATAGCGCGCCACTTGCAGGATACCTTCGTCCACCGCGTAGACCACCGCGCGGCCTGGGCGGTCAGCGGTGACCTTGATATCCAGGGTCTGCCCCGGCTCGATCTTCGCCGGGCCTTCGACTTTCAGCGCCATGCGCCGTGCATCCAGGTTGATGCTGAACGGCACCACGCCATAGGACAGCGGGCTCATGTAGACCTCGGACGAGCCGATGTCCCGCACGAACTGCACGTTGACGTAGGCGTTGCCCTCAAGCCCTGCAGGCACGCGGATATGTTGCACGCTGTTGGTGCTGTCGGCCTTGAACCACTGCTGTGTGTAAACCTTGTCACGCTCGATGGTGATCAAGCCGGCGCCGGTGTACGGCGCGCGAATGCTGATCGCGATCTCGTCACCCGTCGCGTAGCTGCGTTTATCCAGGCGCAATTGCAACTCGGCGTTACGCTCCAGGGAGCGTGAGGTGTTGCCGCGCCCGGCCACGCTGTAGTCGATCTGGTTGAGCAGGTTGCCGTTGGCGTCCTTGAGTTGCAGGGTGAAATCGCCCGGCGTGCCGGTGTTCAGGGTCTGCTTGGCGCCTTCCTTGGTCATCACCAGCGGCGAGGCCGGTTGGCTGATGTTCTTGATGCGCGACTCGTACTTGTAGGTGCCGTTGGACTGTTTCACCAGCACCGACACATAGCGGTGCTCGATGACTTCGCTGGTCAGGCCGTCCACCGCCACGGGTGTAAGGTCTGGCGCGACGGCCAGCCATTGCACTTGGCGTGGGGCGTCTTTGGCGACGTACGACAGCGAATCCTGACTTTTCACACCGACCAGATAAGGTGCGGATGACACCAGCAGCGCATTTTGCGCTGCAACGTTACGGCCACCTTCAGCTTCGAACACTTGGGTCATCACTTGCAGGCGATAGGTGCTGTTGGCGAAGCGTTGCAAGTTGAGGTCGAGCACCGCCTGGCCGTTGTCGTCGACAGTGGTTTCCGCCAGGTCTTCGGTGCTGGCTTCTTCCAGCGAATCGTTGAGGCGGAAGCGGTAATCGGGGTAACGGTCGAAGGCCGCCAGTGTAGGGCTCAGGGACATTTTGGCGGTGACGCGACGGCCGGACGCCGGGGCGCCGAACAGGTGCATCGCGGTGACTTTGGCCACCACCTGTTCCGGTGGAATCCAGCCCAACACCGGAGTGTCGTGCAGGCTCAGGCTGACCTTCATGCGGTCCGGCTCGAAATCGCGGACCTTGAAGCTGACACTGCCCAGGTCGGTGCGCGTGTTTTTCTGGCCAATCAACTGCAAGGTCGCGGTGTAATCCCCGGCGGGGGCGACTTCGCTGCTGGGGAAATCAAAGGTTTCAAAACCGCTAGTGGACAGTTTCAGTGGCTGGCGAATGACTTCCAGGCCACGTGGGTCGGTGATTTGCAGCTCCACCGGCAGGCCTTGTAATGCGCCTTTCCAATTGCCGCTGCGCACGATCATGCCCAGGTGCGCCGTTTCGCCGGGCCGATACAGGCCGCGGTCGGTGAACAGGTAGGCGCTGAGGCGATCAATCGCGCCGTCTTCTTCCAAACCGCCTACATCAAAGCGCGACAAATCCAGCTGTTGCGACTGACGGGCAATCGGCAGGAACGACTGGTCATTGCCGCGAGTGACGACATACATCAGCGGCGTTTTCTCACGGCGCAGTTCATCCAGCTTGGCGAAATGCGCATGGCCTTCGGCATCGGTGCGGCCGCTGCTGACCGGCAAACCGTTACGGCCAATGATGTCGACTTGTGCGTCGGCCACCGGCGAGCCGTTGCCAATGGATTGCACGTAGACATCATGGCTGCCGTCGCTGGAGCGTTTGGCGATGATGCCAAGGTCGGTGACCACGATGAAACGCAAGTCGCTGGTGCTGCTGCGTGAGTAATCGAACGTGCGCTCGGCGGGGTCATCCTGAGGGCTGAGCTTGAGCACAAAGATGCCGCGACGACCGCCGTTGGCGGTGAGGTAGTGGCTCAGGTCGACGTTGTCGTAGACGGTTTTCGCCGGGTCATTGGACGACAGCGGAATATCCAGCGACTGACGCTCCACCATACGGTCGAAGTACTCATTGCCAAAATTCGGACGGGCGAAGCTGCCGCTGCTCTGGTCCACCAGGTGCTGCAACTGATTGGGTAGCAGCCGGGCGATTTCCACATGGGCGCCGGGCACGCCGCGGGCCATGAAGCCCAGGCGTTTTTCGCCGTTGAGGCTGAGCAAGGCGCCGTCAGACAGGAACTGCAAAGTGCGTGGGTACGCCGGCATGCTGATCAGCGACGCCGTAGGGTCTTTCGCCAGGTAGCCGCCGATGGCTTCCAGGTTCGCGGGAACGCGCACATACAGCGCGCGGCCTGCCGGAGCCTTGAATTTGAAGGCGTGAAGCGTATTCAGTGGTTCGACGCTGGGCACGTGGGTCAGGGTGACCTTTGAACTACGGGCCAGCAGAGCATCGTCGATCTCGTTGCTGTAATAGGGGCGGGTATCGTCCTGGGCTTTTTCCGGCAGCAGCCAGGCCTGGACCTTACCTGCGATGGTGTCATCGGCCACGGCGCTGGAACTGCTGAACATCAGCACGGGTTCCGGTTCAGCGCGCGCGTTGTCGACAAAGCTCACTTCCGCGCCGGTAAAGGTCAGGCGATAGCGGCCGGGCACGGTGACTTCAGAAACCAGCGGTGCGGTGCTGGCATTGCCGCCGTCGCGGGCCTTGATCCCTTCATCGAGCTTGGCGCTGACGGGCGTGCTTTCCAGTGGCGTGGCCAGGGCGGCGGAGCGTACGTAGGCGTTGAGCCTGGTGTCGTCGAAGGTGATTTCCGGGCGGTTGGGTAACTGGGCATCGCGGTAGGCCAGGCCTTTGCCGAGGGTTACCGATACACGCTTGCGCAGGCTGTCTTCATCGACCGGGTGGGAAAAATGAAAAGTCGCCACCAGCTGTTTCAACGTCGGGTTGGACGGGTCTTGATACAGCTCGTTTTGCGCCAGGGTGGCGCGGAAGGGTTGAGTGGAAAACTGACTGCTGTACTGGTTGAGCAGTACACCGTCGGCCAGCAGCTTTTTCTTGGCCAGGTCGAGGGTGTAATGGGCGTCGACGGGCCAGTCTTTTTCCGGCACGAACAACAAAGTGTGGTCGTCGGACCAACGCCAGGCGCCGGCCACTTCAGGTTTTAGGGTGATGCCTTCGGTGACTGGCTTGCCAATGGCTGCCAATGGAGCCACGGACTCGGCGAAACGGACCTGCAAGTTATCCACAACCGGTGGTTGCTGGGTGTAATCAGTCAGGTTCGGTTTGTGCAGCGAATAACCGACGGTGTGCGGTTGCGGCAGATGCGAGTACCACTGCCAGCCATAGAAGCCGGCGGCGGCCAGTAACACCAGACCCAACACCCCGGCACCGGCCTGACGCGGGTAGGCGCGTGCTTTATGGCCCACATTTGTCAGGCCATGCCCGAGGGTGCGCAGCCAGGGCGGCGGTTGCCATTGGCCGAAGAGAGCACTCACCACAGTCAGTAAAGCGCCGAGAATCCGGCGGCTGGTCGCTTTCAACGAATCGAGCATGGTGAGCATCCCTGGCTAAGTGCGGCCTATATTACACGCGTCTTTGATACAAAAGATGACGTGAAATTGCCGACGTGCTCAGGCCTGCTGCACAAACGTAAGACGCACCGCAAAACCAATCAAAAGACTGCCAAATAACCACTGCTGCACACGCTGCGCCGAGCGATTGCGCGCCAGCCAGTGGCCGATGCGCGCGCCGGCCAGGGCATAGCAGCAGTCGAATGCGAAACCGACGCTCACCAGGATTACACCGAGCAACGCAAACTGCGCCGCCACCGGGCCTGCTTGTGGGTTGATGAATTGCGGCAGCAGCACTGAGCAGAACAGCAGGGCCTTGGGGTTGAGCAGATTGGTGAGCAGGCCGCGCTGAAAGGCCGTGCGCCAGGCGTGGACCGACGGTGCGCCCTGGCTCTCGTTGAACGATGTCAGCCCATTGGCACGCAGGCATTGCACGCCCAGCCATAACAGGTAGGCGGCGCCACCGAGGCGCACCACGTCAAACGTCCACGGCGCCACTTTGAACAACGTCGCCAAACCCATACCGGCCAACGCCACATGGCATGCCCGGGCCAGCCCCAAGCCGATTGTCGTGGTCAGCGCCAAGGCCTTGCCCTGGCGCGCGCCGGTTTGCAGCAGCAGGATCATGTCCGGCCCCGGCAACAGGAAAGCCACCGATAAGGCCAACAGAAATAACCAGAGCTGCGCCATGTTTCACCTCCCACCATTTGTCGGCCAATTCTAGAGTTGAAAGGCGGGGCAGGTGCTTGCGAAGTCAGCCAGATAAGCGTCTAGTCTTGGCACTATCTGCCACCAATACAGCCAGCGGCCATCCACTTATGCCAAATATCAAACTTGATGCGTTCGACCGCAAGATTCTCGAAGCGCTGCAACGGGACGGCCGCCTGAGTAATGTGCAACTGGCTGATGCGATCGGTCTGTCCGCCTCCCCCTGTTTGCGCCGCGTGCGTCTGTTGGAAGAAGCCGGGGTGATTCGCGGTTATCAGGCCACGCTGGACCGCGACGAAGTGGGGCTGGGCATGATGGTGTTCGTCGGCGTGAAGGTGGAGCGGCACAACGACACCGAAGCCAATGCCTTTCGCGAGGCGGTGACGGCATTGCCCGAAGTGATCTCGGCGTTTCTGGTGTCGGGGGAGTCGGACTTTTTGTTGCAGGTGATGGTGCCGGACTTACGTGGGTATGAGCGGTTCGTCACCGGCAGCCTGTTGAAGCTGCCGGGGGTGAGGGATATTCGCAGTAACTTCGCGATCCAGACCGTGAAAACCCCAGGCGCCTTGCCCCTGGGACATTTGCCGGGCTGAGGACTGGAAAACACTGCAAAACCAGTGTGGGAGCAGGCAAGCCAGCTCCCACATTTGATCCGCATTGGGCTTGAGGCTGTATGGCTCAGGTCCACCAGTAGCGAACGAGGTGAAAGAAAATCGGCGCGGCAAAACACACCGAATCCAGACGATCCAGCATCCCGCCATGTCCTTCGATCATATGCCCCCAATCCTTAACGCCCCGGTCGCGCTTGATCGCCGACATCACAATGCCGCCGGCAAAACCCAACAGGTTGATCAACAACGCGATCAAAAACGACTGCCACGGATTAAACGGCGTAGTCCACCACAGCGCCGCACCGATCAGGGACGACAGCAGAATCCCGCCAATAAAGCCTTCGACGGTTTTGGAGGGCGACAGGTTGGGCGCGATCTTGTGCTTGCCGAACAGCTTGCCGCACACGTACTGCAGTACGTCCGACAGTTGCACCACAATCACCAGGTAGGCGATCAGCAAGAGGTTACGGCCTTCATAACCGGGGATGTCGAGGGTCAACAAGGCCGGCACGAATGACACGCAGAAGACCGCGATCATCAGGCCCCATTGCACTTTCGATGCACGTTCGAGGAAGTGCGTGCTGTCGCCACCGAGGGACGCGAGGATCGGCAGCAGCAGGAACACATACACCGGGATAAAGATCGAGAACAGCCCGTACCAGTCCGAGTAGATCAGCACGTATTGCAAGGGCAGGGCCACGTAAAACGCGGCCACCAGCGCCGGGTAGTCGCTGCGGCGCGTGGGGGTGAGGGTGAGGAATTCGCGCAGGGCATAGAACGACACCGCGTAGAACAGCAGGATCACCGCGCCGGTACCGAGCCAGAAAGCAATGCCGATCACCACCACCATTACCCACCAGGCGTTAATGCGGGCGTTGAGGTTGTCGATCACCGCATTCGGTGTACCACGGGTGCGCAGTTTGAGGATCAGTCCGATCAGTGAGGCGAGCACCAGGATCGCGCCGATCCCGCCGAACAACATCAAGGTTTGGCTATCCATGTCAGACATGCTCCGGGGCGAGGGCAAGCAGGGCGTCGCGGGTACGGGCAAGGAACGCGGCTTTGTCTTCGCCTTCTTCCAATTGCAACGGCGCGCCGAAGCTGGTGGTACACAACAACGGCAGCGGCAGCACGCGGCCCTTGGGCATGACCCGGTTGAGGTTGGCTATCCACACGGGGACCAATTCCGCCTGTGGGTAACTTTTTGCCAGGTGATACAGGCCGCTTTTGAACGGCAGCAGGCCGTCCTCCAGGTTGCGCGTGCCTTCGGGGAAGATGATCAGCGAGTCGCCGCCTTCAAGCGCAGCCAGCATGGGCTGCAAGGGGTTATCCACAGGATCTTTGCGCTCGCGGTCGATCAGCACACCATTGAATACACGGTTGATGATGTAGCGGCGCAAGGCACTTTTGTTCCAGTAATCGCTACCGGCCACCGGGCGCGTGAATTTGCGCAGGTTCTGCGGCAGTGATGCCCACAGCAGCACAAAGTCGCCGTGGCTGCTGTGGTTGGCGAAGTAAATGCGTTGCACCGGAACCGGCGCGCAACCCAGCCACAGGCTACGGGCGCCTGTGACGGTGCGGGCCATCGAGGTAATCAGTGTGGCGACCACAGGTTCGAACATGGGAATTCCTTATCCGGCAAAAGGTAGCCAAGGGCTGGCGAGTATCACCAGCAAGGTCAACAGCACTTGCGCACCCAGCAGCCAAGCCTGCTTGCGCAACAATTTAAGGGCGCCGCGACGGCGTTCGGTCCAGGGCCTGCCAGCGCGTTTGGGCGATTGCAGGCCGAGGGTTTGCAAGGCCTGGTCGAGATCGGGTGTGCGCTGGGGGTCGCAGGCCAGCAGAGCGAACAGGTCGGCATCGAAAGCCACGCGTAGCGCCCAGTACTTTTGCAGCAGGCCGAGAATAATCATCCACAGGCTGAGCAGCAGGCAGATTGTCGAAATACTCGCCATCAGCAATTGAGCCAGGCCGAACAGCACACCGACCACGGTCAGGCCTGTGGATAACTGATCGAGCGATCGGCCCCGGCGCAGAAGGCTGGCGACCACTTGGAGTTCCATATCAGCAGGCATGGGGTAAACCCTCCAGTGCTTCACGGTGAGCGGGATGCAGGACCACGCTGGGCCTGGCTGTACGAATAATAGCCAGCGCTTCCTCGACACTGGCCGCGCGGCCACTGTGCAGCAACCATGCGGCGACCGCCGTGGCGCTGCGCGAATAACCCAGGGCGCAGCACACCAGCACGGGCCCGCCCAGGCGCAGGCGTTCGATGGCTTGCGCGGCTTGCAGGCATTCGGCGGGGGTCGGGGCGATCAAGTCGAGCACAGGGATGCATTGATAAGCGCAGCTCTGTGGATTAATCGGCAATTCGGCGCAGAGATCGACGATGGCCTTGAATGACCCCTGTTCACTAGCGGTAGGAATTCGACCAAGCCAGACGTTATCCACAACCTGGTCGGGTTGTGGATGTTTACGCGTCCACAACCGCGAGTTAATCCACGCCGCCGCCAGGTAGGGCGCATACAACCAGCGTGCGGCGGGCGTCAGACGGCCATCGGTGCGTTTCTGAAAGCCCGCAGCGCCCAGTGCCAGGTAGTTTGCCTTTATCAGGCCAAGGGAAACCGCCGGCCAGATCAGCCAGAGCCACCCGCCCCCCAAGCTCAGCGCCACAATCAACAGCACCACCGACCCCGCGCCGTAACGCAAGCCGAGCCGCCACTGCTGCGAATCCCGCGTAAGCCTTGCATTCAACAGCGGGCTCGGGTGCTCCACGGGCCACAACCACACGCATAACCAGCCGGCGAGGGCGCCTGTGGGTAAGTCAATAAAGTGATGTTGATAAGTGGACAGCACCGAAATACCGATTAACGCGAACCAGCCATGCACCACCCAACGCCAGAACCCTTGCGTGTGGCGCTGGTACATGACCCACAGGATCACCAGCAGCGCGATGTGCAGTGAGGGCGCCTGGTTGAACGGTTTGTCGAAGCCGGCCAGTACCGCAAACAGCCAGCCAAACACACCGTCCAGTTCCGGCCGTTCAAAGGTGAAACGCAGTGGCCAGATGAGGAAGCAGCTCACAGCAATGACTTGCGCACTGAGCAGGCGCAATGCGTGTTGTTTCAACTCATGGCGAGTGTTGGGCAGCAGCAACGAGAACCCGTAGAGCAGGTCAATGGACCAATAGGGCACGATGGTCCAGGCCCAGAACGGCATATGGGTTTCCCAGCCGAACACCAGTGTGCCGACGTCGCTGCGCTGGCTGGTGACCCAGGTGGCAAAGCCGTAGGTACTGAAAAACAACGGCGCCAGCAACAGCAGCCACAGGACTGCCGGTTTCAATAAGCCGGGTTCGCGCATGCTCAGATCTTCTGTGCCAGGGACACGGTGAAAATGCCCCATTCGTCGACACGCTGGGTGATCTTGCGAAAGCCTGCGGCCTCGACCAACTGATCCATCTCCGCCTGGCTGCGCCGGCGCATCACCCAGGCCTGGCCCTGGCGATGGCTGGTGAGCGCGCGGGCGATCAGTTCCAGCTGCGGATGCCACGGTTGGCCGGTGTAAACCAGATAACCGCCAGGCTCCACCGCTTCGGCCAGCCCTGCCAATGAACCGCCGACCATGCGGTTATCGGCAAACAATTCATACAGCCCGGACACCACCGCCAAAGTCGGCTTGGGGTCCAGTGCCGCCAGATCAGCCCGGTCAAACGCATCACCTTTGACGAACTGGGCGATATCCCCAAGGCCTTTTTCGCGGATCAGCGCGCCACCGTCGCGCACGTTGATGTCACTGTAGTCGCGCAGCAGGATTGATTCCGGCAGCGGCGAAACGCCCTGCAAGGCTTCGAGAATATAGCGGCCGTGGCCGGCGGCGATATCGACAATTCGCACCTCACGATCATCTGCGCGCAACTTGGCCATGGCCAGGCGCAGCAGTTCTTCGACATTCAGCTTGCGCTGGCGAATGCCGCGCCAGCCGATGGAGTTGAGGTAGTTGGTGTCGATCATCCGCCCCAGCCCGCCCTTACCGGTGGGCGTGTTGCGGTACACGTAGTCCAGCGTGCTACCGGAGTCGAAGCCGGTGTCGAAGCCCAATTTCACGCCGGCCGACAAGTTCTTGCCCAAGCCCATGCTGGCGCGGGTCATGCGCCAGTACAGGTCGCGCAATGAATGACGTGGCAGCGGCGCGGCGAGGGATTCCGACTCGGCGCAGGTGGCGCCCAATTTGTCGGCGTCGAGTAAAGAGGCGCGGTCCAGCGGGTGGGTGAAGTTCTGCAGGATAAAGCGCTTGGCGCTGCTCACGGCTATCGCTCGGTCGCGTTCGCCGAGGGTGTCGTGGAAAAAACCGGGAAGAATATGCAGCTCTTTTTTCAGGCTGCCGAGGCGGTCGAAAAATTGCTGCTGGGGTTTACGGTGCACCACAAAGTCGGAGCCGGAGATCAGCAGTTGTGTGGGCACTTGAATCGCCTGGGCATCGGCTACAACGCGATCGGCAGCTTCGTACAGCCCGAGCAGCACATTCACTGAAATGGCTTTGGTGATCAATGGGTCGCTGTCGTAGGACGCGACCCGCTCCGGGTCGTGGCTGAGGAACTTGGCCTTGACGTAACTGTTGACGAAAAAGTTGCCGCGCAACGTGCGCATCAGCGCCAGGCCCGGTCGCGCAAAAGGTACGTAGAGCTTGACCTTGAACGCCGGGGAAGCCAGCACCAGGGCGCGGATTTTGGGTGCGTAATCGTGCACCCAGGTGGCGGCGATCACGGCGCCCACGCTTTGGGCGATGACGGCGACGTTCTCTTCTTCGATGCCGTAAGTAGCGCCGATATGGTCGCAGAAGGTCTGCACGTCGCGCGCGCTGGTGGCGAAGCTGGGGCTGTCACCGCGTGCGCCGGGGGATTGGCCGTGGCCGCGTGCGTCCCAGGCGAAGAAATCGAATTGCGGCAGGTCGAGTTCGTCGACCAGGTGAGCAATGCGCCCCGAATGTTCGTGGCCGCGATGAAACAGCAGGATCGCCTTGCGCGGCTCATCGCCCGCAGGCGCCGTGGCCGGCCAGTGCCGATAGAAAAGCTCGACGCCATCATGGGTACTGAAGGTGTGCTCTTGCTGTTCGCGCATCGCAAATTCCTTATGCAGAAGGGGAAATCGTTTCTTTGAGGCCTTGGCGCACACGGTTGACCAAGGTGTAGGCGAGCAGGGCGGCGACCAGCCACATCACCGTATCGACCCAGCCTGCGTTGAGCCAACCCAGTGCCACGCCGGTGGCGAGCACCCCGAGTACAAACGCGCGATCACTCTTGCCCATTGGGCCGTCGTAGCGGCGCGAAGCGCCCACCATCGGCCCGAGCACACCGGCGTACTCGCTGAACACGGCGAGCAGCGCCACCAGCAGCACCGGCACCAGGCTGGCATCGGGGATCAGGGCAAAAGGCAGGATCAGCGCGCTGTCGGCGATGACGTCGCACAGTTCATTGAGGTAGGCACCGAGGCGCGATTGCTGGCCAAAGTCCCGGGCGAGCATGCCGTCGATGGCATTGAGTGCCATGCGCAGGATCATCCACAGCGGGATCAGCGCAAACAGCCAGAGGTGTTGGGCGAAGCTGGCGATCAACAGGCCGACCAGCAGGGAAACCACGCCAGCCAACACGGTGATCTGGTTGGCGGTGGTGCCGTTGTCATAGAGACGCTGCACGAGGGGGCGCAGCAGGTTTTGAAAACGCGGCTTGAGCTGATAGATCGAAATCATGGGGAGTGGCGCTTCCTTGTCCGTGAACCCGCGAAAACTGTTTTGGAGTGTGCCGATTAATCCGTGCCTGCACCAGTGATGGCGCGTGTTTATGGGGGGTTAGTCACGGTCTCGCCGGTGCCGGAGGGTATTTGTGGCAGGGGGCTTGCGCCTGATAGCGGTGGGCCAGCCAGTACAGGCATCCACTGACCCATCGCCATCGCGAGTAAGCCCTGTCCACAGGGGCGTTGCGCAGGGCTCAAAAACGGTCTTTAGCGAACAAAAATTTCACGCCGCGTGTTATATCGTAACGAACTGTGTGTAAGCGGGCGTTGAGTGGATGCAAGTGGATTTAGAAGCTGACGGCGCTTCGGTTGAAGGCCTCGCGCGTTTTCAACAAGGGTTGTTCCATGCCCGTCGATTGAGGCAGGCCGGCATCAGCCTGACCGCCCTGGCTGTCGCCGGTTGGGTGCTGGCGTTGTTCGTCGCCTTGTTTGCGCCGCTGTCGATCTGGCCGGTGGTGCTGATCAATTGCGCGAGCGCTCTGCTGGTGCTGGTGGCCGGGTTGCAATCGGCGTGGTGGGTCGCCGATTGGCGCGCCCAGGCGCTGGAAGAGCCTGCGGCTGAACTGATCGAACGGCCCGTCGAAGAGCTGGGCGGGTACGCGCGCCTGCTCGAGCGCTTTGGCAGCGGCTTGCTGGCCCAGATCGGCGCGCCCGTGTTGTGGCTCTGTGGTTGGTCGTTGTTGGCGTTGGTCAGCATCATCGAATTCTGGAACCTGGCCCTGCCCGCATCGCCCGTGGGGCAATCCGCGAGCATCGGCGCTGCGTTGGCGCTGGCGCTGGCCTTTGGCTTGTTGGTGTTCGAGCGCCGTCTGGCTCAGGAAACCGCTGCGCAATGGCCTGAAGCTTCGCAGCTGGCGCAGTTGATCCGGGTGGCGATTCTTGTCCTGGTGGTCAGTGCGATCTGTTTGTTGTTTGCCGGCGCGCAATCCGTCTGGCCGCTGCGCTTGGCGACGATTGTTGGCCTGTTGCCAGCGCTGGTGGCGCTGGAGTTCCTGTTAAGGGGCACGCTGTCGCTGTTCAGCCCGCGCCAGCCACGGCTCGAACCGCGCTTGATGGCGCAAAGCTTTATCGCCGGGCTGCTGCGCTGGCCGCCACAACCCTTGCTCGCTTTGCAGCACGAACTGCATAACCGCTTCGGCATCGACCTGCGCCAGATCTGGGCGTTTACCTACATGCGCCGGGCGTTCTTGCCGGTGCTGCTGGTGGTGCTGGCGGTAGGCTGGTCACTGACCGGCGTGCACGAAGTGCCCCTGCAAGGCCGTGGGATTTATGAGCGGTTCGGCAAACCGGTGGAAGTCTTCGGCCCGGGTCTGCATGCCGGGTTGCCGTGGCCACTGGGTCGCGTCCTGAGTGTGGAAAACGGCGTTGTGCATGAGCTGGCCACCAGCGCCAGCGACGCCGCAGCACTGCCGTTGGCCCCTGCCGAAGGCCCGGCGCCGCTGATCGCCAACCGGTTGTGGGATGCCAGCCATGTGAATGACAAGTCCCAGGTGATCGCCAGCAGCAGCGGCGACAAGCAGAGCTTCCAGATCGTCAATATGGACGTACGTTTCGTCTACCGCATCGGCCTCACCGATCAGGCCGCACTGGCCGCCACCTATAACAGCGCCGATGTGCCGACGCTGATTCGCAGTACCGCCAGCCGCATCCTCGTGCATGACTTTGCCTCGCGCACCCTCGACGAACTTCTTGGCGAACAACGCACCAGCCTCGCCGACGAGGTCGGGCGCGCCGTACAGGCGGACCTGCAAAAACTCGACAGCGGCGTGGAAATTCTGGCCACGGTGGTGGAAGCCATTCACCCACCGGCCGGCGCCGCCAACGCCTACCACGGCGTGCAGGCGGCACAAATTGGTGCCCAGGCGCTGATTTCCCGTGAGCGCGGCGCCGCCAGCGAACAAACCAACCAGGCTTTGCTGCTGGCCAGCACCGCGCGCG
Organism: Pseudomonas sp. M5A4_2d; assembly: GCF_053345295.1. Taxonomy (NCBI): domain Bacteria; kingdom Pseudomonadati; phylum Pseudomonadota; class Gammaproteobacteria; order Pseudomonadales; family Pseudomonadaceae; genus Pseudomonas; species Pseudomonas sp. M5A4_2d. The sequence continues at coordinate 614,106 of NZ_JBKEZW010000002.1, read as the reverse complement.
ACCAGGCGATGGCCACCGCCCGTGAAGTGAACGCGGGCGCCCAAGCGGCAGACCTGCGCTTTAGCGCCGAACAAAAGGCTTACGCCACCGCAGGCCGTGCCTTCGTGCTGGAGCAGTATCTCGCTCAACTGAGCCAAGGGCTGGCGCACGCCAAGCTGCTTATTCTGGATCACCGCCTGGGCGCCGATGGCGCGCCAACGATCGATCTGCGTTCTTTTACTTTGCCGGCCGATCCTTCGGTGCCGCGTAAAGCCGTTCAATAAGGAGTCTGTCTGTTGAGCGCTCATTCTCACGATCACGGCCATCACCACCACGGCCATCATCATCACCATCACGGCGATGAGCAGGCGGCCGGGCCTTTCCCTTGGCGGCGCATGGCCTGGGCGGTGTTGCTGGTGCTGTTTGCGGTGGCGGCCGCCAGCCTGGTGCAAGTGCGTTCCGGCGAGGCCACGGTGATTACGCGGTTCGGCAACCCGTCGCGGGTGCTGCTGGAACCGGGCCTGGGCTGGCGCTGGCCGGCACCTTTCGAAGCCGCGATCCCGGTGGACCTGCGCTTGCGCACTACCTCCAGCGGTTTGCAGGATGTGGGTACCCGCGACGGCCTGCGGATCATCGTGCAGGCCTATGTGGCGTGGCAGGTGCAGGGCGATGCCGACAATGTGCAGCGCTTTATGCGCGCGGTGCAGAACCAGCCGGACGAAGCGGCGCGGCAGATTCGCACGTTCGTCGGCTCGGCGCTGGAAACCACGGCGGCCAGCTTCGACCTGTCCAGCTTGATTAACACCGACGCCAGCCAGGTGCGCATTGCCGATTTCGAGGCGCAATTGCGTCAGCAGATTGATCAACAATTGCTCACCACCTACGGCGTGCGCGTGGCGCAAGTCGGTATCGAGCGCCTGACCCTGCCGTCGGTCACCCTCACGGCCACCGTCGACCGCATGCGTGCCGAGCGTGAAACCATTGCCACTGAACGCACCGCTGTCGGTAAGCGTGAAGCGGCGCAGATCCGCTCTGCCGCCGAGCGTGATGCGCGAATTGTGCAGGCCGATGCCACGGTGAAAGCCGCCGATATCGAAGCCCAGTCGCGGGTTGAAGCAGCGCAAATTTATGGTCGGGCCTACGCGGGCAATCCGCAGCTGTACAACCTGCTGCGTTCGCTCGACACCTTGGGCACGGTGGTCACGCCGAGCACCCGGATCATCCTGCGCACCGACGCCGCGCCGTTCCGTGCACTGGTGGACGGGCCGAAGGACGTTCAACCATGACCGAGCGTGACGGCCCGGACAGCCCGTGGATCCAGGCCGGGCGCCTGACGTTCCTGGCGTTGTACGCGGTGACGGTGCTGGCGGCGTTGGCTTGGGCGTTTTCCAATGTGCGGCAGATCGACCCGCAAAACCGCGCTGTGGTATTGCACTTCGGCGCGCTGGATCGGATTCAGAACGCCGGGCTCCTGCTGGCGTGGCCACAGCCGTTCGAGCAAGTCGTGCTGTTACCCGCAGCGGACCGCGTGATCGAACGTCGGGTGGAGAACCTGCTGCGCTCCGATGCGGCAACCCAGGCCGACCGCGTCGCCAGTTTCGCCACGCCATTGAGTGATGCGCTGGCGGGTTCCGGTTATCTGCTGACCGGCGATGCCGGTGTGGTGCAGCTGGATGTGCGGGTGTTTTACAAGGTCACCGAACCCTACGCGTTTGTGCTGCAGGGCGAGCATGTGCTGCCGGCGTTGGATCGACTGGTGACGCGCAGCGCCGTGGCGCTGACGGCTGCGCGCGATCTGGACACGATTCTGGTGGCGCGCCCGGAACTGATCGGCACTGACAACGGCGCGGCCGAGCGCCGTGAGCGGCTTCGCGCAGATCTGGTGCAAGCTATTAATAAGTGCCTGGCGGAGCTGGCCGCGACGGGTTTGGGGCTGGGCATTGAAGTCACCCGTGTCGACGTGCAATCGAGCCTGCCGGGCCCGGCGGTGAATGCGTTCAACGCGGTGCTGACGGCCAGCCAGCAAGCCGATAAAGCCGTGGCCAACGCGCGCACCGAAGTGGAAAAACTCACCCAGAGCGCGAACCAGGAGGCTGACCGCCTGGTGCAAGTTGCCCACGCCCAGGCCAGTGAGCGCCTGGCCAATGCCCAGGCGCAAACCGCCACTGTTGCCAGCCTGGCGCAGGTCAAAGACCCAGGCTTGCTGCTGCGCCTTTACCGCGAGCGCGTGCCGAAAATTCTTGGCCAGGCCGGTTCAGTGACGACGGTCGATCCTAAAGACGACTCCCGCTTGATCATCCAGGGAGCCGAGCAATGAGCGCGCCTATGTTGACGTCCGCCGAGCAGCGCAGTGCTGCCCGGCAATTGACCCTGGCCATGTTGGCCTTTGGGTTGCTGGTATTGGGCCTGGTGTGGCGCTGGCTGGCGCCGGATCAAAACGGTGTCAGCCAATTACTGCTCGGCGTCGCTTCCTTGCTGGTGGCCGTGCCGGTGATGCGTTCGGCCTGGTACAGCCTGCGCTACCCGAGCCTGCATGGCATCACCGACCAATTGATCGCGCTGGCGATGATGGGGGCGTGGGCCACGGGCGACCTGCTGACCGCCGCCTTGCTGCCGATCATCATGATCTTCGGCCATGTGCTGGAAGAACGCAGCGTGATCGGCTCCCAGGAAGCAATTCACGCACTGGGCAAACTCACCCGCAGCCACGCGCGGTTGGTGCAGGCTGACGGCAGCATTGTTGAAGTGGATAACGGCACGCTGAACACCGGCGATATCGTCGAAGTGCGCGCCGGCGACCGGGTACCCGCCGATGGCGTGGTGCTGTCCGGCCAGGCCAGCCTGGACACGGCGCCTATCACCGGGGAGTCGGTGCCGTTGGAAGCCGGCGTCGGCGTGCAGGTGTTTGGTGGGGCGATCAACCTTGATGGCGTGTTGCGCCTGCAAGTGACGCGCACCGGTGATGAGTCGACCTTGGGCAAAGTCATTGCGCTGATGCAGAACGCCGAGCGCTCCAAACCGCCGATCACGCGGCTGCTGGAGCGCTATGCCGGCAGCTATATGGTGCTGGTGTTGCTGCTGGCGGCGGTGACCTGGTTTGTTACCAATGACGCCCAGGCGATGCTCGCCGTGCTGGTGGCGGCGTGCCCGTGTGCCTTGGTGCTGTCGGCACCGGCCACGGCGATTGCCGGGATTGCGGTGGCGGCGCGCCATGGGATTTTGATTCGCAGCTCCGCGTTTCTGGAGGAACTGGCGGACCTGACCTCGTTGGTGGTCGACAAGACCGGCACGCTGACCTTTGGCACCTTGCGCTTGCAGTCCATCGAAACCACGGCGCCGGATCGGCAGGTGGTGTTGAACCTGGCGGCCAGCCTCGGTTCGGCCAGCAGCCACCCGGTCAGCCGTGCATTGGCAGGTTTGGCGACTCAGGAACAAATGCTGGCGCTTACGGACATTCGCGAACGCCAGGGCCTTGGCGTAGTGGCGCAGACCGAGCAGGGCGAGGCGGCCCTTGGGCGACCGGAGTTGTTTGAGCAATTGGGCATCGTCAGCACCCCTGTCCCCAATCACGACGGCCCGATTGCCGGGTTGGCGCTGAATGGGCAGTTCCTCGCGTGGCTGTTGCTGGCCGACAGCGTCAAGCCGGAGGCACGTCAGGCACTGCAAGAGTTGCGGGATTTAGGCCTTGGCCGCCAATTGCTGCTGACCGGCGACCGTCAAAGCGTGGCCGACAGCCTCGCGCTGGACGTAGGCATCAGCGACGTCGAAGCGCAGGCCTTGCCGGAAGACAAGCTCAACCGCGTGCTGGGAGAAATCAGCAGTGGTTTCCGGCCGATGGTGGTGGGCGACGGCATCAACGACTCACTGGCGCTCAAGGCGGGTGTGGTTGGCGTGGCGATGGGCGCGGGCGGGGCGGACATCGCCCTCGCGTCGGCGGACGTGGTGTTGATCGGCAGCGACCTGCGCCGCCTGGGCACTTGTGTGCGCCTGAGCCGTCAGTGCCGACACACGTTGCAGGTCAATGTGGTTATCGGCCTGGGCTGGACCTTGGCCATCGTGGTGTTCGCGGCGTTTGGCTGGCTGGGCGCAGCAGGCGCAATGATTGCGGCAGTGTTACATAACCTCAGCACCTTGCTGGTACTGGGCAACGCCGGGCGTTTGCTGCGCTTTCAGGAGCCGCTTTTGAAGCTCGACGAATAATTTTCAGAAATATTTGCACACGGCTGTAACGCCAATGCGGGACCTCACTCTAGTGGTATGTCGAGACTGAACAATCCGTTCAGACCGGCTCCACTACTGCTCATGAGGAATACGAGAATGAACATTAAATCCGCTGCTGCCGGTGCCGCCCTCGCAATGGCCGCCGCTACTATGTTTGCTGGTGTTGTCACTCAGGCTCAAGCCGCTGATACCGCTGTGCATTGCTATGGCGTCAACGCCTGCAAAGGCCAGAACGACTGCAAAACCAAAGACCACGCCTGCAAAGGTCAAGGTTCCTGCAAAGGCCAGGGCTTCCTCTCTATGAGCAAAGCCATGTGCGACGAAAAAGGCGGCAAAGTCGGCGAATAACCGGCAAACCAGTGCAACCGCAGCGGACGCCCCCCGCCGCTGCGGACACTTTGTCCAGGAGTGTCTGATGTCCACTTCCCTTAACAGTCTGGGTTACGGCCTGGGTTTACGCAGTGAGTATTACCAGCAGATCCTTGAACAGTCGCCGGCCGTGGATTGGTTCGAAGTGATCTCCGAGAATTATCTGGTCCAGGGCGGTAAAGCCTTGTACTACCTGGACGCTATAGCCGAGCGCTATCCCCTGGTGATGCACGGTGTGTCCCTGTCCATCGGTGGGCCCCATGCCCTCGATACCGATTACCTTAAACAAATCAAACAGCTCGCCGAGCGTATTCAACCTGCGTGGGTTTCCGATCACCTGTGCTGGAGCCGCGGCAGCGCGCATCAGCTGCACGATTTGCTGCCACTGCCGTACACCGAAGAAAGCCTCTACCACGTGGCCGGCCGTGTGCGCCAAGTGCAGGACGTGTTGCAGCGTCCGTTGGTGCTGGAAAATGTCTCCAGCTATGTACGCTCCAGGGCGGACGAATTCACTGAGTGGGAATTCCTCAATGCCTTGGCTCACCTCACGGGGTGCCAGTTGCTGCTGGACGTCAACAATGTATATGTCAGCTCGCGCAATCACGGGTTTGATGCGTGGACGTTTATCCGCAGCCTGCCGCCCGAGAGTATCCGCCAACTGCATTTGGCCGGGCATATGGACTACGGCGATTATGTCGTCGACACCCATGACCATCCGGTATGCGATCCGGTGTGGGCGCTCTATCAACAGACACTTGAGCATTTGGGGCCGGTGTCGACGCTCTTGGAGCGCGACGACCATTTCCCGCCGTTCGAAGAGCTGCTGACCGAGCTGAGCAAGGCCCGTGAACTGGGGGCTACCGCGTTGGCCCGGAGGTCGTTATGCGCCTGACCGATTGGCAGTTGGCCTTTGAACAGCATCTATTATCCGAAACGGCGGTGGCTAACAGTGGTTTCACCGCCACCTTGCTCGGTGGCCCGACCCTGGACGTAGACACGGGGTTGGCGATTTATCACAACGCCTACGTGTCGCGGTTGCAGGAAGTGTTGCGCCATGATTTCGGCGCCATCTGGTATTGGCTGGGGGATGATGAGTTCGCGTTATTGACACAGGCCTATGTGCGGCGTTATCCGTCCGCCCATTACAGCCTGCGTTGGCTGGGTGAGCGGTTCCCGGCATTTATCGTTGAGCACCTGGTGGCTGAGCAGAGCGCGCCGCTGGCCGAACTGGCACGGTTGGAGTGGGCCTTTACCCTGGCATTTGATGCGCCGCAGGGTGAGCTGCTGACCCTGAATGATATGGCGCAACTGCCACCCGAAGCCTGGCCAGGTTTGCGGGTAGCCCTGGCGCCTTCTGTGCAGCAGATGCTTTGCCAGTTCAATACCGTGGCGATTTGGCGGGCCAGCAAGGATGAGTCGGACTTCCCCGACAGCCACGCGCTGGAATTAGCGCAGGTTTGCCTGGTGTGGCGCCACCAGAACGTGTGCCACTACCGCAGCCTGGAACCCTCTGAAGCCTGCGCACTGGCAGGAATGGTCGCCACCGGCTGGAGCTTTTCAGAACTGTGCGCAGAGTTAGCAGTCACTTATAAGGAGGGTGCACCGCTGCAAGCGGTGACGTGGCTGAAACAGTGGATCCAAGACGGTTTGCTCGAGTTTCGGGCCTCGTAGAAAAGCGCTATCAATTCGATAGCCACCTACTTTGTCTTCGGATGGTCTACCCTCATTCCAGACGTCTGAAACAAGGGGGGACTACTCATGCTCGCGCCACTTCCACCGGCCTTACAGAATCTCAAGCTACCGCTTCGTCTTCGACTCTGGGACGGCCATGAATTCAACTTGGGCCCTGAGCCCAGTGTGACCATCGTGGTGAAGGACCCCACGGCGGTCTCCATGCTGACCCATCCAACGCTCGACTCATTGGGCGAAGCGTTCGTCGAGGGCAAATTGGAGCTGGAAGGTTCCATCGCCGAGGTCATTCGGGTATGTGACGAGTTGAGTCACGCCCTGATCGAAGATGACGAGGAAAGTCATCCGGTGCGCTCGATCCACGACAAGGCCACTGACGCTGCCGCCATTTCCTACCATTACGATCTGTCCAACGAGTTCTACCAGCTTTGGCTGGACCAGGACATGGCGTACTCCTGCGGCTACTTTGAAACCGGTAGCGAATCCATCGACCAGGCTCAACAAGACAAATTTCGCCACCTGTGCCGCAAACTGCGTTTGCAACCGGGTGAATATTTGCTTGATGTGGGCTGTGGCTGGGGCGGTTTGGCGCGTTTTGCGGCGCGGGAATTCGGGGTCAAAGTGTTTGGTATCACCCTGAGCAAGGAGCAGTTGGCACTGGCCCGGGAACGTGTCAAAGCGGATGGCCTGGAAGACCAGGTGGACCTGCAACTGCTCGACTATCGCGACCTGCCCCAAGACGGTCGCTTCGACAAAGTGGTGAGCGTGGGCATGTTCGAACACGTTGGCCATGCCAACCTGGCGCAATACTGCCAAACCCTGTTTGGCGCGGTGCGTGAAGGCGGCCTGGTGATGAACCACGGCATTACCGCCAAGCACACGGATGGTCGTCCTGTCGGCCGTGGCGCCGGGGACTTTATCGAGCGTTACGTGTTCCCCAATGGTGAGTTGCCCCATCTGGCGATGATGACTGCCGAGATCAGTGAAGTCGGGCTTGAAGTGGTGGACGTCGAAAGCCTGCGCCTGCATTACGCGCGCACGCTGGACCATTGGAGCGAGCGGCTTGAGGACAACCTTGAAGCGGCGGCGAAGATGGTGCCGGAGCAAGCGTTGCGTATTTGGCGGCTGTACCTGGCCGGTTGTGCCTATGCGTTCGCACGGGGCTGGATCAACCTGCATCAGATCCTGGCAGTGAAACCTCATGCCGATGGCAGCCATGAACTGCCGTGGACGCGGGAAGATATCTACCGCTGAAGCAGTGTTACGAAGACGCTGAAGATGTAAATGTGGGAGCGGGCTTGCTCGCGAAAGCGGTAGATCAGCCAGCTTATTTGGCACTGGCATACCGCCTTCGCGAGCAAGCCCGCTCCCACATTCATTCTGTGTTGGCTGTTAAAGAATCGGTGAGATCAAACGCGCGACCCGCATGCCCAGTTGTTGCAGGCGGCGGGTTTCGCGGCTTTCTTCCTGGCTGACTTCATGGGCGAGGGCGAAGTCGTCCAGCAGCATCTGTTCCACTTCGCTGGCAAACGCCTCGTCCACGGTCAGCAGCATCACTTCGAAATTAAGCCGGAACGAACGGTTGTCCATGTTCGCACTGCCGATGGCGCTGATTTCGCTGTCCACCAACACCACTTTTTGATGCAGGAAGCCCGGCTTATAGCGGAACACCCGCACGCCGGCGCGCACCGCTTCGATGGCGTAGAGGCTGGAGGCGGCATACACAATGCGGTGGTCGGGCCGCGATGGCAGCAGCAGGCGCACATCCACCCCGCGTAAAACCGCCAGGCGCAGGGCGGCGAATACAGCTTCGTCGGGCACGAAATAGGGGCTGGTGATCCACACTCGCTCTGTCGCGGCATGGATCGCTTCGACGAAAAACAGCGAGCAGGTTTCATACGGGTCAGCCGGGCCGCTGGCGAGCAGTTGGCAGAGCACGCCGTCTTCGGGGTAAGTGTCCGGCAGGATCAGTGGCGGCAACTCGCGCGCGGCCCAGAACCAGTCTTCGGCAAACGACTCCTGCAGGCATGCCACGACCGGGCCAGTGACCTGCACATGGGTATCGCGCCATGGCGCCAATGGCGGCTTTTTGCCCAGGTACTCATCGCCGACGTTATGCCCGCCGACAAACCCGGTGATGCCGTCCACTACGACGATCTTGCGATGGTTGCGGAAGTTGACCTGGAAGCGGTTGAGCCAGCCGCTGCGGGTGGCAAATGCTTTGACCTTTACTCCGGCGTCGCGCAGGGATTGCACGTAACGATAGGGCAGGGCGTGGCTGCCGATGCGGTCATAGAGCACGTGGATGTCTACGCCTTCGGCGGCCTTTTCCTTGAGCAAGGTGTGCAGTTGGCGGCCGAGTTCGTCGTCATGAATGATAAAAAACTGGAACAGCACCGCCGTTTTGGCCGTGCGGATAGCGTCGAAGATTGCGCTGAAAGTAGCGTCGCCATTGATCAGCAAGCGTACTTCGTTGTTGGCCAGGCACGGCATGCGGCCCAATTTGGGCATGGCGCGCAGGGATGCGTAGGCATTGGAGTTGCGTGCGGCCAGCGCCTCATCGACCCATGGGCGCCAGTTCAGCGCGGTGATGGCGGTGTGCATTTCCTGGTTGGCCTGGCGACGCGCCTGGATATAGGCGTCGAAAGTGCTGCGACCAAAGATCAGGTACGGAATCAGCGTCAGGTAAGGCATGAACATCAGCGACAAGGCCCAGGCGATTGAGCCTTGGGCGGTCCTGACGGTCAGCACCGCGTGAATCGCGGCCAGAGTCCCGAGAAAGTGCAGCGTGGCAATGAAGTAGGCGAGCAAGTGCGGGCCAAAAAAATCCATGAACGACGTAACTCCAGGCAACCAAGTGCCTAACAGACCATGTTCGACGGTGAATGTCGCTATTTTATTTGCCGTGCAACACTGGCAGCTTTGCGGCGTCTAACGCCCACAATTATCCAGGAGTTACCCGATGAATGCTCGTCTGCTTGGTTTGGCCATGGTTGTTGGATTGTCGCTGCCCGTGGCGGCTCAGGCGCAGATGCTGGCGCCGGGCTTGTGGGAATTGACCACCAGTAATATGAAAGTTGATAACCAGGACTTGCCGGACCTGTCGCTGATCCTCGGTCAGCTCAAACAACAGATGACCCCTGAACAGCGCGCGATGCTGGAAAAACAGGGCATCACCATGGCCGGCAAAGGCGTGCAGGTGTGCCTCACCCCGGCCCAGGTCGCCTCTGATTCAATCCCGCTGACTGACCCGCAATCGGGCTGTAAACAGCAAGTGACCGACAAGACCGGCAACCAGTGGAAGTTTCGTTTCAGCTGCCCGAAAGCCCAGGGCACCGGTGTAGCGACGTTCCAGAGCCAGCAGGAATTCACCACGACGGTTAATGGCACTTTCAATGCGACCGGCGTTCAGCAGAAGGGCAGCCTGGACACCCACGCACAGTGGCTGGGCAACGATTGCGGTACGGTCAAACCCCGCGCTTAACGCAGAAAGTGCAGGGGTAAGCCCTGGCAACTGTCGACCACCTGGCCGTTGTGCCACGCCAGGTGGCCTGACACCAGCGTGGTGCTGACGCTGTGGCGAAAGCTGCGCTCGGCGAAGGGCGTCCAGCCGCAGCGAGCGAGTATCGGCTGGCTGCTGACGGGTTTGCCTTCGGGCTCGGGTTTGATCAGCACTAGGTCGGCCCAATAGCCTTCGCGCAAGTAGCCACGATCGGGAATGGCGAACAGGTCGGCCACCCGGTGACTGGTTTTGGCCACCAGGGTCGGCAGGGGCAAGAGCCCGTCCGCGACCAACTCCAACAACGCCGGCAACGCGTGCTGCACCAACGGCAGCCCGGACGGCGCTTCGCGATAGCTCAATTGTTTTTGCGCCCAGGTATGCGGCGCATGGTCACTGCCAATCACATCCAGTCGGTCAGTCAGCAAGGCCTGGCGGAGGGCGTCGCGGTCGGCGCGCGTCTTGATCGCCGGGTTGCATTTGATCTGGTGGCCGAGGCGGTGATAGTCGTGGTCATCGAACAGCAGATGGTGCAGGCAGACTTCGGCGGTGATGCGCTTTTCGGCCAGGGGTTTATCTTCGAACAGCGCCAACTCGATGGCGCTGGTCAGGTGCAGCACATGCAGGCGCGTGCCATGACGCTTGGCCAGTTCCACTGCAAACGATGATGAGCGATAGCAGGCTTCGGCATCCCGAATCAGCGGGTGGGCGACGGCGGGAATATGCTCGCCGAAGCGCTCGCGCAGGCGTTGCTCGTTGGCCAGGATGCTCGGCGTGTGTTCGCAGTGAGCGAGCAGGATGGTGGGTACTTCGGCAAACAGTCGCTCCAGAATCCGTGGGTCGTCCACCAGCATGTTGCCGGTGGAGGCGCCCATGAACACTTTCACCCCGGCCACTTCGCGCGGGTCCAGGGCGGCAACCGTGTCGAGGTTGTCGTTGCTGACTCCAAAGTGAAAGCCGTAGTTGGCCACCGAGTGCAACGCGGCCCGGCGCTTTTTATCGGCCAGGGCTTCCAGGTTAAGTGTGGCGGGGTGGGTGTTGGGCATGTCCATGAAGCTGGTGATGCCACCCGCCACTGCAGCGCGGGATTCACTGTAGAAACTGCCTTTTTCGGGCGCGCCGGGTTCGCGAAAGTGTACCTGGTCATCGATCATTCCCGGCAGCAGCCATTGGCCTTGGGCGTCGATTTCTACGGGTTCGTTATAGCCTTCAATGCTGGTGGCGATCTTCTCGATACGGCCATTGGCGACCAGTACATCAGCGTCGAATAACTGGCCTTCATTCACCAGGCGGGCATTGCGAATCAGCAGGCGGCTCATGGTTCAGAACTCGTTTTGCAGGGCTTTGTAACCGCGCACCAGGTCGACGTTGGTGCGCGCCACGTCTTCGGAAAACTCCGAGGCGCTGACACTCACCGGCGGGAATTGCGACAGGTCGGTGTTCGGGCCGATGCGGGTGGTGGAGGGCACGTAGAAGGCGGCGGGCAAGTCACGGCCGTCGACCACCGAGTTATGACGCACCACGCAGCCATCACCGACGGCACAGTTGAACAGCACGCTGTTGAATCCAATGAAGACGCGGTCGCCGACGGAACAGGGGCCGTGGACAATGGAACGGTGGGCAATGGAGGTGAACTCGCCGATGGTCACCGCCGCCCCGGATTTGGAGTGGATGACCACGCCATCCTGAATATTGGAGTTGGCACCGATGGTGATGGGGTCCATGGCACCGCTGGCGTCGACTTCGTCGGCGCGGATGACGGCGTAGGGACCGACGAACACGTTCTCGCCGATGATGACCTTGCCGCAAATGATGGCGGTTTTGTCGACGTAGGCTGATTCGGCAATCACCGGCAGATCGCCGGAGGGGTTCTTGCGGATCATGCAGCGGGCTCCGTAATGATGTGAACGTAGGCGCCGTCGATGGCGTTGTAGAAGCAGGTGGGTCGGCCGGTGTGGCAGGCCGGGCCGTGCTGGTCGACAATCATGAGCACTGCGTCGCCGTCGCAATCCAGACGCGCTTCGACCAACTGCTGCCAGTGGCCGGAGCTTTCGCCTTTGCGCCATAGTTGCTGGCGCGAGCGCGACCAGTAGCTGGCCCGCCTTGTGGCCAGGGTTTCATCGAGGGCCTGGCGGTTCATCCAGGCCAGCATCAACACCTGGCCGCTGCCGTGTTGCTGGACGATGGCGGCAATCAAGCCATCGCTGTTCCACGGCAGGGCGTTCAGTACCTGTTCGAGTGGAAAGCGGCTGCCAATGGCAGCCCCTTCCAGGTCGAGCATGCTCAAGGTCATGGCTTGCTCAGGGCGGCGCACAGGGTGTTGAGGTTGTACTCGAACAGACCGGTAAAGGTGCTGGCCGGGCCTTCAGCGGCGAGGGCGTCGGAGTACAGCGTGCCGCCGATCTGCGCGCCGCTTTCATCCGCGATTTGCTTGAGCAGGCGCGAGTCCTTGATGTTTTCCATGAACACGGCTTTGACCTTGTCCTTGCGGATCTGGGTGATCAGCGCAGCGACTTCGGCGGCCGATGGTTCACGCTCAGTCGACAGCCCTTGAGGTGCCAGGAACTGAATGCCGTAGGCCTGGCCCAGGTAACCGAACGCGTCATGGGAGGTGACGATGCGGCGGTTGCCAGGTGGCAATGCACCGAATTTTGTTTTGGCTTCGGCCAGCAGGCGGTAGATCTCTTTCAGGTACGCCTGGCTGTTGCGCAGGTAGTCGGCCTTGTTCGCCGGGTCAGCGGCCACCAGCGCCTTGGTGATGTTGTTCACATAGATTTCGGCGTTGGCCAGGTTATGCCAGGCGTGCGGATCGGGAATGGTTTCGCCGTCTTCTTCCATGGTGTGGGAGATCACGCCTTTGCTGGCGGTGACTACCGTGGCTTTGGTTTCGGTGCTGGTGACCAGGCGGTCCAGCCAGGGTTCGAAGCCGAGGCCGTTCTTGATGATGACCTTGGCCTTGAGCAGCGCCTTGGCATCATCCGGTGTCGGTTCGTAGGTGTGGGCGTCGGCGTCCGGGCCCACCATGTTGCTGATCTGGATGTGATCGCCACCGATCTGGTGGGTGATGTCATCGAGAATACTGAAGCTGGTAACCACTTGAAGTTTGTCGGCGGCCTGAGCCATCGACAATGGCAGCAGAATGCTGAACAGCACGAGTAGAGCGCGCATCGGGAAACACCTCATTGGGATGTAAGCAAGGGCGGGCGGCGCAGCAAGCCGTGCACCGGACCGAAGACCACGGACAGCAGATACCCACCGCCAGCCACCAGCACGATGGCCGGGCCGCTGGGCAGCGAGTAGTAGAACGACAGCAACAAACCCAACCACACCGACAGGCATCCCAGCACCGCCGATACCGCGATCAACACCGGCAGGCGCCGGCTCCAGAAGCGTGAAGCAATGGCTGGCAACATCATCAAACCCACCACCATTAACGCGCCGATGGCCTGGAAACCGATCACCAGGTTCAGCACCACCAGGGTCAGGAATAACCCGTGGGCGAGTGGGCCGAGGCGGCTGACGGTTTGCAGGAACAGTGGGTCAAGGGTGTCCAGCAGCAGCGGTTTGTAGATCAGCGCCATGGCGATCAGGCTGAAGCCGGACACCCAGAGCATGCCGGTCAGGGTGGTTTCATCGACAGCCAGTGCTGAGCCGAACAGCAGGTGCAAAAGGTCCAGGCGTTTGCCGGCGATGCCGAGAATCAATACACCTGCGGCGAGAGAGATGGGGTAGATGGCGGCGAGGCTGGCGTCTTCGCGCAGGCCGGTGCGGCGGGTTATCCAGGCTGACACGCCGGCCATGCCCAGGCCTGCGCCGAGGCCACCAATGGTCAGGGCGGGCAGGCTGAGGCCGGCAAACCAGAAGCCCAGCGCGGCGCCGGGCAGGATGCCATGGGCAACGGCGTCACCGATGAGGCTCATGCGGCGCAGGATCAGAAACACGCCCAGCGGCGCGGTGCTGCAAGCGAGGACCAGCCCGCCGATGAGCGCGCGGCGCATAAAGACAAAGTCGAGGAATGGCATCCACAGATGGGCGGCGAAGTGCATCAGGCCACCTGCATGTGCGGTTGCGGGCGGATCAGCTCTTTACTGGGGCCGAAAAGGCAGCCGGTGCTTTTGATCTGCACCACTTGCTGGGTGTGGTGACGCACCGACGCCAAGTCATGACAGACGACGATCAGTGTGCGGCCTTCATCGTGCCAGGCGTGAATGTGTTTCCAGCAGAGCGCCTGGCCTTCTTCGTCGAGGGCGGCGTGAGGTTCGTCGAGAAGCAGGACTGGCGCTTCGGCCAGGCTCATGCGAGCGAGCAGGGCGCGTTGCAGTTCGCCGCCGGACAGCGCCATCAACGGACGGTGTTCCAGACCACTGAGGCACCAGTCTTCCAGCACCGCTTGCAGCCGTTGGCTACGGTGTTGCGGGGTGAGCTGGGTGCCCCAGAAACCGGCGGCGACCAACTCTTGCAGGCTGATCGGGAACTGGCGATCCAAATGTTGTTGCTGGGGCAGGAATGACAGGCCGCCGCGGCGTGGAACATCCACGCTGACGTTACCCGTCAGCGGCTTTTGCAGGCCGGCAATGACCTTGAGCAGGCTGCTCTTGCCTGTGCCATTCGCGCCGATGATGCCGGTGAGGCTGCCTTTTTCCAGCTTCAAATCCAGCGCCGGTGTGAGCGGTTGCCCGGGGGCGCCCCAGCGCAAAGCGTTACAGGTGATCATGCAGAGTCTCTCGTCCAGCGGCTTTCAGCCACGGCATCGTGCGCGTGCAGGCTTTCGGCGTGGATCACTTTCAAGTGGAAGGCTTTGACGGCATCCGAGCGTTTCAAGGCGAGGTTCAGGCGGCGGGCGGCGTCTTCGCAGAACATCAGGTTCTGCCCGTTGGCCAGGGCGAAGGCTTGTTCGTCCGCACGTTTCACAGCAGTTTGCACGGCAGTGCCGAGGGCGGTTTCAACGTCGTTGATCAGGTCGGTTAGGGGCAAGGTGGACTGGTTGGCGTCCAGCTGGATGGACAGTTCTGCGCTGCTTCGTTGGCTGTGGGGCGTGGCGACGATGCCGTTGGCGCTGCCGAGCCACGTCAGAACATCCTCGTGCTGCAGCGGCGTGTTGGCGAAATCTTCGAGAAATTGCTGCTGAATCAACTGCCTGGCGAGCGCGGCCGAGCAAGGGCAGGTGGAAGAGTAAGTAACGTCAATTTTTAGTTCCACGTGGAACATCTGGTTTTCCAGGCGCGCTTCGATGCTCACCGGGTAGCCTTTCCAGCCGGCTAAAGGGCTGACCAGCGCAGGTCGTTTGAGCAACAAATCCGTGTGGATACGCAGGTAGGCGTTCTTAGATAAACCTTCATGACTCTCAAGAAAGCGCTCAAGTAGAGTACGCAGAAGCGCAGGCGTAAGAGGCTGTTGGTCGAGCATTTCCAGGGCCAGGTACAGGCGTGACATATGAATGCCACGGGCCTCGCCATCGTCCAGGCTGACGCCCGCATCGGCAGTGGCGGTCAAGCGTTGGCCGTCGATGAGGATCGGCAGGGCAATGCCGCACATGCCTACCCAGTCGAGCGGCACGGCTTGGCGTGAAGCCTGCGCGGCAATATCCGGCAGAGTCAGCGCATTCATGGGCAGGTCCATCGTTGGAAATAAAAAGACATGTTATATTATAACTATTGAATCGACGATGATTTTTCTGCTCCAGCCTTTCTTCAGTCATGTCGAGCAGGGACGCTCCTCTATTTGCGGTATATGTCATGCACAGACGTCAGCTCCTCAACCTGCTGCTGGTCAGTCCCCTGTTCACATTGCCTTTGGGGGCCTACGCCACGCAGATCCGCAATGCGCGCCTGTGGCGCTCGGACGATAAACTGCGGCTGGTGTTCGACCTTAGCGGCCCGGTGCAATACAAGACCTTTTCCCTGACCTCACCGGAACGTTTGATCATCGACCTGAGCGGCGCCGGGCTGTCGGGGGATTTTTCTCAGCTGGCATTGAAGAACAGCGGTATTACTTCGATCCGCTCCGGGCATTTCGGCAAAGGCGACACACGCATCGTGCTGGACCTGGTCGCGCCGATGCAGCTCAACAGCTTTTTATTGCCGCCCCAGGATGGCCAAGGTCATCGCCTGGTGCTCGACCTGACCAACGCCACTCATGCCCCGCGCCAAATAGCCGCTGAACCGCCTCCTCTGGTCGCGCCGGTAGACAAAGCGCATCCCAAGCGCGACATCATCGTGGTGGTGGACCCCGGCCACGGCGGTAAAGACCCTGGCGCCATCGGCTCCAGGGGCCAGCGCGAAAAAGACGTGGTGCTGTCGATCGCTCAGTTGCTGGCCAAACGCTTGAAGCGTGAGAAGGGCTTTGACGTGAAACTGGTGCGCAACGATGACTTCTTCGTGCCGCTGCGCAAGCGTGTGGACATTGCCCGCCAGCACAAGGCCGATATGTTCATCTCGGTACATGCCGACGCTGCGCCACGTCTCACGGCATCCGGGGCCTCGGTGTATGCGTTGTCTGAAGGGGGCGCAACTTCCGCTACGGCTCGCTTTATGGCGCAGCGCGAAAACGGCGCGGACCTGTTGGGCGCCACGACCTTGCTCAATCTCAAGGACAAGGACCCGATGTTGGCCGGGGTGATTCTCGATATGTCGATGAACGCCACCATCGCCTCCAGCCTGCAACTGGGCAGCTCGGTGTTGGGCAGCCTGCAAAGCATCACCACGCTGCACCAGAAGCGCGTGGAGCAGGCTGGGTTTGCGGTACTTAAATCACCGGACGTCCCCTCTATTCTGGTCGAGACCGGGTTTATCTCTAATACCCAGGACGCCCAGCGGTTGGTGACTGCGCGTCATCAACAGGCGGTGGCGGATGGCCTGTTTGAGGGATTGAAAAAATACTTCGAGAAGAACCCACCGATGAACAGCTACATGGCCTGGGTTCAAGAGCAGAAGAACGGCCAGGTCTAACAGCCGGTCATACGGCTGCACGTGAACTTGGCACTGGCGCCACCTGAGCTGGAAAACCGGTTGAGGGTGGTCCAGCCCACGCGCCGCGTGTAGCCGACCCACGCCTCTCCGTCGGACGCTAACCCAGTAAAGAACGTCAGTTGCCCATAGCGGCTGTTGGTTTGTGCCCAGTAGCGTTTGCCGATCACCTCGAAACCGCGCAAGTACGTGGTGCTGCCGACAGTCGCCACGCTATAGGCATTCCCCAACGGATCCACGCAGGCCAGCAGGTTGGCGCTGCGCGTGCAGTTCGCTAACAGGCTTGGCATTTGGGCGCAGGCAGGTCCCGCCGCTGCCAATAACAGGGCGCACAACAGGCGTTTCATAGCGTTTCTCGGGGCAAGGGAAGTGCTCAAGCATTGCGCCCTTCGTCGTGGTGAGCAAGTCGGGGTTAGCTTATTTGTGTTGTTATACTATAACATAAAGCCGCAGCCTGACCCGTGACCCGCTTCCTATGACTGAACAAGACCTGCTGGCCCAACCGCCCGCCGACTACATGAATGAAGCCCAGCAAAGGTTCTTCCGTGAATTGCTGCTTGCCCAGCGTACTGAGCTGCAAGCGCGCATTGAGGGCCAGTTCCTGGTGCTGCGTGAGCAGGAAACCAATAGCGACCCCGCCGATATGGGCAGCGCCGAAGAACAGCGCCAATGGCAACTACGCCTGCTTGAGCGGGAAAAGAAGCTGTTGGACAAGATCGACGACGCCCTCGAATTGCTGGCCCGCGGCGAATACGGCTGGTGCCGTGACACTGGCGAATCCATTGGCCTGCAACGCTTGCTACTGCGCCCCACCGCCACCTTGAGTATCGAAGCCAAAGAACGTGAAGAGCTGCGCGAACGCCATAAACGAGCGATTTGACCGGCCAACCCTGATGAGGAATACCTGATGCCAGATCGTCTCCCCGTTACCGTGTTGTCCGGTTTTCTCGGCGCCGGTAAAAGCACGCTGCTCAACTACGTCCTGCGCAACCGCGAAAACCTGCGGGTGGCGGTGATCGTCAACGACATGAGCGAAATCAACATTGACGGCAGCGAGGTTCAGCGTGATGTCACCCTGAACCGCTCCGAAGAAAAACTGGTAGAAATGAGCAACGGCTGCATCTGCTGCACTTTGCGTGAAGACTTGCTGGAAGAGGTCGGAAAACTCGCCAAGGAAGGTCGGTTCGATTACCTGCTGATCGAATCCACCGGCATTTCCGAGCCATTGCCCGTGGCAGAAACGTTCACCTTTCGTGATGAAAACGAGCAGAGCCTGGCCGATATTGCGCGCCTGGACACCATGGTCACCGTGGTGGATGGCATGAACTTCCTGCTCGACTACCAGGCCGCTGAAAGCCTGGCCTCACGCGGCGAAACCCTCGGCGAAGAAGATGAACGCTCGATCACCGACCTGCTGATCGAGCAAATCGAATTCGCCGACGTGATCCTGATCAGCAAGATCGACCTGATCAGCAGCCGCGAACGCGAAGAACTGATGGCCATCCTCGAGCGCCTCAACGCCCAAGCAGAAATCATTCCGATGGTCATGGGTGAGGTGCCGCTTAACAAGATCCTGAACACCGGCCGCTTCGACTTCGAACGCGCCGCCCAGGCCCCGGGCTGGTTGCAGGAATTGCGCGGTGAACATGTGCCGGAAACGCAAGAATACGGCATCGCTTCCACGGCTTATCGCGCGCGCCGGCCATTTCATCCGCAGCGCTTTTTCAACTTCATCGACCGTCCGTGGGTAAACGGCAAACTGCTGCGCTCCAAAGGCTTTTTCTGGCTGGCCAGCAAGCATCAGGATGCGGGCAGTTGGTCCCAGGCCGGAGGGTTGATGCGCCATGGCTTTGCTGGGCGCTGGTGGCGTTTTGTGCCGAAAAGCCAATGGCCTCAGGACGAAGAAAGCGTGGCGGCGATCATGGGCAACTGGCAGCTGAGCACCGGCGATTGCCGCCAGGAGCTGGTGTTTATCGGGCAAAACATCGACTTCAGCCAGATGCGCGCCGAGCTGGACGCCTGTTTGCTCACGGATGACGAAATGGCTCTGGGTGTCGAAAGTTGGCGCTTGCTGGCCGACCCCTTTGGCCCTTGGTATGAAGAGGTCGCGTGATGTTGGCACCGGTTATCCCCCTGCGTCCCGTGATACGTCAGACCCGCGGGGAAACCCCGCTGGCACTGTCCGATATCCTGGAAGAAGGCGTAAACCTGGCGACATGGCGGCGCCAATTGCCCCATCATATTGCCGAATTCGGCGCCTTGCTGGTGGCGCTGAATGAGCCTTTGGCCGAATCCCTGGTGATCGAACTCAACAACGAAGACGCCGAGCCGAATTTGCAGGGTTTGGCGTCAAGTTGCCGTGATCTTGAAGGCTACGAAGGGTTTATCGCCGATGTGTCGTGGCTGGTCAGCGCGTTCGCCTGTCTGCTCGGTGCCAAGCGTATTGGCGTGCGTTTGCGCCTGTTGGACAAGGCCATGTGCCCACGTTTTCACGTTGACCATGTACCCGTTCGGTTGATTACCACCTACGCCGGAATCGGTAGCCAGTGGTTGCGCGAAGGGGTGATGGACCGCCGAAAACTGAGCCAACCGGATGCCGAACCCACCGATCGCATTGAGCAAATCGACTGTGGCGAGGTGGCCTTGCTCAAGGGCACCAAGTGGCACGGCAACGAAGCCCATGGCCTGATTCACCGCTCGCCGGCGCTCAAGGCCGATGAGCGACGGTTGATCCTGACGCTGGATTGGCTGGCATAACCGGGTAGGATCAAGCTCTCTACACGGTCTGAATGATGCCTATCATGCTGCAGAACATTCCCACTCACGTGATTGCCGGGCCTTTGGGCGCCGGCAAGACCAGCCTGATCAAACACCTGCTGGCCCAACGCCCGGCCAACGAGCGCTGGGCGGTACTGATCAATGAGTTCGGGCAGATTGGCCTGGATGCGGCGTTACTCACCCAGGACGACGATGGCATTGCCCTGGGCGAAGTCGCCGGTGGCTGTTTGTGCTGTGTGAATGGTGCACCGTTCCAGGTAGGCTTGGGCCGCTTATTGCGCAAGGCTAAACCGGATCGGTTGTTTATCGAGCCCTCGGGTTTGGGTCATCCCGCACAATTGCTCAAGCAATTGCGCGAAGCACCCTGGCAAAACGTGCTGGCGGTCCAGCCCTGTGTACTGGTGCTGGATGCCCAGGCATTGGCGGCGGGCAAACCCTTGCCAC
Organism: Pseudomonas sp. M5A4_2d; assembly: GCF_053345295.1. Lineage (NCBI taxonomy): Bacteria > Pseudomonadati > Pseudomonadota > Gammaproteobacteria > Pseudomonadales > Pseudomonadaceae > Pseudomonas > Pseudomonas sp. M5A4_2d. Next base: position 594,162 of record NZ_JBKEZW010000002.1, on the reverse strand, counting down.
AAGCGCAGCGCGAGACCTTGGCCAGCGCCGGGCTGCTGGTATTGAACAAGGACGAAACGCTGGATACCGCGCAGCGCCAAGCCGTCGAAAGACAATTACCCGACTGCCCGCTTTACTGGACCCGCCAGGCGCACTTGCCGCTCGCGCAGTTGCCGGGCCTCCAGACCAAAGCCGGCGCCCCTGTGGATAACTTCGATGTGCCCAAAGGCTTGGCGCAGATGCCAGCCATCTGGAGCGATCCCACACTGCCCATCTGCCTGGGCCAGGCTCAAGAGGGTGGCTGGAGCATCGGTTGGCGTTGGCACCCGAGCCAGCAATTCGACACCGGGCGCCTGGCCCATTGGCTGACAAGCCTTGCATGGCGCCGCGCCAAACTGGTTATCCACAGCCGCCATGGGTGGGTCAGCGCCAACGCTGTGGATAACAGCCCACTCGTCTGGCAACCCAGCGAGTGGCGCCGCGATTCGCGCATTGAATTGATTTTCAGCGAGCCACAGGACGTAGTCGCATTGCAGAGCGCGCTGGCCGCCTGTCGTCAGTGACGCGTTTTGGTGGCGTGGTCCTGGCGCCACTGGCTTAGTTCGATCACTTCCGCGCTGGGCAGCGGCGTCTTGATCTCGAACGGGTAGGGCGCCAGTTCAATCTGCGCGCTGTGGGCGCCGAACTGGGTGATAGTCCCGGGATGGCGGGTTTCGCCGGTCACGGTGAACTCAAAGTTATAGATACGTGCCAAGCGCCGCCGACCCTTGGCATCCTTCACAAAACCGATGCGTTTTAACGCCACCGCGCCGTCGAGCAGTTCGATGTCGAGCTTGGCGCAGTGTTGCTTGACCCGCTCCAGCGCCCGCTCGCGCAGGCCGTGGTTGTGCCACACCCAAGCGGCGCCAGTCGCCAGCAGCATCAACACAAAGATGTTTCCCAGGGTCAGCATGCGATGAACTCCAACAAAGTGAGAGCAGCTTAACTGTGTCTCTGGTCTGTCGTATAGGCTGTGTTTAGTCGCATACTGCGCGGCCAGAATTTCAACGGCTTTACGGAAATCCCCCGCATGAAACGCACACCTCATCTGCTTGCGATCCAGTCTCATGTGGTCTTTGGCCACGCCGGAAACAGCGCCGCCGTGTTCCCCATGCAGCGGGTCGGGGTGAACGTCTGGCCGCTGAATACCGTGCAATTCTCCAATCACACTCAGTATGGCCAGTGGGCGGGCGAAGTGTTGGCGCCGCAGCAAATTCCGGCACTGGTGGAAGGCATTGCCGCGATTGGCGAGCTCGGCAACTGCGATGCGGTGCTGTCCGGCTACCTCGGCAGTGCGGACCAGGGCCGTGCGATTCTGACTGGTGTGGCGCGGATCAAAGCCATCAACCCCAAGGCCCTGTACCTGTGCGACCCGGTGATGGGTCACCCGGAAAAGGGTTGTATCGTGCCCCAGGAAGTCAGCGATTTCCTGCTGGACGAGGCGGCCGCCATGGCGGATTTCCTGTGCCCCAATCAGTTGGAGCTCGACAGCTTTGCCGGGCGCAAGCCGCAATCGCTGTTCGACTGCCTGGGCATGGCCAAGGCATTGCTGGCACGCGGGCCGAAGGCGGTCCTGGTCAAGCACCTGGATTACCCGGGCAAATTGCCGGAGGGTTTCGAGATGCTGCTGGTGACTGCCGACGGCAGCTGGCACTTGCGTCGGCCGTTGCTGGCGTTCCCGCGCCAGCCGGTGGGCGTGGGCGACCTGACGTCAGGGCTGTTCCTGGCGCGGGTGCTGTTGGGTGACAGCTTGCTGGCGGCCTTCGAGTTTACGGCGGCTGCGGTGCATGAAGTGCTGCTGGAAACCCAGGCCTGCGCCAGTTACGAGTTGGAACTGGTACGCGCCCAGGACCGTATCGCCCACCCCCGGGTACGCTTCGAGGCCACGCCGATCAGTCTGTAAGTACCCGGAACCCAATGTGGGAGCGGGCTTGCTCGCGAAAGCGGAGTGTCAGTCGACCTACCAATGACTGACCCACCGTATTCGCGAGCAAGCCCGCTCCCACATTTTGATTGGGTTTACAGCCTGAGGCTTACGGCGCGTCGGCTTTGATTTCCTGATAGCGCTTTTCCAGCTCCTGGCGAATCTGCCGACGCTGCTGGGCCTGCACAAACCGGCGCTTGTCTTCGCTGTTCTGCGGCTGCAGCGGCGGTACGGCGGCGGGTTTGCGCTGGTCGTCCACGGCCACCATGGTGAAAAAGCAGCTGTTGGTATGGCGCACCGAGCGCTCACGGATGTTCTCGGTCACCACCTTAATGCCCACTTCCATTGAGGTGTTGCCGGTGTAGTTGACCGAGGCAAGGAAGGTCACCAACTCGCCGACATGGATCGGCTCGCGAAAGATCACCTGGTCGACCGACAACGTGACGACATAGCGGCCCGCGTAACGGCTCGCGCAGGCGTAGGCCACTTCGTCGAGGTACTTGAGCAGGGTGCCGCCGTGGACATTACCTGAGAAGTTGGCCATGTCAGGGGTCATCAATACCGTCATCGACAGCTGGGCGTTTCCGGGTTCCATAGCACACTCACGGGTTGTAGGCATTGGTTGGGGGGCGGCACCTCTACGGGTGCTGAACTCTTTGCAGCGCTCTCCCTAACGGGACGCCGGTGGGCGGCTTGCCGTCACGCGTGCACCGATCTGTTTCCATATATTGCACCGGCTTTCTGCCGGAAGTCGCGGTGTTAACCTTCAAACACCCATCTCAGGGCATTTCTTACGATCAAGGCAGACTTTTCCTTCCGCTCTTTGCGATTGTTCAAAGGCGCGAGTGGAAGTGGGAAAAGCGCCAGTACCCTCAAGGAGCCCCTCGCCATGCACGCCATCAGCTTTATCCAGGACTTGGCCGTGATCATGCTGGTGGCAGGGGTTGTCACTGTCCTGTTTCACCGCCTCAAGCAGCCGGTGGTGCTGGGGTATATCGTCGCCGGGTTCATCATCGGCCCTCACACCCCGCCATTCGGCCTGATCCATGACGAAGACACCATCAAGACCCTCGCCGAGCTGGGGGTGATCTTCCTGATGTTCTGTCTGGGCCTTGAGTTCAGCCTGCGCAAGTTGTTCAAGGTCGGCGCCACCGCGTTTATAGCGGCGTTCCTCGAAATCATCCTGATGATCTGGATCGGCTACGAGATCGGCCGATGGTTCGACTGGAACACTATGGACTCGCTGTTCCTCGGCGCGATCCTGGCGATCTCCTCGACCACCATCATCGTCAAGGCACTGAATGACCTGAAGATGAAAAACCAGCGTTTTGCCCAGCTGATTTTTGGCGTGTTGATCGTTGAGGACATCCTCGGCATCGGCATTATCGCCTTGCTGTCGAGTATCGCCGTCAGTGGTACGGTCAGCTCCGGCGAGGTGTTCTCCACGGTCGGCAAGCTCTCGCTGTTCATGATCGTCGCGCTGGTCATCGGCATTTTGCTGGTGCCACGCCTGCTGGCCTACGTGGCCAAGTTCGAAAGCAACGAGATGCTGCTGATCACCGTATTGGGCCTGTGTTTCGGCTTCTGCCTGCTGGTGGTCAAGCTGGAATACAGCATGGTGCTGGGCGCGTTCCTGATCGGCGCGATCATGGCCGAGTCCCGCCAGTTGATTAAGATCGAGCGCCTTATCGAGCCTGTGCGAGACATGTTCAGCGCGATCTTCTTTGTCGCCATCGGTTTGATGATCGACCCGCAAATCCTGCTGCAGTACGCGTGGCCGATCGCGGTGATTACCGTTGCGGTGGTGCTGGGCAAGATGTTGTCCTGCGGCCTGGGGGCTTTTATTGCCGGTAACGACGGCCGCACCTCACTGCGGGTTGGCATGGGGCTGTCACAGATTGGCGAGTTTTCATTCATCATCGCCGCGCTGGGCATGACCTTGCAGGTCACCAGTGACTTCCTCTATCCGGTGGCGGTGGCGGTTTCGGCAATTACCACCTTGCTGACGCCTTACCTGATACGCGGTGCCGACCCGTTGTCGTTAAAGATTGCCTCGGTGATGCCTAAGCGCATGAGCCGGGTATTTGGGATGTATGGCGAATGGCTACGCAGCATCCAGCCTCAGGGTGAAGGGGCAATGCTGGCGTCGATGATCCGCAAAATCATCCTGCAAGTGGGGGTCAACCTGGCGCTGGTGGTGGCGATATTCTTCACCGGCAGCTTTTTCGCAGCGCGCATCGGTGGGTATCTGGAAGGCTGGATCAGTGATCCGAGTTGGCAGAAAGCATTGATCTGGGGCGCGGCGCTGCTGTTGTCGCTGCCGTTCCTGATTGCGGCGTATCGCAAACTCAAGGCGCTGTCGATGTTGCTGGCGGAGATGAGCGTAAAGCCGGAAATGGCCGGGCGGCATACCCAGCGTGTGCGGCGGGTGATTGCCGAACTGATCCCTATCCTCTCGCTGCTGGTGATCTTCCTGCTACTGGCAGCCTTGTCGGCCAGTATTCTGCCGACCAACAAGTTGCTGGTGCTGATTGCCATAGTCACGGCAGCAGTCGCGGCTGTGCTCTGGCGGTGGTTCATCCGCGTGCATACGCGGATGCAGGTCGCCTTGCTGGAGACGCTGGATAACCACAAGGATACGCCGGAGCACTAGAGGCCCGCGTAGTGCGACTCAGCTTTCCAGCCAGACGTCCCGCGCCCAGTGCCATACCGATTCCCAGGTTTCTTCGGTGACGAGTTCTTCTTCGCCGGACCACAGCACCACGGTGCCGTCTTCTTCAACGCAGTAGTAGTCGTCGCCGTCCTGGCAGATCGGGATCATGCTGCGGTCAACACCGGCATCCCAGGCGTTGGCGGCAACGTCCGGCAGGTAGGTGTGGGATTGCGGGTCGGTGACGGTCACCGGCTCCAGGCTGCCATACACCACGTCGCTGACGGTCAGCAGGAATTCGCGGAAGACAAAGGGGATGTCGATGAACAGTTGTTCTTCGATTTCCACCAGTTGGTCTTCGTCAGGCAGCTCCAGAGGAACCGGGACCGGTTCGTTGGCTTCACGCAATTGTTCGATGATTTCTTCCACGGCCGGGATCCTCTTGCTAGATGGCGCGGTTTATAGGGGCGTTTTATACAGTAGCTCGCTATAAGTGCAACCGTGAAATAGAAAACCCCGGAACATGTCCGGGGTTTTTATGACCAAGTGCTCAAACGCGCAGCTATCAGCCGTTCTGACGGATACCGGCGACCAGCCAAGGCTGGTTGTCGCCTTGGGCGCGTTCCATATTCCAGCTTTCGCTGAATACTTCGCCCTGGTCGAAACGCGAGGTCTTCGACACGCCGATGAAGGTCAGGGTGGCGATGGTCTTGTCGGCGCGATCATCCACACCTTCCAGCTGGACGCGCAGGTCGTCGATGTAGGTCGACTGGAAGCCGTCGCCCAGGTCGGCGCGTTCGCGCTTGAGGAACTCCAGCAGTTGCGGGGTCACGAACTCGGAGATCTTGTCCATCTCGTTGGCGTCCCAGTGCTGCTGCAGGGACTGGAAGTGGCTGCGGGCCGCTTCGACGAAACGCTCTTCGTTGAACCACGCCGGCGCATTGATTACCGGACGGGCGGCAGCAGGTGCAGCCGAACCACCGAAGATCGAGCCCACGGCTGGTTTTTGCTCGAACACTTCACGCTGCATCGGCGCGCCGGCTGGAGCCATGTGCTCCTGCTGCTTGCGGCGACGGGCGGCGATAAAGCGGAAGATCAGGAAGGCGATGACGGCCATGATCAGGATGTCGAAGATCTGCATGCCCTGGAAGCCGCCGCCCATGAACATGGACGCGAGCAGGCCACCGGCTGCGATACCGGCCAGAGGGCCCAACCAGCGCGAAGCACCGCCGGCCTTGGCAGCCGCGCCAGCCGCACCGGCCGCGCCAGCGGTAGCCGCTGCACCGCCGGCACCGGCGGATGGAGCCATTTGGCTGGTCTGGTGAGTCGGCGCCGAGCCCATGCTTTTGCCGCCACCGAAGCGCTTGGCGTTGGCGTCGAGGCTCATCGTCAAGCCGATGCACAACGCCATGGCGATGCTAAGAAAACGTTTCATAAAGGGAATTCCCATTTGTGGATTGCACGCGCGCCATGTTGCACAGGTGTTGTGGCAGTGGCTAGCGACATAATGTTTCGGGCTTTTGCGTAGGCCCGAATCAGAATGGCCTGTAGGACTTATTACTGATATTGGCCCGCGCTTGTTAAAAACAAGGGCGGGCCAACAACCTTCATGTAGAGAAGATGTATCAGATTGCTTCGAGCTTCGCGTAGCCCATCATCAGCCACTTGCTGCCTTCGGCGAAATTCACCTGCACCCGTGCCTGGGCGCCAGCGCCTTCGAAGTTGAGAATCACGCCTTCCCCAAAGATCGCATGCTTGACCTGCTGGCCAAGGCTGAACGGTGTTTCCGGAATCTCGGAACCAGCAAACAGGTTGCTGGAGTTCTGCTGCTGGCCGCCGCCGAACGGGCGGCTGACGCTGTTGGACAGGCGCACTTCCTGAATCAGCCCCTTCGGCACTTCACGTACGAAGCGCGACACCTTGTTGTAGGTTTCGCTGCCGTACAGGCGCCGGGTCTCAGCATAGGTCATCACCAGGTTCTGCATGGCACGCGTGATGCCCACGTAGGCCAGGCGGCGTTCTTCCTCAAGGCGGCCGGGCTCTTCCAGGCTCATCTTGTGCGGGAACAGGCCTTCTTCCATGCCCACCAGGAACACATACGGAAATTCCAGGCCCTTGGCGCTATGCAAGGTCATCAGCTGGATGCTGTCTTCATGCTCATCGGCCTGGGTATCGCCGGCTTCCAGCGAGGCATGACCCAGAAACGCGGCGAGCGGGGTCAGCTCCTCATCTTCGTCAGTGTTTTCGAACGCGCGGGCGGCGCTGACCAATTCCTCAAGGTTTTCTACCCGGGCCTGGCCTTTCTCGCCTTTTTCCGCTTCGTGATAGGCGATCAGCCCGGACTGCTCGATCACGGTCTGGGTCATCAAGTGCAGCGGCATTTCTGCGCACTTGGCCGCCAGGCTCTCGATCAGTTCGACAAACACACCCAAAGCACCGGCGGCGCGGCCGGTCAGGCCTTTATTGGCGATCAGCAAGCGCATGGCTTCCCACATCGACACATCGGCGTGGCGCGCGTGGTCGCGAATAGCTTCGACGGTTTTTTCGCCGATGCCACGCGCCGGGATATTGATCACCCGCTCCAGCGCCGCATCGTTGCCACGACCTTCCAGCAAACGCAGGTAGGCCATGGCGTTCTTGATTTCCGCCCGCTCGAAGAAGCGCTGGCCGCCATAGATGCGGTACGGGATGCGTTCGCGCAGCAAGGCTTCCTCCAACACCCGCGATTGGGCGTTGGAGCGATACAGGATGGCGATATCGCTGCGCGCCAAACCGGTTTTCAGCGCGCTTTCGATGGTTTCCACCACATAGCGCGCTTCATCGTGTTCGTTGAACGCGGCGTACAGGTTGATCGCGTCGCCTTCGCCGCCGTCGGTCCACAGCTCTTTGCCCATGCGCCCGGTGTTATTGGCGATCAGCGCGTTGGCAGCCTTGAGGATGCCGGCGGTGGAGCGGTAGTTCTGCTCCAGGCGGATGGTGATTGCGTCCGGGAAGTCGTCGGAATACTGGTAGATGTTCTCGATTTTCGCGCCGCGCCAGCCGTAGATCGACTGGTCGTCGTCGCCCACCACCATCAGGCTGTCACCGCCCTTGGCCAGCAAGCGCAACCAGGCGTACTGCACGGCGTTGGTGTCCTGGAACTCGTCCACCAGAATGTGCCGGAAGCGCTTCTGGTAATGCGCCAGCAAGCCGGGGTTGTCGCGCCACAGGTCGAGGGCGCGCAGCAGCAGCTCGGAGAAGTCGATCACGCCGGCGCGTACGCAGGCCGCCTCGTACGCTTCATAGATGCTGCGCATGGTGGCGAGGAACAAATCGCCGCTGGCCTGGATATGTTGCGGGCGCAAGCCTTCGTCTTTCTGGCCGTTGATAAACCACTGCGCCTGACGCGCAGGCCAGCGTTGTTCGTCGAGGCCCAGTTCGCGGATCACGCGCTTGACCAAGCGTTGCTGGTCGTCGCTGTCGAGGATCTGGAACGTCTGGCTCAAGCCCGCTTCCTGCCAGTGCGCTCGCAACAGGCGGTGTGCCAGGCCGTGGAACGTGCCCACCCACATGCCGGCGGGGCTGATGCCCATCAACTGCTCGATGCGGTGACGCATCTCGGCAGCGGCCTTGTTGGTGAAGGTTACCGACAGGATCGAATGCGGGGACGCGTTTTCGACCTGGATCAACCAGGCGATACGGTGCACCAGCACTCGGGTTTTACCGGAGCCAGCACCGGCCAGGACCAACTGACGGCCAACGGGGGCTGCTACGGCCTGGCGTTGGGCATCGTTGAGGGAGTTCAGCAAAAGAGAGAGATCATCGCGCATCGGCGCATTCTATGGGCCTAACGGGAGTGGGGCAAATCCCAATGCCGGGTGGTCAATGGAAAACATCCAGCGTGACAGTGGCCGGGCAAACATTCTGCCGGGGCTGATGACTGGTTGGTCATGGGCCACAGCCCGCACGGGCTCTCGCTCAAGCAGTCTGGCTCGAAGGTTTGCGGCCGATTCCAGTGCGGTTTTTATGACGTGGAGCAGTTTGGCCCAAGCGCTTGCTTGTGTATGCTCCGTCGACGTTTCGGGCTCACCATTATAAGAATACTGCCTATGACCCTCAGTCCCGATCTGTTCGGCCCCTCGGCGGCGCCCGCGCAGGTCATCCGTAAACATTACGCAACCGAGATGGCGGTCGAACGCACTCGCCTCTTGTATCAGGGTTCATTGCTGCCGACGTTATTGATGTTGGTCAACGGCCTGGTGTGTGCCTGGTTGCTGTGGAACCCCAAGCAATATGTGTTGGACAGCATCTGGCTGGTCTGGCTGCTCGCGCTGGTGGCCCTGCGTGTGATCCAGGTGGCGGCTTTTGATTCGGCGATGCCCAGTCGCCAGGCCCGGCCGATCTGGCGAGGCATGTTCATGTTGGGCTCGGCGGTCAGCGGCCTGACACTGGCGACTGCCGCCATCGCCCTGGTGCCTGTCGACAGTTTTATGCAGCAAGCCTGGGTGTTCGGCCTGATCGGCGCAGCGACGCTGTCGGCCAGCGTGGCCTATGCCGTGAGCCTGCCCGCCTTCCTGTCATTTGCTGTGCCGTGCCTGGTGCCGGCCATTGTCTATCTGTTCTGGAATGGTGCCCCGCAGCAGCAAGGTTGGGGGGTACTCGGCCTGATTCTGCTGGCCTCTTTGAGCCTGGTGGCGTGGCAGGTCAACCGCCTGATCCAGCGCGGGTTGTTGCGGCGCTTCCAGAACCAGGCGTTGATCGAGCATCTCCAGCAGGCGCAGCAACGCAGCGAGCAATTGAATCAGGAACTGGTGCGTGAAGTTGGCCAGCGTCGGCAGGTCGAACAGGAATTGCGCGAGGCGCAAACCGGTCTGCAAGACCGTGTGGCGCAACGCAGCCAGGAACTGGACGCGGCCAGCCTTGCCCTGAACAAAAGCGAAGCGCGCCTGGCCATGGCCCTGCAAGCCAGCGAACTGGGCTTGTGGGACTGGAACCTGCAAACCGATGAAGTGCACCACACCCAACTCAAGGAACTGTTCGGCCTGGAGCCTGAGTACGTTACTGCAATGCTCAGTCATCTCAAGCCACGCCTGCACCCCGACGACCTGCCGCTGCTCAAACGCGCCCTGGTGGAGCACCTCAAGGGCCGCAGCGAGGATTATCAGGTCGAATACCGTGTGCGCCATGGCGCTGGCCATTGGGTGTGGATCGAAGACCGTGGTCGCGCCGTGGAGCGAACGCCCAGCGGACGCGTCACGCGCATGCTCGGTACCCGTCGCGACATCAGCGCCGGCAAGGTCCTGGAAGAGCAGCAGCGCCTCGCGTCGACCGTCTTCGAAGCCGCCAGCGAAGGCATTGTGATTCTCGACCCGGAGTACGTGCTGATTGCGGTCAACCAGGCCTTCAGCCGTGTCACCGGTTTTGAAATGGACGACATGATTGGCCGCAATGTCGTGGAACTGCCCAGCAGTCGTGACGCCCGCCGGCATTTTCCGGTGATCCGCCAGGCACTGCTCAGCCGTGGCACCTGGCAGGGCGAGTTGGTGGAAACGCGCAAAAACGGCGAGCTGTACCCGCAATGGCTGCAACTGAACGTAGTGAGCGATGCTCGCGGAAAAGTCAGTCATATTGTCGGCTTCTTCGCCGATTTATCCGCGCGGCGTGAATCCGAAGAGCGCATGCGCTACCTCACTCACTATGACGAGTTGACGGGCCTGGCCAACCGCTCGCTGTTTCGCGAACGGCTGCGCGAAGCTCACCAACGCGTGCGTCAGGGCGGGCGCAGCCTGGCACTGCTGCATATCAACCTGGACCGCTTCAAGCTGCTTAATGACAGCCTCGGCCATGAAGTCGCGGATCAGCTGTTGCAGAAAATGGCGCGGCGATTGATCAATGCCTTGCCCGAAGCCGACACCATTGCGCGGCTGTCCGGTGATGAATTCGCCGTCCTGTTCGACGGCTACGGCAACTTGTCGAGCCTGGCGCGTGTGGCCACGCGGCTCTTGGCCAAACTGCGCGTGCCGGTGACGGTAGAAGGGCATGAGCTGGTGGTCAGCGCCTCAATGGGCGTAAGCCTGCTGCCGGATAATGCGCGGGAGATTTCCGCGCTGGTCAGCCAATCGAACATGGCCATGCAGCACGCCAAGCACTTGGGCGGCAATAATTTCCAGTTCTACACCGATAGCCTGCAAGCCAGCACCCTGGAGCGTTTGCAGCTGGAGAACCACTTGCGCAAGGCCATCGACGAGCGCCAGCTCACGGTGTTCTACCAGCCGAAACTGTGCCTGGCCACGGGCAAATTGAACGCTGCCGAAGCACTGGTGCGTTGGGAGCATCCGCAATGGGGCATGGTGCCGCCGGGGGACTTTATCGGCCTGGCCGAAGAGACCGGCTTGATCGTACCGCTGGGCGAGTTCGTGCTGCGCCAGGCGTGTTGGCAAGCGTGCGAGTGGCAGCGCCAGGGGCTTGCACCGATCCGGGTGTCGGTGAACCTGTCAGTGCATCAGTTGCGCCAGGGCAAGTTGGTCAGCCTGGTGCGTCAGGTACTTGAAGAAACCGGCCTGGCCCCGCACTACCTGGAGCTGGAGCTGACCGAAAGCCAGCTGCTCGACAACGTTGAACACATTATCGCCACCTTCCAGCAACTGCGCGATTTGGGCGTGAAGCTGGCCATTGATGACTTCGGCACGGGCTATTCGTCCCTCAGTTACCTCAAGCGTATCCCCGTGGACTACGTGAAGATCGACCAGACGTTTATTCGCGGGCTTGGCCAAGGCCGTGAAGACGCGGCCATCACCCGGGCGATCATCGCGATGGCCCATGGCCTGGCACTCAAGGTGGTGGCCGAAGGAGTGGAAGATCAGCAGCAGCTGGATTTCCTGCGAGGGGAGCGATGCGATGAGGTGCAGGGCTACCTGATCAGCCGGCCGATGCAGGCCGAGGGGTTGGCAGATTTGTTACGGAAAAATGCAGATTTTTCTTAATGACGCCAAGGCTGCCCGTGTGGCTACAAAGCCTCTGCCCTTTGAATCAGAGGGCAGCAGGGCGATTTAGTGATGCATCGGACGGGCAAAACGGCAATTCTTGTAGTATAACTACAAGCTTGCTACATCCCTGGCACCCGCCAATAACAAGAGTCCTGTCCTTTGAACCTGTTGCAACATATCGCCCAGTCGCGCCACCTGTTACGCAAATCGGAACTCAAGGTTGCCGATCACGTGCTGCTTGATCCTGCGGCTGTGATGCACAGTTCCATGGCCGACCTGGCCCACAGCGTGGGCATCAGTGAGCCGACCATCGTGCGCTTCTGCCGCGCCATCGGTTGCTCCGGGTTCCAGGACTTGAAACTCAAACTGGCCCAGAGCCTGGCTGCCGGTGCGAGCTTCGGGCAGTTTGCGATTCACGAAGACGATTCCGTCGCCGACTACAGCCTGAAAATCTTCGACACCACCTTGCACACCCTCATGGAAGTGCGCGAGAAGCTCGACCCTGTGGAGCTGCAGAAGGCCGTGACGGCGATGTCCCAGGCGCAGCGCGTGGAGTTTTATGGCTTCGGTGCGTCGGGTGCCGTTGCTGCGGATGCCCAGCACAAATTCTTCCGCCTGCTGCTCACCGCAGCGGCCTATAGCGACCCGCACATGCAGGCGATGTCGGCGGTCACGCTGAAACCGACTGACGTGGCCATCTGCATTTCCCAGTCCGGTCGCTCCAAAGACTTGCTGATTACCGCCAACCTGGTGCGTGAAAGCGGTGCGACGCTGATCACCCTGTGCCCGAGCCAGACGCCGTTGGCGGAACTGTCCACGGTCAACCTGGCGATCGATGTGCACGAAGACACCGAAATCTACACGCCGTTGACCTCGCGCATCGCCCACTTGGTGGTGATCGACGTGCTGGCGATGGGCGTGGCCATGGCGCGCGGGCCGAGCCTGGTCAACCACCTCAAGAGCGTGAAGCGCAGCTTGCGCAGCCTTCGTCTCTCGCCTAAATCCGTCAAAGCCCTCGACGACTGATCAGCGGCTGAACGCGGTCAAACATGTGGGAGCTGGCCTGCCTGCGATTACGGTCTGCCAGTTGCCATATTGGGTGGCTGATGCACCGCTATCGCAAGCCAGCCCACATTGGCTTTGCGCCAGTTTCCGAAGATTCATCGTCCTGTAACCCCCGCGCCGCCAAACCGTCATCCCCCGCGCCCATCCTGACCTCCCCGTACTCGCATTGGGAGACTCAAAATGGCCCGGCAATACGAAGACAGCAGCACCGTCAAAACCCGTCGTCAGCAGGAAGACCAGCGCCGCATGGCGTTCCGTCGCGCAATCGAAGACCGTTGCGAGGAGCGTCAATTGCTCCAGAGCATCAGTGACTACCCGGAACTCCACTGGCAGGCACCCGCGGCTGCCCAGCGAAGCGTTCAGCCAACGCGCTGATCTGCACCCGTTCGCTGCGGATAAAGCCCAGGAACGCATGGGCCACCGGTGACAGGCGCTTGGCTTTGGCTTGCACCAGGCACCAACTGCGGTACAGCGGCAGTTCCTCCACCGGCAGCTCATTGAGCCCGCCGGTGGCCAGTTCCAGGTTGACCGCGTGGCGCGTCAGCAGCGCCACGCCCAACCCTGCGCTCACACACTCACGCTGCGCCTCGGCCGAAGCCACCTCCACCGTTTGGGTGAAGTGCACGCGTTTTTCCTTGAAGTACTCCTCGCAGGCCAGTCGCGTGCCGGAACCCGGTTCGCGTATCAGCAGCGTGTAAGGCTCCAGGTCCTGAAGGCGCAGCGGTCCTTGCAGGCTCAACGGATGATCAGGCGGCGCCACGGCAACGATCGGATTGTTGAGAAACGGCAGGAATTCCAGGCCCATGTCCTGAGGCACCATGGACATGATCACCAGGTCATCCCGGTTATCTGAAAGCCGGCGAATCACCTGGGCCCGGTTGACCACCGTCAGGTGCAGCTGCACCTCCGGATGCTGGCGCTTGAAGGCGGCAAACAGGTGCGGCACGAAGTACTTGGCGCTGGATTCCACGGCCAGTTTCAACTGCCCCTGCAGCGAGCCCTGCATGTCCGACAGCTGCATATCGAGGTTTTCCAGGCGCCCGAAAATATCGCGGCTGGCCCGTTGCAAGGCTTCGGCAGCCTCGGTCATGTAGAGCTTTTTGCCGACATAATCGAACAGCGGCTGGCCGATCAGTTCTTCCAGCTGGCGAATTTGTAGGCTAACGGCCGGTTGTGTGAGGGACATTTCTTCGGCTGCGCGGCTGTAGGAACGCAAATCACAGACTTCATTAAAAATCTGCAATTGGCGTAATGTCATACGCATCAATGACTTACGCATTATCTAAGTGCTCTCGCCTGGGGCCGTTCGGCCAACTATAAGTCTTTACTTATGCACGACCCAATAATTATTGATTTTTGTTAATCCTCCGGTGCGCATAGTGTGTGTCTCGCGACTGTCATGAAACATTTGGTCACGCGCCGACCCGGATCCAAAGGGTTGAAGAACGCAGCAATCGGCTCAAGGGAATTTCCAAGTGATAAAAAAGATCCTGATCGCCAACCGTGGTGAAATTGCCGTACGAATCGTGCGTGCTTGCGCCGAGATGGGCATTCGCTCGGTCGCGGTCTATTCCGACGCCGACCGCCATGCGTTGCACGTCAAACGTGCCGACGAAGCCCACAGCATTGGTGCCGAGCCCCTGGCCGGTTACCTCAACCCGCGCAAGCTGGTGAACCTGGCGGTGGAAACCGGTTGTGATGCGTTGCACCCCGGCTATGGTTTCCTGTCGGAAAACGCCGAGCTGGCGGACATCTGCGCCGAACGCGGCATCAAATTCATTGGCCCGTCGGCAGAAGTCATTCGCCGCATGGGCGACAAGACCGAAGCGCGCCGCAGCATGATCAAGGCCGGTGTGCCGGTCACGCCGGGCACCGAAGGCAACGTTGCGGACATCGCCGAAGCCCTGACCGAAGGCGACCGCATTGGTTACCCGGTAATGCTCAAGGCCACCTCCGGTGGTGGCGGTCGCGGTATCCGTCGTTGCAACAGCCGCGAAGAACTTGAACAAGCGTTCCCCCGCGTTATATCCGAAGCCACCAAGGCGTTCGGCTCGGCGGAAGTGTTCCTGGAAAAATGCATCGTCAACCCCAAGCATATTGAGGCGCAGATCCTCGGTGACAGCTTTGGCAACGTGGTGCACCTGTTCGAGCGTGATTGCTCGATCCAGCGCCGTAACCAGAAGCTCATCGAAATCGCCCCCAGCCCGCAGCTGACCCCTGAACAGCGCGCCTACATCGGCGACCTGTCGGTGCGCGCCGCCAAGGCCGTGGGCTACGAGAACGCCGGCACCGTGGAGTTCCTGCTCGCCGAGGGCGAGGTGTACTTCATGGAGATGAACACCCGGGTGCAGGTGGAACACACCATCACCGAAGAAATCACCGGCATCGACATCGTGCGTGAGCAGATCCGCATCGCGTCGGGCCTGCCGTTGTCGGTGAAGCAGGAAGACATTCAGCACCGTGGCTTCGCGTTGCAGTTCCGCATCAACGCCGAAGACCCGAAGAACAACTTCCTCCCAAGCTTCGGCAAGATCACCCGTTACTACGCGCCCGGCGGCCCCGGCGTGCGCACCGACACGGCGATTTATACCGGCTACACCATCCCGCCGTTCTACGACTCCATGTGCCTGAAACTGGTGGTATGGGCGTTGACCTGGGAAGAAGCCATGGACCGCGGCCTGCGTGCCCTGGACGACATGCGCCTGCAAGGCGTGAAGACCACGGCCGCCTACTACCAGGAAATCCTGCGCAACCCGGAATTCCGCAGCGGCCAGTTCAACACCAGCTTTGTGGAAAGCCATCCTGAGCTGACCAACTACTCGATCAAGCGCAAACCCGAAGAGCTGGCCCTGGCCATCGCCGCCGCCATCGCCGCCCACGCAGGCCTATGAATGAAACAGCTGCGAGCCTTTAGCTACAAGCGGCAAGTAAAAGCAGATTGGCTTTTTCTTGCAGCTTGTAGCTTGAGACTTGCCGCTATGAGGAGATACCAATGACTAAAAAGATCTTCGTAACCGACACCATCCTGCGCGACGCCCACCAATCGTTGCTGGCCACCCGCATGCGCACCGACGACATGCTGCCGATCTGCGACAAGCTCGACAAAGTCGGCTACTGGTCGCTGGAAGTCTGGGGCGGCGCGACCTTCGACGCCTGCGTACGCTTTTTGAAAGAAGACCCGTGGGAGCGCCTGCGCAAACTGCGCGCCGCATTGCCTAACACGCGTCTGCAAATGCTGCTGCGCGGCCAGAACCTGCTGGGCTACCGCCACTACAGCGACGACGTGGTCAGAGCCTTCGTCGCCAAGGCCGCCGTGAATGGCATCGACGTGTTCCGCATCTTCGACGCGATGAACGATGTGCGTAACCTGCGCGTGGCCATCGAAGCGGTCAAAGCCGCCGGCAAACATGCCCAGGGCACCATCGCCTACACCACCAGCCCGGTGCACACCATCGGCGCGTTTGTGGCGCAGGCCAAGCAAATGGAAGCCATGGGTTGCGACTCGGTGGCGATCAAGGACATGGCCGGGCTGTTGACCCCTTACGCCACTGGCGAGCTGGTCAAAGCGTTGAAGGCCGAGCAAAGCCTGCCGATCTTTATTCACTCGCATGACACGGCGGGTCTGGCTGCGATGTGCCAACTCAAGGCCATCGAAAACGGCGCCGACCACATCGACACCGCCATTTCCAGCTTCGCCTGGGGCACCAGCCACCCTGGCACCGAGTCGATGGTCGCCGCCCTCAAAGGCAGCGAGTTCGACACCGGTCTCGACCTGGAACTGCTGCAGGAAATCGGCCTGTACTTCTACGCGGTGCGTAAGAAGTACCACCAGTTTGAAAGCGAGTTCACCGCTGTCGACACCCGTGTGCAAGTCAACCAGGTGCCGGGCGGGATGATTTCCAACCTGGCCAACCAGTTGAAAGAGCAGGGCGCACTCAACCGCATGAGCGAAGTACTGGCCGAAATCCCACGGGTGCGTGAAGACCTCGGCTTCCCGCCATTGGTGACGCCGACTTCGCAGATCGTCGGTACCCAGGCGTTCTTCAACGTACTGGCCGGCGAGCGCTACAAGACCATCACCAACGAAGTGAAGCTCTACCTGCAAGGCGGCTACGGCAAAGCGCCGGGCACCGTGAACGAAAAACTGCGTCGCCAGGCCATCGGCAGCGAAGAAGTGATCGACCATCGCCCGGCTGATTTGCTCAAGCCGGAAATGACCAAGCTGCGCAGCGAAATCGGTGCGTTGGCCAAGTCCGAAGAGGACGTGCTGACCTACGCCATGTTCCCCGACATCGGTCGCAAGTTCCTCGAAGAACGCGACGCCGGCACCCTGGCGCCAGAAGTGCTGTTGCCGATCCCTGAGGCCGGCGGTGTGGCCCGTGCCGGTGGCGAAGGCGTACCGACCGAATTCGTTATCGACGTGCACGGCGAAAGCTACCGCGTCGACATTACGGGTGTTGGCGTGAAGGCCGAAGGCAAGCGTCACTTCTACCTGTCCATCGACGGCATGCCGGAAGAAGTGGTGTTCGAACCGCTCAACGAGTTTGTCAGCAGCGGCGGCAGCAAGCGCAAGCACGCCACTGAGCCGGGCCATGTCAGCACCGCGATGCCGGGCAATATCGTCGACGTTCTGGTCAAGGAAGGCGACGTGGTCAAGGCCGGCCAGGCTGTGCTGATTACCGAAGCCATGAAGATGGAAACCGAAGTGCAGGCCGCGATTGCCGGCAAGGTGACCGCCGTTCATGTGGCCAAGGGCGACCGGGTCAATCCTGGCGAAATCCTGATTGAAATCGAAGGCTGATTCAGCCTTCGACACTATCGCTTAATCCTCGGGGGGGCAGGTGCTCCCCTTTTTTTTGCCTCGAATTTATCGCTGGGCGCCGTTAAAAATTCATCTTCCATTGCCCCATCAGGCCCTGGCTTTGGCTTTGGCTGCCGGTTTGTGCGTTATAGGTCAGGCCGACGGTGTGTTGGCTGGATAAGGCGAGGTCCAGGCCCGCCTGCATATCCAGGCTATTACGGTCCAGCGAGGTGCCGTTGAGGGTGAAACCATCAATGAGTCCGGGCGTGTAGCGATACGATTGGCGCACCTGGCTATCGACTTCGCCGTAGAGGTGTTTCCAGCTCGTACTCACGTGGGGTGTGAGGCTCATCCGGTTGTCGAACCGATACACCGTGGCCAGACGAAGGCCGAAGGTACTGCTCAGGTTCTGTTGGGTTTGTGAGCCTGCGTTCAGCGCGGTCAGGCCACCGCTTTCTTTGAAACTGCCGCGGTGATAGCGCTGATAGCCGAGGCCTGCGAAGGGTTCCACGCGTAAGTCTGCACTGCCCAGTTGATAGCCCAGTTCGGAAAATACGCTTTGGCTTTGGGCGTTGTAACGGCCTTTGAGCTGCTCTTTGTAATCAAGCAGGTTGACGCTGCGTTTGTTCTCCCCGGTATGGGCACTGTAGATCGCCCCCAGGCGCAGGGCCAAAGGGCCGTCCTGGCGCACGGCGTAACCGCCCAGGTGCAAGCTGTCGAGTTCGGCCCGAAAGCGTTGAGCTTGAAGCTCACTGGAGGATTTTGCGCCCATCACACCGACTCGCCAGGCGTCAGCCACCGCCCAATCGGCGCCCAGCATCAGGCCTTTGGTGTCATGTTTGAGCCCGTCGCTGCCGCCCTGTTTTTCGAGCTTGCCGTCGTTGCCCAGGCCTTGCACCCAAAAGTGGCCATCGCCATTGGTGGGCAGCGTGCGCAGGGTTGAGAGCAATTGGTTGCTGATTTTTCCGGTGATGGCCTGGGTTGCGCCAGCCAGATTGGCATTTTGGCTGCCCGCCAATTGTTCGAGAACTGCACCGATTCCTCCGGGTTGGGCAGCAAGATCGTCACCGAACCGTTCCAGTGCGTTGATCTGTCTTCTGGTCAACTCACCGGATTCCAGCAGGCGACTCAGCGCGGGCTCCAGGACCTTGGCGACCTGCAGGCCGTTATGCGTGGTGACCTGGCGAGTGAGGTAACCGTCGATGGAGGGTGCTTGCACTGGTGGGGTGTAAAACCTCGCATCGTTAAGAGCGGGGAGGGGATCAAATACGTAGGGTGTGAAGGCGATATCACCTTGCGCCTGTGCGGATTGAAGGCTGGCGGCACTGATCGCGAGGGCCATGAGAAGGGCAAGTCTGTGATGTGTAAAGGGCATGTAATCCCGACCTCTGATGAATGAGGCCGGGAATTTAGCGAGATAGCGGGGTGATAACTGTCAGGTAATCGACCCTTGGTTTGCGGGAGCTTTCTCTAGTCCGGCGCGATTAAAAACTCATCTGCCATTGGCCTGTCAGCGCATCTGTTGTTGCGGATGGGTGTGATGCCTTGAAGGCGTTGGACTGCAAGGTGGGCAAAGGCGGCTGAACCCATCGTTTGAAATCGCTGACGATCTAAAGTGTGGTGCTGTGTTGTCAGTGAGCGTCAGGCTCGGCACTCGGCCAGTGTTTTCAGTTGGCCGGCACCACTCTGGTTCGCCTCGGACAACCATGCTTCAAACCCAGCCGCGACCTTTGGCCATTCCGAATCCAGGATTGAATACCACGCCGTATCGCGGTTCTGCCCCTTCACGACCATGTGCTGGCGGAATACGCCTTCAAAACTGAACCCCAAGCGCTCGGCCGCGTATTTGGAGCGAGCATTGCCGTTGTTGCACTTCCATTCCAGGCGACGGTAGCCCTGTTCGAAAGCGTACTTGGCCAGCAAGTACACGGCCTCGGTGCTTTTCGGTGAGCGCTGCATCGGCGCGCCGAAGGTGACGTGGCCGATTTCGATACGGCCCTGGGCCGGGACGATGGACATCAGGCTGAGGATGCCTTGGACGTCGCCGCTGGCGCGGTCGATTACGCTGAAAAAATACGGTTCGTTGTGCTGGGCATGGTTGTTGAGCCAGGTATCAAACGCGGCGCGTTCGGCAAACGGGCCGTAGGGCAAATAGTCCCACAGCTTAGGGTCGGCGCCGGGGCCATGAAGGGCTTGAAACAGTTCGTCGCCATGGCGGGCCGGGTCGAGTTTTTCCAGGCGGATGTAGCGCCCTTCCAGCAATTGAACCGTGGGCGCGGGGACGCCTTTCCAGTCGGCGGGTGAGATAGGCATGCTGCGCTCCTTAAAGACCTTTGCGAAATTGAATGAAACCGGGGCGTTCGGCAATGCGTTCATACAGTTGAATCGCCGTGGCATTGGTCTCGTGAGTCAGCCAATGCACCTTGCAGCAGCCATCGTCCTTGGCGGTGGCGTAGACGAATTCGATGAGCTTACGCCCCACGCCGGTGCCGCGTTGCGCCGGGTCCACCAGCAAGTCCTGCAAGTAGCAGGCGTTTTCGATGCTCCAGTTGGAGCGGTGGTAGATAAAGTTGACCATGCCCACCGCCTTGCCGTCCTGCCAGGCGAGGGCCGAGTGAGTCGGCTCGTTGGCGTCGATCAGGCGTTGCCAGGTGCTTTGGCTGACAGCGTCCGGCAGTTCGGTGTTGTAAAACGTCAAATACGCTTGCCACAGCGGTAACCAGGCGCCGTGGTCGGCGGCAGTCACCTGGCGGATGTCGATCTGGCTCATTCTGAAACTCCTTGGGGAATAAAGCGGGCGAGGGTCTGGTCGCGCATATCCACGCTGGCGGCCAGGCCCTCGCGCACACCGGCGATGTCGGCCTGGCTGCGGTTCTGGCTGAGTTTGCGCTTGCCGAGCAGGCGCTCGATCGGCAGGGCGAAGCCGACGATGGCCTTGAGCATGCCGTCGATGTAGTCGGCCGGCGCGTCGCTGACTTTCCAGGGCTGGGCGCGCCGGCCTTCGTGACGGTCGGTGAGGGCGCTGACCACGGTCAGCAGGCGCTCGGCGTCGGTAAACACCTCGGCTTTGCCATAGGCATGTACAGCGAGGTAATTCCAGGTAGGCACCACTTTGCCGTGCTCGGCCTTGGACGGGTAAAACGCCGGGCTGACATAGCCTTCGGCACCGGCAAAGATCACCAGGGCTTCGTTGCCATTTTGCAGCTCGCGCCACTGCGGATTAGCCTTGGCGAGGTGCCCGTAGAGCGTGCCATTCGGGCCTTCGTCGGGGTTAAGCAGCAGCGGCAAGTGGCTGGCTTGCAAGCCTTGCTCACCGAAGGTGACCAACTGCGCCAGGCGGGTGTGCTGGATCAGTTGCTGCAGTTCAGGCAAATCTTCGAGGGCAAAGGCGCGCGGTGTGTACATGAAATTTTCCTTGGCGAATGCCTGCATCCTAGGCAGGCTAATGGTTCGTTGTAAGAGCCATCTAGCACCAATTTCATGGGTCCAATATGCCGCCTATTTCGCCGCCGCTGTTATTCAACCCCGCAGGCATTGAGCTGGATCGCCGTCAGGGCCTGACTCGCCAACTCTACGGCGCGTTGCGCCAGCGGGTGCTGGACGGGCGGCTGGTCAGTGGCACGCGGTTGCCCGCCACCCGCGACTTGGCGGCAGCACTGTCGATCTCCCGCAACAGTGTGGTGCGCGCCTACGATCAGTTGTATGCGGAGGGGTTTATTGAGAGCCGGGTGGGTGATGGCACGTATGTCGCCCAATTGCCCACGCCAAAAAAACTATCCACAAAAGTATCCACAGGGTTTTCCACAGGCTTACCCACAGCCTTATCCACAAAATGGGCGGATTTGCCGGAAGATCTCGACAATGAAGTTATCCACAGTGCGGGCGTGGCGCGGGTCAAAAATAACCATCTTTCCCTGCCTCCCTCGGGGCCGCCTCGGGCATTTCGCGTGGGTGTGCCGGCCTTTGATCTGTTTCCGTTTGAGGTATGGGCCAAGCTGAATGGGGCGTTCTGGCGCAAGCCGGACCTGGAACAGCTTTGCTATGGCGACCCGGCAGGTGACGGCCGTCTGCGCGGTTTGATCGCCGCTTACCTGCGCAGCTCGCGGGGCATGCAGTGTTCGGCTGAGCAAATTGTAATCACCTGTGGTGCGCAACAGGCAATCAGCCTTTGTGCACAGTTGCTGGTGGAGCCGGGAGACCGGGTGGCGGTGGAAAACCCGGGCTATCGCGCGGCTGGGCATGCATTTGCCCTGGCGGGTGGGCGACTGCAAGGCGTACCGGTGGACGGCGAGGGGATTGATTGCCAAGTGCTCAACACACTGGATGACTGTCGTGTGGCGTATGTCACGCCTTCTCATCAGTACCCGCTGGGTGTGGTGATGAGCCTGGCGCGGCGCCTGGAGCTGCTGGCCTGGGCTGAACGTACGAGCGGCTGGGTCATCGAGGACGACTATGACGGTGAGTACCGCTACAGCGGCGCGCCCCTCTCGCCGTTGGCGGCGCTGGATCGTAGTGGGCGAGTGTTGTATGTCGGCACCTTCGGCAAGGTGGCGTTCCCGGCGCTGCGCCTCGGTTATCTGGTATTGCCACCCGGCCTGGTGGACGCTTTTACCCGGCGCCGCGCCGTGGACATGCGCCATTCCGAAGTGAGTACCCAGGCGGTGATGGCGGAGTTTATGGCCGCCGGGCATTTCCAGCGGCATATCCGCCGCATGCGGCGTGCGGCGTTGAGTCGGCGAAACGCCTTGCTCGCCGGTTGGCCCAATGGGTTGCCAGGTGTCAGCGAACTGCTCGGCGTTGCGGCGGGGTTGCACCTGACGGTGCGCGTGGACAGCCTGGCGCGCGAGCAGCAATTGCTGGTCCAGGCCCACGCGGCAGGCGTCGAGGTCAACGGCTTGAGCAGCTATTGGCTGCCCCAGTCCACCACGCCGGTCGATCAGCGTGCCGGGCTGGTGCTGGGCTTCGCCGCCGTGCCCGAAGCGGATATCGCCGTGGCGCTGTCGCGCTTAAGGCTGGCATGGGGCGCCCGCCCTGGCTGAGTTTGCCTGTCGGTTCAGGTCCCCGACTTGATCTTGGTCCAGGCCCGCGTTCTGGCCCGTTCCGCATCACGCCCCAATGGCTTCAAGGTATACAGCGTGGCCATGGCCGCCTCGGTTGGGTACAGATTGGGATTATTGCGAATTGCCGGGTCGACTAACTCGGTGGCGTCCTTGTTCGGGTTGGGGTAGCCGACAAAATCACTGATCGGCGCGATCACCTGGGGTTGCAGCAGGTAGTTGATAAAGGTGTAGGCGTCCTGCGGGTTTTGCGCGCCCTTGGGAATGGCGAGCATGTCGAACCAGATCGGCGCGCCTTCTTTGGGCAGGCGCATGTCCACGGTTACGCCATTTTTGGCCTCTTTGGCGCGGTTGGCGGCCTGGGAAAAGCTACCGGAATAACCCACGGCCACACAGATGTCGCCGTTGGCGATATCAGCCATGTATTTGGACGAGTGAAAGTAGGTGATGTAGGGGCGGATTTTCATCAACAGCGCCTCAGCCTTGACGTAATCCTTGGGGTTGCTGCTGTTGGGGTCCAGGCCCAGGTGTTGCAAGGCCAGGGGCAGGATTTCCGAGGGCGAATCCAGCAGGGCGACCCCGCATTGTTTGAGTTTGCTGATGTTCTCTTCCTTGAAGATCAGGTCCCAACTGTCCACCGGCGCGTTATCGCCCAACACCGCTTTGACCTTGGCCGGGTTGAAGCCGATCAGGATGGTGCCGTACATATAGGGCACGGCGAATTTATTGCCGGGGTCGTTGGCTTCGATCAGCTTCATCAGCTTGGGGTCGAGGTGGTTCCAGTTGGGCAACTGGCTCCGGTCCAGCGGCTGGAACACGCCGGCTTCGATCTGCTTGGCCAGGAACACGTTGGACGGCACCACTACGTCATAGCCCGAGTTGCCGGTGAGCAACTTGGCCTCAAGGGCTTCGTTGGTGTCGAAGATGTCGTACACCAGCTTGACCTGCGGGTGCTGTGCCTTGAAATCTTCAAGCGCCTTGGGGGTGATGTAGTCGAACCAGTTGTAGACCTTGAGGGTTTTCTCTTCGGCGTGGGCCGCGCCGCCGAGAACGGCTGCACAGAGGACGAGTGACTTGAGCATGTTCATTGGGTGGACTCCTCAAAACCTTCGAGCACGTTGACGGCGTTGATGCCGATTTCTTCCACGGCGTAGCCGCCTTCCATCACAAACAGCGTGGGTTTGCCCAAGCGGGCGATGCGCGCGCCCATCGCCAGGTAGTCCGGGCTGTCGAGTTTGAATTGCGAGATGGGGTCGTCTTTGAATGTATCCACACCCAGGGAAACGACGATGATGTCGGCGCCGTAGCGCTCAATCTCAGTGCAGGCTTCTTCGAGTGCCGCGCTCCAGCGATCCCAGCCGGAACCTGCCGGCAACGGGTAGTTGAAGTTGAAGCCTTCGCCGGCGTCTTCTCCCAGTTCGTCGGCATACCCCAGGAAAAACGGAAACTCCGCTTCTGGGTGCCCATGGATCGAGGTGAAGAGCACGTCGCTGCGGGCATAAAAAATCGACTGCGTGCCATTACCGTGGTGGTAATCCACGTCGAGAATCGCGACCTTTTTTTGGCCTTGGTCGAGGAATGCCTGAGCGGCAATGGCCGCGTTGTTGAGGTAGCAATAACCGCCCATCAAGTCGCTGGCGGCGTGGTGCCCCGGCGGGCGACACAGGGCAAAGGCGGCGTTTGCACCTTGTGCGATTGCCTGTTGCGCCGTCAGGGCGACTTGCGCGGCGCTGTAGGCCGCTTGCCAAGTGCCGGCGGTAATCGGTGCGCCGCCGTCAAAACTGTAATAACCCAGTTGGCCGTGCAGGCTGGCAGGCAGTACCCGGCGCAGGGTGCGGGCAGGCCAAGTGTAGGGCAGCAAGTCGCCGTCCTGGCCGAACTCGGTCCAGCGCGCCCAGGCACCTTTGAAGAAGTCGAGGTAGTCGCGGCTGTGAATGCGTTGCAGCGGTGCCAGGCCAAAGTCCTGCGGTGCCTGAACCGGGCCCAGCTCGCGGTCCTTGACCCGTTGCAACACATGATCGGCGCGTGATGGCATTTCGAAGCAGGGCATCAGTTGCCCGTCCATCAATTCGCAACGGCCGTGATGCAGGTGGTGATCGTCCGAGTAGATCGTCAGCATTTATTGTTCTCCGCAGGCTGTATCGGTGGATGCAGTCTTGCGGCGGGCGGGTTTTATGAGAATGGCAGGAGCGGCCAAAAGGGGATAAATCTGGCCAAATTATCTGTCCTCAATTCGCCCCGAAATGGCGCGGCCATGCTCCCTCAGCAGGCATCAGGGCCGGAACTGGCTGGGCGCCACGCCGCTCCAGCGCACGAAGGCGTGCCGAAAACTGGCGGTTTCACTGAAGCCGAGTTGCTCGGCGATCCGGTAGATGGGCAGTTCATCTTCGGCCAGCCATTGCTTGGCTCGCTCGAAGCGCAGCTCGTCGAGCAGTTCCTGGTAGCTGCAGCCCAGGTCATGCAGGTGTCGACGCAAGGTACGGGCCGAGCAGTTCATCTGTTCGGCCAGGCCTTCGATCCCCGGTGCCGCGCCGAGTTGGCTGGCGAGCAGTTGGCGGATTCTGCCGAGCCAGGCCTGGCGACCGGTGAATTCCAGGTTCTGCTTGCGGCAACGCTCGGCCATGGCCTGGTGAGTGACCGCGTCGGCCAGAGGCAGGGGGTGGTCCAACCAGCGTTTGTCGAAGGCGAACGCGTTGGTGGTGGTTTCAAAATGCAGCGAGCATGCAAAGCACTCGCTGTAGCGTGCGTGATAATCCGGTGCGCTGTGTTCAAAGCGCGCGGCGAGCAGCGGCAGCGGTTGGCCGAGCAAGTCGTCGCAGATGACCTTCAGCGACGCCAGGCACAGTTCGACGTTGAACATCGCAAGGCTCGGGTTTTCCCGGTAGTCGCTGGCGGTGAACCAGATGCGCTCAGCGTCTTCTTCAAGGCTGAGCTCGAAAAGTGTTCCCAGCAGCGCCGGATAACGCAACGCCAGGCGCAAAGCGTCACCGAAGGTGGCACTGGTGAGCAGGGCGTAACCGAGCATGCCGTAGGCCGAGACATGCATCTGCCGGCCCAACTCCAGGCCCACATCCCGACGCAGGGCCACGGCGTTGGCGCATACGCGCATTTCCTGATTGGTGGTGATGCGCGTGTCCGCGCGGCTCAAGTCCGCCGTACAGATGCCACTGCCGGCCAGCAGCGCTTCAAAGGGCAAGCCTTCGGCCTTGAACGTGCTGAGGACCAGGGAAACGGCATTGAGGGTGGTGAGGTGGGAGTGCAGCATGGGAACTTCCAGCCAGGGGATGGCTGGAAGTGGAGCAAGTTACATGCCGGTCAGCTCAGTTCGCCGCACAGGTCCAGTTCTACCAGGCGGCGTACTTCGCTGGTCGCCAGCCCGGCACCCAGCAGCACCTGCAGCTTGCCGAACACCGCTTCGCGCGTCATGCCGCCACCGGACAGCACGCCCACGCCGCGCAGACGGCTGCCGGCTTCGTAGACGTCGAGTTCCACGCCGCCTTCATGGCATTGGGTGATCGCCACCACCACCACGCCCAGGTCCTGCGCGCGTTTGAGGCTGGCGAGGAACGCCGGGTTATCGCTCGGCCCAGTGCCGCTGCCGAAGCATTCCAGCACCAACGCCTGAATGCCGCTGTCGATCAGTGCGTCCAGTTGCGCGGCGGCGATACCCGGTACCAGCGGCAGCACGCCGACGTTGGCCAGCGCTTTGGGTTGGCGATAATCCAGGGCTGGCGGCAGTGCATCGGCCTTGGCTACGCCGCCATTGCGCTGCAAGGCGGCAAATGGATGGCGACCAAAGCTGCGAATCTTCGCGCATCGGGTCGGTGCCATCAGCGCGCCGTGGAAGTACAGCTGCACGCCCGGTGCCAGGCCTTCGCCCAATGCCAGCAGGGCGCCGTTGACGTTTTCCCAGGCATCGCTGTCTGGCACGCCGGCAGGCAACATGGAACCGGTGAACACCACCGGCGCCGGCAGGCCCAGCAGTTGGAAACTCATCGCCGCGGCGCTGTAGGCCAGCGTATCGGTGCCGTGCAGGATCAGCACGGCGTCGCAGCCGTCTTCCACGGCTTCAATCACAGCGGTGCGCAGGCGCTGCCAGTAGGCGGGGGTCATGTTGGCGCTGTCGATCAGCGGCGCCATTTCCCGGAAGCGCCAGGCAGGCACTGGCAGGTCGGCAAGCTGTTCGCGCATGCGCGCCTCGAAGCCGGAAGCCGGGGCCAGGCCGTTGGCGCTGGCTTGCATGCCGATGGTGCCGCCGGTGTAGAGCACCATGATGTTGTTAGCTTTGGACATCGAGAATTCTCCTGAACGAAAAACGCCGCCGGGCCCAGAGCATGCCCAAGGCCGGGCGGCGTGTCATCTATCTAGGCTTTCTACGCTCAGCGTTGCGCTTGAGCGTTCAGTTCAGCCGATGCTTGAGCGCCAGGCTCAGGCGTCGCCGGGTTTGCCGGCCACGCTTTGCGGTCCAGGTCCAGGTCAGGGAACTTGCTGGAGTCGAACACTGGCGTCTTGATGCCCGCAGCCCGCTGGCCGTCGTAGTCATTCAGGATGCGCATGGCGATCTTGAACAGGAACGCCAGGGCGAACAGGTTGACGAACGCCAGCATGGTCATGGTGATGTCGGCGAAGGCGAACACGGTACCCAGGTTCTCGATGGAGCCCCAGAAAATCAGCACCAGCACCAGCGCACGATAGCCCATCAGCACCTTGCGGTTGTTGCCCACCAGGAAGCGCAGGTTGCTCTCACCGAGGTAGTAGTTGTACATGATCGAGGTGAACACGAACAACGCCAGGGCCACCGAGATGAACATGCGGCCCCAGTCGCCGACCACGGCTGCCAGGGAGTTCTGGGTCAGGGCAATGCCGTCGCCCTCAAAACCTGGGGTGTAGAAACCGGAGAGCAGGATCAGCAACGCGGTGCAGGTGCAGATCACGAAAGTGTCGAGGAACACGCTGAATGCCTGGACCACGCCTTGGGCGATCGGGTGTTCTACCGAGGCCACGGCTGCCACGTTAGGCGCACTGCCCAAACCGGCTTCGTTGGCGAACACGCCGCGCTTCACACCCATGATGATTGCGCTGCCCACCAGGCCACCGAAGGCTTGGTCTAGGCCGAAAGCGCTCTTGACGATGGTCGCGAGCATGGCCGGCACGTGGTCGAATTGCAGCACGATCACGTAGAGGGTCACGGCGATGTAGACCAGGGTCTTGACCGGCACCAGCAGGTCGGCGATCGAGGCGATACGCTTGATCCCGCCGATGAACACCAGGCCCAGCAATACGGCCAGCGCGAGGCCGGTGTAGGTGGTGTCGAGGCCAAAAGCATTGTTCAGCGAGTGGGTCACGGCGTGGGCTTGCAGGCCGTTGAAGGCGAAACCGAAGGTCACCAGCAACAGGAACGCCATGACCATACCCAGCCAGCGCTTATGCAGGCCGTGCTGGATGTAGTAGGCCGGGCCACCACGGTAGGTGCCTTCAGCGTCGGTGCGCTTATACAGCTGGCCGAGCGAGCATTCGATAAAGCTCGAGGACATGCCCACCAGCGCGGTGACCCACATCCAGAACACGGCACCCGGGCCACCCAGGGTGACGGCAATGCCGACACCGGCGATGTTACCGGCACCGACGCGGCCGGCCAGGCTGAGCATCAGCGCCTGGAACGAGCTGAGTTGGCCGGCGCTGCTCTTCAGGCTGTCTTTAAACACCGAGAACATGTGGAAAAAGTGACGCAATTGAACGAAACGCGAGCGGATCGTGAAATAACCGCCGAGCCCGACAATGAGCACGATCAGTACTTTCCCTGAGAGGAAGTCGTTGATGACTTCGAGCATGGAGTGTTCCTCGCTGATTTTTCTAATGGCAAACGCAGGACGGTCCGACGCGTCGCTCAGCACCAGGCAGTGCACGACGCTTCGCCCCAATCCTTTTGCGGGTGTTGTTATTCATGCGCTTTCGCGTTGTATCCGGGCCTCGTTACCGACGGCCGCAGACGCGAAGAGGGGCCGCACTATACCTAGCCGAACGGCATACGTCTGCATGAGGCGATTAAAGGAAGATGCAGCGGTCAGTGACCACCGGCTTATGGACCGATGAACGCTCACGCCTGGGGCGGTTCCCCAGGCGGGGTTTAACGAGGTTTCAGCGCTGGTAGATATCGGAGCGGAAGACTTGCCAGATGTAGTTCGGTTGGTTAACCGGCACAAAGCCCATCTTTTCATACAGCCACGGCGCTGTCGTAGTGGCCAGTATGATGCGGCGCAGCTGCTCGGCCTCGGGGCCCGCCAGTATGCCTTCGGACACCCAGCGGCCCAGGCCTTTACCTTGATATTGTTCGTCGACAAACACATCGCACAAATAGCCGAACGTCGCAAAATCCGTCACCAGCCGGGCAAAACCGACTTGCCGCTCATGGTGATAGACGCCCATGCATAAACTGTTATCAATGCTTAATTGCACACGGTCACGGGTAATGCCTTTGGCCCACGTCGACTGGACGAGAAACCCATGGATAAAGTCCAGGTCCAGCAGGCGCTTGTCTGCGTTCAGGCGATAGCCCTCGGCAGTAAAAAAATCATCATTCTTTTTCATTATAAAGTTCCATTTTACTAAAGAATTTGACCCTGGCCGTGAGTGCGACAAGCCCTGCGCCCACCATAGCTAACAGCACATTCAAAAACCATAGATTGCGCTGGAAGGCTCCATCCTCCGTACTGAGTGCTCCTGCTATCAGGTTTCCGCTGACACTGCCTACCAGGCCTGCCAGCCCTAGCAAGGAGAAAGCGATTGCCAGGTAGTGCTTTTCGCTTCGACTGCCGGCCACGGTATCAATCGCTGGGTCAATGATTAACTCGCCCAGTGTGAAGAACGCGATGGCCAGCAAAAAAGGCGTACTGAGACTAGACATGCCGATGATCAGAAACGCCAGCACCATGAATAGAAAGCCAATAAAAATGGCAGCCCAGTGAGAAATGAAGCGCGATAAATACATATTGAGCGGCACTTGAAGGCCCATCACGACCAGGGCGTTGACCCAAAAGATATAGGTCACCATTTCATTGCCCCAACCCTGCGCGGCATGCAGCGGAAATGAATATTCGAGCTGGATATATAAAAAGCTGTAGAGCGCGTACAAAACCAGCAATAACAGAAAAAAAGGCTTAACCATCAAGCTCTTCACGCCGCTGATAAAGCTCGCCTTCTTAAGGTCCGCCACGATGGCCATGGCGGGTAATCGCAGGGTCAATAACAGAAACAGGGCAACTATCTGTACGGCGGCGGCGGCGATAAAAAACCCGACGACATTGAAATCCAGCATGGACGCGCCGATGGCGCTCCCAATGGCAACCCCCAGATTGTTGATGGTGCTACGCAGGGAAAACAGCAATAGCTGATCTTGCCCGGGCGTTAGCGTAGAGAGCAAAGCCTTGGAGGCGGGTGTAAAAAACGCTTTGCTTACGCCTAGCAGCAGGCTGAAACAACTCAGGTACAGCGCATCGTCGATCCCGCAGGCAAAGACCAGGTAGCAGATAATTTGCAGCCCGAGCCCCAGCCGCATCGCCAACAGTGGGCCTTTGGTGTGGCCAATATAGCCGCCCAGGAAAGAGGCACCATATTGGCCGACCAGGAAAAGTGTCAGCTGAGTGGCTGCGAAGGTCGGAGAAAAATGCAGGTACCGCACCAGGTAGACCATGAAAAACGGGATAACCGAGAAATACCCGATTGCCGTCAGCCATTGAATCAACAGCACGCGCATGGCCGACACCGGCAGCGCTCTTATCATCGTCAAGATATTCACGATATTTCAACCTCGAACTGACGCTCGACCTCAGTGATACGTCCGAGCAGTTCGGATCTTGAATCGGCCGAGACAATGAAGCTGCCGTACCGATCCGAGGAACTGGTCATTGGCGCTATCACCATCCCAGGGGAAAGCTTCCAGTCCAGCCAGTGAATATCCGCCGGCAAACTCCCTTGCCAGGCTTTGCAGTGCCGGACAATGCCCGGTGAGTACTCAAAGTAGTGGATGGCGGCGCAGCGACGATTAAGTAGTCGCACCTCGACGGGCAGGCCCAGCAACCTGTCAATCGAGGCCGAGATCATGTCGAAATCGGTAGCGAGTTCCACCAGGTTCCAGATCCTGTCACCGCCCGGCCGGTTATGGCACTCGATGATATGGAGCGCTTCATCGTGCAACTTGAACTCGATATGGCCCGGCCCGTTTCGTAGCCCGATCGCATCCAGCACCTGTTGTAGATAGCCCCACTGGGCGGGATTGATAAACGTCTGTGCAGGATCAATGACATGACCGACTTCCACCACCCCGCAGGGCTGCGACAAGCGTTTCTCGGTCACCGCCAGTTTGAAGTGCTGGCCATCAATGCTGAAGGTTTCACAGCTGAATTCGCGGCCCTCGACATAGTCTTCGAGGATGCACCGATTGGAGGGCGAGCCAATCAGGTCACCCTCTTCAATAATGCGAACGCCCACACTTCCGGTGCCATCGACAGGCTTGAGCACTTTCTTGCCAGGTGCAATCAGCGGTTCGTCGATATCGCCAGGCCCCATCCATTCAAACGCCACCGTGTTCAGGCCCCTGCGCTCCAACGCCTGTCGGGTCATTAACTTGTCCCGGCAGGTAAAGGAGCAGTGCAGGTCGGGCCCAGGGACACCCAAGACCGATGCAAGTATCGACGCGCATTCCATACCCAACTCGGTAAACGAGTAAACCCCATCAAACGTGAATTGACGCTGTAACTCCAGTGCGCGTCTGACCAAGGCGTTGACGTCGTTGAAGTCCAGGAGGTTGGCCGGATCGATAAACCTGCGTTGGTAGGGGGTGACCCGAGCAGGTTCAGTGATCAGCACCACGTCAGCCTTGGCTTCGACTTTCTTCAGGTAATCATCGGTGGGCCCGAGCAACAAAACAGTTGGCTTGCTATCCATGGCTCAACACTCCGCCACTACTGCGCTGAATACGTCGATAAATCGGCTATAGCTGTCTGCATGCATCGTCAACGATGGAAGCACTTTTAAACAACTGGGTTTGTTGCTGCAGACCGTGGTCAATATTTGATTGGCGAACAGCGAATGCCAAACAAAAAAGCACGTCTGGGCATCGCAAAACTCCACGATGACGCAGGCGCCCAGTGCCTGAACCTGAAGCGGCGGGTCAACAGTCTGCGCCACACCATGCAGTGCCTGCACAAAGGCATTGCGACGTTGGACGGCAATGCTGTCAGCCAGGCATCTGTCGAGTAACGCCAGTGCAGTGAGGGCCACGCTGAAACCCAACGCATTATTGGCGAAGGTTGATCCCAGTATTTTCTGACAGCCCGGCCGACCGAAAATTGAATCGGCAATAGGCGCCCTGATGAGTAGGTGGGCACTGGGGAAGAAGGCGCCCGTCAATGACTTCGAGAGCAATAAGATGTCCGGTCGCACTGTCCAACCCAGTGCTTGCATCGCACTGTAGTGACCACAGCGTCCGAGTCCGGAAAAAATCTCGTCACAAATACTCACCGTTCCTGAAGCCGTGCAGGCATCCAGCAGCTGTTCAGCATCCTGCGCCGAACACCTGACGCCGCCACCGATGGCCTGAAAAGGTTCTATCAACATGGCCGCAAACGTCCCGCTGGCCAGCTCGCGCGTTGCCTGATGGATGTCGTCGAAATACACCACGTCCAGCGGGCAAGGCAGTGCTTCAAAGCCCTGGCGCCACAACTCATTATCGGTGAGGTGCATCGCCAGGCTGCTGCTGCCGTGAAAGCACCCACGGCGGACTAAAAGGCGAGAGCGGCCTGTGTGTATCAGCGCCGCCTTGATCGCGCCTTCCACAGCCTCGGTTCCGGTAGTCAGTGTGGATAGTCGCCAGGGGCCGCTCAGGTTCAGGCGCTCAATCAGCGCAATAGCCAACTGGGCCGAAAAATCATTGAGCCCCAGCGGTGTGACGCAGGGAATATCCGCCTCCAGGGCGGTAAATAACGCTTCCTTGAGCTCCTGGCGGTTATGGCCGAATATCGCTGCGCCGTAATGACCCACCAAATCCAGCCAAGGGGTCATTGAGTCGTCGTATAAATACTCATCCTTGGCACGTACAAATACCGGCTGTTCCCCCAGTTGGTGCAGGACCTCACTCCAATGAGGGTTGATGAACGCTTCATAGCGCGCAATCAAGGCGCTCATGCAATGTAATCAAGCATGCGGTGATTGATGGCTGGCATTTGCAAGGTGATGTGGAAGTCATGGAGCTGCTCCCACGCGCGAATATTCAGGTCCAGGAGCAAGGCATAAGCATTGGCCGCCGTTTGTTGTTCTTCGATGCTCAACTCACCGACTTCGGCCAGCATGATTCTGGAAATGTACTGATGGCCCAGCTTGTCGTTGAGCGACTCGTGTTTGCGCGATGTTTTGTTGAACAACGGCGTAGCGTTGTTCGCCGCGGACAACTCATTCAACAAATTAACCTGGCCAGGCAAGCCTTCGGTAATGGTTGCCGCAGCAAAATAAGCCACCAGTTCTTTGGAGGCCAGGCAGGTGTAGAGATCGCAAACCAGTTGGCCAAAGGGGGTCGGTAGCGACGAATGGAGCTGCGCTTCCGTCATTCCCAACGCCTTACAGGTCTTTAATTCATAGAGCTCGTGACCCGCTTCTTCCATGTAATAACGGCGCGCCAGTTTCTTCAACGGGCGAGGCAGGCGTTGCGCGATGGCCGGTGAGATGAGATCTACAAATCGATCTGTAATGTAGTATTCCTGCGCGTAGCTGGCGGCAATCAAGGCATCACGACCAGGACCGGTCCTGGCCAGTGCCTGCTGATACTGGCTGGGTGCTACGTGCTCCATGAAATCCAGTCCCCAGCGCTCCAGGCGGACAGCCAGGTTGACCCCGGAGTCTATTTCCTCGATATGCAGTGCCGGAAAATCCACCTTGCGCGCATCGACTTTCTGGCTCCTGTTCAATAACCACACCAACACACTGAGACACTTTCTGAGCTCGCCGGCCCAAAAAGCGGAGTACTCGATGGAGGACTCGCTGGCATCGTGACCTGTCAGGGCGTTCAGTAGCTTTTTCGCCGCCCTGACAGCGGGGGGGCAGGTAACCGTCCAGCATAAAAGCGTCAGCTTGGTGTACTTGACATACACATGCCCGCTTTCGGCCAGCACATGCCTGACCGAGGTGTGGTGCAGGTTGTCGATAAAATCGAGCAATTGGTGGCACAGGGCGGGGTCATCAAAGTGCGTTGTCTGCAAAGCATCCAGGGCTTCCGCCAAACTGTCCTGGGTAATGTTTCGCTTACCCTGCAACGTATGTTCGGGGCTGGACTCGCGCACTAGCCCGGCTTCATTCAAATGATCAATCAGTGCGCGCACTTCATCTTGTTCATGGCGCTCGCTCAATGAGCGCCACTGTGCGTTGTCGGGGCTCTTAAGGTCCTGAACGGTGGCGATAAGTTCATCGCATGCCGGGCTTTCTATCACAAACTCGGAGCCGGACTCGCCCAGTTCAAAAACCCCGGCACCGGTCTTTTCAATATGGCCGACTTTCAAATAAGGCTTTTTAAATGCTTCCAGAGACCAGGAGTCCATAGCCTATCCTCGCATTAGTTGAAGAGTCTGAGATTGACGCCGTTAGCATAATGCGTACAAATTTGCCTGTCCCAGGCCGACATTAACTCTAACAGTGCACAGGTATGGATCAGTGTGACTCTGCATTCTTCTTCAGCAATCGCCGAATAGTGAACCAACAGCGAGTCAGTGATGGCGCCATGGTCGGCATCACTGTTCACTTCGGAATGCCCAATAATGGGTTTCCAGAAAGCGTCTGGTAGCCCCAGTCGTGAACAGGATTCAATAAACAGCTTATTGAACTCCGGGTACGGCTCTTCAAATAAAAACAACGCACTGATGAAACTGATGATGTGCTGGCGCGCATACACGCCCAGCGTTGAGTAGATGGCGAAGGTCGTGTCCAAAGGCGACGTCAGGGCTAACTGTGCACGTTCAACGCCCACATGGCTCAACGCGTTAGCCAACAACGATTCGTGGTCATGTTCCTCAAGAAACAATTGTTTGATGCCCTGATAAACTTCGGGCGGGCTGTTGTGCGCCAGCGCAGGAGAAATTACCTTGGGCGCACTCTTGACGATATGATAATACTCAATGGCAAACCCGATTAACTGGGAGCGAGTGGCTGAGCCATCACGCATCTTTTCATACAGTGCCGAGTGACCAAGCTTGCCGTGAAGGGCGGCGGTCAACAGTTTGAGCTTTTTCGAAAACTCCACGCCTGACAGTACGCCCTGTATCACCGGGTATTGACCTTCGGTGAGCAAATAGTTTTTGTCGAGGTCGGCAATCAAGACTTCCAACTGCTCGTCAGGATAATGCGCTGCATGCTTGGCATAAAAGGCTTCGGTCGTCAGTGTGCCTTGCTGAAGATCCTGAATGACCAAGGTAAGTGACGTCGCATCGGCCTCCTCTAAAATAAGGCTTTGGTTTCGATAGTCCAGGTGATGTTCATCGGCGATTTTAGTGTAAACAACACCCTGACGAAGTTTTGGGTAGTTGAAGCGTTTAGCACTAGTTTGCATGCGCGGGTCCCCCGAGTGGCAAGCCTGACAGCGTTCTCAATAGCTCATGTGAGGTGGAGTAATGGTTCCAGACGGCGGTATGGAAATTGTCGTACAGCTCCACAAAAATATGAGTGTTGGCACGCATTTGTCGTAGCTGCTCGAGGGTGACCACGGGGATTTCCCTGAACAGCTCCCGGGTCAGCACGCCATGCTCGGCACCAATGTTGATGTTGGCATGATCGAGGATGGGCTTGATAAATTCGGGGCTTATTTTTTTGCTGTTCTGCATAGCAAGAATAAAACTATCAACCTCAATATCCTTGCCTTCGAGCACACCCATCGTGGTGAAAAAAAACAGCGGGTCGTTTGCCGCCCAGTAAGCCAGCGCATTACAAAGTGCAAGGGTTTCAGGGAGAGGGATCGTTTCTTTGATACTTTCGCGCGACACACCGAGGGTTTGCAAGGCTTTAAATATCAGCTCGTCGTGGCCGTATTCCTCGGCATAAAACGCGTTCATTATTAAACGGGCTTTTGTGGAGGCAACGAAATTGAGTACGGGAGAATCAAACCAGCTTTCTCGGAAGAGAAAATGAAAGTTCTCGATGGCCATACCATAATAGACATTCTGAGGAACCGTTTCGGGTTGCTGCATGGCCAACCAGAATTTGTTCTTATACAGATGATCATGAAGCAGTTGTGCCTGCAGGTCTTCGATCTCTAGAATCGCTTCATCACCACTGACAAACTGCGCACCGGACGCTTGCTTGAACGCCAGATTGGCGTCGCCCAGCGCCGTTATCAAATCATGGATTTCATGGGGGTCGAGTTGCGTGTTTTGCTCGCACACTGCTGAAGTCGAGTGCTCGCCATCAAACATGGAGAGTGCCCTGTTCCACTCCAGGTAATCGCCCTGCAGGTTCTGTATTTCGTGTTCGATACCAGAAGCCACATAAAGCTTTACAGCGTCGTCGTTACTTTTTGAGAAACGACCGTAAGTTACATACCTATCGCCCATGACGGTCCATCCTATTTTCCATGGATAAACCGGGCAACCTAAGTTGCCCGGCACGGCGCTACGTTACAGGTGGGCGGCCATCAGGATCGGACGATCACTTTTGGCTTTGATCACAATCTTTTTCGGCGTGGCGACAACGGGCTCTTGAGGGCGCTGAACTTCTGTAGTGTTGGACATTGAGTATTCCTCATCAGATAGATTATGGGCGAGCCACCTTCAACGGGCGCTATCTACGTAGCTCACATACACAGGTTCGCTACGCAATACCTGACCCCGGCTCACCCGAAATACTTCCACACGCTGAACAAAATAAAATTGCTAAATTCGTCATGAAACTCTGAAAATACGCAAAAATATTCCATTCTGATGTGTCGAATTGAAATATTCTTCCTGGTTTTTGATTTTTTCTAACTGTAACAATGAGTTACGAAAGGTGCTGTCGGCGACTGCTCCTCGTAACGAAAAGCAGTGCCTGTTGCCTGTTAATACTGCCGAGCTAGATGCACTCGGCCAACGGCAGTAAGTTACTTTTATGCACTTCGCGCAATGTAATGGAGGTTTTTATTTGCTTCACGCAGTCGATATCACGCAGTGTATTTTCAATAAAAAACGTACACGCCTGAATGTTCTTGCAGACCAGTTGTATTAAGAAATCATAGTCGCCAGTGACATTGTATAAACCCATCACTTCGGGGCACGAGGTGATCTTGCGCTCCAGTTGGCGTGTCACTTCTTCCGTGTGGGTGTCGACGGAAACATGCAGGAAGGCAGTAATTTGAAAGCCTAGCGCCTCTTTGTTCAGGACTGCTTGATAGGCCGATATAAAGCCTTCTGCTTCAAGGCGTTTGACTCTGCGCCAGCAGGGGGTTTCGCTCATCGACATGACTTCAGCAAGCTTGGAGGTGGTGATCCGGCAGTCGGCCTGTATGAGGCTCAAAATTTTCATATCAACCGAATCGAGTTCAATCCTGGCTTTTTTCACGGTGGTGTCCTCCTTGACTCTTTTTATTACGAAAGTGGAAATCCCTTTTCGATTGCCATGCACGTTGCGTACCGTTTGGCTGTGCATGACAACGTTTCTGTCGCACGTTCCGCAGGTCACAAGTGCACAGTGTTTATGGCCGAACATTGCACGTTTAACAATGGGCAGAGATTAAGAATTTGTCTGGTCTGCAACGTCCGCGCAGGACTTCACACACGAAAAAGAGGGCGCTTGCTTTTGTAACTGTCGAGGCTTTACGACAGGCAAAAAAAAGGGCCTGGAGAATGGTTCTCCAAGCCCTCAAAAGGTGAGAGGTGTCTAGTCCCTCAACCTGGTGAGCGGTGCAACAAACGCTTAGGCCTTCAGCGGGACCAAACGTGGGGCAATCATGTTTTCGGGGCGCAGGATGTCGTCGAGCATGGCGTCGTCGAGCAAGCCTTCTTCGCGCACCAACTCCAGCACACCACGACCGCTTTCAAGGGCGATGCGCGCGATGCGGGTGGCGTTTTCATAACCGATGTACGGGTTCAGCGCGGTGACCAGGCCGATGGAGTGCTCCACCAGTTCGCGG
This sequence comes from Pseudomonas sp. M5A4_2d, assembly GCF_053345295.1. NCBI lineage: Bacteria > Pseudomonadati > Pseudomonadota > Gammaproteobacteria > Pseudomonadales > Pseudomonadaceae > Pseudomonas > Pseudomonas sp. M5A4_2d. The sequence goes on along the minus strand of NZ_JBKEZW010000002.1, from coordinate 556,543 downwards.
CAGCGTGCTTCGTTGGCGGTGATACCGACGATGCAGTGCTCGCGCAGCATGTCCATGGCGCGTTGCAGCAGGCGGATCGAGTCGAAGATCTTGAACGCGATCAACGGCTCCATCACGTTCAGCTGCAGCTGGCCGCCTTCGGCTGCCATGGTCAGGGCCAGGTCGTTACCGATGACTTGGAACGCCACCTGGTTAACAGCTTCCGGGATCACCGGGTTGACCTTGCCGGGCATGATCGAGCTGCCTGGCTGGCGTGCCGGCAGGTTGATCTCGTTGATGCCGGTGCGTGGGCCGCTGGACAGCAGGCGCAGGTCGTTGCAGATCTTCGACAGTTTCACCGCGGTACGCTTGAGCATGCCGGAGAACAGCACGAAGGCGCCCATGTCGGAGGTGGCTTCGATCAAGTCGGCAGCCGGTACCAGCGGCTGGCCGCTGATCAGTGCCAAGCGCTGTACGGCCAGGGCCTGGTAGCGCGGATCGGCGTTGATGCCGGTGCCGATGGCGGTGCCGCCCAGGTTCACTTCGGTCAACAGCTCAGGCGCCAGGGTTTTCAGGCGGGCCAGGTCTTCACCGAGGGTGGTGGCGAAGGCGCGGAATTCCTGACCGAGGGTCATCGGCACGGCGTCTTGCAATTGGGTGCGGCCCATTTTCAGCACGTGGCTGAACTCGACGCCCTTGGCGGCGAACGCCTGGATCAGGCTGTCGAGGCTGGCCAGCAGCGCGTCATGGCCCAGCAGCAGACCCAAGCGGATCGCGGTCGGGTAGGCGTCGTTGGTCGACTGCGCCATGTTCACGTCGTTGTTGGGGTGCAGGTACTGATATTCGCCCTTGTTGTGGCCCATGGCCTCCAACGCGATGTTGGCGATGACTTCGTTGGCATTCATGTTGGTTGAAGTGCCAGCGCCGCCTTGAATCATGTCCACCACGAATTCTTCGTGGAAATCGCCACGGATCAGGCGGGCACAGGCTTCGCTGATGGCGGCGTGCTTGGCTTCGCTGAGCTGGCCCAACTCGCGGTTGGCGTCAGCGGCTGCTTGCTTGACCATTGCCAGGCCGACCACCAATTTCGGGTAATGCGAAATCGGAACGCCCGAGAGGCGGAAGTTATTCACCGCTCGCAGGGTCTGGATGCCGTAATACGCTTGAGCAGGTACTTCGAGTACGCCAAGCAGGTCTTTTTCTGTGCGGAATGATGCAGCGGAGGACATGACGGAAATCATCTCGATATGGACCCGGAACTGGCCGGAACGCTGCGAATGCTAGGCTTGTGGGAGTTTTTGGGCCAATGCTGTTAAACACTGGCCTATGCACAAACGGCATAATGCAGGTGTGACCCAGCTATCATGGCGGGCGTGTGTGCCAAAATGGTGCGTACCCGTGGGAGGAAGTGATGAACCTTGAGAGCAAATGGCTGGAAGACTTCAGCGCCTTGGCGGCGACTCGCAGCTTTTCCCAGGCGGCGGAGCGGCGCTTTGTTACCCAGCCAGCGTTCAGCCGTCGTATTCGTAGCCTGGAAGCTGCGCTCGGCTTGACCCTGGTCAACCGCTCGCGCACGCCAGTCGAATTGACGGCGGCGGGGCAGTTGTTCCTGGTGACTGCGCGCACGGTGGTCGAGCAACTCGGTGAAGTGCTGCGCCATTTGCATCACCTGGAAGGCGGGCAGGGCGAAGTCATGCAAGTGGCGGCCGCTCACTCTTTGGCATTGGGCTTCTTCCCACGCTGGATCGCGCAACTGCGCAACGAAGGGCTGAATATTGCTACACGGCTGGTCGCCACCAACGTCGGTGACGCGGTGCACGCCCTGCGTGAAGGCGGCTGCGATTTGATGCTGGCGTTCTACGACCCGGATGCCGCTATGCAGATGGACCCGGAGATCTTCCCGTCGCTGCACCTGGGCAATACCGAAATGCTCCCGGTGTGCGCAGCCGATGCCGACGGCAAGCCGTTGTTCGACCTGGAAGGCGAGGGCAGTGTGCCGCTGCTGGCCTACAGCGCCGGGGCCTTTCTCGGTCGCTCGGTGAACCTGTTGCTGCGCCAACGCGCACTGCGTTTTACCACGGTGTACGAAACCGCCATGGCCGACAGCCTCAAGAGCATGGCGCTGGAAGGCCTCGGCATTGCCTGGGTGCCCCAACTGAGCGTGCGGGCCGAACTGGCGCGCGGTGAACTGGTGGTCTGCGGCGGGCCGCAATGGCATGTACCGCTGGAAATTCGCTTGTATCGCTGCGCGTTGGTGCGCAAGGCGAACGTGCGGTTGTTGTGGCGTAAGTTGGAAGGTGGTGCTGCACAAGGCACCTGAAAGGGATGAAGATCAAATGTGGGAGCTGGCTTGCCTGCGATGCGGGCACCTCGATACATCAGGCATATTGAGGTGATGCTATCGCAGGCAAGCCAGCTCCCACATTGTTCCAAGTCCCATGGTTGATCGGCGGTGTTTTCGCTGACCTGAAAGTCAATAAAACCGCCGGTTTGCGCCGCTGGACAGATGGTCATTCCAGGGGCTGTTTATCTGGATTATTACGGTATACTGCGCGGCCTTCGGCCGGTCCAACCGGCCAAATTTCGTACAACAAGCCACGCCGGATTTCCCGCGTGGCTTGTTGTTTTTTGACGCGCCTGCGGGCGCCCAGAGAGAAGAGGCACGACGATGAGTGCATTGGTTGGCGTGATCATGGGCTCCAAGTCCGATTGGTCCACCCTTAGCCACACCGCCGATATGCTGGAAAAACTCGGCATTCCGTATGAAGTGAAAGTGGTCTCTGCCCACCGCACCCCGGATTTGCTGTTCCAGTATGCCGATGAAGCAGAATCCCGTGGCATCGAGGTGATCATCGCCGGTGCCGGCGGTGCGGCGCACCTGCCAGGCATGTGTGCGGCCAAGACCCACCTGCCGGTGCTCGGCGTGCCGGTGCAGTCGTCGATGCTCTCGGGCGTGGATTCGCTGTTGTCCATCGTGCAGATGCCGGCCGGTATCCCGGTGGCGACCCTGGCGATCGGCAAGGCCGGCGCTATCAACGCCGCGTTGTTGTCCGCCAGCATCCTGGGCGCCAAGCACCCGCAGTTCCATGCGGTGCTGAAAAAATTCCGTGCTGAGCAGACAGACAGCGTGCTGGACAATCCAGACCCACGCATCGCCTGAGGTTGTTGACGATGAAGATCGGTGTAATCGGTGGCGGCCAATTGGGCCGCATGCTGGCCTTGGCGGGAACCCCGCTGGGGATGAACTTTGCTTTCCTGGACCCGGCGCCCGACGCTTGCGCGGCGGCACTCGGCGAGCACCTGCGGGCTGACTACAGCGACCCGGATCACCTGCGCCAACTGGCCGACGAAGTCGACCTGGTGACCTTCGAGTTCGAAAGCGTCCCGGCCGAAACCGTGGCCTTCCTCTCGCAGTTCGTACCGGTGTACCCGAGCGCCGAAGCCTTGCGCATCGCGCGTGACCGCTGGTTCGAGAAGAGCATGTTCAAGGATTTGGGCATCCCGACGCCGGCGTTCGCCGACATCCAGTCCCAAGCCGACCTGGACGCCGCCGTTGCCTCCATCGGCCTGCCGGCCGTGCTGAAAACCCGCACCCTGGGTTACGACGGCAAGGGCCAGAAAGTCCTGCGCACGGCTGCCGATGTGGTCGGCACCTTCGCCGAGCTGGGCAGCGTTGCCTGCCTGCTGGAAGGTTTCGTGCCGTTCACCGGTGAAGTCTCCCTGATCGCCGTGCGTGCCCGTGATGGCGAAACCCGCTTCTACCCGTTGGTGCACAACACCCACGACAGCGGCATCCTCAAGCTGTCCGTGGCCAGCACTGACCATCCGTTGCAGGCCTTGGCCGAAGACTATTCCAGCCGTGTGCTCAAGCAGCTGGATTACGTCGGCGTGATGGCGTTCGAGTTCTTTGAAGTCGACGGTGGCCTCAAGGCCAACGAAATCGCCCCGCGCGTGCACAACTCCGGGCACTGGACCACCGAAGGCGCCGAGTGCAGCCAGTTCGAAAACCACCTGCGGGCGGTGGCGGGCTTGCCGTTGGGCTCCACGGCCAAAGTCGGTGAGAGCGCCATGCTCAACTTCATCGGTGTTGTACCGCCGGTGGAAAAAGTTATCGCCATCGACGACTGCCACCTGCATCACTACGGCAAGGCCTTCAAGGCCGGGCGCAAGGTCGGCCACGCCAACCTGCGCTGCAAGGACCGCGCGACCCTGCAAGGGCAGATCCTCAAGGTCGAAGCGCTGATCGCCGAGCAATAACCCGGGGGGCGGCGGGAACCATTGGTTGCCGCCGTCTCTCTGATTGCAGGATGGCAAAGCCTGACTAGGCTTTGGCATGACTCACATTCAATTCAGAGGGAAATGCCATGGGTATCATCGGAACCATTTTTATCGGCCTGATCGTCGGTCTGCTCGCGCGTTTCCTCAAGCCTGGCGACGACAGCATGGGTTGGATCATGACCATCCTGTTGGGTATCGCAGGTTCCCTGGTCGCCACTTATGGCGGTCAGGCCCTGGGCATCTACCAGGCGGGTCAAGGCGCAGGCTTTATCGGTGCGCTGATCGGCGCCATCGTGTTGCTGGTGATTTACGGTCTGCTGCGTAAAAAATAATTAAGCGACAAAGCCCTCTGCGCTGCGCAGGCGCAGAGGGCTAGAATGCTCGTCACTTGTAATTGCCGAGCCTCTCCATGCGCCGCCTTCTTTTGACTCTCCTTTTGTTGGGCTCCGGCCTGGCCCACGCTGGCGAACTGCCAGAAACCGATTGGCTCGAACTGATGCCGCTGTCGGATCAGAAAGCCCTCGAAGCCATGCCCGAGATCGACCACAACTCCCCCGAAGCCCAAGGCACGTTCACCGACAAAGGTGGCTTGAAGCAAAGCAAAGGCTTGCCGGCGGTGATGTATTCGACCAAGACCGTGGCCGCCATGAACGGCAAGAACATCCGTATCGGCGGTTACCCGGTGCCGTTGGAAACCGATGCCAAAGGCCGCAGCACGCTGTTCTTCCTGGTGCCTTACCCGGGCGCCTGCATCCATGTGCCGCCACCGCCGCCTAACCAGTTGGTGCTGGTGCGTTATCCCAAGGGGTTGAAGCTGGATGATATCTACACGCCGCTGTGGGTCACGGGCACGTTGAAGGTGGAGAAGGTGAATAACGATTTGGCGGATGCGGCGTATGCGCTGGATGCGGGGAAAGTGCGGGTGGTGAAGGAATCGGATCTTTAAGCTGACGCAGAACCCAATGTGGGAGCGGGCTTGCTCGCGAATGCAGGGTGTCAGTCACTGCATGTGTGGCTGACACACCGTATTCGCGAGCAAGCCCGCTCCCACATTTTTGATTGGGTTTACAGGGCGAGACTGATGATGCTTACGCCCAAGGTATGGCTTTCACCCGGCGCCAAGCTCACCACATCATCCAGCACATTCGCTGTCTCGATGCACAGCATGCCCTGCCAGCCATCATCGGCCATGTCGTCGAACGCCTTGGCGCGTTCGGTCCAGGGGTTCCAGATCACCGTCGAGTTCGAGCCCTGGCTGGTGAGCTCGATGCGGCGCTGCCAGTCTTTATCGACAATGTTCAACTGCGCCGGGGTATTGAGGTAGATACGGTCGGTCTCGGCCGTGAAGTGCAGCAACCCGGATTGCTGTTTGTTGCTCCAGCCGTCGGCGGTGTCGATATACGCCAGCCCGTCCAGGCCTCCGACCTGTACGTTGCGCACGTCGCTCACGGCGAAATAGGTGTGCAGCGCCTGGCTGAGGGTTACCGTATCGGTGCCACGGTTGTGGCTGGTCAGCTGGATATGCAGTTGATCGTCCAGCAGCAGGCTCAGCTTCAGGTCGACCTGATGGGGCCAGCCGGGGAAACCGCCTGCAGGCACTGGCAATACCAGGTCGACGCGCACTGCATCGCCTTCAATCGTGGTCCCGGCCAATTCCCAGCGTGCAGTCCGTACAAAACCGTGGGCGCCGGCAGGTTGATCGCTCTGGCGCATCGTTTGTACGCTTTGCGGGTTACGGTCGAACACGCCGAACCAAGGCCAGCACACCGGCACGCCGGTACGAATGCCTTTGCCCTGCTTGAACACCGCCTCGGGGTTCGGCCAGATCAACGGCTGCTCGCCCTGACGCTGGTAACTGAAGATATGTGCGCCCTGTTGGGCCACCAGCAGTTCGGCGCCGTTGTGACGGATGCGCCAGCAGTCCAGCTCGTCGATTTTCACGGTTTCAACGTGGGGCGTAGGCATACAGAGCACTCTTTATGGCAGGCAATGGGGCAATTGACCGTCAAAACCCGGCGAGGTTTAACGTGCGCGTGACGGCACCGAACGCGTGCGGCCGCTGCCATCAATCGCGACGAACACAAACACCGCCTCGGTGACTTTGCGCCATTCGCTGGACAGCGGGTCATCGCTCCAGACTTCGACCATCATCTGGATCGAACTGCGGCCGATTTCCAGAGCCTGGGTATAGAAGGACAATTGCGCGCCCACCGCCACCGGTACCAGGAACGCCATGCGATCGATGGCCACGGTGGCCACACGTCCGCCCGCTACCTTGCTGGCCATGGCCGTACCGGCCAGGTCCATCTGCGCAACCAGCCAGCCGCCGAAAATATCGCCAAAACCGTTGGTTTCACGCGGGAGGGCGGTGATTTGCAGGGCGAGATCGCCCTGCGGGATAGGATCTTCTTGTTCGAGTTCGATCATGCCGAGGGTGCCTCTGACCCGTGACGCTTCATGGGTATTTCAAGTGGATAGCCGTCTTCCGGAAAAACGTTTCAGCACCAACATACACCGCTCGATACGTTTCTCATAAGGCGTACTAAAGGGAAACTCTGCCAAATCGGCTGGATGGCACCCAACGACGTTTTGGCACAGCAGCCCGTCAAGACAGCGGGTTTGGCGCTTGCACGGGCCGAGTATATCGAGACCCTGGCGCCGCGACGACCTCCCGGCACTCATTTGGTCGGCAAATCGCGGCTGTAATGCGGCTTTTTCCCGCAACTGTGCTTCTGATGGCTAATAAAGCGCAGGAACGGGGAATAACGCGCGCCTTTAAACTGTTATTCGGAGGGCGCTGTGCTTTTTCAAGCGATTTGCTATCTTGCCAGACCCGCCGCAAGTCCCGGGCTTGCCGTCACTACTATAAGAGAAGCCTTGCCATGTCCTCCGTGCCCGCAAGCAGTGCGCAACCGTCGCGCCCGCTCACCCGCAACGACTACAAAACCCTGTCACTGTCTGCCTTGGGCGGGGCGCTGGAATTTTACGACTTCATCATCTTTGTGTTTTTCGCCACCGTGGTCGGAAAACTGTTTTTCCCTGTCGACATGCCGGAATGGCTGCGCATGATGCAGACCTTCGGCATCTTCGCCGCCGGCTACCTGGCGCGGCCGTTGGGCGGCATCATCATGGCGCACTTCGGCGACTTGCTGGGTCGCAAGAAAATGTTCACCTTGAGCATCTTCATGATGGCCGTGCCGACCCTGATCATGGGCCTGCTGCCGACCTATGCGCAGATCGGCCTGTGGGCGCCGCTCCTGCTTCTGTTGATGCGCGTTATCCAGGGCGCGGCGATTGGCGGCGAAGTACCAGGCGCCTGGGTGTTCGTCTCCGAACACGTACCGCCGCGCCATATCGGCTACGCCTGCGGCACCCTGACCAGCGGCCTCACTGCCGGCATCCTGCTCGGCTCGCTGGTGGCCACCGCCATCAACACCCTTTATAGCCCGGAGCAAGTGTCGGATTACGCCTGGCGAATCCCGTTCCTGCTGGGTGGCGTGTTCGGCCTGCTCTCGGTGTACCTGCGCCGCTGGCTGCATGAAACGCCGATCTTCGCCGAAATGCAGCAACGCAAAACCCTGGCTGCCGAACTGCCCTTGCGCGCCGTATTGCGCGACCACCGTGGCGCCATCGTGCTGTCGATGTTGTTGACCTGGTTGCTGTCGGCCGGTGTTGTCGTGGTCATCCTGATGACCCCGACCGTGCTGCAAACCGTCTATCACTTCAGCCCGACCATCGCGCTGCAAGCCAACAGCCTGGCCATCGTTACCCTCAGCCTCGGCTGTGTCGCCTCCGGCGCCCTGGCCGACCGCTTTGGCGCCGGCCGCGTACTGGTCATCGGTTGCCTGTTGCTGTTGGCGACGTCGTGGACGCTTTACCACAGCCTGATCGATCACCCGAACTGGCTCTTCCCGCTGTACACCCTGACGGGTCTGTTTGTCGGCGTGATCGGCGTGGTGCCTTACGTGATGGTGAAAGCCTTCCCACCGGTAGTGCGTTTCAGCGGGTTGTCGTTTTCCTACAACGTCGCCTACGCCGTGTTTGGGGGGTTGACGCCGCTGGCGGTGTCGCTGCTGATGAAGGAAAGCCCCATGGGCCCTGCTTACTATGTCGCCGTGTTGTGCGTGATGGGGACGTTGGTCGGTGGGTACCTGTGGAAGCGCGGGCGGTAAGCCGATATTTGAAGATCGTTCCTACGCAGCTGTGTAGGAACGGTCATAGATTACAGAGTATTTCTGAAACACCGCTTCAAGCGCGTCAACCTCCTCGCAAGCCCCGTATTTATTGATCTTTCCCCTTCCTGTCAGGTTTTTCATAAATGCTGGCCTTTCATCTAATTGTCACATTGCGGACATAGAGTGTTCACACGGCCTACCGATACTTGGCCCCGATCCAACTATCCCTATCTGCTAGGAGCAAGGCATGAAACTGAAGCGTTTGATGGCGGCAATGACTTTTGTCGCTGCTGGCGTTGCGACCGCCCACGCGGTGGCCGCTGGTGTTGACCCGGCAATTCCGGCTTACGCCAAGACCACTGGCGTCTCGGGCAACTTGTCCAGCGTTGGTTCCGACACTCTGGCTAACCTGATGACCCTGTGGGCTGAGTCCTACAAAAAGGAATACCCGAACGTCAACATCCAGATTCAGGCTGCCGGCTCCGCCACTGCACCTCCTGCGCTGACTGAAGGCACCTCCAACCTGGGCCCGATGAGCCGCAAAATGAAGGACACCGAACTGGCGGCCTTCGAGCAGAAGTACGGCTACAAGCCAACCGCTATTCCGGTGGCTGTGGATGCCCTGGCTGTATTCGTGCACAAGGACAACCCGATCCAGCACCTGACCATGGAACAAGTCGACGCGATCTTCTCGTCTACTCGTCTGTGCGGCGCTAAAGCCGACGTGAAAACCTGGGGCGACCTGGGTGTGACCGGCGACCTGGCCAACAAGCCGGTGCAATTGTTCGGTCGTAACTCGGTATCCGGCACCTACGGCTACTTCAAAGAAGAAGCCCTGTGCAAAGGCGACTACAAGCCTAACGTGAACGAACAGCCAGGCTCGGCGTCGGTCGTGCAGTCGATCAGTTCCTCGCTGAACGGCATCGGTTACTCGGGCATCGGCTACAAGACTGCAAGCGTGAAGACCGTGGCCCTGGCCAAGAAAGGCAGCACTGACTTCATCGAAGACAGCGAAGAAAACGCCCTGAACGGCAAATACCCGCTGTCGCGTTTCCTCTACGTGTACGTCAACAAAGCCCCGAACAAGCCTCTGGCCCCGCTGGAAGCTGAGTTCGTGAAACTGGTTCTGTCCAAACAGGGCCAGGAAGTGGTCGTCAAAGACGGCTACATCCCACTGCCAGCCAAAGTTGCCGCCAAGGCCCTGGCTGACCTGGGTTTGAAAGAAGGCAACTAAGCCTGCAAGACCTGGTGTAGACGCATGTTTTTCTGTGGGAGCGGGCTTGCCCGCGATGCTGGCGACGCGGTTTAGAGTTGAACCGTATGACGCCATCGCGGGCAAAACCGCTCCCCCACTCACCGTCTACACCCCTAATTTTTTAGTCCGCTGCCAGCTCTGCTCCGCGGCGGATTTCTTGCGTCACTGCATTGTCATCTTTCTGTCATACAGGATCGCTAGGGTGTGCGCATGAATGATCTGGCCAATTCCACCATGACGACGACTTCTCCCCCCAAGCGCATTGATTTCAATACGCCTGAGCTGCAACGCAAGCGCCGTATTCGCGCGCTGAAAGATCGCCTGACCCGTTGGTACGTGTTAATCGGCGGCCTCGCCGTCCTCGGCGCCATTACCCTGATTTTCTTCTTCCTCGCTTATGTCGTTGCGCCGTTGTTCCAAGGTGCCTCGCTGACCAAGGAGGACGCGCTGACGCCAGCCTGGATCCAGGACGCCGGCAAGCCGTTGATGATCTCCCTCGAAGAACAGAACCAGGTCGCCATGCGGGTTTCCGACAAGGGCCAGGCGCTGTTCTTTAATGTAGACACGGGTGCCGAACTCAAGCGTGTCGACTTGCCGCTTCCGGCAGGCACCACTGTTGCCTCCATTGGTGAAGACCAGCCGGGCAGCCCGCTGGTGATCCTCGGTTTGTCGAATGGCCAGTCCCTGGTGTTCCGCCACACCTATAAGGTGTCCTACCCGGACGGCAAGAAAACCATTACGCCTGCGGTTGAATACCCTTACGGCGAAACGCCGATTGTGCTGGATGAAGCCGGTCGCCCGCTGGAACATGTCGCCCTCAATGCCACCGACTCGTCGCTGGTGGTCGCCGGTTCGGCCGGTTCGCACTTGAACGTGCTGGCCCTGAGCCGCGAAGAAAACATGATGACGGGTGAAGTCACCAGCGAGCAGAAGCGTATCGAGCTGCCGCAAATGACCGAGCCGGTGAAGGCGATCTTCATCGACCCACGCCAGCAGTGGCTGTATGTGATCAACGGTCGCGCCCTGGCCGATGTGTTCAGCCTGCGCGACAAGAGCCTCAACGGTCGCTACAAACTGCTCGAAGACGGCAACGCCGAAATCACCGCCAGCACCCAGCTGGTGGGCGGTATCTCGCTGATCGTCGGCAACTCAAAGGGTGGCCTGGCCCAGTGGTTCATGGCGCGCGACCCGGATGGCGAACAGCGCCTGAAGCAGATCCGTACCTTCCAGATGGGCACCGCGCCGATTGTGGAAATCACCGCTGAAGAACGTCGCAAAGGCTTCACGGCGCTCGATGCGTCCGGCAAGTTCGGCGTGTTCCACAGCACCGCGCACCGCACCTTGTTGGTGGACCCGGTGGTCGATGGCCAGGGCGTGTTCGGCATGTCGCCACGCGCCAACCGTGTGATCGTCGAAGCCGGTGGCAAGCTGCAACCGCTGCTGCTGGACAACCCGCACCCGGAAGTGTCCTGGAGCGCGTTGTGGAGCAAGGTCTGGTACGAGAACTACGACGAGCCTAAATACGTCTGGCAATCGACCGCCGCCAACACCGACTTCGAACCCAAGATGAGCCTGGCGCCGCTGACCTTCGGTACGCTCAAAGCCGCGTTCTACGCCATGCTGCTGGCCGCGCCACTGGCCGTCGCCGCTGCGATCTACACCGCTTACTTCATGGCCCCGAGCCTGCGCCGCAAGGTCAAACCGGTGATCGAATTGATGGAAGCGATGCCGACGGTGATCCTCGGCTTCTTCGCCGGCCTGTTCCTGGCGCCGTATGTGGAAGGGCATTTGCCGGGGATTTTCAGCCTGCTGATGCTGCTGCCGATTGGCATTCTGGTCGCCGGGTTTGTGTTCAGCCGCCTGCCTGAGTCGATCCGCCTGCGTGTGCCCGATGGTTGGGAAAGCGCCATCCTGATTCCGGTGATCCTGTTTGTGGGCTGGCTCTCGCTGTACATGAGCCCGTACCTGGAAACCTGGTTCTTCGGCGGCGACATGCGTATGTGGATTTCCCATGACCTGGGCATCACCTACGACCAGCGCAACGCCCTGGTAGTCGGTTTGGCCATGGGCTTTGCGGTGATCCCGAACATCTACTCCATCGCCGAAGACGCCGTGTTCAGCGTGCCGCGCGGCCTGACCCTGGGTTCCCTGGCCCTGGGCGCCACGCCATGGCAGACCATGACGCGCGTCGTCATCCTGACCGCCAGCCCGGGGATTTTCTCGGCGCTGATGATCGGCATGGGCCGCGCCGTCGGCGAGACCATGATCGTGCTGATGGCCACCGGTAACACCCCGGTGATGGAGATGAACCTGTTCGAAGGCCTGCGCACCCTGGCGGCCAACGTCGCGGTGGAAATGCCTGAGTCGGAAGTCGGTGGTAGTCACTACCGCGTGCTGTTCCTCTCGGCGCTGGTGCTGCTGCTGTTCACTTTCATCATGAACACCCTCGCCGAGCTGATTCGTCAGCGTCTGCGCAAGAAATACTCGTCGCTTTAAGAAAGGTAGAAGTCTGTGAAACAGAACTCCCTGAATGGATGGTTCAAGAGCGGCGCCCCCGGCGTCTGGATCAGCGGTGGCGCGGTGTCCATCGCGGTCATCATGACCATTGGTTTGCTGGCTGTGATTGCGGTGCGCGGTTTGGGCCACTTCTGGCCGGCTGACCTGATCCAGGCCAACTACAACGTGCCGGGCCAGGAAAACCATATCGTCATCGGCGAAGTGGTGCAGAAGGAAGAAGTACCGCGCGAGCGCCTGAAAAGCGCTGGCCTGCCGGTACCGGACCAAGGCCCGGAATTCATGACCCGCGAGCTGATCAAGGTCGGCAACCGTGACTTGAACGGCAATGACTTCACCTGGATCGTCGGCGAGTGGCTCAAGGACCAGACCAAGCCTGCCAACCTGATGACCATCGAGCGGCGTGAGTGGGGCAACTTCTACGGCACGCTGGTCAACGTCAAGCAGGATGGCAAGGTCATCGCCGAAGGCGAAGCCGCGTGGCCGGAGCTGCAAGCCCGTGTCGACCGCGTGAACAAGTTGGCTGCCCAGCTCAAGAGCCTGGAAAAAACCGATATCGGCGCGATCAACGCCGGGTTGGAGCGCATCCGCCTGCACGGTCGCAAGCTGGAGCTGGAAGGTAAGCTCGATGCTACCGCCCAAGCGGACATGGATTCAGGCCGTGCCGAACTGAACAACCGCTACAAGGACATCGAAGCGCGCCTGGCTGACCTGCACGCCCAGTTCAACCGCGACAGCCTGACCGCTCGCGACGCCAACGGCAAAGAAGTGGAAATCGGCATCGGCAAAGTGGTGCATGCCTACCAGCCGAACGCCATGGGCACGCTGACCAAGGTCGGCTTCTACTTCAGTAAGGTCTGGGAATTCCTCAGCGATGACCCACGGGAAGCCAACACCGAAGGCGGGATCTTCCCGGCGATTTTCGGCACCGTGATGATGACCCTGATCATGGCGATGATCGTGACCCCGTTCGGCGTGCTGGCAGCGGTGTACCTGCGTGAATACGCCAAGCAGAACACCCTGACCCGGATTATCCGTATCGCCGTGAACAACTTGGCCGGCGTACCGGCCATCGTCTACGGCGTGTTCGGCCTGGGTTTCTTCGTGTATGTGCTCGGCGGCTCGGTCGACCGTTTGTTCTTCGCCGAAGCCCTGCCGGCACCGACCTTCGGCACGCCTGGCCTGTTGTGGGCCTCGCTGACCCTGGCGTTGCTCGCGGTGCCGGTGGTGATCGTAGCAACCGAAGAAGGCCTGGCGCGGATTCCTCGCACGGTGCGTGAAGGTTCGTTGGCGCTTGGCGCGACCAAGGCGGAAACGCTGTGGAAGATCGTGCTGCCAATGGCCAGCCCGGCGATGATGACCGGCATGATCCTCGCCGTGGCCCGCGCCGCCGGTGAAGTGGCACCGCTGATGCTGGTAGGTGTGGTGAAACTGGCGCCATCGCTGCCGCTGGATGGCAACTACCCGTACCTGCACCTGGACCAGAAAATCATGCACCTGGGCTTCCATATTTATGACGTCGGCTTCCAGAGCCCCAACGTCGAAGCCGCACGACCGCTGGTGTACGCCACCGCCTTGCTGCTGGTGCTGGTGATCGCCACGCTCAACCTGTCGGCGGTGTGGATTCGTAACCACCTGCGCGAAAAATACAAAGCGCTGGATAGTTAATTGAAATGAGCGCGGACTAAATGTGGGAGCGGGCTTGCTCGCGAATGCGGTGTATCAGAAACACATCTGTCAGCTGACACACTGCTTTCGCGAGCAAGCCCGCTCCCACACTGGACCGCGCCAGACACAGATTTGAGGTAAACCGCCAGGCCCAATCATGAGGCCAGTGGTTCAACGAAACGAATTGGTAGCACAGGGAGCATCCCATGCAACATGAAACCCACACCCACGGCATCAACATGTCGGCCCTGGGTCGCGACAAGCAGAGCCTGAGCCTGGCCCAGGAAACCGTGGCCATCGAAGTGCCAGGCCTGAGCCTGTACTACGGTGAAAAGCAGGCGCTGTTCGATGTCAGCATGAACATTCCCAAGCAGCGCGTGACCGCCTTTATCGGCCCGTCCGGCTGCGGCAAGTCCACGCTGCTGCGCACCTTCAACCGCATGAACGACCTGGTGGACGGTTGCCGCGTAGATGGTGCAATCAACCTCTACGGCAGCAACATCTACCGCAAGGGCGAGGACGTGGCCGAGCTGCGTCGCCGCGTGGGCATGGTGTTCCAGAAGCCGAACCCGTTCCCCAAGACCATCTACGAAAACGTGGTCTATGGCCTGCGCATCCAGGGCATCAACAAAAAACGCATCCTCGACGAAGCGGTGGAGTGGGCCCTGAAAGGCGCGGCACTGTGGGAAGAGGTCAAAGACCGCCTGCACGATTCGGCACTCGGCCTGTCCGGCGGCCAGCAGCAGCGTCTGGTGATCGCCCGTACCATCGCCGTGGAACCGGAAGTTTTGCTGCTCGACGAACCGTGCTCGGCACTTGACCCGATCTCGACGCTGAAAGTCGAAGAACTGATCTACGAGCTCAAGTCCAAGTTCACCATCGTCATCGTGACCCACAACATGCAACAGGCGGCGCGGGTTTCCGACTACACCGCGTTCATGTACATGGGCAAGCTGGTGGAATTCGGCGACACCGATACCCTGTTCACCAATCCGGCGAAGAAGCAGACCGAAGACTACATCACCGGTCGCTATGGCTAGTAGGCGGTGGTTCTGATTGCACTGAATGCTGCGGTTCTCCGCACCTTACCGGACGTTCCAAGGACGCCAACATGATTAGCAAAGAAGGCCTTACCCATCACATCTCCGCGCAGTTCAACGCCGAACTTGAGGAAGTGCGCAGCCACCTCCTGGCGATGGGCGGGCTGGTGGAGAAGCAAGTCAACGATGCCGTCACTGCGCTGATCGAGGCCGACTCTGGTCTGGCCCAGCAAGTGCGCGAGATCGATGACCAGATCAATCAGATGGAACGCAATATCGACGAAGAATGCCTGCGCATTCTGGCGCGTCGCCAACCGGCAGCGTCTGACCTGCGTTTGATCATCAGCATCTCCAAGTCGGTAATCGACCTGGAGCGCATTGGCGACGAAGCGACCAAAATCGCCCGCCGTGCCATTCAGCTGTGCGAAGAAGGCGAAGCACCGCGTGGTTATGTGGAAGTGCGCCATATCGGTGACCAGGTACGCAACATGGTGCGCGACGCCCTCGACGCGTTTGCCCGTTTCGACGCCGAGTTGGCGTTGTCGGTGGCGCAGTACGACAAGACCATCGACCGCGAATACAAGACCGCACTGCGTGAGCTGGCCACCTACATGATGGAAGACCCGCGCTCTATCTCGCGGGTCTTGAACATTATTTGGGTGCTGCGCTCCCTGGAGCGTATCGGCGACCACGCGCGCAATATCTCGGAACTGGTGATTTACCTGGTGCGCGGTACCGACGTACGGCACATGGGGCTCAAGCGTATGAAGGCCGAAGTTGAAGGCACCGCTGATCAAATCCCTAATGTTCCGGGCGAATCTGACGATAAGTAAGGTTGCCCGAGAAATTAACGCCCGGCCTTTGGTCGGGCGTTTTCGTTTGAGGTATCTGAATATTTTGCGCAGCAGGAGCAATATAGTCCTTCTGCGACCAGCGAGTTTTGGCAAAATGCCATCAGTCAGGCGTTTTGCGTGCCGAAGTTTTTATAGGATGAAGGGTCGATGAGTAAAGTCAGTGTGTTGGTGGTGGATGACGCCTCGTTTATCCGCGACCTGGTGAAGAAGTGCCTGCGCAACTACTTCCCTGGGATCAAGATTGAAGACGCGGTGAACGGCAAAAAGGCGCAAACCATCCTGATGCGCGAGACCTTCGACCTGGTGCTGTGTGACTGGGAAATGCCCGAGATGTCCGGTCTTGAATTGCTGACCTGGTGCCGTGAGCAAGCCCATCTGAAGGCCATGCCCTTCGTGATGGTGACCAGCCGTGGCGACAAGGAAAACGTAGTCCAGGCGATCCAGGCCGGGGTTTCCGGCTATGTCAGCAAGCCGTTCACCAACGAACAGTTGCTGAGCAAGGTCAAACAGGCCCTGCACAAGGTCGGCCGCCTTGACGCGCTGGTCGCCAGCGCGCCGACCAAGATGAACTCGGCCTTCGGCAACGATTCCCTGAGCGCCTTGACTGGCGGCAGGCCTGAAGCCGTCAAAGCTGCCCCTGTGGCGGCCCCGAGCAACGGCCTGCTTAACAGCCAGCCTGTGCAGGCGGCTCCGGCTGCTTCGCCGGCTGGTGGGCGCGGTCAAGGCCAACTGCGCCTGTCCAGCGGCACCCAGCAATGCGTGATCAAGGCGCTGAGCATCAAGGAGGCGCTGCTGGTGGTGCGTCGTGGCGAAGTCCTGCCTCAGGTGCTGGAAAGCGCGGTGCTGGACCTTGAGCAAGGCGACAACGCCGAAGTCGCACGCCTCAACGGCTACCTGCACGCGATCGTCGCCTATGAGCCGAGGCCCGACAGCGACTGGCTGCAACTGACCTTCCGGTTTATCGACCAGGATGCGCAGAAGCTCGACTACATCTCCCGCCTGATCGCGCGCGGCACGGCGCAGAAGCACTTTGTGCCGGGTGCGTGACCGCCTGAATAACGGGAATCGACCGACTGTCTGATTCCCGTCAGGTGACTTGATTTATATCTGTTTCGATATAGTCTTTCGATAGGGCATCAGTGCGATCGCGCTTTTGCTATGCCTTGAAACAAAGCTGCACCGCCTTCGCCTGAATCGTCTATTACGCTTTTTCTTTCCAGGAAAGGAGAAGCCAATGCCAAGGCACAAGGACGTGGTGTTTCTAGGTAGCTCGCTCAAGGATCTCAAGGAGTTTCCTCTCGACGCCCGAAGGGCAGCCGGTTTTCAGTTGGATCTTTTGCAACAGGGTGAACAGCCTTTTGATTGCAAGCCGATGAAAACTATCGGGAGGGGCGTCAGCGAGATTCGGATCACGGAGGAATCGGGAGCGTTTCGAGTGTTCTATGTGGTCAATCGGCCGGAAGCTGTCTATGTGCTGCACGCGCTGCGCAAGACCACACAGAAAACCGAAGGGCGGGATATCGAACTGGCTCGTGCCAGATTGCAGGAGTTAGGTTAAGCCTATGACAGACTCAAAAATTCAAACCGAACGTTTCAGTAGCGTCTGGGATGCTTTGGAGGATACTCCGCAGCAAGCCGCCAACATGCGGCTGCGCTCAAAGTTGCTGCTGGAACTGTGCAACACCATTCGCAGTTGGGAGTTGTCGCAGAAAGCGGCCGCCGAGCGGCTCAATATCAGTCAGCCTCGGCTCAATAACATTCTGAATGGCAAGATCGATAAGTTCTCACTGGACGCGCTGGTCAATTTGTCTGCCGCAGCGCATTTGGAGGTCGACATCTGCTTCTCCCCGCTGCAGGCATAATCAATGGCGCAGGAGCGAGTTGCTCGCTCCTGCGTTGATCTGATCAATCGAGCAACAGCACCTTGGCCAACACGATCTTCGGCCCTTTCATCTTCTTGATGATGATGCGCAAGCCTTCAACCTCCAGCACTTCTTCCTCTTCCGGCACCCGCTTGAGGGTGTCGTAGATCAAACCGGCCAGGGTTTCGGCTTCGATGTGGTCCAGGTCGACGCCCAGCAGGCGTTCCACCTTGAACAGCGGCGTGTCGCCACGCACCAGCAGTTTGCCCGGCTGGTAGGCGAGGATGCCGCGCTCGGCCTTGCGGTGTTCGTCCTGAATATCGCCGACCAGCACTTCCAGCACATCTTCCATGGTCAGGTAGCCGATGATCTTGCCGTCGGCTTCTTCCACCAGGGCGAAGTGCGCGCCGCCTTTGCGGAATTGCTCCAGCAGCTGCGACAACGGCATGTGCCGCGACACGCGCTCCAGCGGGCGGGTCAGCTCGGCCAGGTTGAACGATTCGGGGATGTGGTCCAGGGCCGCCAGTTCCAGCAGCAGGTCCTTGATGTGCAGCAGGCCGACGAACTCATTGCGCACTGCGTCGTACACCGGGTAGCGGCTGAATTTGTGGCGGCGGAACAGCGCCAGGATTTCCTTGAGCGGGGCATTGAAGTCCAGGGTCACCAGGTCTTCCCGGGAGTTGGCCCAGTCCACCACTTCCAGTTCGCCCATTTCCACCGCAGAGGCCAGCACGCGCATGCCTTGGTCGCTCGGGTCCTGGCCACGGCTGGAGTGCAGGATCAGCTTGAGTTCTTCGCGGCTGTAATGGTGCTCATGGTGTGGGCCGGGCTCGCCTTGGCCGGCGATACGCAAGATGGCGTTGGCGCTGGCGTTGAGCAGGTAGATCGCCGGGTACATCGCCCAGTAGAACAGGTACAACGGCACTGCCGTCCACAGCGACAGCAGCTCGGGTTTGCGAATCGCCCAGGATTTGGGTGCCAATTCACCGACCACGATGTGCAGATAGGAAATCACGAAGAAGGCGGCAAAGAACGACACGCCCTTGATCACCTCAGGCGATTGCACGCCCACGGCGCCCAGCAACGGCTCGAGGATGTGCGCAAAGGCCGGCTCACCGACCCAGCCCAGGCCCAGGGAGGCGAGGGTGATACCCAGCTGGCAGGCCGACAGGTAGGCGTCGAGCTGGCTGTGCACGGTGCGCAGGATCTGTCCGCGCCAGCCGTTTTTATGGGCGATGGCCTCGACCCGGGTGGCGCGCAATTTGACCATGGCAAACTCCGCCGCAACGAAAAAACCGTTGAGCAGTACCAGGATCAGTGCAAAAAGAATCATGCCGAAGTCGGCGAAGAGTGTGGCGAGGGTGATACCAGGGGAAGGGTCCATGATGGGGTTTTGCAGGTTCCGTGTGTTCAATAAGGGGTGACAGGAGGGCCTGAAAAGCAGGCGCAAGTCGGCCAATGTAGCGGCTGAAAGGGCGCTTGCCTAGTGCCCGCTGCCGGGCGGGGCCTGGAATACATTCGTCCACACGCTGCATGTCCAATGTGGGAGCGGGCTTGCTCGCGAATGCGGTGGGTCAGCCAACACATTCATAGCTGACCCACCGCCTTCGCGAGCAAGCCCGCTCCCACCTTAGTCCAGCGTCGTTTTCGGGTTATTCATCTGTGCCGATCACCCGCGAGCGGGTCACCTGCACGGGTGGGAAATGACAGGTAAAAGTGCTGCCATGGCCCAGCACGCTGCTGATTTCCAGCCGTGCACGGTGGCGCAGCAGCACGTGTTTGACGATCGCCAGGCCAAGCCCCGTGCCGCCGGTGTTGGAGTTGCGGCTGGAGTCGACGCGGTAGAAGCGCTCGGTCAGGCGGGGCAGATGCTTGGCGTCGATGCCGATGCCGGAATCCTGCACGCTCAGGTGCGCGCCGTGCTCGTCGGCCCACCAGCGGATGCGGATATTGCCCTTGTCCTGGGTGTACTTCACAGCGTTGAACACGAGGTTGGAAAATGCGCTGCGCAACTCACCCTCGCTGCCTTTGAGCAGCACCAACGGGTCGGCTTCCAGGGTGATTTGTTGCTCGCGCTGGCCGGAAAGTGCCTGGGCATCGTTCTTGATAGTCTGCAACAGGCTTTGCACCGCCACGGGGTGGTTGTCCGACGGGTAATCCGTGGCTTCCAGTTTGGCCAGTAACAACAGGTCGTTGAGCAGTGTTTGCATGCGTGAACCTTGCTGTTGCATCTGCTGCAGGGCACGGCTCCAGCGCGGGTTGATCTCGTCGACGTTGTCCAGCAACGTCTCCAGGTAGCCGCAGATCACCGTCAACGGTGTGCGCAGCTCGTGGGACACATTGGCGACGAAGTCTTTGCGCATCTGTTCCAACTGGTGGATGCGGGTGACATCGCGCACCAGCATCAGGTGTTCGTTGTTGCCGTAGCGTGTCAGGTACAGTTGGATGCGCACGCGGTCGTTGGTGGGCGAAGGGATTTCCAGGGCTTCTTCGTAGTTTTCCTGCTCGAAATACTCTTTGAAGCGCGGGTGGCGCACCAGGTTGGTCACCGGCTGGCCGCTGTCCTGAGGCGTCTTGAGGCCCAGCAGGGTCTCGGCGGCGCGGTTCCACCATTCCAGGTTGCCGTCGCTGTCGAGCATGATCACCGCATCTTTGAGCGCGGCGGTGGACTCCTGCACACGGTCGATCACCGCTTGCAGGCGCCCGCGTACCCGTTGGTCGCGGCGTTGCAGGTGGTAGATGCTGTCGAACACCTCGCCCCACAGGCCGTAGCCATCGGGTGGTGCTTCATCGGGTTTGTGTTGGCGCAGCCATTCATGCAGGCGCAGCAGCTGTTTGAGCGTCCAGCCCAGATACAGGCCGATACCGACGGCCAGGCTCCAGCCGTAATAGCCGCTGACCAGGCCTACCACCAGGCAGCCGGTGATCAACAGCAGCATGTGGCGGATCAGGGTGCCATGCCAGTTTTGGTTCACTTAAACATGCGTCCTTGTCAGCTGTTAAGGAAGGGAAGGGCTGGCTCAGCCTTTAGTGGAAAAGCGGTAGCCGGTGCCGCGCACGGTTTGTACCAGATTCTCGTAGGCATCGCCCAAGGCTTTGCGCAGGCGGCGGATATGCACGTCCACGGTGCGCTCTTCCACGTACACATTGCCGCCCCACACCTGGTCGAGCAATTGGCCACGGGTGTAGGCGCGCTCCTGGTGGGTCATGAAAAATTGCAGCAGGCGATATTCGGTCGGGCCCATCTCGGCCGGCTTGCCGTCGATGGTCACGCGGTGGCTGATCGGGTCCAGAATCAGGCCGTCGACTTCGATCGGCGCTTCGCCATCGGTAGGGCCGGCGCGGCGCAATACAGCTTTCAGACGGGCGACCAGTTCACGTGGGGAAAATGGCTTGGTGATGTAGTCATCAGCGCCGACTTCCAGGCCCTGGATCTTGTTGTCCTCTTCACCCTTGGCGGTGAGCATGATGATCGGGATATCCCCGGTCAGCTCGTCACGCTTGAGACGGCGGGCCAACTCGATACCGGAAGTGCCGGGCAGCATCCAGTCGAGCAGGATCAAGTCCGGCTTGCGGTCGACAATAATGGCATGGGCCTGCTGGGAGTTCTCCGCCTCCAGGCAGTCATAGCCGGCCATTTCCAACGCAACGGCGATCATCTCGCGAATGGGCGCTTCGTCGTCAACGATCAGAATGCTCCTGCCAACCATGCCTAAATCCTCTTGTCATTTAACTGTCTTGCGCCGCATTAGATAACGGAATTATTGCAGTCGTGTGACAGTAATTTAGTCGCTTGGGCAATTCTTGGCACTCTGGACTACCCTTTGGGTCCGAATCCTGACAACCACAAAAGGAAGGTTCCGATGACTCACAGTACTTTTTCCTGGAAAGCCCTGCTGGTAACGGCCGCGTTGACGCTGCCGACACTGGCGTTGGCGGCCGAGCCTGCGATGACCAAAGACGGCATGTTGGTGGACCACAAGGGTATGACGCTCTACACCTTTGCCAAGGACTCTGCTGACAAGTCCATGTGCAACGACAAGTGCGCCACCAACTGGCCGCCGTTGATGGCCGAATCCACCGACAAGCCGATGGGCAAATGGACCGTCATCACCCGTGACGATCAAAAGAGCCAGTGGGCCTACAGCGGCAAACCGCTCTACACCTTCGTCATGGACAAGAAGGCCGGTGACATGACCGGTGAAGGCAAAATGGAAGGCGCCTGGAAGGTCGCCAAGCCTTAGTTAAACCCGCTGGCGATGAGGGGCCTGGCCCCTCATCGAAACCCGTAATCCGCCACAATCCCGACAAAAATCGCCAACCCGGCCCAGTGGTTGTGCAAAAACGCCTTGAAGCATTTCATGCGGTCTTTGTCGCGGGTGTACCAGAACTCCCAGGCAAAACAGCCCGCCGCCGCCAGCAACCCCAGGTGGAACCAGCCTCCCAGCTCGAACCGCGCGCCCGCCAGCAACAGGCAGGCCAGCGACAGGCCTTGCAGAGTGAGGATGATCACGCGGTCGGCATCGCCAAATAGAATGGCCGTGGATTTCACCCCGATCTTCAAGTCATCGTCCCGATCGGTCATCGCGTAATACGTGTCGTAACCCACCGTCCACAGCAAATTGGCGATGTACAGCAGCCACGCAGTGGCCGGCAGATGGCCAGTCTCGGCGGTGAACGCCATCGGCATGCCCCACGAAAACGCCGCGCCCAACACCACTTGCGGGTAATAGGTGTAGCGCTTCATGAACGGGTAGCTCGCCGCCAGCGCCAAACCGCCGAGGGACAGCAGGATGGTGGTGGCGTTGGTCAGCAGCACCAGCAGGAAACTGATGCCCATCAGCACCGCAAAAAACACCAGCGCCTCTTTGGCGCTGATCTTGCCGCTCACCAGCGGGCGTTGCTCGGTGCGTTTCACATGGCCGTCGACCTTGCGGTCCGCCCAATCATTGATCACGCAGCCACCGGCACGGGTCAGCACCACGCCCAGTACAAAAATCACGATATTGATCAAGGACGGCGAGCCCTTGCCGGCGATCCACAGCGCCCACAGCGTTGGCCATAACAGCAGGTAGATGCCGATGGGCTTGTCCATGCGGGTCAACTGAATGAAATCCCAGGCCCTGGGGTTCAGGCGGTTCAAGGATTTGAGCAGGCGTTGATACATCAGCAGTTCTCCGGATGGTCATGCAACGCGTGCCAGAAGCTCGGCAGGAAAATTTCCGCCACCAGCACACTCAGCGGCCCGCGATCAAAGCGCGAGCGGCGCCCCCACAAGCCGTCGGCCTGGTCCACGGTCGGCAGCCATTGCCGTGGGTAATGGCACACCTCGATGGCCTGGCGGGTGAAGGCGTGATCGCAAAACAGCAACTCGCCCAGCGAACGGCTGCCCAGCTCGTCCATGTGCAACCCGTCGCCCTGCAAGGCACTGCGCGCCGCCACGCTGCGGGCGAACACCCATGGCTGGCCATGCCCGCGCAGGTACACCTCGCGCACCCAGCCGACAGTGGCCGGGGCCAGGCCGAGCGCCCTACATTCATCCTCGCGCAACGGCTGCCAGCCTTCGAACAGCGGCGTCACGCTGAACCCATCGTTGGACAGCCACGTGAGCCGGCGCGTCAGCGAGCCTTCGTCGAACAGCCAATCAAGGGTCAAGGGCGCGGGCAATGGGCTCAGGAGGCTCTGGGTCAGCCATTGGCAAGCATCGGGAAGGGCGATTGAGTGCGGCACGGTGAGTGAGTATTGGCAGCAAAAGAGGCGGCGAGCTTACCATGGCGTCCTGGGCTTTTGCCGTGCTGAACCGGCCCCATGCGTCGATCGCGCTTGCATCTGCCGGCCCCGATCAGTACAAAACGCCCTGAGCCGCACGGCAACGTAGGTCTATCGACCGTCGGCCAAGATGCCTGGACCCTGAGGAAGCAAGTAATGAAGAAGTGGCAATGTGTAGTCTGCGGCCTGATCTATGACGAAAAAGATGGCTGGCCGGATGACGGTATCGCGCCGGGCACCCTGTGGCAGGACGTTCCCGAAGACTGGCTGTGCCCGGACTGCGGCGTGGGCAAAATGGATTTCGAAATGATCGAAATCGGTTAATCATCGATTTAAGAAACGTACTACAAGGAGAAAGGAATGAACGCACCTGTCGTGATCATCGGCACAGGATTGGCCGGTTACAACGTGGCCCGGGAGTTTCGCAAGCTCGACAGCGAGACCCCATTGCTGCTGATCACTGCGGATGATGGGCGCTCCTACTCCAAGCCCATGCTCTCCACCGGTTTTGGCAAGAACAAGGAAGCCGATGGCCTGAGCATGGCTGAACCGGGTGCCATGGCCGAGCAACTCAAGGCCGAAGTGCGCACCCACACCCGCATCAGCGGCATCGACCCTGGCCACAAGCGCCTGTGGATCGGCGAGGAAGCGGTGGCCTACCGTGACCTGATCCTGGCCTGGGGCGCAGAAACTGTGCGCGTTCCGGTTGAGGGTGATGCGGCTGAGCTGATTTTCCCGATCAACGACCTCGAGGACTACGCACGCTTTCGCGCCGCTGCCGCCGGCAAACGCCGCGTGCTGGTGCTGGGCGCGGGCCTGATCGGCTGCGAGTTCGCCAACGACCTGATCCTCGGTGGTTACGAAATCGACCTGGTGGCGCCGTGCGAGCAGGTCATGCCGACCCTGCTGCACCCAGCCGCCGCTGCAGCGGTACAAGCCGGGCTGCAAGGCCTTGGCGCGCGTTTCCACCTGGGCCCGGTGCTCAACCGCCTGCAGCGCACCGCTGACGGCCTGGAAGCGCACCTTTCGGACGGTCAAGTCATCCACTGCGACCTGGTGGTCTCGGCCATCGGCCTGCGCCCGCGCGTCGACCTCGCGGCTGCCGCCGGCCTGCAAATCAACCGTGGGATCATGGTGGACCGCCACCTCAAGACCTCCCACGCCAACATCTACGCCCTGGGCGACTGCGCCGAGGTTGATGGCCTGAACCTGCTCTACGTCATGCCACTGATGAGTTGCGCCCGCGCCCTGGCCCAGACCCTGGCCGGCAACGCTACGGCCGTCAGCTATGGGCCGATGCCGATCACCGTGAAAACCCCGATCTGCCCGCTGGTGGTCTCGCCCCCGCCACGCGGCACCGAAGGCGTGTGGAGCGTCGAAGGGCAGGGCGCCAACATCAAGGCCTTGTGCCGCGACGCCAGCGGCCGCCTGCTGGGTTACGCGCTGACCGGCAGTGCGGTGATGGAAAAACTGGCCCTGAACAAAGAACTTCCGCCGTTGCTGGCGTAAATACCGGTCGTTCTGTCGGAATAACCCTGTTTTTCGCTCTAGAAAGGTCGCCGCGAGACTGGCGGAGCGTGCGAGGGCATGCCATCCTCACTCCCGTCTGCCGCAGAGTAGAGCCTGCGGCGCCTTGGGCGTTGCTCCATAAGAGAGCAGCACGGACATAACAACAAAAAACCGTCAAAGAGGCTTCACTTATGCGTAAACCAGAACTCGCAGCCGCCATCGCTGAAAAAGCGGATCTCACCAAAGAACAGGCCAACCGCGTCCTCAACGCCGTTCTCGAAGAAATCACCGGCGCCCTGCACCGCAAGGACAGCGTCACACTGGTTGGCTTCGGCACCTTCCTGCAACGCCACCGCGGCGCCCGCACCGGCAAAAACCCGCAAACCGGTGAGCCTGTGAAGATAAAGGCGAGCAACACCGTTGCGTTCAAGCCGGGCAAGTCGCTCAAAGACAGCGTCAACCCGTAAGAGCGGTACCGTCTGAAGGGAGGCGGGTTGGAAAAAAATGGGCACGCCGACTGGGTCGGGTGCCCATTTTTTTGGATAGGAATCAGGCTTCCATGAAGTCGTCGTATTCCCGATAGTGATTGATTGCTCGGATCAAAATATCACTATCTGGCGCCTTAACCTTCTTTTGAATAACTTCGAATATGGCTTGAAGCGTTTGCACATCCAGCCAGGTTTCGACGTTTTCTTTTTCCAAGGACTTTGGGATAAGCTCGCCGGCAGAATTCTCGACTGTTTTATCGTCTTCCTCGAGATCGTCAATTTCGTCCTCGGAAATGAGGTAGAAAATTGCTTTCTCTGGTCCTTCTTCCCATTTATCCAGGTTGGTATAGACCCAGTCGTTATCGGTATGGGAGTTGACGGTGCTGAACAGGTTGGTGATGCCGGGCATCTTTTTCATCAGTAACTCCTCATTTCTGACCACGCTGCCGCTTTTATTACGCACCTCAACCAACCCGGCGCCTGCCTACGGACCGTCGAGCAGGTTGGCGGCGGCATCGTATTCGAACTGCTTTTGCGTCGCCGCGGGCATCAGCGATGGCTGGCTGTTAAGGCGGCGTTGGCGTGAGCGCAGGCGGCTGCGTTCGAAGTCGCTGATGACCTGGCCGTCGAGATTGATCTGGTCCAAGTGGCCGCTCCAGTAGTAAAGGCGGTTGAGCCGGCGGCCGTCCAGCGGGGCACCTCACTGGCAGAACACGCATGTCTGCTTTGATTCCCTAGGTGGGGCGATCTTTGTGAGAACTCGTTATTTTACTTATCCCTCGTCGACATCATCCTCACCAATCAGCCCCTGAACGAATCTCAGGAAATTTGGGCAAATGGGCTTTTCGGATTCCGCATGATTTTCTTCAGGGCTCAGGTCGCTATCAAAAGTATCTGTCGTGAAATAACTAACAGCTCCGGTATCGAGATTCAGGCAAAAAAAGTTGCCGCCCCAATCATTCGCGAATGGTAGGAGGTGTGCAGGAATAACCTTTTTTTTCAGCATTAACTGATAAGTGGACAGCACTGTAGATTCGCCATTCGAAATTGGCTTGAAAACGGAAACTTCTACGGGCTCTTCAAAATCTTCGCTTTGCCAATAGGTACGTTCGGGCGTACCGCCGTTGTACTTTAGATAGTGATTTCGGAATGGCGACGGCAGTTTTTTTCCGAGAATAGACTCCAAATGGTCCAAGTCCGTTGAGGCGATAGTTGGGCTACTACCTGAGAATTTGTTTTCGATCATCTTTATCTCCAATCATGAGCAGCGCCCAGGGTTGAGTTTATTTTTGGGAATTCTGTTCGCCAGCCAACCCTTTTTGGAGGCTGCAAGGACTGCTTCGCTTTTGTCGTACTTAACCTTGAAGTGTTTTTCGAACTGCGCGACCGACCCGCCATGTGGGAACGTGGCTTCATGAGCTGACGTTTTGACCAACTGCATGGTCGTCGTCCCCGTTTTTGAGTTGAAGTCATCAACGTGGTGCCAGGTGTAGCCTGTTGCAGCGCTTTTGGGAATACCTGCCTCTTTGAAGGCCTGCGTGAAATCTCGCGTTCTCCGACCTTGCATTTTGATAGTAACGATATTTCGTTGTGAGCCTGTCGTCGGGAACAGGTCACTGCTCCCAGTGAAGTCCACCCCTGCATACGCCCAGCCCCACGGGTCTGCCCAGCCAATAGGATTTGGAGCGTATTGGTAAAGATTAAGGCCTCCTTCCAACCCAATCGGATCCGGCGTCGTAAACCGCCCCACATCCGGATCATAAAACCTGAACGTATTGAAATGCAGCCCCGTCTCCCGGTCCAGATACTGCCCCTGAAACCGTAGATTTTGTTCCTCGATGTAATAAGGCTCGCGCGCCTCTTCCAGCGTGCTGCCCCACACCCGATAAGTCGCCTGCCAGACGCTGTGTCCGTCAGCTTCGGTCAGTTGCTCCGGCAACCCGTTCAGGTCGTTGTGGTAGTAACGAATCTTCTGCAACGGCCCGGCACCGTCGACGCGAGCCAAAGGTTGGTAGCCTTCGTCTTCATAGACGTAAAGGCTCGTCTGACTGTGCTTGTGCTCCTGCAACAACCGCAGCCCATCCCACATGAACCGGGTTTCCCCCAACGGATACCCATCGCTGCCATGCTCGGTTTTTTCAACCCGCCGCCCCAGCGGGTCGTAGACCATTCTGACCACGCTGCCGCTTTCATTACGCACCTCAACCAACCGGCTTTCTGCGTCATACACAAACCGCTGCACACCGCGCTTGGCGCTGCGTTTTTCGATCATCCGTCCAAACGCATCGTAGCGATAACGCTTGTCCTGATAGGTCAGCAGCTTGTTATGCACCACTAACCCGGCGCCCGTCTGCGGGCCGTCGAGCAGGTTGGCGGCGGCGTCGTAGGCGAAGGTTTCGCGCTGGCCGTGCAGGTTGTCCTGGCTGGCGATGATGCGGCCGGTGGCGTCGTAGTGCAGCAGTTGGCGGTGTTGTGCCGCGGGTTGCTGGTCGAGTTTGCCGATCAGGTTGTCGGCGGGGTCGTATTCGAACTGCTTTTGCGTCGCCGCAGGCATCAGCGATGGCTGGCTGTTAAGGCGGCGTTGGCGTGAGCGCAGGCGGCCGCTGCGGTCGTATTCGCTGCGGGTGCTGAGCTGGCCTTGGGTGCGCAGTACTTCGCGGTGCAGGCGGTCGCGTTCGAAGTCGCTGATGACCTGGCCGTCGAGGTTGATCTGGTGCAGGTGGCCGCTGCCGTAGTACAGGCGATTGAGCCAGCGCCCGTCCGGCAGTTGGGTCTGGATCAGGTTGCCGAGTTCGTCGTAGTGATGTTGCAGCCTGCCGCCGGCACTTTGTTCGGCAAGCAACTGGCCGACAGCGTCGTAGGCGAAACCCAACGCCTGGGCATTGCCTTGCAGATCAGTGAAGGTGACCGCCGTGAGCTGATCCACCGCATCGTAGCTGTACTCAGTGCGGCCATCGTCGGTGGTCTTGGCGACCAGTCGGCCGACCGCATCACGCTCCAGCCGATGAACGATGGGCGCTGGCGGCGTTTCGGGGACCACCGCCAAGCCATTGCCATAAGGCGCCGGAACGGCAGTCACCGCTGTGATGTTGGCCAGCCGGTCGTAGTCGTAGCGCTTGGCGCTGCCGTCGAGGTCTTGCTGTTCAGCCAGCCGATCGCCGGCATCCCACGCAAACCGATAGCTTTCACCGTTCTCATTGACCAACGCTTGCAGCCGCCCGTAGCTGTCGTAGCCGAACTGCACCTGGCGACCATGGGCGTCGGTGCGCTGGCGCACCTGGCCACGCCGGTTATGTTGATAGAGCGTGGTGTGCCCGGCGGGATCGGTATAGCCCACCAACTGCCCGCTGGCATCGCGCTGGAAATGTTCGGTGCGGCCGTCCGGCAGTTGGCTGCTGAGCAATCGGCCCTGGGCGTCGTAGCTGAATTGGGTACGTTCACCGAGGGCATCGGTGATGAGCTGCAAATAACCGCGCTCGTCGTAGCTGAAGCGCGTTGGGTAGCCCGAGCAATCAATATGCTCGACCAGTTGCCCGAACGGGTTCCAGCGCAGTTGTTTGCTTTTGCCGGTGGCGTCGATGATTTCCACGACCTGGCCGTGGGCGTCATAACGATAGCGGGTGATGTAACCCAGCGGATCGGTCTCGGCGATGCAATTGCCGCGCGGGTCATAGCGATACTGCCAACTGTTGTCGGCGGCGTCGGTCTCCACCAGCGGTAATGCCCAGTGCTCCAGCCATAAGGTGGAGTCGCTGCGCCCGAGCGGGTCGGTTTCGCCGATCAGGTTGCCGCTCTCATCGTAGCTGTACTCATAGCGGCCGCCTTGCGGGTCGGTGGCGCTGAGTAACTGGCGTTCGTCGTTCCATTCGAACAGCCAGGTCTGGCCGAGATTGTCGCTGTATTGAATGATCTGGTACTGAGTGTTCCAGTGTCGAGTGCTGACGCGTTGCAAACCGTCGGTGATGCGGGTCAGGCCCGCCTGCAAGTCGTAGTCGAACTGGTAGGCGTCACCCTCATCGGTCCAGTGCCGGACCACACGCCATTCCAGGCCTTCAATCAACGCCCACTCATAGAAGCAGCGCAACCCGGTGGGCAATTGATGCTCAACCATGCGCCGCCCGGCATCGTAGGCGAAGCGTCGCTGCACCTGGCCGGTTGCGTCGCGCACCTGCGCCAGATTGCCCTCGGCGTCATAGCCATAACTGACCAGCAATTCACGATGTTGATCCGGATAGAGGCGTTCGATGTGGGTCACATGGCCCTGATCACGGATCAGCTCAACCTGCACCAGATCGAACGTATCGCGCAGACGCACCAGGCGCCCGGCGTCGTCATAGTCGAGATAAATGCGGTTGTCGTTACGGTCACCCAACTGGCTCAGGCGCAGTCGCGACGGGTTTGCCGGTGTCGGCTCGAACAAGCGGTACACGCCGGCGTCACTTTCGATCAGCAACTGCCCATTCAGGTGTCGCCGCACCGCGAGCCCTTCACCGGCACTGAATACTGCGCCGCCCAACGGAATCGAACCCATGTCGATGGGCCGGCCCTGTTCATCGGTGTAGACCAGCGTTTCGCCGCCCTCGGGATGCGGCTGGATGTCGACGCACACCTCGTAGGCCACGCTCCAACCGGTACCGAACAGGCTACCTTGGCGTTCGTCGCGGCTGTTGTAAAAGCGCTGCCAGCCGATCGACAAAATGCCCGGCAGCACGAAATCCAGTTCCTCGACATCGCCGAGTATCTTCGCGCCCGTCGCAGCATGCACCGGGTTCGACGAGCCCATCGCGGCGTTGGCCGCAGCCCCCATCGCACTGCTGATTGCCATCGAGGTCGCGCCGCTGACCAACATGCACGGCAACTTGCTGAAGAACTTGCCCTTGCCGCCCTTGAGCATCAACAACGCCGTGACCGCCAGGCCGACACCCGGGGTCTTGCCGCTGCGAATTTCACGCACCACCACCGAGCCGCCGCCGATGGCCACGTTGGATGAGATCAAGCCGGACGACACCACCGTCGCATCGCAGGTACTGCGATCACCGCTGCGCACGGCAGGTTGACCATTGACCGTAACCTTTTCCGAACCTTCGGCAAGAAACTGCGGCGGCATTGGCGGGTGCTTCATGCACACGACCAGGTCCAGCGGCTTCGGCACGGCGCCCGGCGCGGGCGTCGCGACGGTGGGGCGCCACATCTGCGAGAAGAAACCTTCGGCCATGTCCAGGTAGCTGGGTTCTGGTTCAGGCTTGGACGCTTCCAGCTCGGTGCCAGCCGGTGTGACATGGGAGCTGATCGCCCCGGCCGCGCGGACGGCAGGCATGTTATTGGTGAGGGTATCGGTGGAACCGGTGAGAATGTTCGCCTGCACCGAGGGAGGAAACAGGGCGTTGCTAAAGGCATCGCATATCTTGGTCAGGCCTTTGTCCGCGCCACTCTTGCTCATGGCGAGGCCGACAATCGTGCCCACTACCGCGCCCAGCAGGAAGCAGCCGAGGCCGCCGGTGACCACGGTAATGCCGGTGGCAGCCACCACGGCAGCGGTCGCCACCGCAGTGATCGCGATATTGGCCGCCACTTCCAGCACACCGCCGAGGATGTCCGCCATCATCGAGGTGTGGGACAGCGCATCGCCCATTCGGGCCGCCCATAACGCGTCAGACATGCAGGCTGCTCATCAAGAAATAGCGTCGAACGACAGCGAATTTTTTATCAATGCCCAGTGCGCCGCCTCGGCATCCCCAAGCGTGTCCGCCTTCACATAACTCAAGGCGAGCATCTTGCGCGTGCCCGGCAGCACTGGAACACCTTGGTATTGCCCAGCTGGACTTATCAGCGGCATAGCCTTGGTTAACCCTTAGCCATAGAAGTAATCAAAAAAGCGTTCGAAATTTCCCGTTCCGAGCAAAGGGCTGACATCCTCAATCAACCGCTCTCTAAAGGCCGTCGATAGCGTATCGTCATCGTTATAGATACCAAAAATATCGTACTCGCCATGGACGATCTCAATCAGTTTGGCAAACGCCAAAAAGAAATCGGCCAGTGTATCGGCAATCTTGAAAGGGTCGACCGCGTCGTAGCTCGCCCACACGGGCGTACCAATGGTGCTCGTGATTGCAATGATGGGTTTACCGCCACCCATATCATCCATAAGCACTAAGTAATCATCGAGCCAGTCCTCGTTGATTTCTGTTTTGTTCGAATCGCCCATCCATTTATAGCCAACCTGGGCATCTTCTATCTTGCTCAAATCGAAGAAGCAGATTGGCGTGGTACCGGTTTCAATCTCCACGTCGACCGGTTCGCAATTATCGTAGAAATAGTCGATCTCGGCAGAGTGGGCCAGTGTCTTTGGCCATTTGGCGTTTGCCTGTCGGTTGGTTTCAAAGCTGCCCTCAAGATCAAATTTCTTGTGGACCCGGCGCAGTTCATTGAATGAATTATCTAGTGCGCTCATGTCTTCTCCAGCAGAAAATTATTTACCACAGCCCGGCTTTCCGGGAGTGTTAACACGGTCGATCAATCGTCCCTTGCTTGCCCTGGTATAGCTTTTACGGTGTCCTTGAGGGCTATTCATATGCTCGTCTACACCACTGGGGTGTTTGGCGTTCTGCAAGAATACGATGTTCCTCGGGTCACCTTTCCACGCCGGGCCCAATGCACCATTGCCCTTGACGCTATTGATATGGTGTCCGGTATACCCTGCTTTTGACATCTTGGAATTGAGTTGAGCGTTGTTCGTGGTGTTCTTGATCATATCGCGTTCGGGGGCTGTCCAATTTCTTGATCCGCCACCACGTGATACCAACTCTCGTTCCTGCCCCCATGCCCGGTTGATCGCCGTTGCACGATCACCGGCTTCCGGTGTGATAGATGCCTTGGGTTTGTAACGCATCAAGTCTTCGGGACTTAATCCGTAAGGGTCGATCCAGGTCTGTGGATTGGTTGAGTACAGGTAAAGGTTTAGCCCCCCTGCGAGCCCGATGGGATCGGGAGTAGTGAAGCGGCCGATATCCGGGTCATAGAAGCGGAATATGTTGTGATGCAGGCCGGTTTCTCTGTCCAGGTACTGGCCTTGGAACCTCAGGTTTTGTTCTTCGATATAGTAGGGTTCACGTGTTTCCTGAACTGTATTTCCCCAAATCTGATAGCTGGCATGCCAGACGGTCTGACCTTCTGCTTCCGAGAGCAGCTCGGGCAGGCCATTGAGGTCATTGTGGTAATAGCGGACTTTCTGCTGGGCGCCGCTACCATCAACGCGCGCCAGCGGTTCGTGGCCCTCGTCCTTGTAGATGTAAAGGCTGGTCTGGGCATGCTTGTGTTCCTGGAGCAAGCGCAGTCCGTCCCAGGTGAAGCGGGTCTCGCTCAACAAATAGCCATTCCCATCGTGGGTGGCCTTGGCTGTTCGTCTTCCTAAGGGGTCATAGGTCATCCTGACGACTGACCGCTGCCCGCCGTGCTCGTTGTGCACTTCAATCAAGCGATGTTCGGCGTCATAGGTGAAGCGCTGGACACCACGATTGGCGCTGCGTTTTTCGATCATTCGACCGAAACCGTCGTAACGATAACGTTTGTCCTGAAACGTCAGGAGTTTGTTGTGCTGCACCAGCCCCGCCCCAGGTCGCGGGCCGTCGAGAAGGTTCGCGGCTGCATCGTAGGAATAGGTTTCGCGCTGGCCCACGAGATTGTCTTGGCTGGCGACTACCCGGTCGGTGGCGTCGTAGTGCAGCAGTTGTCTGCGCTGGCCGCTAGGCTGTTGCTCAAGTTTGCCAATTAGATTATCGGCGGGGTCGTACTCGAACTGCTTCTGTACCGCTGCAGGAAGTACTGATCCCCGAGTGATCTGGCCTCGCTCACAAGCACGCAAGCGCCCACAGCGGTCATAATAGTGACGAGTGCTGAGGTGGCCCTGGGTACGTAGTACTTCGCGGTGCAGGCGGTCGCGCTCGAAGTCGCTGATGACCTGCCCGTCGAGGTTGATCTGATGGAGGTGCCCACTGCCGTAGTGCAGCCGATTGAGCCAGCGTCCGTCAGGCAAGTGAGTTTGGCCCAGGTTTCCAAGTTCGTCGTAATGATGCTGAAGTACTCCTGCGGCGCTCCTCTCTTCGATCAGTTGACCAACCGTGTCGTAGCCGAAGTTGATCGTTTGGTGCTCACCGGCATTGTCGGTAAACGTGATGGCCTTGAGTTGGTCCAGCGAGTCGTAGGTGTATTCCGTTCGTCCATCATCGGTGACCTTTGCCACCAGACGCCCTGACGCGTCGCGCTCAAAGCAATGCACGATAGGTGCTTCGGGCGTTATTGATACCAGTGCCATCCCGCTACCGTGAGGTGCTGGAATAGCTTCCATCCGTGTGATGTTGTTCAGTGCGTCATAGTGATAGCGGCGCACGCTACCATCCAGGTCTTGCTGTTCAGCTACGCGGTCGTTGGCATCCCAGGCGATGCGATATCGCTCACTGTTTTCGTTGGTCAGGGTTTGAAGGCGGCCATAGCTGTCGTAGGCAAAGTTAACTTGGCGTCCGTGCGCATCGAGGCGTTGGCAAACCTGCCCCTGGCGATTACGTTGATAGTACGTAGAGTGCCCGGCGAAGTCGGTATGGGCGATCAATTGACCGCTGCCATCGCGTTGGAAATGTTCAACGCGGCCGTCAGGCAGCTCGGTACTCAGCACCAGGCCCCGCACATCGCAAACAAAGGTCGTTCGTTCACCCAGTGCATCGGTGATGGCTTGCAAATAGCCTCTTTCGTCGTAATTGAAACGAGTCGGGTAACCGGAGCAGTCAATATGCTCAATGAGCTGGCCGAAGGGGTTCCAACGCAGCTTTTTACTTTTTCCGGCCGCATCGATGATCTCCACCAATTGCCCGCAATTGTCATAACGATATTGCGTGACATGGCCCTGAGGGTCCGTCTCAGCGATGCAGTTACCTCGTTGGTCGTAGCGCAACTGCCAGGAGTTTCCCTCACTGTCAGTGCCTGATACCGGCAACGCCCAATGTTCCAGCCAAGTTGTGGACTCGTTGCGCCCCAGTGGATCGAGGCTGCCAGTCAAGTTACCGGTATCGTCATAACTGAGTTCGTAGCGCCCACCTTGGGGATCCGTTGCACCGATGAACTGGCGTTCTTCGTTCCAATCGAAAAGCCAGGTCTGATCGAGCGCATCGGTGAACTGGATAATTTGAAACTGACGATTCCATTTGCGCGTACTGACCCGGTCAAGGCCGTCGGTGATACGGGTAGTTCCCGACTTTAGGTCATAGTCGAAGCGATAGAGGTCGCCATCCTCTGTCCAATGCTGGACAACCCGCCACTCCAAGTCGTCTATGCAGGCCCACTGGTAAAAACAGCGTAGGCCAGCTGGCAATTGATGCTCAATCATCCGTCGCCCGGTGTCGTAGGCAAAGCGGCGCTGGACCTGGCCGCTCGCATCACGGACTTCAGCCAAATCCGTGCTGGTAGTGTAGGAATAATTAACCAACACCTCGCGTCGTTGATCGCTATAGAGGCGTTCGACTTGGCTCAGGCGGCCCAGGTGATAGCTCAACTCGATACGAACTTGGTCCAGCGTGTCACGAAGATGTTTCAGTCGACCGCTGTTGTCATAGTCTAGGTAAATACGGTTGTCGTTGCGGTCGCCCAGTTGCGCCAGCCGCAGCCGTGCAGGCGCCTGCGGGGTGGGTTCGAACAAGCGATACACACCATCGGCGCTTTCAATCAGCAATTGACCATTGCTATTCCTTCGTACGGCAAGCCCCTCACCTGTGCTGAATACTGCACTTCCAAGAGCAATTGAGCCCATGTCGATGCGGCGTCCCTGCTCATCAATGTAGAGCAATTGGTCGCCACCATCCGGATGCTCAAGAACCTGCACGCTGATTTCGTAGGCAACGCTCCAGCCTGCGCCAAACAAACCGTCTCGTCGCTCGTCGCGACTGTTGTAGACGCGTTGCCACTCGATGGGCAGTGTTCCCGGCAAGACAAAGTCCAGTTCATCTTCGGCGCCGAGAACTTTGGCGCCTGTTGCCGCATGAACAGGATTGGGTGAGCCAATGGCGGCATTGGCCACGGCGTTGACTGCCTGGCTGACTGCATAGGAACTCACGCCACTAAGCAACATGCAGGGTAGGTTGCTGAGAAACTTGCCTTTGCTACCTTTAAGCATCATTAGCGCGGTAACAGCCAGACCGACACCTGGCGTTTTACCACTGCGTATTTCACGCACAACGACTGAACCGCCGCCGATGGTCACGTTTGGCGATATAAGACCGGACGATACGACGGTCGCATCGCATGTACTGCGGTCGCCGCTACGTACGGCGGGCTGGCTATTGACCGTAACCTTTTCTGAG
Source organism: Pseudomonas sp. M5A4_2d (assembly GCF_053345295.1). NCBI lineage: Bacteria > Pseudomonadati > Pseudomonadota > Gammaproteobacteria > Pseudomonadales > Pseudomonadaceae > Pseudomonas > Pseudomonas sp. M5A4_2d. Next base: position 520,806 of record NZ_JBKEZW010000002.1, on the reverse strand, counting down.
CCCTCGGCGAGGAACTGCGGTGGCATCGGCGGATGCTTCATGCAGGTCACCAGGTCCAGCGGTTTTGGTACAGCACCGGGTGCAGGGGTTGCGACCGTGGGGCGCCACATCTGCGAGAAAAAACCCTTGGCCATATCCAGATAGCTCGGATCTTCGGGGTTCTCCTGAGCGGCTGGCGGTTGCTCACTTTCCGTGCCCGAGGGGGAGACATGGGACGGCACCGCTCCAGCCGCTCTGGCAGCGGGTGTCGAATTGATCAACGTATCGGTAGAACCGCTAAGTATCGTGGCCATGACCATGGGGGGAAACAGCGCGTTAGCGATGCCCTCGCACATGTTACTTAGACCTTTGTCAGCCCCTGTCTTGCTCATGGCAAGGCCAACCACCACACCAACCACTGCGCCAAGCAGGCAGGCACCCAGGCCTCCCGTCGCGACGGTGATACCGGTAGCGGCCACCACCGCTGCCGTCGCCAGCGCGGTGATTGCAACGTTGGCTGCGATCTCCAACACGCCGCCAAGGATATCGGCCATCACTGATGTATGGGATAAACCATCGCCCAAGCGGGCCGCCCATAACGCGTCAGACATGCAGGCTGCTCATCAAGAAATAGCGTCGAACGACAGCGAATTTTTTATCAATGCCCAGTGCGCCGCCTCGGCATCCCCAAGCGTGTCCGCCTTCACATAACTCAAGGCGAGCATCTTGCGCGTACCCGGCAGCACCAGCGCCAGCTGGTACTGGAACACCTTGTCATTGCCCTTGTTGAACTGGCTGCGCAGCTCAATGCCTTCCACCTCTTGGGCGGCGCCCAAACGCACGGTCACGCTCGGTTGGCAGCGCAAGTCCTGCACCTGTTTTTCCAGGCGCTTGAGCTGGTCGTCGAAGTTGCTGTGCAGGGTTTCGCCGTCGGTGAGGAAGCTGCGGCTGATGATCAAGGACGTGCCCAGCTCAGGGAACTTGAGGATGTTGATCGACGCGTCTTGCAGCTCGCCCGCAGGCAGTTGGAACTGGAATTCGTTGATTCGGTACGTCATGGCAAACGGGTCTCGTCAGGAGCTTTTAGGCGCGGGGAAGACGGCTTTGATATTGGCGTCGATGCTTTTTTTGATGCCCTGGCCATCGGGCGTGGCGCCGGGGCCGTGGTCGTTGTTCAGATGCAGTACGCCGCCGGTGTTGAACTCGGCATCGCCGCTGGCATAGAAGCTGATATTCACGCCGGTGAGGTTGATCTGCCCACTGGCGTTCAGCTCCAGGATGCTTTTGCCGCAGACCAGGCGCAGGTTTTCACCCACTTCGATGATGTAGCTCTGGCTGATGCTGTCGGTCTTCCTCTGGCCGACCAAGAGGACGTCCTGCTGCTTGACGATGCGCGTACGGTTATTCCCGATGGTCACCGTCTCGTCATGCCCGATGCTCTTGTTGCGGTCATGCCCGACGGAGTGGCTTTCATCCACTTCCACCACGATGTCCTGATTGCGCTCGGCATGGATATACAACTGCTCCAGCCCCTTCTTGTCCTCCATGCGGATTTCATTGAAGTTGGCTGGTGTGCCGCCCTTGCTGGAGCGACTTTTCATGCCGCTCTGGGTGGCATTCTCCGGCAGGTCGTAAGGCACCGTCTGCTCGGCGTTGTACACCCGGCCGGTAATGATCGGCCGGTCCGGGTCACCTTCCAGAAAGCTCACAATCACTTCCTGGCCGATCCGCGGGATCTGCATCGAGCCCCAGTTTTTACCAGCCCAGGATTGCGATACACGAATCCAGCACGAGCTGTTTTCGTTGGATTGGTCATGGCGGTCCCAGTAGAAGTGCACCTTTACGCGGCCATACTGGTCGGTCCAGATTTCTTCACCTTTGGGGCCGACCACGAGAGCAGTCTGCGGGCCTTTGACAATGGGCCGGTGCGTGCTGGCTAAAGGTCGAAAGCTTTGTTGGGCATCGATACAGGTAAGGCTACTTTCGAATTGCGCCGAGCCCGAGCCGCCGCCGCTTTCCAGACTTTCCTGGACGATGTAGTAACGGCAACCGACGATCAGGTATTCGCGGTTCTGGTCCTGGCGGCTGAAGCCGGTGAGGCTGAACAAGTGGCCCGCACCAAGGCCTCGCGCGTTGCCGCTGAACTCGATCTGCTCATGCAGGGTTTGCAGGGCTTCAATGCGGGTGCGCGCGTAGTGTTCGCCGTCTTCACTTTGCACATAAGTGCCGGGGTAGTCGTACAGCGGGTAGTCGCCGGCAGTGTGCGGGCGCGGCATCGCCGAGCGCACGTCGATGCTGGCGCTGGGGCGCTGGAAGTCGTAGTCGTTCAGCTCCAGCGACCCCGGCTGCACCTCGTGCGCCAGGTGCCAGTTGTGCATATGGTCGCGTTCGCGCTGCTGCTCGTCCTTGGGGTAGTACGGAATCGACGCGTAGCCCGGCACCGTGGTGTGGGCGCCGTAGGCGTCAGCCAGCACCAGCACATGGCGGTCCTGTTCATGGCGGAAGAAGTAGTAAATGCCTTCCTGTTCCATCAAGCGGCTGACGAAATCAAAGCTGGTTTCGCGGTACTGCACGCAGTATTCCCACTCGCGGTACGGGCGGCTCAGGGCGTCTTCGAAGTCGGAAAAGCCCAGGTCGCGAAACACCTGCTTGATGATCTGCGGGATGCTCAGGTTCTGGAAAATCCGGCAGTCCGAGGTGCGGCTCAGCAGCCAGAACCATGGGCGCAGCGTCACCTGGTAACTGGCGAACTGGCCCTGGTCGATGTTCTGGCTGCACCGCGCGACGATGCCGTGGAAATGCCGCTCGCCACCGTCCGCCAGTTGCACCCCCACGCTCATCGGCTTGCCCAGCAGCTGGTTGAGGTCGATGTTGGCGTCGAGTGACGTCAGTTGCAGCTCATAGTTGAACAACCTGCCCAGCTCTTCGCCGCCCCCCATTTCATTGAGCAACAGCACATCCGGCCCAAGGGGGCTGGTGATCTTGGCCAGGCGTGAGGCTTGGTTGAATAGCATCGGTTAACCCGTAAATGTCGTTATATCTGACGAAACCTAATCCAACTGTGGGAGGGGGCTTGCTCCCGATAGCAGTGCGTCAGTTGATGCATGAGGTGACTGATTCACCGCTATCGGGAGCAAGCCCCCTCCCACAGTTGTGATCGCATTTCGTCAGGTCAATCGGCGTCGTTGAAGTCGTAGTGCAATTCATTGTCCCGGCTGCTGATGCGCACACCCGCCAGTGCCTTGCCTTCGAGCATGCGCGTGAGGAATTCACGGCTCATGTCCGGCAACAGGCTGTTGGTGAGGATGGTGTCGATCATGCGCCCGCCGCTTTCGGTTTCGGTGCAGCGCGAGACGATCAAGTCGACCACCGCGTCGTCGTAGTCGAAGGCAACTTTGTGCGTATTCTCCACGCGCTTTTTGATGCGGTTGAGTTGCAGGCGGGTGATTGCCTTGAGCATCTCGTCGCTCAGCGGGTAGTAAGGGATCGTCACCAAACGGCCCAGCAGTGCCGGCGGGAAAATCTCCAGCAACGGCTGGCGCAACGCCTTGGCGATCTCTTCCGGCTCGGGCATGTTCGCCGGGTCTTTGCAGACGCGGGAGATCAGTTCAGTGCCGGCGTTGGTGGTCAGCAGGATCAGCGTGTTCTTGAAGTCGATCACGCGGCCTTCACCGTCTTCCATCACGCCCTTGTCGAACACCTGGAAGAAGATTTCATGCACGTCCGGGTGGGCTTTTTCCACCTCGTCCAACAGCACGACGCTGTAGGGTTTGCGCCGTACCGCTTCGGTCAGCACGCCGCCTTCGCCGTAGCCGATATAGCCCGGTGGCGCGCCCTTGAGGGTCGACACGGTGTGGGCTTCCTGGAACTCGCTCATGTTGATGGTGATCACGTTCTGCTCACCGCCGTACATGGCTTCGGCCAGGGCCAGGGCGGTTTCGGTCTTGCCCACGCCGGACGTGCCGGCGAGCATGAACACGCCAATCGGCTTGCTCGGGTTGTCGAGACCGGCGCGAGAGGTCTGGATGCGCTTGGCGATCATCTGCAGGGCGTGGTCCTGGCCGATGATGCGTTTTTTCAGGTGCTGGTCGAGGTTAAGCACCGTCTCCAGTTCGTTGCGCGCCATGCGGCCCACTGGAATGCCGGTCCAGTCGGCGACCACCGAGGCCACAGCCTGGTAATCCACGGTCGGCAGGATCAGCGGGGTTTCGCCTTGCAGGGCGGTGAGGCGTTGTTGCAGGTCCACCAGCTGTGCGCGCAATGCATCGTTGCCGCTGTCGACTTCACCGACTTTCTCACGCAGCGTCGCGCGAGTGGCGAGCAGCTCATCCACCAGCGCTTTCTCTTCGGCCCAGCGGCTTTCCAACGTCGCGAGGCGTTCACGTTCAGCGCTCAGCAAGGCTTCGCTGTTGCTTTGGCGCGCGCCAATCACGATGCCGATGGCATGCTCGCGGGCGATGATTTGCAGCTCGGTTTCCAGCGCTTCGATACGGCGGCGGCTGTCGTCCACTTCGGCGGGCACCGCGTGCAGGCTGATGGCAACACGGGCGCAGGCGGTGTCCAGCAGGCTCACGGATTTATCCGGTAACTGGCGGGCGGGAATGTAGCGGTGCGACAGCTTCACCGAGGCTTCCAGGGCCTCATCGAGGATCTGCACCTGATGGTGTTTTTCCATGGTCGAGGCCACGCCGCGCATCATCAGCAGCGCCTTGTCTTCCGACGGCTCGGCGACTTGCACCACTTGGAAGCGGCGGGTCAGCGCCGGGTCTTTTTCGATGTGTTTTTTGTACTCGGCCCAGGTCGTGGCGGCTACGGTGCGCAAGGTGCCACGGGCGAGGGCGGGCTTGAGCAGGTTTGCTGCGTCACCGGTCCCGGCAGCGCCACCGGCACCCACCAGGGTGTGGGCTTCGTCGATAAACAGGATGATCGGTTTGGGCGAGGCCTGCACGTCTTCGATGACTTGGCGCAGGCGCTGTTCGAACTCGCCTTTCATGCTGGCGCCGGCTTGCAGCAGGCCCACGTCGAGGCTGCGCAGCTCCACGTCTTTGAGTGCGGGCGGCACGTCACCGGCGACGATGCGCAGGGCGAAACCTTCGACCACGGCAGTTTTGCCCACACCGGCTTCACCGGTGAGGATCGGGTTGTTCTGGCGCCGACGCATCAGGATGTCCACCAGTTGGCGGATCTCTTCATCACGCCCAACGATCGGGTCGAGCTTGCCGCTGCGGGCCTGTTCGGTCAGGTCGACGGTAAAGCGCTTGAGCGCTTCCTGCTTGCCCATCGCGCTCGGCGCCATGGCCCCACTGGCCTCGCCCGGGACTGCACCGGCGTTAAAGCCGTCGCTGGCACTGAGGGCGTTTTCCGGCGAGTCGCCGACGTATTCGTCAAAGCGTTCGCTCAGGGTGTCGGCCTTGATCTTGTTGAACTCGGAAGACAAGCCCAGCAGCGCATTGCGCAGGCTCGGCGTCTTGAGAATACCGAGCACCAGGTAACCGGTGCGCACCTGGCTCTCGCCGAACATCAGGCTGCCGTAAACCCAGCCGCGTTCCACGGCTTCTTCCACGTGGGACGACAGGTCGGTGATTGACGTCGAGCCGCGCGGCAGCCGGTCCAGGGCTTCGGTCAGGTCGCGGGCCAGGCGCGCCGGCTCCACGTTGAACTGGCGAACGATGCGGTGCAGGTCCGAGTCCTGCAGCTGCAGCAGTTGGTGAAACCAGTGAGCCAGTTCCACGTACGGGTTGCCCCGCAGTTTGCAGAACACGGTGGCGGCTTCGATGGCCTTGTAGGCCACGCTGTTGAGTTTGCCGAACAGTGCGGCGCGACTGATTTCACCCATGCTCTGGATTCCTTGAGGTGGTGGCGTGATCGGCGTAATGCCGGGCCAGGATTAGGTCGTTGGCGTCGTGCGCGGGGCAGCCGAGCCATGTGTTGAAGCCCAGGCGGAACTGGCCGTTAAGCTGCAGCTTCGGGACTTCAGGTTGTTGCAAAACCAGGTTCAAGTCCCAGTCCAATTCATGGCCCAGGTACTCGGCCACCCACGCCACCAGCTCGTTGAATGGCTGGCTGCCAGGCAGCATGCCCATGTAGTCATCCAGCTTGAGCGGGCCCAGGCGGATGCGGAACTTATGCTGGCGGTCCCACACGTGGCTGCCCAGGCAAAAGTCCACGCCCAGTTGGTTGGCGCTGACACTGACGCGGCTGCGCTCGGGCAGTTCCAGCCACTGGCCGACGTATTCTTCAATCTCAACCGGCAAGCCGAAGTATTCGCTGAGGATCGCCTTCAAACCGTCCGGGTAGCGGGTCTGTGCCGACAAGTGGCCGCTGTAATGCAGCTTCGCCGTATCGGGAATCAGCCCCTGATTCAGCAGGCTCGGCATTCCTCGGCCGCTCAGTGCTGCCAGGCGTGCCGACCAGTAATCATCGTCCGGTCGGTCGTGGCTGACCGTCGGCCGCGCTTCGGCCCAGGCCCGGTAAAACAGGCTGAGCAGGCGATGGTGGAACACATCCAAAAACTGTTTGCTGGTGCTGTCGGCGTTGTTGCGCTGACGCTCGCGCACGTACTCGGTGATGTGCAGCGGCAACGGGCCGTTGGGGCCGCCGAGGCCGAAGAAGAACTGTTCCAGTCGCGCAGGCTTACCGTCGCCGCCGGGATCGACCGAGGCCAAGGTGGCCGGGGCGAAGGTGCAATCGGCTTGCTGCCCCAGACGCAACGGGTCATCCGCCAGGCGCAGGGAATGGCCCAGTCGCGGCAGCTCTGGCGATTCGCACTCGATACGCCGCAGCGCCTGGAAGAAATCGTATTCCCAGGGCTCCTGATGCATCGCATCCAGTGTGTTCACAGGGTCGGACGACGCCCGGGCTTGGCTTTCCATCGCATGATCTCGCCGCGTTCGGTGGTACGGATCACCGTCTCGGTAAAACTGTTGATCGACACGTAACGTGCCAGAAAGCGTTCCAGCACCGCACCGAGCAGGAACACGCCGGTGCCGCGAAACGCGTTTTCATCAAATTCCAGAGTGATTTCCAAGCCGCGGCCAAACACGATCGGGCCAGGCATCGGCAAGCGCCGGGTCACGGCTTTGCTGCTGACTTCGCGCAGGCCTTCGATCTGCAATTGCAGGGCAGCGTCATTGCTATCGCCGTACAAACGCAGCAGTTCGCGCAAGGCGCCGGCGCCCTGGCCTTGCTCGCTCAGCGACAAGTAATTGAGCGACAACTGGCTGATCAGGCGCCAGGCCTTGGCGTCGTGGGCGTGGCTGGCGCGCGGGCGGCTTGGGCCGGCCACACAGCGCACAGACAACACAGGCGCGCTGTCGGCCAAGGTGAAGTCGGTCTTGCCGTTGCCCATACTCATGAACAGCGGCAAATCGCGGTTGGTGCACAGTGCGGTCACGCCGAGTTGGCGCAGGTCGTGGCGGTACGGCGCTTGTTGGCTGTCGACCAGGCTGACGAAGGTTTCGCTACCCACATAGGTGGAGCGCGGGCCGTTGCGGCGTTGGTCGCTGGACAGTACGCGTGGTTCACGGCGTACGGTGTAATACGCTTTGTCGCGACCATAGCGCGATGGGTCGCGCACCGCGTAGAACGGCAGAAACGGCTGCTCCGGCCCGGTGCCGTGCCCCGTGATGCCGCTCAGCGAGTGAATCTCGAAATCCATCGGCCGGGTGCGGTCAGCGATTACATGGTGTTCGTTGACGCGGTCAGACAGGTGGATACGGTCCACGCGTTTCGGGAACAGGTTGATCGCGGGCGTGCAGAACGGTATGAACTGCGCCGCGCCGACACTGCCTTCCAGGCTCGGCTCGTGGCGGTCGAACAACACGATCAGTTCCAGCTCCTGGCCGTCGCAGCGTTTGACTGCACGGCTCAGTTCGGCGAACTCGACGAACAGGAAGCGATGGGGCAGGGCGAAATATTCCTGCAACAACCGGTAGCCCTGAAACGCGCGCGCCACCACCGGCATGGCCGCGTCGGCATCGTCAAAACCCCGTGAGCGCAGCGCGTCTTGCGGCAGGCGTTCAACCCAGTCACCGCCGGGCTTGCGTGCAAACACCGCGCAGGCGTTGCCGAGCAATTGTTCGTAGAGGCGAAACGGTTGCTCATCGGCGCCGCTGAGGTACAGCGGCAGGCTGTCGAGGTCGAGGCTGTTGAACGCCAACTCGGCGCCGGTGCGCAGGGTCAGGCGCAAGCCGGCCTTGGCTTTCGGCTCGCTGGCAGCCAGTCGCCCGAGTACGGCGGCGGGGTTGCCGAAGTACTCGGCGCCGCTGACCTGCAACGGCCACAACGTCACCGGGTGTGCGGTACGGTACTCGCAGCAGGTCTGGGTTTCGCGGCCCAGTGCGGCCCGCAAAACCGTGTCGCGGGGCAGCGGGAAGCCGCTGGCCAGCGAGCCTTCGTCGGGGTCGGTCTGCAATTGCACCACGGTCATCGACGGCGTCGGCGCCAGGTAGTGCGGGTAGGCGATTTCCAGCAGGTTATGGGTGAAGGTCGGGTACTCGGCGTCGAGCTTGAGCTGTACGCGGGCCGTGAGGTAGGCAAAACCCTCGAGCAAGCGTTCGACGTAAGGGTCGGCGCAGTCCATACCGGACAGGGTCAGCCGACTGGCGATCTTCGGGTATTCCTTGGCGAACTCGGCGGCGCTTTCGCGCACGTGGTGCAGTTCCTGGTTGTACAGCTCCAGCAGGCGCGGGTTCATGGGCGCCTCCGCTGGTCGGCATTCACCACGCGCACATGGCCGGACTCCAGGTCGAGGTCGGTTTGCAGCAACAGGCGCAACGGCACCGGCTGTGCCCACAGGTCGCCTTCGATCTCGAAACTCAGGGCGTTGTGGTTCATCTCGCCATGGCCGACGCGGGCTTTGACGCGCAGGGTGTGGCGCAGAATACGTGGCTCAAAGGTGGCGATTGCCTGGTAGATCAGGGCTTCCAGAGCTTTAATGTCGACGCTGGAAACGCTGTTGCCCGCCAGTGCCGGCAGGCCGTAATTGACCACCGACGTATCGGCCGGGGTGTGCAGCGTGGCATCGGCATCCAGCAACGACGTGGTGTTGAGCAGCCACGCCAGGTCGCGCAGAACCGAGGCTTTCAATTGGGTCAGGGACAGCACGCGTTTGTCGGCGCTTTCCTTGGGATTGGTTGGGTCGTCGTCGGTCAGCCGGTCCAGCAAGGACGGTTGCAGACGGTCGCGGGAAGCGATTTCAGTTACCACCAAAGCAGCTCCACGGACGGGTTGTGAGAGGGACGGTTTTGCAGCGGGGCAGGTGCCAGGGGCCGTAGCGCAGGGCCACGGCCTCCAGGGCTATCAGCGTTTGGTGTTGGAACGGATGTTCCAGCCAAACTTGATCGCGCCGCCGTCTTTGGTGCCGTCGGCTTTCTGCGGCTGATAGTCGACCATCACTTGGGCGAAGTTGAGGGTGACGTTTTCGGTCAGGCGATCATCAGTGCCCGAGCCGCCGGTGCTCAGGGAAGTGACCAGCACTTCTTCCAGGTTGATCACCATGTACTCGACCTGGCTTTCACCACCGGCTTTACGCACGGTCAGCTTGACCTTGTCGATGTGCTTGCCGCTGGCGCAGTGCATCATCAGGTTCGGCGACGCCTTGTCGACGTACTTGGTCAGCGACAGGTCCTGGATATTCACCTTGCCTGCGCCGCCGCCACCGCCAACATGCATGTTGCCGGACTGGGCCATGCCCCAGCTCCAGTTCAGCACGTCGATTTCGTCCTTGTGGGCCTTGTCCATGGACTCGCCCTTGATGTCGCCGATCTTGATGAAAATATCAACAGCCATGTTTTCTCCCTGTGTGGCGTGCGCCACTCGATTTGGTTACTGCCAATGGGGCAGTGCTTTTCTGTGGGAGCAGGCTTGCCTGCGATCGCATCAACGCGGTCTGACTGACAGACCGCGTCGCCTGAATCGCGGGCAAGCCCGGCTCCCACAGAAGAGCCGGTTCAACAGCTACTTACGCGCTTTTCGCCGAAGGCAGTTTCGATACCAGGCGCAGCGACACGGTCAGCCCTTCAAGCTGATAGTGCGGGCGCAGGTAGAACTTCGAGTTGTAGTAACCCGGGTTGCCTTCGACGTCTTCCACGATCACTTCGGCAGCTGCCAACGGGTGCTGGGCCTTGGTGGTTTCGGTGGAGTGCGCCGGGTCGCCGTCGACGTAGTTGAGGATCCAGTCCTGCAACCAGCGCTGCATCTCGTCCTTCTCTTTGAAGGAACCGATCTTGTCGCGCACGATGCACTTCAAGTAGTGAGCGAAACGGCAGGTGGCGAACAGGTACGGCAGGCGCGCGGCCAGGTTGGCGTTGGCGGTGGCATCCGGGTCATCGTATTCGGCCGGTTTCTGCAACGACTGGGCGCCGATGAAGGCAGCGAAGTCGGTGTTTTTCTTGTGCAGCAGCGGCATGAAGCCGTTCTTCGCCAGTTCCGCTTCGCGGCGGTCGCTGATGGCGATTTCGGTCGGGCACTTCATGTCCACGCCGCCGTCATCGGTCGGGAACGTGTGAGCAGGCAGGTTTTCCACTTCACCGCCGGACTCCACGCCACGGATGCGCGAGCACCAGCCGTAGTGTTTGAACGAACGGTTGATGTTCACCGCCATCGCGTACGCGGCGTTGGCCCAGGTGTACTTGGAGCTGTCCGCACCGTCGGTGTTTTCTTCGAAGGCGAAGGCTTCCACCGGGTCGGTTTTGGCGCCATACGGCAGGCGTGCCAGGAAGCGCGGCATGGTCAGGCCGATGTAGCGCGAATCTTCCGATTCACGCAGCGAGCGCCAGCCGGCGTATTCCGGGGTGGTGAAGATCTTGGTCAGGTCGCGCGGGTTCGACAGTTCCTGCCAGGAGCCCATGCCCATCACGGTCGGCGAAGCCGCAGCGATGAATGGGGCGTGCATGGCGGCGCAGACTTTCGACAGCTCGCCCAACAGCTCCACGTCGGGTGGCGACTGGTCGAAGTAGTAGTCGCCCACCAGGCAGCCGTAGGGTTCGCCGCCGAACTGGCCGTATTCTTCTTCGTACATCTTCTTGAAGATCGGGCTCTGGTCCCACGCAGTGCCCTTGAATTTCTTCAGGGTCTTGTGCAGGTCCGGCTTGGAGATGTTGAGCACGCGAATCTTCAGCTGCTCATCGCTCTCGGTGTTGTTGACCAGGTAGTGCAGGCCACGCCAGGCGCTTTCCAGTTGCTGGAAATCCTGGTGATGGATGATCTGGTTAACCTGGGCGGTGAGCTTGGCGTCGATGGCGGCGATGATCGATTCAATCGACTTGATCGCGTCATTGGACACCAGGTCCGTCTGCGCCAGAGCCTGTTCGGCCAGGGTGCGCACGGCGGTTTCCACGGCTTCGCGGGCACGTTCGGTCTTGGGTTTGAATTCTTGCAGCAGCAGGTTCGCGAACTCGCTGGCTTCTTCGGTAGCGCCCAGGATCTGGGAGCCTTCGCGGACGGTATTCTCGGTCATGATTACTGGTCCCCTGCCGGCTTAGGCGCGCTTGCAAGGGCCTGCAGCAATGCCGGGTCCTTGATCGCTTTCATGATGATTTCTTCAGCGCCGGTCTTGCCGTCCATGTAGGTCAGCAGGTTGGCGAGCTGAGTGCGGGCTTCGAGCAGCTGTTTGAGCGAGTCGACCTTGCGGGCCACGGCGGCCGGGCTGAAGTCGTCCATGCTTTCGAAGGTGATGTCCAGGCTTAGGTTGCCTTCGCCGGTCAACTCGTTCGGTACATGGAACGCCACGCGCGGCTGCATGGCCTTGAGGCGCGAGTCGAAGTTATCGACGTCCACTTCAAGGAACTTACGGTCGGCCACAGGTGCGAGCGGTTCGGCAGGCTTGCCGGCGAGGTCGGCCATCACGCCCATCACGAAGGGCAGCTGGACCTTTTTCTCGGCGCCGTAAAGCTCGACGTCGTACTCGATCTGCACTCGAGGCGCACGGTTGCGCGCGATGAATTTCTGAGAACTTTGCTTCGCCACGTTGCTGCTCCTGGTCGCTTGAGCGACGGTGTTGTTACTGCACAGTCGAGCGGCTTACTCGCCGTCCGGGCCGCGCAGGTTTTCAAATTGGGACATGCCGTCGGGAATCAGATTGCGCACGATGGCCGCAAAATCGGCGTGCACCAGATTTTTCGCCCGGTTCAACAGCACCGGCAGCGGGCTCGAAGGCTCGTGCCGGGTGTAGTACGCAAGGATCTTGTCGAGGCTGCGCAGCACGTCATCGCGGCTGGCGATGTCACCCGTTGGGCGCGGTGCGGCGGGGGCAGCGGCGTATTCAACCGAGGGGGCATTGTCGTCACTGACGGCCTCGGGCTCGCTGCTGGTATCGCTATTCGGTACGAATTGGTTGAGGACTTGCAGCGCCTGCTTGAGCGGTTGCTTCAACAGGCTGAGGTCCACGCCCTGGGCCGAACCGACCTGGTCGCTGACCTGTTGTTCGATGGCTTCGCAGGCGGCACGCGCAGCGCTCAAAGCGTCGTGGGTGGCTTGCAGTTGTTCCGGGTCGCTGTCGAGGAACGCGGCGTTCAGTTGCTGGGCGCCGAGTTGTTCATCGGGGAAACTCATCAGGCCGCTGGCGTTCAGCGCGGCGCGCAGGCTCACCGGCCCGAACGTGCGTGAGCGCGTGAGGATGCTTTCGCGCAGCAGACGAATGGTCGCGTCGCTGGTCAAGCCCGAGAGGGCGTTGATGCGCACGGTGGGGTCGTTATCGTCGTCGGCATCCAGGCGCGGGTGCAGGTCGGCCCAGTATTCGCGCAGCAGCGCGTTGATCAGCGTGAGGACTTCGGCCAGCCCGGCCGGACCCTGCAGGGCGAGGGAGCTTTGCAACAGAAAATGGGTGATACGCAGGTCTTTGCTGCGCTGCAACAAGTCGAGGCTTTGCTGCTGGATGCTGCGCCAGTCCGGCGGTTCAGCGGGCAGGATGGAGTCGCCCATGCTGCGCTCGGGTTGGCCCTTGGCGGCACGCTCCAGGTGGAGAAAGTCCGCGTCATATTCCATGTCTTCGCCACATGGCGAAGTCGCGGAAACGGCGGCGAGCAGCAACGGCACATCCACTTGATTCGATCTCCCTATCGGCCCGTTAGATATCGGGCAATTCATGCAATAGTTGCGTAATGAACTTTGCATGGGTTCTTGGTCATATATGCAGCGGTGCCACTAATGTGCCACTACCGATGTTCAAGAAGTTGTGCATTTTTGGTGTAGTAGTTACGCCTTGTCAAGGTAAGCTATTCGCCCTCTGTGACAGATGTGCGGTGTTTAACACCCTGCGCGACTGACGGGTCTAACGGCGCCCCAAGGCAGGATTTTTGTCATAGAGGCCGAGTAAGATCAGCGATCATGCTGATAAAAGCAGGTTTTCAAGGTCGTTTGCACGACCTGGCGGTGATCTCTCGGGAAGACGGGTCCCTTTGGGTAGCCCCTGGATAGACCGCGCGCGATGTATCAGCAAGGAGGCAAGATGTCGCTGTGTTTGACTATCACTAGTTATCACAAAATCACCCCTGGGCAATGCCCTGAAAAGTCCATGAATCAGGGCGTGATGGCTATTGGCCGCAGTTCCGATAATGACTGGGTATTGCCCGACCCAGAGCGCCTTGTCTCTTCGCAGCACTGCGTTATTCAATACAAAGATGGCCGTTACTATTTAACCGATAACAGTACAAACGGCGTGGAGCTGGTTAACGCCGGTATTCGTATGCGCCGGGGTAACAGCGAGCCGTTGCAAGATGGTGAGCTGATCCGCATCGGCGATTACGAAATCCAGGCGCGTATCGACTTCAACGTGCAAGCGGTTGATAGCCAGTTGTTTGCTGGCGATTCGCCGAACAGCTTTGAGGCGCTGATGGGGGCGGTGGTGAACTCGCCTGCGCCGACGCCGGCAATTGCGCCGCAGTTCCAGGGCGCCTCGTCGATGGACACGCTGCCGGATCTGTTCGACTTCCTCACCCCGACCACCGTACCGCCGCCGACTGTGGCGGACCACGTACCCTCCGAGCAACACGACTTCCGTCCACCGACGCCGGTGGCCGTGCCGGTGGTCGAGAAGCCGGTCGTATCCGGTTCAGTCATTCCCGAAGACTGGGACCTGTTTGGCGACACGCCAGCGCCTGTCGTCACAGCCCCCCAGCCTGTTGCGCCGCCCGAACCGCCACCTGCGCCGATCCTCCCGCCAGCCGCCCCGGACACCCAGCAGCCCGACCTGCTGCAAGCCTTCCTGCGCGGCGCCGGCCTTGACCAACTGCGCCTCGACAAAGCCGACGCCTGCGCGCAAATGGAAAGCATCGGCCGCAGCTACCGGTTGATGGTCGAAGGCCTGATCGACGTCTTGCGTGCCCGTGCCAGCCTCAAGGGCGAGTTCCGCATGCAGCAGACGATGATCCGGCCAGCCGAAAACAATCCGTTGAAATTCGCGCCGAATGCCGACGAAGCTTTACTGCTGCTGCTTCGCCACGGTAACCAAGCGTTTATGGCGCCGGACATCGCCGTGCGCGACAGTTTCGACGACTTGCGCGCCCATCAACTGGCAGTAATGGCCGGTGTGGAAGCGGCGATCAAACACCTGCTCACGCGTTTTGAGCCGGCACAGCTGGAAGAGCGCATGGGCAAGCCCGGCGGGCTGTCGAGCCTTTTTAACGGCTCGCGCCAGGCCCAGTACTGGCAGCAGTTCACCGAGCTTTACAGCAATATTTCCCGCGAGGCCCAGGAAGATTTCCAGGACCTGTTCGGCCGCGAATTCAGCCGAGCCTACGAAGCACACAGCGCACGACAGCGACGCTAAATCGCGCCGCAGTAATGGATAAAACGGATAGCTAAGTACGTCATTGAGGACGCAGGATGATTCCCAGGTTTTTACTCGCAGCAGCCACCGCGTTGCTGCTGACGGCGTGTGCCAAGGATGCCGCCAAACCCCAGGCGGTTGCCGAGGCCGAGGCGGACACCGCCGCCGTCGAGTTGCACTTTCACGCGATTACCGGGCTCAACCCCGGCGCCAACGGCCAGGCAGCGCCGGTGCGGGTGCGCATCTTCGAACTGAAAAACGCCGCCACCTTCAGCCGCTCCGACTACTTCGCGCTGGCTGACCGCGCGCAATCCACCCTCGGCCTGGACCTGTTGGACCAGGACGAAGTGATGGTCCAACCCGGCCAGCAATTGAGCATTCAACGCGACCTCGACCCCTCCACACGCCAAATCGGTTTGCTGGTGGGCTATCGCGAGTTGGACCGCGCGCAATGGCGCACGGTGCTCAACGTGCCGGCTCGCCAGTACACCGAATACCAGATCAGCCTCGATGTGCGCGCCGTGCGCGCCGACGTCGTGGTTCCCCCATCCAGCCCTGCCCAATAAGAAGCAATCGGAGCCCCCATGTCCTGGAACAATCGCGTGGTCTGGTCGGAAGGCATGTTCATTGGAACGCAGCACTTCCAGCAGCATGACCGTTATCTGGAAAACCTGATCGACGCCCGCAGTCGTCCGTTATCCGCTGGCGCGTGGGGCTTTTCCGAATTGCTGATCGACCAAGGCCTGCTGGCGCAGGGCAAGCTGGCGATCGTTTCGGCGCGCGGCCTGTTGCCTGATGGCACGCCGTTCAATATCCCCCAGGACGACCTGGCGCCGAGCCCGCTGAACATCGACGATAACCTGCGCGATGGCCTGGTGTACCTGGCCTTGCCGCTCAAGCGCGCGGGTGCCCGTGACACCGTCGACGAGGGCGAAGACCTTGGCGCCGCACGTTATGTGAGCCAGGTGCGTGAAGTCCGTGACGACAACGCGCCGTTCGAAAACCGCGCGCCGGTGGCCGTGGGTTCCCGTGCCCTGCGCTTGCTGACCGCGCAAGATGGCATCAGCGATTACGCTGCCATCGGCGTGGTACGCATCAAGGAAAAACGCGCTGACCGCGCGCTGGTCCTCGATGACACCTACATTCCGCCGGTTCTGGACGTGGCCGCGAGCAAACCGCTGAGCGCCTTTCGCAGCGAATTGCTGGGCCTGCTGCACCAGCGCGGCGAAGCCCTGGCTGGCCGTGTCGTCGCCTCGGGCGCCGGTGGCGCGTCGGAGATTGCCGATTTCATGCTGCTGCAATTGGTCAACCGCGCGCAGCCGCTGCTCCAGCATTTCAGCCAGTTGAGCCCGCTGCACCCGGAACGCTTTTTCAGCGAGCTGGTGAGCCTGGCCGGGGAGTTTTCCACCTTCTCCACCTCGGGCCGTCGCCCCCAGGAATACCCGCAATACCAGCACGACGACCTGTCCCTGAGTTTCGTCCCGGTGATGGCGGCCCTGCGTGAAGCGCTGTCGATGCTGATCGACAGCAAGGCCACGCCCATCCCGATTGTGGAGAAAGCCTACGGCATCCACGTGGCGATGCTTGCTGATAAAACCCTGCTCGACAGCGCCAGTTTCATCCTGGTGGTGCGCGCTGACGTGCCTGGCGAAACCCTGCGCGCGCGCTTCGGCCAGCAGAGCAAGGTTGGTTCGGTGGAACACATCCGCGACATGGTCAACCTGCAACTGCCGGGCATTGGCCTGCTGCCATTGCCGGTGGCGCCACGGCAGATCCCGTACCACGCAGGCAGCACCTATTACGAGTTGGACCGGGGCAGCGAGCACTGGCAGCAACTGAACAACTCCGGCGGTTTTGCCTTCCATATCGCCGGGCAGTTCCCGGGTTTGAATCTGGCCTTCTGGGCGATCCGAGGATAATCCGCGATGCATCCCAATGATGATGACCGCACCCAGTTCATGCCGCGTCCGGGTGGCCGCGCGCCGGAACCTGCGCGCGCAGAGCCGGCACCGCTTTCGATGCCGGCCGCGCCGATCCTGACCGGTAAAAGCCAAGGCCTCAACCCGCTGGAAAGCGCTGCTGGCCCGTTGCTTGCGCTGCTGACACGCCTGCGCAACACCATCGCGCACCCGGCGCCGGCCAGCTTGCGTGCGCAGTTACTGGCCTACTTGCGCCAGTTCGAAGAACGCGCCGAAGCCGCCGGTGTGGCGCGCAACGAAGTGCTGTTGGCGCGTTACGCGCTATGCACCGCGCTCGATGAGGCCGTGCTGAGTACGCCATGGGGCAGCACCAGTGACTGGGGCAAACAGAGCTTGTTGATCACCGTGCACAACGAAGCCTGGGGCGGCGAAAAAGTCTTTCAGTTGCTCGACCACTGCCTGCAAAGCCCGCGCGAGCGCCTGTATTTGCTGGAACTGTTGTACCTGTGCATGTGCCTGGGTTTCGAGGGCCGCTACCGCGTGATGAACGACGGTCGCAGCCAGTTGGAAGCCTTACGTGAGCGCACCGCTGCGGCCATTCGCAGCGCCCGTGGCGAGCACGAGCGTGAGCTGTCGCCGCATTGGCGCGGCGTGACCGTGGCGCGTGATCGCCTGGCGCAATTCATGCCGCCATGGATCGCCGTGGCCATCGGCCTGGCGCTGCTGCTGGCGTTGCTGTTCGGTTTGCGCATGAAGCTGGCGTCGGATGCCGAGCCGGTGTTCAAGAATATCCATGCCCTGGGCGAGATCCCGGTGCAGGCCATCGACCGTCCCGTGGCGCAACCGAAAGTGATTGAACGGCCACGCCTGGCGGGCTTCCTGGTGGAAGACATCAAGGCGGGCCGCGTGGCCGTGGAAGACAAGGTCGACCGTTCCGTCGTGACGATTCGGGGTGATGAGCTGTTCGCGTCAGCCAGTTCCAGCATTGTCGATGACTACCAGCCGCTGATGCTGCGCATCGCCGATGCCATCCGCAAGGTCAAGGGCCAGGTGCGCGTCACCGGGCACAGCGATAACCGCCCGATTGCCACGCTGCGGTTTCCGTCCAACTGGGCGCTGTCCGAAGCGCGCGCCAAGTCGGTGCTGGAGATTCTGGCGGCCAAGACCGGCCAGGCGGATCGCTTCAGCGCCGAAGGCAGAAGCGACACCACGCCGGTGGCTACCAATGCCACTGCCGAAGGCCGTGCCCGCAATCGTCGGGTTGAAATCACCGTATTGGCGGAGGGCGTCGAGTGAAGGCGTTTTTCAGTTTCATGATTCGCTGGGTGATCCCATTGCTGGGCCTGATCGCCCTCAGCCTGATCATCTGGTTTGTCGGGCCGTTGCTCGACTTCCTGGTGCCGGAAGGGCGCCGTTGGGCGCTGATCATCCTGGTGTTTGCCGTGTGGATCGCTTACCGCGTGTTCCGCATTATCCAGGCCCGGCGTCAGGCCGCCGAAGTGATGCGCAGCCTAGCGGCCGAAACACCGGCCGACCCCAACAGCGTCGCCACTGCCGAAGAGCTATCGACCCTGCGTCAGCGCATGGACGAAGCCCTCACGCTGCTGAAAAAGGCCAAGCTCGGCGGTGACGAGCGCCGCAACCTCTACGAGCTGCCGTGGTACGTGATCATCGGCCCGCCGGGTTCGGGCAAGACCACCGCGCTGGTCAATTCCGGCCTGCATTTTCCGCTGGCCGCGCAATTGGGCGCCGGTGCGGTGCGAGGCGTTGGCGGTACGCGCAATTGCGACTGGTGGTTTACCGATCAAGCGGTTTTGCTCGACACCGCTGGCCGCTACACCACGCAGGACAGCAACTCCACGGTGGATAAAGCCGCGTGGCTGGGCTTCCTTGACCTGCTGAAAAAGCAGCGCTCGCGCCGCCCGATCGATGGCGCCTTTATCGCTATCAGCCTGTCCGATTTGCTACTGGGCAGCGACGCCGAGCGCGCCGCGCATGCCGCTGCGATTCGCCTGCGTATCCAGGAGCTGTATACCCAGTTGGGCGTGCGTTTCCCGATCTACCTGATGCTGACCAAGCTCGACCTGGTGCCGGGCTTCATGGAGTTTTTCGACAACCTGAGCAAGGAAGACCGCGCCCAGGTGTGGGGCATGACCTTTGCCCTGGATGACGGCAAGAACAGCGACAGCCCGCTGGCCCATCTGCAAAGCGAATTTGCAGGCCTGGAGCAGCGTCTCAACGAACGCTTGGTGGAACGCTTGCAACAGGAGCGCGACCCGGCGCGGCGCGACCTGATCTACGGCTTCCCGCAGCAGTTCGGTGCGTTGAAGGATTGCCTGCAAAGCTTCCTTGAAGGCGTGTTCAAGCCCAATGCCTTTGAAGAGCGCGTATTGCTGCGCGGCGTGTACTTCACCAGCGGCACCCAGGAAGGCAGCCCGATTGATCGCTTGATCGGCGCCATGGCCCAGAGCATGAACCTGGACCGCCAGCACCTGGCGCGCCAGAGTGGTACCGGGCGCAGTTACTTCATCGAAAAACTGTTCACCGCCGTGGCGTTCGCCGAGCGTGGGCTGGTGGGGGTGAACCCGAAGGTCGAGCGGCGGCGCAAGTGGATCGCACGCGGCGTATTAGCCGCTACCGTGGCCTTGGTGGTGGTGGTGAGCAGTTTGTGGTGGGTGAGTTATCGCGCCAATCAGGCCTACATCACCCAAGTCGACCAGAAGGTCGCGCCGCTGGGCCAGACGGTACAGAACCTCAGCCCGGCGCAGCGCGAAGTCCTCGCCGTGCTGCCGTTGCTCAATGCGGTGAAGAACCTCGCGGGTGATTCGCCGAGTTGGTCCGAAGGGCTGGGCCTGTATCAAGGCGACATGCTCGAAGCCGAGTCCGCCAGTGTCTACCGCAAGCTGTTGATCGCCGTATTCGCCCCCCGTCTGGTGACGCGTATCGAAGAACAACTGCACGGCGGTGGCAATTCCGACTTCCTCTATGAAGGCCTGAAGGCTTACCTGATGCTCGCCGACAACGAGCATTACGACCCGGACTTCATCAAGGCCTGGATCGCCCTCGACTGGGACCGTAGCCTGCCGCGTGACCTGCCGGCCGATCAGCGCCAGGCGTTGACCGGGCATTTGCAGGCGCTGTTCGAGCGCCATCCGCCGAGCGCGCGACTCGACCCACGGCTGATCGACGACCTGCGTCGCCAACTGCAACAACTGCCGGTGGCTCAGCGCGTCTATGACCGCGTTAAACGCCAGAAACTGCCCGACGGCATTCCTGACTTCCGTATCAACGAAGCCGCAGGCCGTGATGCCGCGCTGGTGTTCAGCCGTAAAAGTGGCAAGCCGCTGGGCGAGCCGTTGAGTGGGTTTTTCACCGCCAAGGGCTATCGTCAGGCGTTCTTGCTGAGCAGCTTGAATCAAACCGGCACCCTGGCTGAAGAGCAGTGGGTGCTGGGCCGCGAACAGGCAGACCAGCAAAACGTGGCGAGCCTCGCCGCCGATGTGCGCCGCCTGTATTTCCAGGATTACCAGCGCCAGTGGGATGCCTTGCTTGCGGATATCGACTTTGTGCCGATCACCAGCGTGGCCCAGGCGGCCGATGTGCTGCGAGTGATTTCCGGCCCGACGTCGCCGCTGAAAAAACTGCTGGTGGCGGTGGCCAAGGAAACTGATCTGCAAGCCGAAGAGCGCCAATTGGCCGCCAAAGGCGTGCCGGTGGAAGGGGGTGTCGACAAGCTCAAGGAGCGCCTCGGCAGCCTGCTCGGCCAGGAGCAACAGACCACCAGCACTGCGCAAGCGGCGGATGATCCGGTGACCGCGCATTTCGCTGAACTCAACAGCATCGTCAGCAAGAATGAAGGCGAACCGGCCGCCATCGACGGCCTGCTCGCGGATATGAACGCGCTGTATGTGCAGGTCAGCGCCATGGTCGGTGCCAGTGGCGATGCCTTGCTCGGCGAGGCGAAGAACCAGGCGGCGGCAGCAGCCACGCGGGTCAGCCTGAATGCCGAGCGCCAGCCGCCGTTGGTGCAGGGCATGGTCAAGTCGGTGGTCAATTCCACCACCAACAGCATGATGGGCGGCGTGCGCAACCAACTGAACGCAGCGTGGGTCAGCGAAGTGGTCAACGTGTACCGCCAGTCCCTGGCCGGTCGTTACCCGATGTCGCCGGGCAGCGCGCGCGACGCCACGCTGGATGACTTTGGCCAGTTTTTTGGTGTGGGCGGGGTGATGGATAACTACTTCCGCAAATACCTGCAGCCTTATGTGGACACGTCTGCGCCGACCTGGCGCTGGCAGCCGGGCGCGGCGCAGAAGCTCGGGATTGCGCCGGGCGTGCTGCAAACCTTCCAGCGTGCGGCGGCCATTCGTGATGCGTTCTTCCGCGCTGGCGGCACCCAACCGATTGTGCGTTTCGAACTCAAGCCGGTGTCGATGGACCCGACGATCACTCAGTTCCTGCTGGATCTGGACGGCCAGCAATTGAGCTACGACCACGGCCCAAGCCGCCCGGTGGCCATGCAATGGCCGAACCCGGGCAGCATTGGCGTGGTGCGTATTTCTATCATGCCGCCGTCGGCCAGCGGCCGTTCGGGCGTGACCCTGGACGGGCCGTGGGCCTGGTTCCGCCTGCTGGAGCAATCGGATCTCACCGCCGGTAATTCGCCGGACCGCTTCAACCTGCGCCTGCGGGTGGACGGGGCGAGCATCGCCTACGAGTTGCGCGCCAACAGCGCCTTCAACCCGTTCAAGAGCCGAGTACTCAGCGGCTTCAGCCTGCCGGAGCGGTTATGACGACGCTGGGTTTCTACGGCAAGTTGGCCAGCCGCGGTGACTTTGTCAGTCGCGCCTTGCCCCAGAGTTTTATCGGCCCGTGGGACAGCTGGCTGGCGGCCGGTTTGCTCGCCAGCCAGAACCGCCTGGGCGGCGACTGGCTCAACGTGTACCTGGTCAGCCCCTTGTGGCGCTTTGTGCTGGCACCGGGTGTGTGCGGGCCGGACGCTGCGGCGGGCGTGGTGATGCCGAGCATTGACCGGGTCGGGCGGTATTTTCCGTTGGCGGTGGTCGCTTTGCTGGATCACGACACCAATCCGGCGTCGCTGGTCGGCGGCCCGGACACCTGGTTCGAACAGGCTGAAGAGCTGTTGCTCAGCACCCTGGATACTGGCGCGACCTTTGAAGGCTTCAACGACGACCTCGACAAACTCGGCATTCCGGCAAGTGAGCCGCGCGCTGTGGACAGCCGCTTTGCAGGCCTGCAACGGGTTGCCGCCACCGTGCCCCACAGCCGAATGACCGCGCTCGCCGAACAGGCCTGCGAAGGCGCCAGCCTGTGGTGGGGCCGTGGCTCCCAACGTATTTCCCCTGGTTTATTGCGGTGTCAGGGTTTGCCTGCCGCCGGCGATTTTGCGCAGTTTTTGCTCGGACAAGAAGGTGTGGTGTAGATGGGGTCGACGTTCAAATCCGCGAGCAAAAGCCATGTGGGCATGGTGCGCCAGGTCAATGAAGACGCGTGCCTGGACCTGTCGGAAAACCGCCTGTGGGTGGTGGCTGATGGCATGGGCGGGCATGCGGCCGGGGACTACGTCAGCAGCCTGATCGTCGACAGCCTGCGCAGTGTGCCGGTGGGTCGCTCTTTGGATGAGTATTCGGCGGCCTTGCGCAATGACCTGATCCGCATCAACGCGACCGTGCGTGAAGAAACCGCCAACCGTGGTGTGACCATGATGGGCAGCACCGTCGTTGTGCTGGCGGCGCGCGGCCTGCGTGGCGTGTGTTTGTGGGCCGGTGACAGTCGCCTGTATCGCCTGCGCGATGGCGTGCTCGAAGGCATCTCCCGCGACCACAGCTACGTGCAAGACCTGCAAGACAGCGGCCTGCTCAGCGAAGCTGATGCCCGCGTTCACCCGCGCGCCAATATCGTCACCCGCGCGGTTGGCGTGGAAGCGCAGCTGGAGCTGGCGGTGGCTGACCTGCTGATCGCCCCCGGTGACAGCTACCTGCTGTGCAGCGATGGCCTGAACAAGACCGTCGAAGACCATGAAATCTGCGAGGTGCTCAGCCATGACGCACCGGATGAAATCGTACGCAGCCTGGTGCACCTGGGACTTAATCGCGGCGCACCGGACAACATCACCGCTATCGTCGTGAAGGTCTCGCCATGAACATTGTGATTGCGGGTTACGACATCGAAGGCGAGATTGGCGAAGGTGCCATGGCCAGTGTGTACCTGGCGACCCAGCGCTCGCTGGAGCGCAAGGTGGCGTTGAAGGTGATGGCGGCGGCGCTGGCGGCTGACCCGAGCTTTTGCGAGCGTTTCCTGCGCGAGGGCAAGACCCTGGCGCGCCTGTCCCACCCGCACACGGTGACCATCCATGACATCGGCAATGTCGGTGAGCTGTATTACATGGCCATGGAGTACCTGCCCAACGGCACGCTCAAGGAGCGCATCGCCGCCGGGCTGACACCGGAGCAGGGCGTGACCCTGATCCGCCAGATCGCCTCCGCCCTGGGCTATGCGCATGCCCAGGGTCTGGTGCACCGCGACGTCAAGCCGGCGAACATTCTGTTCCGCGCCGACGGCACCGCCGTGTTGTCGGACTTCGGTATCGCCAAGTCGCTGGACGACCGCACCCAGTTCACCCAGGCTGGATTTGCCGTGGGCACGCCGAGCTACATGAGCCCTGAACAGGCGCGGGGCCAGGAGATTGACGGCCGCGCTGACCTGTACGCGCTGGGCGTGGTGCTCTATGAAATCCTCGTCGGCAAGTTGCCCTACACCGGCACCGATGCGCTCTCCACCGCGCTGGCTCACCTGACCGAGCCGCTGCCGGAGTTGCCGGTGCACCACGGCCGTTATCAGGACGTGCTGCGTAAGCTGTTGGCCAAGGACCCGGCCGAGCGGTTCCCGGATGCGGCGGCGTTGTTGCGGGCCCTGGATCAACTGCCGGCGGACTCGCCTGAAGCGACGCTGGTGCGGCCGCTGCCGATACCGCTGAGTTTTGATCTGGCGGGCATGACGCCGGTGTCCATCGAAATTCCGACTGAAAAGCCTCAGCCGCAACCGATTCGCCAGCCGGTGGTGACGCCGACGCAGCACAACGCCGTGTCCGAACAGCGTCGTGGGCCGGTGCTGGCGTTGGCGGCAGTCGCGGTGGCCGTTGCGCTGGCGATAGGCGGTGCCAGTTACTGGTGGCTGAGCAGCGGCGATACGCCTGCTGCACCGCCCGCCGCCGTAGTCCCGAAAACACCTGCGACGCCGACGCCGCCATCTGCGCCAGTAAAACCGGCCGTGGCGGATGTGGATGGCGGTCAGCGGCCTTTGCTGATGGCCGGCAAAAAGACCTTGTTTCAGCGTGTGCTCAGCAAGCCGGGCGCCAAGCTGTCCCATGACGCCGGTGGTGCAGCCGGCGAAGCGCTGCCGGCGTTTTCCGTGCTCTACGTTTACCAGCGCAAAGACGTCGATGGCAGCCCATGGGTGCGTGTTGGTGCCGCCACCGATGGGCGCAGCGATGGTTGGTTGCCGGCTTCCCAGGTCAGCGACTGGAAGCAAAGCCTGGTGCTCAAGTTCACCGAGCGCTCGGGCCGGGCGCCGGTGATGTTCCTGCGCCAATCCTCGGAGGTGGAAAAGCTCCTGGCTGATCCCGCCGCCGCCAAGACCGTATTGGCCAAGGCGCAGAAAAACAGCGAAGACAATCAACAAGTGCTGGCGCTTGAGCCGACGGCCAGCGCGGTCCCGCAAAACCAGTTTTACCTGTTGCCGATCTTCGACGCCAAAGAGAGCTTCGATGAAAACGGCCAGCCGGTGCAGTTGCTTAACGTGGCGTCCATCGACCCCGGGAGTGCTGCCGCCGCCAAACCGGCCGCCCGTGTGATCAGCACCAACGCCGATGCGTTCCGCACCGCCGTGGTGTTGGTGGTCGACACCACCGTGTCGATGCAGCCGTATATCGACCAAGTCCGCGACGTCGTACACGAGCTGCAAACGCGCATTGCCGAGCGCGGCGAGTTGGACAGCGTCAGCTTCGGCCTGGTGGGTTTCCGCAACAGCATCAAGAAAACCCCTGGCCTGGAATACGTGGCCAAGACCCTGATCACCCTCGACCAGGGGCGCGATCCGCAACGCTTCCTCGACATGGCGCGCCAGGTCAAGGCGTCCACCGTTTCCAGCCACTCCTTCAACGAGGATGCGTTTGCCGGGGTCATGCAGGCGGTGGATGACATGGATTGGTCCGGCTACGGCGGGCGCATTATCCTGCTGGTCACCGACGCCGGCGCGCTGCGCAAAAACGACCCGTTTGCCGCCACCCAAATGAACGAAGCCGAAGTGCGCCAGGCGGCACTGGGCAAGCAGATCAAGATCTACGCCCTGCACCTGCGCACCGACGCCGGCAAGAAAACCCATGCCGGTGCGGAAAGCCAATATCGCGTGCTCACCGCCGACGCCAACCCGCAGATCGGCGACCTCTATACGCCGGTGCCGGGCGGTGATGTACGCAAGCTGGGTGAGCGTGTCGATGAGATCGGCAGCGTGTTTGCCAACCTCGTTCATCAAGTGCGCAGCAATACGCCGCAACCGGTGCCCCTGTTGAGTTCCGCGCCAAGCCTGGCCGATAAGTCCGCCGCTGTCGGCTACGCCATGCACATGGATTTTCTCGGCCGCAAAACCGCGAGCCAGGCCCCGCAA
This sequence comes from Pseudomonas sp. M5A4_2d, assembly GCF_053345295.1. Lineage (NCBI taxonomy): Bacteria > Pseudomonadati > Pseudomonadota > Gammaproteobacteria > Pseudomonadales > Pseudomonadaceae > Pseudomonas > Pseudomonas sp. M5A4_2d. Next base: position 495,456 of record NZ_JBKEZW010000002.1, on the reverse strand, counting down.
TTGGTCAGCGCCTGGACCGCCGACCGTGACCTGACGAACCCGGCGCTGCCGGCGTTCCAGGTGTGCGTGATGCTGACCAAGTTGCAGCTCAATGACCTGCAGCAGTCGTTGAAGCTGATCGTCGATGCCGCGCGCAAAACCCAAACTTCGCCCAAAGACTTCTTCCAGGAAATCGCCAGCGCCTCGGCCTATATGAGCCGCGACCCGCAAGCCCTGCGCAAGGGCGGCAACCTGGCCGACGGCGGCCTTCTCGGTGAATACCTGGAAGGCCTGCCGTACCGCAGCAAGTCGCTGAACATGACGCAGGACTTGTGGTTGTCGTTGAGCGTCGCCGAGCAGGAAGACTTTATTGACGAGCTGGATTCGAAAATCCGTCTTTACGAAACCTTCCACAATGACGTGGCCAATTGGGTCCGTTTCGGCGATGCCGAACCGGGCGATGCGTTGTACCGCGTACCGTTGTCGACGCTGCCGTGATGTTGAATGTGAGCGCAGTGCACAAGACCCGGGGCCTCGGTAGCCAGCGCTATAGCCTGGTGATTCCGGCGCTGACGCTGGGTGCCGGTGAGCAACTGGCAATTGTCGGGCCGAGTGGCTGTGGCAAAAGCACGTTGCTGGATCTGTTGGCGCTGGTGTTGGCGCCGGATCAGGTTGGCCGGTTTGCCTTCAACCAGGTCGACATTGGCGGCCTGTGGCGTGCCGATCAGCAATCCGCGTTGGCCGAGTTACGCAGCCGGCACCTGGGCTATGTGCTGCAAACCGGTGGACTGCTGGGGTTTCTCGATGTGCGCGGCAATATCGCCCTGTCCCGGCAACTGTTGGGGTTGAAGGACGACGGCAGCGTGGCGCGACTGGCCGAGCAACTGGAAATCAGCGATCAGTTGGCCAAAAAACCGGCCGCGCTGTCGGTGGGCCAACGCCAGCGCGTCAGCTGCGCCCGAGCCCTGGCCCATGCGCCGCAACTGGTGCTGGCGGATGAGCCGACGGCGTCCCTGGACCCGCTTAACGCTGAGCGTGTCATGCAGGCGTTGCTGGCGCAGGCCCTCGAACACCGTGCGGCCTGCGTGATCGCCACGCATGACGAACCCCTGGCCCGTGCCAGCGGCTTGCCGGTGCGGCGCATCACTTGCCGTCGTGACACTGACGGCGGCGTCACCGCTACCCTCGGGGAGGCGTGCTGATGCGCAGTGGTCTGGTTGCCTCACTGGCCTGGCAGGATTACCGCAACGATGCCTGGCTGTCCGCCTGTTCGGTGCTGGCGCTGGTGGCAGTCATGGTGCCGTTGCTGGTGTTATTCGGCCTGAAATTTGGACTGGTTAGCAGTTTGACCGAACGTTTGGAGACCGATCCCGCTACCCGTGAAATCATTCCGTTGGGCGGTGGTCGATTCAGCAGCGGGTTTATCGAGCAGCTCGGCCTGCGCAGCGATGTCGGGTTTGCCGTGCCGCGTACCCGGCAGATTGCGGCGACCGCGCAGGTGGGCACACTCACCTTGGAAATGCTGCCGACGGCACCGGGCGATCCCTTGCTGGCGGGTTTGCCGATGCCTCGGGGCCTGGACCAGATTGTGCTGAGCCACACCGCCGCTGAAAAGCTCGCGGCGCGGCCTGGCGATTGGCTGGAGACCAGTTTTGCGCGGCAAGTGGCGGGGCGCGTCGAAGCCCAGCGCACACGGTTGCAGGTGCAGGCGGTATTGCCGCTGGAAGCCTTTGCCCGCGATGGTTTGTTCGCTGATTTGGGCCTGCTGGAAGCGGCCGAAGATTACCGCGACGGTCGAGCGGTGCCCGCATTGGGTTGGGAAGGTGACGCGGTCGGTGTGAGTGAGCAGCGTGTGTACCCGGCGTTTCGCCTGTACGCACGCACCCTCACCGATGTAGAGCCGTTGCGAGTGTATTTCGCCGGGCAGAATCTGTTGGTCTCGACTCAGGCGCAAACCATCGCCCAAGTGCAGTCGTTGAGCCGCAACCTGTCGATCGTGTTCTGGATTATCGCCGGGCTGGCCTTGGCTGGCGCGTTTGCGGCGATCTTTGCCGGGGCGTTGGCCGCCGTGGCGCGCAAGCGCCGGGAGTTATCCGTGTTGCGCCTGCTGGGGTTTTCCACCGGCGCACTGTTGCTGTTTGTGGTGACGCAGGCGCTCTACAGCGCTGGTTTCGCCGCCGGGCTGAGTGCCGGGCTCTATGGCTTGGCCGAGATGGGTTTGAATCAATTATTTGTGCAGGTGCCGGGCGAATACGCCAGTCACCTGCTGGCGCGTCACTACGGCCTGGCCCTGGTTGCAATCCTTGGCGTCAGCGCCGTGGCGGCGGCCTGTGGTGGTTGGCGAGTGGCGCGTATCCAGGCTTCTGAAGGAATCAGAGATGTATAAGTTACTGGGCGCCTGTGTGGCGCTGAGCTTGGCGTCGATGGCGTGGGCCGATGAGGCCAGCGACAAACTCGACAACCCCAAACCGCTGCCGGACGACGTCAGCCTGCCGCTGCCCTGCGAAGGCAACATGGTGTTCCGCTATGCCTACGTGCTGGCCCAGGGCACCTTGGATGACCGTGAGATCAGCCTCGGCTACCCCTTCGCCGAAGGTGAGGCGGGCTATCAGCAGTCGTTTATTTCCGGCTACCGCCGCGATTTTATTAACGGCCAGTTCACCCTCAAGGATTTGCCCAAAGACTGGAACAAAGTCATCGCGCCCTTGATGCCGAAGACCGACGCGAAAACCCCGCTCAAGCCGATGCTGTACTTCATCGGCAAGTACGAAGTGACCGCACGCCAGTACGCCCAGGTGATGTCCCAGGCGCAGTCGTTGGCCAGCGGCGAGCCGGCCCCGGCCTGCGATTTGCCCACCGGCATGGCCGCGCGTTTGCCCAAGGTGAAACTGTCGCGCTTTGAAGCCGAGCGCTTCTCGGCGGTGTACAGCGCCTGGCTGATGAAATACCACCGTGACTTGCTGCCGGTAAGCGGCCGTGGCTCCTCGGCGGAAGACGGTGGCCTGGGCTTTGTGCGCCTGCCCACCGAAGTGGAATGGGAATACGCCGCGCGCGGTGGCCAGGCAGTGAGCCGCCAGGACCTGGAAGGGCGCCTGTTTCCACGGCGCGTCGAAGGCAGCGAAAGCGACGGCCCGCTGGCGGATTACGCGGTATTCAACCAGGTTGCCGGCGGCACTGGTCAGGCCGCGCGCCTGATGCCCATCGGCACCAAACTGCCCAACCCGATCGGCATGTTCGACGTGATCGGCAATGCGGCGGAAATGGTCCAGGAATCCTTCCAGCTGGTGCATGCCGGGCGTCGCCAGGGCACCTACGGCGGCTTTGTGGTCAAGGGCGGCAATTACCTGGAAGGCGAGGGTACGCTGTTCACCGGCATGCGCCGCGAGTATCCGCTGTTCGCCGCTGACGGCACCGAGCAAAGCAACGAGACCACCGGTTTTCGCGTGGCGGTGGGGGCGTTGTCGGCGCCGCGCTCGCGTTACAAGGAGCTATTCGCCCAGTGGCAAAAAGAGGGCCGCCTGGCCTCGTTGACCGACGCGATTGACGACGCCCAGGACCCGACCAAGCGCCTGGACAGCATTATCTCGGCCAGCGTCGATCCCAAGCTGCAAGCCGAACTGGGGCTGGTCAACGAAGAGCTCAAGCGCAACGTCTCGCTGATCGCCCAACAACGCGAAGAAGCGGCGGGCAACCTGATCCAGTCGGCCGCGTTGGTGGCCGAGACCATCAGCAACTACAACATTCGCCTGACCAACCTGCAGAAGAGTCGCCAGCAGGCCGTGGACAACAAGGACACGGCCAGCGCCCAGCTGTTTGCCACGGCCATCGACAATGGGCGCAGCGCGCTTGATGGCGCGGTGGCGATCTACATCGACAACCTGGCCACCGGCACGCGCTACACCGATGCGGTTATCCAGGCGCAGTTTCAACGTATCAAGGAAGAGTTGGATCGCAAGCCAGTGCTCGGTAAAAGCCTGGTGACGCGCGCGACACTGTTCGTTCGCCATGTCGGCAACTACCGCAAGCAACAGCGGGCCGACCCGGCAACGATATTGAAGGAATTGCTCGCAGCGAGCGGTCAGCGGTCTTGACCGCTGGTTGTATGGCGAGCTTGGAAGGGACTCAGGCGGCGGTGGGCCGTGCTGGGCAAGTCAAACTTAAAAGAGAACACACCTATGCTTTTTTCCCGTAAGGCGGTTTCCAAGCGTCACCTGCTGCTGATCGCAGCCGGTTTTAGCACCGTGTTGACTGGTTGCGCCACGTCGCCGGCCTCCAAGGTCGCGTCAAGCACCAAGGTCGAGTACTACCCGAACTGCTACGAGCCGGTGCAGCACTTGCGCGCGACCGATTCGAACATGACCAAGTCGGTTGTGACCGGTGCGGCCCTCGGCGCGGCCGGCGGTGCTCTGTTGGGTGCCCTGACCGGCGACTCCGAAAAGCGCGGCCGTAACGCCGCTATCGGTGCAGCGGGCGGCGCCCTGGCCGGCGGCGCAGCGGGTTACTACACCGAGCGTCAGAAGCAGATCACGGATGACAACCAGCGCATCGCGTCCTACTCCACGGACTTCAACAAAAGCGCTTCCGACATCGACCGTAGCACCGCCTACGCCAAGGCGTCCCAGCAGTGCTATCAGAGCGCGTTCACCAAGCTGGTGACCGATCGTAAAGCCAAGACCGTCAACGACACCGAAGGCCGCAAGCGCCTGGCGGAAATCGTTGCAGGCTTGAAGGAATCCAATGACCTGATCGTTGCGGTCAACGGTAAAGCCAGCGAAGACCTGAATAACTACACCCAGGCCTACGAGAAAGACCTGCAGCAAGTCGGTGTGCAGCGCAACGACGTGGTAACCGTTGCCCAGGCAGACGTGACGCCGCCAGTCGTGCCGGCCAAGAAGGGCAAGACGCCGGCAAAAGTTGCGAAGAAGCCGGTATTGCCAACCGTGCCGAAAGAAGCGGTGACCACCGAGAAGAGCATCCAGACCGTCCAGGCCAAACAAGCTGAAAGCAAGCAGGTCGCCAGCGCCGGTAAAGCACAGATCGAAGGCACTTGCCGCGATCCAAACCTCGCCGACTGGGCGCCGGTGCCTTGCCCTAACGTTTAAGCAACATGTTGCTATAAGCGTTAAACGCCAACCGATCTCCTGCTAAAGCACGAGATCGGTGGCGTTCCTTCTGCAAATCGTTACACTGCTGCGGCCACTTAATAAATACACCGAGGCCGTGTGCATGAAATTTCGTCTTCTGCTGTGGGTGCTTGGCCTGATGATGGGCAAAGCCAGCCGCACCAACCCCGCTTTCCAGCAACAACTGGGTGACAAAGACCTGGCGTTCCAGTTGCAGACCCTCGACGGCAAGGTTGCCCGTCACTTCATCGTCAAAGACCAGCGCATCACCAGCCGTTCAGGGGTTCACCCTGCACCGGCATTTGCCATTGCTTTCAAAGATGCGGCCTACGGCTTCGCCACGATGCAGGCGAAGAACAAGCAACTGGCGTTCATGACGGGGATTCAGGACAAATCGATCCAGATCAAGGGCAACCCGGCGCTGGTGATCTGGTTCCAGGGGCTGACCAAGTATTTGAAGCCGAAGAAAAAGAAGAAGGGCTGAAGGTTATTCAGTAATACCGAGCCGCCTGCATTCGCGAGCAAGCCCGCTCCCACATTCGACCGAGCTGCACCGTTGGAATGCAGTTGAATGTGGGAGCTGGCTTGCGTGCGATAGCGGTTTATCAGGCGACAGTGTCAGCCCTGGCTGAACTGCGATGCCAGCTCACGCAACAGCACCTCGGCATCCAACACCTTGCCGACCACTTCCTCAGCCTTGTCACGGCTCAAGCCCAGACGCTCAAGCAGCGCATCCGGAATCGCCTCATCCGGCCCGGAGCCAATGCCACGGCTGCGCAACAAGCGCACAGCCAAACACACCAGATTCGGATATTCAGCATATTGCCCGTCATAGGTCGGGTCGTGCTGGAAGCGCAGGGCGGTGGACAGCTCGTCTGGCATGTCCCAGTAGCGCATCAGCCAGGCGCCGATCTGCTCGCGGCTGATGCCCAGCAAGTGTTGCTCGACATAGCTGTGGCACAGGTGCGGGTTGACCTCGAGGTGGCGGCAGATCAGCGAAAAGTGCGGCGGAAACACGTGGGCCAGCAGCAGATAACCGAAGTTGTGCAGCAAGCCGGCCAGGTAAGTCAGGCCAGCTTCCGGGCGCTGGGCGCGGGGCATGGCGCGCGTCAGGCCTTCGATTACGGCGGCGGTGTAGATCGACTGGTGCCAGTACGGCGTGGCCTGGTGCGGGTGGTCTTTCGGCAGGCTCAGGGTTTTGCCCAAGGCCAGGCCCAGTGCCAGGTTGATCACCAGATCAAAGCCGAGCACGCGCACAATGGCGTCTTCCACTGAACGAATCTTGCCTGGCGACGCGTAGTACGGCGACGCCGCCCAGCTCACCACTTGGGCGGCCAAGGCCGGGTCGGTCTCGACTACGCCGGTGATGTCATCGATGGTGGCGTTGGGGTCGACACGTAGCTTGATAATCTTCTGCGCCGTGTCGGCCAGGGGTGGAATCTCGATAGTTGCTTCCAGGCGCTGCTGGATTCGGCGAGCGGTGAAAGCCTGCATGGCCTGGGTGATTTCCTCGCGGTCATCATTGGGGCGGTCGAGGTTGGGGCGGATGTTACTCAACGGTTCGCCGAAGTGCCCGGCGCTGGCCTTGGTGAGCATGGTCTTGAAGTCGCCGCTGGCGATTTCCAGCAGCAGCCCGGCTTCGCCTGAGTGCACCAGCAGGCTTGGCTCGCTGAGCAGGCTGCCTTCGTACAGGCAAGGCGAGCTGGTCAGTGCCGGCAGTCCGGGCAGCAGGCTCAGATCATGCTTGGCCAACATGCGCTCGATGCGCTCCGGCGACACGGCTATGAGGCGGCGGCCGGTCAGTTCGGCGAGACGGTTGAGGTCAAGCAACTGGCTTTGCGGGAACAACACCATGAGCGCGCCGACGGCGTCTTCCAGCAACACTGCCTGGACTTTTTGCGCGGGATTCAGGCCAGGCTGTTCGACAACCTCCGTGTAAGGGATGGCGAGCTTTGCGAGCAGAGCCCGAATGACCGGCGGGGCGGTCAGTGGGGCTGTGGCGAGGGCGACTTCTGACATGGCCTGATCCAATTTCTTACAGTCATCGAAGTATAACCAGCTTGATACAACTGTTGGTTGGATAAGTGAGTCAGGCGTCACACTTGGCCGTATTGCTGCCCATGCCTGAGCCAACGATCGAGCAACGGGCTGACGTGATCCGGCCAGCGCTCAAGCAGCGCTTGCGCCGCATCACGCACGGCGGGCAAGAGGTCGGCGTCGCGCATCAGGTCGGCGACCTTGAATTGCAGCAGGCCGGTCTGGCGGGTGCCGAGCATTTCGCCGGGGCCGCGCAGTTCAAGGTCTTTTTCGGCGATGATAAAACCATCGTTGGTTTCGCGCATGATGCCCAGGCGCTGACGGCCGATCTGTGACAGCGGCGGGTGGTAGAGCAGCACACAGTGGCTGGCTGCGCTGCCCCGGCCAACGCGGCCGCGTAACTGGTGCAGTTGGGCGAGGCCCAGGCGCTCGGGGTTTTCGATAATCATCAGGCTGGCGTTGGGCACGTCCACACCGACCTCGATCACGGTGGTGGCCACCAGCAGTTGCAGGTTGCCGGCCTTGAATTCGGCCATCACGGCGGCTTTTTCCGCTGGCTTCATGCGGCCGTGGATCAGCCCGACCTTGAGCTCGCCCAAGGCACTGGTGAGGTCTTCATAGGTGGTTTCGGCGGCCTGGCAGGTCAGTTCTTCGGACTCTTCAATCAGCGTGCACACCCAGTAGGCCTGACGCCCTTCGGCGCAGGCGCCGCGCACGCGCTCGATCACTTCCACACGCCGCGTGTCGGTGACCAGCACGGTGTTGACTGGCGTGCGGCCCGGCGGCAGCTCATCCAGAATTGACGTGTCGAGATCGGCGTAGGCGCTCATGGCCAGCGTGCGCGGGATCGGCGTGGCGGTCATGATCAGTTGATGCGGGTTCATGCGCCCGCCCACACCTTTCTGGCGCAATGCCAGGCGCTGCTGCACGCCGAAACGATGCTGTTCGTCGATAATCACCAGTGCGAGGTTCTTGAACTGCACTTCGTCCTGGAACAACGCGTGGGTGCCCACCACCATCGGTGCACCACCGGCGATCTGTTCCAGTGCCGCCGCGCGGACCTTGCCCTTGAGCTTGCCCGCCAGCCACGCCACTTCCAGGCCCAGCGGTTCGAGCCAGCGCTTGAAGGTGATGAAATGTTGTTCGGCGAGGATCTCGGTGGGCGCCATCAGCGCCACTTGGTAACCGGCTTCCAATGCTTGCAAGGCGGCGAGGGCGGCGACCACGGTCTTGCCCGCGCCCACATCGCCCTGGATCAGCCGCAGCATCGGTTCGTGCTGGCTGAGGTCATAGGCAATTTCATTGCCCACACGTTGCTGGGCGCCCGTTGGCGCAAAGCCGAGGTTGGCCAGGTATTGCGCCGGCAGGCGCGTGGCCTTGGGCATCGCGGGGGCGCGCAGCGAACGCATGCTCTCGCGCAGGCGTTGCTGAGACAGCTGGTGGGTCAGCAGTTCTTCGAAGGCCAGGCGGTGTTGTGCCCAATGATGACCGAGCGCGAGTTCGTCGACATCGGCATCGGCTGGCGGGTTGTGCAGGTAGCGAATCGCATCGTCCAGCGGCGCCAGTTGATAGTCGCGGGCCAGTTCCAGGGGCAGCCAGTCGGGCAGGCTTTTCGGGCCGAGCAGGGTCAGGGTCTGCATGCACAGTTGGCGCAGGCGTTGCTGTGTCAGGCCTTCGGTCAGCGGGTAGATCGGCGTGAGCGTGGTATCGACCGGAGGCGGCTCGTCGCCGGTGATAGCGCGGTACTCCGGGTGATAGATTTCCAGGCCCGAGGCGCCAGGCCGGGCTTCACCGTAACAGCGCACGCGGGTGCCACGCTTGAGGCCTTCCTTTTGTGCATTGCTGAAGTGATAGAAGCGCAGGCTCAGCCCGCCGGTACCGTCCTGCAGCCGTACGACCAGACTGCGGCGCTTGCCCATTACCACATCGGCACCGCTGACGGTGCCTTCAACCACGGCGTCCTGCCCCGGGCGCAACTGGCCGATGGGCACCACACGTGTGCGGTCCTGATAACGCAGGGGTAGGTGAAACAGCACGTCCTGGAGGTTCTCCAGGCCGACCTTGGCCAACTTCTCGGCCATGGCTTCACCGACACCTTTGAGTGCCGTCACCGACACTCGCGACAGCTCAGTCATACGCTTGCTTAGCTCGCAGCAGGCGGCTTGGCCACCGAGCACAGGCGGATCGAGTCGGCGAGGATCTCAATGGCCTTGGGCCGCGGGAAGCTGGCACGCCAGGCAATGGCCACGGTACGGAACGGCACGGGCGGCGTGAGTGGGCGCACAGCAATCACGCCAGGGGCGTAGTGATGGCTGTCGACTGCCGACAGCGGCAGGATCGAGATGCCCAGGCCGGAAGCCACCATGTGCCGAATGGTTTCCAGGGAGCTGGATTCCACGGTGGTGTGCTTGGCGCCGTCGTTGCCCTTGGTCAGGGTCGGGCAGGCTTCCAGTACCTGGTCGCGGAAGCAGTGGCCTTCACCGAGCAGCAGCAAGCTCTTGTCGTTGAGCAGGCCGGCGTCGATGGTGTCTTTCTGTGTCCACGGGTGTGAGGCCGGCATCAATACATAGAACGGCTCGTCGTAGAGCGGCAGGGTCAACACGTCTGCCTCGTTGAACGGCAGGGCGATGATGATCGCGTCCAGCTCGCCGTTGCGCAGTTTGTCGCGCAGTACGTGAGTGAAGTTTTCTTCGATATACAGCGGCATCTGCGGCGCAACGCGGTGCAGTTGCGGGATCAGGTGCGGGAACAGGTACGGGCCGACGGTATAGATGGCGCCGACTTTCAGCGGTGCGGTCAGCTGGTTCTTGCCGGCCTGGGCCAGCTCGCGAATGCTTTGGGCTTGTTCCAGTACCTTCTGGGCCTGGGCAACAATGCCTTCGCCCACTGGCGTGAGGCGCACGGCGCTCTTGCTGCGCTCAAAAATCAGCACACCGAGTTCGTCTTCAAGCTTTTTCACGCCCACCGACAGCGTCGGCTGGCTGACATGGCAACGCTCGGCCGCATGGCCGAAGTGCTGTTCTTGGGCGAGGGTCACGATGTAGCGTAATTCTGTAAGAGTCATAGCGGGCGTCCATGAGGTTGCGGGCCAAGCATACCGGCTGCAATCGATAGACGCACGTTATCAGACACGGTGGTGTTTACGACACCCAGTAATCGAGTGTCGTAAGTACGCGTTTAGCTCTGTGGGTACTTGAATGTAAAGGTTTCGGTGAAGGGAGACCACCACTCGGGCACACCGGTTTCTTTGTCGACATGGTGGAAGAAACCCTTGATTTGCGGGCTTTCGTAGCGCAGTACGACGGTGTAGGTGCCAGGGCCGTCCATCTTCACGTTGTTGGCGTAGTGTGCGCCGTCTTTGGCGACCATTGGCAGCAGGGTGCCAATCTCCTTGTAGTCCGGCGCGCCTTGCTTGACCAGGGAGTACGTGATGGTCAGGTACGGTACCCATTCTCCGTTGGCCAGGCCGTACTTGTTGTCGGCGGTGGCGTGGACGTCGGTTTCCAGGTGCACTGAATCCTTGCTCATGACCATGCCTGGCGGCATAGGCGCCATCTCAATGCCCACCAGATAGGACGATGCGATTTCCATGTCGTTGGCTTGTACCGGCCCGCCAATCGGGTATTCGCGGGCCTGGGCCAGGGCGGATACGGACGCAGCGCCGACGAGCACCAGCGCGGTGGCCAATGGTTTACTCAGGTATTTCATGTGGCAGCTCCTTTGGAGGGGGAACGTGAATGAATCAATCGATTACCCGTGACCAGGAGTAGCAGCGTGACCACCCAGGCAACCAGCTGAACACCGAGCGGTCGATCGGTGTAGCCCACCAGCGCTTGCAGCGCTCTGCCGGTGAGGCTGGCATCGGAAACCAGCCAGGAGGTGTCCCAGAGCTGATAGCCCCAGGCAGGAATCAGGTCGATACCGGCCAGTATCGCGGCCGCGCGCCCGGCCATACCGGCGGCGAGCAGGGCGATCATCCAGGCGGTAATCGAGAACAGGCGCTTGAGGCTGACGGCGATCAGGCCGCGATACAGCAGCCAAGAAAGCGCTGCACCGGCGATGATGCCGAGTACGCCGCCGGTCAGCATTGTGAGCGGGTCGGTCTGGGTCGAGGCGGCAATGCCATAAAGGAACAGCACGATTTCCGAGCCTTCGCGCAACACCGCCACGGTGATCACGACGGCCAATGCCCAGAGTGATTTTTCGCCACGCAGTACGGCACTGCCAGCGCTGCGCAGTTGAGTCGCCAATTCACGACCATGGGTGGCCATCCACAGGTTGTGCCAGCCGAGCATGATGACCGCGACAATCAGAATCGCCGCGTTGAAGATTTCCTGACCGAACCCTTCCAGCGCCTGGGTGATTGCTCCGGTGAACAGGGCGAGGAGGCCTGCACCCAGCACGCCGGCGGCGATCCCGCCGCCGATAAACAGGCCGCGTCGTGCCAGGCCCTGAGTGGCGGCCATGATAATCCCGACCACAATCCCGGCTTCCAGCACTTCACGAAACACAATCAATAAACAAGCGAGCATGGCCTACTCCTTCGGCGCGACGGCGGTGACCGTGCCTTTGGCCTGGTCCGGGTGGTAGTCATCGAAGAAGGTGTAGGTGCCGGGGTGCAGCGGGCCGGCGAAAACGGTGACGGTGTTGCCGGGAACGATGATCTTCTCGAACTTCATGTCATAGCTTTCGAACTCATCGACGCTCTCGTCATGACTGGTGAGCTGGATGCGAAAACGTTCGCCCGCCGGCACCTCGATGCTCGAGGGTGTGAAGGTGTGGTTTTGAATGCCCACTGTGACCAGTCGATCCGCATGGGCGGCGACAGGTAGCGCGAGCAGGGCGAGAGTCAATCGGGCAAGGTCGGGCATGCCGAATATCCACTAATGAGAACCATTCGCGAATAATTAGCTTCGTATTGAAATGTTACAAGTGAAGATCGAGCGCACGCTTAACCTGTTCAATCTCTGTTCAGGTTTGAAGCGATGGGAGGGGGAAAAGCAACCGTGGGCACCTGGAGTGCCCACGGAGAGGGTTATCGGCGACGCTTTTCGATGTTGTAAACAAACGGCGCGACGATTTCGACGCTGCCACCTTTCAACATATCGGCCGGTGGCTTGGGCAGTGGCTGGGCACGACGGATCATGTCCAGGGTCGCTCGGTCCAGGTCAGCGTTGCCGGAGCGGCCGACCAACTCGTAAGACAGCACGTTGCCTTCGGCATCGACTACAAAGCGCAGGCGGTTCAAACCTTCCTTGCCACGCTGTTGGGCACCTGGCGGGTACTTCTTGTACTTCTGCAAGTGCGCCAGCAGGGTGCCTTCCCAGGAAGCTTTGGCCGCTACCTGTTGTGGCGATGGGCCAGGAGCTGGCTGCGCCGATTTTTCAGCCGGTGTGTTGGTTGGTGGGGTTTCGCTCGGCGGCTCCTCGGAAGGTTTTTCCTTGGGCGGCTCGGGCTTCTTCTCCACTGGCTTGGGTGGCTGAGGCTTCGGTTTGGGCTTGACCGGCTTGGGTACCTGGATTGTTGGCTTGGGCGCCTCGGCCATTTTCGGCAGGGGCAGCTCTTCCACCGGTGCCGGCGGCTGCGGCGGCGTAATCACCTTGGGCGGTGCCGGCGGCGGCGGTGCGGGCATTGGCGCCAAGTCGATGACCATGGCCGCCGGTGGCAGTTGCACCGGATGTGGCGCGGACCATTGGAGCGCGATGATGATCGCGACGGCATGCACGCCCAGCACGACGGCGAGGCTGGTGCCATAACGCGTCAGTTTGTGGCGCGTCGTGATCATTTCTTGGCTGCCGTCTCAAGTCCGACCAGGCCTACCTTGAGGTAGCCGGCTGCCCGCAGGGCATCCATCACGCTCATCAGGTCGCCGTAGTCCACGCCCTTGTCGGCCTGGAAGAAGATCGTCGTGTCTTTCTTGCCCTGGGTCTTGGCGTCGAGTACCGGGCCCAGGGTTTCAGTTTTGACTTCTTCTTCGCCCAGGAACAGGCGCTGGTCCGCTTTGACGCTGAGGAAAATCGGTTTTTCCGGCCGCGGCGCAGGTTTTGCGCTGGACGCGGGCAGGTCGACCTTGATGTCCACGGTGGCCAGCGGTGCCGCCACCATGAAGATGATCAGCAGCACCAGCATCACGTCGATAAACGGCGTGACGTTGATTTCGTGGTTCTCGACGAGTTCGTCGTCGCCTTGATTCAAATGCAGGCCCATGGCCGATTACCCCACTTTCACCATGTGCGGTTGCGAGCTGCGCTCGGTAGGCAGGTGATCGAGGTCGCGGCTGACCAGCAGCAGGACTTCTGCCGATGCGTCCGATACCTGGGCCTTGTAGCCGGCAATCGAACGGGCAAAGACGTTGTAGATCACCACCGCAGGAATCGCCGCAACCAGGCCCAGGGCCGTTGCCAGCAGGGCTTCGGCGATGCCGGGGGCAACGACGGCGAGGTTGGTGGTCTGGGTTTTGGCGATGCCGATGAAGCTGTTCATGATGCCCCACACGGTACCGAACAGGCCGACGAAAGGCGCGGTGGAGCCAATGGTGGCCAGTACGCCGGTGCCGCTGCTCATGTTACGGCCACAGGCTGCAACCAGCCGCTCCAGGCGGAAGCTGACGCGTTCCTTGATGCCTTCTTTTTCGCGGGTGTTGGCCGACAGGCGCATTTCTTCCAGCGCGTCCTGTACCAGCAGGTTGGCCAGGGTGCCCTTCTTGGTCGCCGTTTCGCTGGCTTGCTTGAGGGTGGTGGCCTTTTTCAGGTGGACGATTTCAGTGCGCAGGCGGCGCTTGGCGCCCAGCAGCTCGAAGCCCTTGGCGATCCAGATGGTCCAGGTAATGATCGAAGCGATGGCCAGGCCGATCATCACGGCTTTCACCACGATGTCGGCGTTTTGGTACATGCCCCATGGCGATAGGTCATGGGCCATGCCCAAGGTGTTGTCTTCTTCGAGTACCACACCGGAGTCTTCGACAGGCGCTGGGTTTGCAGCCTGGGCAGGGTCGGTAGCGACCGGCGCTGCGACAGGCGCACTCGGGGTTGCAGGCGTGTGCTCGGCAGCAGCCGGAGTGGCTGGGGCGGTGGCATCAGCGAATGCGGCGGTCGGTGCCAGCAGTACGCTGAACAGCAGCGCAGCAATCGCACGCCAGGCGCGGGATGGGCTGTGAAGCTTGGTTGGCGAAGCGGGGTTTGTATTACGTGTCATGCTGGCCGGACCTGAGAGAGAAATGAGTGATCGTCCTGCCAGACCCTTGGAGGCCGAGGACAAATGGGGGGGTTATTATTGCAAGTAATTCTTGTTAACAAAAGTAATACAGTTACTTAATTTGTCCTTTTGCTGGCCGCTGGTCATCTCTGGCGGCTAATCTGCGCCTTTAAGAATGGAGTTTTGTGATGTCTGCGCCTTCTGTTGTAATTGCCGGTTGCGGCGATGTGGGTAGTCGGCTGGCTAGCCAATTGCTGGCCTCGGGATGGGAGGTTCATGGTCTGCGACGCGATATCTCGCGGCTTCCCGACGGTGTAATCGGCATTGCCGGCGACCTGTTCAAAAAGGATTGTCCTGACACCTGGCCGATCGGCGGGGTGGATTACCTGGTGTACTGCGCTGCTGCCACGGACCACGATGAAGCCGGCTATCGCGCGGCGTATGTGCAAGGGTTGCAGCATGTATTGGAGTGGCTGGGCGACTACGGCCAGGAACCCAAGCACCTGCTGTTTGTGTCCAGCAGCAGTGTGTACGGCCAGCAGAATGGGGAGTGGGTCGACGAAACCTCCGACACCCTGGCGAAGGGATATTCGGGCCAGGTGATGCTGGAGGCCGAGCAAGTGGCCCTCAACAGCGGTATTGCGGCGAGTATCGTGCGGTTGACCGGGATCTATGGTCCCGGCCGCGAATGGCTGTTGACCCAGGTGCGCCAAGGCTATCGCGTGGCGGTTGATCCACCTTTATATGGCAACCGGATTCATGCGGATGACGCCGCTGGCTTGCTCGCCTTTTTGTTGCAGCATGTGGAGCAGGGCGGTTCGCTGGATAAGATCTACATCGGCGTCGACGATGCGCCTGCGCCATTGGCGGAAGTCGTGGGCTGGTTGCGCGAGTACCTGGGCGTGACCGAGTGGGCGGATGACGCAAGTGTACGGCGGGCTGGTAGCAAGCAATGCAGCAATGCCCGAGCCAAGGCGCTGGGCTGGGCGCCGACGTATCCGACCTATCGCGAGGGGTATGCAGCGATTCTAAAGGGCTAAACGCGATTAAAAAATGTGGGAGCGGGCTTGCTCGCGAATGCGGTGGTTCAGTCACTGATGATTTGACTGTTACACCGTATTCGCGAGCAAGCCCGCTCCCACATTTAGATTTGTGTTTGGCTGCCTATTTTTTTTCAAGCAACCACTGTCGCGGGCCGGGTGTAAACGAAGGTACTTCGTCCGTATGCGCGGTGTTCACCGCCTGGAAAATTTCCAGCTGCTTGCCTTTGCGCACGAAGATCCACGGGTTGCCCTGGCCGTTCAGTTGCAGCCAGATACTGTCATAGCCACCGCTCATCGAGGCGCAGTCTCCCGCCAGGCACAGCGAGTACCGGTCGACGCCTGGCAGGCCAGCGACCTTGCCGTCGGCCTGGAACTGTACCGTGGCACCGTCGCCGTTGCCGTCGGTAATCTTCCAGTCGCCGCCCATATAGGCCGCATACAGCGCCCGCTCGAAGTTGGCGCCCAATGGCGCGCCCTCCGGGGCTGGGTCTTTGGCGCGGGCGAACACTTGTTCTGGCTCGTTATCGTTGGCCACTTGCAGCAGTTGTTTGCCCTTGCGCTTGAGTTCGGTGGCCGAGCTGCCGTAGAACTCGACGCTCCAGGCGCCGGATTTCTCACCCAGCAACTTGCCTTCCGCTACTTCAAAACCGTTGTAGTAGCGTGCCTGCGAAGCCTTGGTGTTGACCTCCCACTCGAGGTTCGGGCCAAAGGATTGCAGGGCTTCACGCAAAGGGCCGCCCTTGGCTGCCGCGTTGATGGCGGCCTGGTTGATCCAGGTGCCGCTCACATCCAGGTCGGCGGGGTTGCTGGCGCAGCCGCCGAGCAACAGGGCGAGCAACGAAGAGGCTACAAGCGCTTTGCGCATTACGAAATCCTTCTGAAACGAAGTCGGCGCAGCCCTTGGGGGCTGCGCCGGGTGTTTTACTCGATGACCAGAATCGCGTCCATCTCAACCTGTGCGCCTTTGGGCAAGGCAGCAACGCCGATGGCGGCGCGGGCTGGGTACGGCTGTTCGAAGTACTTGCCCATGATCTCGTTGACCTTGGCGAAATGGCTCAGGTCGGTGAGGAAGATGTTCAGCTTGACGATGTCCTTGAACGAACCGCCAGCGGCTTCGGCCACGGACTTGAGGTTTTCGAAGACTTGTACGGTTTGTGCTTCGAAGCCCTCAACCAGTTCCATGGTCTTTGGGTCCAGCGGGATCTGGCCGGACATGTAGACGGTGTTGCCCGCCTTGATCGCCTGGGAGTAAGTACCGATGGCGGCCGGGGCCTTGTCGCTGGCGATAACAGTCTTGGTCATGAGTGACTCCTTGTAAGAGAACGGCTATGCACGCATGCGGGTGATGCGGATCACTCCCGTCAGGGCGCGCAGTTTCTTGATCACGCGGGCCAGGTGCACGCGGTCGTGCACGCTGACCACCAGCTGGACCACGCTGATGCGGCCATCGCGCTCATCCATGCTGATTTTCTCGATATTGCCGTCGGCCGCGTTGACGCTGCTGGCCAGCAGGGCGATCAGGCCGCGCTGGTGCTCCAGCTCCACCCGCAGCTCGACGTTGAATTCGCCGGTGACATCCTTGGCCCACGAGAGCTGGATGCATTTTTCGGGGTTGTGACGGATTTCGCTGATATTGCGGCAGTTGTCCAGGTGCACCACCATGCCTTTGCCGGCAGACAAGTGGCCGACAATCGGGTCGCCCGGGATCGGCGTGCAGCACTTGGCGTAGCTGAGCACCAGGCCTTCGGTGCCGCGAATGGCCAGCGGGCCTTCGGGGCTTGGCAACTGCTCGCCTTCGCCGAGCAGGCGGCGGGCGACCACATAGGCCATGCGGTTGCCCAGGCCAATATCTTCCAGCAGGTCTTCGATGGTTTCCTGGCGGTACTCGTGGAGCATCGCTTGCACGCGCTCGGCCGGGATTTTTTCGAGGGCGCTGTCGAATCCGTTGAGCACCTTGTTCAGCAGGCGTTCGCCCAGGCTGATGGATTCGGAGCGGCGTTGCAGTTTGAGCGCGTGGCGGATGTGTGTCCGCGCTTTACCCGTGACCACGAAGTTGAGCCAGGCCGGGTTCGGGCGCGCGCCGGGTGCACTGACGATCTCGACCGTGGAGCCGCTTTGCAGCGGTTCGGACAGCGGCGCGAGACGACGGTTGATCCGACAGGCAATGCAGCTGTTGCCGACGTCGGTGTGCACCGCGTAGGCAAAGTCGACCGCCGTGGAGCCTTTGGGCAGCTCCATGATCCGGCCTTTTGGCGTGAATACGTAGACCTCGTCCGGGAACAGGTCGATCTTCACGCTTTCGATAAATTCCAGGGAGTTGCCGGCACGTTGCTGCATTTCCAGCACGCCTTTGACCCACTGGCGGGCGCGGGCATGAGTGCCTTTGGGTTGCTCGTCGCCACTGGATTTGTACAGCCAGTGGGCGGCGATCCCGTTGTTGGCCATTTCTTCCATTTCCCGCGTGCGGATCTGGATCTCGATCGGCACCCCGTGCATACCGAACAGCGTGGTATGCAGCGACTGATAGCCGTTGGCCTTGGGAATGGCGATGTAGTCCTTGAAGCGGCCTGGCAGGGGTTTGTACAAATTATGTACAGCGCCCAGCACGCGGTAGCAGGTATCGACCTTGTCGACGATGATCCGGAACGCATACACGTCCATGATCTCGTTGAAGGCCCGGCGCTTGCCGCGCATCTTCTTGTAGATGCCGTAGATGTGTTTCTGCCGGCCGCTGACCTCGCCTTCAATCTCGTCGATCGCCAGGCAATGGCTCAGCGACTCTTCGATCTTGTTGACGATTTCCTTGCGGTTGCCACGGGCGCGCTTGACCGCCTGGTAGATGCGCGCCGAACGCATGGGGTGCATGGCCTTGAAGCCGAGGTCTTCGAATTCGATACGGATGGCATGCATGCCCAGCCGGTTGGCGATGGGCGCGTAGATTTCCAGGGTTTCCTTGGCGATGCGCCGGCGTTTTTCACCGGACAGCACTTCCAGCGTGCGCATGTTGTGCAGCCGGTCGGCCAGCTTGACCAGAATGACCCGAATGTCGCGGGCCATGGCCATGGCCATCTTCTGGAAGTTTTCTGCCTGGGCTTCGGCCTTGGTCTCGAAGTTCATCTGGGTCAGTTTGCTGACCCCGTCGACCAGTTCGGCCACGGTTTCGCCAAATTGCGCGCTGAGCGCTTCCTTGGCGATGCCGGTGTCTTCAATCACGTCATGCAGCATCGCAGCCATCAGGCTCTGATGGTCCATGTGCATGTCGGCCAGAATATTTGCCACCGCAAGAGGATGCGTGACATACGCCTCGCCGCTACGGCGGCGTTGGCCGTCGTGGGCTTGCTCGGCGTAGAAATACGCTCGGCGGACCAGGTTGACCTGGTCTGGGCCGAGGTAGGCCGATAAGCGATCGGCGAGGGCGTCTATGCTCGGCAAAGTGTTAACTCCTGCCGTTGGCTGTGACCCCGCGCCGTGCTACGTCGACCAGGCATAGGCTTAGACGGCCTCGTTGGACTCGTCCTCGAACGCTGCAAACAGCGGTTCGTCTTCAACGATTTCGGCGTTGGCGATGAACTCGTAGCTCATCAGGCCTTCAGCGATTTCACGCAGGGCTACAACGGTAGGCTTGTCGTTTTCCCACTGGACCAGGGGCTCTTTGCCGCCAGTGGCCAATTGACGGGCACGCTTGGTAGAGAGCATGACCAGCTCAAAGCGGTTATCCACGTGTTCTAGGCAGTCTTCAACGGTTACGCGGGCCATGGTATTCCTCGGAGCGAATGCAAGATGCGCGCTGCCCGGTTGGGCGAGCGGACTAAACAGTTTAAAAAATCACCAGCGTTTAGGGAAGCGCTGATTTTTCGCAGACCCTCGCAAAACCGCTACAAGTGCCAATGTAAAGCCCTAGCAGCGGTTTTGGGAAGAGCCAATCAACCGAGCAGTTCGGCCAATAATTTACCGAAACGCTGTTGTTGGCGCTTTTGCTGGAGCTGATTGGTGCGAAAAATCGCCTTCAAATCGTCCAGGGCATGCGCAAAATCGTCGTTGATGATCAGGTAGTCGTAGTCGACGTAGTGGCTCATTTCGCTGACGGCTTCACGCATGCGGCCTTCGATGATCTCGTCGCTGTCCTGGCCACGGTTGGTCAGACGCTGGTGCAACGCTTCGAGCGACGGCGGCAGGATGAAGATCGAGCGCGCCTTGGGCATCAACTGACGCACTTGCTCAGCGCCTTGCCAGTCGATTTCCAGGATCAGGTCGTGGCCTTCGTCCAGGGTCTGCTGCAAATGGCTTTGCGAGGTGCCGTAGAGGTTGCCGAAGACTTCGGCACGCTCAAGGAAGTCGCCGTGTTCGATCATCTTCACGAACTCGGTGCGCTCGACGAAGTGATAGTGCACGCCGTTTACTTCACCCGGGCGCATGGCGCGAGTGGTGTGCGAGACCGAGATGCGGATTTGCTCGTCAGCGTCGGTCAGGGCCTTGACCAGGCTGCTCTTGCCCGCGCCCGAAGGGGCGGAAATGATGTAAAGGGTGCCGGTGCTGTGGGTCATGGAGGTTGCCTTACTCAATATTCTGTACTTGTTCGCGCATCTGCTCGATCAACACCTTGAGGTTGACCGCGGCCGTGGTGCTGCGCGGATCAAACGCCTTGGAGCCCAGTGTATTGGCTTCGCGGTTGAGTTCCTGCATCAGGAAGTCCAGGCGCCGACCGGCGGCACCGGCGGACTTGAGCACGCGGCGCACTTCGAGGATGTGGGTGCTCAGGCGGTCGAGCTCTTCGGCCACGTCACTCTTCTGTGCCAGCAGGACCATTTCCTGCTCCAGGCGCACCGGGTCGAGGTCGGCCTTCATGTCGGTGAAGCGGTCGAGGACCTTCTGGCGTTGGGTGGCGAGCATCTGCGGCACCAGCTCGCGCAGGGTGACTACGTCGGCTTCGATCGAAGTCAGGCGCTCGTTGATCAGGCGGGCCAGTTCGGCGCCTTCACGCTCGCGACCGGCCTTGAGCTCCTTCAAGCCCTGCGTGAACAGGGCGAGGGCTTCGGCGTTGAGGGCTTGCGGGTCGGCGGCGTCGGCCACGAGTACACCGGGCCAGGCCAGCACTTCCAGAGGGTTGAGTGCGGCGGGCTGCTTGATCAGGCCGGCGATGGTTTCGGCGGCGGCAACCAGTTGCGCGGCGCGGTCGCGGTCAACTTGCAGTGGCTTGCCGGTGGTTTCCTCGGTAAAGCGCAGGGTGCATTCCAGCTTGCCACGGGAGATGCCCTGGCGCAGCGCTTCACGCACGGCGCCTTCGAGGTCACGGAAGGACTCGGGCAGGCGCAGGTGCGGCTCCAGGTAGCGGCTGTTGACCGAGCGCAGTTCCCAGCTCAGGGTGCCTTGGACGCCGGCTTTTTCGACGCGGGCGAAGGCGGTCATGCTGTGCACCATGGAGGTACCTCGCGATGCAGTCCCACAAATGCGGACTGATGGGTAAATTGAAGCCGACAGGCTGCGAAGGCGCAGGATTGTAGCGCAGTGGGGCGAGCGCGCCCAAACAATGGGCAATAGGCTAGCCATTCGTAACCGAATTTTTTAGAAGTGCCCCGAATCGGTTCGCGGCTCTATAATGCTCGGCAGTTTTTCGTCCTCCGTACAGGTATCCCCTATGAAACGTCCAAGTGGTCGCGCTGCCGATCAGCTCCGCTCGATCCGCATCACCCGCAACTACACCAAACACGCCGAGGGATCTGTACTGGTCGAGTTTGGCGATACCAAGGTTATCTGCACCGTCAGCGTCGAAAACGGCGTGCCGCGTTTCCTCAAGGGCCAGGGCCAGGGTTGGTTGACTGCCGAGTACGGCATGCTGCCGCGCGCCACCGGCGAGCGTAACCAGCGTGAAGCCAGCCGCGGCAAGCAAGGCGGCCGTACTCTGGAAATCCAGCGTTTGATCGGTCGCTCCCTGCGTGCCGCCCTGGACATGTCCAAGCTGGGCGATGTCACCCTGTACGTCGATTGCGACGTGATCCAGGCTGACGGCGGCACGCGCACCGCTTCCATCACCGGCGCCATGGTGGCCCTGGTCGATGCACTGAAAGTGATCAAGAAGCGCGGCGGCCTTAAGGGCGGCGACCCACTCAAGCAGATGATTGCTGCGGTGTCGGTCGGCATGTACCAGGGCGAGCCTGTGCTGGACCTGGACTACCTGGAAGACTCGGCTGCCGAGACCGACCTGAACGTGGTGATGACCAGCACCGGTGGTTTCATCGAAGTGCAGGGCACCGCCGAAGGCGCGCCATTCCAGCCGGCCGACCTGAACGCCATGCTGGCCCTGGCCCAGAAAGGCATGACCGAAATTTTCGAGCTGCAGAACGCCGCACTGGCTGACTGAGTCGGCTTCAAGGAGAAACGCCATGAATGACAGCCAACTACCCGTGCCTACGCCTTCCTACGAAGTCCGTCAGGGAGCCATGTTGTGTCATTTGGCGGCGTTTCTGGGGTTTGTGTTCCCCTTCGGCAGCGTCGTAGGGCCGCTGATCCTGTGGCAGATGAAAAAGGAAGTGGACCCGTTCATTGATGATCAGGGTAAGGAAGCCTTGAATTTCCAGATCACTGTGGCCATCGCCTGGATGGCTTGCATCGTGCTGGCTTTCGCGGTCATCGGTTTTTTCCTGATGTTTGCGCTGGCAATCGCCACCATCGTGCTGACGATCATCGGTGCGATCAAAGCCAACAAAGGGATCGCCTATCGCTATCCCTTGACCTGGCGCGTGGTCAAATAACGCGGGTTCAGCCGACAGGCATCCACAAAAAAACCGACAGCGATGTCGGTTTTTTTGTGCCTGGGAAAGACCTCAGATGGTCAGTGTCCAGTCGTAGTCCACGATCAGTGGTGCGTGCTGCGAAAAGCGTGGCTGGCGCGGCAGGCGTGCGCTGCGAACAAACCGGCGCAGACCTGGGGTCAGCAACTGGTAGTCGAAACGCCAACCCAGGTTGAGCATCTCAGCCTGTTCGTTATCTGGCCACCAGCTGTACTGGTCGCCTTCACGGCTGACTTCGCGCAGGGCATCAACATAGCCCATGTTGCCGACAATCTCGTCCATCCAGGCACGTTCTGGTGCCAGGAAACCCGGGGATTGCTGGCTGTCGCGCCAGTTCTTGATATCCAGCTTCTGTTGCGCCACGTACAGCGAGCCACAGTAAATGTACTCGCGACGTTTGCGTCGCTGTTTATCCAGATAACGGGCGAAATCGTCCATTAGCTTGAACTTCTGGTTCAAGTCTTCATCGCCGTTCTGCCCCGAAGGGAGCAGCAAGGTCGCGATGCTGACCTTGTCGAAATCGGCTTGCAGGTAGCGCCCGTAGCGGTCGGCTGTCTCGAAGCCGAGGCCGCTGATGACCGCCTTGGGTTGCAACCGCGAGTACAAAGCCACACCACCTTGGGTGGGCACTTCGGCATCGCAGGCATAAAGGAAGTAGCCATCCAGTTGGAAGGCTGGGTCGTCCAGTTCAAAGGCGGAGGCGCGGGTGTCCTGCAGGCAGATGACGTCGGCATTCTGTGCTTGCAGCCAACTGAGCAAACCACGCTCGACTGCAGCCTGAATACCATTGACGTTCACACTGATGATCCGCATAAATGGCCCCAAAAATCGCGTGCGTGTATGATACACGCCGTCTACCTAATTAGCTAAATCCGTGGTATCTGAGGCTTTTTTCATGCAGGCGTATCAACGCGATTTCATTCGTTTTGCCATCGATCGCGGCGTTTTGCGCTTCGGTGAGTTCACTCTGAAGTCCGGGCGCACCAGCCCCTACTTCTTCAATGCCGGCTTGTTCAACTCGGGCTCGGCCCTGGCTCAGCTGGGTCGTTTCTACGCGGCGGCCATCGTTGAAAGCGGTATTTCCTTCGACGTATTGTTTGGTCCGGCCTACAAGGGCATCCCGCTGGCGGCCGCGACTGCCGTGGCGTTGGCTGAACATCATGGGCTTGATCTGCCATGGTGTTTCAACCGCAAAGAGGCCAAGGCCCATGGCGAAGGCGGCAGCCTGGTGGGTGCTCCGCTTAAAGGCGACGTGCTGATTATCGACGACGTGATCACTGCCGGTACCGCGATCCGTGAAGTGATGCAGATCATCGCTTCCCAGGAGGGCGCCAAGGCGGCCGGCGTGCTGATCGCATTGAACCGCCAGGAGCGCGGCAACGGTGAGTTGTCGGCGATCCAGGAAGTTGAACGTGATTTCGGCATTCCGGTGGTGAGCATCGTGTCGTTGAACCAGGTGTTGCAGTTCCTGGAAGATGACCCGCAGCTCAAGCAGCATTTGCCGGCGGTCAAGGCGTACCGCGAGCAGTTCGGCGTCTGACACTGATTTCTCTGTGTGAGAGGGCTTGTGTGGGAGCGGGCTTGCTCGCGAAAGCGGTGGTTCAGAAACATATTCAGTGACTGACCCACCGCATTCGCGAGCAAGCCCGCTCCCACATTGGATTGCATTCCACTTTGAAGCCCTCACAAAAAAGGCCCCGCTCAATCTGATTGAGCGGGGCCTTTTCGTTTGCAGCGTTTAAGGGCGCTTGCGATTGCTGATCAGCGTGCCCACACCGGTATCGGTGAAGATTTCCAGCAGGATCGCATTCGGTACCCGGCCATCCAGGATCAGCGAGCTGCCGACGCCGCCTTGCACTGCTTCCAGCGCGCAACGAATCTTCGGCAGCATGCCGCCGTAGATCGTGCCGTCGGCGATCAACTCGTCCACCTGTTGGGTTGTCAGGCCGGTCAACACCTTGCCTTCCTTGTCCATCAGGCCGGCGATGTTGGTCAGCAGCATCAGCTTTTCAGCTTTCAGCGCCTCGGCCACCTTGCCGGCCACCAGGTCGGCGTTGATGTTGTAGGACTCACCGTTGGCACCCACGCCGATCGGCGCGATCACCGGGATGAAGTCGCCTTTGACCAGCAGGTTCAGCAGGTCGGTGTTGATCCCGATGACTTCGCCTACCTGGCCGATGTCGATGATTTCCGGCTGGGTCATTTCCGGCGTCTGACGGGTAACAGTCAGTTTTTTCGCGCGAATCAGCTCCGCGTCCTTGCCGGTCAGGCCGATGGCGCTGCCGCCATGACGGTTGATCAGGTTGACGATGTCCTTGTTCACCTGGCCGCCGAGGACCATCTCCACCACGTCCATGGTCTGCGCGTCCGTGACGCGCATGCCATCAATGAAGTGACTCTCGATCGACAAGCGCTTGAGCAAATCGCCGATTTGCGGGCCGCCGCCGTGCACGACTACCGGGTTGATCCCGACAGCTTTCATCAACACGATGTCGCGGGCAAAGCCGGTTTTCAGCTCCTCGCTTTCCATGGCATTGCCGCCGTACTTGATCACCAGCGTCTTGCCGACGTAGCGTCGAATGTAAGGCAACGCTTCGGACAGGACCTTGGCAGTATTGGCAGCGGCTTCGCGTTCGAGGGTCATTCAGGGCTCCGGTAAAAAAATCAGAACGGTAATTGGAGATCAGGGGCAACACGTTTCAACTGGGCGTGGAACACGTCCTTGATGCGCTGCAACTCAGCCTCGGTATCCGCCTCGAAGCGCAGGACCAGCACCGGTGTGGTGTTGGACGCGCGAACCAGGCCCCAGCCTTTGGCGTAATCGACTCGCACACCATCAATGGTGGTCAGGTTGGCGCCTTCACCCCATTGCGCATCGTGCAGTGCGTCAATGATGCTGAATTTGCTCTCCTCGGTCACATGGATATTGATCTCTGGCGTAGAAATATCATTCGGGAAGGTCTGAAACAGCTCCTGCGCCGTGGATTTTTCCTTGCTGAGGATCTCCAGCAGACGGGCGGCGCTGTAAATGCCGTCGTCAAACCCGAACCAGCGCTCCTTGAAGAACACGTGGCCGCTCATTTCGCCGGCCAATAGCGCACCGGTTTCCTTCATTTTCTTTTTGATCAACGAGTGACCGGTCTTCCACATTAGTGGGCGGCCCCCGTATTCCTTGATCAGCGGGGTGAGGCGGCGGGTGCATTTCACGTCGAAGATGATTTCGGCATTCGGATTGCGCGCCACCACGTCACGGGCGAACAGCATCAGCAGGCGGTCTGCGAAGACGTTCTCGCCGGTGTTGGTCACCACGCCGACGCGATCGCCGTCACCGTCGAAGGCCAGGCCCACGTCGGCACCGGTTTCCTTGACCTTGGCGATCAGGTCCACCAGGTTTTCAGGTTTGCCCGGGTCCGGGTGGTGGTTGGGGAAGTTGCCGTCAACGTCGCAGAACAGCGGGATGATTTCGCAGTTCAGGGCTTCGAGCAGCTGCGGGGCGATCACGCCGGCTGCGCCGTTGCCACAGTCCACTACCACTTTCAGGCGGCGTGCGAGTTTGACGTCGCCGGTGATTTGGTCGGAGTAGCGTTGAAGGATGTCGACTTGGGTAATGCTGCCTTTACCGCTGGTCAGGTCGTTGTTCTTCAGGCGGTTGTGCAGGGCCTGGATCTGTTCGTTGGCCAGGGTGTCGCCGGCGATGACGATCTTGAAGCCGTTGTAGTCCGACGGGTTATGGCTGCCGGTGAGCATCACCCCGGACTTGCCGGCCAGTACGTTGGCGGCGTAGTACAGCGCAGGCGTTGGCACCAGGCCGACGTCACTGACGTGGCAGCCGCTGTCGGCCAGGCCCTGGATCAGCTGTTCCACCAGCTCCGGGCCGGACAAGCGGCCGTCACGGCCTACCGAAACATTGGGCTCGCCCTGGGCCAGGCTCTGGGAGCCAATGGCGCGACCGATCCAGTAGGCGGTTTCGGCGGTCAGGGTCTTGGGCACCACGCCACGAATGTCGTAGGCGCGAAAGATGCTGTCGGGGAATGTCGGGGCTACTCGGGCTGCGGTACTCATCGCGGGGGGAAACTCCATCTGAAGGGGGCAAGGCTGGCCTTAAAGTGGCTGACCGGCAGGCTCAAACTGAAGGGTAAGACGGCGTTTTCGGCAGAGAGTTCGTGGTGTAAAAGTGCCATCGGAGTGCTGGCTCCGTTTGGTCTGTCGCGTAACCTTTTGATTTTGTTATAGAAATCTCGCTGAATAAATCCGCGCATTCTTCATCCTGAATAGCCATGCGGTGGCGTCTTGCCGGACAACTGCGTCCGGCAAGATTCAGCTTAGTCAGTGGCTGCCGGAATGCCCAAAACCACCTGCGCCGCGTTGAGTCTCGTCGAACTCCTGTACCAGTTCGAAGTGCGCCTGTACCACCGGCACCAGCACCAATTGGGCGATGCGCTCGCCGACGGCGATGTTGAACGCGGTGTTGCCTCGGTTCCAGCACGACACCATCAGTTCGCCCTGGTAATCCGAGTCGATCAGGCCCACGAGGTTGCCCAGCACGATGCCGTGTTTGTGACCCAGGCCGGAGCGCGGCAGGATCAACGCCGCCAGGCCAGGGTCGCCGATGTAGATCGACAGGCCGGTAGGGATGAGGAGGGTCTGGCCCGGCTCAAGGACCGTGTCCTGCTTGAGCATGGCGCGCAGGTCCAGGCCGGCGGAGCCCGGTGTGGCGTAGGCCGGCAGCGGGAATTCGTTGCCGATGCGTGGGTCGAGGATCTTGGCTTGCAAAGCGTGCATGTAAATTAAACCTGGTTCAGCCGTTGGGCGATAAATGAGATCAGTTGGCGGGCAATCTTGCCTTTGCTGGTCTGGGCGAAAACGGTGGCGTGCAACCCGCGGTCGATCACGCTGATAGCATTTTCCTCACTGTTGAAGCCGATGCTCGGGTTGGCGACATCATTGGCAACGATCAGGTCGAGGTTTTTGTCTTTCAATTTGCGTGCGGCATAGTCGAGCAGGTGCTCGGTCTCGGCGGCGAAGCCGACACTGAATGGCCGGTCCGGGCGGGTGGCGATGGTCGCCAGAATGTCCGGGTTGCGCACCATTTGCAGGAGCAGGCCGTCGCCGCTTGTAGGGTCTTTCTTAAGCTTTTGCGGGGCGACGACTTCCGGGCGGTAGTCTGCAACCGCTGCCGAGGCGATAAACAGGTCGCAGGGAATGGCTGCTTCACAGGCCGCCAACATGTCCCTGGCGCTGACTACGTCGATTCGCGTGACGCGATCGGGGGTTGGCAAGTGCACCGGACCGGTGATGAGGGTGACGCGTGCGCCTGCCTCAACCGCGGCTTCGGCCAAGGCAAAGCCCATTTTTCCTGAGCTATGGTTGGTGATGTAACGCACCGGGTCGATGTTTTCCTGGGTCGGGCCAGCGGTGATCAGTACATGTTTGCCGGTGAGTGCCAGGTGCTGGAAGCACTCTGCGGCGCACTGCGCCAGGTCGGTGGCTTCGAGCATGCGGCCCATGCCCACATCGCCGCAGGCCTGGCTGCCGGAGGCCGGGCCGAACACCTTGAGGCCGCGGCTTTGCAGGAGCTGGGTGTTGGCCTGGGTGGCCGGGTCGCGCCACATGGCCTGGTTCATGGCCGGAGCGATGGCGACGGTAGCGTCGGTGGCCAGTACCAGTGTGGTCAGCAGGTCATCGGCAATGCCTTGGGCCAGGCGCGCGATCAGGTCGGCAGTGGCTGGGGCGATCAGCACCAGGTCAGCCCATTTGGCCAGCTCGATATGGCCCATGGCGGCTTCGGCCGCCGGGTCCAGCAGGTCCAGGTGAACCGGGTGGCCGGACAGGGCTTGCATGGTCAGTGGGGTGATGAACTCACTGCCACCGCGTGTCATGACCACGCGCACTTCGGCGCCTTGGTCCAGGAGCCTGCGAACCAGCTCTGCGCTCTTGTAGGCGGCAATGCCGCCGCCGACGCCGAGAACGATGCGTTTCCGATACAGACGCTGCATTGGTTTGCCTTTCCAGTTCAGTGATGCCAGTTCAGTGACGCCTGCGATGCCCCCTCCCCAGGTGAAATCGCACGCAAAAAAGAGGGCTTAAGATAACACAGCGACCGTCGGGCAACAGCGGCGCACATGCACACGGAGGTGGGATGAGTATTCGCGATTGGCCTGTGGCTGAACGTCCACGGGAGAAACTTTTGGAGTGGGGCGCGGCGAGTCTGTCCGATGCCGAGTTGTTGGCAATCTTCCTGCGCACTGGGGTTTCGGGCAGAAGTGCGGTGGATCTGGCGCGCCATCTCTTGGCGCAATTCGGCGGCCTTCGACCGTTGTTGGAGGCCAGCCAGACGCTGTTCATCCAGCATTTGGGGTTGGGGCCGGCGAAGTTTGCACAGTTGCAGGCGGTGCTGGAAATGTCCCGGCGCCACCTGGCCGAGCGCCTGCGTAGCGATTCGGTATTGGAGAGTCCGCTGGCCGTGCGTGACTACCTCAAGGCGCTCTTACGTCATGAGCCCCACGAGATCTTCGGCTGCCTGTTTCTCGACTCAAAACATCGTGTGCTGGGCTTCGAGGCGTTGTTTGAGGGCACCATCGACACCGCCATCGTTTACCCCCGCCAGGTGGTCAAGCGTGCGCTTGCATACAACGCGGCAGCGTTGATCCTGTGCCATAACCATCCATCAGGGAGTGTCGAGCCGAGTGCGGCTGATCGAAAATTAACCAAGTTGCTGCAAAAGGCGTTGGAAGTCGTGGATGTGCGGGTGCTGGATCACATCATTGTGGGCGACGGTGACCCGCTGTCGATGGCGGAATATGGGTGGATGTAGCCCCGCCCCATTAGGGCGGGGCAGGTTTTCAAGGCTTGACGCTGACCTTGGAGAAGTCCTGGCGTCCAAACGGGCTCACCTGGTATCCCTCGACATTCTTGCGCGCCAGAGCGAACGCCGTAGGGTGCGCAAGCGGTAGCCATAAAGCCTGCTGCTGGATCTGTGCCTGGGCCTGTTGATACAGCTTGCTGCGCACACCTTGCTCGCTGGTGGTCTTGCCGGCGCTGATCAGTTTGTCCAGGGTTGGGTCGCAGTAGCGGGCGAAGTTGGTGCCGGATTTCACTGCCGCGCAGGAGAATTGCGGGGTCAGGAAGTTATCCGGGTCGCCGTTATCGCCGGCCCAACCCATGAACAGCAGGTCATGCTCACCGGCTTTGGCGCGGCGAATCAGCTCGCCCCACTCGATCACACGGATCTCTGCCTGGATGCCGATTTTGGCGAGGTCCGCCTGCAACAGCTGTGCGCCCAGGTTAGGGTTGGGGTTCAGCAGGCTTCCGGTGGGTCGAGTCCAGAGGGTGGTCTTGAAACCATTCTTGAGGCCGGCCCGGTCCAACAGCGCCTTGGCTTTGGCGATGTCCTGTGGATAACCCGGCAAGTCCTTGGCGTAGCTCCAGGTATTCGGTGGGTAAATGCCATTGGCTGCTTCGGCGGTGCCTTCAAATACGGCTTTCAGGTAGCTGTTCTTGTCGAAGGCCAGGTTGATCGCCTGCCGCACTTCGGGCTTGTCCAGCGGCGGGTGCTGGCTATTGATCGCAACGAATGCGGTCATGAAGGCTGGGGTTTTTTCTACTTTGAGCGCGGGATCTTTCTCTGCTTCACCCACATCCAGCGGCTTGGGCGACAGCGCGATCTGGCACTCATCACGGTGCAGTTTCTGCAGGCGCACGTTGGCATCCGGCGTAATAGCGAAGAGCAAGTTATCCACAGCCGGTTTGCCGGCGAAGTAATCCGGGTTGGCTTTGTAACGCACGACGGCATCTTTCTGGAAACGCACAAAAACGAACGGTCCGGTGCCGATCGGTTGGCTGTTGAGCTTTTCGGGCGTACCGGCCTTGAGCAGTTTATCGGCGTACTCGGCCGGGTAGATCGAGGCAAAACCCATGCTGAGAGCGGCGAGGAAGGTCGAGTCGGCGTGATCGAGGGTGAAGCGCACGGTCAGCGGGTCGAGGGCGTCGATCTTCTTGACCAGCGTCGGCAGTTGCAGAGACTGCGCATGCGGGAAGCCGCTCTGGGCGATCTTGTGCCACGGGTTGGCGGGGTCGAGCATGCGTTCAAAGCTGAAGCGCACGTCTTCGGCGGTCAGGGTGCGGCTCGGGGTGAAATAGTCGGTGCGGTGGAATTTAACCCCCGGGTGCAGCTTGAAGGTATAGGTCAGGCCATCCGGCGACACTTCCCAGCTGTCTGCGAGGCTCGGCACCAGCTTGCCGCTGACGGCGTCGTAGTCCACCAGGCGATTCATCAGTACATCGGCGGAGGCATTGGTGGTGGTCAGGGAGTTGTACTGCACCACATCGAACCCTTCGGGGCTGGCCTCGGTGCAAACGCTCAAACTGGTGGCGGCTTGGGCCAGCGGCGCGATAAATAGAGGGGCTAGCAATAGCGGTAGGGCAGCGAGGCGCATATTCGGTTTCCTTTGCAGATCGAAGGCCCATCTGCGAGTGCAGTCTGGAAAAAGCCTACCGTAGTGGTCTGTTTGATAAATGACTAGCCCATTTTTGCCTGTGCTTTTGGCGCAAATGCTGTTTTGATGGCGCCTCAGCGCGTTTCGCCGTGCACTTCATTGTGCCTGCGGGGCGCTGTAAATCATTCTGTGCGACGAGCGGTCGGCTGTTACAGCGGCCCCTCCTGGCAACGGTTCAGGCGTCTGTCGCCAAGATTTATGCCGGTAAAAACACACGGGCTGTTGTTGCACTAGGGTCTTTCTGGTATAAAGCAGCGCTCTTTTCTAGGGGCCCGGTTCCTTCGCTAGTAGGTGTAGCCGGTAAGACCCTAAAGAAACGCGGCGCCTGGCGCCAAATGACTGAGAGATTAAGCGGCCAACCCATGCCGGGTTGGGCATGTGGTTTTAGAGGGCTGAGGCATGTCGAGAGTCTGTCAAGTTACCGGTAAGGGTCCGGTGACTGGGAATAACATTTCCCACGCAAATAACAAAACCCGTCGTCGTTTCCTGCCGAACCTGCAGCATCACCGCTTCTGGGTTGAAGAAGAGAAACGTTTTGTTCGCCTGCGTGTATCTGCCAAAGGCATGCGTATCATCGACAAGCGTGGCATCACTGTCGTGCTGGCCGAAATCCGCGCCGCTGGCAAGATCTAAGGAGCTTTATCATGCGTGAATTGATTCGAATGATCTCTAGCGCCGGTACTGGTCACTTCTACACTACCGACAAGAACAAGCGTACTACCCCGGACAAGCTCGAAAAGAAAATGTTCGACCCGCGCGTTCGCAAGCACGTGATCTACAAAGAAGGCAAAATCAAGTAATTGATTTTCTTCCTTGTGAAAAAAAGCCCGTATCTCACGATGCGGGCTTTTTTTTGCCTGTGATTTCTTGATCAGGCTTTCTGTTCGAACACCACGTAGATCTTGCGGCACGGCTCCAGCACTTCCCAGGTGCCGCTGAACCCGGCGGGGATCACGAAGCGGTCGCCGGCGCGCAAAGTCTTGGCGTTGCTGTCGGCATCCCGCAACACGGAAACACCCTGCACAATCTCGCAGTACTCATGCTCCGTGTAATGGACCTTCCACTGCCCGACTTCACCTTCCCACACGCCCGCGCTCATCTGGCCGCACGGACTGTTGTAGTGGTTGTAGATGGTTTGTTCGGGATCGCCCTTGAGGATTTTCTCGGCGGCCGGACGGTAGCGGTCTGGGGCGGTGTTGGCTTGGCTGAAGTCGACGATGTCCTGGATGCTCATGTGCGTGTCCCGTCTGGCCTGGGGTTGGTGAGCCCAAAGTCTATGTTTATTAAAATGAACATCGCAAGGGCGTTTACCGCCGTTATGTCAAATATATTGAAACATCCCCAGCCGCTGGTTTAGGGTGGCAGCTGCCTTGAGCCGAACAGCAGGCTGGCCGGGCAAGAATTCTTTGAGGCTGCCGGGGGACATCACCTGGCCCTTGTATTCAATAAGAGGAGGACACTCGCATGACCACCCTGACCCGTGCCGACTGGGAACAACGCGCCAAGGACCTGAAAATCGAAGGCCGCGCCTATATCAATGGCGAGTACACCGCCGCTGTTTCCGGTGACACGTTCGAATGCATCAGCCCGGTCGATGGCCGCCTGCTGGCCACCGTTGCGAGCTGTGACGTCGCCGACGCCCAGCGTGCCGTTGAGAATGCCCGCGCCACGTTCAACTCCGGTGTCTGGTCGCGCCTGGCGCCAGCCAAGCGCAAATCCACCATGATCCGTTTCGCCGCGTTGCTCAAGGCCAATGCCGAAGAGCTTGCGCTGCTTGAAACCCTGGACATGGGCAAGCCGATCACCGACTCCCTGGAAATTGACGTGCCTGGCGCAGCCAATGCGCTCAGCTGGAGCGGCGAGGCTATCGACAAGATCTACGACGAAGTTGCCGCCACCCCGCATGATCAACTGGGTCTGGTGACCCGCGAGCCGGTCGGTGTTGTCGGCGCGATCGTGCCGTGGAACTTCCCGTTGATGATGGCCTGCTGGAAACTCGGCCCGGCGCTGTCCACCGGTAACTCGGTGATCCTCAAGCCGTCTGAAAAATCCCCGCTGACCGCCATCCGAATCGCGGCTTTGGCCGTTGAGGCCGGTATTCCAAAAGGCGTGCTCAACGTGCTGCCGGGCTACGGCCACACCGTGGGCAACGCGTTGGCGCTGCACATGGACGTCGACACCCTGGTGTTCACCGGTTCCACCAAGATTGCCAAGCAACTGTTGATTCGCTCCGGCGAGTCGAACATGAAGCGCGTGTGGCTGGAAGCCGGCGGCAAGAGCCCGAACATCGTGTTTGCCGATGCGCCGGATTTGCAAGCCGCTGCCGAATCCGCCGCTGGCGCCATCGCCTTCAACCAGGGCGAAGTGTGCACCGCCGGTTCGCGCCTGCTGGTGGAGCGTTCGATCAAGGACACCTTCCTGCCGCTGGTGATTGAGGCCCTCAAGGGCTGGAAGCCGGGCAACCCGCTGGACCCGGCGACTAACGTCGGCGCACTGGTGGACACCCAGCAGATGAACACCGTGCTGTCGTACATCGAAGCCGGCCACGCCGACGGCGCCAAACTGGTCGCGGGCGGCAAGCGCACGCTGGAAGAAACCGGCGGTACCTACGTGGAACCGACGATTTTTGACGGTGTGACCAACGCCATGAAGATCGCTCAGGAAGAGATTTTTGGCCCCGTCCTGTCGGTAATCACCTTCGACAGTGCCGAAGAAGCCATCGCCATCGCCAACGACACCCAATACGGCCTGGCCGCAGCGGTATGGACGGCGGACATCTCCAAGGCGCACCTGACCGCCAAGGCCCTGCGCGCCGGTAGCGTGTGGGTCAACCAATACGATGGTGGTGACATGACCGCGCCATTTGGTGGCTTCAAGCAGTCGGGTAACGGTCGCGACAAGTCGCTGCATGCGTTCGACAAGTACACCGAGTTGAAGTCGACCTGGATCAAGCTGTAAGCGACACCGCTGATCCCCTGTAGGAGCAAGCTTGTGAGTGAGCTGGCTGCCTGCGATAGCAGCGCCAAGGTGTGACGGACACACCGAAGCATCGGCTATCGCGGGCAAGCCCGGCTCCCACATAAGCTCGCTCCTACAGTTCGTTTGCAACCTCGGAAATTATCCACAGGAGCGTGGAAATGCGTTGGGCGACCTATTTCGCCGTCCTGGCTTCGGTACTCAGCGTCGGTCTGGCCCTGGGCGTCAGCATGCCGCTGGTGTCCCTGCGCCTCGAAGGCTGGGGCTACGGCAGTTTCGCCATTGGTGTGATGGCAGCCATGCCGGCCTTCGGCGTGCTGCTGGGGGCGAAGGTCTCCAGCCGTATGGCCTCATGGCTCGGCACCGCCAA
The DNA here is from genome assembly GCF_053345295.1 of Pseudomonas sp. M5A4_2d. Taxonomy (NCBI): domain Bacteria; kingdom Pseudomonadati; phylum Pseudomonadota; class Gammaproteobacteria; order Pseudomonadales; family Pseudomonadaceae; genus Pseudomonas; species Pseudomonas sp. M5A4_2d. The sequence goes on along the minus strand of NZ_JBKEZW010000002.1, from coordinate 461,451 downwards.
CCTGATGCGTCTGTGCCTGTGGGCCGGCGCGGTGTCCATCGGGTTGCTGGCCGTCCTGCCCAGCTATCCGGTGTGGCTGGTGCTGCGACTGATGATCGGGGTGATCCTGACCATTGTGTTTATTCTCGGCGAAAGCTGGATCAACCAGTTGGTGGTGGAGCAGTGGCGTGGCCGATTGGTGGCGCTGTATGGCTGCAGCTATGCCTTGAGCCAACTGTCAGGCCCGCTGCTGTTGGGCGTGCTGGGCACCGACCATGACTACGGTTTCTGGGTGGGCGTGGGCCTGCTGATGGTCGCGCCGCTGCTGTTGCTGGGGCGTTCCGGCGCGCCAACGGCCGATTCCTTCAGTGTCACCTTCGGCGATCTATGGCGTTTTTGCCTGAGCCTGCCCGCGATTGCCTGGGCGGTGGCGTTATTCGCTGCGTTCGAGGCGATGATTCTGACGCTGCTGCCGGTGTATTGCCTGCAACAAGGCTTTACCGCCGAGATCGCCTTGGCCATGGTCAGTACGGTGGTGGTTGGCGATGCGCTGCTGCAATTGCCCATCGGCGCGTTGGCTGACTACCTGCCGAGACGCACGCTGTTCTTGAGTTGTGCGGTGCTGTTGCTGGGCTCGAGCCTGGCGATTCCGCTGCTGTTGCACACGCCGCTGATCTGGCCGGTGTGGGTGATCTTCGGCGCCAGCGCCGGCGGGTTGTTCACGTTGTCGCTGATCCTGATCGGCGAGCGCTATCGCGACGACGCGCTGGTACGCGCCAACGCTCACGTGGCGCAGTTGTGGGGCATCGGTTGCCTGATCGGGCCGCTGGTGGCCGGTGCGGGCAGCCAGTGGATCAGTGGGCATGCATTGCCGTTGTTGATGGCTGCCGGCGCGCTGGGGCTGGTGGTTTTGTTGCTGCGTCAGGGCGCATTTGGCGTTGCGCAGCCCGCCTGATTTTAAACGGGATCGAATGTGTGCGGGCTTGCTCGCGAATACGGTGTGTCAGTTAACGGAAATATTGACTGATCCACCGCATTCGCGAGCAAGCCCGCTCCCACACGGGATCTTCATTGTTCCTAGAGCATGCGTTCCAATCCGACTGAGGTGGCGAACCAGGCATTAAACCTCCGCCACCAGCTGCCGGGTTCACGGCTCAGCGTGTGCAATTGGCCATTGTCCTCGGTCACCCATACCACCTGGCCGTCCTGCAATTTCGCCTGGTAGCTCAAGGCTGGCGACATGCCTTGCAGCGCTAGGTTGCGTACGTGCTCCGCCAGCTCGGGGCTGTCCACCAGCACGCCGACCTCGGTGTTCCACAGCACCGAGCGCGGGTCGAAGTTGAACGAGCCAATAAACGACTTCTCCCGATCAAAGATCATCGCCTTGCTGTGCAGGCTCGAGTCCGAGCCGTGGAAGGCGCCCCGGCGAAACAGGTGCGGGCCGCTGCCGCCGCTTGGGGCGCCGGGCTGGCGGCGCAGCTCGTAGAGTTTCACGCCGTGTTCCAGCAAAGCCTTGCGATAAGGCGCGTAGCCGCCATGCACGGCCGGCACGTCCGTGGCCTCCAGAGAATTGGTCAGCAGGCTTACCGACACGCCTGCATCGGCACGGCCGGTGAGGTACACCAGCCCGGGCTGCCCGGGTACGAAATACGCCGAGATCATTATCAGCTCACGGCTGACGCCGTTCAGCTCCGGCGCCAGTTGGGTAGTGAGCAGCAAGCGGGGGTCTGGGTCAGCTTCGGCCAACACCTTGCTCGGCGCATCCCACAATGCCTGGTTCCACGCCCAGATCAGCTCGCGGCGCCAGATGTCCATGCGCGGCTGGGTCTGGTAGGTGCGCAAGCGGTTGTACAGCGCGTGGTTCTGCTGGCGAGATTCGGCCAGCGAGTCTTGCAGGCGCACGCGTGCGGCGGCCAGGTCGCCTTTGGACGGGCTGTTTGAGACAAAGTCATCAATCGGTTTGCTCAGCGCGCTGTTCCAATACTGATCAAAACTGTGCCCGAGCTGCTCAGCCACCGGGCCGACGCTGAGCATGTCGATATCGGTGAAGTTCAGGTTCGGCTCGGCGTCGAAATACTCGTCACCCAGGTTGCGCCCGCCAACAATGGCCACGCTGTTATCCGCCAGCCACAGCTTGTTGTGCATGCGCCGGTGTTGGAGCGACAGGTTGAACAACCGCCCCATGGCCCGCGTTACGCCGGTACTGCGGCCCAGGTGCAGTGGGTTGAACAGGCGAATCTGGATCTGTGGGTGGGCGGCGAGCGTGGCGATGATTTGGTCGAGGCCGTCGCTGGTAGTGTCGTCTAGCAGGATGCGGATGCGCACGCCACGGTCAGCGGCCTTGAGCAGTTCATCCACCAGCATGCGGGTGCTGATGCCGTCGTGCACGATGTAGTACTGCAGGTCGAGGCTGCTTTGGGCGTTACGGATCAGCTCGGCGCGGGCCATGAAGGCTTCGCTGCTATTGGGCAGCAGACGAAAACCTGAGCGTCCCTGATATGGCGCGGCCTGGGCCTGGATCGAGCGGCCGAATGACGATTGCGCAGCGGGCAGCGCATCGCTGGGAATGCGCGGCGCAGTGACTGTCGCGCAGCCGCCCAGCGCCAGGGCAAACAGCAGGAAAAACGGTAAAAGCCGTCGAATCATCAAGGGCGCTGCTTCCACGTCAGGGCAATTGTCGGCATATGACGGCTAATTCCTGCGAAAGGTCAGTCTGCAGTCTCTGCGAGCATTTTTATCGCCGCAGCGCCGACCTTGCGCACCGCTTCTTCGATCTGCGCGGTTGGCTTGGCAGCGTAATTCATGCGCAGGCAGTTCCGGTACTTGCCGGAAGCGGAGAAGATACTTCCCACGGCCACCTGTACGCCTTGTTCCACCAGCATGCGATTGAGCTTGAGGGTGTCGAAACCTTCAGGCAGCTCGACCCACAGCATGAAACTGCCCTGTGGCCGGCTCGCCCGTGTACCCGCCGGGAAATAGCGGCTGACCCAGCCGAGCATCAAGTCGCGATTGCGCTGGTATTGCGTGCGCATCCGCCGCAAATGCGGTTCGAAGTGGCCGTTTTTGAGGAATTCGGCAATGGCGATCTGCGGCTGTGTCGCCGTGGAGCCAGTGCTGATGTATTTCATGTGCAGCACCCGCTCCAGGTAGCGGCCGGGTGCAACCCAGCCGATGCGCAAACCGGGCGCCAGGGTTTTCGAGAACGAGCTGCAAAGGAGTACGCGGCCATCTTCGTCAAAGGACTTGATCGTGCGCGGGCGCGGGTAGCTGTAGGCCAGTTCGCCATACACGTCGTCTTCGATGATCGCCACATCAAAGCGTTGGGCCAGGGTCAGCAGCGCGCGTTTGCGGGCTTCCGGCATGATGTAGCCCAAGGGGTTGTTGCAGTTTGGTGTCAGCTGGATGACCTTGATCGGCCACTGTTCCAGGGCCAATTCCAGTGCTTCGAGGCTGATGCCGGTGAGCGGGTCTGTTGGTATTTCCAGGGCCTTCATACCCAGGCCCTTAAGGGTTTGCATGGCACCGTGGAAGCTTGGCGAGTCGACTGCGACGATATCCCCGGGTTCGCAAATGGCATGAATACTGGCGGACAGCGCTTCATGGCAGCCCGTAGTGATGACGATATCTTCGGCGTTGAGTTGGCAGCCGGAATCCAGAGACAGACGGGCGATCTGCTCGCGCAATTCCATACAGCCAAAGATGTTGTCGTAATACAGTCCGGGCATATCCTGGCGACGACTGATCCTTGCAAGACTACGCAGCAGGGGTTTTAGGGTAGGCGACAATACATCCGGCATGCCTCTGCCCATCTGTATTACATCTTTGCGGGGGACTGCGCGAATCAGTTCCAGTACCTGGTCCCACTGGGAGATTTCTACCGGTCGCTGCGCCGGGCGGCCGACTTCGGGCAGGGCCGGCAGCTCGCGCCCGGCGGGCACAAAGTAGCCGGATTTGGGCTTGGGCATTGCCAGGCCGTTATCTTCCAGCAGGCGATAGGCCTGTTGAACGGTACTCAGGCTGACCCCGTGTTCCACACTCAAGGCCCTTACGGAAGGCAAGCGATCGCCGGGGCGATAGAAGCCCTGCTCTATGCGAGTGCCCAGCACTTCGGCGAGATTGACGTAGAGAGTCATGGCGGTCGCTCCCGGGGGACCATTACAGATACACAGAAAATACAGGATTCAGCCACCTGAAGGCAGCATCTGTATTGATTTAATAAGAGTGGGTTGAATCTGTAATGGTTTTGCTCGCGCGCTCAAGCTAGTCACTCATGGCAACAGGCAAATGAGGGGCAGCAAAATGAGCGGCATGAGCGATGTGCGGTTGGCATTACACGGTCAGGAGTTGGAAGCGGGGCAGGAGCGGGCGATGTCGACGCCCACCTGCGGCCGCTGGAGTCTTTTCTGGCACCGTCGCCACACGCGCAAGGCCCTGCTGAGCCTGACTCACGAGCAACTGCTCGACATAGGGCTCAGCGCCGAGCAGGCGCGCCATGAAGGTTTGAAACCGTTCTGGCGTGACTGATTACACCCATTCTTTGAATCGGTGCCAAAGCATCCCCAGTGCCAGCAGTGGCGAGCGCAGATGCTTGCCGCCGGGGAACGTGATGTGCGGCACCCGGGCGAACAAATCGAAACGTCCCTGCTGCTGGCCACTGATGGCTTCGGCCAGCAGCTTGCCGGCCAGGTGCGTGGCGTTGAGGCCGTGCCCCGCGTAGGCCTGGGCGTAATACACGTTGGGTTGATCGGCCAATCGGCCGATCTGCGGCAGACGGTTGGCGCCGATGCCGATCATGCCGCCCCACTGGTAGTCGATCTTTACGTCAGCCAGTTGTGGGAACACCTTGAGCATCTTTGGGCGCATATAGGCGCCGATATCCTGAGGATCGCGTCCGGAATAGTGGCAGGCACCGCCGAACAACAGGCGGTTGTCGGCACTGAGCCGGAAGTAATCCACCGTCACCCGTTGATCACAGACGGCCATGTTCTGCGGCAGCAGGCTGGCGGCCTGGGCCGCGCTCAACGGTTCGGTGGCAATGATGTAGCTGCCGGCGGGCAGCACTTTGCCGCTTAACTGTGGATTCAAGCCATTGAGGTAGGCATTGCAGGCCAGCACCAGGGTCTTGGCGCGGACGTTGCCAAGGGCTGTGTGCACGTTGACCTGGGGGCCGTAGTCGATGCGTGTCACTTCGGACTGCTCAAACAGCTTCACGCCCAGCTGCTGCGCGGCGGCCGCTTCGCCGAGTGCCAGGTTCAGCGGGTGCAAATGGCCGGAGCCCATGTCGATCATCCCGCCGACATAACGGTCGGAACCGATCACGCTGCTCATTTCGTTGGCTTGCAGCAGGCGCACCTCATGGCGATAGCCCAGGCTGCGCAGTTCTTCAGCGTCTTCGGCGAAGCCTTGAAGATGGTCAGGTTGGTTGGCCAGGTCGCAGTAACCCCAGGTCAGGTCGCAGGGGATTTGATAGCGCTCGACGCGCTCGCGCACGATCTCCACGGCTTCCAGGCCCATCAGCTTCATCTGGCGCACGCCGTCGGTGCCGATCACGTTGGCGAACTGCTCCAGGCCATGGCCGACGCCGCGAATCAACTGACCGCCATTGCGGCCGCTGGCGCCCCAGCCGATCTTGCGCGCCTCCAGTAACACCACGCTATAACCGCGCTCGGCCAGCTCCAGCGCCGTGTTAAGCCCTGAATAGCCACCGCCGATCACGCAGACATCGGCGCTCACTTCGCCCGCCAGCGCCGGGTAATCGGGTTGCGGCACGCTGCTGGCGGCGTAGTAGGAAGTGGTGTGCCGGGCGCTGGCAGTCATGGGGAGCATCCCTGTTTGGAAAATTTGACGCAGGATACAGCGGTCGGACGAAGCTGTCTCATCAGGGCTTTTTGCGGCAGAATCCACGCCTATTCGCCGTTCGGTACGTGTTTCGATGAGTTGCAACAGTCAGAAAATCAGCGCGCTGCGCCGACAGATTCCTTCGTTCGAGTGTGTCCCCGGTTGCCACGACTGCTGTGGGCCGGTGACGACCTCGCCCGAGGAAATGTCGCGCCTGCCACGTAAGACTGCTGCCGAGCAGGACGCGGCCATGGACGAGCTGAACTGTGTGCACCTTGGGCCGAATGGCTGCACGGTGTATGACGAGCGTCCGCTGATCTGCCGCCTGTTCGGTACCACAAAGACTTTGCCGTGCCCCAACGGGCGCGGGCCGGTGGAATTGATTCATCCACGGGTCGAAAAGCAGATCCACGACTACATGGCCAGCACCCGGCAAGTGCTGGTCTAGCGGATGTACTCGGTCAAAAATGACTGAGTCGGGTCCGTCAATCCGGGATTGGCAAGTTAAGGCTCTCTTTCACTTCTTCCATCACGATATAGCTCTTGGATTCGCGCACGTGGGGCAGTTTGAGCAGGATATCGCCAAGCAGTTTGCGGTACGACGCCATCTCGGAAATCCGTGCCTTCACCAGGTAGTCAAAGTCGCCTGAGACCAGGTGGCACTCCAGCACATGGGGCAGTTTGAGTACGGCGCGGCGGAACTCTTCAAAGGTGTCGCCGGACTTGTAATCGAGGCTGATCTCGACAAATACCAGCAAACTTCCCTTCAAATGCTGCGGGTTCAGCCGCGCGTTGTACCCCATGATGATCCCTTCACGCTCCAGGCGGCGAACCCGCTCAGTGCACGGCGTGGTCGACAGCCCGACCTTTTCCCCCAGCTCGGTGAACGAAATGCGCCCGTCGGTTTGCAGGATGCGCAGGATATTGCGGTCGATCTTGTCCAGCTCCCGTTTGGTCTGGGTGTTGGTACGCATAGGGGATACGCCTCTGTGAAAAGGGTTTTTGCCGAGAATTGTCGCCAAATATAGGCATTTATATAGTGAAATGCACTGGTGATTGCTTTTTATACTGCGCCCATCATTGCTCGAATAACACACGTCAGCGGCTAAGCCCGTGATGAGGATATAAAAATGCGCGTTCTGGTCTTGGGTAGCGGCGTCATTGGTGTGACCAGTGCGTACTATTTGGCGCGGGCCGGCTTCGAAGTCGTTGTGGTCGACCGTCAGCCCGCCGCTGCCATGGAAACCAGTTTCGCCAACGCCGGCCAGGTATCCCCGGGTTATGCCTCGCCATGGGCCGCACCGGGCGTGCCGCTCAAGGCGATCAAATGGCTGCTGCAACGCCACGCACCGTTGGCGATCAAAGCCACTGCCGATATCGATCAATACCTGTGGATGGCGCAGATGCTGCGCAACTGCACCACCAGCCGCTATGCCGTGAACAAGGAGCGCATGGTTCGCCTGTCCGAGTACAGCCGCGACTGCCTCGACGAGCTGCGCGCCGAGACCGGCATCGCCTATGAAGGCCGCAGCCTCGGTACGACCCAGCTGTTCCGCACCCAGGCCCAACTCGATGGTGCGGCCAAGGACATCGCCGTATTGAAAGAGTCCGGTGTGCCGTTCGAACTGCTTGACCGCGCCGGTATCGCCCGCGTTGAGCCGGCCCTTGCCAGCGTCACCGACATCCTTGCCGGTGCCCTGCGCCTGCCGAACGACCAGACTGGCGACTGCCAGATGTTCACCACGCGCCTGGTGGACATGTGCAAGCAGTTGGGCGTGGAGTTTCGCTTTGAACAGGACATCCAGCGCCTGGACTACGCGGGTGACCGCGTCAACGGCGTGTGGATCGACGGCAAGCTTGAAACCGCCGACCGCTACGTACTGGCCCTCGGCAGTTATTCGCCGAAGTTACTCAAGCCGCTGGGGATCAAGGCGCCGGTGTACCCGCTCAAGGGTTACTCGCTGACGGTGCCGATCACCAACCCGGCGATGGCGCCGACGTCGACCATTCTCGACGAGACCTACAAGGTCGCGATCACCCGTTTCGACAACCGCATCCGCGTCGGCGGCATGGCTGAGATAGCCGGTTTTGACCTGTCGCTGAACCCACGTCGACGCGAAACCCTGGAGATGATCGTCAACGACCTTTATCCTCAGGGCGGTGATTTGACCGAAGCCACTTTCTGGACCGGCCTGCGCCCGACCACACCCGACGGCACGCCGATTGTCGGTGCTACCCCGTTCAAGAACCTGTTCCTGAATACCGGCCACGGCACCCTCGGCTGGACCATGGCCTGTGGCTCTGGTCGTTTGCTGGCCGACCTGATGGCAAAGAAAACGCCGCAGATCAGCGCCGAAGGCCTCGATATTTCCCGTTACGGCAACCATCAGGAGTCCGCAAAACATGTCCATCCAGCGCCAGCTCACCAATGAGCGCATGAGCCACGTCGTTGTTCACAGCGGTACCGTGTATCTGGCAGGGCAAGTCGGCGACGACATGAGTGCCGGGATTGAACAGCAGACCCGTGAAACCCTGGCCAATATCGAGCGGTTGCTGGACTTGGCCGGCACCGACAAAACCAAGCTGCTGTCGGTGACGATTTACCTGAAAGACATCGACGCCGACTTCGCCGGCATGAACGCGGTGTGGGACAAATGGCTGCCCAAAGGCGTCGCCCCAGCCCGTGCCACGGTTGAAGCCAAGCTGTGTGAACCGGAAATTTTGGTAGAGCTGTCTGTCGTCGCTGCGCTGCCTTAAACCAACATCCCTCTCCCGGCACCGGCGCTATTGGTCGGTGCCGGTTTTTTCTTCACTCTGCCGCCTAGAAGCCTGCCGCCATGCGTCCTGCCCGTGCCCTGATCGACCTCCAAGCCCTGCGCCATAACTATCAACTGGCCCGTGAAGTCACGGGGGCCAAAGCCCTCGCCGTGGTCAAGGCAGATGCCTATGGCCATGGTGCCGTGCGCGTGGCCCAGGCGCTGGAGGCCGAGGCCGACGGTTTCGCCGTGGCGTGTATCGAGGAAGGGCTGGAGCTGCGTGCCGCCGGCATTCGTGCGCCGGTATTGCTGCTGGAAGGTTTTTTCGAGGCTGACGAGCTGCCGTTGATCATCGAGCACGATTTTTGGTGCGTGGTGCATTCGCTGTGGCAGCTGGAAGCGATCGAGCAAGCCCGATTGAGCAAGCCGCTGACCATCTGGCTCAAGCTGGATTCGGGCATGCACCGTGTTGGCCTGCATCCCAAGGATTATCACGAGGCCTACCAACGCCTGCTGGCCAGCGGCAAAGTGGCGAAAATCGTACTGATGAGCCATTTCGCCCGTGCCGATGAACTCGATTGTGTACGCAGCGATGAACAGGTGGGGGTGTTTGAAGCGGCACGCCAAGGCCTGTCGGCCGAAGTCAGCCTGCGCAATTCGCCGTCGGTGATGGGGTGGGCGAACGTGGCCAGCGACTGGGTACGCCCGGGCATCATGCTCTACGGCGCCACGCCGTTTGGTGAAGAGCAGGCCATCGCCGCGCGCTTGCATCCGGTAATGACCCTGGAATCGAAAGTCATCTGCGTGCGCGAACTGCCGGCTGGCGAACCGGTGGGCTACGGCGCCAAGTTCATCACGTCGAAGCCGATGCGCATTGGCGTGGTTGCCATGGGTTATGCCGACGGCTACCCGCGTCACGCGCCGACCGGCACGCCGGTGCTGGTGGCGGGGCAACGCAGCCAATTGCTGGGCCGCGTGTCCATGGACATGCTGTGTGTCGACCTTACCGACGTGCCTCAGGCCGGCCTCGGCTCCACCGTAGAGCTGTGGGGCAAGAATATCCTCGCCAGCGACGTTGCGGCCGCCGCCGAGACCATCCCCTACCAGATCTTCTGCAACCTGCGCCGCGTGCCAAGGCTCTATTCCGGGGCTTGAATGCCGCCTACGAGTAGAGCTGGCCGGGATTTAGGCCCAAGTGTTGTAAATACTGAACGCTGTCGCCATGATAACGCTCAATTACAACAAAGCCTGAATCCTAGGAGGCTCCTGCATTGGACGTCGGCGAACGACTGCAATCCATCCGTAAACTGAAGGGTCTTTCCCAGCGCGAGCTCGCCAAGCGCGCGGGTGTCACCAACAGCACCATTTCGATGATCGAAAAAAACAGTGTCAGCCCTTCGATCAGCTCCTTGCGCAAGGTGCTGGGCGGCATCCCCATGTCCATGGTCGAGTTCTTTTCCGAGGAGATCCTCCAGGAAATACCGACCCAGATCGTCTATAAAGCCAATGAGCTGATCGACATCTCTGACGGCGCCGTCACCATGAAACTCGTCGGCCGCGCGCACCCGAGCCGGGCGATTGCGTTTCTCAACGAAATCTATCCCCCGGGTGCCGATACAGGCGAAGAAATGCTCACCCACGAAGGTGAGGAAACCGGGATTCTGGTGGAAGGCCGCCTGGAATTGGTGGTCGGTCTTGAAACTTTTGTGCTCGAAGCTGGCGATAGCTACTACTTTGAAAGCACCAAGCCTCATCGTTTTCGCAACCCGTTCGATGTGCCGGCGCGACTAATCAGCGCAGCCACACCCGCGAACTTCTGACAGAAGAGGCGTCCTGCCAGCGTTGCAGAGACACCCGTAGCTGTATCCGCGAAGCTGAATCTCCCTTTATTTAATAGGGTTGTTTCAGCCAGGCGGGCTAACCGTTATACTTTCGCCGCCTGCGAAACCGTGGCCGCAGGCGTGAATAGCCACCATTGAGGGTGAACGCGTGAACCTAATTATGAAAATGCTGGCTGCACCAGCAACCGTACTGGCCCTATGGGCTGTCAGCGCTCAAGCTGCGACCAATGATGAAATTGCCAAGCGCCTGGAGCCTGTCGGCCAAGTCTGTGTTCAGGGCCAGGAATGCAAAGGGATGGAAGTGGCGGTGGCAGTGGGCGGCGGTGGCGGTGCGAAAACGCCGGACGACGTGATCGCCAAGCATTGCAACGCGTGCCATGGCACCGGGTTGCTGAATGCTCCCAAAATCGGTGACACGGCTGCCTGGAAAGAGCGCCTCGGCCATGTGGATGCTGTATTGGCAGAGCTCAAGATTGAGGACCCGCAGAAAGGGACCAAGGGTTTGGCGCAGGTCGCCAAACACGGTTTGAACGCTATGCCGCCGATGGGCACCTGTGCTGATTGCAGCCTTGACGACCTTGAAGGTGCAATCAAGAAGATGTCTGGCCTGTAACCCGCCGATCTTCGCCAAAAATGCCGCTTACGAGCGGCTTTTTTGTGCCTGGAATTTGTATTTCGAGGCTGTTCATTGCAGCAAAGACCCGGCAAGCTCGGTCCAACCCCTAATCATGGAATGTCAGGAGGGTCGGATGGTGCAGTTGTGTTCAATCGAGCAAGCAGTTGACGACGTACTGGCGCGTTTGCCGGCGCATATCCACATGGGCATGCCCTTGGGCCTGGGCAAGCCGAATCTGTTCGTCAATGCGTTGTACCGGCGCGTCGCCAAGTTGCCGGAGCGGGCGCTGACCCTCTACACCGCGCTGGCCCTGGGTCGACCAACGATGGGCGATGGCTTGCAAAAACGCTTTCTCGAGCCTTTTATCGAGCGGGTGTTCGGCGATTACCCCGAGCTGGATTTCCTCGCCGACCTGCACAAGGACAGCCTGCCGGCTAATATCCGCGTGCAGCAGTTCTTCATGCAGCCCGGCAGCCTGCTCCACAGTGCATCGGCGCAGCAGGATTATGTCAGCAGCAATTACAGCCACGCGGCACGAGATATCAACGCTGCCGGCCTGAATCTGGTGGCGCAGCTGGTGGCTAGCAGCACCGAGCATCCGGATCGCCTGAGTTTGAGCTGCAACCCCGATATCACGCTCGACCTGTTGCCCATGATCGAGAAACGCCGCGAGGCAGGGGAAACCATTCTGATCGTTGGCCAAGTGCACAGCGACTTACCCTACATGCCCGGCGACGCCGAATGGGGCATGGGCGAATTCGACTACCTGATCGACGAAAAGGACAGCACTACGCTGTTCTCCACTCCGAATATGCCTGTGGGCTTCCAGGACCATTTTATCGGCCTGCACGCCAGCACTCTGGTGCGCGATGGCGGCACCTTGCAGATCGGTATCGGCTCCATGGGTGATGCGCTGACCGCCGCCTTGCTGGCGCGCCAAGCCGATAACGAAGCCTATCGGCTGCTGCTGACCGACCTCGATGTGTACCAGTGGGCGCCCTTGATCAGCCACGAAGGCGGCGTCGCGCCCTTTGCCCATGGCCTCTATGGCTGCAGCGAAATGTTCGTCAACGGCCTGCTGGTACTGGCCGATGCCGGCATTATCCGACGCAAGGTCTACCCGGATGTGGCGACACAGCAGCAAGCCAACGCCGGCATCCTGGATGACGCAGCCCAACCTGACGGCATTTCGATCCATGGCGGCTTCTTCCTCGGGCCGCGCAGTTTTTACCAGCGCTTGCAGGAAATGACTCACGCCAAGCGCCTCGAATTCAACATGACCCGTATCAGTTACATCAACGAGCTCTACGGCCAGGAAGAACTCAAGCGCCTGCAGCGCCTGGATGCGCGGTTTATCAACAGCGCAATCATGGTGACGTTGCTTGGGGCAGGTGTAGCGGACCAGCTTGAGGACGGCCGTGTACTCAGCGGCGTCGGCGGGCAGTACAACTTTGTTGCCCAGGGCCATGCGTTGGAAGGTGCACGTTCGATATTGATCCTGCGCAGCTGGCGCGAGTCGGCGGGGGAGGTCAGTTCCAACATTGTTTGGGAGTACGGCCACTGCACCATTCCTCGACACCTGCGCGATATCGTCATCACCGAGTACGGGATTGCCGATTTGCGTGGGCAGACGGATGCCAAAGTGATCGAGGTGCTGCTGAATATTACCGACTCGCGCTTTCAGGATGACTTGATCGAACAGGCGCAGAAGGCCGGCAAGTTACCCAAGGACTTCCAGCTGGACCCGCGCTTTGCCGACAATACACCGGAGCGCCTCAAGGGCATTCAGGCACGGCATCGCCGGTTGTTTCCGGAGTACCCGCTGGGCACTGACTTCACGGATGAGGAAAAGGATCTGTTGCGGGCGTTGAACTGGCTCAAGAGCAAATTCAAGCTGACGGAGATTCTGGAGTTGGGCAAAGCGGCGCTGGATGCACCGGAGCCGGAGGCGTTTCCCAAGCATCTGGAGCGGATGCAGTTGGATAAGCCGGTAGGGCTGAAAGAGGACCTCTATCAGCGTTTATTGCTCGCCGGCCTACAGGCCACCGCGCACTGACAGCTCAACGCAAAACCAAATGTGGGAGCGGGCTTGCTCGCGAAAGCGGTGTATCAGTCGACTTATACGTTGACTGTCACACCGCATTCGCGAGCAAGCCCGCTCCCACAGGTTTAACCGCGTTCAGGCAGCGATTATTCGATAAAGGTCACAACGCCACCCGCCAGCGACTTCACACGCGCCAGCGACTCAACTCGATAACCCTGCGCATCCAGTTCCGCACGGCCACCCTGGAACGACTTCTCGATCACAATCCCCAAGCCCGCAACGGTTGCGCCCGCTTGCTTGATGATCGAAATCAGCGCCTGGGATGCCTTGCCATTGGCCAGGAAATCATCGATGACCAGCACGCGGTCGCTGCTGGTCAAGTGGCGCGGGGAGATCGCGACAGTGCTTTCCACCTTCTTGGTGAAGGAGTACACGGTCGCCGACAGCAGGTTTTCCGTCAGGGTCAGGGATTGCTGCTTGCGGGCGAAAATCACCGGCACACCGAGGTTCAGGCCAGTCATGATCGCCGGTGCGATGCCCGAGGCTTCGATGGTAACGATCTTGGTGATGCCCGAATCCTTGAACCGCGCGGCGAATTCGTCGCCGATGAGCTTCATCAGCGCCGGGTCGATCTGGTGGTTCAGAAAGGCGTCGACCTTGAGTACCTGATCGGAAAGCACGATGCCTTCTTCGCGAATTTTCTTGTGCAGTGCTTCCACGGAAAGCTTCCTCTAATGGCGCGGTGTGCGCCGAAAGTAGATTAAAAAGTAGTCGATTTTAGCGCTTTAACATCGCGCGTATATCCGCCAAGGCGGTGTTGCCGCGAACGGCCTTCACCTCGGTTGGGGTGTCGTCATTGCCTTCCCAGGCCAGGTCATCCGGCGGTAGCTCGTCGAGGAACCGGCTGGGGGCACAATCGATGATTTCGCCGTACTGCTTGCGCTTGGCGGCAAACGTGAAGGCCAGGGTCTGACGCGCGCGGGTAATGCCCACGTAGGCCAGGCGCCGTTCTTCTTCGATAGTGTCGGCTTCGATACTGGAGCGGTGCGGGAGGATTTCCTCTTCCATGCCCATGATGAATACGTAGGGGAATTCCAGGCCCTTGGACGCATGCAAGGTCATCATCTGCACGCCTTCGGCACCGTCTTCCTCTTCTTGCTGGCGTTCGAGCATGTCGCGCAACACCAGTTTGCCGATGGCGTCTTCGACGGTCATCTCGCCGTCTTCGTCTTTTTCCAGGGTGTTCTTCAGCGCTTCGATCAGGAACCAGACGTTGCCCATGCGGTAATCCGCAGCCTTGTCGCTGGAACTGTTGGTGCGCAGCCAATTTTCATAGTCGATGTCCATGACCATGCTGCGCAAGGCACTGATCGGGTCTTCGCCGGCGCACTGTTCGCGCACCTTGTCCATGAAGCGCTTGAAGCGTGACAGGCGATCGGTGAAGCGCGTATCCAGGTGCTCGCCCAGGCCGATTTCGTCGGTGGCGGCGTACATCGAGATCTTGCGTTCGGTGGCGTAGTTGCCGAGCTTTTCCAGGGTGGTGGAGCCGATTTCACGGCGCGGCACGTTGATCACGCGCAGGAAGGCGTTGTCGTCATCCGGGTTCACGATCAAGCGGAAGTAGGCCATCAGGTCTTTTACTTCCTGGCGTCCGAAAAAGCTGTTGCCACCAGAAAGCCGATAGGGAATCTGGTGATGCTGCAGCTTCAACTCGATCAGCTTGGCCTGGTAGTTGCCGCGATACAGGATCGCAAAGTCGCTGTAGGGCCGATCGGTACGCAGGTGCAGCGTCAGCAATTCGACCGCTACGCGCTCGGCTTCGGCGTCTTCGTTGCGGCAACGGATTACGCGAATCTCGTCGCCATGGCCCATCTCGCTCCACAGCTGCTTTTCAAACTCGTGGGGGTTGTTGGAGATGAGTACGTTGGCGCAACGCAGGATGCGGCTGGTGGAGCGATAGTTCTGCTCCAGCATCACCACTTTCAGGGACGGGTAGTCGTCCTTGAGCAACATCAGGTTTTCCGGCCGCGCGCCGCGCCAGGCGTAGATCGACTGGTCATCGTCGCCTACCACGGTGAATTGGTTGCGCTTGCCGATCAGCATTTTCACCAGCAGGTACTGGCTGGCGTTGGTGTCCTGGTATTCGTCCACCAGCAGGTAGCGGACTTTGTTCTGCCATTTTTCGAGGATGTCGGCGTGTTCCTCGAACAGCTTTACCGGCAGCAGGATCAGGTCGTCAAAGTCCACCGCGTTGAACGCCTTGAGCGTGCGCTGGTAGTGGGTGTAGACGATGGCGGCGGTCTGTTCCTTGGGGTTGCGCGCGTTTTCCAGGGCCTGGGGCGGCAGGATCAGGTCGTTTTTCCAGGCGCCGATCATGTTCTTGATCTCATCCACGCCGTCGTCGCCTGCATATTCCTTTTGCATGATGTCGGTCATCAGCGACTTCACATCGGTTTCGTCGAAGATCGAGAAACCTGGCTTGTAGCCCAGCCGCGCATGCTCCTTGCGGATGATGTTCAGCCCCAGGTTGTGGAAGGTACACACCGTGAGGCCGCGGCCTTCGCCGCCCTTGAGCAGCGTGCCGACACGCTCCTTCATTTCGCGCGCCGCCTTGTTGGTAAAGGTCATGGCGACGATGTACTGGGCACGGATGCCGCAGTTCTGGATCAGGTGCGCGATCTTGCGGGTGATCACGCTGGTCTTGCCGGAACCGGCACCGGCGAGCACCAATAGAGGGCCGCCGACGTAGTTCACGGCTTCTTGCTGCCGGGGATTGAGTCGGGACATACAGAATTCAGGGAGTCGTTGTTCAAAAGGGCGGGCATTTTAACAGGCTCGCAGGATTCTGCTCTGACAGAACGACAGTGTGACGTACCACTCGATCTAAATTTGCCGGTTTTGATACTTTGCCGCAGGATGTTGAGGCTTTTACGGCTAAGGTTGCGGCTAAACCTTACAGCCAGCGCATTTGATAACCCCTATCATTGGTGATTATCAGGCAGCGCGTCATAATGCCCGCCGCCACCACACTTTTGCAGAGTCTAGGGAGCTAGCTTGTCTACGCCTGTCGAACCCTTGCGTTTGCTGCTACTGGCCGATGAGCCAGCGTGGGCAGCGTTGTTGCGCGAGTGCCTGGCGCCGATGGGCGAAGGGGCTGTGCTGATCAGTGCGCCCAACTGGGACTCGGTGAGTCGTCTATTCGATGACGACCACACCGCCGTGCTGTTGACCACGCCCCACTTGCAACCCGGTGCCGGGCGCTGCAACTTGCCGTGCGTGTTGTTGCTGGAGCAGGAGCCGCTGGTTGCGCCGCTGGGTGTCAGCGATTGGCTGATCCGGAGTGTCCTGGATTCCGATACATTGCGCCGGTGCTTGCGCCACGTGCGTGAGCGGGGCGTGCTGGAAAACACCTTGCAGCGCCTGGCCGAGCAGGACCCGCTGACCGGCATCGCCAATCGACAGGGTTTCCAGACCTTGCTGGCGGCGCGATTGGTTGAGAACGAAGGCCGCGGTTTGGCCCTTGGCCACCTCGACCTCGACAACTTCCGTCACGCCAACGACGCCTTGGGCCATCAGGCGGGCGATCGGTTGATCCTGCAGGTGGTCTCGCGGCTCAAGAGCCAACTCGAAGCCGGTGACCAACTGGCGCGGCTGGGCAGCGACGAATTTGCCCTGCTGATTGATACTCGCCGCGCGCCTCAGCGCGCCGAATGGATGGCCGAACGCATTACCGAAGCCATGGCCGAGCCCTACTGGGTAGACGGCGAAAGCCTGTTGATCGGTTGCAGCCTGGGTGTGGCACATGCCCGCGCCCGCGCCGGTGCCGACCCGTTGATGTGGCACGCGCACATCGCCATGCAGCAAGCCAAAAGCACTCAAGGCTGCACCTTTCATATCTTCAACGAACGCATCAACCGCAATGCACGCAGCCTGGCTGACCTGGAAAGTGAACTGCGCCGCGCGCTGCGCCGTGACGAACTGGAACTGCACTACCAGCCGCGCCTGGACCTGGACGACGGGCACATCGTCGGCCTTGAAGCGCTGGTGCGCTGGCGCCACGGCGAACGAGGCCTGTTGCCGCCCAGCGAATTTGTCCCCTTGGCTGAACAGAGCGGTCTGATCGTACCGCTGGGTTACTGGGTCATCTCCCGAGCCCTGCGCGACATGCAAGACCTGCGCGAGCGCGGCCTGCCGCCGCTGCACATGGCGGTCAACCTTTCGTTTCGTCAATTCCAGGACAGCCAATTGCTCTCGACCCTCAGCCGGCTCATTGCCGAGCGTGGTGTGGAAGCGCAGTGGCTGGAGTTTGAGCTCACCGAAACCGCCGTGATGCGCCGCAGTGATCTGGTCAAGCAGACCATGGATGCCCTCGGCCGCCTAGGCGTGAGGTTTTCCCTGGATGACTTCGGCACCGGTTTTTCGTCGTTCGTGCACCTCAACAGCCTGCCGATTGCCTTGTTGAAGATCGACAAAAGCTTTGTCGGCGGTATGGAAGAGCGTGAAGAAAACCGCAAGCTGGTGCACGCCATGATCAACCTGGCCCACAACCTCAACCTGGAAGTGGTGGCCGAAGGCGTGGAAACGCCCGAGCAGCTTGCGCTGTTGAGGTTGTTCGGCTGCGACCAGGCCCAGGGTTACTTGATCAGCAAGCCTTTACCGTTGCCGGAGTTGGTGGAATACCTGACGTTCGGCAAGGGTGAGCAGGCGCTTTTGGGCTGAGTATTCGAGTGTTGTAAACCCAATCAAATCTGGGGGCTGGCTTGCCTGCGGTGGCATCACTTGGTTATGCCTGACACACCGAGGTGCCTGTATCGCAGGCAAGCCTGCTCCCACATTGACCGAGCACATCCTCTAGTCGGGTTGCATAGCCTGGAATTGCGTATCTATTTGCGGCTCCCGACGAATCATCCTCTCCATCTTCGCCTCAAACGCCCAAGTCAGGCTGATGGCCGCGCAGGCAAGGCCCAGTGCCAGGCCCCACCACACGCCAGTCGGCCCCCAGCCCAGGGTGAACGCCATCAGCCATGCCGATGGAGCGCCGATCAGCCAATAGCAGCCCAAGCCCACCAGGAAGGTGGTCTTGGCGTCTTTCAGCCCACGGATGCAGCCCATGGCGATGGTCTGCACGCCGTCGAACAATTCGAACCAGGCCGCTACGGCCAGCAGGCTGACAGCGAGGATGATCACGTCGTGGAAGGCCGGGTCGTTATGGTCGAGGAATAGCCCGATAAGCGGATCGGAAAACAGCCACAGCACCGCCGCAAATCCCAACATCACCGCCGCGCCAAATCCGATGCCGACCCTCCCGGCCATGCGCGCATTCAGCAACTGCCCGGCGCCATAATGCTGGCCGATACGCATGGTGATCGCATACGACATGCCCGCCGGCACCATGAACGCTACCGAGACAATTTGCAGGGCAATCTGATGCGCCGCCAATTGCGTACTGCCCATGGTGCCCATGCACAACGCCGCGAAGGCAAACAGCCCGACTTCCACCGCATAGGTGCCGCCAATCGGCAATCCCAGGCGCCACAGCTCGCGCAAATACTGGGTGTTGAGGCGCAGCAGGCCGGTGCCGAGCGGGTAGGCCGCGTACGTCCGATTGCTGCGGATGTACCACATCAGCGCCAGGGCCATGCTGTTGGCAACGATGGCCGTGACCAAACCGATGCCCATCAAGCCCAATTTGGGCAGGCCGAACATGCCTTCTATCAGCGCGTGGTTGAGGAAGTAGTTAAGCACCGTGCCGCACAAGCTGATCACCATCACCGGGGTGGCCTTGCCGATGGCGCTGGTGAAACCACGCAAGGCCATGAAGCTCAGGTAGCCGGGCAGGGCGAACGGCAGGATGGTCAGGAATTGCCCCGCCGCGTGCACGTTGGTTTCGGTCTGGCCAAACATCAGCAATACGGGCTTGAGGTTCCATAGGAGTAAGCCGGCCACCAGGGCCATCAGCCAGGCCAGCCATAGCCCGGCCTGGGTCAGGCGAGTAGCGCCTTCGATGTCGCCCGCACCATGACGAATAGCGACAAGGGTGCCCACGGCGGCGATAACGCCGATGCAAAAAATCGCCACGAACGAATAGCTCGCGGCGCCGAGGCCACCACCGGCCAAGGCTTCGGGGCTAAGGCGGGCCATCATCAGGGTGTCGGTCAGCACCATCAGCATGTGTGCCAACTGTGAGGCAATCAACGGCCCCGACAGCCGCAGAATGGCCCAGAGTTCGGTACGTACCGGATGCTGCATGATCATCACGCTCAAAAAGTCGGAGGGTTGAGGAAGGGTTGATTCTCGGCGCTTTGAGCGCATTGCACAAAACGATAAATGCGATCGTTTGCATGATTAAAACTCATGCCTCAGTGATTCTGGTAGGGTTTCGATATTGCGCTGTCGGAGCTTTCCTAATGTCTCGTCGCCTTCCTCCGCTTTATGCCCTGCGGGCCTTTGAAGCCGCGTCCCGGCATAACTCGTTCACCCGTGCGGCGCAGGAGCTGTCGATCACGCAAAGTGCCGTCAGCCGACATATCCGCACGCTCGAAGAGCATTTCGCCTGCCGCCTGTTCCAGCGCAGCGGCCGAAACCTGCAACTCACCGAAGCGGCGCGCCTGCTGCTGCCTGGAGTACGTGAGGGCTTCGCTGCGCTGGAGCGGGCCTGCCATACCCTGAATGCCGAAGACGACATCCTGCGCATGAAAGCGCCGTCCACCTTGACCATGCGCTGGCTGCTGGCGCGGCTCAGCCGCTTTCGTGCGTTGCAGCCCGGCAACGAAGTGCAACTCACGAGTGCGTGGATGAGCGTGGATGAAGTGGACTTCAACCAAGAGCCTTTCGATTGCGCGGTCCTGTTGAGCTACGGGCATTTCCCGGCAGACTGGGAGGCCAGTTACCTGTTCCCTGAACTGCTGATCCCGGTGGGCGCCCCCAACCTGCTGGCCGATGGGCCTTGGGATGTTAATCGCTTGGCGTCCGCTGAGCTGCTGCACCCTACGCCCGACCGCCGCGACTGGCGCAACTGGCTGGAGCGCATGGGGCTGTCGTCGCAGGTGTCGCTCAAGGGTGGGCAAGTGTTCGACACCCTCGAACTGGGCATGATCGCCGCGGCGCGAGGATACGGGGTGTCGATGGGCGATCTGCTGATGGTGGCTGAAGACGTCGCCCAAGGGCGATTGAGCCTGCCGTGGCCGACCGCCGTGGCCAGTGGGGAAAATTACTACCTGGTGTGGCCGAAAACCCGTCCCGGTGGTGAGCGTTTGCGCCGTTTGGCGGAGTTTCTGCAAGGGGAAGTTAACGCCATGGAGTTGCCCCGGGTTGAACGTCTGGATTGACGCGCTACCGAGCGTCCGTGCAATCGTTTGCGCGATACCCCGGTGAATCGCTCAAGTATTACCCGCACCCGCCGAAGTAGGGGTGTTGGAACCTTCGTGCACCAACGTTTCCCACCAGATAATTTGCCGAGCAGCGCTATGAGATCAGGATGATCCTGGCCTCGGCCAGGAGCTGTCATGTCTCAACCTCGCGCTCGGATCGCCTCTCAGTTAGGCCTCGCCTTGGCCGTAATTTTGGCTGTCGTTATTAGCGGCAGTACTGTTTTCGCCTTGCGCTCCCTCGACTCCGCCAACCTCGACACGCGCGAGGAACACCTGGCCAGCGAGGCGCGCCTGCTCGCTGACCAACTCAACACCTTCCACAGCACCTTGCGCGAGAGTACCCAGCGTTTGAGCGGGCTGTTTGAAAAGCGCTTTGGCGCGGGGTTGAGTGTGCGTGGCGAACAGCCGGTAGCAGTGGCCGGTGTGCAGACCCCGAGCCTGTTCCTGGGCAGCGACCTGTTGAACAACGATTTCGATGAGGTCGATGAGTTCAAGGACACCTCCGGCGGCGTGGCCACGGTGTTTGTGCGCAGCGGCGAAGACTTTATCCGCGTCAGTACATCCCTGACCAAACAGGATGGCAGCCGCGCCATCGGTACGGCCCTTGACCACCAGCATCCGGCCTATCAGCGCCTGCTGGCCGGGCAGAGTTATGTCGGCCGAGCGGTGTTGTTCGACCGCTCCTACATGACCCAGTACACGCCGGTGCGTGATGCGGCTGGCAAGGTGATCGCCGTGCTGTTTGTCGGCTTCGACTACACCGACGCCCAGAACGCCCAGTTCGACAACCTCAAGCGCTTCCGTATCGGCCAGACGGGTTCCCTGGCCTTATTGGACGAACAGAAACACTGGCTGGTGCCGCCGGCAGGTGTGCAGGCGCTGGACCAGGCGATCCCGGTGATGCTCGACCTGGCCAAAAAGCCAGGCAAAGGCCTCTTCTGGAGTGACAAAAACGAAGACTTCTACAGCGTCTCGGTGCCGTTTGAAGGCGGCCCGTGGGCGGTGGTGGCGAGCATGCCGAAGTCCGAAATCCGCGCGGTGACCTGGGCGGTGGGCATTCGCCTGGTGATTGGCAGTGTGTTGGCAATGTTGTTCGCTGTGGGCGCTGCGGTCTGGCTGTTGCGCAGTAAATTGCAGCCCCTGAGCGACCTGGTGCGCCAAGCCGAAGCCCTCGGTGCGGGTGATTTGAGTGCGCGCCTCAATGTGTCCAGCCATGACGAAATCGGCCAACTGGCCCGCAGCTTCAACCAGATGGGCGAAGCGCTGTCGACCATGGTTTCGCATATTCGCAAGGCGGCCGAGGAGGTCAACAGCCGAGCCCAGGCGTTGTCTGGTTTGTCTGGTGGTGCCTATGAAGGCATGGAGCAGCAGTCCGGCGAGATCACCAGCATGGCCGGCGCAGTGGAGGAGTTCAGCGCGACCTCGCTGAACATCGCCGACAACATGGGCAACACCGAGCGGCTGGCCCAGGAAAACGCCCAACAGACGCGTATCGGCCGCACTTCGATGCAGGAGGCGTCGTCGTCTTTGGAGCATATCGCTGCGGCGCTGAACAGCACGGCCACCGTAATCAATACCCTCGGCCAGCGTTCCCAGGAAATCGGCGGGATTGTCGGCGTCATCACCTCGATCGCCGAGCAAACCAACCTGCTGGCGCTCAACGCCGCCATCGAAGCCGCACGTGCCGGTGAGCAAGGCCGAGGTTTTGCCGTGGTTGCCGACGAAGTGCGCAACCTGGCTTCGCGCACCCGTCAGGCCACCGACGAAATTTCCGGCATGATCCAAAGCATCCAGCAGGAAACCGGTAATGCCATCAGCACCATGGAGCACGGCAACGTGTTGATGCAGGAAGGCCTGTCGCGCAATGCTGACGTGGCGTCGGCCCTGGCGCGGATCGACGAGCAAAGCCGCTCGGCGGGCCAGCAGTTTGCCGCGATCACCACCGCGACCCAGGAGCAGAGCAGCACGGCAAACGTGCTCAGCAGCAACCTGCAAAGCATTGCGCTGGCCAACAGCGAGCAGCGTGAAGTGGTGTCGAACCTGGCCATTACCGCCAGGGAACTGGAAACCCTGGCGGCTGGCTTGCGGCATGAGGTGGATCGGTTTCGTTGAGGCCTAGCGGTCGCCGAGGCCTGGGTCCACACGCTTGCCGATATCCTTGAGGCGCGCGAGCTGATCGACCATCCCCGGCGCCTCATCCAGGCTGCTGACGAAGGTCCACAGGTAAGTCATTACCGCGTACACGTGGCCGGCCTTGACCGCAGGCGACAGGGCCAGCTGGCTGATCGCGACGACAAACAGCAGGGCGGCGAGCGTACCGATAAACAGGAACGCGGCCGCCTCGCGGTCTGACAGCCAGATCCGCAGGCGCGACAGCACGTGATAGTGGCGCTGCAAGGTTTGCACGCCGACCTTTTCCACCAAACCGATTTCCTTCTCCAGGCGGTCATTCAAGCGCTCATGCAGCTGCTGATTGCGCCGGGCGAAGCGTGGCAGCAAGGTGGTGCACAACAGCAGTGCCCCCAGACACGCCAGGCCGATCCACGGTTCGATCACCAGCAACATCACCGCCGCACCGACGATGGAGACCAGCGCCGTCGCGATGATCGGCACGTGTTTTTCGAAGAAGTCGACAAAATCCCGTGCCAATACCACCCGCGCCGCTGCCCTTGACGTGCTGTGATTTTGCAGGCGCTGGTTGAGAATGACCGGCACCGCGAGGTCAGCGTAGATCCGCGTGAAGGTGCGGGTGTCCAACGCGCGGCGCGCCGCCCCGACCACCCAAAACATCAAGACCACGGCGGCGTAAAACAACGCACTGCCGGCATCGCCGCGGATGATCGAGTCCACTGCAAACCCTGCAAATAGCGGGTAGGCCAGCAGTAGCGCGTTCTCCAGTGCAACCAGCGACAGCGTGCAAAACAACTTGCCAGGGTAGGCCCGGGCAATTGCTTTGAGGGTCTGGCTGGCGGACTGTTGGCCAATTTTCTTGCTTTCTTCGATCAGAATTTGCGGAGTGACGGATGACATAGGTGCACCAATGGGGTGATAGACGCTATTATTGAGCGACTGCTCAAGTATCCTTGAGCGATCGCTCAAAAAGCAAGCGCCACCCATCTACCGGCGCCCGAAGGAATTGTCCATGTCGCGTATCGACCGTAAAGACCAAATCATCGCCGCCGCCCTGGAGCTGTTTCGCAGCAAGGGGTTTGCCGATGTGTCCACCCGCGACCTGGCCGAGCATGCCGGCCTGTCCCGCAGCCACGTCTACCACTACTTCAGCGACTGGAATGAGCTGCGCCGCGAAGCCTTTGTGCGTTTTGCCAATGAACAATTGGATGAGGTCCGCGCCCCGCTGGCGGGCGTGCCGCCGCTTGAGGCGCTGGTCGGGTTCTTGCGCGATTGCCTGCCGTGCACCGCCGACGCTGGCTGGGCGCTGTGGCTGGATGCGTGGGACGAGGCGATGCATGACCCGCAGATGGCTCAGGCCTATCTGGTGATCAATGCTCAATGGCAAGGCATGCTTGCCGAAGTGATCGAGCAAGGTGTCGCTGAAGGCGTTTTTCGCTGTGATTCGCCCCAACGCGCTGCCCGGCAGATCTTTGCCTTGGCGATGGGCTATGCCGATGACCTGATGCTTAAGCCATCCACCGAATCGGCCGAAGCGGTGCTGGATGAGGTGATGGAAGTGGCGAGGCTGCTATTGGATTTCCCCAAGGCGCATTAGCCAACTGCCGCAGGGCGGTACTGCAGCGCCTCCGCCAAATGATGGCGGGCGATGTGCTCTACCTGTTCAAGGTCGGCCAGGGTCCGCGCCACCTTGAGCAACCGATGGGCTGCGCGCAGGGACAATGTCAGCCGTTCGCAGGCGCTTTCCAGCCAGCTCTCATCGGCTTTCGCCAGTCGACAGTGCTTGCGTAACCCTGGCAGGTCCAGAAAAGCATTGGCACAGCCTTGACGTCGTTGCTGGCGCTCGCGGGCCTCGGCAACCTCTGCTGACGCCTTCGCCGTGTTATCGCCGTCCTGTTGGGTGGGGTTCAACGCGGTCGTTTCCCGGGCGACGGTTACGTGCAAGTCGATGCGGTCCAGCAATGGCCCGGAGAGTTTGTTGCGATAGCGCTGGATCTGCTCCGGCGTACAGCGGCAACGCCCGCTGGGGTCGCCCAGATAGCCGCAAGGGCAGGGGTTCATGGCGGCCACCAATTGAAAACGCGCGGGGAAACTCACCCGGTCACGGGCGCGGGAAATCACAATATGCCCCGACTCCAGTGGCTCGCGCAGCACCTCCAGCACTTTGCGATCAAACTCCGGCAACTCATCCAGAAACAGCACACCATGGTGGGCGAGGGTGATTTCCCCGGGTTGTGGTTTTGAACCCCCGCCCACCAGCGCCGGCCCGGAAGCGGAGTGGTGCGGCTGGCGAAACGGGCGGTGCGGCCAATGGCTCAGCGGCGCCGGGCTGACCACTGACTGAATCGCGGCGACTTCCAGGGCTTCCTGTTCACTCAGTGGCGGCAGCAGCCCAGGCAGCCGACTGGCGAGCAACGTCTTGCCGGTGCCGGGTGGCCCGCTGAACAGCAGGTTATGCGCGCCCGCCGCCGCGATCAGCAAAGCGCGCTTGGCTGCCAGTTGCCCCTGCACTTCGCTCAGGTCCGGATAGGGTTTGTTCAGGTACAGCAGCCCGTCGGACTTATAGGGCTCAATCGGCACATGCCCGTTCAGGTGCGCCACCACCTGTAGCAGGTGGTCTACCGCAATCACCTTCAACCCCGACGCCAGGCACGCTTCCTCGGCATTGGCCCGAGGCACTATCACGGTGCGCCCGGCCTTGCGCGCCGCCAGCGCGGCGGGCAGCACGCCTTTGACCGCGCGCACCTCACCGGACAGCGCCAACTCCCCCAGGCACTCCACGTCGTCCAGCATCAACGCCGGCACTTGCATGCTGGCCGCCAGAATCCCCAGGGCAATCGCCAAATCAAAACGCCCGCCGTCCTTGGGCAGGTCGGCAGGCGCGAGGTTGAGGGTGATGCGGCGGGCCGGGTATTGCAGCGCTGAGTTAAGGATGGCGCTGCGCACGCGGTCCTTGCTTTCCTTGACGGCAGTTTCCGGCAGGCCTACCAGCGTCAGGGAGGGCAGGCCGTTGGCCATATGCACTTCAACGCTGACGGCAGGGGCTTCGACGCCAATCTGGGCGCGGCTGTGGACGATGGCGAGGGACATGCTCGTTCCTTGAAGAGAGGGCCGCTTCCTGCGGTTTTTCAAGGGTAGACGAGGGGGTGGAGAGCGAGGCGGGAGAGGTTTTACAGAACGTATCCGAGGAGTAGCGCAATACCAATGTGGGAGCGGACTTGCTCGCGAATACGGTGGGTCAGTCAGCATCTATGAATCTGACAGACCGCATTCGCGAGCAAGCCCGCTCCCACAGTTGACTGAGTTGTGACAGTTACTCAGCAGTGGGTGCGAGCCGCGCTTCCAACTCCGCCACCTTCGCCTCCAGGCTCTCCAGCCGCGCACGGGTGCGGGCCAGTACGACCATCTGGCTATCAAACTCTTCCCGGCTCACCAGGTCGAGCTTGCTGAAGCCGCTTTGCAGCAACGCTTTGAACTGGCTTTCGATTTCGTTGCGGGGCAGCGGGGTGTCGCCGCTGAACAGGCGAGAGGCGTGGCCGCTCAGGGCGTCGAGGAGGTCTTTGGGCGCGAGCATGGGAAATATTCCGGAAAACTGTTGGCGGGCAGTGTATCACGCAGCGTCTATAGTCCTTTCACGGCCACAGACGCACGCTTTTCGCGCAGGGGGCCGGGCGGCTACGCACTGTTTTTGTGCGCATTGGCGTCGCCATACAGCCCCGCAGGTGGGCATAAGTGGGCAACGGACTGATTTCAGTGGTTTTTACGGAGCTGGCAAGCTTTCTGCTTAGACGATCATGACCCATGCACTGATGCAGTCGCTGTGACGAATGCAGTGCGCCGACGGATCAGGGGTACAGGTTTCGTCACCAGTGGTTCGCTGGCGTCGCAACGGCAAATGCCGAGGCGACGACGCGTTACAAAGCCAGGCACTGCGCTTAGACTTGAGACGGGTTTGTTTTCCTGGGGCAAGTCCACCAATTCGGGAGAGAGTTTTCATGAAGCTAGTCACTGCCATCATCAAGCCGTTCAAGTTGGACGATGTACGCGAGTCGTTGTCCGAGATCGGCGTGCAGGGCATTACCGTTACTGAGGTCAAGGGCTTCGGTCGGCAGAAGGGTCATACCGAGCTGTATCGTGGCGCGGAATACGTGGTCGATTTTCTGCCGAAGGTGAAGATTGATGTCGCCATTGACGACAAGGATCTTGACCGGGTCATCGAGGCGATAACCAAGGCGGCCAACACCGGCAAGATCGGTGACGGCAAGATCTTCGTGGTCAATCTGGAACAGGCTATTCGCATCCGTACCGGCGAAACCGATACCGACGCAATCTAAGCCGCCAAACCCCCAACGCCCCAGGAGAAAACAATATGACTCTGCGTAAATTCGCAGGGCTAGGAGCCCTGTTGTCCCTCGTAATGCCGGCCTTGGCATTGGCGGCGGACCCAGTCCCTGCTCCAGTCCTCAATTCCGGCGACACGGCGTGGATGCTCACGTCCACCGCGCTGGTGCTGTTCATGACCATTCCAGGCCTGGCGCTGTTCTACGGCGGCATGGTTCGCTCCAAAAACATTCTTTCCGTGATGATGCAGTGCTTCGCCATCACCGGTTTGATCACTATCTTGTGGTTCGTTTACGGCTACAGCATGGCGTTCGACACCACCGGTATGGAAGCAGGCGTCGTCAACCTCAACTCGTTCGTGGGCGGCCTGTCCAAACTGTTCCTGTCGGGTGTGACTCCGGCGAGCATTACCGGCCCTGCGGCGCTGTTCCCTGAGGCGGTGTTTGTCACCTTCCAGATGACGTTCGCCATCATTACGCCTGCGCTGATCGTCGGTGCTTTCGCTGAGCGTATGAAGTTCTCCGCGATGCTGATTTTCATGGGCGTCTGGTTCACCCTGGTCTACGCACCGATTGCCCACATGGTGTGGGGCGGTCCGGGTTCGTTGCTGGGCGACTGGGGCGTGCTGGACTTCGCGGGCGGCACTGTGGTGCACATCAACGCCGGTGTGGCTGGCTTGGTGGCGTGCCTGGTACTCGGCAAGCGTAAAGGCTTCCCGACCACGCCAATGGCACCTCACAACCTCGGTTATACCCTGGTGGGTGCAGCCATGTTGTGGGTTGGCTGGTTCGGCTTCAACGCAGGTTCCGCCGCTGCGGCCAACGGCACTGCCGGTATGGCGATGCTGGTCACCCAGATTGCTACCGCGGCTGCGGCGCTGGGCTGGATGTTCGCCGAGTGGGTCACCCACGGTAAGCCAAGTGCACTGGGCATCGCCTCGGGTGTAGTGGCCGGCTTGGTTGCAATCACCCCGGCTGCCGGCACCGTGGGCCCGATGGGCGCCCTGGTCATCGGCCTGGCGGCAGGCGTGGTGTGCTTCTTCTGCGCGACTACCCTGAAACGCAAACTGGGTTACGACGACTCCCTGGACGCCTTCGGCGTGCACGGTATCGGCGGTATCCTCGGCGCGATCCTCACCGGCGTATTCGCTGCCCCTTCGCTGGGCGGCTTCAACGCGGCGACCACTGACATCGCGGCGCAAGTCTGGATCCAGTGCAAAGGCGTCGGCTTCACCGTGATCTACACGGCCATCGTGACCTTCATTATCCTCAAGGTACTGGATGCGGTCATGGGCCTGCGGGTCACCGACGAAGAAGAGGCTGTCGGCCTCGATCTGGCGCAACACAACGAACGCGGTTACAACTTGTAAGTACGCGAAAAAAAGATGCCCGGCTTGCCGGGCATTTTTTTGCCTGGCGTTTGTCAGTGATAGGAAGCTGTACCGGTTTTTGCGCAGAGTTTGTGATGGGGCGCACACGGTACTTTTCACCGTGCAAAAGTCTTACATGCATGTAGGCGTATTCGGCACTTTGTTTTTTCCCTGAGCGCGCTAGAATGCGCGCCGATGGGCGGAGAACTGTATGTGGCAACAGACCCTGATTACCCTCCGGGCCAAGCCCAGGGGCTTTCACCTGGTAACGGATGAGTTGCTTGCCGGCTTGCCTGAATTGAAGGCTTGTCGCGTAGGCCTGTTGCATCTGTGGCTGCAGCACACCTCGGCCTCGTTGACCATCAACGAGAATACCGACCCGGCGGTTCGCCGTGACTTCGAACGTTTTTTCAACTCGCTGGTGCCGCAAGGGCGTGCAGGGTTCGAACACAACGACGAAGGTCCGGATGATCTGCCGGCGCACTTCAAGGCCAGTCTCCTGGGCTGCCAGCTGAGTTTGCCGGTCAAGGCCGGCCGCTTGGCAATGGGGACCTGGCAAGGTGTTTATCTGGGCGAGCACCGTGATCATGGCGGTGCTCGTAAAGTCCTCGCCACGTTGCACGGTGATGGGGCATAAGCCACTGGTGATCCGGTGGATGTTGATTTTTTCCGGCGAACTCGACAGCGAGTGAGGCTGGGCTATAACTAATCTGCTTTTCGCAAGTCATGAGGTAGAACATGAGCGACGATGATCTGGAAAACGACGACCTTGAAGTAGGTGACGACGACGAGACCGAAGAAGGTCTTGATGCGGCAGCTGAAGACGTTGCTGACGACGACGGTGGCGATGATGCACCTGCCCCGGCGGCCAAGGGCAAAGCCAAGGCAGCTGTTTCGGTAGACGAACTGCCGAGCGTTGAAGCCAAGAACAAAGAGCGCGATGCGCTGGCCCGTGCGATGGAAGAATTCCTCGCTAAAGGCGGCAAAGTGCAGGAAGTCGAGGCCAACGTGGTGGCAGATCCACCGAAAAAGCCGGATAACAAGTACGGCAGTCGACCTATCTGAGGTCACTCACCTGCTTGTAAGAAAAAGCCCGCCGTCGCTGCGGGCTTTTTCATGCCTGTAATAAATCCTGCAGGTCACCACAAAACATATGTGGGAGCGGGCTTGCTCGCGAAAGCGGTCTGTCAGTTGCTGATGGGCTGACTGATACACCGCATTCGCGAGTAAGCCCGCTCCCACATTTTGATTCTCAGTGCTGCCGCTATAGCGTTACTGCCAACTGCGAAGCAACGGCGGCAACTCGTTTAAGCTACGAATTTCCGCATCCGGGCGCTTATCCGCTTCCCACGCCTTGCCCGTCGGGTTGAACCACACGGCACGAAGCCCCGCCTGCTGCGCCCCGGCGATGTCATCGCCGGGATGATCGCCAATATGTACTGCTTGATGGGCATCCACGCCGCCGCGTTGCAGCGCCTCTTGAAACAGGCGCGCATCAGGCTTTGCGATACCGATATCTTCGGCGCGCAGGGCAAAGTGAAAGTAATCCGCCAGGCCTACACGCTGCACGTCAGCATTGCCGTTGGTGATAACCCCCAGCAGGAAGTGCTGGCGCAGGGCTTGCAACATGGGTTCGGCTTCGGGAAACACCGTGAGCTGGTGGCGTGCGTGAATGAATGCTTCAAAGCACACGTCGGCCATCTGCGTGGCTTCAGGCTGTGGATAACCGGCTTGTTCAAAGGCGTGCATCAGCACCCGATGGCGCAGCACGCTGATCCGATTTTTGAGTTCAGGATGGCGCTCCAGTACCTGCTGGCGAAGGCTCGCGAAGTGCTCGAGTGGCAAATCGCCGACCTTGGAAGCATGGGTCGCCAACCATTCACGCATCGACGCTTCGGCGCTGATGATGACGGGTACGTTGTCCCAGAGCGTGTCGTCCAGGTCGAAGGTGATCAGCTTGATACTCATGAGTCGCCGCCCTTGATGCGTTTGGCCCGTGGATGGGCACTGTCGTACACCGTAGCCAGGTGCTGGAAGTCGAGATGGGTGTAGATCTGCGTGGTCTTGATGTCGGAGTGGCCCAGCAGTTCCTGCACGGCGCGCAAGTCCTGGGACGACTCCAGCATATGGCTGGCAAAGGAATGCCGCAGCATGTGTGGGTGCAGGTTTTGCCCCAGCTCACGCTCGCCGGCTGCCTTGACCCGCAATTGAATCGCCCGTGGCCCCAAGCGGCGGCCTTGTTGGCTGACAAACACGGCATCGTCCGCCGGGTGGGTCAAAAGGCGCAGCGGTAGCCACAGCTGCAAGGCTTCGCGGGCCTTCCTGCCCACCGGCAGTACACGGGTTTTGCTGCCTTTGCCGAGCACTTGCACCAGCCCGTCCGCCAGGTCCAACTGATCGAGGTTCAGGCCGGTCAGCTCCGACAGGCGCAGGCCTGAGGAATAGAACAGCTCAAGGATCGCCTGGTCGCGGTGGGCGAGGAAGTCATCTTCCACGGCGCCATCGAGCAATTGCAGCGCGCGGTCGGTGTCCAGGGTCTTGGGCAGGCGCCGCTCACCCTTGGGCGGGGCGAGGCCATTGGCCGGGTCGTGGTCGCACAGGCCTTCGCGGTTGAGGTAATGATAGAGGCCGCGCACCGCCGACAGCAGGCGGGACAGGCTGCGCGAGGATTGGCCTTGCTGGTGCAGGCGCGCGATCAGGCTGCGCAGGCTCTGGATATCCAGGGCCTTCCAGCTGGCGATCTGCTGCTTTTCGCAGTACGCCAGGACCTTGTTCAAGTCCCGTCGGTAGGCTTCCAGGGTATGGGGCGACACCTGGCGCTCGTTGCGCAGGTGAGCGCAGTAAGCGTCCAGTTGCCTGTCCATGGCTAGCGCACCGCGCGCAAGGCAGTGGTAAAGCGCGGCAGGACCCGGCCCAGCACTTCAGCGATGTAGGTCAGAAACAGCGTACCCACCGAGCTTTTGTAGTGCTGAGGATCACGACTGGCGATGGCCAATACACCGTGCAGGCCTTGATGGCTGAGAGCAACCACGGCAGTGGAACCGATCTGCTTGCGCTGTTCAGCGCCAAACAGGAAATCCAGTTCGTGCTCGCGCAGGGTGCCGCTGATGGTCTTGCCTTCGGAGAGCAGACCGCCGATTGCCGTCTGCGCTTCGCCGCCGCTGACCCAGCGACCCACCGGCATCGGGTTGTCGCTGAACAGAATCAGGCTGACAAAGGGCACCTGGAAGTCCTGGCGCAGGCTGTCTTCCACGGCAATGACCGTTTCTTCGAGGCTGGTGGCATCCATCAGGGTAAGAATCAGGCGACGGGTCTTGTCGAAAAGACGGTCGTTGTCGCGGGCCACGTCCATCAGGTGCGAGAGCTTGTGGCGCATTTCGATATTGCGCTCGCGCAGGATCTTCATCTGCCGCTCCACCAGCGACACGGTATCGCCGCGCTGGTGGGGAATGCGCAGGGCGGGCAGCAGTTCTTCGTGTTCGACGAAGAAGTCCGGATTAGCCTCAAGGTACGCCGCGACAGCAGCGGCCTCCAGACTTTCGCTCGGGGACGTTTCGGCGGGTACTTGAGGCTTATCGGTCATTAGCTTGGCTCACTCATAGACGGACCTGTCCTTCGTATACGCGCGAGGCCGGCCCGGTCATCATCACCGGGTGGCCAGGGCCTGCCCATTCGATGGACAAGCGTCCGCCGGGCAGGTCGATCAGCAGTGGCGAATCCATCCACCCCTGGCTGATCGCAGCGACGGCGGCGGCGCAAGCACCGGTGCCGCACGCCTGGGTTTCGCCGGCACCGCGTTCCCATACACGCAGTTGCGCGCGGGAACGGTCGATCACCTGCAGAAAGCCCACATTGACCCGTGCCGGAAAGCGCGGGTGATGCTCGATCTTCGGCCCCAGTTCATGCACGGGGGCGTTATTGATGTCGTTGACCCGCAGTACCGCGTGGGGGTTGCCCATCGACACGGCAGCGATATCCACCGTCTTGCCATCAACGTCCAGCGCGTAACGCGTGGCCTGCTCGGTGGCCTGAAACGGTATATCCGCCGGCACCAGGCGTGGTTCGCCCATGTTCACGCTGATCTGGCCGTCGCTGCGAATATCCAGCTCGATCACACCGCTCTTGGTCTCAACGCGAATCTGCCGCTTGGCGGTCAGGCGTTTGTCCAGCACGAAGCGGGCGAAGCAGCGCGCGCCGTTGCCGCACTGTTCCACTTCGGAACCGTCGGAGTTGAAGATCCGGTAACGGAAATCCACCTCCGGGTTGCTTGGCGCCTCAACGATCAGCAATTGGTCGAAGCCGATACCGGTGTGACGGTCGCCCCATTGTTTAGCGTGCTTGGGCAGGATATGCGCGTGCTGGCTGACCAGGTCGAGAACCATGAAATCATTGCCCAGCCCGTGCATCTTGGTAAAACGCAGCAGCATGGCTTACTCCGGCAGCAGGCTTTCGCCAGCATACAACTCGGCTACCGTCTCGCGGCGACGCACTTCAAACGCTTGATCACCGTCCACCAGCACCTCGGCGGCACGGCCGCGAGTGTTGTAGTTGGAGCTCATGACAAACCCGTAGGCACCGGCCGAATGCACAGCCAGCAGGTCGCCTTCTTCCAGGGCCAGTTGACGATCCTTGGCCAGGAAGTCGCCGGTCTCGCAGATCGGGCCGACGATGTCGTAGTTGCGACCTTCGCCAGTACGTGGCTTGACCGCAGTTACATCCATCCAGGCCTGATAGAGCGCCGGGCGAATAAGGTCGTTCATCGCCGCGTCGACGATGGCGAAATCCTTGTACTCGGTGTGCTTGAGGTATTCGACCTGGGTCAGCAGTACGCTGGCATTGGCGACGATATAACGGCCCGGCTCGAACATCAGGGTCAGGCCGCGGCCTTCGGTGCGCTCGCGGACGGCCTGGATGTAGTCGGCGATCTGTGGTGGCTCTTCATCGCGATAACGCACGCCTACACCACCACCGAGGTCGATGTGTTGCAGGTAGATGCCGCACTCGCCAAGGCGCTCGGTCAGCGCCAGCAGGCGGTCGAGGGCGTCCAGGAACGGTGGCAAGGTGGTCAGTTGCGAGCCGATATGGCAGTCGACGCCCAGCACTTCCAGGTTCGGCAACTGCGCGGCACGGATGTACACGTCCTCGGCGTCGGCAATGGCGATGCCGAACTTGTTCTCTTTGAGACCGGTGGAAATGTACGGGTGGGTGCCGGCATCGACGTCCGGGTTGACGCGCAGGGAGATCGGCGCGCGAACGCCCATCTCGGCAGCGACGACCTGCAGGCGCTCCAGCTCGTCGGTGGACTCGACGTTGAAGCAATGCACGCCGACTTCCAGGGCGCGGCGCATGTCTTCGCGGCTCTTGCCAACGCCGGAAAACACGATCTTGTCCGGCGTGCCACCGGCAGCCAGTACCCGTTCCAGCTCACCACGGGAGACGATGTCGAAACCAGCGCCCAAGCGCGCCAGGACATTCAGTACACCCAGGTTGGAGTTGGCCTTGACGGCGTAGCACACCAGGCTCGGCGTGCCTTCCAGAGCGTCGGTAAAGCTACGGTATTGGGCTTCGATGTGCGCACGGGAGTACACATAGGTCGGGGTGCCAAAGCGCTCGGCAATCGCGGACAGCGCCACGCCTTCCGCGAACAGCTCGCCGTCCCGGTAGTTAAAAGCGTCCATGAGTTTCCCTTAATAGGTGTCGTGCTTGTGCGCTTTGGACTGCGACGTTTGCGCCTGGTCATTTGGGTCTTTGCTGTCATCGGGCAGGTACAGCGGACCTTTTTGACCACAGGCACTAACGAGGCAAGCGACCGCGACGAGCGCAGCAAGGGAAGAGATCAGGCGCTTCATGGCGAAATCCTTGAATATGCATTAATTGCGCCCGAGTATACCGACCACCCGCCAGCTTGCCTATGCGCCGGAATACCCGTCCGGCGGGGGTTTGCCGAGATAGTTGGGAAGCAGGCTACGATGGTCGCGGATATTTCATACTGTCATCGGTAATGAACTCGGTATCCTTTGCAATCAGCGGGGCTCGCCCGTATCGTGCGGCGCTTGAGCAAAACCAGACACTTTTGAGGTTGCCACAATGAGTTTGACCGAAGCCCGTTTTCACGACCTGGTGGATTCGACCCAGCAGGCGCTGGAAGATATTTTCGACGACAGCGGCCTGGACGTGGACCTGGAAAACTCGGCCGGCGTGCTGACCGTCAAGTTTGAAAACGGCACCCAACTGATCTTCAGTCGCCAGGAACCGCTGCGCCAGTTGTGGCTGGCAGCCCGTTCGGGTGGTTTTCACTTCGACTACGATGAAGAGGAAAATCGCTGGGCGCACGACACCACTGACGAGCTGCTGAGCGAAATGCTTGCTCGCCTCACGAAAGAACAGTCCGGCGCCGACTTGGACTTCGACGAGATTTGATCGTGACCCAGCCTGCACCTGTACGCCCGCCCAAGCCGCTGTTCAGCAATGTCAGCCCGGCGGTGCCGTCACCTTGTATCAGTTTGTGTCGCCTGGACGAGCAAAAAGTCTGCCTCGGCTGCTTCCGCCATGTGGAAGACATCCGTGAATGGCGCTCTGCCGACGACGCACGGCGCCGCGTGATCTGTGCCGAGGCCGAGCAGCGCCGGGAGCGCGCTTGAGGCCGTCTTGTTTATTTGTGACGCTGTGGTAGTGTCCGGCTACACCTCAAATCATCGAGGTCCGTGAGAACCCCGCCTTTTCCTGGCGGGGTTTTGCTTTTTTGTGCAGAAAAAAGGAGTCTGCCTGAATCATGACCACCGCACCTTCCATCATCCTCACCCGTCTTGACGTGCAGCGTCTGGAGCAACTGATCGACCGCTTGGGCGATGAGTTTCCCGGCGTCGAAGCGTTGCAAGCCGAACTCGACCGCGCAGAAACAGTCGGCCACGATGAAGTGTCGGGAGACGTCGTGACTATGAACTCCCGTGTCCATTGCCGTGAAGAAAGCAGTGGCAAGGAGCGTCACCTGACCTTGGTTTATCCCAAGGATGCGAATGCCGACGAAGGCAAGATTTCGATTCTGGCTCCGGTCGGCAGCGCCTTGCTGGGCCTGCAGGTCGGTCAGCACATCGACTGGCCAGCACCCGGTGGCAAGACCCTCAAGCTTGAATTGCTCAGCGTTGAAGGCCAGCCCAAAGATGGCGGCGCGTTCCCTCTCTAAACCTGGTTCAACGCCTTGTTGAGCGACAGCTCCAGCTCGGCCTTGTAGCGCAGATACAAGTTGCTCGGGCTTTGCACATCACCGAGCAGGCCCGACAGGTCCAGGTCGGTGATGTAGCAGCGGTAGCGCTCGGTCTCCCGACGCTGCCCGACGATTTGCTGGGCGACCACCGCAAACAACTGGTCGCCAAACTCCAGTTCGCAAAACTCCCGCTGATTGCAGTACAGGGTGATACCCACCTGGCCGTGCGCCGCTTTGCCGATAATCGCCTGCACGTCATAAAACGGCTTATTGGCCGGGTTTTGAGGGGCTGGCCGCGGCTCGATGCTGCGGGCGCGATTGCTGCCGGACGGCAACAGTTGGTAATACAGAGTTTGCACTTCACCCAGCGTCTGTTGCGTATCCAGCGGCGATAGCGCTTCACGGCGGTAGATGATCGATTGCAGAAAGCGCTGCAACGGCGCCAGCAGGCTTTGTTCGTCATGAAACGGCAGGCGCTGCTGCCACAGCGCGTTGAACTCATCCAGCACATACAGCTCGGCGAAGCCTTCATTGACGCGGTAGAACACCTGTACACAATTGGCCTGGCCCATGGGCAACAGCAGCGCCAGGTCGTGGTCTTCCAGGGCCATGGCGTCCAGGTGCAGCGGGCTGTAGCTGGCCAGTTCTTCGCTGAGGTACGCGATCAGCGCGTCCTGAGTCGGCAGCGACACATGGGTGGCCTGGCCCGGGGTCAGCTCCATCACGTGATAGTGCTGCTGCACTTGCAGGAGGTAGCGGTGATTGGACTGACCCAGCAGCAGGCTCTGCGCCGTATCGAAGATTTCTTCCACGCGCTGGGCAATGAACTGCGCACGGTTGTGACAGAAGCAGCGCACCCGCAGCCGTGGCAAATGGTCCGGCGGCAGTTGGTTGAGGTAGTCACGCAAGCAGTCGAGCAACGCGTGGGGGCCGTCATAGCGGCTGACCATCACCTCGTTCCAACTGTTGAGCGTCACCTGATCCAGGGTCAGCACCAGGTTGTCGCGCACGCCGGCATAGCTCAAGGAGTCGGTACGCTCGGTGGTCATCAGGATATTCAGATCGCGATGATGCTTGAGCGGGTCAACGCCGACGTTGATCAGCAACAACACGTCTTCCGGCACGGCCGAGCGCAGCAGGCGATCTTCATCGACGCTGGTCAACGGCAGGGCGATGGTCTGTTGCAGGCTGCCCAACAGGTTGAACAGCTCGAATTCGGTCATGTCACTGACGCCCGGGTGCAACGCCAGGCGCGTGCTGCTGTCGATCACGCCGTTGCGGTGGCACCAGGTGAGCATTTCCAGCAGGTCGCGGCTGCGCTTGATCGGCGCAAAGTGCTCCCATTCCAGTGCCGTAAGGTTGCCGTTGTACAGGCCCCAGTGGTGCTGGCCGGGCTCCTTGCGGTTGGGCGATTGCACCAGTGTCAGGGTATCTTCGGCCAGGTCCGGCGCGATGCCGGGGTTGATGAACTCGACCTTGCCGGCCTTGCGCTCAAACGCCGCATACAAGCGCCGGCCCAGCACATTGAGGTCGCGCTTGTTAATCAGGCTGACGGTCTGCTCGGTACGAGCGAACTGGGTGAGAAAGCGGTAGCTGTAATTCAGCTCATTGACCAGCGCACGGCGTTCGGAGGCGACCTGGCGCACTTTCCACTGGCTGCGACTGTCCAGCAGAGCCAGTTGGCGTTGGTCCCAACCCCATTCATGGGACAGGCGTTCCATTAATAGGCGCTGCCAACTGGTGCTGCGTTGGCCGGCGCTGAGCTTGCGGTTGACCTTCAGGTACAGCGCGCGTCTTACCAACTCCAGGCGTTCGGGCTCGTTACGCACCTTGAGGTGTTCCTCGATGCGGCGGTAGACCACGATATACGGGTCCAACTCATCCAGATCCATCTGATTGGCGAATACCGAGCGTTTGAAGCGCAGGCTCAGGCAATGCACGTTCGGGTGTTCGTTGGCGTAAACCTCGGTCAGCAGTAACTTGAGCACCGATTTGTAGGGCGACTCGATGCCTTTGAACAGTTGCCACAGCCCGGCGCCAATGAATTCGCCGGGGGGGATGTGGGCCAGGTGACCGAGGTCGAGGGTTTCATCGGCGCGGATAAAGCGCTTGGAAATCAGTGCGTGAGTGAACTCGGCGTAGCGACGTTCTTCGTAGACCGGCACCAGCCACCAGATGGGTGTGCGCCCGGCGAGCCAGATGGCGGTGCGGTAGAACTCATCCAGCAGCAGGTAATGCTGAGTGGTGCCGCAATCATCGGAGCTC
This sequence comes from Pseudomonas sp. M5A4_2d, assembly GCF_053345295.1. Taxonomy (NCBI): domain Bacteria; kingdom Pseudomonadati; phylum Pseudomonadota; class Gammaproteobacteria; order Pseudomonadales; family Pseudomonadaceae; genus Pseudomonas; species Pseudomonas sp. M5A4_2d. The sequence continues at coordinate 423,698 of NZ_JBKEZW010000002.1, read as the reverse complement.
AGTTGCGTGTCGCGTTCACCCAGCACAAAGCGCGTCGGCTCGATCAGGAAAAAATGCGCCTCTGCCCCCATGGTCAAGGCCCAAGCTTCCAGCAACTGGCACTTTTTGCGCAGCTCAGCCAGCTCGTTTTCGCCCAGGTCGGGCGCGTGGCATACCCACACGTCCATATCGCTTTGGTCTGCCTGAGCCAGGGTGCCGAGGCTGCCCATCAGAAACAGGCCGTGGATCGGCCGCGGCGGGTTGCCGTGGCGTGCCTTGTAAGAGAACGAGCGGGTCAGGCGCTGGGCTTCGGCGAGCGCTTGGGCGTCAGGTTCGAAGTTCGACAGCCCGGCCGGCGTGCTGCCCGAGACATAACCGGGCAGCAGCGGATGATTGACGTGAAAAAACAGCGGCAGCAGGGTCAGCACGCTTTGTTGGCGTGGCGTCAGCCCCTCGACGGCCCGGGCCATTCGGCCTTCATTGAGGGCCATGAAGCGCGCGCGCAGTTGAGCCAGCACCTTGCGGTCGATGCCTTCGTCCAGGTCGGGGCGGATCTCATGGGTGCGGGTCATGTAGAACTCGGTGGCTCGCAGGGCCCGACATGGGCGGCCGTGTAGGAGTTTACAGCCAGTAGCGTAGGAGTTTTAGAGGGAAATTGTTTTTGACGTCAGAATTTTGAGCGCTGGACAGCAGCGCCCTCGGAATCCGCAAAGGGCGGACTCCATGGGCGGTAACAGGTATCAGGCGGCTTCTTTGGTCGAGGCAGTGGTCAGAATGGTCAACAGGGTTTGGGCCTGCTCGGCAGCGTCCCGGCCAAGGCTGGTCAGGTAGCCCCCGTCCGGCTGGTCGATCAGTTTTTTCTCGAACAGGCGTTTGGCGGCGGCGATGGCGGAGGGTGCGGCGGTCTGGTGGACTTTTAGACCTTCCTGGGAGCTGCCCAGGTTGAAGAGTGCAAGGATTTCCAGTTCGGCAACCAACTCAGGGGTATACGACATAAGGACTCCAGACTTTCTAAGAATTTATTAGAGGCTAGCAGGGCATAAGGTGAACGCACTTTGCCGGGCTGTCCAGTGAGAAAGTCGTGGGTCTTGATATGGCGCACCTTTGTGGTGAGCAAGCCTGCTGCTTCGCCACCAAGGTGCTCGATTCAATCGTTTTCCGGTGGCAATTCCGGCAGCGCCCGCAGCGCTGTTTCGTACCATTCGGTATTGAATGCGCGGTCTTCGTCCAACATATTGTCGATTTCCACGGCCAATACGTGAGCCATGAGGTTCAGAATCTCTTCGCGTTCGTAACCCACCAGCGTGAGCTTATTCAAAGTGGCTTTGGCGGCAGGCGGATTGTCGCTTTCGATCTGGTTTTCGATGGCTTGGACCAGTGTGCTCTCGGTGAACTCTTCTTCGTCGCTGTCGATATCGGTCGGCTCGCTCATGGCAGGCTCCTCAAGGAAAGGGCGCCAGTCTACCTCCATTCAAGCAGGTGATGCTGCTGGTCAGGTCGGGCGCGACGTTCTATAACTTCTGCAGCCAACCCCACACCCGGCCTGGAGGCATTCGCAATGCTCAAGCTTTACGGATTTTCGGTCAGTAACTACTACAACATGGTCAAGCTGGCGCTGATGGAGAAGGGCCTGCCGGTTGAAGAAGTACCGTTTTACCCGAGCCAGACGCCCGAGGCGCTTGCCGTCAGCCCCCGTGGCAAAGTGCCGATTCTTGGCGTGAAACAGGGGTTTATCAACGAAACCAGCGTGATCCTCGAATACATCGAGCAGACCCAGGAGGGCCGTTCGTTGCTGCCGGCCGACCCGTTTCAACGCGCCCAAGTGCTGGCGTTCTGCAGGGAAATCGAGCTGTATATCGAGCTGCCCGCGCGCGCGTGTTTCGCCGAGGCGTTCTTCGGTATGCAGGTGCCGGATGCGATCAAGGAAAAAACCAAGGCCGAGTTGCTGTTGGGGATCGCTTCTTTAGGTCGACACGGTAAGTTCGCGCCATACGTGGCGGGGGAGAGATTTACGATTGCCGATCTGTATTTCATGTACAGCGTGAATCTCGCCTGTGGCGTGGGCGAGAAGCTGTTTGGCCTGGATTTGCTGGCTGAGTTGCCGGCGGCCAAAGCGCTGCTGGAGCGATTGCATGCCATGCCCAACGCGCAGAAGGTGGCGGCGGACAGAGAAGCGGCGATGCCGGCGTTTATGGCGATGATTGCGGCGAAGAAATAGCGAGTTGGCGCCTGCGGTGACGCCTTCGCGAGCAAGCCCGCTCCCACATTCGACTGCATCCCAGAGGTGGAACTCGGTCAATAGTGGAAGCGGGCTTGCTCGTGAAGCTTTTAGCGGCTGGCCAGCAGTTCCTGGCCGCGCGCTACGGCTGCCTTGACCTGCGCCGGTGCAGTGCCGCCTACGTGGTTACGGGCATTCACCGAGCCTTCCAGGGTCAGCACCGCAAACACGTCTTGCTCGATCTGGTCGCTGAAACGACGCAGCTCTTCCAGGCTCATTTCCGCCAGGTCCTTGCCGGTGTCCACACCGTATTTGACGGCATGGCCGACGATTTCGTGGCAGTCCCGGAACGGCAGGCCGCGGCGCACCAGGTAATCCGCCAGGTCGGTCGCAGTAGAGAAACCGCGCAAGGCCGCCTCACGCATGATCGCGTGCTTGGGCTTGATTGCGGGGATCATGTCGGCAAACGCACGCAGCGAGTCGCGCAAGGTGTCGGCAGCGTCGAACAGCGGCTCTTTGTCTTCCTGATTGTCCTTGTTGTAGGCCAGCGGCTGGCCCTTCATCAGGGTCAGCAAGCCCATCAGTGCGCCGAACACACGGCCGCTCTTGCCGCGCACCAACTCCGGCACGTCGGGGTTTTTCTTTTGCGGCATGATCGAGCTGCCCGTGCAGAAGCGATCCGGCAGGTCGATGAATTGGAATTGCGCGCTGGTCCACAGCACCAGCTCTTCGGAGAAACGCGACAGGTGCATCATCGCGATGCTGGCGGCAGCGCAGAATTCGATGGCGAAGTCGCGGTCCGATACGCCGTCCAGGGAGTTGCCGCCCACGGCGTCAAAACCCAGCAGTTGAGCGGTGTACTCGCGGTCGATCGGGTAAGTGGTGCCCGCCAGCGCGGCGCTGCCCAATGGCATGCGGTTGGCGCGTTTACGGCAATCCACCAGGCGCTCGTAGTCGCGGCTGAGCATTTCGAACCAGGCCAGCAGGTGGTGGCCGAAGGTCACTGGCTGTGCGGTTTGCAGGTGGGTGAAGCCGGGCATGATGGTGTCCGACTCACGCTCGGCCTGCTCCAGCAAACCTTTTTGCAGGCGCGTGATTTCGGCCAGGATCAGGTCGATTTCGTCGCGCAGCCACAGGCGAATATCGGTGGCCACCTGGTCGTTACGGCTGCGACCGGTGTGCAGTTTTTTGCCGGTCACACCGATACGATCGGTGAGGCGGGCCTCGATATTCATGTGCACGTCTTCCAGGTCGACGCGCCAGTCGAATGTGCCGGCCTCGATCTCACCGCGAATGGTAGTCAGGCCGTCGATGATGCTGTCGCGCTCGGCGTCGGTCAGCACGCCGACCTTGGCCAGCATCGTGGCGTGGGCGATCGAGCCCATGATGTCGTGGCGGTACAGGCGCTGGTCGAAGGTGACGGAGGCGGTGAAGCGGGCGACGAAGGCGTCGACGGGTTCACTGAAGCGGCCGCCCCAGGACTGGTTGGTCTTGTCGGTGCTCATGGATTCGCTCGTGATCTGCTTAAAAGAGGCGTGGAGGTGTGCCGCCGATAATAACAGGGTTGCCCGTGGAGGCGGTGCTGCGGGTGGTCGGCATTTTTATTTGTACGAAGGATGGCTAAGTGCCTTGCCGCCGAACGCATCCGGGACGAGACTGGAGGGAGGCGTTAATTGAAACGATATTTGACGATCGAACAATATCGTCTCAGCAAGCGTCTACAGTTGCACTGATAGAGCATGAATGCACCAAAGTCGGGTGATGTGGTCATAGCCCAGACTATCCATTAAAAAAGGGGGGTATTCGGATTGTGTATCAGCAAACCCTACGGCGATGCCCAGAGGCAGCAGGTTTTGGGCGCAACTGAACAGGTCCGGGTAAATTTGGGTGCCGCTCTCGGGGCACTTTTTGCCGCTCGCGCTAGTCTTAGCGTGGATCGCTGTGACGCAAGTCACCGCACCTGTCTACGCTATCCTTGTGCGAGACTCACGCAGGAATCCAGCGCAATATGAATGTCCTGATCGTTGATGACGAACCCCAAGCCCGCGAGCGACTGAGCCGTTTGGTCAATGAGCTCGAGGGTTATAAAGTCCTTGAACCGAGCGCCACCAGTGGTGAGGAGGCGTTGACGCTGATCGACAGCCTCAAGCCTGACGTGGTGCTGCTCGATATCCGCTTGCCGGGCCTCGATGGCCTGCAAGTCGCCGCCCGCCTGAGTGAGCGAGAATCGCCGCCGGCCGTGGTGTTATGTGCAGCCCAGGAAGAGTTTTCTACGGAAACGCTGGAAGCCAGCGGTGTCAGTTTTCTCGCCAAGCCGGTAACCGGCGAAGCGTTGCTCAAGGCCCTGAAAAAGGCCGAGCGCCCAAACCGCCTTCAACTGGCTGCGCTGACCCAGCCGGCTGCCCAGAGTGGCAATGGGCCTCGCAGCCATATCAGCGCGCGAACCCGCAAAGGCATCGAGCTGATTCCTCTGGGCCAGGTGGTCTACTTTATCGCTGATCACAAGTACGTGACCCTGCGCCACGAGACGGGCGAAGTATTGCTCGATGAGCCGCTCAAGGCGTTGGAGGATGAGTTTGGCGACCGCTTCGTGCGCATTCACCGCAACGCGCTGGTGGCCCGCGAGCGAATAGAACGTTTGCAACGCACGCCACTGGGGCATTTTCAGCTGTTCCTGAAAGGGCTCAATGGCGATGCCTTGATCGTCAGCCGACGTCATGTCGCCGGTGTGCGCAAGATGATGCAGCAGCTTTAGCCCAAGGGCTTTGGCGAGGTCTGCCCTCCTTATCCCGGTGCGATGCGGCCAGGGAGGCCCCGCACTTGCTGATTCAAATCAAAGCGTGTTTGCCTGAGCTGTTATTATCTGCCGTATCTATTCAGTACGGATTGATCCATGTCCTCTCGCGAAATCCGCATCGCCACCCGTAAAAGCGCCTTGGCCTTGTGGCAGGCCGAATACGTCAAAGCACGCCTTGAACAGGCCCACCCGGGCCTCAAAGTGTCCCTGGTGCCCATGGTCAGTCGCGGCGACAAGCTGCTCGACTCGCCACTGTCGAAGATCGGCGGCAAGGGCTTGTTCGTCAAAGAGCTGGAAACCGCACTGCTGGAAAACGAAGCCGACATCGCCGTGCATTCGATGAAAGACGTGCCGATGGACTTCCCTGAAGGCCTCGGCCTGTATTGCATCTGCGAACGTGAAGACCCGCGCGATGCCTTCGTTTCCAACACCTACGCGTCGTTGGATGAGTTGCCACTGGGCAGCGTCGTCGGCACCTCCAGCCTGCGTCGTCAGGCGCAGTTGCTGACTCGTCGCCCGGATCTGCAGATCCGTTTCCTGCGCGGCAACGTCAACACGCGCCTGGCCAAGCTGGATGCCGGTGACTATGACGCGATCATCCTCGCGGCGGCTGGATTGATCCGCCTCGGTTTCGAAGACCGTATCACCTCGGCCATCAGCGTCGAAGACAGCTTGCCTGCAGGCGGGCAGGGTGCTGTGGGCATCGAATGTCGCACCGCCGACACTGGAATTCACGCCTTGCTCAAACCCCTGGACCACCCTGACACCGAAGTGCGTGTCACCGCCGAGCGCGCGCTGAACAAGCACCTCAACGGTGGCTGCCAGGTGCCGATTGCCTGCTACGCCGTGCTTGAGGGTGAAAACCTTTGGCTGCGTGGCCTGGTAGGGGATCCTGAAGGCGGCCACCTGCTCACCGCCGAGGTGCGCGGGCCACAGCGTGACGCGACTGTCTTGGGTATCCAGGTCGCTGAAGAGCTGCTGGGCAAGGGCGCCGGCGCCATTCTGCAAAAAGTCTACGGCGAGGCCGGCCCGCAGTGACTGGCTGGCGTGTGCTGCTGACGCGGCCTGCCGAAGAGTCGGCTGCCCTGGCGGCATCGCTGTCCGAAGCCGGTATTTTCAGCAGCAGCCTGCCTTTGCTGGACATCGAAGCCTTGCCCGTGACGCCTGAACAACAGTCTGTGTTGCGTGACCTCGGCCGTTATTGCGCGGTGATTGTGGTCAGCAAGCCGGCCGCACGCCTTGCTGTACAGCAGTTGAATCAGCCTTGGCCGCAGTTGCCGTGGTTCAGCGTCGGGGCTGCCACCGCGCAGGTACTGGCCGATCACGGACTCAGCGTTCACTATCCGCATACCGGGGATGACAGCGAGGCCTTGCTTGAATTGCCCGCCTTGCGCGAGGCTATCGCACAGCCCGGTGCCCAAGTGCTGATCCTGCGTGGCGAGGGTGGGCGAGAGCTGCTGGCTGAGCGTTTGCGTGAGCAAGGTGCTAGTGTCGATTATCTGGAGTTGTATCGCCGCTTCCTTCCGGCCTACGAGGCCGGGGTGTTGACGCAGCGCATCCAGTTGGAACGCTTGAACGGCCTGGTGGTCAGCAGTGGGCAGGGTTTTTTGCACCTGCAAGCCCTGGCCGGCCTCGATTGGCCGAAGGTGGCGCAGCTGCCGTTGTTCGTGCCCAGCCCGCGCGTTTATGAAATGGCGCGGGCCGCCGGCGCAGAAAAAGTTGTGGATTGTCGCGGCGCGAGTGCCGCGGCTTTGTTAGTGGCGTTGCGCAGCGCTGCCTCGTGAGGCATGCGGCGCCCACTCTCTGATACGCAAAGGACGGATACGTGAGCGAAACAGCCTTGCCTAAAGATGAAGCCCAGCCAGCACTTGATGCGCAGGTTGCACCGGCCACCGCGCCACGCCGTGGCAATGGCCTGGCTATTGTGGCCCTGTTGCTCGGTGCCGCAGGTGTTGCCGCCGGCGGTTGGGGGATTTGGCAGGTCCGTGCCCTGCAAGCCAGCAGCCAGCAACAGCTGGGCCAGGTGCAGACCCTCGATGACCAATCCCAATCACTCAAGCAGAGTCAGCAGCAACTGGCTGCACGCCTGGCACAATTGCCAGCAGCCGATGAGCTGGAGGAGCGCCGCCGCCTCGTCGCCCAGTTGCAGGGTGATCAGCAGCGCTTGAGCCAGCGTCTGGAAACCGTGCTGGGTGCCAGCCGCCAGGACTGGCGCCTGGCCGAAGCCGAGCACTTGATCCGTCTGGCCAGCTTGCGCCTGTCTGCCCTGCAGGACATCAACAGTGCTCAATCGCTGGTCCAGGGCGCTGACGAAATTCTCCGCGAGCAGAGCGATCCAGGCGCCTACGCCGCCCGTGAGCAATTGGCCAAAAGCCTTACCGCCTTGCGCAGCACTGAACAACCTGACCGCACCGGGCTTTACCTGCAACTGGCAGCCTTGCGTGACCAGGTCGTGCAACTGGCGGCTATCGCCCCTGAATATCAACTCACCGAGCCCTCTTCCGAGGGGCGCCCGACGACCGACACGGAAAGCCGCCTGCACCAGTGGTGGGAGCAGATATCTCGCTACTTCCGCATCGACTTCAACCCGGATGACAACATTCGTCCGTTGCTGGCCGGTCAAGGTTTGAACCAGGTACGCCTGGCACTGAGCCTGGCCCTGGAGCAGGCACAATGGGCAGCGCTCAACGGTGAAACGGCGGTGTACAGCCGCTCCTTGGGTGAAGCCCGCAGCGTGCTGCAGGACAACTTCAACCAGGACAACCCGCAGAGCAAAGCGATGCTGGCACGTATTGCCGAGCTCGAGCCCAAGGCCGTCTCCGTGGTGCCCCCGGACCTGGCCGCCAGCCTGGCTGCCGTGCAGGCTTATCTTGAGCGCCGCCACCTGTCCGCCGGTGAAGCCAAGGCGGCGGCGGGCACGCCGGCCACCCAGGAGTAGAGCCGATGAAGCGTTTCTATGTGATCCTGGTACTGGCGATTGCGATTGCCTTGGCACTGGGCGTGGGTATTTCGAAACACACCGGCTACGTGCTGATTACCTATCCTCATCTGCTGCATTACGAGTCGAGCCTGTGGGCCACGCTGGTGGCAGTGTTTGCCGTCGTCCTGGCGATCTACCTGGTTCGTGTGCTGCTGAGCCTGCTCACCACCTCCGGTGGCGTAGTCAACCCTTGGTCGCGACGTAACCGCAGCCGCCGCATACAGATTGCGATTGAGCAAGGTCAGTTGGACCTCGCCGAGGGCCGCTGGGCCAGCGCCGAGCGCCACCTGCACCGTGCCGCCGAAGCCGAGCGCCAGCCCTTGCTGTATTACCTTGGGGCTGCACGTGCCGCCAATGAGCAGGGCCGTTATGAAGAGTCCGACGGTTTGCTGGAGCGCGCCATGGAGCGCCAGCCACAGGCGGAACTTGCTGTCGCCTTGAGCCACGCGCAGTTGCAGATGGATCGCGGCGATACGGAAGGGGCTCTGGTGACCTTGCAGGCGATGTACGAACGTCATCCCCATAACGCACAGGTCTTGCGCCAGTTGCAGCGCTTGCATCAGCAGCGAGGCGATTGGCCATCGGTGATTCGCTTGTTGCCGGAACTGCGCAAGGACAAAGTGCTTCCCGCCACAGAACTGGCGGAGCTTGAGCGCCGCGCATGGGGCGAGAACCTTGGCCTTGCCGTGCAGCGTGAAGAGCAAGGTGAAGCGGGCTTGCAATCTTTGGAGCGCGCCTGGGAGCAACTGACTTCAGCCCAGCGCCAGGAGCCACAACTGGTCTTGGCCTACGCTGAGCAACTGCGTCGGCTGGGTGCTGATGCCAAGGCTGAGGAAGTGCTGCGCGGCGCCATCAAGCGCGGCTATGACAGCCATCTGATCCGGCTTTATGGGTTGCTGCGCGGCAGCGACCCAGGCCGACAGCTGAAGTTTGCTGAAGGTTGGCTCAAGGACCATCCGGGTGACGCCAGCCTGCTGCTGACCCTGGGCCGCCTTTGTCTGCAAAACAGCTTGTGGGGCAAGGCGCGGGACTATTTGGAAAGCAGTCTGCAGGTACAGCGAAATCCCGAAGCCTGCGCTGAGCTGGCACGTTTACTGGCCCAGTTGGGTGACACCGAGCGCAGTAACCAATTGTTCCAGGAAGGCCTGGGTCTGTTGGACAGCCGGTTGCTGGCATCACCGCTGCCTGTGCCCGCGCGGGTTTGAAGTAGGAAAGAGTGCGAGGGTTGGCTCGGAAGCTTCTTAGGGCCAACCCTTCTTTATCGTGTAAAGGCTGGGTCTAAAGCGCGATGTAGCAAATTCCTACCGCTAACAGCTTGAAGTCATCCAGCTTCTGACGGGATATCCCCAGGCTCTCGCGGAATTGTCTGCTCTATCGCGTATTGAAAGGGATCAGGCCTTTACTCTACCGTAACGACCTGTCTCTTGCGGTACGGATAACAATGTCTTTGGCCCCTTCACGCTCCTTCTTTCTCCTGGCGTTCATGGCGGGTGCGCTGACGTTGGGTGCGTCTTTTTATCTCGAGTTCGGCGCGCTGTTGCGCCCTTGCTTCCTTTGCCAGGTGCAACGCATCTTTCTGGCCGCCTTTACCCTGATCAATCTGGTTGCCGTGATTCACGGCCCAAGACGCTCTGCGGCTTACCTTTACGGGTTGGCCAGCATGGGTTGTGCGTTGCTTGGCGCTATTACTGCTGTGCGCCAGGTACTGCTACAAAATGCCGCACTGGAGCAGGCCAGCGATTGCTGGCCCAGTCTGCAATACATGATTGAGAACCTGTCGCTTTGGCAAGCACTGCAATTGACGGTCAGAGGCACCGTCGATTGTGTGGAGCTCAACTGGACGCTGTTCGACCTGAGCCTGCCGGAGTGGAGCTTGTTGTTCTTCGTGGCGATGCTGGCCATGGGCATCATGCAGTTTTCTCGGCTGCTACTGGGCAGTCGTTTGGACCTTGCGAGGTATTGAAGGCCAATGGCAGTTTGTAGGATGGGATTAAACACTTGTATGAACTTTCTCTCCTGCGTACCTTGAAGCCATAGTCATGCGGGCATAATCTGGCCCGCACGCATTACTGAAACCGTTTGTCAGATGCGGCCTTGTCCGGCTGCCGCTTTTATCCTTGAAGTGTTGCGCGGGCACAGAGCGGCAGCGCCCCCTATAGGGAAGAGAGATCACCATGCTGGAAAGTTGTCAGAATGCTCAGGAACGCTGGGGTGGGGTGCACAAGCTGATCGACAGCTGGTTGAAGGCACGTCACGAACTGGTTCGGGCCTTTGATGCTCTTGGCGCCAAGCCCGAAGCATTGGCTGAGAATCGCGAGTCGCTGCAAGATTTCTGCGGTGTACTGGTGGACTATGTGTCTACCGGCCATTTCGAGATTTACGAGCAACTGACCGGCGAGGCGAAAGCGTTTAACGATGAGCGTGGCCTGGAACTGGCCGAGACCATTTACCCGCGCATCGATGTCATCACCGAAAAGCTGCTGGCCTTTAACGACCTGTGTGATGCCGGTGAGTGTGTTGCTGAAAAATTTAAAGAGTTGGGTGGACTGCTCCACGAGCGTTTCGAGCTGGAAGACTGCTTGATCGAAGTGTTGCACAACGCCCATAAGGAAGAGTCTGTCGCGCAGGTTTGATCCTGGGTGATACATAAAAAACGGTGCGCATGGCGCACCGTTTTTTATTGGGTCAGTGGCGAGTACCGAGCAACTCGATCTCAAATACCAGCGGTGTATATGGCGGTATCAACTCGCCGGCACCGTCGGCGCCATAGGCCTGGGCCGATGGAATCACCAGGCGCCATTTTGCGCCTGTCGGCATCTGTTGGAGTGCTTTGCTCCAGCCGCTGATCACGCTGTCCAGACGAAACCATTGGGGCTGTGTGCTTTGATCGAAGACCGTCCCGTCGGGCAACTTTCCGGTGTATTTCACCTGCACCTCATCACTGGCCAACGGCTTGCTGCCAGTGCCAGGCTTCAACTCGGTGAGCAGGATGCCATCCGACAATTCACGCACGCCGCTTGCCGCTTTTTCCTGGGTTAAAAATTGCTGTTCGGCAGCGAGCGCTTTTTCGCTCTTTGGAACCTCGGCGTCGGCCGCACTCTGTGCTTCGTGTTGGGCGAGGATCTGTTCGATACGTGCATCGTCCAGCGCCAGTGGTTTGCCTTGGTAGGCTTGCTTGAGGCCGTCAACCAGTGCCTGGATCTGCAGGTCGGGGACTTCCTGGCGCAAGCGCTCGCCGAGGCTTGCGCCCAAGCTGTACGCGAGATCGTGCGGGTCCTGGGCAGTGCTGCTGGACGGCGATTGCTCACCCGCATTGGCCACGCCAATCGCCAAGCCAAGCACTAAAAAAAGGTAACGCGACATGGGGAGTCTCCCGCCGAAAGTGCGACGGATTATGCCAGCCTGAGTGCGTAAAAAGTGCCGTGGTTTTTTGTTATATCGATAAGAATTTTCTCACCGTGCAACGCAAGGCAAACGATACTGTCAACATGCCCTAGCGGCGGTAAGAGCAGAGGGCTAGTATGAGCCGCACCCACGTCAGCCAGGAGGTAAACCATGTCGGCCAAACAGAAGCCTGTAAATACCCCGTTGCACTTACTCCAACAACTTTCGGGCAGCCTGCTCGAACATCTGGAAAGCGCGTGTTCCCAAGCCTTGGCTGATGCAGAAAAACTGCTCGCCAAACTGGAAAAACAACGCGGTAAAGCGCAAGAGAAGCTGCACAAGTCCCGCACCAAACTGCAAGACGCCGCTACTGCCGGCAAGGCCAAGGCACAAGCCAAAGCCAAAGACGCTGTTAAAGAACTTGAGGACTTGCTGGACGCCCTCAAGGATCGCCAAGCTGAAACACGCACCTACATTTCTCAACTCAAACGCGATGCTCAGGAAAGCCTGAAACTGGCCCAGGGCGTTGGTCGTGTGAAAGAAGCTGTGGCCAAAGTGCTGGGCGCTCGTACACCCGCAAAAGCTGTTGCGTCGAAGGCTTCGGCTAAGACAGCGGCCAAGCCAGCGGCTAAAACCGCCGCTGCGAAACCGGCCGCCAAGCCAGCGGCTAAAACCGCTGCTGCGAAACCAGCCGCCAAGCCAGCGGCTAAAACCGCTGCTGCGAAACCAGCCGCCAAGCCAGCTGCTAAAACCGCTGCTGCAAAACCAGCCGCCAAGCCAGCTGCTAAAACTGCTGCTGCGAAACCCGCCGCCAAGCCAGCTGCTAAAACCGCTGCTGCGAAACCGGCCGCCAAGCCAGCTGCTAAAACCGCTGCTGCAAAACCAGCCGCCAAGCCAGCTGCTAAAACTGCTGCTGCGAAACCAGCCGCCAAGCCAGCTGCTAAAACCGCTGCTGCAAAACCAGCCGCCAAGCCAGCTGCTAAAACTGCTGCTGCGAAACCAGCCGCCAAACCAGCTGCTAAAACCGCTGCTGCGAAACCAGCCGCCAAGCCAGCTGCTAAACCCGCTGCTGCAAAACCAGCCGCCAAGCCTGCTGCCAAACCGGCTGCTGCGAAACCAGCTGCCAAGCCAGTAGCTAAAACCACTGCTGCAAAACCAGCCGCCAAGCCAGCCGCCAAACCTGCTGCTGCGAAACCAGCATTGGCCAAGCCTGCTACCCCGGCAGCTTCGTCTGCTACGCCGGCAGCGTCCGCGGCTCCAACGGCATCGGCCAGCAGCACTTCTGCACCGGTAGCGCCAAGCACCACCCCAACCAGCGCTTCCTAAGTGCCGGTGGCCGCGACGCGCAGTTGCTGCAGCGCGTCGCGGTCAAGGTTGGCGGTTCCGGCCGCCAGACCTTCAAGCCACCCCAGTTGATCCCCTTCTTCAGTCGGCCATGCCTGCGTCAACACTTCCAGGCGTGCCAACAACTCCCGTTCGGCTTCCAGCTCCAGGGCTTTGACCCGCTCGCGTAACGCCGCCAAAGGTAAATCCTGTTGCGCCATGGCTCGCCATTGCGCGCGCATCTGTCGCAACGGTTCGACCACATTTTTCTGCCACGGCAGGGCAACCTGCTGCAGCGCCTGAATACGCTCGGGCTCAAGCGCCACGCCGCGCCGCTCCAGCCAGGCGGCGCAGAGCAACAGGCACACATCCGCGCCTTGATCCTGCAAGCGCAGGCAAGCGGCTTCAACGCCCGGCCGGGCGTAAGTCGAGAGGGCAAAGCTCCACAGGTCAGCGCACATATTCACACCCAAGCCAGCGAGCAACGAAGCTGGTAGACTCCGCCGCCATTATGATCCGACTTCAAAGCCTAACATTACAGCGTGGCCCGCAACGTCTTCTCGAAGACGCCGAGCTGACCCTGCACGCCGGTCACAAAGCCGGCCTGATCGGTGCCAACGGTGCCGGCAAATCCACGTTGTTCGCCCTGTTGCTGGGTGAGCTGACCCCGGATTCCGGGGACTGCTTGCTGCCGGCCGACTGGCGCATCGCCCATATGCGCCAGGAGATCGACACCCTGGACCGCATTGCGATCGACTACGTGCTCGATGGCGACCTGCGCCTGCGCCAGGTGCAACATGACCTGGCCGAGGCCGAGAAAACCCAGGACGGCGCGGCTCAGGCCCGCCTGCACTCGGAACTTGACAGTGCCGATGGCTATACCGCCGACGCCCGCGCCCGCAAGATGCTTGCCGGTCTTGGCTTTACCAATGAGCAGATGGACCGCCCGGTCGCCGACTTCTCCGGTGGTTGGCGCATGCGCCTGAACCTGGCTCAGGCGCTGATGTGCCCGTCAGACTTATTACTGCTCGACGAACCGACCAACCACTTGGACCTCGATGCGATCCTGTGGCTGGAAGATTTCCTCAAGAGCTACCCAGGTACTTTGCTGCTGATTTCCCACGACCGGGATTTCCTCGATGCCGTGGTCGACAACATCGCCCACGTCGAACAGAAGAAAATCACCCTCTACCGTGGCGGCTACACCGCGTTCGAACGCGCGCGTGCCGAGCGTCTGGCCCAGCAGCAGCAGGCTTTCGAGAAGCAGCAGGCGCAACGCGCGCACATGGAAAGCTACATCGCCCGGTTCAAGGCCCAGGCCACCAAGGCCCGTCAGGCCCAGAGCCGGATCAAGGCCCTGGAGCGAATGGAGGAACTGTCGGCGGCCCACGTCGATTCGCCGTTCGACTTCGTATTTCGTGAGTCGGTGAAGATCTCCAGCCCGTTGCTGGACCTTTCGGATGCGCGCCTGGGTTATGGCGACAAAACCATTCTGGAGAAGGTCAAGCTGCAGCTCACGCCGGGCGCACGTATCGGTTTGCTCGGCCCTAATGGCGCCGGCAAGTCGACACTGATCAAGAACCTGTCGGGTGAACTGCAACCGCTGGCCGGCCGCCTGACCCGTGGCGAGAACCTGGTGGTGGGCTATTTTGCTCAGCATCAACTGGACTCCCTCGATTCCAAGGCCAGCCCGTTGCTGCACCTGCAGCGTCTGGCGCCGACCGAGCGTGAGCAAACCCTGCGCGACTTCCTCGGTGGCTTCGACTTCCGTGGCGCGCGCATCGATGAGCCGGTATTGAATTTCTCCGGTGGCGAAAAGGCGCGTCTGGCCCTGGCATTGATCGCCTGGGACCGACCGAACCTGCTGTTGCTCGACGAACCCACCAACCACCTGGACCTGGAAATGCGCCTGGCGTTGACCATGGCCCTGCAGGAGTTCAGTGGCGCGGTACTGGTGGTGTCTCACGATCGCCACTTGCTCAAGAGCACCACCGACAACTTCCTGCTGGTGGCTGACGGCAAAGTCGAAGAGTTCGACGGTGACCTGGATGATTACGCACGCTGGCTGACGGATTACCGTCTGCGCAACTCGCCGGTCAGCAACACGCCGGTCAACCCGGACAAAACCGACAAAAAAGCCCAGCGCCAGGCTGCCGCTGCACTGCGTCAGCAGTTGGCGCCGCACAAGCGTGAGGCCGACAAGCTGGAAGCCGAGCTTGGCAAGGTGCATGAGCGCCTGGCCAAGATCGAAACCAGCCTGGGCGACAGCGCCGTCTACGAGGCGGCGCGCAAGGACGAGCTGCGCGACCTGCTGGCCGAACAGGCCAAGCTCAAGGTGCGTGAAGGGCAGTTGGAGGAAACCTGGATGGAAGCCCTCGAGCTGCTGGAAAGCTTGCAAGCGGAGCTGGAGGCGCTGTCCTGATGGAGGCGCTGCAACTGCCGTTACCGACGCAGTGGGTGGAGCCAGCCTGGATCGGCGTGCAAATCCTGCTGATTCTGCTGGCTGGTTATCTCACCCAGCGTTTTGTTGCCAAAGGTCTCACCCGTTTGGGTGAGCGCTACCCGTTCCCACCGCAACTGCTGATGCCTCTGCGCGGCGGCCTTCGCTGGCTGATCATGGGCAGTGCGTTGATTTTCGTGCTGGGCCGCCTGGGCGTGTCCGCCACGGTGTTGTGGACGGCACTGTCAGGGTTTGTCGCGGTTGCCGCTGTGGCGTTCTTCGCCATGTGGTCGGTACTGTCCAACCTGCTGTGCGCTATCTTGATTTTCACCGTCGGGCCGTTCCGCCTCGGTGATATCGTCGAGTTGGTGGACACCGTCGATAAGCCGGGCGTGAAGGGTCGGGTAGTGGCGATCAACCTGCTCTACACCACGTTGATCGAAGTGGAAGATGCCGGTACCGACAGCGCGATGGTACAAGTGCCTAACAGCTTGTTCTTCCAGCGGTCCGTGCGGCGTTGGCCGGGCACTCACGTGTTCCCGGGCGACCGCTAGCGCTCAGATCTTTTAAAAATCTATAGCCAGCCTTCGGTCGGCGGAGTTAGCTTAAGGCCTGACGGCAAACTCCCTTCTGAGGTGTGTAATGGCACTCGACACATGGCTGGCCTTTTTCCTGGCCAGTTGGATCATTTCCCTTTCCCCCGGTGCCGGCGCAATCGCGTCGATGTCCAGCGGCTTGCAATACGGTTTCCTGCGCGGTTACTGGAATGCCATTGGCCTGCAACTGGGCCTGGCGATGCAGATTGCCGTGGTGGCGGGCGGGCTGGGTGCCATTCTTGCGGCGTCTTCCACTGCGTTCTATGCGATCAAATGGTTTGGTGTGGCGTACCTGGTGTACCTGGCCATCAAGCAATGGCGTGCCCTGCCCATGGACATGAGCGAGGACGCGGCGATACGCCCGATCGGTAAGCCGATGGCGATGATGTTCCGTGGGTTCCTGGTCAACGCCAGCAATCCCAAGGCTCTGGTGTTCATGCTGGCGGTGCTGCCGCAGTTCGTGAACCCGCAGGCGCCTTTGCTGATCCAGTACCTGATCCTGGGCGCGACCATGATCAGCGTCGATATGGTAGTGATGGCGGGTTATACGGGGTTGGCGTCGAAAGTCTTGCGTGTGTTGCGCACGCCCAAGCAGCAAAAGCGCATGAACCGCACGTTTGCCGGGTTATTCGTGGGGGCTGCGGGGTTCTTGGCCAGCTTGCATCGCGCAACGGCGTAACTGAACAAACGAGATTAAAACTGTGGGAGCGGGCTTGCTCGCGAATGCGCTATGTCAGTCAACAGAAAGAGTGGCTGATTCACTGTATTCGCGAGCAAGCCCGTTCCCACATTGGTTATGTGCTGGCTTTGAAGTGGGGGCTCAGCGCAGAATCTTTGGCGCTTCATCCCTTGGCAGGTTATTGCGCAACGCAGGCTTGCCCGGGTCTTGATACCCGCCGCCCAACTGTTCCGCCAACTGCCTGGCTACATCCTCACCCAAGGCTTTCGAGACTTCCTTCACGACACGTGGCCGGTTCAGGCTGACGCGCACATCGCGGCTGTTCACCAGCTTGGTGTCCTGGCCTTCACCCATGGCGGTAAATGCCGAGGTGATCTCGAAGGTGCGGGTGTTGATCAGGCTGAAGTCGGCCACCAACGTCAGGCCCAGCACCGCCGAATAGCTGTTGGTGTGGTCCAGGGCATTGATGTCCTGGGTGAAGTCGATGTCCGACAGTGTGCCGAACAGCACGTAGTCAGCACCCTTGAAGTTACCGGCCTTGATGCGCTTGATCACGTCATAGACGTCGCCCTTGGCGTCGGCGGTGTAGGGCGTTCCCTGCACCAGTTGGAACTGGTGCGACTTGAGGATTTCGCCCTTGATGTCACCGCTGAATTTACGCAGCTCGGTCTGTTCGATGTAGCTGGTACGGCTCTCGTACTCACTGTAGTTCGACGCACCGCTGGCCTGATACGCGCTGGCCTGGAAGTTATTGCTGGCCGACACCGCGTGGATGTACTCCTCGACCCGCGCCTCGTAGGCCAGGTCGGTTACCGCGATCTTCGGGGCGGCCGAGGCGCCAAAGGCGCACAGCAGGCCGATTATGCCGATCCATGCACGCATTGCTTAGCGCTCCGTGGTTTTGCGGATTTCTTTCTCGTCCATCCATTCGGCCAGGCCGCTCTCGACGTCGATCAGCTGCAGGCTGAATTTGTAGAACACGTCCTTGTAGTCGGAGCTGCGCTTGACGATGGAGCTGATGGAGCCTTCCAGGCGGTACTTGGCGGCAACCATGTTGCCGGTCTTGCTCACCGTGGATTTTTTGTACAGGCCGCTCTGGTTCTGCAGCTTGAGCTGGTCGACCTGGCTTTGCATTTCAGTGTTGTCGCTGGCGAAGCGCGCGGTGCCGGTTTTCATCAACTGGGTCTTGATCGACGTGGTGATCTCGCGGGTATCGATGTACTCGCTGGTCTTGTTCTTCACGTCATACACCTGCACCACCGGACGGCCTTGCAGAATGCCGGACTGCGCCAGAGAGCGGGTCATGCTTTCAGCGATCATCTGCAGGTCGGTGGAACCGAACTCGTTGGTCACCAACTCCACGGCCTTGGTGTCGCCGTAGCTGATGTTCTTGCCGCCGAGTACCGGCGAGGTGTTGGAGCAACCGCTGGCCAGCAGGGCGACCACGGCGAGGAACGAGAAGCGTACGAACATGGGGAAATCTCTCTGAAACATGCTTTTAAGTTGAAGAGCAGGGGCGCGACTCAAGGCGTCTTCACTTCAAGACGGAAGTCCGCGGCCTGGGGCAAATTGGCAATGGCGGGCAGGAAGGTCGCCTGGTTGGCGTACAGGTTCAGCACTTTCCAGGTTTCTTCATCGCCCACAGGGAAACCGTCGGCGCCCAGCCAGGCGAAGCGGTAATACATCATCTGGTTGCTGCTGGTGATGTTGCTCAGTTGCACCTTGGCCGTGAGGAAGCCGTTTTCGCGGGCAACGCGAATGGCACCGACGGCGATGCCTTTGAATTTACCCATCACCACGATTTTACTGGCGGCGCTGCCGGGTTCCGGTGGCGGTGGGGTGGCGCAGCCGGCGAGCAGGATCAGCGCGAGGGCGCCGAGGATGAAATGACGCATAACGTGCTCCTTAAGGTTGTTTGAGGGCGATGGCCTGGGCGGAAGTGCCTGGCACCACATGCGCGGCAAGGCCACCGGCGAAAACCTGGTTGCCGACCACACGCAGAGTGATCACTTGATAGCGCTGGTCGGCCTTGACCGTCACCAGCGTCCCGCCCAAGGCGTTGGGCAGGCTGACTTGGTGTTCGCCATGCTTGAGGCGCAGGCGCGTCACTTGGGTCATGTCCGGCAGGGTGCGCCAGGTGCGGGTGTCAGCGCCTTCGGTCACCGCCGAGGCGATGCCCAGCACCAGGCCTGCCATGGGGTTGGTCTTGTTCAGGTTGTTTTGCGTCACTCCACGGCTGACTGCACGCACGGTGGTGCGCAGGATGATCCCCGGCATGTCGTCACGCAGGGCGCGGCGGGACATGGCGGTGGTGCTATTGAGTGCGGTGAGGTTCTGCTGCTTGCCGTCGACGCCGATCTGGCCGAAGGTCGCAGTCGAGGTGTCTGCCTTGATCACCGGGAATGACAGTGGGGTGATGACCAGGTGGCCGTCGATCGGGATCGGCAGCGGTAGGCGGATCGAGTCACGCGCCGGTGCCAGGCCACTCTGCACCACGATTAGCACGTCGGTCTCGTCGGCGCCGACCCTGGATTTGTCCAGGCCCATCAGCGCTTGCTCCAGCAGCGGCGTGTTGGGGCGCAACTCGGCTGCCTTGCGATAACCCGGTGCGGCCAGGTCTTTCTCTCCCAGGGCTTCGTAGACAAAGCCTGCCAGGTAATGGCTGAACGCACTCTGATAGCTGTTCTTCAGGCCGACCACATCCGGCGCATCCAGTGCTTCAACCGGGTAGCCACGCAGGTCTTTGATCTGGGTGGTTACGCCCTGGCGCTCGGCCTCGTTTTCGCGCTTGAGGTATTCCTTGTCGCGCAGGTCGGCGATAACGGCTTCGCGCTCGTGGGTCTTCTTGATTTCGGTGCGGGCGCCGTCGAAGTCATTCACGGCCAGCAGGTTCAGGGCCATTTGGGTGGTCAGCATGACCTTTTCGTAGTCGTAGCCTTCGTAGCGGCGCACCTTGTCGTTGACCAGGAAACTGCCGAACTGGGCGAGGTACTTTTCGCTGTCGAACTTGACCGACTCTTCCCACTTGTAGACCTGCAGGTCGGCACTGCGCCAGGCGGTCTGGCTGCCGGTGAGGTCACCTTTGGCGCGCAACAGCTCACCCTTTTCGAAGAAGTAGAGCAGGTCCTTGTCTTCGCCGGTGTTGTTCTTTTCCAGCAGGGTCAGGGCGCCATCGACGTTACCGGTGGCCAACTGCTGGTTAGTGGCTTGCAGCTCAGTGTCGTAGCTGCGAAACATCGAACAACCGGAAAGCAAGGTAACCGCCGCAAGCGTGAGCGGGGTCAAGGCGCGAAATGCCATGCAAACTTCTTCCTTGAAAGTGATAAGCAGATGTGCAAATTCCTCATAAAAACGAGGAAATAAATACCCTTTAGAAATAACAGGGCGCGGCATTATAGGCGCCATTACTGGCAAAACAATGGCTTTTTGTTACGCCTTAATGCGGTGAATGCCATCAGTCCGTTAGCGGAATTCCAAGCGCCAGATCATGAACGCCTTGAGTCAGAGCCTTTAAAGTTAAACAATGTGTTACTTCGTATTTACCTTTGAGATTCATTCATGATTGCCCCCTTCCGTTTTCTCGCCTGGCTGATGCTGCCGGCCCTGATGTCGTGCAGCTTCAATCTGCTGGCCGCGACTGCCGAGGGCGCCCCACAAGCCCTGCATTTGCTGGATTACATTGGCGCTGACTACCCACCGACGGTGGAGGCGGGCAAGGTTATCGATGAATCCGAATATCGCGAACAACTGGAGTTTCTCGGCGTGTTGCAGGGCCTGGTGACTGAGCTGCCGGAAAGGCCGGAGCGTGCGGAGTTGGTCAAGGGCGTCGACGAATTGTTAGCGGCTGTGACCGCCCACCAGGATGGCGCAGCTGTCGCTCGCCTGGCCCGGCAGTTGGGCGCCAAGTTGGCGGTGGCCTATGAAGTCAGCCAGGCGCCGGTCATCACGCCCGACCCCGCACGTGGCGCACCGCTCTACGCCCAGCATTGCTCGGTTTGCCACGGCACTGCCGGCGCGGGTGATGGTCCGGCCAGTACGGGGATGGCGCCGCCACCTGCCAACCTGCGAGATGCCGTGCGTCTGGACCGCCTGAGCCTCTATGCGATCTACAACACCCTCGGCCTGGGCGTTGAAGGCACTGACATGCCGTCTTTCGCCGATCAACTGGATGACCGTCAGCGGTGGGACCTGGCCACTTACATCGCCGGCTTCACAGCGGACCCGGCTGCGGCAAAAAGTGAACAGCCCTTCAACCTCGCCGACCTGGCACGCCAAACGCCTAATGAAGTGCTGGCCGCAAACGGTCCAGGCGCCGCCGCGACCTTCCGTGCCCAGCGCGCACAACCGCCACAGGTCAAGCGTGGCCCGGCGCAGTTGCTCGACTACACCGCCGCCACCCTGGACAAGAGTCTCGCCGCATTCCGTAGCGGTGAGCACGAGCAGGCTTATGACCTGTCGGTAGCCGCTTACCTTGAGGGCTTCGAGCTGGTGGAAAGCTCTCTGGATAACGTTGACGCCAACGTGCGCAAGGACACCGAGAAAGCCCTGATGGCCTACCGGCAGTCATTGCAGGACGGCCTGCCGATCGAGCAAGTGCAGCAGCGTCTGGACGTTGCCAAAGGCAAGCTCACCGAGTCCGCCGGTTTGTTGGGCAGCGATGGCTTGAGCTGGTCGTTGAGCTATATCTCCGGGCTGTTGATTCTGTTGCGTGAAGGCCTGGAAGCCATCCTGGTGCTGGCGGCGATCCTGGCGTTCCTGCGTAACACCGGCCAGCAATCGGCGGTGCGCAGTGTGAACGTCGGCTGGGGCCTGGCGCTACTGGCCGGTCTGGCGACGTGGGCGTTGGCGGCGTATGTGATTGACGTCAGCGGTGCCCAGCGCGAATTGCTGGAAGGTTGCACGGCGCTGTTCGCCAGTGTGATGGTGCTGTGGCTTGGCGTGTGGATGCATGATCGGCGCCATGCGGCAGCCTGGCAGGATTACATCAAGAGCAGCCTGGTCGGCGGCGGAGGGCGCTTTGGTTTTGCGCTGCTGGCGTTTTTCTCGGTGTACCGTGAGCTGTTCGAAGTGATCCTGTTCTACGAAACCCTGTGGCTGCAAGCCGGCCCGGCCGGGCACAACGCAGTGCTGGCGGGTGGTGCTACGGCGGTGGTGCTGTTGGTGGGTTTGGCGTGGGTGATCCTGCGGGGTTCGGCGAAGCTGCCGTTGGCGCTGTTCTTCGGCATCAACGCGGCGTTGCTGTGTGCGCTGTCGGTGGTGTTCGCCGGGCATGGCGTGAAGGCGTTGCAGGAAGCGGGTATTTTCGGTACGCGGCCGGTGGCGTTTTTTGACTTCGACTGGTTGGGCATCCATGCCGATGCGTACTCGTTGAGTGCGCAGGCTTTGGCGATCCTGGCGATTGTGGTGCTTTACAGCCGCAGCCGTCTGGCCGAAAAACAGCGTGTGGTGGCCTGATCGTGCGCGTCTGGATTGATGCGGACGCCTGTCCGCGCGCGGCCAAGGACCAAGTGGTGAAGTTCGCCCTCAAGCGCCAATTCGACGTGGTGCTGGTGGCGGGGCAGAGCCAGATCAAGCCGAGCTTTGCCTGTGTGAAGCTGATCGTAGTACCCAGCGGCCCGGATGCGGCGGATGACTACTTGGTGGAGCACGCGGTGCCCGGCGAGCTGGTGATCTGCAGCGATGTGCCCTTGGCCGACCGGTTGGTGAAGAAGGGCGTCACCGCCCTCGACCCGCGAGGCAAGGAATTCAGCCCGGCGAACATGAGTGAACGGCTGGCGGTGCGCAACCTGTTCACTGATCTGCGCGAACAAGGCCAAATGGGCGGTGGCCCACCGCCCCATGGGGAAAAGGACAAGCAGGCGTTCGCCAACGCGCTGGACAGGATACTGACCAAGTTGATGCGCCCGGCCTGACCTTGTTGTAAGCAAGGCTTTTTGTGGCGAGCGGGGCAAGCCCGTTCGCCACCGTTAAGTGTTCGACTCTCTGATCAATCGTTCTCGTGGGTCAATTCCAGCACGCGATCGACGAGTTTGTTGATGCCCGACGCCACCTCACTGATGCTTTTGCCGAGCATGTAGGCAGGGGTGCTCACCAGCTTGCGCGCCTTGTCCTCGGCAATATCCTCCACCGCGCACTCGCGGTGGGTGGCACCCATTTTATCGAGGGCGGCGGCGGTGGCGGCATCGTTGCCGATGGTGCAGGTGACGCCGGGGCCATAGATCTTCGCGGCCAGGGCCGGCGAGATGCAGATCAACCCGACCGGTTTGCCCGCTTCGGCAAAGGCTTCGGCCAGCGCCAGAACCTGCGGGTTGATGCTGCAACCGGCGCCTTCCACGGCAAAGGTCGAGAGGTTCTTCGCCGCGCCGAAACCGCCGGGCACGATCAGTGCGTCGAAGTCTTCGGCGTTGGCCTCACGGATGTCCTTCACCTCACCCCGGGTGATACGCGCCGACTCCACCAGCACATTGCGCGATTCGGGCATCTCTTCGCCGGTGAGGTGGTTGATCACGTGATGTTGCGCGATATCGGGTGCAAAACATTGGACCTGAGCACCACGCTGGTCCAGGCGCAGCAAAGTGATGACGCTTTCGTGGATCTCTGCGCCGTCGTACACGCCACAGCCGGAAAGGATCACTGCAATCTTTTTGCTCATGAGTATTTCTCCCTATTTCGTGGCGTTAAATGTCTACTAATTTGTCACCTGTTGCCAATGGGATCTGGCGTTGCTACACCTAATCTTGATGTAACAAAAATAGACCGGACTAGCCCATGGACTTCGTGCCTTACGCGGTACCGTTTTTCATTGCCTTGATCGTGGTTGAGCTGCTGGCCGACCACTGGCGCGGCGAGCGCAACTATCGGGTGGCGGATGCCATCAACAGCCTCAGCACCGGTGTGCTGTCCACGACCACGGGGCTGTTAACCAAAGGCGTGGGGTTGTTGACCTACGCGTTCGCGCTCAAGCATTTGGCACTGATCGAACTGTCGGCCCAGAGTGTCTGGACCTGGGTGTTCGCCTTTGTGTTTTATGACTTCTGCTACTACTGGCTGCATCGCTGCGGGCATGAGCGCAACATCCTGTGGGCCGCGCACTCGGTGCATCACCAGAGCGAGGACTACAACCTCACCACCGCCCTGCGCCAGACCAGCACCGGCTTTCTGTTGAGCTGGATCTTTTACTTGCCGTTGGCCGTGCTGGGCGTGCCGCTGGTGGTGTTTATCAGCGTGGCCTCGCTCAATCTTCTGTATCAATTCTGGGTGCACACCCGGCATGTGCCCAAGCTCGGCTGGTTCGAGTGGTTCTTTGTGACACCGTCCAATCATCGGGCCCACCATGCACAGAATGCTCTCTACATGGATCGCAACTACGGCGGGGTGTTCATTATTTGGGATCGGCTGTTCGGCAGCTTCCAGGAAGAAGACGACAACGAACCGGTGATTTTTGGCGTGACCACGCCCTTGGCCAGCTGGAACCCGCTATGGGCCAACCTGCAGTTTTATGCGCAGCTGTGGAGTGATGCACGACGTACCGAAAAATGGTGGGACAAGCTGCGCATCTGGTTCATGCGCACTGGCTGGCGCCCGGCGGACGTGAAGGCCAAATACCCGATAGCCAAACCCGATTTGAGCCAGTTCCGCAAATTTGAAGTGCCGTTGGATGCGCGCCAGCAGGTCTATATCGCGCTGCAATTTGCCGCGTATGTGGGCTTTGGCAGCTATTTGATGAACTTCGGCGAGGGGCTGCCCACGGCGGCGCTGATCCTGGGCTGGAGTGCGGTGGCGGTGGGGTTATTTACGTTGGGCGTAGCCCTGGAGAATCGCCCGTGGGCGCTGAAAGCCGAGCTGGTACGCCTGGGGCTGAATGTGCCACTGGTGTGGCTGGCGCCGCTGGTCGGGTTATGGCCGGCCAGCAGTTTGGGCTGGCTGGGTTTGGTGAGTTACAGCTTGCTCAGCGTGATCGGCCTCTACTGTTGCAGAAGCCGGCTTACTCGGTGGGTGTCTTAGGCGTTTCGACGGGGGCCGGCTCGGCGGCGAGCCGGGCCTTTGCATCCTCGCAGGCCTGGCGGGCAATGCGGGCGTTCTTGAAGCGGCGGCGCAACCACAGGCCAAAGCCCAACAGCACCAAGGCGCCCAGCACCCACAGCTCGTATTTCTTGACGCTGCCGAGCATGCCTTCCAGCACCGCGCCGAAGTGGTAAGCCGCAGCGCCCAAGGCTGCCGCCCAGACTGCAGCGCCAATCCCGTTAAGAATCAGGTAGCGCACCGGCGGGTAGCCTGACAAACCAATCGCCACGGGCATCACGGTGCGCAAGCCGTAGACAAACCGGAAGCTCAGCACCCAGATGTCCGGATGCTTACGGATATGTTCCAGGGCCTTGTCGCCCATCAATTGCCAGCGCGGCTTGCGCGCCAACAGTTTGCGGCCGTGCTTGCGCCCCAGGAAGTACCACAGCTGGTCGCCGGCGTAGCTGCCAAAGAAGGCAACGACCACCACCAGGTTGATATCCATGTATCCACGGAACGCCAGGAAGCCTGCGAGAACCAAAATGGTCTCGCCTTCGAAGAACGTGCCCAGGAAGAGAGCAAAGTAGCCGAAGTCATGCAGAAATTGTTGAAGCATGGTCTGGGGTGCTGGCGAAATGAACGCGCAGCCTACGCCTTCGTGAACATTCATGAAAGTATCGAGATGTGTCACGAAGTGAACAATTCCTACATAAACGACGAATGCGACTGCAGGTCGCATCGATAAGCACAACTGTCATTCCTTCGTCATAATGGCCGCTTATAACTGCAACGCTCGCCCGTAAACGCGGGCTCAGGAGTCTGTCGTGAGCTTTACCCCTGCCAATCGCCTGTTCCCCGCCACCCGCCTGCGTCGCAATCGCCGTGATGATTTTTCTCGCCGTCTGGTGCGTGAAAACGTGCTGACGACGAGCGATCTGATTTTGCCGGTGTTTGTGCTGGACGGTGAAAATCGCCGGGAAGCGGTGGCGTCGATGCCGGGTGTGGAGCGCTTGACCATTGATCTGCTGCTTGAAGAAGCGGCGAATTGGGTTGAACTGGGGATTCCGGCGTTGGCGCTGTTTCCCGTGACACCCTCCGAACTCAAGTCGCTCGACGCTGCCGAAGCCTGGAACCCGCAAGGGATCGCCCAGCGCGCCACCCGCGCCTTGCGCGAGCGTTTCCCGCAGCTGGGTGTGATCACCGACGTGGCGCTGGACCCGTTCACCACCCACGGCCAGGATGGCATTCTTGACGAAGACGGCTATGTTCAGAACGACATTACTGTCGATGCACTGGTCAAGCAGGCGTTGTCCCACGCGGCAGCGGGTGCCCAGGTCGTGGCGCCGTCGGACATGATGGACGGCCGCATCCAGGCGATTCGCGAAGCCCTGGAACTGGCTGGCCACGTCAATGTGCGGATCATGGCCTATTCGGCCAAGTACGCCAGCGCCTATTACGGCCCGTTCCGCGATGCGGTGGGTTCGGCGCTGAACCTGGGCAAGGCCAACAAGGCCTCCTATCAGATGGACCCGGCCAACAGCCATGAAGCCCTGCACGAAGTGGCGGCCGACCTGGCCGAAGGTGCCGATATGGTGATGGTCAAACCCGGGATGCCGTACCTGGACATCCTTTACCGGGTCAAAGAGGAATTCAAGGTGCCGACCTTTGTCTATCAGGTCAGCGGTGAATACGCCATGCACATGGCCGCGATCCAGAATGGTTGGTTGAGTGAAGGGGTGATCCTTGAATCCCTGACAGCCTTTAAACGTGCCGGCGCTGATGGCATTCTGACCTACTTCGCCGCCCGCGCTGCCCAATTGCTTAGAGAGCAACAATAGCCCTCACAGGAACACTCGATGAATACCGAAGGACTCTCAGAAGTTGCCGTAAAAGACGCTCACCCGGTGGTGGAACAAGTCACCGAGACCCCGCCCGAGCTGGAGCCCGCTCCGCCTGCCGTGGTGCCCGAAGCCCCTGCGCCGGCCCCGGTGGCGGCGGTGACCAACCTGGATGACAGCAGCCTGTACATCCACCGCGAGCTGTCACAACTGCAATTCAACATCCGCGTGCTGGAGCAGGCGCTGGACGAGTCCTATCCGCTGCTGGAGCGGCTCAAGTTCCTGCTGATTTTTTCCAGCAACCTGGACGAGTTCTTTGAGATTCGCGTCGCGGGCCTCAAGAAGCAAATTACCTTCGCCCGCGAACAAGCCGGTGCCGACGGCCTGCAGCCGCATCAGGCCCTGGCGCGTATCAGTGAGCTGGTGCATGGCCATGTGGACCGCCAATACGCGATCCTCAACGACATTCTGTTGCCCGAGCTGGAAAAACATCAGGTCCGCTTCATCCGTCGCCGTCACTGGACCGCCAAGATCAAGACCTGGGTGCGTCGCTACTTCCGTGACGAGATTTCACCGATCATCACCCCGATCGGCCTCGACCCTACTCACCCGTTCCCGCTGCTGGTGAACAAGAGCCTGAACTTCATCGTTGAACTGGAAGGTATCGACGCCTTTGGTCGCGATTCTGGCCTGGCGATCATCCCGGCACCGCGTCTGTTGCCACGGATCATCAAGGTACCGGAAGAGGTGGGGGGCGCTGGCGACAATTATGTATTCCTCTCGTCAATGATCCACGCGCATGCCGATGACCTGTTCCAGGGCATGAAGGTAAAAGGTTGCTACCAGTTCCGCCTGACCCGTAACGCCGACCTGGCGCTGGATTCCGAAGACGTCGAAGACTTGGCCCGTGCCCTGCGCGGCGAGCTGTTCTCGCGTCGCTACGGTGACGCGGTGCGCCTGGAAGTGGCTGATACTTGCCCGAAACA
Organism: Pseudomonas sp. M5A4_2d; assembly: GCF_053345295.1. Classification (NCBI taxonomy): domain Bacteria; kingdom Pseudomonadati; phylum Pseudomonadota; class Gammaproteobacteria; order Pseudomonadales; family Pseudomonadaceae; genus Pseudomonas; species Pseudomonas sp. M5A4_2d. The sequence continues at coordinate 396,474 of NZ_JBKEZW010000002.1, read as the reverse complement.
CCTGTCGGACTACCTGCTCAAGCAGTTCAACCTGGCCGAGTCGGAGTTGTACCAGGTCAATGGCCCGGTGAACCTGACGCGCCTGTTCAGCATCACCGGCCTGGACAGCCATCCGGAGTTGCAATACACGCCGTTCACGCCGCAGATCCCGAAACTGCTGCAAAACAGCGAGAACATCTTCAGTGTGGTAAGCAAGCAGGACATTCTGCTGCTGCACCCGTTCGAGTCCTTTACTCCAGTGGTCGACCTGCTGCGCCAGGCTGCCAAGGACCCGCATGTATTGGCCGTGCGCCAGACGTTGTACCGCTCCGGCGCAAACTCGGAAATCGTCGATGCGCTGGTAGACGCTGCGCGTAACGGTAAGGAAGTCACCGCGGTGATCGAGCTGCGTGCGCGGTTCGATGAAGAGTCCAACCTGCAACTGGCCAGTCGCCTGCAAGCGGCCGGTGCGGTGGTGATCTACGGCGTGGTGGGCTTCAAGACCCACGCCAAGATGATGCTGATCCTGCGCCGCGAAGCCGGCGAGATTGTGCGCTACGCTCACTTGGGCACCGGCAACTACCACGCCGGCAACGCCAAGCTCTACACCGACTACAGCCTGCTGACTTCCGACGACGCCTTGTGTGAAGACGTCGGCAAGTTGTTCAGCCAGTTGATCGGCATGGGCAAGACCTTGCGCATGAAGAAGCTGCTGCACGCGCCGTTCACCCTGAAGAAGGGCATGCTCGACATGATTGCCCGGGAGACCCAGTTCGCCCTCGACGGCAAACCGGCGCACATCATTGCCAAGTTCAACTCGCTGACTGATCCAAAAATCATCCGCGCGCTGTACAAGGCCAGCCAGTCCGGTGTGCGCATCGACCTGGTGGTGCGTGGCATGTGCTGCCTGCGCCCGGGCATTGTCGGGGTCTCGCATAACATCCATGTGCGCTCGATCATCGGCCGCTTCCTGGAGCACACGCGGGTGTTCTACTTCCTCAACGGTGGCGAGGAGCAGATGTTCCTTTCCAGCGCGGACTGGATGGAACGCAACCTCGACAAGCGTGTGGAGACCTGCTTCCCGGTGGAAGGCAAGAAGTTGATCATGCGGGTCAAGAAGGAGCTGGAAAGCTACCTCACCGACAACACACACAGCTGGAGCCTGCAGTCGGACGGCCGTTACGTGCGCAACACGCCGACCGGCAATCAGAACCCGCGAAGCGCGCAGGCGACGTTGCTGGAGAAGCTGGGCAGCCCGATTCTGGCGGTGAATTAATAGCCAATACGGACTAACAATGTGGGAGGGGGCTTGCTCCCGATTGCAGTGGGTCAGTTGATGAACAGGTCAACTGACACTCCGCTATCGGGAGCAAGCCCCCTCCCACATTTGTTTTGCAGTGTGCTTTAGTGCAGGTTCAGGCTGAACCCCACCCGTGTCAGCCACTCCGCTTCCTGGGCAAAGTCCGCCTGGGTCAGCTGGTTTTCATCCAGCCAGCCTTTCGGGAACACCACGTCGAGGCTGTCGCCCCGGGCGCGCAGGGTGACCTGAGGCATTTCCTGAGTGCCACGGATGTGGTGGAACAGGATCGCAAAGCGCAGCAGCACGCACAGGCGAATCAGCTTGATGCCTTCATCGCCGAATTCGGCAAACTTGTCCTTTGGAATGTTACGTCGATGGCCGCGCACCAGCAGCGCGAGCATCTGTTGGTCTTCGCGGGAGAAACCGGCGAGGTCCGAGTGCTCGATCAGGTAGGCGCCATGTTTGTGGTAATGGTAATGGGCGATGTCCAGGCCCACTTCATGCACTTTGGCTGCCCAGCCGAGCAGTTCGCGCCAGACGCCGTCTTCCAGGTCCCAGTCCTCGGCCACCTGGTCGAAGGCGTGCAGGGCTTTGCGCTCCACCCGGGCCGCCTGTTCCAGATCGACGTGATAACGCTCCATCAATGAAGTAAGGGTGCGCTCACGCACGTCTTCGTGATGATGGCGGCCCAACAGGTCGTAAAGCACGCCTTCGCGCAGGGCGCCATCGCAGTGGTCCATGCGTTGCAGTTCGAGCGCGTCGAAGATCGCTTCGAGAATCGCCAGGCCTGCGGGGAAGATGGTGCGGCGATCGGGCTTGATGCCATCGAAGTCGATTTTCTCGGCATCGCCCAGTTTGAAGAGCTTGCGCTTGAGCCACGCCAGGCCTTCGGCGTTGACCTCACCGGTGCCATGGCCGCCGGCTTTCAGGGCCAGGCCGATGGCGCGGATGGTACCGGACGAACCGATGGCCTCATCCCAGGTCAGGCGGTGCAGGGCGTGCTCAATGCTCATGATCTCCAGTCGCGCGGCCGTGTAGGCCTGGGCATAGCGTGCCGGGGTGATCTTGCCGTCCTTGAAATAGCGCTGGGTAAAGCTGACGCAGCCCATTTGCAGGCTCTCGCGCAGCAACGGCTCGAAACGCTGGCCGATAATGAACTCGGTACTGCCGCCGCCGATGTCCGCCACCAGGCGCTTGCCGGGAGTGTCAGCCAGTGTATGGGAGACGCCGAGGTAGATCAGGCGCGCTTCTTCACGGCCGGAGATGACTTCTACCGGGTGGCCGAGGATTTCCTCGGCGCGGCGGATAAATTCACCGCGGTTGCGCGCTTCACGCAGGGCGTTGGTACCGACGATTCGCACGGCGCCCAAAGGCATGCCATTGATCAGCTGGGCAAAGCGCTTGAGGCAGTCGAGCCCGCGTTGCATGGATTCTTCATTGAGCTGGCGCTCGTCGTCGATCCCGGCAGCCAGTTGTACTTTTTCGCCGAGCCGTTCGAGGATGCGGATTTCGCCGTTCTGGGCCTTGGCCACGACCATGTGAAAGCTGTTGGAGCCCAGGTCGATGGCGGCGATCAGGGACAGATTCTTGGCTTGGGATTGCGGCATGGTTTGGGGGTCTCGGTCGATAACCTCACCATCGTGCCACGATCGACCGCTGGCGCCAACGCGTTGTGCTTCAGTAATTTTCCTGAGGCTGTCTGTGGGGAATTCCTTTAGGAAATGTAGGGCGGTTTTATAAGTGTGCGCTGAATAAGACCCTTGATGTTGTAGCGTGTTTTAATCAGGTGCTGCGCACGTGCCATTTATGACTTTCCCTACAGTCAGTGATTTGATGTCGCCTTCATTCTTTTGTTCAGGACTACATTGTCGGTGGCTTAAAGTGATGCTTTATTTTTATCATTCCCACAATTATTGATGTGTTGTCTGATTCTTTAACGAAGTGTCAAAGCGACACACTGTTATCCGGCAATTCTGCCTGGGTGGCATTTATTTATCGTTGTACATGTCCCGGAAGATAAGTCGTTGGGCGATGGAGTCGCCAAGACACAAATAAAGAACACCTGATAACTTCTTTTAGTGACAGGATGAACATGAAAAAAATTGTTGGATTGACTCTTGGTATTGCGTGCCTGGCTGCGGCCTTAACTGTACAGGCGACTACCAATACCAGTGCCCAACTGGTCGTCAGGGGTACGATTACACCGGCAGCCTGCAACCTCAGCCTGGCCGGCAGCGGTATCATCGACTATGGCACGATTCGTTCGGGCGAATTGTCCCAGACGGCGTTCAATCCGCGCGAAGAGAAGACCACTTCCCTGATCGTCAATTGTGGCGCGACACCTGCCCGGTTCGGCATCACCTTTACCGATCTGCAAGCGGGCAACAAGGTGACGGGTATCCTGGGTGCAGGCTTTACTGAAGCGCAGAACTTTGGTTTGGGGGCTGTAGGAACCCGTCGCACTGGTGGCTATTCGGTCACCCTCAGGGACCTGCGTTCGTCCGGTGTGTCGCTGCATCCGATCATGCGTATCGGCGCTGGCACCTGGAATAACAGCGATGGCAAAGTTGCTCAATCGCCCACCCAGTACTCGTGGCGCAATGGCGCAGCCTTTACACCCGCCGCGGTTAACCAATTGACGGGCACGCTTGCAGTGAAGGCTGTCATCAACCGAGCTCGGGATCTGGACCTGAGTCGAGATATCTCTATTGATGGGCGCGCCACGCTTGTATTGAGTTACATCTAAGTAACGGAAAATAGCCAGCCAAGAAACTCATTATTTCTGGTTGGCTGTTTTTCTGTGGGCGCTTGACGGCCAATGGTCAACTTTATTAGTGGCGGGGAATATAGAGTGCGTGGTTTTTTAATAATAAGCAGTGCGTTATTGCGGGGTGCAAGCATTTGCCTTTTGTTTGCCACTGTTGCTGTGGCGGATGGCATGTATCCGGAAACAACGGTGGTGGTGCTTTATGAGGAAGACGGCGAAGCCACAATAAATATCAAGAATACCGATGCCGGGCCGGCGCTGCTTCATTCAGTCGTGGAAAACGTGCCGGAGGACCTGGAGCCGCTATTGATTGTCACGCCGCCCATCGCTCGTGTGGAGGCGGGCGAAACGCAACTGGTGCGGTTCATCGCCACCTTGAAGGAGCCGCTTAAGACCCAACGACTCAAGCGAGTGTCCTTCGAAGGTATTCCCCAGGCGCGCGCGGTGGATGGTGCGACCATCGGCATCACCCTTCGACAGAATTTGCCGCTCATCCTGCACCCACAAGGCTTGCCTCGGCACCATACGCCTTGGGAGTTGCTGAAGTGGAAGCGGGCGGGCGAGCGCCTCACTGTCCATAACGACAGTGCCTATGTCGTGCGCCTGGCGCCGGATGTGAAAGTGTTTCCACAAGGCTTTCTGGCTACATTGCCACGCACCTACCTACTGCCGGGTGAAGTGCTGACGGCAGAGCTCGACAACCCCTTGGGCAGTGCGGCTGAGGTCGAGATACAGCCGGCTACGGTTTATGGGTTTACGGTAGACAACTACCGGGCTCCGATCGTAACCGATGGGGCTTGACTGACTCATGTCGAACCCTTCGAGTAACAGCGTCGCGGCGTCTTTTTGGCCCTGCAGACCCACGCTGATCGTGGGGTTTGCGACCCTGTGGAGTCTGCCCGGCCTGGTGTCGGCGATGGAGCTTGGGGAGGGTTTCGACCTCGCGTCACTGACCGCCCACGGCATCGACCCGAAGGTCTCCGACTACTTTCGCAACGCGGCGCGCTTTCGCGAAGGCGTCCAGGTGGTGGGGTTGCGGGTCAATGGGAACCCGCTTGGGCTGGTGGATGCACGGTTCGATCACGAGGGCCGCTTATGCTTCACCCGCGGGTTACTGGAGAAAGCAGGATTAGTGACGCCCGGCGCGATCATTCAGGAAGGTGCTACGCCCGACCAGTCTTGCCATGACTTCTTCGGGGCATTCCCCACGACCATGGTCAAGCTGCGTCCCGGCACGGACGAGGTGACGCTGGTGGTGCCCACCCAATCGTTGCGTGATCCCCAGTGGGACGCCGGGCATTTTTCCAAAGGCGGGACCGCGGCGTTGTTCAACTATGACGTGCTGGGTTTCGACAGCCGTTCGCGCAGCGGGCCCAGCCGGTTCGTTTCGGCCTATACCGAGGCAGGCTTTAACCTTGAGGATTGGATTGTTCGCAGCCGTCAATTCTATGTGTCCGATAATGGCAAGGCCCGTATCGAGCATCTATACGCCTATGCACAGCGGGACATTGCCGAGTTGCAGTCGACTTTCCAGATGGGGCAGATTTCCAGTAATAACCCGCTGTTTGGTGGCGTCCAGTTATCTGGCCTGCAGTTTTTCCCCGATGGTCAATCACGCGTCGCTGCGGGCAGTAACAATGCCGTGGTCGAAGGGCTTGCCCATAGCCCGTCACGCATTGAAGTTCGCCAGTCCGGCGTGTTGATTCACAGCACGCTGGTGCCTGAAGGCCCCTTCCGGCTGACGGGGTTGCCCTTGCTCAATGGCACCAGTGACCTGGAGGTCAGCGTGATCGATGTACGGGGCGCCAGGCGCAGCTTTGTGGTGCCAGCGGCCTCGTTTACGGGGGCTGTCCCGGCGGCGCCCGGTTACTATTTTTCTGTTGGCACGCTGCGCAAGAATGCGGGTGAAGACGGTCCGGTACCGGTGGTCGCCATGGGGAGCGGCACTTGGGGTTTGGGGAGCAACTCGTCTGCGGGCTTTGGCTTATTGAATACGGATGAGTACTGGTCGGCAGGTGGCACCTTGAGCAGTGTGTTTTTCCAGCGAGTTTCTGTGGCGGCGCGTCAAAACCTTTCTCGAGACGGCAAACGTGCAGTATCCGGGTCGCGCAGCAGCGTGTCGGTTACCAGCCCGGTATACGCCAATATCGACGTCAACCTCAGCGCAACCACCCAAACCCAGGGGTATCGTGAGGTACTTGAGGCCGGCCGGTCGTACGGGGTCGATGAATTGGGTTCGCGCTTCAAAAACCAATACACAGCAAGCGTGAGCTGGGCCGAACCCACGCTGGGCGTATTTTCTGCGGGCTATACCCGCAGTTCTCAATTTGACGGGCGAACGACCGCGCATGTGTCGGCCTCCTGGAACAAGTCATTCAGCCACGCCGATGTAACGTTGATTGCGGATTCGCAGGTGGGCGGTACTCGAATGGGCCGTGACGCCACGCTTGCCGGCAGGCGACATGAGAGCGCTCTGGAGAATGACCTGTCCTTGCGTCTGCAGGTCAGCGTGCCGCTGGGGCGGGATCGCCGGGTAAACAGCTACGCCAGCCGTCGCGGGGGCCGGTTCACCGCTGGCACAGCGCTTAGCGAGCGGGTCAACGAGTCTGTGAATTACGAAGTGGGGGTCGAGCGCGACCTCAATGCTCGAGAACAATCGGTTCGCGGCAATGTGGACCTGTTGCCACGTTATACCCGCGTTGGCCTGGGTGTCAGCCATGATCCCCAGGGCACCAGCTATACGGGGCAGTTGCAGGGCGGCGTGGTGGCTCACGAGGGTGGGCTGACGTTCTCGCCGTATACCGTGCAGGACACGTTCGGCATCGTCTCGGTAGGGGGTATCGGCGCTGCAAAAGTCCAGACGCCCCAAGGCCCTGTCTGGACTGACTACCGCGGGCAAGCGGTGATCGCAGGCTTGCCGGCCTACACCAACAGCCGAGTCGAGGTGCAAACCCAGTCCTTGCCCAAGCGCGTCGACCTGAAAAACGGCACCCAGATGCTCACAGCAGGCCGTGGGTCCTTCAATGCCGTGAATTTCGATGTGGTGAAAGTGCGCCGCGTGTTGCTTACCGCGAATGACCAGCACGGCCGGCCATTACCTCAAGGCGCCTCGGTATTCGGCAAAGGTGATCGCTTCCTGACCAACGTGGTGGGTGAGGGCATGATTTTCCTCAACGACGTCGAGGAGGCGCAAAGCCTGCGGGTTTCATTGCCGGACTCTTCCACCTGCCTGTTGCGGATTGATCTTGAGACCCAGCCAGACAATGACAAATTTTATGAAACCACTTCGGCGGTGTGCCATGGCCGTTAAGTTTGAAACATGGCCGTTGGTGTTGCTCTGCACGGTATTGGCGGCGCCTGAGGTCCTGGCCGAAAACTGTCGGCTCTCGGTGAGCCAGCCGCGCATTGACTATGGCGCCATCCGCAGGGAGGCGCTCGTTGCAAAAACCTCCATGGTGCTGGGTACGCGCTCGTTGCGCGTGAACGTCATTTGCACTGAGCCTGCGGCCATGGCGTTGCGTTTTATCGGTGTTGCAGCAGACCGGCAGGGGTTTGTGTTTGGTCGGCAGGGGCGTTTTCGCTTGAGCCTCAAACACGCCCAGGTGGATGGGCGTGCTGTCGAATGGTGGGCGGCTACGCACTTGCCCGGCGAGCCTGCCAGCGGGCAGTTGCTGCCCGGCCAGACCTTGGTGGCGCGGGCGGCAGGGGTGCCGGTAGCAGGCCGCCGACTGACAGCCCAGGTTGATATCGACACCGAACTGCCCGCTGAGGCCTTGGAGGTACGTGACGAAACGCACCTTGAGGGGCAAGGCAGTTTCGAATTGATCAGCCCGGCTGTTCCACCGAACCGATGAAATTGGCGAGCTCGGGGGTCTTGGGGTTGGCGAACAACGTTTTGGGGTCGCCTACTTCATGCACCTTGCCTTGGTGCATAAACACCAGTTTGTCCCCGACTTCCCGGGCAAAACGCATTTCGTGGGTCACCATGATCAAGGTCATGCCGTCCTTGGCCAGTTGGCGCACGACGCTGAGCACTTCATTGACCAGTTCCGGGTCCAGGGCGGAGGTGATTTCGTCGCACAGCAGCACTTTGGGCGACATGGCCAATGCGCGCGCAATGGCGACCCGTTGCTGCTGACCACCGGACAGGCGATCAGGGAAGGCGTCGAACTTCTCCCCCAGCCCGACCCGCTCCAGCATCTGCCTGGCAAGCTGTGCGGCTTTGGCCTTGGGTACTTTCTGCACCACTTGCGGTGCGAGCATGACGTTTTCGCCCACGGTCAGGTGCGGGAACAGGTTGAACTGCTGGAACACCATGCCGACTTTCTGCCGCAGGCTGCGCAGGTCGGCACGGGCGGCGTCGAGGTATTCGCCATCGACTTCGATCACGCCGTCGTTGATGGATTCCAGGCCATTGAGGGTACGCAGCAAGGTGGATTTACCCGAGCCGCTGCGGCCGATGATCGCCACCACCTGGCCTTCTTCAACCGTCAGGTCGATGCCCTTGAGTACATGGTGATCGCCGTAATACTTATGCAGGGCGGAAATTCTAAGCAGAGGCATGCAGTCTCCTTTCCAGGTAGCGCGCACTGAGGGACAAGGGGTAGCAGAGCAGGAAGTAACCGAGGGCCACCAAGCCATAGACCATAAAGGGCTCGAAGGTGGCGTTGGCGAGCATGCCGCCGGTTTTGGTCAGTTCGGTAAAACCGATGATCGAGGTCACGGCGGTGCCTTTGACCACTTGCACCGAGAAGCCAACCGTCGGCGCTACGGCAATCCGCAGCGCTTGGGGCAGGATTACGTAACGCAGTTGTTCAAGCGGGTTAAGGGCCAGGCTGGCCGACGCTTCCCACTGCCCATGGGCGATGGACTCGACGCAGCCGCGCCAGATCTCGGCCAGGTAGGCACTGGTAAACAAAGTCAGGGCAATTGCCGCTGCCAGCCAGGGCGAGATATCCAGCCCCAGCAGGGCAATGCCGAAAAACACCAGAAATAACTGCATCAGCAGCGGCGTACCCTGAAACAGTTCGATATAGGTGCGCGCGACATTGCGCGGGAAGGCTTTGCGGCTGATGCGCATCGTCATCACCAGCAAACCGATCAGGCCACCGCCGACGAAGGCTACCAGTGACAGCAACAGGGTCCATTGCAGGCCGACAGCCAGGTTGCGCACGATGTCCCAGAACGAAAAATCACTCATCGGCTGTTCCTCATCACAAACCGTCGGCCAATCCAGTTGAGCAACTGGCGAATCATCAGCGCCATACACAGGTACACCAGGGTGGTCAGTGCGTAGGTTTCAAAGGCGCGGAAGTTGCGTGACTGAATGAAGTTGGCGGCAAAGCTCAGCTCCTCGGTGGCGATTTGCGAACACACCGCCGAACCCAGCATCACGATGATGATCTGGCTGCTCAGGGCCGGCCACACCTTGCCCAGAGCGGGCAGCAGCACCACATGACGAAACGCTTCAAAACGCGTCATCGCTAATGCTGCTGACGCTTCCAGCTGGCCACGAGGGATGGCCTGGATGCCGGCGCGGATGATCTCGGTTGAGTAAGCCCCCAGGTTGATTACCATCGCCAGCACGGCGGCTTGCCACTCGGTGATTTTCAGCCCCAGTGACGGCAAACCGAAGAAGATGAAAAACAACTGCACCAGAAACGGCGTGTTGCGGATCAACTCGACATACACGCCGAAGAACCAGGCAAAGGGCTGGATCTTCCACGCCCGGACTACGGCACCGACGGTGCCCAGGGCAACCCCCAGAATCGCGCCGATGGCCGTCAGTTCAAGCGTGAACAAGGCGCCGCGCAATAGCAGGTCGGTATTGGCCAGTACGGGCATAAAGTCGAATTGATAGGCCATGAATCAGCTCCGTCGCGTCAAAGATCGGCGGGCAGCGGCTCTTTGAGCCACTGCATCGCGTTCTTTTCCAGGCTGCCGTCGGCCTTGGCCGCCACCAGGATCTGGTTGACCTTCTCCAGCAGTGCCGGCTCGTTCTTGTTCACGCCCACGTACACCGGCGAGTCCTTGAGTTTCACTTTCAGTGCCGGTACGCGTTTGGGGTTGCGCTCGCTGATCGCCACCATCACCACGTTGCCGCTGGCAATCAGGTCGACCTGGCCGGCCAGGTAGGCGGCGATGGTCGAGTTGTTGTCTTCGAAACGCTTGATTGTCGCTTCCTTGGGCGCAACGGCGGTCAGCTCGATGTCTTCGATGGCACCGCGCGTCACGCTGATGGTTTTGCCCTTGAGGTCGTCGGTGGTGCTGATGGCCGCGTCAGGCGGACCGAACACAGCCAGGTAGAACGGCGCGTACGCCTTGGAGAAATCGATGACCTTTTCCCGCTCGGGGTTCTTGCCCAGGCTGGAAATCACCAGGTCGACCTTGCCGGTGGTGAGGAACGGGATGCGGTTGGTGCTGTTGACCGGGGTCAACTCCAGCTTGACCTTGAGCTGGTCGGCCAGCAGCTTGGCGGTGTCGATGTCCAGGCCGCGGGGTTTCATGTCAGGGCCGACCGAACCGAACGGCGGGAAGTCTTGAGGGACGGCGACCTTCAGGGTGCCACGGGCAACGATATCGTCCAGACCATTGGCCTGGGCGGGTGCCTGGCTCAGCATCAGGCTGGCAAACAGGGCAGTGAGCAGGGCGCTGTAGCGCTTGGTCATGGCAACTCTCCGAAAAGGGCGAAGGGATTTTCTGACTTTGCTCAGTGCACAGCCCATGCCATCACCCCTCGGATCGTCTGCAACGCCGGAATTTGTTGAGGTTCGGTGGTCTTACTGGTCTGAACAGTGATGACGCTTTTCGCACCTTTTTCGAGCGTCGACAAAACCCCGCGAGCCCCTTTGGGGCGTGGCTTGCCGACGGCCGCGAATAGCTTTACAACTAGCCGCTCAGTTGTCTGGAACCTTGAGTTTTTTATGAATTCCATTGCCCAAGCCGTACCGGAAGCGGCCCTGCAGGCCATCCGCAAACTGATCAAGGAACAGGGCTTCGCAGCGGGCGATGCATTGCCGTCCCAGCGCGACCTGGCGGTGCAATTGGGCGTGAGTCGGGCGTCGTTGCGCGAGGCGTTGTCGTCTTTGAGTGCCTTGGGTGTGGTCAGTGTGCAGCCGGGCAAAGGCGTCTTTGTGCAGGCGGCGGAAGATTCGCCTGGGTTTGCCTGGCCTTTTGCGGCCCAGGCCTCGCCGCTGGATATCTTCCAGTTGCGCTATGCCCTGGAGGGATTTGCAGCGGGGTTGGCCGCGGTGACGCTGACCATCGATGAGTTGGACGGCCTGCAGGACAATGTCGAGGCAATGCGCAAGGTACTCAAGGCCGGCGACTTTGAAACCGCCGCCCGACTGGACTTCGAATTTCATCAGCGGATCCTGTTGGCCAGCGGTAATCAGGCGATGGTGAGCATTCTGAGTGCCAGCGCGGAGGTGTTCCTGGAGAGTCAGAAACTACCGTTCATCCGACCGGAGCGGGCCATGGAGACCTGGCAGGAACACCGCAAGATCCTGCGTGCACTGGCCCGGCGCTCCAGTGCGGCGGCGCAGAAAACCATGCAGGAGCACGTACGCAATGCGGCGTTGCGCACGGGCATAGCGTTCGTGACTCCCGTGACGCCGTGAGTTGGGCTATACCCAAACTCATGCATCACCATAGCAAGAGTCAATCAGAGGCGGCTTCCTGAACGAGGGAAGGGCGGCTATGATGGGCAACGTTTTTTTTGCTTACAATCCGGAGACATCCATGAGCAACGATCTTATCAAGCACGTCACCGACGCGACCTTTGAGGCCGAAGTACTCAAGGCTGCTGGCCCGGTGCTGGTTGACTACTGGGCTGAATGGTGCGGCCCTTGCAAAATGATCGCTCCTGTCCTGGACGACATTGCAACGACCTACGAAGGCAAACTGACCATTGCCAAGCTGAACATCGATGACAACCAGGAAACCCCGGCCAAGCACGGCGTGCGCGGTATTCCAACGCTGATGCTGTTCAAGAACGGCAACGTCGAGGCCACTAAAGTGGGCGCGCTGTCGAAGTCGCAACTGCAAGCTTTCCTCGACGCGAACATCTAAGCGTCGTCAAAAAAGCCCCGCAAATCGCGGGGCTTTTTCGTGAAACAGGGCTAGACGCTCCGAAATTCAGGTGGTACATTCGGCCCCGCACTGGTTTCTCCACTGCCCCCTGCAAGCCGTCGCCGACGCATTCCTTTTCGATTAGTACGCGATCCTGTCGCCTTCTCTGCGGCGCGGCCTCATTAAGCCAAAAGCTTAATTTCCCCCCTCCATAAATGATTACGTCATTCCTATATGAATCTGACTGAACTCAAGCAAAAGCCGATTACCGACCTGCTCCAATTGGCCGAAGAAATGGGCATAGAAAATATGGCCCGTTCGCGCAAGCAGGACGTGATTTTCTCCCTGCTCAAAAAGCACGCGAAAAGCGGCGAGGAAATCTCCGGTGATGGCGTGCTGGAGATTCTCCAGGACGGCTTCGGCTTCCTCCGCTCTGCAGACGCTTCCTATCTCGCCGGCCCAGACGACATCTATGTCTCGCCGAGCCAGATCCGTCGCTTCAACTTGCGTACCGGTGACACCATCGTTGGCAAGATCCGCCCTCCAAAGGAAGGCGAGCGTTATTTCGCCCTGCTCAAGGTCGACACGATCAACTTCGATCGTCCCGAGAACGCGAAAAACAAGATTCTCTTCGAGAACCTGACCCCGCTGTTCCCGACCGTGCGCATGAAGATGGAAGCCGGTAACGGTTCCACCGAAGACTTGACCGGTCGTGTTATCGACCTGTGCGCCCCGATCGGTAAAGGCCAGCGCGGCCTGATCGTCGCCCCGCCGAAAGCCGGTAAGACCATCATGCTGCAGAACATCGCAGCGAACATCGCACGTAACAACCCGGAAGTTCACCTGATCGTGCTGCTGATCGATGAGCGTCCGGAAGAAGTAACCGAAATGCAGCGCACCGTGCGCGGCGAAGTGGTTGCCTCGACGTTCGATGAGCCGCCAACCCGCCACGTGCAGGTTGCCGAAATGGTGATCGAGAAGGCCAAGCGCCTGGTCGAACACAAGAAAGACGTGGTGATCCTGCTCGACTCCATCACCCGTCTGGCCCGTGCCTACAACACCGTGATCCCGAGCTCCGGCAAGGTACTCACCGGTGGTGTCGATGCCCACGCCCTGGAGAAACCGAAGCGTTTCTTCGGCGCCGCGCGGAACATCGAAGAAGGCGGCTCGCTGACCATTATCGCCACCGCGCTGGTTGAAACCGGCTCGAAGATGGACGAAGTGATCTACGAAGAGTTCAAGGGTACCGGCAACATGGAACTGCCTCTGGACCGCCGTATCGCGGAAAAGCGTGTGTTCCCTGCGATCAACATCAACCGTTCCGGCACCCGCCGCGAAGAGTTGCTGACTGCCGACGACGAACTGCAGCGCATGTGGATCTTGCGCAAGCTGCTGCACCCGATGGACGAAGTAGCCGCCATCGAGTTCCTGATCGACAAGCTGAAAACCACCAAGACCAACGACGAGTTCTTCCTGTCGATGAAGCGTAAGTAATACGACGTTTCAGGTCCAAAAAATGGCGCCCTTTGTGGCGCCATTTTTTTTGCATCGAAAAAGAGAGATTTGTGCGCTAATAGTGTCAGTTAAGAAACAAAAAAGGTGGGTGCGGATACGCTCACCTCCATCCGAATCAGGCTGATCGACGATTTATGACCGCTCTTGCTTACCGAAGGGACATTGATGGCTTGCGCGCCATCGCTGTCCTGGCTGTTGTGCTGTTCCATTTTGGAGTACCTGGCGTTACTGGCGGTTTTGTCGGCGTTGACGTGTTCTTCGTGATTTCAGGGTTCCTGATCACCTCGATCATCTGGCGCGAGCGTCAGGCCGGGCATTTCAGTTTTGTGGATTTTTGGGCCCGGCGGGCCAGGCGTATCCTGCCGGCGTTGATTGTGATGATGTCCGCATCATTGGCCGTCGGCTGGTTTTTGATGGCGCCCAAAGACTATTCAGAGCTGGGGCGGTCGATACACAACCAGGTGATTTTCATCTCCAATCTGTTCTTCATGCGTCAGGACGGTTATTTCGACACGGCCTCCGACATGAAGCCCATGTTGCACACTTGGTCGCTATCGGTTGAAGAGCAGTTCTACATCGCCTTTCCACTCTTGCTGGCGTTGCTGTCGAGCCGGCTGAAGCAATGGCGCGGCGCCTTGTTTGTATTGCTGCTGGTGTCATTTGCGGCGAGCGTATGGGCCGTGTCTCGGGAACCGGACAAGGCTTTCTTCCTGCTGCCCATGCGAGCCTGGGAATTGTTGGCGGGTTCGATGCTGGCCGTCATGCCGGCGCGGGCTCGGCGGGCAAGCCCGATGCTGGCGCAAGCCGTCAGCGTACTCAGCCTCGGCCTGATTATGGCGGCGGTATTTGGTTACGACGACAGCACCGCCTTCCCAGGGGCTGCCGCTTTGTTGCCGGTATTGGGTGTGGTGGGGCTGATTTGGGCCAACGGCCAGCAACCGACGTGGGTAGGGCGGCTGCTGGGCAGTCGTGTGATGGTGGGCATTGGGCTGATTTCCTATTCCTGGTACCTGTGGCACTGGCCGGTGCTGGTGTTTGGCAAGTACGCCAGTATCTTTGGCCTGTCGCCCTGGGAGCTTGTGGCTCTGTTCGTCGTGAGCCTGGTGCTGGGTTATGCCTCCTGGCGGTTTGTCGAAGGGCCGTTCCGTGAGCGGCGCCTGCTGGCAGGTCGCAGGTCGATTCTGGTAGCGGGTTTCCTTGGGCTTGCCAGCCTGGGACTGCTCGGCAAAAGCCTGGTCTGGTCGGATGGTTTTGCATCGCGGCTGCCGCCCCAGGCGTTGCAATTTGCCAAGGCGCATACCTGGAGCCCCACACTCATGAGTTGCCTGTCGGACGATAAGAAAGACCCGCACCGTGAGCTGTGCCATTTTGGTCCACGGGCGAGCTCGGCTCGGGCGATCGTCTGGGGGGACAGCCATGCCTCGGCGCTGATTCCGGCGTTGAAAGACGGGGCCAGCAAGTACGACTTCAGCATCACCCAGGCCGGTTATGCCGGTTGCCTGCCTTTTTACAGGAAGGAAAACACGCCAGGTTGCAGCGCGTTCAACGAACGCGTGACCCAGTTGTTGAGCCAGGAACACTTCAGCGATGTGGTGTTGGTCGCGCGCTGGAGCCTCTACGTTTATGGCCAGCACTCCGGCGATACAGGCGCGTCGATCCATGACCCTGAGACGGGCAAGTATGACCGTGCTATTGCCGAGCGATTGTTCTCCGAGGGGGTGAGGGCGTTGGTGCAGCAACTCCGTGCCGGCGGCCATCGGGTCTGGTTGGTCAAGGAGGTGCCGCTGCAGGATTTCAATGTGCCTTATCGACTCAGCCGCTTGGCGATGTTAGGTCGCCCGACCGATCGAGAAGGCCTGCCACTGGCCGAACACGTCCAGCGACAGGGCTATATCAGCAGCGTTTTTGAGCAAATCGCCGCGGCTGACCCGGGAGTCCAGCTCCTGGACCCTGCGCCAACGCTGTGTGCTGCAAACGGTTGGTGTCGGGTCGAACTGGGTGGCCAGTCGCTGTATACCGATGACAACCACCTTTCAAGCGTGGGCACGCGGTATGTAGAAGGGTTCCTTGAGCCCTTCTTCCGCAGCTTGCGCAATGCATCCGTTGAGTCGGATGTGAGTCGCAATGACGTGCAATAAGCTGCCAGCGCTCGTAAGAGCAGGTAGGATGTACGCCTATTTTACGGGTGGCATGGTTAATGAAATTCAAGGATCTTCGGGATTTCGTGCAGCAACTTGAGCAGCGCGGAGAGTTGAAACGTATCCAGGTGCCGATTTCCCCGGTGCTGGAAATGACTGAGATTTGCGACCGTACCTTGCGTAACAAGGGCCCGGCGCTGCTTTTCGAAAACCCGACCGGCTTTGATATCCCGGTGCTCGGCAACCTGTTCGGCACCCCCGACCGCGTGGCCTTTGGCATGGGGGCCGAGTCTGTCAGCGAACTGCGCGAGATCGGTAAGCTGCTGGCCTTCCTCAAGGAGCCCGAGCCACCCAAGGGCTTGAAGGATGCCTGGTCGAAGCTGCCGATCTTCCGCAAGATCATTGCCATGGCGCCCAAAGTCGTCAAGGACGCGGTGTGCCAGGAAGTGGTCATCGAGGGGGATGACGTCGACCTCGCCATGCTGCCGGTGCAGACCTGTTGGCCCGGCGATGTCGGCCCGCTGATTACCTGGGGCCTGACCGTCACCAAAGGCCCGAACAAAGATCGTCAGAACCTGGGCATCTACCGTCAGCAAGTGATCGGCCGCAACAAAGTGATCATGCGTTGGCTAAGCCACCGTGGCGGCGCCCTGGACTTCCGTGAATGGTGCGAAAAACACCCCGGCAAGCCGTTCCCGGTCTCCGTGGCCCTGGGCGCCGACCCGGCGACCATCCTCGGCGCAGTGACCCCGGTGCCCGATAGCCTGTCCGAATACGCCTTCGCCGGCCTGCTGCGTGGCAATCGCACTGAGCTGGTGAAGTGCCGTGGGAATGATCTGCAAGTGCCGGCCACCGCTGAAATCATCCTGGAAGGGGTGATTCATCCGGGCGAAATGGCCGATGAAGGCCCTTATGGCGATCACACCGGCTATTACAACGAAGTCGACAGCTTCCCTGTGTTCACCGTCGAGCGCATCACCCACCGGATCAAGCCGATCTACCACAGCACCTACACCGGCCGGCCGCCGGATGAGCCGGCTATTCTCGGTGTGGCGCTGAACGAAGTGTTCGTACCGATCCTGCAAAAGCAGTTTCCTGAGATCACCGACTTCTACCTGCCGCCCGAAGGCTGCTCGTATCGCATGGCCATCGTCACCATGAAGAAGTCGTACCCAGGCCATGCCAAGCGGGTAATGCTCGGTGTGTGGTCGTTTTTACGACAGTTCATGTACACCAAGTTCGTTATTGTCACCGACGACGACATCAATGCCCGGGACTGGAACGACGTGATCTGGGCCATTACCACGCGCATGGACCCCAAGCGCGACACGGTAATGATCGATAACACGCCGATCGACTACCTGGACTTTGCTTCGCCGGTGTCGGGCCTGGGCTCGAAGATGGGCCTGGATGCCACGCACAAATGGCCGGGTGAAACCACCCGCGAGTGGGGCCGGGTGATCGTCAAGGATGAAGCCGTGACCGCGCGCGTCGATGCGATCTGGAAAGAATTGGGAATAGATTGATGCGTGTAACCCTGCAACCTTCCGGCGCGGTACTGGACCTGGTCCCTGGCGAACGAATCCTCGAAGGCGCACGCCGCCTGGGCTACGAGTGCCCGCAGGCCTGCCGTAATGGTGTGTGCCATGTGTGTGCCGCGCTGCTGGTGGAAGGGCGGGTGCAGCAAGCCGGTGAAGTGCGCGATCACGGTGAGTTCTACACCTGCATCGCCGAACCGCTGGAAGATTGCGTTGTGCTGTGGGATGGCGTGTTGGCGCCGGGAGAGTTGCCGTTGCGCAAGTTGTCGTGCCAATTGAGTGAATGTGTGGAAGTCGGTGGCGATGTGTGGCGCGTGCGCCTGCGCGCGCCGGCCGGCAAGGCGGTGCGTTACCACGCCGGGCAATACCTGATGATCGAACGGGACAACGGCGAGAAGTCGGCGTTTTCGCTGGCCTCGGCGCCCCACGCCGGGCGCGAGTTGGAGTTGCATGTGCTGGCCCGCGAGGACAGCGCTCGCAACCTGCTCGAGCAGTTGCAACGCGACCAGATGGCGCGCATTGAACTGCCGTTTGGCGATACCCATCTGGCCGAATTGCCGGACGGTCCGCTGGTGCTGATCGCTGCGGGTACGGGCATGGCGCAGATGCACAGCCTGATCGAGCATTGCCGCGCCTCGGGCTTCAAGCACCCGGTGCACCTGTATTGGGGCGTGCGACGTCCGGAAGACTTCTACGAGATCGAACACTGGGCGCAATGGCAGCAACTGCCGAACCTGTTCCTGCACAAAGTGGTCAGCGACCTGTGCGGTTGGGAAGGGCGCTGCGGGCTGCTGCATGAAGCCGTCTGTGAAGACATCAGCGACCTCAAGTCTGTGCATGTCTACGCCAGTGGTTCGCCGGCGATGATCTACGGCACCCTGGATGCATTGGTCGAGGCCGGCATGGATGCGCACCAGATGCGTGCCGATGTGTTTGCCTACGCGCCGCGCCCTTGAAGCCTTGAGCTGAACTATTGTGGGAGCTGGCAAGCCAGCTCCCACATAGGTATGCAGCGTTCTTAGAAACGAACGCCTGCCGTCAGCATCGCGGCATTGAAGCCCAGTAACACCAGTTCGCTGGTCACCGGGCCGAAGTGAACCCCCACAGACGGAATGATCGCCGGCGCCACGCCAAAGCGGTTGAGCGGGATTTTGTCCCGATACTTGCCGCTATAGCCCTGAAGCGCGCCTGCGGTCACCTTCACGTAAAACGGCGAATCGACAATATCGTAGCGCTTGCCTGCGTACACGTAGTACGAACGCTGGCTGAACGAGTTGCGAAACGTCGCCCCGCCATACACCAACCCCGACGCCTCGTTGCGCTCCAGGTTGATCAAATCCTGATGGTTATTGTGCTGTGGGTCCGGTGAAAAGTGCCGGGTGTAGACGCTTGTCTGGGCGTACCAGAAGCCTTTGTCGTTTTCGGTGACAGCCTCAGAGGCAAGGGCGCTGGCGGCTTGTGCCAACAGCAGCAGGCCGCAATAAAAGTATTTCATGGTTCGACCTCGATAGTCGTTCGGATGGGCGGCTAATGTGGGGTCGCTAAACGTTGGCAGTTTGGCGGTTAACGTCCTGCATGGCCTGAACCTGCGCTGAAAGCTTGGTCGCCTATGCTTATTCATTTACGGTATTACTGATGTAGGAAAAATCTCATTAAGATATAAGCAACGGACTACCGACTATCTGCCAATAACCACTAACGGACCGCCACCGCCCACCAGCCGGATCGATCGTACGAACCAGAGCATTGAAGTTCTGATTGTTGATTCTTAGGGGAGCGGTATGGGGAGCTATAAGAAACACACGCTGTACACAGCGATTTTGTCGGCAAATTTGCTGACCGCTGTGGGATTCAATCCAGTCCTTGCGAGCGAAACAGCTACCGCCGACGCACCAAAACTCGACACCGTGATCGTCACCGGCACTCGCGCCCAAGAGCGCACCGCCAGTGCTTCGTTGTCGCCCATCGACGTGATCTCCGGCGATACCCTGCGCAGCACCGGCTCCGATGAGCTGGGTGCGGTGTTGGCGCGCCTGATTCCGTCGATCAACTTCCCGCGCCCCAGCCTGGTGGATGGCGCCGAACTGGTGCGCCCTGCGCAGTTGCGCGGTTTGTCGCCGGACCAAGTGTTAGTGCTGGTCAACGGCAAACGCCGCCACACCAGTGCATTCGTCAACCTCGGCGGGGCCGTGGGTCGTGGCTCGGCCCCGGCGGACTTGAATGCCATCCCGCTGTCGGCCGTCGACCATATCGAGGTGCTGCGTGACGGTGCGTCGGCGCGCTATGGCTCTGACGCGATTGCCGGGGTGATCAACGTGATCCTCAAGCACGACGACCATGGTGGCTCGATTTCGACCAAGTTCGGCGAGTACAAAAAGGGTGACGGTATCCAGCGCAATGTCAGCGGCAATACCGGCCTGGCCTTGGGCGACAACGGCTTTATCAACCTTTCGGCCGAAGGCGCCGACAACGATTACACCAACCGCGCCGGGGATGATTTGCGCCCTGGCAGCATCGGCTCCACCACTTACGGGCAGCGTGTATTCCGTCAGGGTGAGCCAGCCACCAATGAAGGCAAATTGCAGTTCAACTCCGAGTATTCCTTCAGCGACGGGCTCGAGTTCTACACTTTTGGCGGTTACAGCAAACGCCGCGGTGAAACGGCGGCGTTCTACCGGGCAAGCAATGCGTCCAATAACATTGTGGCGCTCAACCCCAATGGCTACCTGCCGTTGATCAAGGGCAACCTGGAAGACACCTCATTGGTCGTCGGTTTGCGTGGCTTGCTGGCTTACGACTGGCACTACGACCTGTCGGCCAACTACGGCAAAAATCAGTATGAGCTGAGTACCGACACCATCAACACCTCACTGGGCCTGGCCACGCCGCGAAAGTTCGACAATGGCACCCTGAGCAACGAGCAGAAACAAGTCAGCCTGGACCTGTCCCGTGAGTTCGACGTGGGCTTCCTGCCTTACCCGGTGTCGGTGGCCTTTGGCGGCGAATACCTGCACCAGGGTTATGAAATCGAAGCGGGCGACCCGGCGTCCTACTACCAGACCGGCAGCTCGGGCCTGGGTGGTTTCCGTGATGCGGATGCCGGCAGCAGTTCACGGCATAACTGGGCCCAGTACCTGGACCTGGAAACCAACTTCACCGAAAAACTCAGCGCTTCGGCCGCCGTGCGCCATGAGGACTACAGCGACTTCGGCTCCAATGTCAGCGGCTCGTTGTCGGCCCGCTATGACTTCACCCCGCAAGTGGCCCTGCGTGGCAGCATCTCCAACGGCTTTCGGGCGCCGTCTCTGGCCCAGCAGAACTTTGCCTACACCTCGTCACAGTTGATCGGCAGCACCCTTCAGGAGGCCGGCACCTTCCCGGCCAACAGCAAGGTGGCCCGCTTGCTGGGCGCCGAAGACCTGAAAGCCGAGAAGTCGCGTAACTACAGCCTCGGCCTGGTGCTCGAACCTGCCGATGACCTGACCGTGACACTCGACGTGTACCGCATCGACATCCGCGACCGCATCAGCCTGTCGTCCAACCTCAATCTCAACCCCGCCACCATTGCCTACCTGCAAGCCAACGGTGTCGGCAACATCAACTACACCAGTGCCCGCTATTTCACCAACGCCACCGACACCAGTACCGACGGCGTCGATCTGGTGGCCAACTATCGTTACCAGTTCGATAATGGCATCCGCTGGAACAGCACGGTTGGCTACAACTACAACCACACCAAGGTCACGGACGTGAAGGCCAACCCGGCCATTCTGGACAGTCTGGGCGCCAATCTGGTGCGGGTGGACCGCCGCGAGCGTATCGGTTTACTCGGCGACACCACACCTCAGCACAAACTGAGCCTGGGTAACGATTTCACCTATGGCCGCTGGGCACTGCACAGCAATCTGGTGCGCTACGGCGAATTCACCAGTTACCAGGCGGATAACATCAACGACCAGACCTTCAAGGCTGCCTGGGTACTGGACCTGTCGGCGGACTACAAGCTGAAGAACTGGACCTTCACCCTGGGCGGCGACAACGTCACCGATAAATACCCAGAGAAGGTCAATGCCTACGCCAGCAGCGGCGGCAACCTCGCCTATAGCACTTTTTCGCCATACGGTTACAGCGGCGCGTTCTATTACGGTAAAGTTGCTTACAATTGGTAATAGCTTCTCGTAGCAACATTCTGTAGTGGCAAAGGAGACCTAAGCGATCCGCCATGACCGTTATTGAAACCGATCTTTTGCAATTGGCTTACCCTCCGCGGCTCGATCTGGGGCCGCAACTTACTCACGAGCAATTGATGAGCTCAATGCAGGCCACGATGGCCAAGCATAAGGGTGGGCCGGTCTGGCTATTCGCTTATGGTTCGCTGATCTGGCGTCCCGAATGCTCGTCGACCCAGCGCATGCGCGCGCGGGTTCACGGTTATCACCGTGGCCTGTACCTGTGGTCACACGAGCATCGGGGGACGCCGGAGTTGCCGGGGTTAGTGTTTGGCCTGGATCGTGGGGGTTCTTGCAGCGGGTTTGCCTACCGCTTGCCGGAAGACCAGCTTGAGGCTTCTCTTTATGCCTTGTGGCAGCGCGAGATGCCTTACCCCTCGTATCGGCCGCACTGGCTCAGCTGCCGTCTGGAAGATGGCAGTCAGGTACAGGCGTTGGGATTCGTGTTGGAGCGGCACTTGCCCAGCTATGCCGGCAACCTGCCCGATATCGTGCTCAACCACGTGTTGGAAAGCGCTTGCGGGCGTTACGGCACGACGCGCGATTACGTCGAGCAGACCGTTAACGCCCTGCGTAGCCACGCCATGCCAGATAAGAATCTGGAGGCGCGGCTCAAGCGTTGTGCAAAGGATTGTTCCGGCGATTAACGCGCCGTGCTGACGCTATTGGTGTGCCACAGCGTTGGGATCAGGAACGCGATCGCCAACAGGCAGGCGCCCACCAGCAACACAAAGCCACCGTCCCAGCCGAAATGGTCCACGGTGTAGCCCATGGCCGCACTCGCGGCCACCGAACCACCCAGGTAACCGAACAAGCCCGTGAAGCCCGCAGCGGTGCCCGCGGCTTTTTTCGGTGCCAGCTCCAGCGCCTGCAGACCGATCAGCATCACCGGGCCGTAGATCAGGAAGCCGATAGAGAACAGCGCAATCATGTCGACCATTGGGTTGCCTGGCGGGTTGAGCCAGTAAACCAGGGTCGCCACGGTGACCAAGGCCATGAACACGATGCCGGTCAGGCCTCGGTTGCCACGGAAGATCTTGTCCGACATCCAGCCGCACAGCAGCGTGCCCGGAATGCCCGCCCACTCGTAGAAGAAATACGCCCACGAGGTTTTATCCACGTCGAAGTGCTTGGCTTCCTTAAGGTAAGTCGGCGCCCAGTCCAACACGCCGTAGCGCAGCAGGTAGACGAAGACGTTGGCGAAGGCGATGTACCACAGCATTTTGTTGCGCAGCACGTACTTGACGAAGATTTCCTTGGCGCTGAATTCGTCTTCGTGGCTGGCGTCGTAGCCTTCCGGGTAATCGTTCTTGTATTGCTCGATAGGCGGCAGGCCGACCGATTGTGGGGTGTCGCGCATGGTGATGAAGGCAAACGCCGCCACCGCCAATGCCACGGTCGCCGGCACATAGAACGCGGCATGCCAGTCATTGAACCAAGCCATGCCCAGCAGGAACAGCGGGCCGATCAGGCCTCCGCCGACGTTATGCGCCACGTTCCACACAGACACCACGCCGCCGCGTTCTTTCTGCGACCACCAGTGCACCATGGTCCGTCCACTTGGCGGCCAGCCCATGCCCTGGGCCCAGCCGTTGATGAACAGCAAAATGAACATCATGGTCACGCTGGACGTTGCCCAAGGTGCGAAACCGAAAATGAACATCACGCCCGCCGATATCAGCAGGCCGAAGGGCAGGAAATAGCGCGGGTTAGAGCGGTCGGACACCAGGCCCATGAGGAATTTGGACAGTCCGTAGGCAATCGCAATCGCCGACATCGCCAGGCCCAGCTCACCACGGGTGTAACCCTCGTCGATCAAGTACGGCATGGCCAGCGAGAAGTTTTTGCGCAGCAGGTAGTACCCGGCGTAACCGAAGAAAATACCCGCGAAGATCTGCCAGCGCAGTCGTCGGTAGGTACTGTCTATTTTTTCTTCAGGCAGGGGCGCCTGGTGTGCGGCAGGACGGAAGAAAGCAAACATTCAAGAGCTCCAAATTTCTTGTTTTGACTGCGGATGCGAATGTTACAGTTTCGTTACCGAAAATAGCATCGCCTCTTATCTGCAAACACAGGAAATCCGAGCGATTGCATGTTCTCTTACGAACATGTCGCTAATGGATAAGTATGGGCCGTAATCAGCTCCTTCGAAGCACTGGAGATCAAAATGTGGGAGCTGGCTTGCCTGCGATTGCGGTCTGTCAGCTGCATTTGTTGGAGCTGACCCACCGCAATCGCAGGCAAGCCAGCTCCCACATTGACCGCGTTTCAAATCATTACCGGATCTGAACGACGACCTTGCCCACCGCCTTGCGCTGCCCCAGGTCGTTGATCGCGTGGGCAGCCTGTTCCAGCGGATACACCTGCGACACCAACGGCTTCAACTTGCCCTCGGCGTACCAGGTGAACAACTGCTGGAAGTTCGCCGCATTGTCCTGCGGCTGGCGCTGGGCGAACGAGCCCCAGAACACCCCGACCACGGACGCACCCTTGAGCAGCGCCAGGTTCACCGGCAGCTCGGGAATGCGCCCGCTGGCAAAGCCCACCACCAACAAACGGCCGTTCCAGGCGATACCACGAACAGCTTGGTCAAACAGATCGCCGCCTACCGGGTCGTAGATCACATCGACACCGTTGCCGTCGGTCAGGCGCTTGATTTCGTCCTTAAGGTTGGCTTCGCTGTAGTTGATCAACTCGTCCGCGCCGGCGGCCTTGGCTACGGCCAGTTTGTCTGCACTGCTGGCGGCGGCGATTACCCGGGCGCCCATGGCTTTACCGATTTCCACGGCAGCCAGGCCCACGCCACCCGAGGCACCGAGTACCAACAGGGTTTCGCCGGGTTGCAGGTTGGCCCTTTGTTTCAAGGCGTGCATCGAAGTGCCGTAGGTCATGCTGAAGGCCGCGGCGGTGTTGAAATCCATGCTCGGCGGGATCGGCAGCACGTTGTAGCCCGGCACGGCGACCTGCTCGGCAAAGCTGCCCCAGCCGGTCAGGGCCATGACCCGGTCGCCGACTTTCAAGTGGCTGACTTTTTCACCGACTTCACTGACCACGCCGGCCGCTTCGCCACCCGGCGAGAACGGGAAGGGCGGCTTGAACTGGTATTTGCCCTCGATGATCAGGGTGTCCGGGAAATTGACCCCGGCCGCGTGCACGTCCAACAGGATTTCGTTCTTCTTGATCGCCGGGCTGGCGATCTCTTCCAGCACCAGGGTTTCGGCGGGGCCGAAGGCTTTGCACAGCACAGCTTTCATCGGACTATTCCTTTTGGCGTCGTGGCCGATAAGTGTAGGAGGGTACGCCCGTGGGTCAACGAGCATGCCCAGGCCTGATAAGTCGCCATAAGCTTGTGCTCAGCCTTGCTAGCGTTATGCTACCGGGCAACCGAATTTGAGGAATGAACTGTGAAAGCGTGGATCCTGTTGATGCTCGCCCTGACCTTGCCGATGGCAGCCCAGGCCGAAGAAGCAAAAGAAGGCGAGGCGCCCAAGGTCAGCTATTACAGCCTGAACCCGCCCTTCGTGGGCAACTACGGCCTGGATGGCACAACGAAACTCAAGGTGTTCAAGGCCGACATCGCCTTGCGAGTGACTGGCCCCGAAGCCCTTGCCGCGGTCAAGGCCAACGAGCCATTGATTCGTAACCAGATGGTTGCGCTGTTCACCCAGCAGACCAACGAAGCCATGAGTACGGTCGAAGGCAAAGAAAAACTGCGCCAGGAAGCCTTGAAGCAAACCCAGCAAGTCATGAACGACGAAACCGGCAAGCCGGTGGTGGAAGACCTGTTGTTCAACAACTTGATCATCCAGTAACGGTTCCTTGTGGCGAGCGGGCTTGCCCCGCGTTGGGTGGCGAAGCCGCCCCAAAACCATACGCCTCGGTACACCTGAAACAATGTGGTGAATCTGGATGGGGCTGCTGCGCAGCCCCACGTGGGGCAAGCCCGCTCGCCACAGTTAAGAAGCCAGGCTTTTGCGAAACCTGGCCAACGCCACCGCAAAAAACACCAGGCCAATCGCCGCCAGCGCCAGCAAGTCCGGCCACACCACACTCACGCCCGCATCCCGGAACAGAATCGCTGCGCTCAGGCTCACAAAGTGCGTCGACGGCGAGCCCTGCATCACCCACTGTAGCCACTCGGGCATGCTGTCCAGCGGCGTGCTGCCACCGGACAGCAACAGCATTGGGATGATCACCGGAATTGCCAGCAAACCGAATTGCGGCGTCGAGCGAGCGAGGGTGGCGAGGAAGATCCCCAGTGCGGTACTCGCAAACAGATACAGCGCCGTCACAAACAGGAACAGGCTCATGGACCCGGCCAGCGGCACGCCGAGCAAGCCTTTGACCACCAGCTCCAGAGACAGCCAGGTGCACAGCACCACCACCAGCATGTTGCTCCAGATTTTCGCCAGCATGATTTCCAGTGCGGTCAGCGGCAGTACCAATAAATGATCAAGCGTGCCGTGCTCGCGCTCGCGCAGCAGCGCGGTGCCGGTCAGCACGATGGCCAGGATGGTGATGTTGTTGACGATCTGGATCACCGCCAGGAACCAGCCGCCTTCCAGGTTGGTGTTGAACAGCGCCCGGGTGGTCAGCAGCGCGGGTAACGTCTGACTGGCATTGGCCTGGCCGCTGTAGCTCAGCAGCTCACGTTGGAAAATCCTGCCGATGTAGCCTGCACCCATGAACGCCTGACTCATCGCCGTGGCATCGACGTTCACCTGCACGCCCGGTTGCCGCCCGGCCAACACATCGGCCTGGAAATTTGCCGGCACGTTGATCACGAAGGTGTACTCGCCGCTGTCCATGACCTTATCCAGTTGGTCATAGGCCAGCGGCGCGGGTGGTTGAAACTCCGGCGGTTGCAATGCTTCGGCCATCTGCCGGGACAGCGCGCTGTGGTCTTCATCGACAAAGGCCACGCTGGCGTTGTGCACGCCAATTACCGAGCCGGCGGCGGGCATATAGATCGCGACAGTAAAGGCGTAGGCCAGAAACAGCAGCAACACGCTGTCATGGCGCAGGCTGGTGAGTTCCTTGATACCCAGTCGCAGAATGTGAGCGAGCTTGTGCATCAGGCCTCCTGCTTCTTGAGCATGATCAAACTCAGCCCGGTGAACCCGACAAAAAACCCGAACAGCGCCAGGCACTGCGGCCACAACTGGCGTAGGTCGAGGGCCTTGGTAAAGGTGCCCACCGCGATATCCAGAAAGTGCCCGGCGGGAAACAACGTGCCCATCAGTGCGGCCGCGCCTTCCAGGGACGAGCGCGGCACGATCAGCCCGGAGAACTGGATGGTCGGCAGGCTGGTGATGATCATGGTGCCGAGGATCGCCGCAATTTGAGTGCGGGTGAACGCTGAGATCAGCAGGCCCATGCTCGTTGTGGCCAGCACATACAGCAGGCCGCCAAATGCCAGGGTCAACCCGCTGCCTTTAAACGGTACACCGAACAGCCAGCGGTTCATCGCCACCAGCAGCGCCAGGTTGACCAGGCTCACGGCCAGGTAGGGGGCCTGTTTGCCCAGCAGGAATTCCAGGCGGGTCAGGGGCGTGGCATAGAAGTTGGTGATCGAGCCCAGCTCTTTCTCGCGCACGATGCCCAGCGCGGTGAGCATCGCAGGGATAAACGCCAGGATCAGCGCCATCACGCCCGGGCCGATGGCATTCACGCTGACCACGTCCTGGTTGTAGCGAAAGCGCGTTTCGAGCTTGGCGGTGGCTGGGGCGTTCAAGGGCAGGCTGCTCAGCGCGGCCAGTTGCTGGAGGTTGCCCAGGTGCACGGCTTCCACATAGTTGCGGCTGGTCTCCGCGCGAAACGGCATGCCGCCGTCGAGCCACGCGGCTACCGTGGGTTGGCGACCGGCGTAGAGGTCGCGGCCAAAGCCGGGTGGGATTTCCAGCGCCAGTTTGATTTCAGAACGCTGCAGGCGACGGTGCAATTCATTGGCGTCGCTGATGGGCGCTTGTTCGGCGAAGTAGCGCGAACTGCGAAAGGCTTCCAGGTAGGCACGGCTCTGCGGGGTCTGGTCCTGGTCGTAGACGGCGAAGGCGAGGTTTTCCACGTCCAGGGAAATCCCGTAGCCGAAGATCACCATCATGAACATCGCCCCCAGCAGGGCGAAGGCCATGCGCACTTTGTCGCGCAACAGCTCCTTGCCTTCGCGGCCCGCCACGGCCAATAGCCGAGCCAGGCTGAAACCGTGTTTGCTGACGGGCGCTGCGCCGGTATCGCTGACGGTTGCGCTCGGCGCGGCAGGTTCCGGTTCGCCTTGTGCCTGCTCCAGGCAGGTGACGAACGCAGCTTCGAGGGTGTCGCCATGGAATTGCTTTTGCAGTGCGTCGGGCGTGTCGCAGGCGAGCACCTTGCCCGCGTGCATCAGGGAGATGCGGTCGCAGCGTTGGGCCTCGTTCATAAAGTGGGTGGACAGGAAGATCGTCACACCTTGTTCGCGGGACAGCTCGATCAGCAATCGCCAGAAATCATCCCGCGCTGCCGGGTCGACGCCCGAGGTGGGCTCATCGAGGATCAGCACTTCCGGGCGATGCAGCACCGCCACGGCCAATGACAGGCGCTGGCGCAGGCCCAACGGCAGCTCGCCGGACGGCTGCTCGGCTACGTCACTGAGGTCGACGCGCTTGATCAGCTCGTCGATCCGCGGGCCGGCATCAGCCTTGGGCAAGTCGAACAGTTGCGCGTGCAGCACCAGGTTCTGGCGCACGCTGAGTTCGCCGTACAACGAAAAACTTTGCGACATGAAACCCACGCGCTTGCGGGTCGCCAGGTCCTTGGCATTCACCGGGTTGCCGAGCAGCGTGGCGCTGCCTTCGGTGGCCGGCATCAGCCCGGTGAGGACTTTCATGGTGGTGGTCTTGCCGCAACCGTTAGAGCCCAGGAAGCCGAAAATCTCACCTCGGCCGATGGCGAAGCTGACTTTATCCACCGCGGTGAAATCACCAAAACGCAGCGTCAGGTCGTGGGCTTCGATGGCGATATCGGTATTGCCGCTGTTACGCGGCGGAATCACCAGCGGCTGATTGTTGTGGGCACTGTCGCCCTGGAAGTGGGTAAAGGCCTCATCCAGTTTGCCGCTGGGTGTCGCGGCCGCCAATTCGCTGCTGAGGCCGTCGGCGATCAGTTTGCCGCGATCCAGCATCAGGCAGTGTTCGAATTGCTCGGCTTCTTCCATGTAGACCGTGGCCACCAACAGCGTCAGCTGCGGGCGTTCGTGGCGTACGGTCTCGACCAACTCCCAAAAGCGTCGGCGCGACAGTGGGTCGACGCCGGTGGTGGGCTCGTCGAGGATCAGCAGGTCCGGGTCGTGGATCAGCGCGCAGCACAGGCCGAGTTTCTGCTTCATGCCACCGGACAGCTTGCCGGCCGGGCGCTCGGCGAAGCGCGCGAGGTCGGTGGCCAGCAGCAGGTTGTGCATGCGCTGCTCGCAATCGGCTTTTGACAAACCGAACAGTGTGGCGAAGAAACGGATGTTCTCGCTGATGGACAGTTCGGGGTACAGGTTGCCGCCCAGGCCTTGGGGCATGAAGGCGATGCGTGGGTACAGGCTGTTACGGTGGTGGCGGTCTTCGATAGAGCCACCGAGTACTTCCAGTTGCCCCGCCTGAAGCTTTTTAACCCCGGCGATCAGCCCCAGCAGGCTCGACTTGCCCGCGCCATCCGGGCCGATCAAGCCGCAGCGTATGCCGGCGGGCAGGCTGAAGGCGATATCGACGAGTGCCTGTTGCTTGCCGTAGCGGTGGTTGATCCCCGTGGCGTGCAGCGCCAGGTCGGTCATTGCAGGTTGGCCGGCCAGTCGATATCAGCCGTGCGCACGTAGCCGGCGCCGGGCATGCCCGGCTTGGCTTGCGGTACGGCGCTGGGTTGAGTCAGGCGCAGCTTGACGCGGAACACCAGCTTCTGACGCTCGTCGCGGGTCTCGACCTCCTTGGGCGTGAACTGCGATTTGTCGGCGACAAAGCTGATTTTCGCCGGCAGCGGTTGCTGGGGCAGGGCGTCGAGCAGGATGCGTGCGTCACTGCCGACGGTCAGGCGACCGGTGATGGACGCGGGCAGGTACAGGTTCATGTACTGATCATTGGGATCAATCAGCAACAAAACTCGGCCACCCGCGCCGAGCACTTCGCCAGGCTCGGCCAGGCGTAACTGGATGATGCCGTCGATGGGCGCACGCAGGCTGCTGTCGTCGATTTCGCTGGTGAGCTGAGCCACTTGAGCCTGGGCCGCGCCAATGGCGGCTTTCACCGCATTGACCTGAGCTTGCGCGGCAATCACGGCGGCGTTGCCGGTGTTCTGACGCGCTTGCTGCTGGTCGATCAACTGGCTGCTGGCGAAGCCGCGCTTATACAGTTCCTGGGTGCGCCTGAGTTCCTGGCTGGCCAGCAGTTGTTCACTCTGGCGCAGCTGCACGTTGGCTTCGGCGGCGGCGAAGTTTTCCTTGGCGCGCAGTACTTCGGCTTCGGCCTGGGCGCGCTGGGCTTCGAGGGTGCGGGTGTCCATGCGCGCCAGCAATTGGCCTTTGAGCACCTTGTCGCCTTCGTCCACGCGCACTTCGGCCAGGCGCCCGGGGATCTTGGCGGCGATCTGCACTTCGGTGGATTCCAGGCGACCATTGCCCATGCTCAAGCCTTCTGGCAGGCGGTCTTGGGTGGATCGCCAGTAACCGAAGCCGCCGGCACCCAGCAACAGGGCGATCAGGGCAATAGCGAAAAGGCGCGACATATGGCGGTTCGTAGACATGGCTGCATCCTGCGGCATTAGCGTCCCAGTGTGACCGGTTTACCCCGGGAGGGTGTTGATATCGGTCAGTTAAAGCAAATTGAGGATTGTGGCCCACTGCTCAGGCGTGACCGCCATGACCGAAAGCCGGCTGCCCTTTTGCACCAGCGGCAGTTCGGCGAGGGCGGTTTGCTGTTTCAGGTAACCCAGGCCCAGCACCTTGGGGAAGGTTTTAACGTGTGCCACGTTGATCGCGCTCCACGGGTTTTTCTCCGGGCTGGCCTTTGCATCGAAATAGTGGCTGTCCGGTTCCAGGGCAGTGGGGTCGGGGTAGGCCGCTTCGATGATTTTGCCGATGCCGGCAATGCCGGGCTCGGGGCAGCTGGAGTGGTAGAAGAAAAACTCATCACCGACCGCCATGGCTCGCAGGAAGTTGCGCGCCTGGTAGTTGCGAACCCCGTCCCAGCGGGCTTCGCCGAGCTTTTCCAGGCCGTTGATGGAGAGTTCGTCGGGCTCGGATTTCATCAGCCAGTAGGCCATTTTTGGGCTCCTGAAAAAGGCGTTGGATAAGTTGTCAGGCAATTCCATGACAAACCGACAGTCGGTTGGCGTCAAGGTTTGCGTGTTGGTTCGCGTTACCGCAGAATGCCCGCTTTTAAGCTTGACGCAGCTGCAACGGACTACTTTGGAACGTTGTTGTCATCGTGTACGAGGTGCCTGAAGGGGGGCAATCGATGCAACGTAAACCGGATTTACTATGGATTTTGGTTATTTTGTTTGGTCTGGGCGTCGTGACCACCGGGTATGCCCAGAGCTTGTGGTCGAACAAGACCGATGCACCCATTGAACTGGCTCAGCAGCAGCCGCAACCGTTCAAGCGTTAACACTTTTTCAAGGCGTCGCTGACTCCAGCGACGTTTCTGCGACATACCACTGCTTATCGGTGACGGTGCCCGCCAGTGGCACGTCCCAGCTTGCCTGCGCCAGGCGCTCGACTTTCTGACATTCATGGGCCAGCCCCAGCAGCGTCGGCTTGCGCCAGCTTTGGCGCCTGGCGAGGTAGGCCAGGCTGCGGTCATAAAACCCGCCGCCCATGCCCAGGCGCCCACCCACATCATCGAACCCCACCAGCGGCAGCAGCACGAGATCGAGTGCCCATACCGGGCGCTGGCGATTGGCATTCACGCGCGGCTCAAGAATGCGAAAGCGATTGGGCAACAACTTATCCCCAGGCCGCACACGCTGGAACACCATCTTGGTTCGCGGCCAGGCACTGAGCACCGGCAGGTAAGTGGCCTTGCCCCGGCGCTGAGCGGCGCGCAGCAGCAAGCGCGGATCGATTTCGCCGTCCGTCGGTAGATACAAAGAGATATGTCTGGCCCGGCGAAACAGCGGTTGCTGTGCCAGTTGCCGATACAAGCCTTGGGCTGCCTTACGCTGTTCGCTCGGCGTCAGCTCGCGGCGGGCCTTGCGCAACATGCGTCGAAGTTGCGGGCGGGAAAGCGGCGCAGGTTCGGTCATGGTTTTTCGGCTCATAAAACAATGCCAGTCCTGGGACTGGCATTGAGTTTGGGAATTCAGGCTCCCCGACAGAGCCGCTGTCGACTTAGCCCTTGAACCCGAAAGTTCAAGGTGGAAGATGCAGTAGGCTTTAAGGCTTTCCGTCTAGCGGACATGCACACCAGCCCAACGTGCAACTTCCAGGGTAGTGCGAATCGGCTCAGGGACATCGCCGACTGGCAAACACGCCAGGGAGTGGGGCGAGTATACCTTAAACAGACTTGGCAATCAGCCCTTGGGTGCGTCTGAATCGGTGGAAAGCACCAGATCCACGCGTTCCAGCAGGTCACGCACTTGCTCGCGGGTTGAGCCGTTGGCCTGAACGTCAGGCCGTTCCTGCTTATGCAGCAGATCGTGGGTAATGTTCAGCGCAGCCATCACGGCGATGCGGTCGGCACCGATGACTTTGCCGCTGCTGCGGATTTCACGCATTTTGCCGTCCAGGTAGCGGGCAGCACTTACCAGGTTGCTGCGTTCTTCCTGGGGGCAGATGATCGAATATTCTTTGTCGAGGATCTGCACGGTAACGCTATTGCTTGAACTCATGAGTCTTGCTCCAGGGCCTTCAGGCGCGAAATCATCGATTCGACCTTACGCCGGGCGATTTCGTTTTTTTCAATGAGGTGAGCGCGTTCCTCGCGCCAGGTCTTTTCCTGAGCTAATAGGAGTCCGTTTTGACTCTTAAGTTGCTCGACCCGATCAATTAGCAGCTCGAGTCTGGCCATCAGCGCTTGCAGGTCGGTGTCTTCCATTGGGTTCCACTGGATTTGTCTGATGAATGGCAACTGCAGGATAAACGATCTGACGCCCTCGATAGTCTTGGTACGTCTGCCGGTGCTAGGATACAGCGCTTCATTCTAGACATTGCGCCGTCTGGCGCCTAGCTCACCATGCCTATTCAGAACTCCCCGTACGACGCTTTTTCCAAACTGCTGAGCTCCAGCGGTCATCCTTGCTCGCCTGCCGAACTGCACGGCGTGTTGTTGGGCCGCAGCTGCACGGGTGTTGGCTTCGATGCCGACAACTGGCTGGCTGATGTGGCCGAGCTGCTGGAAACCGAACCGACCGAGAACGTGCGTAACGCGCTGATCGGCCTGCAAGAGATGGTCAAGGGCGAGCTGACCGGTGATGACGTCACCGTAGTCCTGCTGTTGCCGACCGACGACGCGCCACTCACCGAACGCGCTGCGGCGCTGGGCCAATGGTGCCAGGGTTTCCTCCACGGCTTCGGCGTGAACGCCGGCGGCCTGGAACTGAGCACCGATGCCAAGGAAGTGTTGCAAGACTTGGCGGCCATCTCCCAGGTGCAAGATGCCCTGGAAGAGTCCGAAGACGGCGAAGGCGACTACATGGAAGTGATGGAATACCTGCGCGTCGCGCCGCTGCTGCTGTTCACCGAGACCAAAAAATCCGCTGAGCCCGCTGCACCCAAGCCTTCGCTGCATTAAGAAAGGAAGCCCATCTGCCCATGATCCATATCCCGAAAGCGGAATACACCCGTCGCCGCAAGGCGCTCATGGCGCAGATGGAACCCAACAGCATCGCGATTCTGCCGGCCGCTGCCGTGGCAATTCGCAATCGTGATGTCGAGCACGTCTACCGCCAGGACAGCGACTTCCAGTACCTGAGCGGTTTTCCCGAGCCCGAAGCGGTGATCGTGCTGATGCCCGGTCGCCAGCATGGCGAGTACGTGCTGTTCTGCCGCGAACGCAACGCCGAACGCGAATTGTGGGACGGCCTGCGCGCCGGCACCGAAGGCGCGATCCGTGACTTTGGCGCCGACGATGCATTCCCCATCACCGACATCGACGACATTCTGCCCGGCCTGATCGAAGGCCGTGACCGGGTGTACTCGGCCATGGGCAGCAACGCCGAGTTCGACCGGCATGTGATGGAGTGGATCAACGTGATCCGCTCTAAAGCGCACCTGGGCGCCCAGCCGCCGAACGAATTTGTTGCCCTGGATCATCTGCTCCACGACATGCGCCTGTATAAATCGGCGGCAGAAGTGAAAGTGATGCGCGAGGCCGCGCGAATTTCCTGTGCGGCCCACGTGAAGGCCATGCAGGCCAGCCGCGCGGGGTTGTATGAATTCAGCCTGGAAGCCGAGCTGGATTACGAATTTCGCAAGGGCGGCGCGAAAATGCCGGCCTATGGCTCCATCGTCGCCGCCGGGCGCAACAGCTGCATCCTGCATTACCAGCAGAATGACGCGGTGCTCAAGGACGGCGACCTGGTGCTGATCGATGCCGGTTGCGAGATTGACTGCTACGCCAGCGACATCACCCGTACCTGGCCGGTCAACGGCAGGTTTTCGCCCGAGCAAAAAGCGATTTACGAGATTGTGCTGGCGTCCCAGGAAGCTGCCTTTGCCGAAATTGCGCCGAACAAACACTGGAACCAGGCCCATGAGGCGACGGTAAAAGTCATCACTGCCGGGCTGGTGAAGCTGGGTCTGTTGCAGGGCGATGTCGACGAGTTGATCGCCAGCGAAGCCTACCGTGCGTTTTATATGCACCGCGCCGGCCACTGGCTGGGCATGGATGTCCACGATGTGGGCGAGTACAAAGTCGGCGGCGAATGGCGGGTGCTGGAAGTCGGCATGGCGTTGACCGTGGAACCCGGCATTTATATTTCGCCGGACAACCAGAACGTAGCAAAGAAATGGCGTGGCATTGGCGTGCGCATCGAGGACGACGTGGTGGTGACCAAGCAAGGCTGTGAAATTCTGACCGGCGGCGTGCCCAAGACGGTTGTCGAGATCGAAGCGCTGATGGCTGCTGCCCGATGAGCCGGGTCAACCTGGCGATTATCGGCGGAGGCCTGGTGGGTGCGAGCCTGGCGCTGGCGTTGCAGGCGGGCGCCAAGGCGCGTGGTTGGAACATCGTGCTGATCGAACCCTTTGCGCCGGGTGACAATTACCAGCCGAGCTACGATGCGCGTTCTTCGGCGTTGTCTTACGGCGCTCGTCAGATTTATCAGCGGTTAGGCCTGTGGCAGGCCATCTCCCGCCGCGCCGAGCCGATCAAGCAGATTCATGTGTCGGACCGTGGGCGCTTCTCCACTGCGCGGTTATCCGCGATGGAGGAAGGCGTGCCTGCCCTCGGTTACGTGGTGGAAAACGCCTGGCTCGGCCAATGCCTGTGGCAAGGTTTGGACAAAGAAGTGGTGAGCTGGCGTTGCCCGGCGGAAGTCACGCGCATGGAGCCGCTGCCCGACGGCTATCGCCTGACCCTCAATGATGAAACCGTGTTGGAGTGCGACCTTGCGGTGTTGGCCGATGGTGGCCGCTCCGGTTTGCGCGAGCAATTAGGCATCGGTGTAAAAACACGCCCGTACAACCAGAGTGCGCTGATCGCCAACATCACCCCAAGCGAGGCACACAACGGCGAAGCCTTTGAGCGCTTCACCGATGAAGGCCCGATGGCCTTGCTGCCGCTGCCGGACAATCGTTGCGCGCTGGTCTGGACGCGCATCGGCATGGACGCCCAGCGCCTGGCCAACCTTGATGAGCGCAGTTTCTTGAGCGAACTGCAGGGCGTGTTCGGCTACCGCCTGGGTACCCTGAAGCAAGTGGGCGCTCGTCATTTGTATCCGCTGACCCTGGTGGAAGCGGAAGAACAAGTACGCTCCCACCTGGCGGTCCTCGGCAATGCGGCCCACAGCCTGCACCCGATTGCCGGGCAGGGGTTCAACCTGTCCCTGCGCGATGCGACTGCCTTGGCCGAAGCCTTGCTGGCCGGGCCGGCGGTGCCGGGTGACCTGGCGACGTTGCAAGGTTATCGCGAGCGCCAGCGCCTGGATCAGAAGCTTACGGTGGGTTTCTCCGATCAAGTCACGCGCCTGTTTGGCAGCGCTCAACCCTTGGTAGCCATGGGCCGTAATATGGGCCTGCTGGGCTTGGACCTGCTGCCGCCGGCCAAACGCTGGTTCGCCCGTCAGGCCATGGGCTTGGGTACGCGCCCCGATGCGTAAGTGGTTGATCGAACGCTTGGGTAAAGCGCGGCTATTGCGTTGGGTCATGACCCTTTATCCGCCCTATCTGGGGGCGGGGATAAGCGTGCAGCACATGAGCGCCGACTTTCGTCACGTCAAAGTTCGCATGGGCCTGGGCTGGTACAACCGTAATTACGTCGGCACGCAATTTGGCGGCAGCCTGTATTCCATGGTCGACCCGTTCTACATGTTGCTGTTGATGGAGAACCTGGGTCGCGACTACATCGTCTGGGACAAGGCCGCGAGTATCGATTTCATCTCGCCGGGCAAAGGCCCGGTGTATGCCGAGTTTTCCATCGACGAGGCCTTGCTGGACGAGATTCGCCGACAGACCGAAGGGGGTGAGAAGTACTTGCCCCAGCTTCAGGTGCAGATTCATGACGGCTCCGGCACCTTGGTGGCGCGGGTCGACAAAACCCTTTACGTGCGGCGCAAGCCGCCAGCGAGACAGGCTTAAAGCATGGACATGCGCGCAGATGTGCTGATTGTCGGGGCCGGAATGGTCGGGAGCGCCTTGGCGCTGGCGTTGCAGGGCAGTGGCCTGCAAGTGCTGCTGCTCGATGGCAGCCCGCTGAGCGTCAAGCCGTTCGACCGTGAGGCGGCCTTCGAGCCCCGCGTGAGCGCCTTGTCGGGCGCCAGCCAGCGCATCCTCGAGCGCTTGGGCGTGTGGGACGGCATCGTGTCGCGGCGCGCCAGCCCTTACGGTGAGATGCAGGTGTGGGACGGCAGCGGCACTGGGCACATCCACTTTTCGGCGGCCAGCGTGCATGCCGAAGTGCTGGGGCATATCGTCGAGAACCGTGTGGTTCAGGACGCGTTGCTTGATCGCCTGCACGATTGCGACCTGGGCTTGCTGGCCAATGCGCGCCTGGAGCAGATGCGTCGCTCCGGTGATGACTGGCTGCTGACGTTGGCCGATGGCCGCAAATTGCGTGCACCGCTGGTGGTTGCCGCCGACGGCGCCCACTCCGCCGTGCGCCGCCTGACCGGCACCGCGACGCGTGAATGGGATTACCTGCATAACGCCATCGTCACCAGCGTGCGCAGCAGCCAGACTCACCAGCGTACGGCTTGGCAACGTTTTACCGATACCGGCCCGCTGGCATTTTTGCCGCTGGTGCGCGACGGGCAAGAAGATTGGTGCTCAATCGTCTGGTCGACCACACCAGCTGAATCCGAACGCCTGATGGCGCTGGATGACGACAGCTTCTGCCGTGAACTGGAGCGCGCCTTTGAAGGGCGGCTCGGCACGGTGATCAGCGCCGACCCGCGTGTGTGCGTGCCGCTGCGCCAACGTCACGCCAAACGTTATGTGTCTGAAGGCCTGGCGCTGATCGGCGATGCGGCGCACGTGATCCACCCGTTGGCGGGGCAGGGCGTGAACCTGGGGTTTCTCGATGCAGCGGTGCTGGCCGAAGTGTTGTTGGCCGCTACCGAGCGCGGCGAGCGCCTGGCCGATGTGAAGGTGCTGAGCCGCTACGAGCGTCGACGCATGCCGCATAACCTGGCGTTGATGGCGGCGATGGAAGGCTTTGAGCGGTTGTTCCAGGCCGATCAATTGCCTTTACGCTGGCTGCGCAACGCCGGGTTGAAAATGGTCGACCAGATGCCCGAAGCCAAAGCGGTTTTTGTACGTCAGGCCCTGGGGTTGACGGGAGATCTGCCGGACCTGGCCAAGCCCTGACTTGAAATGCGTCCCTCTGTGGGAGCTGGGCTTGCCCGCGATGAGGCCATCAGCGCTCGCGCAAATCCGGCTGTGCAACATCTGGTAACTCCTCCGTCGAGCGCTACCAAATGTGAGTCCTTATCATTTGCCCTCTTTTTGCAAATGAGAGACCGCACCCATGTTGGCACCCAAGCGCCTCCTGACTGCCCTGGCACTCACCCTTATCGGCAGCACCACCGTGCAGGCAGCCGACGAAGTCGTGGTCTACTCCTCGCGCATCGACGAACTGATCAAGCCGGTGTTCGACGCCTACACCCAGAAAACCGGGGTGCAGGTGAAGTTCATCACCGACAAGGAAGCCCCGCTGATGCAGCGGATCAAGGCCGAAGGCGAAAACGCCACGGCTGACCTGCTGCTGACCGTCGACGCCGGCAACCTCTGGCAGGCCGAGCAGATGGGCATCCTGCAGCCGTTCACCTCTGAAGTGATCAATAAGAACATTCCCCTGCAATACCGCGCTTCCAGCCACGCGTGGACGGGTCTTAGCCTGCGCGCGCGGACCATCGCCTATTCCACTGACCGGGTAAAACCGGGCGACTTGACCACTTACGAAGCCCTGGCCGACAAGCAGTGGGAAGGTCGACTGTGCCTGCGCACCGCAAAAAAGGTCTACAACCAGTCGCTGACTGCCACCCTGATCGAAACCCATGGCGCGGCCAGGACCGAAGAAATCGTCAAGGGCTGGGTCAGCAACCTGTCCACCGACGTGTTCTCCGATGACATCGCAGTGCTTGAAGCCATCAACGCCGGGCAGTGCGACGTGGGTATCGTCAACACCTACTACTATGGCCGCCTGCACAAGCAGAAGCCGGACCTGGCGGTGAAGCTGTTCTGGCCGAACCAGGGCGACCGTGGCGTGCATGTGAACCTGTCGGGCATTGGCCTGACCAAGCATGCGCCGCACCCGGAGGCTGCCAAGGCCCTGGTGGAGTGGATGACCACGGCTGAGGCGCAGAAGATTTTTGCCGATGTGAACCAGGAGTTCCCGGCTAACCCTGCCGTGCCGCCGTCAGCGGAAGTGGCGACCTGGGGCAAGTTCATCGCCGATACCTTGCCGGTGGAAGTGGCGGGCAAGCGCCAGGCTGAGGCCATTCGCTTGATGGACCGCGCTGGCTGGAACTAAATTTTTAGAACGCGGCCGATCAAAATGTGGGAGCGGGCTTGCTCGCGAATGCGTCGTGTCAGTCGATACATGTGTGACTGATACACCGCCTTCGCGAGCAAGCCCGCTCCCACATTGGTTGGTGGTGTTTTCAAGACAACTGACACTCTGAGAGTTTTTCCTTGGCCCACCCCGCCCAACGCCGCTGGTACCTGCCGGTCTTCACCGTCGCCGCTCTGGTACTGCTGCCGCTGAGCGTGCTGTTGCTGTCCTGGCAAAGCATCGACACGCAGATCTGGTCGCACTTGTGGGAAACCCAGATGCCACGCCTGCTGGGCAACACGCTGACCCTGGTGCTGGGCGTCGGCGTTGGTGTGACGCTGCTCGGCGTGAGCCTGGCCTGGCTGACCAGCCTCTGCGAATTTCCCGGGCGGCGCTGGCTCGACTGGGCCCTGATGCTGCCTTTCGCTATTCCTGCCTACGTGCTGGCCTTTGTGTTTGTCGGCCTGCTCGATTTCGCAGGGCCGGTCCAAACCCTGCTGCGCGAATGGTTGGGCAGCGGTCTACGCCTGCCGCGCGTGCGTTCCACTGGCGGTGTGATCATCGTGTTGGTGCTGGTGTTCTACCCCTACGTCTATCTTCTGGCGCGCACCGCGTTTTTGGCTCAGGGCAAAGGCTTGATGGAGGCGGCGCGAGTGCTCGGCCAATCGCCCTGGCAAGCGTTCTGGCGCGTGGCGCTGCCCATGGCACGTCCGGCGATTGGCGCTGGCGTAGCGTTGGCGTTGATGGAGACCCTGGCAGATTTCGGCGCAGTCTCGGTATTCAACTTCGACACCTTTACCACCGCCATCTACAAGACGTGGTACGGCTTTTTCAGCCTTTCCAGCGCCGCCCAACTCGCCAGCCTGTTGCTGCTGGTGGTAATGCTGGTGCTCTACGGCGAACGACGTGCCCGAGGTGCCAGCCGCGCAGGCAATGAGCGGCCACGCGGCAAGGCGCTGTATCACCTGCGCGGGTTCAAGGCCGCAGCTGCCAGTGGTTGGTGTGGTTTGGTGTTTGTCTGTGCCTTTGTTATCCCGATGCTGCAACTGGTCGCCTGGTTCTGGCAGCGCGGTCGGTTCGATCTGGATGAGCGTTATACCGGCTTGATCGTTCACACCCTTTACCTGGGCGGCATCGCGGCCCTGATCACGGTCAGCGTTGCGTTGATATTGGCCTTTGCCAACCGTCTGGCGCCGACGCGCGCGATTCGCTCCGGAATCAGCCTGGCCAATGTCGGCTATGCCTTGCCGGGCTCGGTGCTGGCGGTGTCGATCATGCTGGCGTTCAGCTACCTGGACCGTGAGCTGGTAGTGCCGTTGTCAGGTTGGCTCGGCGGCGCTGGCAAGCCTTTGTTGCTTGGCAGCCTGTCGGCGCTGGTCCTGGCGTATCTGGTGCGTTTTCTGGCGGTGGCCTACGGGCCGCTGGAAAACAGCCTGGCGCGAATCCGGCCGTCTTTACCGGAAGCGGCGCGCAGCCTCGGCGTAAGTGGGCCACGACTGTTTTGCAAAGTGTATCTGCCGCTATTGCTGCCGGGGACATTGAGTGCAGCGCTGCTGGTGTTCGTCGATGTGCTCAAGGAAATGCCTGCGACCCTGCTGATGCGCCCGTTTGGCTGGGACACCCTGGCGGTACGGATCTTTGAAATGACCAGTGAAGGGGAATGGGCGCGGGCGTCGTTGCCGGCACTGACACTGGTGTTGGTGGGCCTGTTGCCGGTGATCGGCTTGATCCGACGCTCTGCACGACAAATCGGTTAGGTGCCAGTCCTACGGCTTGCGGCTACAATGCGCGGCATTCGGTGCGCTCCGTCTTTCGGGGCGAGTCGCTAAATGTCGCTGCAGGCCTGGTAATACAAGGTGTTCAGCGCACATGGCAACTCTGCGCATCTTCGCCAAGCCCGGAAGGAGAAACCCATGGGACAGCGTACGCCTCTGTATGACCTGCATCTCGCCCTCGGCGCGAAAATGGTCGATTTTGGCGGTTGGGATATGCCTCTGCATTACGGCTCGCAAGTTGAAGAGCACCATCAGGTGCGACGCGACTGCGGGGTGTTCGATGTATCTCATATGACCGTGATTGATGTCGCAGGCCTTCAGGCCAAGGAATGGCTCCAGCACCTGCTGGCCAATGATGTCGATCGTTTGCATGGCTGCGGCCGTGCGCTTTACAGCGCCATGCTCAATGAGCGGGGCGGCGTGGTGGACGACATGATCGTCTACCGCACCGAGACGGGCTACCGGCTGGTGGTCAACGCCGCCACCCGTGACCAGGATATGGCCTGGATGCAGGCACAGTTGGGCAACTACTCGGTGCAACTGCATGAGCGGTCCGAGTTGGCGATGCTTGCCATTCAAGGGCCGCATGCCCGGCAGAAAATCGCCGAGTTGGTCACCCAGTCTCGCGGCACGCTGATCCATCAGCTCAAGCCGTTTGAAGGCCAGGTCGACGGCGATTGGTTTATCGCCCGCACGGGTTACACCGGTGAGGATGGCCTGGAAATCGTCCTGCCTGCCGCCCAGGCACCGGGTTTTTTCAACGATCTGGTCGGTGCCGGTATTTCACCCATTGGCCTTGGCGCCCGCGATACCCTGCGCCTGGAAGCCGGCATGAATCTGTATGGCCAGGATATTCACCAAGATGTTTCGCCCCTGGCGGCCAATATGGCCTGGAGTATTGCCTGGGAGCCTGTCGATCGCCAATTCATCGGCCGTGCCGCCCTCGAGGCGGAAAAGGCAGGCGGAGTGCGATTCAAATTGGTCGGGCTGGTGCTGGAGGAGCGTGGGGTTTTACGTGCTCACCAAGTGGTTCGTATCGCCAATGTTGGCGAAGGAGAGATCACCAGTGGTAGTTTCTCTCCTACGCTGAGCAAATCCATTGCGCTGGCGCGTGTGCCGACGGCCACTGCCGATCGGGCCGAAGTGGAAATCCGCGGTAAGTGGTACCCGGTTCGAGTGGTCAAACCGACCTTCGTGCGCCATGGCAAAACCTTGATCTAACTATTTCCGGCAGGCCAAAGGCCGCTGACATTTAATCTTGAGGACACAGACTATGAGCGATATCCCTGCCGACCTGCGTTTTGCCAAAAGTCACGAATGGGCCCGTCTGGAAGCTGACGGCACCGTGACCGTCGGGATCTCCGATCATGCCCAGGAAGCGTTGGGTGATGTGGTGTTCGTTGAGCTGGCGGAAGTTGGCGCCCTGTTTGACGCTGAAGGCCAGGCTGGCGTGGTTGAGTCGGTGAAGGCTGCTTCGGATATCTACGCCCCGGTGGCTGGCGAAGTGATTGCCGTGAACGAGGAACTGAGTGGCAGCCCTGAGCTGTTGAACTCCGACCCTTACGGCGCCTGGATCTTCAAGCTTAAGCCAAGCAACCCGGCTGATCTGGAAAAACTGCTGGATGCCGCCGGCTACAAAGCCGCCATCGGCGAGTAAACGCGAGCAGTTGGAACAGCACAAATCAATGTGGGAGCTGGCTTGCCTGCGATGCAGACGCCTCGGTGTAGCGGTTACACCGTGGTGATGCCATCGCAGGCAAGCCAGCTCCCACAGTTGATTGCGGATAGCTGGCAGTTTGTTTTCAGCTCGCTTTCAGTACCGCTTTAACCGCAGCGACCGACCGCTCCACGTCCGCTTCTGTCATCGCCGTGAACATCGGCAACGACACGATCAAACGCCCAACACGCTCCGACACCGGGAACATGCCTTCCTTGAACCCCTGCGCCCGATAAAGGCTCAGCAGGTGGATCGGCGGGTAATGATAGCCAATGCCGACGCCGTGGGCCTGCATTTGCTCCATGAAGGTCGCGCGCGCGGGCAGGCCATCCTGACGCTCCGGCAGTACCAGCTGGAACAGGTGCCAGTTGCTGTTTTCGAAATCCGCCGGCGGAAGTTGCGCGCCGTATGTCTCTTCAAAGTCACTGCCGAAGCACTTGAAGTAGTGCCGTGCCAGGTTCTGGCG
Organism: Pseudomonas sp. M5A4_2d; assembly: GCF_053345295.1. NCBI lineage: Bacteria > Pseudomonadati > Pseudomonadota > Gammaproteobacteria > Pseudomonadales > Pseudomonadaceae > Pseudomonas > Pseudomonas sp. M5A4_2d. Next base: position 353,824 of record NZ_JBKEZW010000002.1, on the reverse strand, counting down.
ATGGGCAGTGATCTTCTCGATATGGGCAAACTGCCCCAGGCCGATGGCTGCGGCAATGTCGGTCATGTTGAACTTGCCGCCCAACACATCTACGTCCAGGCCGTCGAAGCCGGTACGGGTAACGCCCTGCAGGCGATATTTTTCTGCCAGGCGTGCTTCCTCGGCGTTGTTCAACACCAGGCAACCCCCTTCGGAAGACGTGATGTTCTTGTTCGCCTGGAAGCTGAACGACACGAAGTCGCCCGTAGCGCCGATACGCTTGCCATTCCAGCTGGAACCCAACGCCTGGGCGGCGTCTTCGACGATACGCAGGTTGTACTTGTTGGCCAGTGCATACAGCATCGGCATATCCAGGGGCAGGCCCGCCAGGTACACCGGGATGATCGCCTTGGTACGTGGGGTGATCGCTGCTTCCACCTGGGCCAGGTCGATATTGCGGGTGACCGGGTCGATATCGGCAAATACCGGCGTGGCACCCACTTCCAGAATGACGTTGGCGGTGGCGACCCAGGAGATCGGAGTGGTGATGACTTCATCCCCAGGGCCGATCCCGGCGATGCGCAGGGCAATCTCCATGGTGCAGGTGCCGGAGTTGAAGGTGCGTACCGGACGGCCGCCAAAGTATTCCGACAGTTGTGCTTCGAACGCCTGCACTTTTGGCCCGCTGGTGATCCAGCCTGAGCGCAGTACGTCGCCGACCGCCGAGATGGTGGCTTCATCAATGGTAGGTTTGGAAAACGGCAGAAAGGGCTGTTGGCTCATAACGACGAAGGCATCCGTTTCAGATAGGCGATAAGTAATAGACGTATCAGTACCGCATAGTTGCACGGTTCGACTGAATATAGCCTGTCATGCGTGAATGAATCGTCATGTTACGGACAAAAAAATGCCGCTTGGGAAAGCGGCATTCTTTATAGGGCGCTGTTACTCGGTCACAGCGTTTTTCGCGAGGATAGCGTTGGCCAAATCCATATCGGTGGCCTTGAGGCCAGGGTTGTCAGCGCGAACTTTTTGCATGGCGGCTTCCAGATACGGGCCGCGGATGCCGCCGTCGCTGGCAACAAAGCTGCCTGCGTCGTCTTGGGCGGCGACCACCAGCTTGTGGTCCTTGAAGGTCAGGTACGTCGAGCCGGTAGTGGCGCCCGATGAGATGACGTTGCGCCAGAAACTGTCGGCCATGGCTGAACCGACAGGAAGGGAAAGCACAGCGAGGGTTGCGACAGCATATTTGAGACGCATGATGGGTGACTCCGACTGGGTTATCTGAACAGTTTGATTGTAGTTAGCCCAACCGAGTTCCATCACTGACTAAACAGTTTCGACCTGTAAAACCACGCCTTCCTGACCAATGACACGTACTTGAGCGCCTACGGGGCTTTCCGGGCCAGTCACCATCCACACGCCATCGCCGACTTTTATCTTGCCCCGGCCATCGACGATCGCCTGATGCACCAAAAATGTGCGACCGATCAACTCCGAGCCGCGCATGTTCAGCCCCGGCTGGTCGCTGACCTTGGCGCTGCTGCGCTGGCGTTTCCACCAATACACGGCTGTCAGGATCGACAAGACAGCGAATAGCAGCAGCTGCCACTCCAGCCCAAGCGGTGGGACCAGAAACTTGATCACGCCTACGGCAGCGGCGGCAATCCCCATCCACAGCAGGTAGCCACCCGCGCCGAATACTTCAAGAATCAACAGCACTGTACCCAGTGCCAACCAATCCCAGAACGACAGATGCTGCAGGAAATCCCACATGGCGACTGCCTCAGCCTTTCTTGTTGTCGAAGGTTGCCTTGACGATTTCGCCGATGCCACCGACTGCGCCAATCACCTGGCTGGCTTCCAACGGCATCAGGATGACTTTGCTGTTGTTGGCCGAAGCCAGCTTGCCCAAGGCATCGATGTATTTTTGCGCAACGAAGTAGTTAACCGCCTGCACGTTCCCCGAAGCGATTGCCTCGGAAACCACTTGTGTGGCGCGGGCTTCGGCTTCGGCCTGACGCTCGCGGGCTTCGGACTCCAGGAAAGCCGCCTGACGGCTACCCTCGGCCTCAAGGATCTGCGCCTGCTTCTTGCCTTCGGCAGTCAGGATCGCCGATGCGCGCAGGCCTTCGGCCTCCAGAATCTGCGCACGCTTGATCCGCTCGGCTTTCATCTGGCCGGACATGGCGGCCATCAGGTCGGCAGGCGGGCTGATGTCCTTGATCTCGATCCGGGTGATCTTGATGCCCCACGGTGCCGTGGCTTCATCCACGGTACGCAGCAGTTTCTCGTTGATGCCGTCACGCTGGCTCAACATCGCATCCAGTTCCATGGAGCCGAGCACGGTGCGGATATTGGTTTGCAGCAAGTTACGGATAGCATGCTCGAGGTTGTTGACCTCGTAGGCGGCCTGGGCCGTGTTGACCACCTGGAAGAAGCACACGGCGTCGATCTGCACGGTGGCGTTATCGGCGGTGATGACTTCCTGGGGCGGGATATCCAGCACGCTTTCCATCACGTTCATCTTGCGACCAATACGGTCCATGATCGGAATGATGATGTTGAGGCCGGGTTTGAGGGTGTTGGTGTAGCGACCGAAGCGCTCGACGGTCCATTGGTAGCCCTGTGGCACCACTTTAAAACCCATGAACAGGATGGCCACGGCCAAACCCACGAATAGAAGCAGTACGGTTCCGATCTGCATAGCGATTCCCTATCTGATGGTGTCAGTGAAACGATGTGCGACCGAGTGTAACGGTCTGGTCACGGATAAGGACGGTTTCACGGCGCAACAGCCCATTCATTTGTATCTGAATCCCCAGGCGTTACCCGCAATACTTCTGCCAGGGTTGTCAGCCCTGCGTTCACTTTATCGATACCGGCCATTCGCAGGCTGCGCATGCCTTGCCCGAGTGATGCACGGCGTAGAGCCTGCACATCGGCGCCGGGGGTGATCAGCGCCTTGAGCGTCTCGTCCATCACCATGATTTCGTAGAGCCCGGCTCGGCCTCGATAACCGCTGTCACGACACTCCCCGCAGCCGGTAGCTTCGTGGACAGGTTCCTGCGTATTCACCGCGCGTTTACAGTGAGGGCACAAAAGCCTTACCAAACGCTGTGCCATCACCCCTATCAGCGTAGCTTTGATCAAATAATGAGCAATACCCAGTTCCTGCAAACGACTGACGGCGCTGGGAGCATCGTTGGTGTGGAGGGTCGATAGCACCAGATGCCCGGTCAGTGCGGCCTGGATCGCCATCTCTGCCGTTTCCTGGTCGCGAATCTCACCGATCATGATGATGTCCGGGTCTTGGCGCAGCAGTGCGCGGATACCGCTGGCGAAGGTCAGGTCGATGTTGTGTTGCACTTGCATCTGGTTGAAGGCGGGCTCAATCATTTCGATCGGATCTTCCACCGTGCACAGGTTGACCTCGCGGGTCGCCAGTTGCTTGAGCGTGGTGTAGAGGGTACTGGTCTTGCCAGAGCCGGTAGGCCCGGTAACCAGGATGATGCCGTTGGCCTGACGGGTCATGGCGTGCCAACGTTGTTGATCCTCGACGGATAAACCCAGCTGGTCAAAAGCCTTGATCAGCACCTGTGGGTCGAAAATACGCATCACCAGTTTTTCGCCAAACGCGGTCGGCAGGGTTGAAAGGCGCAGTTCCACCTCGACGCCCTCCGGGCTTTTGGTCTTGACCCGGCCGTCCTGGGGTTTGCGCTTCTGCGCGACATTCATCCGGCCCAGGCTTTTCAGGCGGCTGACCAACGCCATCGTGACCTGAGGCGGAAATTGATACACGTCGTGCAACAGCCCATCGATGCGAAAACGCACCCGGCCCTGGTCGCGACAAGGTTCGATATGGATATCGCTGGCCCGTTGGCCGAAGGCGTACTGCAACAGCCAGTCGACGATATTGACGATATGCGCGTCATTGGCATCTGGCTCCTGCTCGCTGGCGCCGAGGTTGAGCAGTTCGAAATTGCCGGCCACCGCTACCTTTTGATCAGCGCCGCTGACGGACTGGGCCAGCCGGTAGAACTCGCCAATGCAGCGTTGAATGTCCTTGGGGTTGGCGACCACGCGCTTGATCGAGCGTTTCAGCACCTGCGCCAGCCCAGCTTCCCATCCGCTGACATGGGGCTGGGCGCTGGCGACGGTGACGGTTTGCGCATCCACGGCCACCGCAAGGATCGCGTGGCGCTGCGCGAAGGCGTGGGACATCAAGGGCACTACCGTCGCCACGTCGATCTTGAGCGGGTCTATGCGCAAATAAGGCTGCCCGACATGCCGGGCCAGCCATTGGGTCAGTGTTTCCAGGCAAAGTCCTTCAGCTGCGATGCATTCAAGAGGGTGCAGTGAGGAAGGCGTCGTCGATAACCTGTGCGCCACATCCGCTGTAATCAGCTGTTGCTCGACCAATGCGGGCAGCAATTGATGCAGTTCCAATCGGTGATCGTGCAAGGCAGCGGGCATGGACATTTCCTGGGCAGTGTCGGGCGTAATTCCAGGCTAGCCAGTCTCTGAACATCCACCTCCCAGTGTGTATTGCAGGCTTTTACAGACTGGCTGCCGTCACCGCCTGAGGCCGCAGGGAGTCGGCCCGCCACACTTCCAGCGAGCACACGCTGATCAGGTTTCTAATCTTTTCACCGATCACCTGGGCGCGATGCCAGCTCAAACCGTCCATCACGATGTCAATGCTCAGCAGGTCGTCTTCCCGGTTCACATTGACCTGGTGCGGCGTCAGGAACTGCAATGCGAAGTAGTTGAGCACCCGGCACAGCACATCCGGTTCGGCCTCGGCGACGATCTGATAATGCGCCTGGCAATGGGCGCTGTTGACGGCCCACGCATCGACGCGGGCAGTGGGCGGTGTGGTTTCGACGACGTGCATGCTGACTCTCCAGATTCGACTGGAGAAATTTTTACATTCGCTACGGGAGATTTCTTATCTAAGATGGAGCTGATTTGCGGTTTATTGAATAAATTAATTCGAGATAAGCGTGATAACAGGTATTTCTATGCACAGTGAGTTGGACGCCTACGACCGCCGTATCCTGGCCCTGTTGCAAGAGGACGCTTCACTGTCCAGCGCGCAGATCGCCGAGCAGGTGGGCCTGTCGCAGTCGCCGTGCTGGCGGCGTATTCAACGGCTCAAGGAAGAAGGCGTGATTCGCGGGCAGGTGACGCTGCTCGACCGCAAGAAGATCGGTCTCAACACGCAGATTTTTGCCGAGGTAAAACTCAACGCCCACGGCCGATCCAACTTCACAGAGTTCACCGAAGCGATTCGTGGGTTTCCGGAAGTGTTGGAGTGTTACGTGCTGATGGGGGCGGTGGATTTTCTGCTGCGCATCGTCACCTCTGACATCGAGGCGTACGAGCGGTTTTTCTTCGAGAAGCTGTCGATGGTGCCGGGGATTCAGGAGGTCAACTCGATCGTGGCTTTATCCGAGATCAAGTCCACTACCAGCCTGCCTGTATTGCGCTGACCGTGTGGGAGAGGGCTTGCTCGCGAATGCGGCGTGTCAGCCACCAAGAAGTTGACTGATCCACCGCTTTCGCGAGCAAGCCCGCTCCCACATTTGACCGAGTTGCTCGGTTTTACAGGCGCAGCAACGTTTTCCAGGCACGGTTCTGATACACCGCAATTGCCTGATGCATGCGCGCATCCAGCGATTCGTCGGTGATCAACTGGTTAGCCAGTTGCGCCAGCTTGTTCAGCTCGCCGTACAAACGGTCCAGTTCCGGGATGTCTACCACCTGGCGCGCGTGGTGCAGCCAGGCCTGGATGCGCTCGATACGCGGCAGTTGCTCGGCCAGGTCTTCCGGTTGCTGCTGGTAGCGCGGCAGTTGCAGGGCGACGGCATCGTCAGCCAGCAGGCGCGGTAGCCAGTTGGTGATTTGCGCGGCGCCCTGACGGTTGCCACGCACGTTGCGGTCGGTGGTCCAGGTGCGGGCCAGCAGCCAGCGCGAGGTGTTCAGCGAGAACAAGCCCCAGCGCACGTCTTCCAGCTCTTCAGCGAATTGTTCCGGCGCGGCTTTGCGAATGTCTTCGTCGTCATCACCGGCCTGGACCAGTGGGCGCCAGTCTTCCAGCAACGCATCCAGCGAGCTGCGCAGCTCACTGGTGGATTGACGCGGAGCGGCCTGGCCGAGGCTGCCGATCAGGGCGCGCAGTTCGCCGAGGTTGTCGACCCAGTCCTGCAGCAGGCGCCAGTGGCCATTGAAACGGTATTGTTCGGCCAGGCGCTGGCTGCTGCCCAGCAGGTGCCACATGATGGCGGCGAAGGCGTCGTCCAATGGCATTTCGGCGTGGATCTGCGGTGCCGGCAGGCTCAGCGAGTAGCTATTGGCGTCGTACAAGCGGTAGCCACGCTCGGCTTTGCTGATATCGCAGGGCATCAGCGCCAGGGTGGCGGCCAGCTCGGCGGCGAGTTCCAGCAGGGCAGCCGGTTCACCTTCGCGCAGTTCCAGTTCCAGCTCGCAGATTTCTTCTTTCTGCTTGCCCACGACCACGTGGCCCAGGTCCAGGGCGGCTTCGATGACCACCTTGGCCTTGCCACGGCCCCAGGCGATTTCAGCGCGCTCACGCACGAAATCGGTGGTGAAGATCGGCTTGAGGGTCTTTTTGTCCAGCTCGGCCAGTTGCTCGGGCCAGCACTCGCCGTCGAGTTTCTTCACGTCGAGCTTGGCCTTGGGTAGGTCCCAGTTGAACTCGTTGCGTTCCGACAAGCCAGCGACGCTTTGGCCACGGGTCTTGAGGGTCTGGATGATTTCGTCACCGTCCTTGCGCAGGCGCAGGGCGACTTTGGCCTGGGCCAGGTCGCGCTCGGGGGTGTCGAAATACTGGTTCATCAACTCACGGCGTTCCCAGCCACTTTTGTTGCGTTTTTTCAGTAGCGGGTGCTCACGCAGCGCGGCGAGTGTTTCGCGGCTGACGCGGAGCTTGATTTCGGTTTCTTTCTGCATGGCCGGAAAATCCAGGATCGGGAGCGCAGCCGGGGAAAAGTGTGGCTGCCAAGGTCGTGCAGTGTACAGGACTGAGCCCGGCAACGCGCCGCAACGGTTTATTGTGTCGTGCAGATGGTTCTATAGTGGGGCTCATCCGGGAAGTTGAGAGGCCGCGCATGCCGTTACCGTCCATGAAAGAGCAATTCGCCGCGTTGATTGCCGCGCCGTCGGTCAGTTGCACCCAAGCGTCTCTCGACCAGACCAACCGCCCGGTGATCGACCTGCTCGCCAGTTGGCTCGGCGACCTGGGTTTCGCCATCGATATCCAGCAAGTCAGCCCCGGCAAGTTCAACCTGCTGGCCAGTTTCGGCAGCGGTCCTGGCGGCCTGGTGCTGGCTGGTCATAGTGATACCGTTCCCTACGACGCTGCGTTGTGGAAGACCGACCCGCTCAAACTGACGGAAGTTGATGGCCGCTGGGTAGGATTGGGCAGCTGCGACATGAAGGGCTTTTTCGCACTGGCCATTGAAGCGGTGTTGCCATTGCTGGATCAGCCGTTCAAGCAACCGTTGTTGATCCTCGCCACCTGCGACGAAGAAAGCTCCATGTCCGGCGCCCGTGCGCTCGCCGAGGCCGGGCGCCCGTTGGGCCGCGCGGCGGTGATCGGTGAGCCGACGGGCCTCAAGCCCATCCGCCTGCATAAAGGCGTGATGATGGAACGCATCGACATCCTCGGCCGTAGCGGCCATTCGTCGGACCCAAGTCTGGGCCACAGCGCCCTCGAGGCCATGCACGACGCCATTGGCGAACTGCGTGGCCTGCGCCTGGCCTGGCAGCGTGAGTACCGCAACCCGCAATTCAGCGTACCGCAACCGACCATGAACTTCGGTTGCATCCACGGCGGCGACAATCCCAACCGCATTTGCGGTCAATGTTCCCTCGAGTTCGACCTGCGGCCCTTGCCGGGCATGGACCCGCAAGTGCTGCGCGACGCCATTCGGCAGAAGCTCGAACCCTTGGCCGAGCGCCACAAAGTCAAGATCGACTACGCGCCGCTCTTCCCCGAAGTGCCGCCGTTCGAGCAGGCCGAAGACGCCGAGCTGGTGCGGGTTGCGGAACGATTGACCGGTCATCGTGCCGAAGCAGTAGCGTTCGGCACCGAAGCGCCTTATCTTCAGCGCCTTGGTTGTGAAACCCTGGTGCTTGGCCCTGGTGATATTGCGTGTGCCCACCAGCCGGGCGAGTACCTCGAAATGTCACGCTTGACGCCTACAGTGCGTCTATTGCGGGAACTGATCGAACATTACTGCCTTAAACCTGCATAAATTAACCCCTGCCCATTCGTACATAAGGAGAGCGAGCGTGTCGCCAAGCCTGTTCCGACGATAACCATCAGCCCGCTGTGCGCTTTCACGATTCATCCTTTTTTGGCTGCTTTTTATTACAGGCCCAGGTGTTATGCCCGAATACGTCAATTGGCTTCGTCACGCTTCGCCTTACATCAACGCCCACCGCGACTGCACCTTTGTGGTCATGCTGCCCGGCGATGGTGTGGAACATCCGAACTTCGGCAATATCGTCCACGACCTGGTGCTGCTTCACAGCCTCGGTGTGCGGCTGGTGCTGGTCCACGGTTCGCGCCCACAAATCGAAACGCGCCTTGAGGCGCGTGGCCTGACGCCGGCTTACCACGAAGGCTTGCGCATCACCGATGCCGCGACGCTGGAGTGTGTGATCGACGCGGTCGGCCACCTGCGTATTGCTATCGAAGCGCGCCTGTCCATGGACATGGCCTCGTCGCCGATGCAAGGCTCGCGCCTGCGGGTGGCCAGCGGCAACCTGGTCACCGCGCGGCCGATCGGTGTGCTGGAAGGCGTGGATTACCACCACACTGGCGAAGTGCGCCGGGTCGACCGCAAGGGCATCAACCGTCTCTTGGACGAGCGCTCCATCGTGCTGCTGTCGCCGCTGGGTTACTCGCCCACCGGGGAAATCTTCAACCTGGCCTGCGAAGACGTCGCCACCCGCGCCGCCATCGACCTGGGCGCCGACAAGCTGCTGCTGTTTGGCGCCGACCTGGGCCTGATCGACGAACAGGGTCGCCTGGTCCGTGAGTTGCGCCCGCAGCAAGTGCCGGCGCACCTGCAACGCCTGGGCAACAACTATCAGGCTGAACTGCTGGACGCCGCCGCCGAAGCCTGCCGTGGCGGGGTAGGGCGCAGCCATATCGTGAGCTACGCCGAAGACGGCGCGTTGCTCACCGAACTGTTTACCCGGGACGGCGGCGGTACGCTGGTGGCCCAGGAGCAATTTGAACTGGTACGCGAAGCGGCGATTGAAGATGTCGGTGGTTTGCTCGACCTGATCAGCCCGCTGGAAGAGCAGGGCATCCTGGTACGGCGTTCGCGCGAAGTGCTGGAGCGTGAGATCGAGCAGTTCAGTGTGGTCGAGCGCGAAGGCATGATTATCGCCTGTGCGGCGCTGTATCAAATCGCAGACTCGGATGCCGGTGAGTTGGCATGCCTGGCGGTGAACCCGGAATACCGCCACGGCGCGCGCGGTGATGTGTTGCTGGAGCGAATCGAGACCCGAGCCCGAGCGCAGGGTTTGAAGACGCTGTTTGTTCTCACCACCCGAACCGCCCACTGGTTCCGTGAGCGTGGGTTTGTGCCGAGCAGCGTGGATCGCCTGCCTTCGGCGCGGGCCTCGCTCTACAACTATCAGCGTAATTCGAAGATTTTCGAGAAGGCCCTCTAAACCTGATCTTCCTGCCTGATAAAGAGCTGGCTCATGGGGGAGCTGGCTTGCCTGCGATAGCATCACCTCGGTTTATCTGAACTACCGAGTCGCCAGCATCGCCGGCAAGCCAGCTCCCACATTTGATTGCCTTACGGGTTGACGAATTTGTCGGTCACGAATGCCGAATAGTCCGGCAACACCGCTTCAACCTTCCCCTGTTCCTTCAAAAACTTCGCCGTCTCTCCAATCGCCTTCGCCGTGCCCCCTTTAAGCAGGGCATTGGTTTGCTGCGCCTGCGCATCCGGGAAAGTGGTGCCGGCCAACAGCTCAGGAATATCGGTGGCATTCGAACCTGTCAATTTGGCGATTTTCTGCACCGGTTCAGAGTCGACCGTCCAGCCGTCTTTATGGGCGGCATAGTCAGCGAAAGAGTCCAGCGTGACCTTGGCAAACTTGGCCACTACGTCAGGATGTTTTTCCGCGAAATCCTTGCGTGCCACCCACACTTCGAACGTCGGCGCTCCCCACTGGCCCACTTCTGCCGCATCTGTCAGGGTTTTTCCGGTCTTGCGGATCTCGCCCAGGGCCGGTGACCACACGAAGGCGCCGTCGATATCACCACGTTTCCACGCGGCGGCAATTTCCGCGGGCTGCAGGTTCACCACTTTGACTTTCCGGGTGTCCAGGCCCCAGTGCTTCAGCGCGCCGAGCAGGCTGTAATGAGAGGTTGAGACGAAGGGGGTGGCGATGGTTTTGCCGATCAGATCCTCTGGTTTGTTGATGCCGCTGCCATTACGCACCACCAACGCTTCAGAAGCATTGATCTGCGCCGATACCATAAAGGCTACGATCGGTAGATTGCGTGAAGCCGCCGCTGCTAGAGGGCTGGAACCCAGGTTACCGATTTGTACATCGCCGGATGCGATAGCCGTGACGACTTCCGGCCCACTGTTGAATCGGCGCCAGGCAATCTTCTCGCCAATGGCCTTTTCATAGAGGCCATCGGCCTGTGGGACTTTGCTGGGGTCGATGCCGGTTTGATAGCCGATGGTTAAATCGGCCGCTTGGACACCAAAAGAAATTATTAGTGACACAAAAACTGTAACAAATTGACGGGAGGATGTGCCTTTGGCCATGATGGCGTCGCCTTTTTGATCGTGGGTGACGTATGCAACAGTACGGCAACACTAATCGATCTAAAAAAAGGCTAGTAAATACCATTTAGGAATTAGCTTATGGAGCAGGTGGTCTATGCTGACCGGCTTGCTGCATGGAAAGCCTTATTCCTGAATCGTATGAAAAAGAATGAAACAATTCTTTTTGGGTGTATGAAAAACTCATTACCCTGCAGGGACCAAATCAACTGCGGTTAGACGAAGGTAGTAGACATACAAAGTTACGATTGACTTGGTAGTCACTATCTGGCGCTAATCGCGCATCTGTGGATCTAGGGCGTCAGACCCGAGACCTAAGAAATACAAAAATTAGAAATGAGAGGAGCGGTACATGAAGAAGTCAACATTGGCGTTGGCCGTGGCTGTCGCTGCGATTGCCCAACAGGCAAACTCCGCCGGTTTCATCGAAGACAGCAAGGCCACTCTGGGTCTGCGTAACTTTTACATCAACACTGACAACCGCGATGGCGCTCCTACTGCGAGCAGCCGTAGCAAGAACGCTGAATGGGGCCAAGGCTTCGACCTGCGTTTCATCTCGGGTTTTACCCAAGGTACCGTTCAGTTTGGTGTTGACGCTATCGGCCTGTACGGCATGCGTCTGGACTCCAGCCGCGATAACCACGGCAACTACAGCGGCACCGCTTCGGGCGGCACTGTGTTCCCAAGCGACGGCAACAAAGCCGTCAGCGATTTCGCCAGCCTGGGCGTGACCGGTAAGGTCAAGATCTCCCAGACCGTAGCGAAAATTGGCACCCTGCAGCCAAACAACCCGGTGATCAAGACCAACGATGGTCGCCTGTTGCCTCAGACCTTCCAGGGCGGCGAGATCGTTTCTAACGAAATCAAAGACTTGACCCTGACTGCTGGTCAGATCGAGTCGGCCAAGGGCCGTAACTCGAGCAACAACGAAAACCTGTCGATTGCTGGCGCTAACAAAAGCTCCAACTACGACACCGGCAAATTCAGCAACAAGTTCTACTACGCGGGTGCTGACTACAAAATCACCAAGGATCTGACGGCTTCGTACTACTTCGGCGAGCTGAAAGATTTTTACTCCCAGAACTTCCTGGGCTTGGTACACAACTGGGCAATCGGCCCAGGCGTGCTGAAAAGTGACCTGCGTTACTACCGCAGCCGCGACAACGGCGCAAATGGCAACACTGCCGGCTACTACACCTCGGGTTACTACACCGACGGTGCCAAGCCTGTTACCGCTGGCAAGGTTGACAACGACCTCTACAGCTACCTGGGTCTGTACTCGATTAATGGCCACACCTTTGGTGGCGGTTATCAGTACACCAATGGCGACAGTGACTTCCCTTGGCTGAACCAAGGCGACGGTTCGTCGAACAGCACCACGACCGACATGCAAATCCAGAAGTTCGCCCGTGCCGGCGAGCGCACCTGGCAAGCTCGTTACGCGTATGACTTCGCCAAAATCGGCGTGCCTGGCCTGACCGCTGGTATTGTTTACCTCAAAGGTACCAACATCCAGACCACCGCTGGCGACAAGTCTGAGTGGGAACGCGATATCACCCTGGCCTACGTTGTTCCACAAGGCCCGCTGAAAAACCTCGGCGTGGCTTGGAAGAACGCAATGTGGCGTACCGACGTTGCTACCCGCGATCAAGACGAAAACCGTCTGATCGTCAGCTACTCGATCCCGCTGTTGTAAGCGTGTAAAACCTTGCCCGGCGCAATGCCGGGCAGGGTATTTTACTGTTCAAGTCGGGCTCAACCCCCGCAAGCCCTTCCTGAATCCCCTCTCTTTACAGCGTCTCAAGGCCTTCTCGAACCTTGAAACGGATGTTGATCCTTGCCCGTTGCCAAGTCCAATGAACAGATTTTTAATATTCTTTTATCGTCTAGATAAAGCGATATTTATTCTTTTTAAATAATCTGTAACCCATGCACAGTAGGCTCCATAAGCACTCACCAGGAGCTACACCATGAGCCTAAGATTGGGCGACATCGCCCCCGACTTCGAACAGGATTCCAGCGCCGGCAAGATTCGTTTCCATGAGTGGCTGGGCGATAGCTGGGGCGTGCTGTTTTCCCATCCGGCGGACTTCACTCCGGTGTGCACCACCGAGTTGGGCTTTACTGCCAAGCTCAAGGACGAATTCGCCAAGCGCGGCGTCAAGGCTATCGCGCTGTCGGTAGACCCGGTGGACTCGCACCACAAGTGGATTGAAGACATCAACGAAACCCAGAACACGGTCGTTAACTTCCCGATCCTGGCGGATGCCGATCGCAAGGTGTCGGACCTGTACGACCTGATCCACCCGAACGCCAGTGACACCCTCACCGTGCGCTCCTTGTTCGTGATCGACCCGAGCAAGAAGGTTCGCCTGACGATTACCTACCCGGCCAGCACTGGCCGCAACTTCCACGAAATCCTGCGGGTTATCGACTCGCTGCAGCTGACCGACAGCCACAAGGTCGCCACGCCCGCCAACTGGCAGGACGGCGATGAAGTGGTGATCGTGCCGTCGCTCAAGGACGAGGAAGAGATCAAGCAACGCTTTCCGAAAGGTTATCGCGCGGTGAAGCCGTATCTGCGGCTTACCCCACAGCCTAATCGCTGACACACAATCCAGTGTGGGAGCGGGCTTGCTCGCGAAGGCGGGCTGTCAGTTGATGCACCTTTGAATGACACACCGCCTTCGCGAGCAAGCCCGCTCCTACATTTTGATCGCATTTCAAGTTGTAGACCGACTCACACAGCAGGGGTTTTCAGGCCGTTTCGACGGCCTTTTTTTTCGTCTGAAGATTCATAAATCTCATATATTTTTAGGGAATAAACAAATAAAAAAATAAGATTTATAGATATATAAATCAGCTGATATGGTCTGTCCCATCTTGGCGCCACCGCACACAGCGAACCGCCGACACTTGCTCAAGGAATACCTGCATGTTGGTCGTAACACTTGGAGGCAGTCCCAGCCAGCGTTCCCGCTCCGGGGTCTTGCTGGAAAAAACCCGTCAGTGGCTGCAAGACAAAGGCGTGGAAGTCGTGAGTTATCAGATACGGGACTTCCCGGCCGAAGACTTGCTGCACGCCCGCTTCGACAGCCCCAAAGTTATCGATCTGTTGCAGCATGTCGCCAACGCTGACGGCCTGGTCATCGCCACGCCGGTATACAAGGCCTCGTTCTCGGGCGCGCTGAAAACCGTGCTCGATCTGCTGCCTGAGCGCGCCCTGGCTCACAAGATCGTCTTACCGATGGCCACCGGCGGCAGCATCGCCCACATGCTGGCGGTGGACTACGCCTTGAAGCCGGTGTTGTCGGCCCTCAAAGCCCAGGAGTTGCTCCACGGCATCTTTGCCGAAGACAGCCAGATCGCTTACGGCGAAGGCAGTGCCCAGGCGCAACTGGTGCCGGTGCTTGAACAGCGTTTGCACGAGGCCCTGGAGACGCTCTATAGCGCCATGGCCCGTCGCCCAAAACCCCTTGATCCCAATGTGTTGAATGACCGTTTGTTGAGTGCTCGCTGGAGCATTTAAGTCTTACCGGATTGTGTAGTACTCACCTTACTCAGCCGCCAACGGCCAAGCAGGTGCAGCCAACCCCCTAATCGCATTTTTTGGAGAGAGCGCCATGCGCACTGTCATCTTGCGTCGTGGTCTGGTCGCACTGTTTGCTGCGGCTGTGTCCTTCGGCGCCATGGTTCAAGCCCACGCCGCCGAAACCCTGCGGATCGGTTATCAGAAGTACGGCACGCTGGTGTTGCTCAAGGCCAAGGGCACCCTGGAAAAACGCCTGGCCGCCCAAGGCGTGCAGGTGCAGTGGACGGAATTCCCCGGTGGCCCGCAACTGCTCGAAGGCCTGAACGTCGGTTCCATCGACTTCGGCGTCACCGGCGAAACCCCGCCGGTATTCGCCCAGGCTGCCGGCGCCGATCTGCTTTACGTCGCCTACGAACCGCCAGCGCCGACCAGTGAAGCGATCCTGGTGCCCAAAGATTCGACGATCAAGTCCGTGGCCGAGCTCAAGGGCAAGAAAATCGTGCTCAACAAAGGCTCCAACGTGCACTACCTGCTGGTACGCGCCCTGGAGGATGCCGGCCTGAAATACACCGACGTGCACACCGTGTTCCTGCCGCCCGCCGATGCCCGCGCCGCGTTCGAGCGAGGCAGCGTCGACGCCTGGGTGATCTGGGACCCGTACCAGGCCGCCGCCGAGAAACAACTGCAAGCGCGCACCCTGCGTGACGGCACCGGCATCGCCGACAACCACCAGTTCTACCTGGCCACCAAACCGTACGCCACACAGCACCCGGATGTGATCAAGGCGCTGGTGGAAGAAGTGCGTGCGGTAGGCGAGTGGTCCAAAGCCAACCCGCAGGAAGTCACGGAACAAGTCGCACCGCTGCTCGGCCTGCCCGCTGACATCACCCTGACCTCGGTGAAACGCCAAGGCTACGGCGCGTTGTTCCTGACCCCGGAAGTGGTCGCCGCCCAGCAGAAAATCGCCGACAGCTTCTACCAGCTCAAATTGATCCCCAAACCCTTGAGCATCAAGGACGTGATCTGGACGCCACCCGCCGCCGTTGCCAAAGCGCCGTAATTCGACTTCTTCAGGAGACAACTCCATGAGCCTCAATATTTTCTGGTTCCTGCCTACCCACGGCGACGGCCATTACCTGGGTACCGCCGAAGGCGCTCGCGCCGTCGACCATGGTTACCTGCAACAAGTGGCACAGGCGGCCGACCGCCTGGGTTTCGGCGGGGTGCTGATTCCGACCGGCCGCTCCTGCGAAGACTCGTGGCTGGTGGCCGCCTCGCTGATCCCGGTGACCCAGCGTCTGAAATTCCTTGTCGCCCTGCGCCCCGGGATCATTTCCCCGACGGTGGCTGCGCGTCAGGCGGCGACCCTGGACCGCCTGTCCGGTGGCCGTGCGCTGTTTAACCTGGTGACCGGTGGTGATCCGGAAGAGCTGGCCGGCGACGGTTTGTTCCTCAGCCACGAAGAGCGCTATCAGGCCTCCGTGGAATTCACCCGCATCTGGCGACGCGTGCTGGAAGGTGAAACCGTGGATTACGACGGTGAACATATCAGCGTCAAAGGCGCCAAATTGCTCTACCCGCCGATCCAGCAACCGCGTCCGCCGCTGTACTTCGGCGGCTCCTCCGAAGCCGCCCAGGACCTGGCCGCTGAACAAGTGGAAATGGTGCTGACCTGGGGCGAGCCACCGGCCGCTGTCGCTGAAAAAATCGAACAGGTGCGGGCCAAGGCCGCGAAACTTGGGCGCACGGTGCGCTTCGGTATTCGCCTGCATGTGATCGTGCGTGAAACCAACGATGAGGCGTGGAAAGCTGCGGACAAACTGATCTCCCACTTGGACGACGAGACCATCGCCCGTGCCCAGGCCTCCCTCGCGCGCTTCGATTCCGTCGGCCAGCAACGCATGGCGGCCTTGCACGGCGGTAACCGTGACAACCTCGAAGTCAGCCCCAACCTGTGGGCCGGTGTCGGCCTGGTACGCGGTGGTGCGGGTACTGCGCTGGTGGGTGATGGCCCAACCGTTGCGGCACGTGTCAATGAATACGCTGCGCTGGGCATCGATACCTTCATCTTTTCCGGTTATCCACACCTGGAAGAGTCGTACCGCGTGGCTGAGCTGTTGTTCCCGCACTTGGACATCGAACGTCCCGAGTTGCCGAAAAGCGCCGGTTACGTCAGCCCGTTCGGCGAGATGGTCGCCAACGACATCCTTCCCAAAGCTGCGTCGCAGAGCTGAGGCGCCGTCATGAACGTTGAAAAATTAAGCCATCGCGTCGCGCCCTGGGTGCTGCCGATCTTGTTGCTGGCGGTGTGGCAGTTGTCGGTGTCGGCGGGTTGGTTGTCGACACGCATTCTGCCGGCGCCGAGTGCGGTGATCGAAGCCGGGGTTAACCTGGTGCGCAGCGGCGAAATCTGGACGCACCTGGCCATCAGCGGCTGGCGTGCCGGCCTGGGCTTTGTGATCGGTGGCAGCATCGGCCTGGCCCTGGGCTTTATCACCGGCCTGTCGAAATGGGGCGAACGCCTGTTGGACAGCTCGGTGCAGATGATCCGCAACGTGCCACACCTGGCGCTGATTCCGCTGGTGATCCTGTGGTTCGGCATTGACGAGACCGCGAAGATTTTCCTGGTCGCCCTCGGCACGCTGTTCCCGATCTACCTGAACACGTATCACGGCATTCGCAACGTCGACCCGGCGCTGGTGGAAATGGCGCGCAGCTACGGCTTGTCCGGCTTCAGCCTGTTCCGTCAGGTGATCCTGCCGGGCGCATTGCCTTCGATTCTGGTCGGCGTGCGTTTTGCGCTGGGCTTTATGTGGTTGACGCTGATCGTGGCGGAAACCATCTCGGCCAGCTCCGGCATTGGTTACCTGGCGATGAACGCCCGTGAATTCCTGCAAACCGACGTGGTGGTATTGGCCATCGTCATGTACGCCATCCTCGGCAAGCTCGCCGACCTGGCTGCTCGCGGCCTGGAACGTGTGTGGCTGCGCTGGCATCCGGCTTACCAAGTGAATAAAGGAGGTGCGGCATGACCGCTCAACAACCTCCGCGCCTGCTCAAGGGTATCCCGCTGGCGGTGCGCAAATTGCGCAAGGCCTTTGGTGCGCGGGAAGTGCTCAAGGACATCGACCTGCACATCCCCGCTGGGCAGTTTGTGGCCGTGGTCGGTCGCAGTGGCTGCGGCAAAAGTACCTTGCTGCGCCTGCTGGCCGGCCTGGACAAAGCCAGCGGCGGCGAACTGTTGGCCGGCTCTGCACCGCTGAGCGAAGCGATTGAGGACACGCGGTTGATGTTCCAGGAAGCGCGCCTGCTGCCGTGGAAAAAGATCATCGACAACGTGGGCCTGGGTCTCAAAGGTAACTGGCGCCCCAAAGCGCTGGATGCGCTGGAGGCGGTCGGCCTGGCCGAGCGTGCGAATGAGTGGCCGGCGGCCTTGTCCGGTGGCCAGAAGCAGCGGGTGGCCTTGGCGCGTGCGCTGATTCACCAACCGCGCTTGCTGCTGCTGGATGAGCCTTTGGGGGCGCTGGACGCCTTGACGCGCATCGAGATGCAGCAACTGATCGAAAACCTGTGGCAGAAGCACGGCTTCACCGTGTTGCTGGTGACCCACGATGTCAGCGAGGCCGTGGCGATTGCCGACCGGGTAATTCTGATCGAAGACGGTGAAGTCGGCCTCGACCTGATTGTCGATCTGCCGCGACCCCGTGCCCGTGGGTCGCATCGCCTGGCAGCCCTGGAAGCCGAAGTGCTTAACCGTGTGCTGTCGCTGCCCGGAACGCCGCCGGAACCCGAACCTGTTTCACCGCTGCCGACGCAATTGCGTTGGGCGCAATAACTCACTTGTCCCTCGAAGGAAGAACACCATGACTATTAAAGCCATCAACGTGCGTAACCAGTTCAAAGGCACTATCAAGGAAATCGTAGAAGGTGACGTGCTGTCGGAAATCGACGTGCAGACGGCGTCCGGCATCGTGACGTCTGTCATCACCACCCGCTCGGTCAAAGAGCTGGAGTTGGTGATTGGCAGCGAAGTGATTGCCTTCGTTAAGTCCACCGAGGTGTCGATCGCCAAGTTGTGATCGGGATTTGCGGTGCTTTTAAGGCCGCTTTCGCGAGCAAGCCCGCTCCCACATTTGACCGAGTTCCAACAGTGGAATGCATTCAAATGTGGGAGCGGGCTTGCTCGCGAAGAGGCCGGCCCAGTCAACCCGATACTTGGCGCTTGGGCAGATATGCGGGCAAATAAAGCCCCACATACGCATCAAACACCCGCATCCCTTCTTCCGCCATGCGCGGCGTAATCTGCCCATGCTGATGCACCGAGCGCGCATAGACGCGGTCGCTCAGTTCCAGCGCCAAGGCGAACACATCCACATCCTCAGGCAGCGTCGGCACTTCGAAGTGGCGGTTGAACACGGCCAGCATCAAATCCCCCAACTCCAGATCATGCTGGCGGTCGGCCTGGGTCACTTCGGTGAGCCCATGCTGAGCCAGGATCAACTGGCGCGCGGCGGCGTCGTGCTCGTAGACCGTGAGCATGCGCTGTTCGACGATGCAGGACAGGTCACGCCAGTGCTTGAGTGCAGCATGCTCGATAGGCGCCTGGATGGCTGCGCGGAATGCCGCATGCACATCGGCGGTCAACGCTTCCAGTAGCGCCGGCACGCTGGCGAAAAAGTGATACACCGACGACGGTGGAATCTGTGCCCGTTCCGCCACGCTGTAGATCGACAAACTGGCCACGCCTTCGGTCGCCAGCAACGTGCGGGCGGCATCAAGGATCGCATCGATCCTGGCCTGGCTGCGGGCGCGGGGTTTGCGAGGGGCGGCAGGGCGGGTGGTCATGGAAGTCTCCTACAAGGCAGCGGGCATTGTATGAGCAGGAACCGGTGTTGTCTGCCAAGGCGCCATCGGGAGCACCCCTCCCACAGTTGACTGAGTTCCAACCTTGAAATGCAGTCAAGTGTGGGAGGGGGCTTGCTCCCGATGAGGCCGACTCGGTCAGCCGGAAGAAACCCATAAAAAAACGCCACAGACCAAAGGCCGGAGGCGTTTTTCAGTACAACCACTGCTTACACGGTATGCAGGTACCAGTTGTACTCAAGGTCGGAGATGGAGTGTTCGAACTCTTCCAGCTCACTTTCCTTACAGGCGACGAAGATATCGATGTATTTAGGATCGATGTACTTGGCCATCACCTCGCTGTCGTCCAACTCGCGCAGGGCATCGCGCAGGTTGTTCGGCAGGCTCTGTTCGTTCTGCTCGTAGCTGTTGCCTTCCACTGGAGCGCCCGGTTCGATCTTGTTGGTCAGACCGTGGTGCACGCCTGCCAGGACCGAAGCCATCAGCAGGTAAGGGTTGGCGTCGGCGCCGGCCACGCGGTGTTCGATACGTACGGCATCCGAGGAGCCCGTGGGTACGCGAATCGCCACAGTGCGGTTGTCCAGGCCCCAGCACGGCGAGTTCGGCACGTAGAACTGTGCGCCGAAACGACGGTAGGAGTTGACGTTGGGGCACAGGAACGCCATTTGGGCGGGTAGGGTCTCGAGCACACCGCCGATCGCGTGACGCAATGCGGCGTTCTGCTCGGGATCCTCGCTGGCAAAGATGTTCTTGCCGTCCTTGTCCAGGATCGAAATGTGTACGTGCAAACCATTGCCTGCCTGGCCTGGGTAAGGCTTGGCCATGAAGGTGGTGTCCATCTCATGATCGTAGGCGATGTTCTTGATCAGGCGCTTGAGCAGTACGGCGTAATCGCAAGCCTTGATCGGGTCGGCCACGTGGTGCAGGTTCACTTCGAACTGCGCCGGGGCACTTTCCTTGACGATGGCGTCAGCCGGGATGCCTTGCTCTTTGGCACCTTCCAGGATGTCCTGGAGGCAGTCGACGTATTCGTCGAGGTCGTCGATCAGGTAGACCTGTGTCGAGTGCGGGCGTTTGCCGGAGATCGGCGAGCGGGGCGGTTGTGGGCGGCCGTTCACGTTCTCCTGGTCGATCAGGTAGAACTCAAGCTCGAAGGCAGCGCAGATGGTCAGACCGAGGTCGTCAAACTTGCTGACAACTTGGCGGAGCACTTCGCGAGGATCGGCGAAGAAAGGTTCACCTTCAAGTTCGTGCATGGTCATCAGCAGTTGCGCGGTTGGGCGCTTTTGCCACGGCTCATTGCACAGGGTGTCAGGGATCGGATAACAGATTCGGTCAGCATCACCGATGTCCAGACCCAGGCCAGTGCTTTCCACTGTCGAGCCATTGATATCCAGGGCAAATAAAGAGGCAGGCAGGTTAATGCCCTTCTCGTAAACCTTGTGGAGGCTGGTGCGTTCGATGCGCTTGCCGCGCACCACACCATTCATATCCGCAATTAGAAGGTCTACGTACAGAACCTCAGGATGATCCTTAAGGAACGCGTTCGCTTCGTTAAGCTGAACGGCACGCGGGGGTACCGACATGATGCAACACCTTTGTTGTTAAAAATATCAATCATTGATCTTTTCTGGTTTCAGTCAACCCGAACGGCTTGCCGAAGTCAAGCGAGGCCTTTTTTGCCCTAAAAAAGCGCCTTGAGGCCTTTTTTGGGGCTTTTTGGGGCGCTTTTTTGGGTTTGAAGGCCTTGGGACTAGCAGGCTTGAGCGGGCCGTGTTGTATTTTTTACGGGGGTGTTGTGTAAAAAAATGAACAAGGCTAAGCTCGATTCAAACCCATAACAGCAATAATACCGGGGTGCTTCATGTCTCGCCTGCCGTTAATCGGCGTCACCGCCTGCTCCAAACAGGTCGGTCTGCATGCTTATCACATCAGTGGCGACAAATACGTCCGTGCAGTGGCCATCGCTGCCAAGGGCTTGCCATTGATCATTCCATCCTTGGGCGATTTGCTCGACCCGGCCAATATTCTTGACGGCCTGGATGGCATTCTATTTACCGGCTCCCCCTCCAATATCGAACCCTTTCTCTACGACGGTCCGGCCAGCGCGCCCGGGACTGCTCATGATTCTGCACGGGACCAGACCACGCTGCCGTTGCTGCGTGCCGCGATTGCGGCAGGCGTGCCGGTGCTGGGCATCTGCCGTGGGTTCCAGGAAATGAACGTGGCTTTGGGTGGCAGCCTGCACCAGAAGGTTCATGAAGTACCGGGCATGATGGATCACCGCGAAGACGATACCCAGCCGCTGGAGATTCAGTACGGCCCGGCGCACGCCGTGGCGATTGCCCCGCATGGCGTCCTGGCAAGCCTGGGGTTGCCGCAGACCATTCAGGTCAACTCGATTCACGGCCAGGGCGTTGATCGCCTGGCGCCGGGGTTGCAGGTCGAAGCCACTGCGCCGGATGGGTTGATCGAAGCTTTTTCTTACACCGCGGGCAAGGCTTTTGCTTTAGGAGTGCAATGGCACCCCGAATGGCAGGTAAGCTCTAACCCGCACTATCTCGCGATCTTCCAGGCCTTTGGCTCGGCCTGTCGAACGCGGGCGATGCAACGCGACGCGGATGCTGCGTCAAACAACGCCTGACCTTTAATGGATGTCAGGAAACACAGCCCAGAGGCATTTATGAGTAACAACCTCGACCAGCTCACCGATTGGTTGAAAGACCACAAGATCACAGAAGTCGAATGCATGATTGGCGACCTCACCGGCATCACCCGGGGCAAGATCTCGCCGACCAACAAGTTCATCGCCGAAAAAGGCATGCGCCTGCCCGAGAGCGTTCTGTTGCAGACCGTGACCGGCGACTATGTCGAAGACGACATCTATTACGAATTGCTCGACCCGGCCGACATCGACATGATCTGCCGTCCCGACCAGAACGCCGTATTCCTGGTGCCCTGGGCCATCGAGCCTACCGCCCAGGTGATTCACGACACCTACGACAAGCAAGGCAACCCGATCGAGCTGTCGCCGCGCAATGTGCTCAAGAAAGTCCTCCAGCTCTACGCCAACCGAGGCTGGCAGCCGATCGTGGCGCCGGAAATGGAGTTCTACCTGACCAAACGCTGCGAAGACCCGGACTTCCCGCTGCAACCGCCGATCGGCCGTTCCGGGCGCCCGGAGACCGGTCGCCAGTCCTTCTCTATAGAAGCGGCCAACGAGTTCGACCCGTTGTTCGAAGACGTCTACGACTGGTGTGAACTCCAGGAGCTTGACCTCGACACCCTGATCCACGAGGACGGCACCGCGCAGATGGAGATCAACTTCCGTCATGGCGATGCGCTGTCCCTGGCCGACCAGATCCTGGTGTTCAAGCGCACCATGCGTGAGGCCGCGCTCAAGCACAACGTGGCCGCCACCTTCATGGCCAAGCCCATGACCGGCGAGCCCGGCAGCGCGATGCACTTGCACCAGAGCATCATCGACATCGCCACCGGCAAGAACGTCTTCTCTAATGAAGACGGGACCATGAGCCAGCTGTTCCTCAATCACATTGGCGGCCTGCAGAAATTCATCCCTGAATTGCTGCCGCTGTTTGCGCCGAACGTGAACTCGTTCCGCCGCTTCCTGCCCGACACCTCGGCGCCGGTGAACGTGGAGTGGGGCGAAGAAAACCGCACCGTCGGCCTGCGCGTACCGGATGCCGGCCCGCAGAACCGTCGCGTGGAAAACCGCCTGCCGGGCGCCGACGCCAATCCTTACCTGGCGATTGCCGCCAGCTTGCTGTGCGGCTACATCGGTATGGTCGAAGGCCATAACCCGAGCGCGCCGGTGGTGGGCCGAGGTTACGAGCGCCGCAACCTGCGCCTGCCGTTGACCATCGAAGACGCCCTGGAGCGTATGGAAAACAGCAAGACCATCGAAAAATATTTGGGTCAAAAATTCATCACAGGCTACGTCGCGGTCAAGCGGGCCGAGCATGAAAACTTCAAGCGCGTGATCAGTTCGTGGGAGCGGGAATTCCTGCTCTTCGCCGTCTGATGCGTCGGGCGCGCCTTGGGATTGGCGCGCCCACACCTGAAAAGTCTAGGAGATTGGTATGTCCAGCAACAACCCGCAAACCCGTGAATGGCAAGCCTTGAGCAATGATCACCACCTGGCGCCGTTCAGCGACTTCAAGCAATTGAAAGTGAAAGGCCCACGGATTATCACCAAAGCCCACGGCGTTTACCTGTGGGACAGCGAAGGCAACAAGATCCTCGACGGCATGGCCGGCCTGTGGTGCGTGGCGATCGGTTACGGTCGCGACGAACTGGCTGACGCCGCCGCCAAGCAGATGAAAGAGCTGCCGTACTACAACCTGTTCTTCCAGACCGCTCACCCACCGGTGCTGGAGCTGGCCAAGGTGATTTCCGAGATCGCACCGGCCGGCATGAACCACGTGTTCTTCACCGGCTCAGGCTCGGAAGGCAACGACACCATGTTGCGCATGGTCCGCCATTACTGGGCGATCAAGGGCCAGCCGAACAAGAAGATCATCATCAGCCGCAAGAATGGCTATCACGGCTCCACCGTGGCCGGCGCCAGCCTGGGCGGCATGACGTACATGCATGAACAGGGCGACTTGCCGATCCCGGGCATCACCCATATCGCCCAGCCGTACTGGTATGGCGAAGGCGGCGACATGAGCCCGGAAGAGTTCGGGGTATGGGCCGCCAACCAGTTGGAAGAGAAGATCCTGGAACTGGGCGTGGACAACGTCGGTGCCTTTATTGCCGAGCCGATCCAGGGGGCCGGTGGCGTGATCGTGCCGCCAGAGACCTACTGGCCGCGCATCAAGGAAATCCTCGCCAAGTACGACATTCTG
The DNA here is from genome assembly GCF_053345295.1 of Pseudomonas sp. M5A4_2d. Classification (NCBI taxonomy): domain Bacteria; kingdom Pseudomonadati; phylum Pseudomonadota; class Gammaproteobacteria; order Pseudomonadales; family Pseudomonadaceae; genus Pseudomonas; species Pseudomonas sp. M5A4_2d. Next base: position 329,732 of record NZ_JBKEZW010000002.1, on the reverse strand, counting down.
TTCGTCGCCGATGAAGTGATCTGCGGTTTCGGCCGTACCGGTGAATGGTTCGGCAGCGACTTCTATGGCCTCAAGCCACACATGATGACCATCGCCAAGGGCCTGACCTCGGGTTACATCCCTATGGGTGGCCTGATCGTGCACGACGACGTGGTTGCCGTGCTCAATGAAGGCGGTGATTTCAACCACGGCTTCACCTATTCCGGTCACCCGGTGGCGGCAGCGGTAGCCCTGGAAAACATCCGGATTCTGCGCGATGAAAAAATCGTTAACCGTGTGCACGAAGAAACGGCACCGTATTTGCAGAAACGTCTGAGGGAACTGGCTGATCACCCGTTGGTGGGTGAAGTTCGCGGTGTCGGCATGCTCGGGGCGATTGAGCTGGTGCAGGACAAGGCCACGCGCAAACGTTACGAAGGCCGTGGTGTGGGCATGATCTGCCGCACGTTCTGCTTCGAGAATGGCCTGATCATGCGCGCCGTGGGCGACACCATGATCATTTCGCCTCCGCTGGTGATCAGCAAGGCGGAAATCGACGAGCTGGTGACCAAGGCTCGCCAGTGCCTGGACCTGACTTTGGCGGCATTGCAAGGCTAAGTGCTAGGCTCAGTGCGCTGCGGCTTCGGGCGCTGCGTCTGGGCAGTTACAAAAACGCAGTAATAAAGGGGGCTTTGGTTGAAAGCCGGCCCCTGAACTTGCCAGACTGTCGCCGTGTTTTGTTGCCCTTTGGAAGGGTCGTGAGACGACTAAAGAACGTGGCCCAAAAAAGAAAAAATTGGAGCATCACCAAATGAAGGCATTAGGTTTGAAGAACGCTGGCAAGACCCTCCTCGCGTTGTCCCTGATGGGCGCAATGGCGGGCGCGGCCCAGGCAGACGATAAAGTGCTGCACGTCTACAACTGGTCTGACTACATTGCACCGGACACCATCGCCAACTTTGAAAAAGAGTCGGGCATTAAAGTGGTGTACGACGTTTTCGACAGCAACGAGACCCTGGAAGCCAAGTTGCTGGCAGGCAAGTCCGGTTACGACATCGTCGTTCCGTCGAACAACTTCCTCGCCAAGCAGATCAAGGCCGGTGTCTATCAGGAGCTGGACAAGTCCAAGCTGTCCAACTACGCCAACCTGAACAAATCCCTGCTTAAAGCCGTGTCGGTCAGCGACCCGGACAACAAGCACGCTTTCCCGTACATGTGGGGCTCGATCGGCATCGGTTACAACCCGGAGAAGGTCAAGGCTGCGCTGGGCGTGGACAAGATCGACTCGTGGGACGTGCTGATGAAGCCGGAAAACATCGCCAAGCTGAAAAGCTGCGGCGTGAGCTTCCTCGACTCGCCAACCGAAATGCTGCCGGTGGCGCTGCATTACCTGGGCCTGCCGACCGACACCCAGAAAAAAGCTGACCTCAAGCAAGCCGAGGACCTGTTCCTCAAGCTGCGCCCATCGATCGGCTATTTCCACTCGTCCAAGTACATCTCGGACCTGGCCAACGGCAACATCTGCGTGGCCGTGGGCTACTCCGGGGACATCCAGCAAGCCAAGTCCCGCGCGGCTGAAGCCGGTGGCAAGGTCAAGGTTGCCTACGACATTCCGAAAGAAGGCGCCGGTAGCTTCTATGACATGGTCGCCATCCCTAAAGATGCCGAAAACGTCGATGCTGCCTACAAGTTCATGAACTACCTGCTCAAGCCGGAAGTCATGGCCGCTATCACCAACAGCGTCCGCTTCCCGAACGGTAACGAAAAAGCCACCGCACTGGTCGACAAAGACATCACCAGCGACCCGGGCATTTACCCGCCAGCGGATGTGCAGGCCAAGCTCTACGCCATTGCTGACTTGCCGGCTGCAACTCAGCGTGAAATGACGCGCAGCTGGACCAAAATCAAATCGGGCAAATAAGCCTTTGAACCGTGGGGGCGGCGAACCGCCGCTCCCACAAATTAAATGACAGAAAGCTTTGCCGGATCGGTTTATCGAGGGTAAGTTGCGCGCCGGTTTTGTTGCCGGGCAACAACTTCGGGCCCAACTATTTAAGAGGACCTCCACTTGCCAATTTCTTTATTTCGCAAAGCCTTGCTGGTGGGTGCAGGTATCACGCTGGCTGTCAGCGTGCAGGCCGCGCCGACGGTGCATATTTATAACTGGTCGGACTACATCGGCGCCGACACCCTGGCCAACTTTGAAAAGGCCAGCGGCATCAAGCCGGTGTATGACGTGTTTGATTCCAACGAAACCCTGGAAGGCAAGTTGCTCGCCGGGCGTACCGGTTATGACGTGGTCGTGCCGTCCAACCACTTCCTTGGCAAGCAAATCAAAGCCGGGGCGTTTCAGAAGCTCGACAAGTCGTTGCTGACTAACTATTCCAATCTGGACCCGGCGCTGCTCAAGCGTCTGGAAAAAAACGACCCGGGTAACCAATACGCCGTGCCGTATCTGTGGGGCACCAACGGCATTGGTTACAACGTCGAAAAAGTCAAAGAAGTGCTGGGCGTCGACCATATCGATTCCTGGGCCGTGCTGTTCGAGCCGGAAAACATGAAGAAGCTGGCCACTTGCGGGGTCTCGTTCATGGACTCGGCGGATGAAATGCTGCCGGCGGTGCTCAACTACATGGGCCTGAACCCTAACAGTACCAACCCCGAAGATTACAAAAAGGCCGAAGAGAAGCTGCTCAAAGTGCGGCCCTACGTGACCTATTTCCATTCTTCCAAATACATCTCTGACCTGGCCAACGGCAACATCTGCGTGGCGGCAGGTTTCTCCGGTGATGTGTTCCAGGCCAAGGCTCGCGCAAGCGAGGCAGGCAAAGGCGTGAACATCGCCTACGCGATTCCGAAAGAAGGCGGCAACCTCTGGTTTGACGTGCTGGCAATCCCCAAGGATGCGACCAACGTCAAAGAGGCTCACGCCTTCATCAACTATTTACTGCAACCTGAGGTGATCGCTCAGGTCAGTGATTACGTCGGTTACGCCAACCCTAACCCCGGGGCGGACAAACTGATGAAGCAATCGATACGCACTGACGCAGCGGTTTACCCACCGCAGGCGGTTCTCGACCGGACGTTCGTCAACTTCGAGCTACCCCCGAAAGTGCAGCGTTTAATGACCCGTAGCTGGACCAAGGTCAAAACGGGCAAGTAAGGCTTAAAGCTCAAACTATCCAAGGTTTCGCCCGTATTGGGCGAACCTCAAATTTTGTTGGGAGTTTCGTAAATGGCAGTTGCCTCCGGCGCCTATAAGAAAGCCCTCGAGGGCGACCAGACACCGAAAAAGGTGCTGGTCAAAATCGACCGGGTCACGAAGAAGTTCGACGAGACGATCGCCGTGGACGATGTGTCCCTGGAAATCAAGAAAGGCGAGATCTTCGCCTTGCTCGGCGGATCGGGTTCGGGCAAATCCACCTTGCTGCGCATGCTCGCAGGCTTCGAGCGCCCAACGGAAGGTCGCATTTACCTCGATGGTGTGGACATCACCGATATGCCGCCCTACGAGCGGCCGATCAACATGATGTTCCAGTCCTACGCCTTGTTCCCGCACATGACCGTGGCGCAGAACATTGCGTTCGGCCTGCAACAGGACAAGATCCCCAAGGCTGAAGTCGACGCCCGCGTGGCCGAGATGCTCAAGCTGGTGCAGATGAGCCAGTACGCCAAGCGCAAGCCGCACCAGTTGTCCGGTGGCCAGCGTCAGCGTGTGGCCTTGGCGCGTTCCCTGGCCAAGCGCCCGAAACTGCTGCTGCTCGACGAGCCGATGGGCGCACTCGACAAGAAGCTGCGTTCGCAGATGCAACTGGAACTGGTAGAGATCATCGAGCGCGTGGGCGTGACCTGCGTGATGGTGACACACGACCAGGAAGAGGCCATGACCATGGCCGAGCGCATCGCGATCATGCACCTGGGCTGGATCGCCCAGATCGGCAGCCCGATCGACATCTACGAAACGCCTACCAGCCGTCTGGTGTGCGAGTTCATCGGCAACGTGAACATTTTCGACACCCAGGTGGTGGACGACGCGGAAGGCCACGCGGTGCTCAAGTGCCCGGACCTGGACCGTGACATCTACGTGGGCTATGGCATCGCCACCTCGGTGGAAGACAAGTCGGTGACCTACGCCATCCGCCCGGAAAAGCTGTTGGTTACCACCGAAATGCCGACCTGCGAGCACAACTGGTCCAGCGGCAAGGTGCATGACATCGCCTACCTGGGCGGCCACTCGGTGTTCTATGTGGAACTGCCGAGCGGCAAGCTGGTGCAGTCCTTCGTCGCCAACGCCGAACGCCGTGGCCAGCGCCCAACCTGGGGTGACCAGGTGTACGTGTGGTGGGAAGACGACAGCGGCGTGGTACTTCGCTCATGAATATGAAGAAGTTCAAACGCCAGCTGCAACGAATAACACCCGGTGGCCGGCATGTGGTCATCGGGATCCCTTTCCTCTGGCTGTTCCTGTTTTTCGCACTGCCGTTCTTCATCGTCTTGAAGATCAGCTTTGCCGAAGCCGACGTGGCGATCCCGCCTTACACCGAGATCTACACCTTCGTTGAGCAAAAGCTGCAATTGGTGCTCAACCTGGGCAACTACGCGATGCTCGGCGACGACGAGTTGTACATCGCCGCGTACCTGGGCTCGCTGAAGATGGCGTTTTTCAGCACGATTCTGTGCCTGTTGATCGGCTACCCGATGGCCTATGCCATTGCCAGCGCGCGTAAAGAAATGCAGACCGTGCTGGTGCTGCTGATCATGATGCCGACCTGGACCGCGATCCTGATCCGCGTGTATGCGTGGATGGGCATCCTCAGCAACAACGGGTTGCTCAATAGCTTCCTGATGTCCATCGGCTTGATCAACGAGCCGCTGCAGATCCTCAACACCAACATCGCGGTGTACATCGGCGTGGTCTATTCGTACCTGCCGTTCATGATCCTGCCGCTGTACGCCAACCTGGTCAAACACGACCAGAGCCTGTTGGAAGCCGCGTCCGACCTGGGCTCGAGCACCTTCAACAGCTTCTGGAAAATCACTGTGCCGCTGTCCAAGAACGGCATCATCGCCGGCTGCATGCTGGTGTTCATTCCGGTAGTGGGCGAGTTCGTGATCCCGGAACTGCTCGGCGGTCCGGAAACCCTGATGATCGGTAAAGTGTTGTGGCAAGAATTCTTCAACAACCGTGACTGGCCTGTGGCCTCTGCCCTGGCGGTGGTGATGCTGGCGATCCTGATCGTGCCGATCATCCTGTTCAACCGCAGCCAAGCCAAAGAGATGGAGGGCAAGATATGAAGCGCGTCAGTTTCTCAAGCTTCATGCTGGTGGCGGGGTTGTTGTTCATCTACCTGCCGATGCTGATCCTGGTGATCTACTCGTTCAACGAATCCAAACTGGTGACGGTGTGGGGCGGTTGGTCGATCAAGTGGTACGTGGGCCTGCTGGACAACACCCAGTTGATGGGCTCGGTGGCGCGCTCCCTGGAAATCGCCTGCTACACGGCGGTGGCTGCGGTGGCGCTGGGTACGCTTGCAGCTTTCGTGCTGACGCGCATCAGCCAGTTCAAGGGCCGCACGCTGTTCGGCGGCCTGGTGACGGCGCCGTTGGTGATGCCCGAAGTGATCACCGGTCTGTCGCTGTTGCTGCTGTTCGTGGCCATGGCGCAGATGATCGGCTGGCCCCAGGAACGTGGCATCGTCACCATCTGGATCGCCCACACCACGTTCTGTGCCGCGTATGTGGCAGTGGTGGTGTCGGCGCGCTTGCGTGAGCTGGACCTGTCGATTGAAGAAGCGGCAATGGACCTGGGCGCGCGGCCGTGGAAGGTGTTCTTCCTGATCACTATCCCGATGATCGCGCCGTCGTTGGCGGCGGGCGGCATGATGTCGTTCGCGCTGTCCCTGGATGACCTGGTACTTGCCAGCTTCGTGTCGGGCCCGGGTTCAACCACCTTGCCGATGGAAGTGTTCTCGGCGGTACGTCTTGGGGTTAAACCCGAGATCAACGCCGTGGCCAGCCTGATTCTGCTGGCGGTGTCGCTGGTGACCTTCCTGGTGTGGTTCTTCAGCCGCCGTGCTGAAGAGCATCGCAAGAAAGCTATCCAGCAAGCGATTGAAGAAGCCGCGGCGGATGGCTGGCAGCAGCCGGACAAGCGCCGGGCGCCTGCACCGGTCTAACTGCCGGAGTGGGTTAAAAATGTGGGAGCTGGCTTGCCTGCGATGGCGGTGTGTCAGTCGACAGATAAGTCGATTGACATGGCCTCATCGCAGGCAAGCCAGCTCCCACAGTCGTTTTGCAGTGTTTGTAAAATTGGGTTTCAGGCAGCCCACGGCGACTTGCGAATCACCTCTACAAAATTCATCGGCTTGAACCCCGGCTCCTGATCCACCAGCACGTCGGTCTTCACGTTGCCAAACGTGGTCTGCGGGCGATGGCGCAAGCCGTCGGCAAACGCGCAGATGATGCACTCCTTGAATCCTTCACCGCGTGGGTGTGCATGCACCACGGCTTCGCGCTGCTCGTGGGTAAACGCGGCGTAGTCCATGCCCAGCACGTCCATCTCGACACCAGCAGTTACCAGCGCCACGGTCGGGCGCAGATGCTGCGGCACGCCCGGCGTGGTGTGCAGGGCGATGGACAGCCACACTTGCTCGATGTCGTCATCGCTCAGGCCGTAAGGCTTGAGGAAGTCGGCGGCGGCGTTGGCGCCGTCCACTTCGAAACGCTCGTTGTCACTGCGGTGGCCTTGCACCAGGCCCAGATCATGGAACATTGCGCCGACGTAAAGCAGCTCCGGGTTGTAGGCCAGTTGCTTGCGTTCACCGCTCAAGGCACCGAACAGGAACACCCGGCGGGAGTGGTGGTAGAGCAGGTCGGACTCGACGTCGCGGATGTATTCGGTGGTGGCCTTGGCCAGGGCGCTGTCCGGGATCTGGATGCCGGCGATGGGGGTGCTCATGGTCGTTCTCCTCAACAAAGCGCCGGGGGTGGCGCCGATGAGTCCAGTCTGGTCGCGCGCCCGCGACGGGGCCATCGCAGCGAGGGTGCGATCCCGGCCAATGTGCCGCCACATCGTGCCAGCCGGATTAGTCTCTTGAAATCTGCGCAGATCAAATGTGGGAGCGGGCTTGCTCGCGAAAGCGGTATGTCAGTTAATGCATGTACCGACTGAACAACCGCATTCGCGAGCAAGCCCGCTCCCACAGGGTTTTGCCTTTATTCAGTTAGAAAAGGGTGTCTCTATTTATGGGCAAAACCATCGCCATCCTGATCTTCCCCGGTGTCCAGTCACTGGACGTGACCGGCCCCATGGATGTGTTCTGCGAGGCCAACCGTTTTCTACCGCCCGAAGACCACTACCAGCTTGAAGTGATCGGCCTGGGCCACGGCACGATGGCCGCCTCCAACGGTTTGTCGTTGCAGGCCCACCGGCATTACAGCGAAGCCTTGAGCGCCTACGATCTGTTGCTGGTCGCCGGAGGCCCGCAATTGCCCTTCGAAGATTTCGGTGCCCCGTTTGATGATTGGCTGCGCGGTGCAACCGAAAGAGCCCAACGCTTCGGTTCGATCTGCAACGGCGCTTTCATGCTGGCGCGCGCCGGCTTACTCGATGGAAAAACCGTCACCACCCATTGGAACGATGCCGCTGATCTGGCGCGTCTGTGCCCCTCGGCACAGGTAGACGCCGACCGCCTCTACGTGCAGGACGGCAACCTCTACACCTCGGCCGGGGTGACGGCAGGTATCGATTTGTCGCTGTACCTCCTGGCCCAGGACCATGGCCCGGAAGTGGCGTTGAGCGTGGCCAAGCGCCTGGTGGTATTCACCCAGCGTTCGGGCGGGCAGTCACAGTTCAGCCCGTTCCTCACACCTCATGCGCGGTCCACCTCGGCGGTGGCGTTGGTGCAGTTGTATGTGCTGGCGAATCTGACCGGGGATTTGACCATTGCCGACCTGGCCAAGGCGGCCAATATGAGCGCGCGTAATTTCTCCCGGGTGTTTGCCCGTGAAGCACGCATAACCCCGGCGGAGTTTGTCGAGCGGGCACGAGTGGATGCGGCGCGGGTGATGCTCGAAAGCAGCCCTGCGCCGCTCAAGACCGTGGCCTATCAATGCGGGTTTCGCGATGCCCAGCACATGCGCAGTGTCTTCAACCGCCGGCTGGGCGTAACGCCGCAACAGTTCAGGCTCAACTTTGCGGCACCGGTTTGAGTGTGTCGTAGGCTTCCAGGGCGCGCAGTGAGTAGATATATGCCGCGCCCGCGTTCAAGGAAATTGCGGTGGCCAGGGTCGCGGCCACTTCTTCGCGGGTCGCGCCGGCTTTGATCGCCGCATCCGCATGCACGCCGATGCAGCCGTCACAGCGCGTGGTGATGGCCACGGCGATGGAAATCAGCTCACGGGTCTTGGCGTCGAGCACGTTGTTTTCCTCGGCAGCCTCGCCCAACGCCATGTACGCTTTGACCATCTTCGGGTTGCTCTTGCCCAGCGCGCCAAAGGCTTTCTTTACGGTAGGCAGCAAGTCGGACCAGTTATTGAACATTGCGGTAACTCCTGAACAGGTTGGGTGTGAAGCCAGTCTGTGCTGTTCGGGGTTGGGGGCATTGTTCAATCCGCTCATCTTTTTGACCGATGTTCGCAAATGAATTCGATCGACACCCTTATCACGCTGGCCAACCTGCGCGGCAGCCTGGATTTGCGTTGCCAGTTCCAGGGCGACTGGGCGCTGGATCACGCGCCGGAGAATTTGGGCGTGGCGCCGTATCACATTGTGCTCAGCGGCACCTGCCGCGCCGAGTTGACGGGCGGGCAGCACGTAACGCTGGGGGAGGGCGATATCCTGCTGATGCCCGGTGGCGCCACCCATTTGTTGCGCAGTCCAGGTTCACGCATCCGGCCGATGCCGCCGACGGTGATTGAGGGCGGTTTACTCCCGGTCCATCGCCTGGGTGGCGAACGGGTGGACTTGGACATGCTCTGCGGCAGCTTTCACTACAACCGGCAGTCGTTGTTGTTTGCCGCGTTGCCGGAGTATCTGGTGGTGTCCAGTCGGCAGTGGCAGGGCGATGGGCAATTGGCTGCGTTGATTGCTTTGTTACGCAGCGAAGCGGATGGGCAGCAACTGGGCGCCCGCTCGTTTATCGATGCACTGTCGTCGGCCTTGTTCACCCTGATCCTGCGCACCTGGCTGACCCTTCAGGCGCCGGTGGCCGGCACCTTCGCCTTGCTGGCCGACAAGCGCCTGAGCAAGGCCTGGCAGGCGATGCTGGCCGAGCCCGGCCATGAATGGACCATCGACAACCTGGCCTTGGTTGCGACGATGTCGCGAGCGACCTTCATGCGTGCCTTTGTGAAGGTGGCGGGTGTATCCCCGTGGGTGCTGCTGACCCAGTTGCGTATGGAGTTGGCGTTCAATCTGCTGCGCCAGTCACGCCTGAGCCTGATGGATATCGCCGCCCAGGTGGGTTACCAGTCGCAGGCAGCGTTCAGCAAGAAGTTCAAGGAAACCTACGGCGAGGCGCCGGGGCGGATGCGGGCTCGTTAGTCGCTACAACACAAAGCAAATGTGGGAGCGGGCTTGCTCGCGAATGCGGTGTGCCAGTCGATACATCTGGTGACTGATACTCCGCATTCGCGAGCAAGCCCGCTCCCACATTGACCGCATTCTTCCAGCACTATTTTCTCGCAGGCAACAGCTTCAGCGTGCCACGGGTATTCGCCGTCACTTCTTCATCACTGAAATGCGCCTGCTCGTACCCACCCTCGATATAGGTTTCCGCCTGGTCGCCATAGTGCCGGTCAAACGGCACACCGCTTTGCCCTACCGGGTTGATGGTCAAGGCGTGGGCCGGGTCGGCGAAGTCGATCAATCGACGGGTCGATGGGCCATAAGTGACCGGCCAGGGCGCGGGGCCGATCATCGCCGACTGGTTGTTTGGCACTTCGTGGGTGCCGGGCGCCGGGAACGGGCCCACGTTGAAGACCTTGTCCAGTGGCTTCTGCATGCCTAACGGGTGGCCGTGGGTCAGGGTGTGGGCCTTGCCCCACTGCCATTGCGTCGGGTCATCGCCGAAGGTGGCTTTGAGGTGAGCCAGGCTGTTGTCCCAGGCGAGCTTGACGGTGTCGGCGCGCTTGCCGTTCCACCAGGGCGAGTCCGGCGAGGCGGCCAGGCGTGGCAGCGCGGCGTCGATCACTCGAGTACCGAGCAGGGTTTTAAACATGGCGTCGCCCAGTTTTGGGTGGAAGGCCGCGTCGGTGAGGTTAAACAGGAACTGGTTGAAGAGTGTGGCGCTGGTGGAGTCCAGCGGATAGTCGCCTTTCCAGGCGGCCAATTGTTCTACCAGTTTCAACTGCGCCGGGTCCTTGACCACGTCACGCAACACCGGCAACAGCGGTGCCAGCAAGCGTGGGCCGTAGGCGGTGGTCGTGCCCAGTTGCAAGGCTTGGCTGTTGTTCACGTCCCACTTCACGCTTTTGTCGCTCAACTGCGTGTTCAATTGCTGGCCACGGTCGGCCAGGTTGTAGTAACCGGGGATTTCCATGCCGGTGGGTGAGGCCGGCTGGGCATTGGCCGACACCACATAACCCCGCGCCGGGTTTTCTTCCTGGGGGTTGGCGCTGAAAGGGTAGAAGCCCAGCTTGTCGGCCTGGGCGGTGCTGCCGTCGAGAATGAACGTCGGGTTGACCCCGGCCGGGCGAATCGGCAATTGCGCCGCCGCCCACCAGCCGATATCACCCTTGGCATTTGCCCATACGATATTCAGGCCCGGTGCAGAAACCTTGGACGCTGCGGCGCGCACCTTGGCCAGGGTATCGGCGCGGTTGAGCTGGTAGAAACCTTCGAGGATCGGATCCTCGGTTTCGAGGAATGCCCACCACATGGCAATCGGCGTGTTGCCGGCATTCTCGCCGAGTACATCATTGATGATCGGGCCGTGGGGTGACTGGCGCAGAGTGAGGGTCACCGGTGCCTGGCCCTTCACCGCGATCTGTTGCTCGCTGCTGGTCATGTTGACCCATTGGCCGTGGTACCAGACCTGGTTGGGGTTGTCGGGGTTGACCTTTTCGGCGATCAGGTCGAGGTCATCGTTCTGGAACATGGTCAGGCTCCAGCCGAAATCCAGGTTGTGCCCCAGGAACGCCACCGGCACCAGCGCGTTGTGATAGCCGTAGAGCTCAAAGCCCGGTGCGGAGAGCTGCGCTTCGTACCACACCGACGGTACCGAGAAACGGATATGCGGGTCGCCCGCCAGCAAGGGCTTGCCGCTCTTGGTGCGGCTGCCGCTGATGGCCCAGGCGTTGCTGCCTTCGAACTGAGGCAAGCCATTCTCGGCCAAGGCCCTGTCGCTCAAGGAGGCAAGCGCGCCGAGCGTCTGCCAATCACTGGCGGCCAGGTTAAGCGCGCCTTTGGGCTGCCAGTCGAGGTCGAAGACTTTCAGGTAGTCGCCGCCCAATTGGTCGCGTACGTAAGTCAGCAGCGGCTCGGTACGAAACGCGGCGGCAAAGCTGTAGGCCATGTACCCGGCGACGCTGATGGTGTCCTCAGCGGTAAACCGCCGCTTGGGAATGCCCAGTACGTCAAACTCCATTGGGCTGGCGTGGCTGTCCTGAAATTGGTTGATGCCGTCCAGGTAGGCTTGCAAGGCCTTCCAGGCCGCCGAATCGTGGTCCATGTGTTCCACGTAACTCAAGGCGCGCTCGCGAATGCGCAGGCTGCGGAACAGCTTGTCGGTCTCGAGCATCTTCGGGCCCAGTATCTCGGCCAACTCGCCACGGGCCAGGCGCCGCATGATCTCCATCTGGAACAGCCGGTCCTGTGCATGCACATAGCCGAGGGCGCGGTACAGGTCGGTCTCGTTCTCGGCGCGCAGGTGCGGCACGCCCCGGTCGTCATAGCGCACGGTGACCGCGCCTTGCAGGTTGGCGAGTGTTTCGGTGCCCTGGCGGGTGGGTTGCTTGCTGTAGACATACCAGCCGGCGCCGGCCATGAGGGCGGCAATCAGGATAGCGAGCACGGTCAGGCTGCGTTTCATGGACGGTCCTTGAGTCATTCACCTTGAAGGTCAACGGAGTCTAATAGGTTTGGCGAGGGCTGAGGGAAATGCTGATATCGCGCACGATGCGCCGTTGTGACAGCCGAGGTTCAAGTGTCGAACACCCTGAATACGCTACTATTGCGCCCGTCATCTTTGAGCTTTTTTCCATGACTTGCGCCCCGCAACCCATTCCAGACTCCAGCCGCTCCAAGGTTGCCTATGCGTGCTGCCTGGAAGCGCAGTCGCTGATCGACCGCTTTTTGCAGCACCCGCCAGTGGGCTTCGATGCTCGTCTGTCCGACCAGGGCCTGCCGTATTTCTTTACGCCCTTCGACCTGTTGACCACCGCCGACGATGCGTTCGAAAAGCGTGTTCGCAGCTGGCCCGGGTATCGTTTCTGGAATGCCTGGCTGCGTGTCGACAGTTGTTTTGTGGGGACCACGGTCAGTGAATATTCACCACTGCCCCAAGACGTGTCGCCTCAGGACCTCGCGCAGTGGTTGCAAGAGGCGTGCGCGCCGCAGCGCAAGCTCACCATCGTCAAAGACGTGCCGTGCGACTCTCCGCTGCTCAGCGAGGCGGATAACCGCTACGCGCAAGCCTTGATCGATGAATGCACCCGGCGCGGTTTCATCAGCCTCGAGGGGCAGGCGCTGGCCTACGTGCCGATCAACTTTGCCACGGTCGATGAGTACCTGGCGCGCTTGTCCCACAGCCGTCGCCGAAATATCCGACGCAAACTGCGCAGCCGTGAGGCGTTGCGGGTGGAAGTCCTGGACACCGGCGATGCGCGCTTCAACGATGACGCCTGGCTCACGCAGTTGTACGGGTTGTACAAGGCGGTGTACGACCAGAGCGAGATCCATTTTGACCTGCTCACCCCTGAATTTTTCAGCAGCCTTCTGCGGGACGCCGGCAGTAACGGGCGCGTGTTCTGCTATTGGCACTGCGACGAACTGATCGGCTACAACCTGTGCTACGTGGAGGGCGACAAGCTGCTCGACAAGTACATCGGCCTTAGCTACCCGCTGGCGCTGGAGTTCAACCTGTATTTCGTCAGTTGGTTTGTGAACCTTGAGTATGCGCTGGCCAATGGGCTGAAATTTTATGTGGCGGGTTGGACCGACCCGCAGGTCAAGGCCAGCCTGGGCGCCGACTTTACCTTTACCCGCCATCTGGTCTGGGTGCGTAACCCGCTGTTGCGCAAGCTGGGCAACCGGTTCCGTCATCACTTTGAAAGTGATACCCAGTGGCATCAGGAGCACACCTCATGAGCCAGGCCCGACCGCCGCTGATTCTCGATTTCGACAGTGCCGTCAGTGACATTCCCGGCGCGATTACGTTGCCGTTGCAGGTCTGGCAGGAAAAAATCCGTTTCGGCTGCCGCTGGGCACAATTCAAAGAGCTGGAAACCGCCCTGCACGCACAAATGCCCAGCGATTACGGCTGTGTATTTACCGGCAGCGGTGATTATCACCACCTCAGCCAGCTGTTGTTGAATCGCCTGCCGACGCAGCAGAAGTTCCAGCTGATCATCTGCGACAACCATCCCGATAACATGCGCTACCCGTTCGGCATCCACTGCGGCTCCTGGGTCTACTGGGCCAGCCGCTTGCCGCAGGTCGAGCATGTGCATGTGTTGGGCATCGGTTCGCAGGATATTGGCCTGGGCCACGCGTGGGAGAATCACTGGTCGCCGCTGCTCAAGCGCAAGTTGACCTACTGGAGCGTCAACGTCGACACGCGCTGGATGAACTGGATCGGCGCCGGGAGCAGTAATCGTGCCTTCAGCCATGCAGATGCGCTGATGCGCGCGTTCCTGGCACAGTTTGACCGTTCACTGCCGGTGTACCTGTCCATCGATAAAGATGTGCTGAGCCCGGAAGTGGTGAACACCAACTGGGATCAGGGCGAATTCCTGGAGCAGCATCTGAACGACCTGATCAGTGCCTGCCAGGGCCAGATCATTGGCGCGGACATCACTGGCGATGTGTCGGCCTACCACTATGAAAGCAAGTTCAAACGTTGGTTGAGTGCGTCCGATGGCCAGGAAGAACTGCCTGAGGCACAGGTGCAGATCTGGCAACAGCAGCAGAACGAGCTGAACAGCCGCCTGGTGGCGCGTATCAACGAAGGCTGGCGACGATAGCCTTGAGTTGCTTGAGTATCTGTTCGAAGTGTTCGTCCGTCAGCCAATGGCTGTTACTGATCGACAGTGTGCGGGTCGCGAACGCCTGGGCTTGGCTGATATCGCCACCAGGCTGCAGCAGCGGGGCCACGTCGGGGTAGTCCGGCAATGTGTGGATAAACAGGCGGGTCACGCCCAGCCCCGAGGTCCACAACTGCGCCATCGCCGCATCCCGGGCCTGTGCAGACGGCATCATCACCATCAGAAAGGGCCAGGTGCCTTGCTGGCCTGGTCTGTCCATAACGACCGAGACGCCGGGCAAGGCATTCAAGCGAGCTGCACGGCGCAAGGCCCGGGCGCGGCCTTGTTGCAAATAATCGGGCAGGCGAGCCAGCGCGGCGGCGCCGACCTTCTGGCGATAGCCGCCCAGGCGGTGCAACGGGATGTCATTGACCGAAAAGTCGTCGCCCACGGCACTCACTTCATCGCCCTGTTCCAGCGCTTTGCGCAACGGCTTGCCATACACGTAGTGCAAGCCGCGCGGTTGGTAAAGCAGCGCGTAACCCCACAACTCGGCGCTGCGTTGCAGCTCCCAGCGCAGGCTGAAAGGCAGGTCCTGTGCGCATTGGCGGTGCAGCGCCTGATGCAACACCGGGTCGCGGCTGAACAGCACGCCGCCTTCGGCCGTCGTCAGGCCCTTGCCCAGCGCCATGCTGAAAAATCCCACATCACCTTTGAGCCCGACGCTGCGGCCGTCGTCGAGTGCGCCCATGGCTTGGGCCGCGTCTTCGATGACCACAGCGCCGACAGCATCGGCAATACGCTTGGCGGTATCGACGTCCGCGACGCGCCCGGCCAGATGGGTCACCACCACGGCCAGCGTGCTGTCGTCACACAGGTGTTTCAGTTGCTGTTCGTCCAGGTCAATGCTGCCTGGCTGCAAATCGCAGGGTACGACGCGCAACGGCGGGCAGTAATGGGCGGCCAACGCCACCAGCGGGCAGGTGTAGGCCGGCACGATCAGCCGGGTGCGGCCGGGCATGCGTTGCTGCAAGACCCGCAGGGCGATGATCAGGGCGGCGGTGCCGGAGCAGGGCAGCGCCGGCAGTGGAATCGAGAACTGGCGGGCCAGAGACTGGGCCAAGTCGCCCGAAAGGTTCAGCAAATCCCGCCAGCTTAAGGGCAGGCCAGCGGTGGGCGGGACTTCCCTGGTCATGATGCCAGTGGCTGCGAAGGTTCGGCCTCGACAGTTTTGCTCTCTTTGTCTTCACTGCGTGCGAGACAGAGAATGCCTGCGATGATCAATGCGCCGCCGATGATTTTTGGCCAGGTCAGGGTGTCATCGAACAACCAGACAGAGATCAGCGTCACGCTGATCAACTCCAAATGGGACGCCGCAAACGCGGGCCCCACCGGTGCGTACTTGAGCAACGTCATCCAGGTGAAGAACGCGCCGATGTAGCCCACGAAGGCGCCGTAGATCCACGGTGCGCCAAACACGCGCACCAACCAGGCGGTATCCATCGTCAGTGGTTCGGCATGCACCGAGGCGAATTTGAAACTGACCTGCGCCAACGTGTCAAAAATGATCAGCGCCAGAAAGCCCAGGATATAGAACCGTTTCATTATTCAAACCCCACAACGGTCACGCCACAGGCGATCAGCATGATGCCGATCAACCGCCATTTGGTCAGGCTTTCCTTGAACAGGAAACGCCCGGCAATCATGATCACCACGATATTGATCGAGCCTAGCATCACGCCGACCGACAACGGCACCAGCGTGAGAAACGCCAGCCACAACACGAATTCGAAGACGTAGCAGATCACGCCAAGCCAGATCCAGGGGCGCTTGAGCATGTGCTTCCAGTGGGCCATGCCGTCATGCTCGGCGCTGGCAGAGGCGGCGGCTTTGAAAGCCAACTGGCCGGACGTATCCACGATAACGTTGAGCATCCAGAGGATGATGGTTAGCTGGCTCATGTGTTCCTATGCTTACAATCTCACCGAAAACGTACGATACAGCAGCCTGCCGCTCGGGTGATTGGAGTTTACCGGTCGAACAGCCTCCGTTCAGTTTGATGCCTTGCTCCACTCGCAATAGCAGCCTACCGCCAGGGTATGGGTTGCATCGACTTCGCGCCCGGCCTCAAGGGCTTTCAAAATCGGCTCGATAAAGCTGTTGCTGGAATTACACGTCAGCCCTTCGCTGTACGGTCCGAAATACGCGAGCTTGCCAGTGCGATCCCAAATCCCGACAGCCGGGGTGGCGGGCACCTGATCGGCGCCGGCCAGGTTATTGAGGGTTTTCATCTTGCGCAGGTTGTCGGGCAGTTGGCCGTGGCTGCCGGCTTTTTGCAGGGCATAGAACTCGACGCCTTGGGGCGCGTACTGCTCGATGAGCTCGCCCAGGTGTTGCTGGTTGCCGACGTTGCACGGGCAGGCCGGGTCCCAGAAGTGCACCAGGCGAATCGGGCCTGGGCCTGCGAGATCGGCGGGCAGGCGCAGGGCGTCGCCGGAGAACACGGCCGTGTGTTCGCTGAACGCGCGCAGGTAGCGGCCCTGGAACCAGTCATACGCCGCCCACAGCACGCCGGTGCAGATGATCAGGATCAGGCTGGCGAACAGGGCGGAACGGTAGGGCTGTCGCATTCAGAACTATCCTCGAAGGTCGCGTAGCTTGCCATGCTTGCCCTGACAGATGAATATCGCTGCTCGATATTCATCTTCACCGTCAGTCTGGAACCCTTTATGCCTGTCAGTTTTGACCCCGATCATCTGCGCGAAAGCTTGCGACCACTCGTGGATGCGCAACCGCTCAGCGCCGAGGCGCGGGTCTACCAGCGTTTCTATGGGCTGGATTTATCTGCGCGCAAAGTGCCGGCGTTGAGCCGTCTAGGGCGTTTCGAAGTGGATGGCTTTGAGGTGGTTGCCCAGGTGTGGTGGCCGCCACAGCCTGTGGCGACGATGTTTATGTTCCACGGCTTCTACGACCATATGGGCCTGTACCGCAACGCGGTGGATTGGGCCCTGGACCAAGGGTTTGTGGTGATTGCCTGCGACCTGCCGGGGCATGGCCTGTCCAGCGGCGCACGTGCCAGCATCGATGATTTTTCGGTGTATCAGGACGTGGTGCAGGCTTTGTTCGCCCAGGCCAAGGCGCTGCAACTGCCGCAACCCTGGCACCTGTTCGGGCAAAGCACCGGCGGTGCGGTGGTGGTGGACCATTTGCTCAATCACGGCGCCGACAGCCCGGCCCAGGGCAAGACATTTCTGTTGTCGCCTTTGGTGCGGCCGCGTGCGTGGGGTTGGTCGCAGGTCAGCTATTACCTGCTGCGGCCGTTCGTCAAAGGCATTGCGCGGCGGTTCAGCGAGAACACCAACGACCCAAAATTCAAGCCGTTCCTGGAAGCTGACCCCCTGCAGCCACGCCAACTGCCTACCGCCTGGGTGGGTGCGCTGGCGCGTTGGATCAAACGTATCGAAGCCGCACCGCGCAGCCCACGGCGGCCGGTGATCGTGCAGGGCGAGGAAGACATGACGGTGGATTGGCAGCACAACCTGCAGGTGCTGCGCAGCAAGTTCGATCGGCCCGAAGTGCTGATGCTGCCGCGGGGCAGGCATCACTTGGCGAATGAGATTCCGGAGATTCGCCAGGAATACTTCCGGTATTTGACCGACCATCTGAAGTAACACGGATCAAATGTGGGAGCGGGCTTGCTCGCGAAAGCGGCCTGTCAGTCAACTAATACAGCGGCTGACACACCGCATTCGCGAGCAAGCCCGCTCCCACATTGGTTACTGCGCCAGGCTGGAAGTGCTTTGACCAACGGCAAGACCCGCGCGAATGGCTGCAAGAGCTGCCTTGTAATACGCCCTACCTTGCGGCGACTCCGCAAACGTGGCGAATTCTTCCAGCTCCGGGTCGGACAAATCCCGATAGACGTACAGCAGCGTGTTATTCAGGTCGTTACCGATCTGTTGCATTAAACGCTCGCGCTGACCATTGAGCATGCCCTGGGCCTGGCCGCCACCCAGCAGGCCAGGAATCATCTGGCTCAAGCTGTCGGCGGCAACCCCGGCAATCGCCAGGCTGACTTCCGCCCCCGCTTCACGGGCGGGCAGGGCCTGGGCCAGATGCCCGATGATCAGGCTGCGGGTGGCGTCGGCCTCGATGTGTGGCAGGCCTTGCGCATTTTTTGCCAACTGGTCGCGGCGGGTGGCGAGCAACTCGGCGGCGACAATCTTGCGGCCCAGCGGCGATTGGAAAAACGCCAGGGCAGGTTTCGGGTCCGCCAGGTTTTTGCGCAGTTGCGCTTCGGCACGCTTGTCCATAGCCTGGGCCGCAAAACGTGTGTTGCTGTTGTCCACCAACGCCTGGTACACCGCCGGCGGCAGGCTGTTGCGGTAGCGCTGTTGGGCTGCACTGAGGGCGTCATTGAAATGCGCACGTTGATCGGCCCAGCCGGCGACCTTGTATAACTGGTCATGGCCGTCTGCCCAAGCGGGCAAAACGCAGAACATCAGCATGGAAAAAAACAAACGACGCATAGGGACTCCTGTCAGTCGGCCACTATTGTCCGTGTCGGGCGTAGGATTTGTCGAGAAATCCTATCAGTCACCTGACTAAAGTGTGTTCAGACGCTCGGCGGCTCTGTCGGATTTACAGGCGTATGGATACTATGCGCGCCATGCAAATACCCCTTGATCATCCCCTGCTGCAACGCATCGTCGACGACCTGGCCGAAAAAGGTTGGTCGCAGCAGAACGGCTTCCTGCCCCAGGCTCTGACCCTGGAACTGGCGGCTGAGTGCCGTAAACGTGCGGCCGAGGGTGAATTGGCCCCCGCAGCGGTAGGGCGCGGCCCGGCCCAGGAAATTCGCGAGGGGATTCGCGGTGACCATATCCAGTGGCTGGAAGAGGGTGATGCCGCCGTCTGCGAGACTTACATGGGCTTGATGGACAGTCTGCGCCAGGCGATGAATCGTGGTCTGTTCCTGGGCCTGGAGGATTTCGAAAGCCACTTCGCGATGTATCCGCCGGGTGCGTTTTACCTCAAGCATGTGGACCGTTTTCGCGACGACGACCGGCGTATGGTCTCGGCGGTGGTTTACTTGAATGACGCTTGGCTGCCTGAGCAGGGTGGCCAGTTGCGCATGTACCTCAAGGACGGCGTGGAATACGATGTGGTGCCCACCGGCGGCAGCCTGGTGGTGTTCCTGTCCGGCGATGTGCCCCATGAAGTCCTGCCCGCTACGCGTGAACGCTTGTCCCTGACCGGCTGGTTTCGCCGGCGGGGTAACGAGCCGTTTTAAGTATGGAAAAGATTCTGATCAGCCGCTGCCTGCTCGGGCACAAGGTGCGTTACGACGGTGGTGGCAGCGGCCCGTTCGATCAATTGGCGGCCTGGCAGGCGCAAGGGCGGGTGGTTGCGATCTGCCCGGAAGTGTCGGGCGGTTTGCCTACGCCTCGGCCCTCTGCCGAGATCCCGGGCGGGCAGGGTGTCGATGTGTGGGAAGGCCGCGCTCAGGTGCTGACCGCTGAGGGAGAGGACTTCAGCGCCGCCTTTCTCGATGGCGCCCGCCAGGCCTTGGCGTTGGTGCAACGCCATGACATCCGCATTGCCGTTCTCAAGGCCAATAGCCCGTCTTGCGGTAACCTGCTGACCTATGACGGCACCTTCACCGGCGTGAAGGTCAGCGGCGAAGGCGTGACGGCGGCATTGCTCAAACGCCATGGGGTGCTGGTGTTCAGTGAGCTTGAGCTGGCCGAAGCGGCAGCTGCCCTGTGCGATAGCGATGGCTCAGCACCTGATGTGTGACTGACACACCGCTATCGCAGGCAAGCCAGCTCCCACATTGACCGAGTATTTATTCGCCTTTTGTGTTGCCCTCAAACCACTTCTGCGTCAGCGCCTTCAAGCGGCCATCGGCCTTCACGTGCTGCAACGCCTTGTCCAGGCTGGTCTTGAATGCCGGGTTGCCCTTCTGGAAGGGAATCGCCAGTTCCGGCTTTTCGCGATAAGGCTCACTGAAATCGAACCGATCACGCAGCTCGGCAGTCATAGCGATATGATTGATGGCCACGTCGTACTTGCCGGTTTCAACGCCTGACAGCAGGTCGGTGTCATCGGTGGTGATAAACGAGGGACGCACGTCCATTTCCTTCGCCAGTTGCTCACCGAGTTCCACTTCAAAACCGGTGAGCTTGTCGCCGTCCTTGAAGTTGAATGGCGGTGTGTTGGCCTCCACGGCGATGCGCAGTTCGCCGCGATCAAACACATCATCAATCAGTTCGGCGTGAGCCAAAGGGCTCAGAAGGGGCAGCAAAAGTACAAGGCCAGGCGAAAAGCGCATGGTCGCTCCTAAAGAATTCGTCTGTGCGAGGCGCCTTTCAGCATCGCTTTGCTAAGGTGTTGAGTGCCTTGGACAGCAATTTGTCGCGAAGTTGTGATAACCCAACAGATTTCCTGGAAAAACTGGAGAAGCGAATGAAAGCTCTATTGTCCCGTGCAACCCTGGCTAGCCTCTTGCTGGGTGCTTCGATGCTGGCGACCGCCGCTGACGGTATTCCGCGCAGTGCTCCACCCGAAGGCGCCAAAGTCTTTATCGTGTCGCCTAAAGATGGCGCCACCGTCGATAAAACCTTCACCGTCAAATTCGGCATGGAAGGCCTGAAGCTGGCCCCGGCCACCAGCCAGGACCCGGGCACCGGCCACCACCACCTGCTGATCGACCAAAAAGAGCTGCCGGACGCCAGCGTGCCGATCCCGGCTACCGACACCGTGATCCACTACGGCAAGGCCCAGACTGAAACCGAGCTGACGCTCACTCCGGGCAAGCACACGCTGCAACTCGTCGCTGGCGACAAACTGCACATGCAGTTCAACCCGACTGTAGCCTCGAAAGTCATCACGGTTAACGTCAAGTAAGATTTGTTCAGATGTAAAAAAGGGAGCCCCGAGGGGCTCCCTTTTTTGTGCTGCGGTTGAAACCTTAGAACAACACGCGGCTACGAATCGTGCCGTTGATGTGTTGCAGCTTCTCTTGCGCCAGGTCCGAGTACTCGGCGTCTACGTCGATTACCACGTAGCCGACTTTCTCGTTGGTCTGCAGGAACTGACCGGAAATGTTGATGCCGTTTTCTGCGAAGACCTTGTTGATCTCCATCATCACGCCAGGGATGTTCTGGTGGATGTGCAGCAAACGGTGCTTGCCAGGGTGAGCCGGCAGGGCCACTTCCGGGAAGTTGACCGAGGACACTGACGTACCGTTGTCGCTGTACTTGACCAGTTTCTCCGACACTTCCAGGCCGATGTTGGCTTGGGCTTCAGCGGTGGAGCCGCCGATGTGCGGGGTCAGGATCACGTTGTCCAGGCCACGCAGCGGGCTTTCGAAGATGTCGTCGTTGGAGCGTGGCTCCACCGGGAACACGTCGATAGCGGCGCCGATCAGGTGCTTGTCCTTGATCGCGTCAGCCAGGGCGTCCAGCTCGACCACGGTGCCGCGTGCAGCGTTGATCAGGATTCCGCCTTTCTTGATCGCGCGGATTTCCTTCTCGCCGATCATCCACTGGGTCTCAGCGGTTTCCGGAACGTGCAGGGTGACGATGTCGGACATGCCCAGCAGCTCGGTCAGGCTCGACACCTGAGTGGCGTTGCCCAGCGGCAGTTTGGTCAGGGTGTCGTAGAAGAACACCTGCATGCCCAGGCCTTCGGCCAGCACCGACAACTGCGTGCCGATCGAGCCGTAACCGACGATACCCAGCTTTTTGCCGCGAATTTCGAAGGAGTTGGCCGCGCTCTTGATCCAGCCGCCACGGTGGCAGGAAGCGTTCTTCTCAGGGATGCCGCGCAACAGCAGGATAGCCTCGGCCAGCACTAGCTCCGCAACGGAACGGGTGTTGGAGTACGGTGCGTTGAACACCGCGATGCCGCGCTCGCGCGCTGCGTTGAGGTCGACCTGGTTGGTGCCGATGCAGAAACAGCCGACAGCCACCAACTTCTTGGCGTGGTCGAAGATCTCTTCGGTCAGCTGAGTGCGGGAGCGAATGCCGATAAAGTGCGCGTCGGCGATCTTTTCCTTTAACTGGGCTTCCGGCAGAGAACTGGTGATGTACTCAATGCTGGAGTACCCAGCGGCTTTCAGTACGTCGACAGCCGATGGGTGGACGCCTTCCAGAAGAAGGAACTTGATCTTGCTCTTATCGAGAGAAGTCTTGCTCATCTGCGTAAACCTGTATCCCGGAGAAAAATGGCAGGGAATCGAGCAGTTAGTGCCCTGAACCAGTGCACAAGAGCTGACCCGGACGGCAGGAAAGCCGTCACCGCAGAACGCCCTTGGGCTCTGTCCTGCGGGGGCGGTATGCTAGCATACGCGCCCCGCTAAACACCTATTCCTGCGACGTGAAGCGTTCTCAGGATGACCATGAATTGTTCGAGAGTTCTGTCGATGACCCATCCTGCCCTGATTGATGAGCTAAAGACCCTGGTTGAGCCCGGCAAAGTGCTGACCGATGCAGACTCCCTGGAGGCTTACGGCAAGGATTGGACCAAGCACTTCGCCCCGGCTCCGGTCGCCATCGTCTTCCCGAAGACCACCGAACAGGTGCAGGCCATCGTCCGCTGGGCCAATGAACGCAAGGTGGCACTGGTGCCGTCCGGGGGGCGTACTGGCTTGTCGGCCGCCGCCGTTGCCGCCAATGGCGAGGTGGTGGTGTCGTTCGACTACATGAACCAGATCCTCGACGTGAACCTCACCGACCGCACCGCCAGGTGCCAGCCGGGCGTGGTCACCAAGCAATTGCAGAACGTCGCCGAAGAAAAAGGCCTGTACTACCCGGTGGACTTCGCGTCGTCCGGTTCGAGCCAGATTGGCGGCAATATCGGCACCAATGCCGGCGGGATCAAAGTGATTCGCTACGGCATGACCCGCAACTGGGTCGCCGGCATGAAAGTCGTCACCGGCAAAGGTGACGTACTGGAGCTGAACCGCGACCTGATCAAGAACGCCACCGGTTACGACATGCGCCAGCTGTTTATCGGCGCCGAAGGTACGTTGGGTTTTGTGGTGGAAGCCACCATGCGCCTGGACCGTGCGCCGAAAAACCTCACCGCCATGGTGCTCGGCACCACTGACTTCGACTCGATCATGCCAGTGCTGCACGCGTTCCAGAGCAAACTGGACCTGACCGCCTTCGAGTTCTTCTCCGACAAGGCGCTGGCCAAAGTCATGGGCCGTGGCGATGTACCGGCGCCGTTCGAAACCGAGTGCCCGTTCTACGCGCTGCTGGAATTTGAAGCCACCACCGAAGAGGTCGCCAACCACGCCCTGGAAACCTTCGAGCACTGCGTCGAGCAGGGCTGGGTGCTGGACGGCGTGATGAGTCAGAGCGAAACCCAGCTGCACAACCTGTGGAAACTGCGCGAGTACATCTCCGAGACCATTTCCCACTGGACGCCGTACAAGAACGACATCTCGGTGACCGTCTCCAAGGTCCCGGCGTTCTTGAAGGAAATTGACGCGATCGTCGGCGAACATTACCCGGACTTCGAAATTGTCTGGTTCGGCCACATTGGCGACGGCAACCTGCACCTGAACATCCTCAAGCCGGAAAACCTGAGCAAAGACGAGTTCTTCGCCAAGTGCGCCACCGTGAACAAGTGGGTGTTCGAGACCGTCGAGAAGTACAACGGCTCTATCTCCGCTGAACACGGCGTGGGCATGACCAAGCGCGATTACCTGACCTACAGCCGCTCGCCGGTTGAAATCGAATACATGAAGGCAGTGAAAGCGGTGTTCGACCCTAACGGGATCATGAACCCTGGCAAGATCTTCGCTGTTTAACCGCCCCTGAAGGAGTCGTTTCATGAGCTACCAGCACAAGTACGTCGACGGCACCAACATCCACTTTCCCCTGGGTAAAGTGGTGTGCATCGGGCGTAACTACGCCGAACATGCCAAGGAACTGGACAACCCGGTACCGACCGAGCCCTTGCTGTTCATCAAGCCGGGCAGTTGTGTGGTAGCACTGGAAGGCGGTTTCGCCATCCCGACCGAGCGCGGTTCGGTGCACTACGAAGCGGAAATCGCGGTACTGATCGGCAAACCCTTGTCGACCAAGCCAAGCCGTGAAGAAGTGCTGGACGCCATCTCCGGCTTCGCCCCGGCACTGGATTTGACCCTGCGCGACAAGCAGGCCGAGCTGAAAGCCAAGGGCCTGCCGTGGGAAATCGCCAAGTCGTTTGACGGCGCCGCGGTGATTGCACCGTTTGTGGTGAGCAGCACCTTTGCGGCCGTGACCGACATCGGCATTCGCCTGACCATCAACGGCGAAGTGCGCCAGGACGGCAACAGCTCGCAGATGCTCAACCCGATCATCCCGATGATCCAGCACATGGCCGGCTGCTTCTCGCTGCAGGCGGGTGACGTGATTCTCACCGGCACCCCGGCCGGTGTGGGCCCTTTAAATGTGGGCGATGAGCTGGTGTTGGAGCTGGCGGGCGTGAGCCGCTTCGAAAGCAGCGTTCGCTAAGAACCAGGCCAAACGCGGTCAAAAATGTGGGAGCGGGCTTGCTCGCGAATGCGGTGTACCAGTCAAAACATTCGGTGACTGACACTCCGCATTCGCGAGCAAGCCCGCTCCCACATTTGATTGCGTACATCAGCAGAATCGGAGGGTTTTGCATTTTTTTCACACGCCATCCGGATAATCCCCTGCCTCGTGCGCGCGGGCCCGTTGATCCTGTGCTATCACCTAAAGCTGACTTTCTGGAAAAGCGCTCAATGGCCGTGCTCCTGCCTTCCGTTAAATCCAAACCCCGTTCCCGTTTTGCCCTGCGCTGGTATTCCTGGCTATTTCTGGCCGGGGTGATTGTGTATGGCGTTGTCTGGGCGATGCATTGGGATGATCGCGGCGTGCTGTGGGTGGCGGAGCGCTTTGAATCGCCGGCTGAACGACAAGCGAGCGTGTGGCTGCCGGACTACCGTGCGGTTATCGATGCCAAATTGCTGCCCGGTATGGAGAAGGACGAGGCTTCGGACGTTTCCTATAACCCGCAGACCAAAACCCTGTTTTCCGTCATGGGCAAAAACCCGTTCCTCGTTGAGCTGAGCCTGCAAGGCGATGTGCTGCGCAAAATGCCGCTCAACGGCTGGAACAACCCGGAAGGTGTGACAGTCATGGAGAACGGCCTGATGGCCATTGTCGATGAACGCATGCACACCCTGACCGTGGTCAACGTTGACGCCAGCACCCAGCAACTGAACTTCGCCGACTTCAAGACTTACGACCTGGGCCCGTCCAAGGATCAGAACAAAGCCTTTGAAGGCGTGACCTGGGACAAGCGTAACCAGCAAATCGTACTCGGCGAAGAGCGCCCGCCGGCGCTGTTCACCTGGAAAAGCGATGGCAGCACCCTGACCGGCGACAAGCAAAAGATCGCCAGCACCGCGCTGGACATGCGCAACATCTCGGCTCTGGCTGTCGACCCGCGCACCGGGCACTTGCTGGTGTTGTCGGCCGACTCCCACCTGCTGCTGGAGTTGGATGAGAAGGGCGAGCAAGTCAGCTTCATCACCCTGCTTGGCGGCTTCAACGGCCTCAAGCACACCATTCCCCGGGCGGAAGGCGTGACCATGGACGAGAACGGCACGCTGTATATGGTCAGTGAGCCGAACTTGTTCTATCGCTTCGAAAAGCAAAAATAACCGACGATTGCGTCGGTTACTGCTCTATAAGCGGCATTCACCAGACACCCGGCAGCGTTTAAGTTTAAATTCAGAAGGGCGTGATATTTATTCGCCACTTTTTGTCTTTGAGCTTGCCTGATGCGTCGACTTGCCCGCCCCAAACCTGCGTTTTTTATCGTGATGCTGCTCGCCCTGGTTGCCGCCGGGGTGGTCGCACAGCACTTTCGCTTGTTTGAGCGTGGCTGGTTCAATTTCCAGGCATGGCGCCAACCTGCCGACGAGCGCTCCATTGGCCTGGGTGATTACCGCGTCAGCCTGCAAGCCAAAGTCATCGACGGTCTCGACGATAACGTCTCGGCCCTCACCTACGACCCGGTGCGCAAAAGCCTGTTTACGGTCACCAATAAAAACGCCGAGCTGGTCGAGCTGTCCCTGGACGGCAAGATCCTGCGGCGGATTCCTCTGGTGGGGTTTGGCGATGCGGAGGCGGTGGAGTTCATCAGCGATAACATCTACGTCATCAGCGATGAGAGCCAGCAGCGACTGATCAAAGTGCATGTGAATGACGACACCCAATTTCTCGACGCCGCCGATGCGGAGCAGATGACGCTGGGTGTGCACATCGGTGGTAACAACGGCTTCGAGGGCCTGGCGTACGACTCGGTGGGCAAGCGTCTGTTTGTGGCCAAGGAGCGCGACCCGATGCTGATCTATGAGATCCATGGGTTTCCCCATTTCAAACCGGAAAAAACCTACTCGGTGCACGTGATCAACAACCCCAAGCGCGATGCCGGGCTGTTTGTGCGCGACCTGTCGAGCTTGCAATACGACGAGCGCAGCGGCCATCTGCTGGCGCTGTCGGATGAATCGTTCCTGGTGCTGGAACTGGGTATCGATGGGCGCCCGTTGAGCAGTCTTTCTCTGCTCAACGGGCGCCATGGCCTTGAAAAGCGTGTGCCTCAGGCCGAAGGGATCGCCATGGATGACGAGGGCTCGCTGTATGTGGTCAGCGAGCCGAACCTGTTCTACGTGTTCAAAAAGCCCTGATCAAAAATCCATTTCACGCACAGCGAATGGTCGGCATAGACGCCCGGCTGCGGGATGATCGCCAACTGGCCGCCGACTAATGCGCGGCAAAGCTTTTGTCCACTGAGCCCCGTTTGGCGGGAGATGGCGTGGCATGGCGCACGATGTCGGAGGGGGATGCTGCGAAAAGGAGCGTTTTTGTTACATCGATCTTTTAATCGATGGGATCAACTGTGGGAGCTGGCTTGCCTGCGGTGCAAACGCCTCGGTTCTAATGATACACCGAGGCGTTTGCACCGCAGGCAAGCCAGCTCCCACAGGAAGCACAGCCGTGAGTGTCAGGCCTTGAGGGTTTTCACACCTTCGGGAGTACCCAGCAGCAGCACATCAGCCGGGCGCGCCGCGAACAAACCGTTGGTGACCACGCCGACGATCGCATTGATCTGGGATTCCAGCTCCACCGGGTTGGTGATCTGCATGTTGTACACGTCGATGATGATGTTGCCGTTGTCGGTCAACACGCCTTCGCGGTACACCGGGTCTCCGCCCAGTTTCACCAGCTCACGGGCGACGTGGCTGCGGGCCATCGGGATGACTTCCACCGGCAGCGGGAACGCGCCGAGTACCGGCACCAGCTTGCTGGCGTCGGCAATGCAGATAAAGGTCTTGGCCACGGCCGCGACGATCTTCTCGCGGGTCAGGGCTGCGCCGCCGCCTTTGATCAGGTTCAGGTGTGCGTCGCTTTCATCGGCGCCGTCCACGTAGAACTCCAGGTCGCTCACGGTGTTGAGCTCGTACACTGGAATGCCATGGCCCTTGAGGCGCGCGGCGGTGGCTTCGGAGCTGGCCACGGCGCCGTCGAACGCGCCCTTGTGCTGGGCCAGCGCATCGATAAAGCAGTTGGCGGTGGAGCCGGTGCCGACACCGACGATGCTTTTGTCGTCGAGTTTAGGAAGGATTAAATCGACGGCGGCCTGGGCCACTGCCTGTTTGAGTTGATCCTGGGTCATGCGGGCTCCGGAACGGGCGGGGAGTTATCGAGGGCGGCGAGTATAACCCAACAAAACCTCGGGATTCGTGTGGTCGCCCGGCCAAAAGCCGGGTTAGACTCCTTGGCCCTGCCCAACCCGCTCAGTGATGCCTGCCGATGCTTGAACAGTACGTCAAAAAGATCCTCACCTCGCGCGTTTACGACGTTGCCGTAGAAACCCCATTGCAGACCGCTCGCCAGCTCTCCGAGCGGCTGGGCAACAAGGTCTGGCTCAAGCGTGAAGACTTGCAGCCGGTGTTCTCGTTCAAGATTCGCGGCGCCTACAACAAGCTGACCCAACTGAGCGCCGAAGAACGCGCGCGCGGCGTGGTCACCGCTTCTGCGGGCAACCACGCCCAGGGCCTGGCCCTGGCGGCCAAGGTGCTGGGGGTCAAGGCCACCATCGTGATGCCCAAGACCACGCCGGAGATCAAGGTCGAAGGCGTGCGTTCGCGTGGCGGCAAAGTGGTGCTGCACGGTGATTCCTTCCCGGAAGCCCTGGCCTACTCGCTGAAACTGGTCGACGAAAAAGGCTACGTTTACATTCACCCTTACGATGATCCACACACCATTGCCGGGCAGGGCACCGTGGCGATGGAAATCCTGCGCCAGCACCCGGGGCCTCTGGACGCGATTTTTGTGCCGGTGGGCGGCGGCGGGCTGATCGCCGGTATCGCGGCGTACGTGAAATACCTGCGCCCGGAGATCAAGATCATCGGCGTCGAGCCGGACGACTCCAACTGCCTGCAAGCCGCCATGGCCGCGGGCGAGCGCGTGATCTTGCCGACCGTCGGCATTTTTGCCGATGGCGTGGCGGTGGCGCAGATCGGCCAGCACACGTTCGACATCTGCAAAGACTATGTGGATGAAGTGATTACCGTCAGCACCGATGAAATCTGTGCGGCGATCAAGGATATCTACGACGACACCCGCTCCATCACTGAGCCGGCGGGTGCATTGGGTGTGGCGGGGATCAAGAAGTACGTGGAGACCCGTGGCGTGACCGGGCAAACCCTGGTGGCCATCGACTCCGGCGCCAACGTCAACTTCGACCGCCTGCGTCACGTAGCCGAGCGCGCCGAGCTGGGTGAAGGCCGCGAAGCCATCATCGCCGTGACCATCCCCGAGAAGCCGGGGAGCTTCAAGGCGTTCTGCGAAGCGGTGGGCAAGCGCCAGATCACCGAATTCAATTACCGCTACCACTCCGGGCGTGAGGCGCACATCTTCGTCGGCGTGCAGACGCACCCCGAAAACGACCCGCGCAGCGCGTTGATCGCCAGCCTGACCAGCCAGGGCTTCCCGGTGCTGGACCTGACCGAGAACGAACTGGCCAAGTTGCACATCCGCCATATGGTCGGCGGCCACGCGGCTAAAGTCAGCGATGAACTGGTGTTTCGTTTCGAATTCCCGGAGCGCCCGGGCGCGCTGTTCAACTTTCTTAACAAATTGGGTGGGCGCTGGAACATCTCGATGTTCCACTATCGCAACCACGGCGCGGCCGACGGCCGTGTGGTCGCAGGCCTGCAAGTACCGGCAGACGAGCGTCACCTGGTGCCGGCCGCGTTGGCACAAATCGGCTACCCGTATTGGGATGAAAGCGAAAACCCGGCTTACCAGCTGTTCCTCGGTTGAGCGACTACGCTGACTGAGCGGCCTATAAGGAATCGAGACCATGGAAACGCTGACCACCCTCAAGGTTATCCACATCACCGCCACCGTGTTGCTGCTGCTCAGCGGCCTCGGCCTGGCGGTACTGGCCTGGCGTAAACGCAGCGCCGGCCCGGCCGCTACCGTGCAACGCCCTTGGGTGTTCGTGTGGTTGTTGATGGGGATAAGCCTTGTCAGCATGCCGTTTACCGGCTGGTGGCTGGTGCACCTGATCGGCTGGCCGCTGGGGCAAACCTGGATTCTGGGTTCCAGCATCCTCTACACCGTGGCAGCGCTGGCCTGGTTCTGGCTGGTGGCACGGCTTAATCGCCTGCGCAAAGGCGAAGGCGGCAACCTGAATTTCACCCTGGTGCTGGCGGTAGTCAGCCTGGTGGGGTTTGTGGCAATTGCCGGTTTGATGGGCGCCAAACCGGTTTAAAGGATCTTCATGAACGTTCTTTTGGTCGGCGCCACAGGGTTTGTAGGCGGCCACCTGTTGCGTGCCTTGCAGCAAGCGGGGCACCGCGTGATCGCGACGTGTCGCGAGCCTCGCAGTCAGAATGGGCCGGGGGTAGAGTGGCGGTCGCTGGATTTGAGCCGGTTGGCGATCGACCCCGAGTGCTTTGTTTTTCCTGAATCTGTTGATTTATTGATCAATGCGGCGGGCCTGCTGAGCGTGGATGCAGCGCAGTTGAGCCGTGTCCAGGATCAGGGCGCCCGCGTGCTGTTTGATCTGGCGGCCCGGCGCGGTGTGCGGGTGTTGCAGATTTCTGCCCTGGGGGCCTCGGCGCACTCCGATGTGCCGTTCCTGGCCAGCAAAGGCTCGGCGGATGATTATCTGCTAAGCCTGGGCAAAACGAGTGTCGTGCTGCGGCCTTCATTGGTGGTGGGCGCAGGCGGCGCCAGCAGTGCGTGGTTGGCCGGGCTTTCGCCTTGGCCGTTGATTCCGTTGCTGGACCTCAACGCCCACCTGCAACCCGTGCACATCGATGACGTGGTCGGTGCGGTGCTGGCGCTGCTGCGGCAGTGGCCGGCCGAATCAATGGTGCTCCCGTTGGTGGGCCCTGAGCCGATGCGGCTGTCCGAAGTCGTTGACCACTTGCGTGCCGCCCAGGGCTGGGGCGCGGGCCGATACGTGCAAGTGCCGTTGCTGGGGTGGGGCGGTTGGCTGGGAGACCGCCTGGGTTGGCGGGCGTTGAATCGACAAAGTATCGCGCTGGCGCAACAGGACAATGTGGCCGACCCCGAGGTGCTGGCCTCGGTGTGCGGCTATACAGCCGCGCCGCTGGCCTCGCGGCTGCGGGATTGGCCGACGGCAACAGTGAGTAGTCAACGCACTGTCCGCCCGCTGATGCTGGCGGTGATGGTGCTGATCTGGCTGGGCACCGCAGTGGTCTGCCTTGGCCCGGGTTATGACTGGGGCCTGCGCATCCTGGCCGAGGCGGGCGTGCAAGGCGCTTGGGCGACGTTGGCCGTGATCGCCGGGGCCGTGTGTGATGGCCTGTTGGGCTTGGGGTTACTGGTCACGCGTTGGCGCAGGCAGACACTGATCCTGCAATTGTTGTTGATGGCCGGGTATACCGTGGTTATCAGCATAATCCTGCCCCATTACTGGTTTGATCCCTACGCGGCCGTCGCCAAAAACCTGGTACTCATGGTGGCTACTCTTTGGCTTCTTTGGACTGAACCCCGGCGATGAGCGCTTACCTGCTGCTGAAAACCCTGCATATCCTGTCGTCGACCATTCTGTTCGGGTTGGGCGCAGGCTCGGCTTACTACGCCTTGCGCGCTTGGCGCAGTGGCAAGGTTGAAGTGATCGCCGTGACCTTCAAGCACCTGGTGTTCGCCGACTGGGCGTTTACCGCGACCACGGCGGTGCTCCAGCCCTTGAGCGGGGTCGGCTTGATGCATTTGGCGGGTTGGTCGATGCAGCAGAGCTGGCTGCAATGGACCGTCGGCCTGTATTGCCTGGCGGGGATTTGCTGGCTGCCGGTGGTGTGGTTGCAGATTCGTGTGCACAAGATGGCGGAGCAGGCGTTGCGCGACGGCACGGCGATGCCGATCAAGGCGACAACCTATATGCGTTGGTGGTTTGGCCTGGGCTGGCCGGCGTTTCTGGCGTTTGTGGCGATTTTTTACTTGATGGTGGCTAAGCCGATGTAAGGCTTGGGACCGAGTCGACTTCATTCGCGAGCAAGCCCGCGCCCACATTCGAGCCGGTTCCTTCAGAGGGAGCGCGGTCACAATGTGGGAGCGGGCTTGCTCGCGAAGGCGTTATCAGCCGCGCAGGCTAATCACCGGCCAGCCACGCTTCTCGGCCTCAGCCCGAAGATTCGGGTCCGGGTCCACCGCCACCGGGTGGGTCACCTGCTCCAGCAACGGCAAGTCATTCATCGAATCGCTGTAGAAGTAGCTGTCTTGCAGGCTATGCCCGGTTTCTTCCAGCCAACGATTCAAGCGCGTCACCTTGCCCTCGCGAAAGCACGGCACATCGGTGCTGCGCCCGGTGTAGCGGCCATTTTCCATCTCGCACTCGGTGGCGATCAGGGTTTCAACCCCCAGGCGCGCGGCAATCGGTGCGGTGACGAAGCGGTTGGTCGCGGTGATGATCACCAGCTTGTCGCCGGCGGCACGGTGCTTGGCCAGCAGTTCCACGGCCTGCGGCAGCATGATCGGCTCGATGCAGTCACGCATATAGTCGTTGTGCCATTCGTCCAGCTGGGCCATCTCGGTGCGGCCGAGGATTTCCAGGCAGAAGTTAAGGTAAGCGGCGTTATCCAGCTTGCCGGCCAGGTAATCCTGGTAAAACTCATCGTTGCGCGCCTTGTAGGCCACCGCGTCGAGAATTCCGCGTTCGCAGAGGTAATCGCCCCAGGCGTGATCGCTGTCACCGCCCAGAAGCGTGTTGTCCAAGTCGAATAAAGCCAGGCGCATTGCAGTTACTCGCTGAAAAGTCTGTAAAAAGGCGTCCAGAATACGGTCTTTTCACAAGAGTGCACATAAGGTAAGAAGCCTCGTTGCCGCTGGATCAACCTTTGTGGAACAATGCGGCGACATGCGTTTGCGAGGTTGTTGCCGTGATCGACCCCGATGGTTTCCGTCCTAATGTCGGGATTATTCTTACGAATGATGCCGGACAGGTGCTATGGGCTCGCCGAATCAACCAAGATGCCTGGCAGTTTCCTCAAGGCGGAATCAACCCCGACGAAACCCCTGAAGACGCCTTGTACCGTGAGTTGAATGAAGAAGTCGGCCTTGAGCGCGAAGATGTGCAAATTCTGGCCTGTACTCGCGGCTGGTTGCGCTATCGTTTGCCGCAACGCCTGGTGCGTACGCACAGCCAACCGCTGTGCATCGGCCAGAAGCAGAAATGGTTTCTCCTGCGCCTGATCTCCAACGAGCAGCGGGTGCGGATGGATTTGACCGGTAAACCGGAGTTCGATGGCTGGCGCTGGGTCAGCTATTGGTACCCGTTGGGCCAGGTGGTGACATTCAAGCGCGAGGTTTATCGTCGCGCTCTCAAAGAGCTTGCCCCGCGCCTTTTAGCGCGCGACTGACGACGGAGTTCGACCCCGAGCCATGCTCAATACGCTGCGCAAGATCGTCCAGGAAGTTAACTCCGCCAAGGAT
The DNA here is from genome assembly GCF_053345295.1 of Pseudomonas sp. M5A4_2d. Lineage (NCBI taxonomy): Bacteria > Pseudomonadati > Pseudomonadota > Gammaproteobacteria > Pseudomonadales > Pseudomonadaceae > Pseudomonas > Pseudomonas sp. M5A4_2d. The sequence continues at coordinate 296,568 of NZ_JBKEZW010000002.1, read as the reverse complement.
CTCAAGGCGGCGTTGGGGATTATTGTGTTGCGCGTCAAGGAAGCCATGGGCAGCCAGGTCTGCTCGGTTTACCTGCTGGACCCCGAGACCAACCGTTTTGTGCTGATGGCCACGGAGGGCTTGAACAAGCGCTCCATCGGCAAAGTCAGCATGGCGCCCAATGAAGGTCTGGTGGGCCTGGTGGGGACGCGTGAAGAACCCCTCAACCTCGAAAACGCGGCCGATCACCCGCGTTACCGCTACTTTGCCGAAACCGGTGAAGAGCGTTACGCCTCGTTCCTCGGCGCACCGATCATTCACCACCGCCGCGTTGTCGGCGTGTTGGTCATTCAGCAAAAAGAACGCCGCCAGTTCGACGAGGGTGAAGAAGCCTTCCTCGTGACCATGAGTGCGCAGTTGGCCGGGGTTATCGCCCATGCCGAAGCCACCGGCTCGATTCGCGGCCTGGGTCGCCAGGGCAAGGGCATCCAGGAAGCCAAGTTCGTCGGCGTACCGGGTTCGCCGGGCGCTGCCGTCGGCACCGCGGTGGTTATGCTGCCACCGGCCGACCTCGATGTGGTGCCGGACAAGACCGTCAACGACATTGACGCTGAAATCAAACTGTTCAAGACCGCCCTGGAAGGCGTGCGCGCGGATATGCGCAACCTGTCGACCAAGCTGGCTACACAATTGCGCCCCGAAGAGCGCGCGCTGTTCGACGTGTACCAGATGATGCTCGACGACGCGTCGCTGGGTAATGAAGTCAAAACCGTGATCAAGACCGGCCAGTGGGCCCAGGGCGCGTTGCGCCAGGTGGTCACCGATCACGTCAACCGTTTCGAACTGATGGACGACGCCTACCTGCGCGAGCGCGCCTCGGATGTGCGTGACCTGGGTCGCCGTCTGCTGGCCTACCTGCAGGAAGACCGCACCACCAACCTGGTCTACCCCGACAACACCATTTTGATCAGTGAAGAACTGACCGCCACGATGCTCGGCGAAGTGCCGGAAGGCAAACTGGTGGGCCTGGTCTCGGTATTGGGTTCGGGTAACTCCCACGTCGCGATCCTGGCTCGGGCCATGGGCATCCCGACGGTGATGGGCCTGGTGGACCTGCCGTATTCCAAGGTCGACGGCATCGACATGATCGTCGATGGGCATCGCGGTGAAGTCTTTACCAACCCCAGCGAGCTGTTGCGCAAGCAATACGCCGAAGTGGTGGAAGAAGAGAAACAGCTGGCGCTGGGCCTCGATTCGCTGCGCGAGCTGCCGTGCGTGACCCTCGACGGCCACCGCGTGCCGTTGCTGGTAAACACCGGCCTGCTCGCCGATGTGGCCCGCGCACAACAACGTGGCGCCGAAGGGGTCGGGCTGTACCGCACCGAAGTGCCGTTCATGATCAACCAGCGTTTCCCGAGTGAAAAGGAGCAGCTCGCGATCTATCGCGAGCAACTGTCCGCCTTCCACCCGTTACCGGTGACGATGCGCAGCCTGGACATCGGCGGCGATAAGTCACTGTCCTATTTCCCGATCAAGGAAGACAACCCCTTCCTTGGCTGGCGCGGCATTCGTGTAACCCTTGATCACCCTGAAATTTTCCTCGTCCAGACCCGCGCCATGCTCAAGGCCAGCGAAGGCCTGAACAACCTGCGCATTCTGTTGCCGATGATCTCCGGCACCCATGAGCTGGAAGAAGCACTGCACCTGATCCACCGTGCCTGGGGCGAAGTACGCGACGAAGGCGCCGACGTACCGATGCCGCCGATTGGCGTGATGATCGAAATCCCGGCGGCGGTGTACCAGGCTAAAGAACTGGCGCGGCAAGTGGACTTCCTCTCGGTCGGTTCCAACGACCTGACCCAATACCTGCTGGCCGTGGACCGCAACAACCCACGGGTGGCCGACCTCTACGACTACCTGCACCCGGCGGTACTGCAAGCCTTGCAGCACGTGGTGCGCGACGCCCATGCCGAAGGCAAGCCGGTGAGCATTTGCGGTGAAATGGCCGGCGACCCGGCGGCAGCGGTGCTGCTGATGGCGATGGGCTTTGACAGCCTGTCGATGAACGCCACCAACTTGCCGAAGGTGAAGTGGTTGCTGCGCCAGGTAAACCTGAGCATGGCCAAGGAGTTGCTGGCTGAGTTGATGACCATCGACAACCCGCAAGTTATCCACAGCTCGCTTCAACTGGCGCTGAAGAATTTGGGGCTGACGCGGATGATCAACCCGGCCTCGGCAAAAACGCTCTAAATCGAGGTGCGGCCATCGCGGGCAAGCCCGGCTCCCACAGAAGAATGCATTGCAACTGTGGGAGCTGGCTTGCCTGCGATGGCGTCAGCGCCAAGCGCCATCAAATATTGAGTTCTACCTCGCCCAGCCGGCCACCATGTGGCCCGAAACTGCGCTCCACCATCCGCCGCGTGCCGTCGGCATTCACAATCAACGCCGTACTTGCCCGCGTCCCATAACTGGGGCTGGCGATAAACACGCTCGACAACAAACTCTCCGTCGCCAACCCCACGCCGGTATCCGGCAAGTCGGCAAACGGCGCGGTCTGCGGGTCGCTCAATATCCCCAGCAAGGCTTGCGGGTCGGGGTTCTCCAGCAACTCACTCAGCGCCGCCTTGGCCTTGATCAACTTCGGCCACGGCGTATCCAGCCCGGCATTGGATAAGCCATAAACCCCCGCCTTCAACTGCGTCGGTTCGGTCTCATTGGCGTTGTAATGCCACAGCTCATCGCGTGTGCCCACCAATAGATTAAAACCGGCATATTCAATCGAACGGCCGTTAACGTCGGTCAAATACTGATCAATGGGCAGCGAACCGCTTAAAAAACGTGCCACCAACTCTCCGCGCGACGTACGCGCCGGTGGCTGGTGCGGATCGCGGATATTGGTCAGGGCGGCAAAACGCCCGTCGGCGTTGACCCCAAGCCAAGTGCCACCCGCTTCCTGGTCGCGGCCGGCATAGATGTCAGGCGCATCGGGCCATTGGCCCAGCGGCAGACTGGGCCGGGCGTAGAATTCATCACGGTTGGCCGCGACGATCAGCGGCTGGGCGTGGCCCGGCCGCCAGGCGAAAACGATCAGGCACATAAGGCGTTTCCTTTGTGTTTTGCCCACTCTACCCACACAAGGGCGGGCGTTCCATCGTATCGAAGTTGGGTCGCACGCCTTCCATCCGTTAACATGCCAGGCTGTTCCGTGTGTGCGAACTTCTTAATTTGAAATTGCGGCTATAACGCAGGCTTAATCGCACACCGGCATGGTCCGGTGCGCCATGACTAATGATTTAACGAGGAGTCGCAATGCTGCCTTACCCGCAGATCGACCCGGTGGCCTTGGCCATCGGTCCGCTGAAAATCCACTGGTACGGGTTGATGTACCTGATCGGCATCGGCGGTGCCTGGCTGCTGGCTTCCCGGCGCCTGAACCGTTTCGACCCCACCTGGACCAAGGAGAAACTCTCCGACATGGTGTTCTGGATGTCGATGGGGGTGATTGTCGGCGGACGCCTCGGGTATGTGCTGTTCTACGATCTGCCGGCCTACATCGCCAACCCGACGCTGATTTTCGAAGTGTGGAAGGGCGGCATGGCATTCCACGGCGGCTTTGTCGGCGTAATGATCGCTGCCTGGTGGTTCGGTCGTCGCAACGGCAAGTCATTCTTCCAGCTGATGGACTTCGTCGCGCCGTTCGTGCCGATTGGCCTGGGCGCCGGGCGTATCGGTAACTTCATCAACGCCGAGTTGTGGGGCAAGCCGAGCGACGTGCCGTGGGCCATGGTGTTCCCGCCGTTCAGCGACCCGGCGCAATTGCCGCGCCACCCGTCGCAGCTCTACCAGTTCGCCCTGGAAGGTGTGGCACTGTTCCTCATTCTGTACATCTTCTCGCGCAAGCCACGTCCAACCATGGCCGTGTCGGGGATGTTCGCGTTGTTCTACGGGATCTTCCGTTTCATCGTCGAGTTCGTGCGCGTGCCGGATGCACAACTGGGCTACCTGGCGTGGGGCTGGCTGACCATGGGCCAGATCCTCAGCATACCGATGATCCTGGCGGGCCTGGGCCTGCTGTGGTGGGCTTACAACCGTCCGCAGCCTATCAAGAACGCCACGCTTTAAATTCGAATGCCGAGGCTCTTCCGTGAAGGATGAGCCTCCTCGGCTTCAACGATACGGGTAATAACATGAAGCAATATCTCGAACTACTGAACGACGTCGTGACCAATGGATTGACCAAGGGCGATCGCACCGGCACCGGCACCAAAGCCGTATTTGCCCGTCAGTATCGGCATAACTTGGCCGACGGCTTCCCGCTGCTGACCACCAAGAAGCTTCATTTCAAAAGTATCGCCAACGAGTTGATCTGGATGTTGAGCGGCAACACCAACATCAAATGGCTCAACGAAAATGGCGTGAAAATCTGGGACGAGTGGGCCACCGAAGACGGCGACCTGGGCCCGGTGTACGGCGAGCAGTGGACCGCCTGGCCGACCAAGGACGGCGGCAAGATCAACCAGATCGACTACATGGTTCACACCCTCAAAACCAACCCGAACAGCCGCCGCATCCTGTTTCATGGCTGGAATGTCGAGTACCTGCCGGACGAAACCAAGAGCCCGCAGGAAAACGCGCGCAACGGCAAGCAAGCCTTGCCGCCGTGCCACCTGCTTTACCAGGCGTTCGTGCATGACGGTCATCTGTCGATGCAGTTGTATATCCGCAGTTCCGACGTCTTCCTCGGCCTGCCGTACAACACGGCCGCGTTGGCCTTGCTGACCCACATGCTGGCCCAGCAATGCGACTTGATCCCTCACGAGATCATCGTCACCACCGGCGACACCCATGCTTACAGCAACCACATGGAACAGATCCGCACCCAGCTGGCACGTACGCCGAAAAAGCTGCCGGAACTGGTGATCAAGCGCAAACCTGCGTCGATCTATGACTACAAGTTTGAAGACTTTGAAATTGTTGGCTACGACGCCGACCCGAGCATCAAGGCCGACGTGGCTATCTGATTACTGTGGGAGCGGGCTTGCTCGCGAAAACGGTGTGTCAGTCGCTGGAAATATCGACTGATCTACCGCATTCGCGAGCAAGCCCGCTCCCACATTTGATCCGTGTTGACTTGATTCAGTGCCCGTGGCTTCTGCCCACATGCGAAGGCTCAGCCTCGCTGGCCGCCACACTCCCGCTGACTTCCAGCCGCTGCAAAATCCCGCACTGATCCAGATCCGGCCCACCGCCGCATCGTTGGCGCAGGTCCAGCAATTGCACCTGCAATGCGAGCAGCCCATCGATCCGTGCCTTTACGTGGTGGATATGCTCGTCAATCAACGCATTCACGCTTTCGCACTGGTCCCGTGGGCTGTCGCGTAGCCCCAGCAGGCTGCGGATTTCCTCGAGCGTCATGTCCAGGCTGCGGCAATTGCGGATAAAGATCAGCCGTTCGGTGTGCGCCTGGGTGTACACGCGGTAATTGGCGTCGGTGCGCGCCGGCGGCGGCAGCAGGCCTTCTTTCTCGTAATACCGGATGGTTTCCACCTGACAGTCGGTCAGTTTGGCCAATTCGCCGATCTTCATCGCAGCAATCTCCAAATGGGTGCTTGACCCTATAGTGGCTACAGGGTCTTTACTTGGCAACAGGCACCTTACGGACGCGACGAAATGAGCGACTCCATCCACACCCCCAAAAAGCACGATCACCCGCATGATCATGATCATAAGCACGATCATGACCACGATCACGGCGCCAAACTGACGCCCGTCAAAAAGCACGACCACGCCAGCCATGGCGACTCCTGCTGTGCAAGCAAGGCCGCGCCTGCCGTGGTGACGCTGAGCGAAGCGCTGACCGCCGGCTCGCGCCTGAGCACCTTTCGCATCGAAGCCATGGACTGCCCTACCGAGCAGACGCTGATCCAGAACAAACTGGGCAAGCTCGCGGGTGTGCAGCAGCTGGAATTCAACCTGATCAACCGCATTCTCGGCGTCACCCATGACTTGCCGAGCACGGCGCCGATCATCGATGCCATCAAGTCCCTCGGTATGCAAGCCGATCCTATTGAAGAGGGCACCCCGGCCGCTGCGCCGCCGGCCAAGAAACACTGGTGGCCGCTTGCAGTCTCCGGTGTCGGCGCGTTGGGTGCCGAGGTGCTGCATTTCACTGGTGTTGCACCGACCTGGGTGATTGCTTTGGTGGCGTTGGTGTCGATCCTCAGCGGCGGCCTCACCACCTACAAAAAGGGCTGGATCGCGCTTAAAAACCTTAACTTGAACATCAACGCGCTGATGAGCATCGCGGTGACGGGCGCGATCCTGATCGGTCAGTGGCCTGAAGCAGCGATGGTGATGTTCCTGTTTACGGTGGCCGAGTTGATCGAAGCCAAGTCCCTGGACCGTGCGCGCAATGCCATCAGCGGCTTGATGCAGATGACCCCGGAACAGGCCACGGTGCAACAGGCTGACGGCTCATGGTTGGAACAAGAGGTCAAAAGCATCGATCTTGGCGCCATCGTACGAGTAAAGCCCGGCGAGCGCATTGGCCTGGACGGCGAAGTCACCGCCGGCCAATCCACCATCGACCAGGCACCGATCACCGGTGAAAGCCTGCCGATTGAAAAGACTGTGGGCGATAAAGTCTTCGCCGGCACCATCAACCAAGCCGGTTCCCTGGAGTACAAGGTCACCGCGGCGGCGAACAATTCCACCCTGGCGCGCATCATTCACGCCGTCGAGCAAGCCCAAGGCGCGCGGGCACCGACCCAGCGTTTTGTCGACAGCTTCGCCAAGGTCTACACCCCGGCAGTGTTCCTGTTTGCCTTGGGCGTGGCGGTGATTCCACCGCTGTTCATGGCTGGCGTCTGGTTCGACTGGATCTATCGCGCGCTGGTCCTGCTGGTGGTTGCCTGCCCTTGCGCCTTGGTGATCTCCACCCCGGTGACCATCGTCAGCGGCCTGGCGGCGGCGGCGCGCAAAGGCATCCTGATCAAGGGTGGCGTGTACCTGGAAGGCGGTTACAAGCTCGATTACCTGGCCCTCGACAAGACCGGCACCATTACCCACGGTAAACCGGTGCAAACCGACTATGTGCCGCTGTTCCCCAATGTCGCAGACAGCGCACCGGCGCTGGCGGCCAGCTTGGCCGGGCGTTCCGACCACCCGGTGTCGCTGGCGATTGCCAACGCAGCTGTGGATAAAAACCTGCCGAGCCACGTTGTGGATAACTTTGAGGCCCTGGCCGGTCGCGGTGTACGCGGCGACATCAACGGCGAAACCTACCACCTGGGCAACCATCGCCTGGTGGAAGACTTGGGCCTGTGCTCGCCTGAGCTGGAAGAAAAGCTCTTCGCCTTGGAAAAACAAGGCAAGTCGGTGGTGCTGTTGCTCGACAAATCCGGCCCGCTGGCGCTGTTCGCCGTGGCCGACACCGTCAAAGACAGCAGCCGCGAAGCCATCCAGCAGTTGCACGAACTGGGCATCAAGACCTTGATGCTCACCGGCGACAACACCCACACCGCCCAGGCGATTGCGGCTCAGGTCGGCATCGACCAGGCCCAGGGCGACCTGCTGCCCACCGACAAACTGCAAGCCATCGAAACCCTCTACGGCCAGGGCCGCCGGGTGGGCATGGTCGGTGACGGCATCAACGACGCCCCGGCCCTGGCGCGCGCCGAGATCGGTTTTGCCATGGTCGCAGCCGGCACCGACACCGCGATTGAAACCGCTGACGTGGCGCTGATGGACGATGATTTGCGCAAGATCCCGGCTTTCATTCGGCTCTCCAGGCAAACGTCGAGTATCCTCAAGCAGAACATCGCCCTGGCGTTGGTGATCAAGGCGATCTTCCTCGCGGTCACTTTCCTCGGCATGGCCACCATGTGGATGGCGGTGTTCGCCGACATGGGCGTGAGCCTGCTGGTAGTGTTCAATGGCCTGCGCCTGTTGCGCAAATAGACGATGAGAGGGTGGCGTGCTGAGTGCCGAGTTGAAGGCGTTTTTTATGGTCGCCCGCCTGGGCAGCATTACCCAGGCGGCGAAAAAACTCGGCCTGAGCCAGCCCACCGTCACCACCCAGATTCGTAACCTGGAAAGCCAATACGGCGTTGAACTGTTCTACCGAGGCGGCCGCCGCCTCACCGTCAGCGATGAAGGTGCGCGGCTGCTGCCAATGGTCAAGACGCTGTTGCAGCAGGAAGCCGATATCGAGTTTTTCCTGCGCAACAGCGGCCAGGTCCAGGGTGCCTTGAGGATTGCCGCGACAGCGCCGTATTACATTCTCGACCTGGTCAAAGCCTTTCGTGAGCGCCTGCCCCACGTGGAGGTGTCGGTGGAAATCGGCAACTCCCAGCAGGTGCTCGAAGCGTTGGATGATTACCGCGTCGATGTCGCCGCATCCTCGCAACTGCTGGAAGACCCTCGTCTGATCCGTCGCGTACTCGGCACCGATCCTTTGGTGCTGGCGGTGCATCGCAATCACCCTCTGGCCACCCTCGATCATGTACCGCTCAGTGCGTTGGCCGGGCACACGCTGTTGATGCGTGAGGCGGGTTCCACCACGCGCAGGTTGACCGAAGAAATGTTACAAGGCGCGGGTGTGAGTTACGGACCACTGCTGGAAATCGGCAGCCGTGAGTCGATTCGCGAGGCCGTGCTGCGCAATATCGGTATCAGTATCATCGCCCGCCAGGAAGTGCCCCATGACCCGCAGTTGCGCGTGCTGACCATCGAGAATGCGCCGCAGATTCCTGAGTATTTGTACTGCCTCAAGGAAAGAAAAGGGGCTCGCCTGCCTGCTGCGTTTCTCGGGTTGGCGCAGGAAATGTCGCCGCTCTGAAATAGGTTTGGTGGCCTTTGGATCGCCATCGCAGGCAAGCCAGCTCCCACCTTCGACCGAGTTCCAACATGAGAATGCGGTCAAAATGTGGAGCGGGCTTGCCCGCGATGGCGTCCTCCCAGACAACTCATTCCTCAAGTCCTACACAAATCCACCAATACCACTATCACTCCCTTTTGCCTTCCTGCCACACCAAGGACGCATTGTCTCCCTAGCATGGCCTTCATCAGTTTGATGAGGTGCCTCCATGAACACAGCCCTGACCAACCCCGGTGCGCCGATGAAGGTGCGCGGTATCCAGAAACGCTTCGGCGCCTTTACTGCGCTGGACAATGTGTCGCTGGACGTCGCGGCCGGTGAGCTGGTGTGCCTGCTGGGCCCGTCCGGTTGCGGCAAGACCACTTTGCTGCGTTGCATCGCCGGTCTGGAACGCCAGGACAGCGGCGAGCTTTACCTTGGCCAACGGGATGTTTCCTTGCTGCCACCTCAGGCGCGGGACTATGGGATATTGTTCCAGTCCTACGCGCTGTTTCCCAACCTGACCGTCGAAGCGAATATCGGCTACGGCCTCACCGGCAGCGGCCGCGATGAAGTGCGCAAGCGTGTCGGCCAGATGCTCGAGCTGGTTGGCCTGCTGGGCAGCGAAAAGAAATACCCCGGCCAACTATCTGGCGGCCAACAACAACGCGTCGCCCTGGCCCGTGCCCTGGCGCCAGCACCCTCCTTGCTGCTGTTGGACGAACCGATGTCGGCGCTCGACGCCCGTGTCCGCGAGCACTTGTGCACCGAGTTGCGCCAACTGCAACGGCGCCTGGGGATCACCACCCTGATGGTCACCCATAACCAGGACGAAGCCATGTTGATGGCCGACCGCATCGCCGTGATGAACAACGGCAAGGTCGAGCAATACGCCACGCCCCAGGAAATCTACGACCGACCGGCCACGCCGTTCGTGGCAGAGTTCGTCGGCCAGGGCAACTGGCTGCCGTTCAGTCGCAACAGCGACAGCCATGCCCAGGTCGGCGGTATGAACATGCGCCTGGACGATAACGCCAGCAAGGCCAAGTCCGGCCGCTTGTTCTGTCGCCCGGAAGCCATCAGCGTGAACCCGCCGGTACATGAAGAAAACCTGTTCCCGGCGAAGGTCCGCGAGATCACCTTTCTCGGTAACCGCTGCCGCATGAGCTTTGAACTGGAACAATTGCCTGGCCACCCGTTGCTGGCCGAACTGGCCCCCGAAGCCATGCCGCGCCTCGGCGTCCAGGACATCTGGGTGGCCTTGCCGCCACGCAGCCTGCAGGTGTTTGCCTGAGATGGCCGCTGATATGACGCTGCCGATACCCGACAACCTGGCTCGTCAGGTTTCCCGCGCCGAACTGGGCGACCGCATTTTTGTGCTCGGCGGCAAAGTGCTCTGGTTGTGCCTGTTGGGCGTGGCGGTACTGATGCCATTACTGGCGATCTTCTGGCGTGGCTTCAGCAGTGAAGCCGGGCAGGGCGGTGGGTGGGTCGCGGCGCGCGAGCTGGTCACCAGCGACAACTTCCACTGGCTGCTGGGCAATAGCTTGAAGGTTTCCCTCAGCGTGGCGGCCATCGTCGTACCGTTGGCCTACCTGTTTGCTTACGCATTGCAGCGCACGCTGATCCCCGGCAAGGCCATCTGGCGTGGCATATCACTGCTGCCGCTGATGGCGCCGTCCATGCTGCCGGGGATTGCGCTGGTGTATCTGTTCGGCAACCAGGGCATATTGCGCGGGCTGCTTTCGGAGAATATCTACGGTTTCTGGGGCATTGTTCTCGGCGAAGTGATCTACACCTTCCCACACGCTTTGATGATTCTGCTGTCGGCACTCTCGCTGGCAGATGCGCGTTTGTTCGACGCGGCGTCAAGTATGGGCGCAAGTCCTGCCCGGGCGTTTCGCAGCATCACCTGGCCGGCCACGCGCCAGGCCGTATTCGCTGCGTTTTGCCTGGTATTCACCCTGACCATCACCGACTTCGGCGTGCCCGTGGTGGTCGGCGGCGATTATCAGGTGCTGGCGCTGGAGGCCTACAAAGCGGTGGTCGGCCAGCAGCAGTTCGGTCGCGGTGCTTTGATCGGCATGGTATTGCTGCTGCCGGCGCTGTTCAGCTTTGGGGTCGACGCCTGGTTGCGCCGTCGTCATGGCGACTCCATGAGTGGCCGTGCCCAGGTGTTCCAACCAGCGCCATCGCCGCAGCGCGATGGGTGCTACCTGGCCATTGTGCTGCTGATCTGCGCCGTGTTGCTGCTGGTGTTCGGCATGGCGGTGTATTCCTCACTGGTGAAGTTCTGGCCGTACAACCTGTCGCTGTCGCTCAACCACTACCAATTCGAAGACACGGCCGGTGGCGGTTGGCTGGCCTATCGCAACAGCCTGACCCTGGCCCTGTGCACGGCGCTGATCGGTAGCGTGTTGATCTTCACCGGCGCCTACCTGATGGAAAAGACCAAGGGCCAGAAAGGCCTGAACTTGGTGCTGCGCATGCTCAGCTTTGTGCCGATGGCCGTGCCGGGCCTGGTGCTCGGCCTGGGCTACGTGTTCTTTTTCAACCTCAACGGCAACCCGCTGCATGTGTTCTACGGAACCATGACCCTGCTGGTGGTGTGCACCATTGCGCACTATTTGACCACTGCACAGATGACCGCGACCACGGCGCTGCGTCAGCTGGACGCCGAGTTTGAAGCCGCCGCGCTGTCGCTCAAGGCGCCGCTGTACCGCCACTATTTGCGCGTCACCGTACCGATCTGCCTGCCGGCGTTGCTGGACATCGTGCGCTACCTGTTTGTGTCGGCGATGACCACCGTGTCCGCCGCGATCTTCCTCTACAGCCCCGACACCCTTCTTGCCGCCGTCGCCGTATTGAACATGGACGATGCCGGCAACGTGGGCGGCGCTGCGGCCATGTCCACCCTGATCCTGTTCACCTCAGGCAGCGTCTCGCTGCTGCTGGCGTGGGCTTCACGTGGCGCATTGCGCCGTTCCCAAGCCTGGCGTCAGACCGCGCCCGGCCAATAATCCCTGAAGGAGGTGTTCCATGTTCAAGCCCCTGGCTCTGGCCGCTGCTCTACTCAGCGCATTCAGCCTGAATGCCTTTGCCGCCAAAACCGAGTTGACGGTGTACACGGCCCTCGAAGCCGAGCAGTTGAAGACCTATAAACAGGCTTTCGAAAAGGCCAACCCGGACGTCGAGATCAAATGGGTACGCGACTCCACCGGCATCATCACCGCCAAGCTGCTGGCCGAGAAAGATCGCCCGCAAGCCGACGTGGTGTGGGGCCTGGCCGCGTCGAGCCTGGCGATCCTCGACCAGCAAGGCATGCTGGCTAACTACGCGCCCAAGGATTTGGACAAGATCGGTAAGCACTACCGCGACGCCGCCAACCCACCGGCCTGGGTCGGCATGGACGTGTGGGCTGCGACCATCTGCTTCAACACTGTCGAAGCCGAGAAGCAAGGCCTGACCAAGCCGGTGAGCTGGCAAGACCTGACCAAGCCTGAGTACAAGGGCAAGATCGTGATGCCGAACCCGGCGTCGTCCGGCACCGGCTTCCTGGACGTGAGTGCCTGGCTGCAGACCTTTGGCGAGAAACAGGGCTGGCAGTACATGGACGACCTGCACCAGAACATCGGTCAGTACGTTCACTCCGGGTCCAAGCCGTGCAAGCTGGCGGCTTCCGGTGAATTCCCGATTGGCATTTCCTTCGAATACCCGGCCGTCCAACTGAAACGCCAGGGCGCGCCGCTGGATATCATCCTGCCCAAGGAAGGCCTGGGCTGGGACATTGAAGCGACGGCCGTGATCAAGGGCACCGCTCACGCCGAGGCGGCTAAAAAGCTCGCTGACTTCTCCGCCAGCACTGCGGCGATGGACCTGTACAAAGACAACTTCGCTGTCCTCGCCCAGCCTGGTATCGCCAAGCCGCAGACCGAATTGCCCGCTGACTACGAGCAACGCCTGATCAAGAACGACTTCGCCTGGGCCTCTAAAAACCGCGACAGCATCCTGACCGAATGGCGCAAGCGCTATGACGGCAAGTCGGAGAAGGTGGCGGGTCAGTAAGGTTTTCGTTAGGGCTGATGGCCCTGTCGCAGGCAAGCCAACTCCCACAGTTGGAATGCATTCCAATGTGGGAGCTGGCTTGCCTGCGATAGCGGTCCCAAATTCAGGACTTCACTCTATGACACAACACAGCGATCTGCTGATCATCGGCGCCGGCATCCTCGGCCTGTCCCACGCTTATGCGGCCGCCAGGCGCGGCCTCAAGGTCAAGGTGTTCGAGCGCAGCGCTACGCCGTTGGGCGCTTCGGTGCGTAACTTCGGCCAGGCGCTGGTCACCGGCCAACCACCGGGGCCGATGCTCGACCTGGCCCGTGAAAGTCGCGATATCTGGGCGCAATGGGCACAAGTGGCGGGTGTGCAGCTCAAGCGCAACGGCTCGTACCTGTTTGCCCGCACCGAAGCCGAAGAGCATCTGTTGGAAGCATTCCGCGCCGGTCGCGCCCAGGAACACGGCTACAACGTCGAGCTGCTGCAAGGCGCGGCGATGAAGGATCTATATGGCGGTCAGTTCCGTCATCACCGCGCAGCGCTGCATGGTAAAGACGATCAGCAGCTGTATTCCCGCGAGGCGATTCCGGCGCTGATCAACTACCTGAGCCAGCAATTGAGCGTGGAGTTTCATTTCTCCACCCTGGTGCGCGACGTTGAGCCCGGCCACGTGCACACCACGGCCGGCAGCTTTCGCGGCGAGCAGGTCATTGTGTGCTCCGGCCACGACTACCAAACCTTGCTGGCGGAACCGATCGCCGAACTCAACCCGAGTATTTGCCGCCTGCAAATGCTGCGTGCCCGGCCTGCGACCAACCTCAACCTGCAACACGCGTTGCTCACAGGCTTGAGTTGCGTGCATTACGGCGCCTTCGCCGACCTGCCCGAAGCCGCGCCGGTGCAGGCGCAGATCCTGCGTGAAGCACCACACTTGCATGAACACGGCATTCATCTGCTGATCAGCCCGACGCCCCATGGCGAGCTGATTATCGGCGACTCCCATGACTACGGCAGCGATGCGTCGCCGTTCAACGCCGAGCAGGTCGATGACTGGCTGATCGAGTTGGCCGAGCAAACGTTGGGCTGCAAGGTGCAAGTAGTGGAGCGCTGGCAAGGTGTTTACGGCTCACGCGGGCCCGCCCCGTTTTCATTCCTGCGTGCGGCACCCGGCGTGAGCGCGGCACTGATGCACACCGGCGTGGGCATGAGCGTGGGGCCGGCGATGGCCGAGCGAAATATCACAACCCTGTGGGGGGCGGCATGATGACCCCGGAACAGGCGATTACCGAAGTCTTTGGCGTGTACGAGCAGCACGGCACGGCGGATTACATCGGCGAACCGGTGTCGCAGCTCGAACATATGTCCCAAGCCGCGCAACAGGCGATGGCCGAGGGGTTTGATGATGAAGTGGTGCTGGCGGCGTTCTTCCACGATATCGGGCACCTGTGCGGCCAGGGTGGCGAAAACATGGGCGGTTATGGGGTGGTCAGTCATGAGCGGCTGGGCGCGGATTACTTGCGCCGCGCAGGCTTCAGTGAGCGCCTGGTCAAACTGGTGGAATACCACGTGCAAGCCAAGCGCTATCTGACCTTCAGCCAGCCGGACTATTACGCCCGCTTGAGCGAAGCCAGTCGCCGCACGTTGGGGTACCAGGGCGGCATGATGAGCGCCGAAGAAGCCCTGGCGTTTGAACAAGACCCGCTCTGCTCCGTGAGTTTGCGCATGCGTCACTGGGATGAGCAGGCCAAGCAAATGCACCGGCCAGTGGTGGATCTTGAGATGTTAAAGGTCAAGGCAAAACGCCTGCTTGAGTTTCCTTCATGAGATAGGCGCGATTCTCACTGAAGAGAGAGACGCCGCATCTGGAATCAATGTTGCGGGACTCAGTAAGGTGCTCCCTCTGAACAAGGGAGCAGGACTGATGCGTTATTTGAAAGTTGTCGTGAAGGACCAGAGTTCCAATGCACAGGCGGATACCGTGGAGCTTCTCTTTTTTCAACGAAATCCAAAGTTGCCGGATGAGTTGGTGCGTAAGGCGACAGCCGTTGATGTGTCGGCTGATGGGTTGGTCGATTATCAAATCACGGGAGACATTGATGGCAATGGTTTCTCGGGCCTGAAGGACAGGGAACTGCTCCAGCGCTTTGCTAACAGTGTATTGAAGCTGAGTTGGTTAAGCCGCCCCTCAATGCCGAACCGTTCGATCAACATCTTTGTGAGTCGCTTCGATGCTGCGGCCAATCCTGTGGAAGTCCGATTGGATCTGTATCAAAACGAGAAACCGATGATCAAGAAAGAGAAACTGGTGCTAAGCCTCATCGCGGATGACGCCAGCGGCAGGGGCGATATAGAGCTGGACGAGGAGGCGCTCTCTCCTGACCTGTTCGACACAGTGGATCGAGAGGCCCTGCAGTGCATGGTTGAATCGTATATGAAGTTTAACTGGCGTTAAGGGGCAACCGTTGTTGCACTTTCTTACGTTCGGCGTAGACGGTGTGAGCTGGAGGGGAGGCAAGTCT
Organism: Pseudomonas sp. M5A4_2d; assembly: GCF_053345295.1. Classification (NCBI taxonomy): domain Bacteria; kingdom Pseudomonadati; phylum Pseudomonadota; class Gammaproteobacteria; order Pseudomonadales; family Pseudomonadaceae; genus Pseudomonas; species Pseudomonas sp. M5A4_2d. Next base: position 281,160 of record NZ_JBKEZW010000002.1, on the reverse strand, counting down.
TGCGTTAGCGTAAAGGCCTATTCTTTTTTAGGAAAACCCCATGCGTTATTTAAAAGCCTTCGCTCAAGACCGCAGTGGAAATGGCAAAGCCGATACGGTCTTGATGCATTTTTACGAGCGCAGTTCCAACCAGCCGGATGACCTGATACACGAAGCCGTGGCAGTCGATATGAACGCCGATGGCATCACAGACTTTCAGTTCTCTGGGGGCAACAACGATGATAGCAACAGCACGGTTGCCGACACATTGTTGCTCAAAGCGTTCGCCGGTACGTTTCTAAAGTTGTGCTGGTTTAACAAAGGTGAACACTCACAGCGTGTATTGGTGCTGAAAGTCGCACATTACACCCCGGCAGGTGCGCCTAATGCGGTCGAGTTGGGGTTTTTCGACCGGGTAAGCCCTGTTCGAAAACCCACGCTCATTTTTCAGGCTGCGGGCTACGACGGCGATGGTAATGGGGTGCTGGAGTCCTTTACTCGAACCGATGTGAACAAAGACGGTATTGCGAATAATGCCGACAAGGAGCTGATCCGGTCGATGTGCACTGTTTTCCTGGCGTTCAAGTGGTATGACAAGGCTGATGCCGGGCTGAGTAAGCGCGGTCAAGGAGCTGACCCATGCGGTATTTAAAGGTGGTTGCTCAAGACAGTTTTGGCAGTGGCAAGCCGGATACGGTCTTGTTGCGATTTTGCGAGGCGGTTGCCGACCACCGAGAGGTCATCGTTAACAGTGCCTTCGCGTTCGACTTCATCGAGGACGGGCATATTGATTTTCGTTTGGGAGACGTCAACCACGACGGCGTGGAGAATGAACGTGATCGCGAATTATTGAACGCGTTCGGCAGCACGTATTTGAAACTTAACTGGTTTAACTGCGGGGCGGATACAACGCGTTTTATGCACGTCTATTCCGAGGACTTTTATAAAGATGGCACGCCTGATACCGTCCGCTTACAGCTGTACGAGGAGACGGGCATTACCACCAAGAAGACCTTGGTGATGTGGAACGCCGCTTATGATTTTGATAATGACGGTGCGCTGGAGTGGAATATTCACTTCGATATAAATAACGACGGCGTGATCAATGATGTCGACAAGGCGTTAGTTCAGAAACTTGCCGATATTTACTTGAAATTCAACTGGCATAGACCGGACGGCATGCCCAGGTTTATGGCAGGCCCTAAGTTTACTGTTGAGTGAATTCATCAAGACAGGGGGCTGCACTATTTAAACCTCGTTGTGCCCGCTCGCACTGCAAGCCGCTACGGCTTTCAGCGAGTTCGCTGGGTTCTTACGGCAAGCCAGGACGTGTCGGCTAGAGGCGAATCGATACCCTTTCTAGAGTGAGTGTTTCATTGATTTAAAGGAACAACATCGATGCGCTATTTGAAAGTGGCGGCCCAAGACCGTGCCAGGAACGGTAAGGCCGATACTGTCGTGCTGAATTTTTTCCGCCAACAGCCCGGTGGGTCTGACGAAATGCTGCACGAGGCCATTGCCGTGGATGTCAGTGCCAATGGGCAGGTCGATGTGCTGTGCTCAGGGGACATGAATCGAGACGGTGAAAACGATGTGATCGACAAGCGCTTGCTTGATGTTTTCGCCGATACCTTTTTACATCTGAACTGGTTCAACACGGGCAATCGTTGGCAGCGCACGGTGACCTTTCACGTTGGGCACGCCTGTTAACAGGGCGCTCCCAACGCTGTTCAGATGACGTTCGATGAGCATACGGGTGAACGTGGCAAAAGTTCGCTCGTTTTTCAGGCCGCTGCCTATGATGTCGATGGAGTGTTGGAGTTTTTTACCAGTAGTGATGTGGTCGGCAACGGCATTGCCAACAACCTCGATAAAGCATTGATCCGACGGCTATGTACTGCGTACCTGAGCTTCAACTGGTAAGTGGCCAGCATCATTCAGCTGGTGGGCCAATGTGTCTATCTGTTCCTGGCGCTCTGCCTGGCTCAGCTTCGGGTGAAGGTTCAGGGATGACCATTGCGGATGAGCGCGGGCCTTGTGCAGCGCGTCCGGTAACTTGCCTTCGCGCCAGGTTTTATCCTGGGGCGTATCGACCTTGATGCTGTGCATGGCCGCATGGCCGCGCAGGTTCAGGGCCTTGAGCAACTGGCGTTGGCGCAAGGCCAAAAGGCGCAGCACGCTGTCGTCGACGGTCAGTTCGCGTTGGCCCTTAATCTTGCCCAGCAGGCGGCTGCCATAGCCGCGTGCGGTTTGCAGGGCACCACCGGCAATCGCACCGGCCAGGGCGGCGGCGCCAAGCGTCAAGCCTCCGACCAGCAGGTCCACACCCGCCCCGGCAGCCGCACCTGCGGCGATTCCGCCACCGACGCGCACGCCGAGTTGCTTGAGGGTTTCCGGGTTGAACAGGTCATCGCCCCAGCGGCCGTCCAGCAACGGCAAGTCGCTGGCGGCGGCATCTTGTGGGCGGAAACCAAACAGTTTGAGCAGCGCTTCCACGCATTTTTGTTCGCGTTGGCGTACGGCTTTGCGCAGGTCACTGATGGCTTGCTGTTCATCGGCAGTGACCACGCTGCGTCGGCACGCGGCGCAGTCAATCAACAGCTCGGCGATCAGCCGTGCGGCGCTTTGCTGGCGGGCCTGGTGTTGGGCTTGCTGGTCCTGGATCAGCCGTTCCAACTGCCCCCGCGACTTCTCCAGGAGCAGGGCCAGGCTTTCATAAAGACGACGCTCGCCATCTTCCGGTGGCGCCACACTGTCGAAACGCACCAGCGCATGCAGGCCAAGTCGGGCCAGGGCTTCGCGCCAGTCCGGCTCGCGGTGGTCGCTGCTGCTGACGAAGTTGAGCACCGGCAGCAACGGCTTGCCGCAACTGGCCAGCACTTGCAGCTCGTCGCGGTACTTGGCCAGCACCGGCTCGCGGGCGTCGATCACATACAGGCCGGCGTCGGAGGCCAGCAGTTGGCGCAGCACTTTGGCTTCCTGTTCGAAACGCTGGCGCGCTTCGCTGCCTTCCAGGAAACGCGCCAGGCGGGCCGGGCCGTCAAGGCGTTCGCCGGGGCGATCCAGGCGTTCCAGATAGTCGAGCAGGGCGATGGCGTCTTCCAGGCCGGGCGTGTCGTATAGCTCCAGCAAGGCCTCGCCATCCACCGACAAGCGCGCGCCTTCGACATGCCGCGTGGTGCTGGGCCGATGGGAGACTTCGCCAAAGCCGACATCGCGGGTCAACGTACGCAGCAGTGAGGTCTTGCCGACATTGGTGTGGCCGACCACGGCGAGTTTCAGCGGTTTAGTCATGACCGGTCTCCAGCCAGTTCAGCGGCGCGCAGTCGGCGAAGGGCAGCTCCAGTTGTTGCAGCGCTGCGTGCCAATCGCCCAGGCGCTCGGCGTCCAGTGCCTGGCCGGGCGGAGCTTGCAGCAGCCACACACGGGTGGCGGCGGCGCTGCGTGCCAGCTCGGCGATCAGCGCCAGGCTGCCACGGTCGGGCGAGCGCCGTGGGTCGCAAGCGATGGCCAGGCGCGCGGGCGGGAAGCGGGTGAGTTGTTCCAGCAGTTTGTTGCGCGATTCGCGGGTGTCGAGGATGCCGGCGTTTTTCACGCTGGCCGGCAGTTTGGGCGGCCAGGGGTGCTGATCGTCGAGTTCGATGGCGACCAGCAGCGCGCCGTCGCTCTCCAGTTCACTGACGCCTCCTGTGACGTGGTGCAGCTGTTCGGGCGCGGCGTCGTTGACGCCCAGTCGTTCACTGCTGGGCATCAGGCGTTCGCGCAGTTGGCTGTAGCCGGGCAGGTTGAGGTCCAGGCGCAATGCGGCGCGCCCGCGTTTCCAGCGCCACAGGCAGAGTAACGCGAGGATCAATCTGGGCAGCAGGCCGTAAACCAGCAACACCCCGACCAGCCAGGCGGCCCAGGCTTGGCGAGCGCTTTCGATGTTCAGGGCGGAATCGCCGCTGGCGCGGATCATCTCGACCGTCGGCACATTGAAGCCCAACAGCGCGGGAAGGCTGCCAAGGGCTTGGGTCACGGCGACAAAAGTGTCGGCGCCGAGGATGGTGGTTTCCCACACAAAACCATAGCGTCGGGTGGCGAGCAGTGTCAGCAAAATCACCATGGCACTGAGCAATGCCAGCAACCACAGGCTGTTGACCAGCATGCCGACCGCCCAGCGATTGAGTTTCTGGCGCTGTAACAACAGCAGCAACGCCGGCGCCAGTTGCGCGGCCTTGGCATCACGCGCGAGTTTTTCGCTGAGCCACAACCACAGGCGGCCGAGGCTGGCGCTGTGTTCGCCGGCAAACAGCAGGCCCAGGGCCCAACTGATTAACAGGATCAGATTCAAGCCGAGCAGGCTGCCCAGGGCCCAGAACACATTCACCGGCGTCACACCATTGCCCAATGCAGCAAACGCCAGACCGGCGCCACTGATCACCGCGACCACCGCCAGCAGCACCAGCGCCAAACGGGCGCCTTGCAGCCAGCGGGTGAGGGCGGCGATCAAACCATCGCGCTCGGCCAAATGCAGGGCGCGCTGTTGGATGCGCGTCGGCAGGTCGCCGCCGGCCGCGCGGGCCAGGCGGTTGGCTTCCAGGTCTTCCAGCGGGCCGGCGTGTTCTTCACGCAAGCGCACGGTTTCCGTCAGCCAGAGTTTGTGCAAGGGGTTCAGTGCAGTCACGCGCCGTCCTGTTGTGTTCGTGAGCCTGGAGCATAACCGCTCCGGGGCTGTTTAGTGCACGCTGCGCGTGGCTGGGGGCTCTGGTATTCTCGTCGCCATGAAAAAAACTCTCCCTTTAAGCCTGATCGCAGCCCTCGGTGAAAACCGTGTGATCGGCGTCGACAACAGCATGCCCTGGCATTTGCCGGGGGATTTTAAATACTTCAAGGCCACCACGCTCGGCAAGCCGATCATCATGGGGCGCAAGACCTGGGATTCGCTGGGCCGACCGTTGCCGGGGCGCTTGAACATCGTGGTCAGCCGTCAGACCGACTTGGTGCTCGAAGGTGCGGAAGTTTTTCCGTCTCTCGAAGCCGCGGTTGAGCGGGCCGAGGCCTGGGCGCTGGCGCAGGGCGTGGATGAGCTGATGCTGATCGGCGGTGCGCAGTTGTATGCGCAGGGGCTGGAACAGGCAGATCGCTTGTATCTGACCCGGGTTGCGCTGAGCCCGGAAGGGGATGCGTGGTTTCCCGAATTTGATAAACAGCAGTGGAAGCTGGTTTCAAACCTGGAGAATCCAGCTGAAGGTGATAAGCCGGCGTATAACTTCGAAGTCTGGGAAAAAGCCTAAGAGCATCGCAGGCAAGCCAGCTCCCACACTTGACCGAGTTCCAACATGAGAATGCGGTCAAAATGTGGGAGCTGGCTTGCTTGCGATAGCGGTCTATCAGGCCTGCGCTAGCTCGGCATGTTCATCGGCATTCAACAGCGCTTTATCCGTCTGCTTCATGACCTGGCTGGTAATCGCGCCCGCCGTCATCGAGCCGTTTACGTTCAAGGCCGTGCGGCCCATGTCGATCAGCGGCTCCACGGAAATCAGCAGCGCCACCAGTGACACCGGCAAGCCCATCGCCGGCAGCACGATCAGCGCGGCAAACGTCGCACCGCCACCCACCCCGGCCACACCGGCCGAACTCAAGGTCACAATTGCCACCAGGGTCGCGATCCACAGCGGGTCCAGCGGGTTGATGCCGACGGTTGGCGCAACCATCACAGCCAACATCGCCGGGTAGAGGCCCGCGCAACCGTTCTGGCCGATGGTGGCACCAAACGAGGCGGCAAAACCGGCGATGGATTGTGGAATGCCGAGGCGGCGCGTCTGGGCTTCAATGCTCAGCGGAATGGCCGCCGCACTGGAGCGGCTGGTGAACGCAAAGGTCAGCACCGGCCACACTTTGCGGAAGAACCGCAGCGGGTTGATCCCGGCCAGGGACAGCAGCAGGCCGTGCACCACAAACATCAGGCCCAGCGCCAGGTACGACACCACCACAAAACTGCCGAGCTTGATAATGTCTTGCAGGTTGGAACCGGCGACCACTTTGGTCATCAGCGCCAGCACGCCGTACGGCGTCAGCTTCATCACCAGGCACACCAGGCGCATCACCCAGGCTTGCAGGGTGTCGATGGCGTTGATTACTTTCTGGCCTTTTTCCACGTCATCCTTGAGCAGTTGCAGCGCGGCAACCCCCAGGAATGCAGCGAAAATCACCACACTGATGATCGACGTCGGCTTGGCGCGCGCCAGGTCGGCGAACGGGTTCGCCGGCACGAACGACAGCAGCAATTGCGGGATATTCAGGTCGGCGACCTTGCCGGCGTAATCGCTCTGGATCACTTGCAGGCGCGCCATTTCCTGGGTGCCGGCCACCAGGCCTTCGGCGGTGAGGCCGAACAGGTTGGTCAGGCCGATGCCGATCAGCGCCGCAATCGCCGTGGTGAACAGCAGCGTGCCGATGGTCAGGAAGCTGATCTTGCCCAGGGACGAGGCATTATGCAGACGCGCTACTGCGCTGAGGATCGAAGCGAATACCAGCGGGATCACGATCATTTGCAGCAGTTGCACATAACCATTACCGACCAGGTCGAACCAGCCGATGGAGGCTTTGAGCACCGGGTTACCGTCGCCATAAATGGTGTGCAATACCGTACCGAACACCACGCCGAGGGCCAGGGCGAACAGGACCTTCTTGGCGAGGCTCCATTGCGTGTGGCGAGTTTGTGCCAGGCCCAGCAACAGGGCCACGAACACCAGTAAGTTGAGAATCAGGGGCAGATTCATTGAAGCTCCGTTGAGAAGGCAGCCAATCGCGTGAGCCTGCGATTGCGAACCGGAAATGCTAACAGCTTGAAATATATTGATTTAATACCGATATGGAATGTGGACTGTCGTTTTTGGAATAAGCGTTTGACGTTCAGGCGTATGCCTTTGGCGCAATCACGACGCAAGCGGTCGCGCTCGGGCGATAACTGTCACACAGATTTGTTAGCGTCGATGTCTTTCACTCAGGGAGAAAACGCTTATGAAGCTCGCGCCAACACTACTTGCCGCCGCCTTCTGCTTCGGCCTCGCCGGCCAGGCATTTGCCGCCACCGAGTTGAAGCACTGGCCGGCGCCCGCCGCCGAGCAACTGAACAAGATGATCGCCGCCAACGCCAACAAGGGTAACTTCGCGGTGTTCGACATGGACAACACCAGCTACCGCTATGACCTTGAAGAGTCCTTGCTGCCGTACCTGGAAAACAAGGGCCTGATCACCCGCGACACGATGGACCCGTCCCTGAAGCTGATCCCGTTCAAGGACACCGCTGAACACAAGGAAAGCCTGTTCAGCTACTACTACCGCCTTTGCGAAGTCGACGACATGGTCTGCTACCCATGGGTGGCGCAGATCTTCTCCGGCTTCACCCTCAAGGAACTCAAAGGCTACGTCGATGAGATGATGGCTTCCGGCAAGCCAGTCCCGGTCACGTACTACGACGGTGACGTGGTCAAGAACATGGACGTGCAGCCACCAAAAGTCTTCACCGGCCAGGCTGAGCTCTACAACAAGCTGATGGAAAATGGCATTGAGGTCTACGTGATGACCGCCGCGTCCGAGGAACTGGTGCGCATGGTCGCTGCCGATCCGAAGTACGGCTACAACGTCAAACCCGAGAACGTCATCGGCGTGAGCACCCTGCTCAAGGACCGCAAGACTGGCGAGCTGACCACCGCACGCAAACAGATCGCTGCCGGCAAATATGACGAGAAGGCCAACCTGGGCCTGGAACTGACCCCCTACCTGTGGACGCCGGCAACCTGGATGGCCGGCAAACACGCAGCCATCCTGACCTACATCGACGAGTGGAAAAAGCCGGTGATTGTCGGCGGTGACACGCCGACCAGCGACGGCTACATGCTGTTCCACGATGTGGACGTGGCCAAAGGCGGCATTCACCTGTGGGTCAACCGCAAAGACAAGTACATGACCCAACTCAACGGCATGATGGCCAAGCACGCAGCGGCCCAGGCCAAGGAAGGGCTGCCGGTGACGGCCGACAAGAACTGGGTGATCGTCAAGCCTGACGAGATTCAGTAAGACCGAGGCGCCTGCTTCGCGAGCAAGCCCGCTCCCACACTTGACCGAGTTCCAGCATTGGAATGCGGTCGAACGTGGGAGCGGGCAGCGGCGCAAGCCAAGGAAGGGCTGCCGGTGACGGCGGACAAGAACTGGGTGATCGTCAAGCCTGACGAGATTCAGTAAGACCAAGGCGCCTGCTTCGCGAGCAAGCCCGCTCCCACACTTGATCGGGTTCCAGCATTGGAATGCGGTCGAATGTGGGAGCGGGCTTGCTCGCGAAGGCGGTGTGTCAGGCCATACATGAGTCGGCTGGCCCACCGCTTTCGCAGGCACGCCAGCTCCCACAGTTGGTCTTCTATGTCTGGGGAGTTTTCTGCAGGCAAAAAAATGCCCCGCACTTGGCGGGGCATTTTTATGGGCGAGGCTTACAGGCCGTCGAGCATCGCCTTGTTACGTACCGCACCCTTGTCGGCACTGGTAGCCAGCAGGGCATAAGCCTTCAACGCGGTCGTCACTTTACGTGGACGCTTCTCGACCGGTTTCCAGCCTTTCTTGTCCTGTTCGACCCGGCGTGCAGCCAGTTCTTCATCGCTGATCAACAGGTTGATCGAGCGGTTCGGAATGTCGATCAGCACTTTGTCGCCATCCTGCACCAGGCCAATCGCGCCACCGGCAGCGGCTTCTGGAGAAGCGTGGCCGATGGACAGGCCCGAGGTGCCGCCGGAGAAACGGCCGTCGGTCAGCAAGGCGCAGGCTTTGCCCAGACCTTTGGATTTGAGGTACGACGTCGGGTAGAGCATCTCTTGCATGCCCGGGCCGCCTTTCGGGCCCTCGTAACGGATGATGACGATGTCACCTTCTTTGACTTCGTCGGCGAGGATGCCGCGTACCGAGCTGTCCTGGCTTTCGTAGATCTTGGCGCGGCCTTCGAACACGTGGATCGACTCGTCCACGCCAGCGGTTTTGACTACGCAGCCGTCGAGGGCGATGTTGCCGTACAGCACGGCCAGGCCGCCTTCTTGGGAGTAGGCGTGCTCGACACTGCGGATGCAGCCGTTTTCACGGTCGTCGTCGAGGGTGTCCCAACGGGTCGACTGGCTGAACGCGGTTTGCGTCGGGATGCCTGCCGGGCCGGCCTTGAAGAAGTGATGCACGGCTTCGTCAGTGGTCTGGGTGATGTCCCATTTGGCGATGCCTTCGGCCAGGGATTTGCTGTGCACGGTCGGCAGGTCGGTGTGCAGCAGGCCGCCGCGGGCCAGGGAGCCCAGGATCGAGAAGATCCCGCCGGCGCGGTGCACGTCTTCCATATGGTACTTCTGGATGTTCGGCGCGACTTTGCACAGTTGCGGCACGTGGCGGGACAGACGGTCGATGTCGCGCAGGTCGAAGTCGATCTCGGCTTCCTGGGCGGCGGCCAGCAAGTGCAGGATGGTGTTGGTGGAGCCGCCCATGGCGATGTCCAGGGTCATGGCGTTTTCGAACGCCTTGAAGTTGGCGATGTTGCGCGGCAACACCGACTCATCGTTCTCGGTGTAGTAACGCTTGCACAGCTCGACGATGGTGCGGCCGGCTTGCAGGAACAATTGCTCGCGGTCGCTGTGGGTGGCCAGGGTAGAGCCGTTACCCGGCAACGCCAGGCCCAAGGCTTCTACCAGGCAGTTCATCGAGTTGGCGGTGAACATGCCGGAGCACGAACCGCAGGTCGGGCAGGCGCTGCGCTCGTATTCCGCGACCTTCTCGTCAGAAGCGCTGGAATCGGCGGCGATGACCATGGCATCGACCAGGTCGAGGCCGTGGGAGGCGAGTTTGGTCTTGCCGGCTTCCATCGGGCCGCCGGACACGAAAATCACCGGGATATTCAGGCGCAGGGAGGCCATCAGCATGCCGGGGGTGATCTTGTCGCAGTTGGAGATGCAGACGATGGCGTCGGCGCAGTGGGCGTTGACCATGTACTCCACGGAGTCGGCGATGATCTCGCGGCTCGGCAGCGAATACAGCATGCCGTCATGGCCCATGGCGATGCCGTCATCCACGGCGATGGTGTTGAATTCTTTGGCTACACCGCCGGCGCGTTCGATCTCGCGGGCGACCAACTGGCCCAGGTCCTTGAGGTGGACATGGCCGGGTACGAATTGGGTGAACGAGTTGGCAATCGCAATGATCGGCTTTTTGAAGTCGTCATCTTTCATCCCCGTGGCACGCCACAGTGCGCGCGCGCCGGCCATGTTGCGGCCGTGGGTGGATGTTTTCGAGCGGTAATCAGGCATTGGAGCACTCCGGGCGGCTAATCAAGTACTAAAGGGGAGTGAGCTTCTATTGACGTCTGGAACACTCAGAAAATGGCCGCGTGTCCAAAAGTTGCCACTCGCGTCGCGGGATCGCCGCGTGCTTGGGCCTCGAGCTCATAAACCCGCCGGGGGATGACTGGCGATGAATAACGTCGATTCTACACCGCTGGCGGCGGGAGGGAATGGCCGTAAGCGTGGAGATAGCGCTTACGGGACGTGTGGCGGGGCATTAGCGCCCGACCCGCGCATTCGTCAACCAACCCCACAGGCTGAAAAGGATGAAGCTGACAGCAATGGTCATCAGCAAATGCGTGCCGGTTTGCGCAAGAGCGGCGCTGCTGACGGCGGCGCTGAGGAACATGATGCTGTTGCCCGCTGATGCGGCTGTGCCTGCACTGCTGGAGAACAGCAACATCGCCGCAGAAATCGCGGCAGGCCGAACCAGGGTGACGGCCAGGGCGCTGATCAGCATCGGAATCAGCAGGGTGATGGTGGTGATCGCCTCAACGCTGACGATCAGTGTCAACAGCACGCCAGCGACAAGCAGCAACCCGAGGCCGAGGTTGATTTGCCGGGGCAGCGGGATGCGCTTTTGCAAATACGACGCCGCGACGCCGCCGAGCAGATAGGCCACGCCGTACACCATCAGCACCAGGGCGTACTGGTATTCCGACAGTTTCAGTGCATCCATGAAAATCAGCGGCGTCACGCTGATCAGCGCGAAATAACAGGCAAACACCAGCGCGGCGATCCACCAGTAACGCAGGAAGTCCCGATTGCTTGCGACGGCTTTCAGCGTGCCGATGATCGAAACCGGGGCACGGTGGGGGCTGGCGGATTTGGACGGCAGGATGCAGAACGCATGGATCAACATGCCCAGCGCCATCAGCGCGAATCCGTAGAAGCTGCCTTGCCAGTCGAATGTGGTTTGCAGCCAGGAGCCTATCAGGGGTGACAGCGCGACAAACGAACCGCTCAGGGTCATGTAATAGAGGCGTACACGGGCTCGATCCTGTTCCTCGAACAGGTCTTCCACCAGGGCGTGGCCCAGCACGAAGAAGCCACAGCCCATCGCCTGTACGGAGCGAAACAGCAGGAAGGTCAGGTAGTCCGAGGCCAGTGCGCAGCCAATCGCACCCAGGATCGACAGCGTGATGCAGCCGAGCAGGACTTCCTTGCGACCCCATTTATCCGACAGCGGGCCGGCGACCAGTTGCGAGATGGAAAAGACCAGGGTGAACAGGCTGATGGAGAGTGCGATGTCCGCCGTAGGCATGTCGAACCGGGTAGCCAGCGCGGGGAATGAGGGCAGGAGAATATTGATCGGAAAGAAGCTGATCAGTGAAATGCAGGTGATGAGGATGAAGCGGGACAGTTGTTGGCGTTTTACGTCGCCACTGGGCTGGGCGTAGGACTCAGACATTGTTGTTATTTTCCGGAGTAATTCCAGAAACCAATACTAGTCTGTGAAACGTGGAATTCAATCAAATCCGTTTCGGACGCCGCGCAATAAAATGTGGGAGCGGGCTTGCTCGCGAATACGCACTGTCAGCCAATGCATTCATCGACTGACACACCGCTTTCGCGAGCAAGCCCGCTCCCACATTTTGATCTGCGCTCTATCTCAGAGCGCGGCGCGCCTTAGCTGTTAGGCAGCAACCGGCAGGTAATGCTCTTGATATACCGCGTCTCTGCAATCGCCGGGTGCACCGGATGATCCGGGCCCTGGCCGCCGCGTTCGAGCATCTGGATATTGCGGTCCAGGTGGCGGGCGCTGGTCAGCAGGATGTTTTGCAGGTCATCTTCCGGCAGGTGCATCGAGCAGGATGCGCTGACCAGGATGCCGTCCTTGCTGAGCAGGCGCATGGCTTGCTCGTTCAGGCGACGGTAGGCGCCTTCGCCGTTTTTCATGTCTTTTTTGCGTTTGATGAAGGCCGGTGGGTCGGCGACGATCACGTCGAAACGCTCTTCGCTGGCTTTCAGTTCTTTCAGCGCTTCGAAGACGTCGCCTTCGATGCAGGTCATTTTCTCGGCAACGCCGTTCAGCGCGGCGTTGCGCTCAACGCCGTCGAGGGCGAAAGCGGAGGCGTCGACGCAGAACACTTCACTGGCGCCGAAGGCTGCAGCTTGCACGCCCCAGCCGCCGATGTAGCTGTACAGGTCCAGCACGCGTTTGCCTTTGGCATACGGGGCCAGGCGCGCGCGGTTCATGCGGTGGTCGTAGAACCAGCCGGTTTTCTGGCCCTGGATGACTGGGGCTTCGAACTTCACGCCGTTTTCTTCCAGCGCTACCCACTCCGGCACCAGGCCGAACACGGTTTCAACGTAGCGGTTGAGGCCTTCAGCGTCGCGCGCGGCGGAGTCGTTCTTGAACAGGATGCCGCTCGGCTTGAGCACTTGGGTGAGTGCAGCGATCACGTCTTCTTTGTGGGCTTCCATGGTCGCCGACGCGATCTGCACCACCAGGATATCGCCGAAACGGTCGACTACCAGGCCTGGCAACAGGTCGGAATCGCCGTAGACCAAGCGGTAGAACGGCTTGTCGAACAGGCGATCACGCAGCGACAGGGCGACGTTGATGCGGTGCACCAGCAGCGACTTGTCCAGGGGCAACTTGATGTCGCGCGACAGCAGGCGTGCGCAGATCAGGTTGTTCGGGCTCATGGCCACGATGCCCAGGGTCTTGCCGCCGGCCGCTTCCAGGATGGCCTGGTCGCCTGCCTGGAAGCCATGAAGAGGTGTGGCGGCCACGTCGATTTCGTTGCTGTAGACCCACAGGTGGCCGTTGCGCAAACGACGATCGGCGTTGGCTTTGAGACGCAGGCTTGGCAGGGACATGACGTCGCTCCGGAAAAAAGAGCGGGAGTATACCGTGTTGTGCATGAATTCGCGGCGCCGCCGGACACATTTGATCCGGTTTCAGTTCGGCATTTGGGTGTCGGTCAAGTCTTCATAAGGGTTAGAATCCCCGCCTAGCCCAGAGTGTGTACTTATGTCCCAAGAGCTTTCCGCCGAGCAGATCCAACAGGCCCTGCAAGGCATCAGCGTGCCGCCTCAACCGCAAATCATGGTGGATTTGCAGATGGAGCAGTACATGCCCGACCCGGACCTGGAAGTGATCGCGCGGTTGATCTCCCAAGACCCAGGCTTGTCCGGTGCGCTGCTGAAGATCGTCAACTCGCCCTATTACGGCCTGAGCAACAAGATCGCCTCGATCCAGCGCGCAGTGAACCTGCTGGGCAGCCGCTCGATCATCAACCTGATCAATGCGCAGTCGATCAAGGGCGAGATGAGCGACGACACCATCGTCACCCTCAACCGCTTCTGGGACACTGCCCAGGATGTGGCCATGACGTGCCTGACCCTGGCCAAACGCACCGGTTCGCAAACCGTAGACGAGGCCTATGCCTTGGGCCTGTTTCACGATTGCGGTGTGCCATTGATGCTCAAGCGTTTTCCCAACTACATGACGGTGCTGGAAGAGGCCTACGCCAACGCCGGCCCCGACTGCCGGGTGGTCGACACCGAGAACAACGCGTTCAACACCAACCATGCCGTCGTCGGTTATTACACCGCCAAGTCCTGGCGCCTGCCGGAGCATGTGACCGACGCCATCGCCAACCACCACAATGCCCTGGCGATTTTCAGCGATGAGTCGTCGCGCACTCCGCAACTGAAAAACCTGCTGGCGATCCTGAAAATGGCCGAGCATATCTGCTCGTCTTACCGTGTGCTGGGCAGCCAGTCGGTAGACCATGAGTGGAATGCTATCGGCCACCTGGTGCTGGATTACGTGGGCCTGTCGGACTACGACTTTGAAAGCATGAAGTTGTCGATCCGCGAGCTGGGCGCGCACTGACCCTTTTTCCAAGAGGTACACATGCCCGAGTTACCAGAAGTCGAAACCACCCGGCGCGGAATTGCGCCCCACCTGGAAGGCCAGCGGGTCAGTCGCGTGGTGGTGCGTGAGCGGCGCCTGCGCTGGCCAATCCCGGAAGACCTTGATGTGCGTCTGTCAGGGCAGCGCATCGTATTGGTGGAGCGGCGGGCCAAGTACCTGTTGATCAATGCCGAAGTGGGCACCTTGATCAGCCACTTGGGCATGTCGGGCAACTTGCGCATGGTGGAAGTCGGTTCGCCGGCACTCAAACATGAGCATGTGGACATCGAACTCGAATCCGGCCTGGCCCTGCGTTACACCGACCCCAGGCGTTTCGGCGCAATGCTCTGGAGCCACGACCCGCACAACCACGAGTTGCTGATGCGCCTGGGGCCCGAGCCGTTGACCGACCTGTTTGATGGCGAGCGCCTGTTCCAGCTGTCCCGTGGGCGTTCGATGGCGGTGAAGCCGTTCATCATGGACAACGCAGTGGTGGTGGGGGTGGGCAATATCTATGCGACGGAAGCGTTGTTTGCGGCGGGGATTGATCCGCGTCGGGCCGCGGGCGGTATCTCACGCGGGCGTTATTTGAAGCTGGCGATTGAGATCAAGCGCGTGCTGGCGGCCGCCATCGAACGGGGCGGTACCACGCTGCGCGACTTTATTGGGGGTGACGGGCAGCCGGGGTATTTCCAGCAGGAACTGTTCGTCTATGGCCGGGGAGGCGAGGCGTGCAAGGTCTGCGGGACGGAGTTGCGCAATGTGGTGTTGGGGCAGCGGGCGAGTGTGTTTTGCCCCAAGTGCCAGAGCTGACTCTGTGTGAGGGCTGATGCCGCCTTCGCGAGCAAGCCCGCTCCCACATTTAACCGTATTTCTTCAGAACGAACGCGGTCTGTGTGGGAGCTGGCTTGCCTGCGATGAGGCCCTGATGGGCGCCACAAAGGCTTAGGCCTTACCGGTAATCTTCCGGTACTTCTCCATCAACTGCTCTTCGGTCTCCGGATGGGCTTCATCCAGCGGAATGCAATCCACCGGGCACACTTGCTGGCACTGAGGCTCGTCGTAGTGGCCGACACACTGGGTGCACAGGTTGGGGTCGATCACGTAGATCTCTTCGCCCTGGGAAATCGCAGCGTTCGGGCACTCGGGTTCGCAGACGTCGCAGTTGATGCAATCGTCGGTGATGATCAGGGACATGGAAACTCCTGCCAGGGCTGTCAGCCAGGGCATCTGAAAACGAATGCGCGCAATTGTGCCGCATTGGCGCCCACAGTGCGAGCGCACATGACCTGTGGCTTATGGGCTTGTGGGGGTGAGCTGGCTTATTGTGGCAAGCCCGCTCGCCACAACAAGCCCACGCCTCAGAAATTACTTCTTGAAACGCAGGGTCAGCGCATCTGCCACGGCCGGGTGCACGAACTTGGTGATATCCCCGCCCAAAGCAGCGATTTCACGGACCAATGTGGAGGAAATGAACGAATAACGCTCCGAAGGCGTGAGGAACAGGCTTTCCACGTCCGGCGCCAGTTGACGGTTCATGTTGGCCAGCTGGAATTCGTATTCGAAGTCCGACACTGCACGCAGGCCACGCAGGAACACATTGGCGTTCTGCTCTTTGGCGAAGTGCGCCAGCAGCGTCGAAAAGCCCACCACTTCCACGTTAGGCAGGTGCTTGGTGACCTCGCGTGCCAATTCCACGCGCTGTTCCAGGGGAAACAGCGGGTTTTTCTTGGGGCTGGCGGCGACCGCGATGATCACATGGTCGAACAAGCGAGAGGCGCGTTCGACCAGATCGCCATGGCCTTTGGTAATCGGGTCGAAGGTACCTGGGTACAACACTCGGTTCATCGCGTCGTCCTGGCGGAGTCCGTTGGGGAACCGGATGGTATCGCAGCCGTCCCGGTCGGCCAAGTCAACTTATGCAGAAGAAAGCACTATAGACAGCACGAATACCGTGTTTTTTCATGCCGTTTTCAGACGTTCGGCTAATGCTGTCGCCAGTTGCGCCGTCAATCCGTACACCGACAATTGCGGGTTAGCCCCAATGCTGGTGGGGAATAAAGAGCCATCGTGGATCGACAGATTGCGCAATTGGTGATGCCGGCCGAGGCTGTCGGCCACCGCGTTTTTCGGGTCTTCACCCATGGCGCAACCGCCCATTACGTGGGCGCTGCCCAGTGTTGTGCGGTGCAATTCCAGGCTCAGGCCGTCAATCAGGCTGCGCGCCTCGGCCAAGGTGTTCACGTAGCGTGCATCGTGGTGCAACGGCTTGACCGACTTGGCGCCCGCTGCGAACTGAATCTCGGCCATGGTATGGAACGCCCGGCGCAGGCCGTCCCAGGCGTAATCCGACACCTGATAATCGAGCACCGGCGTGCCGTCACTGCGCAATTCCACGGTGCCGCCCGGGCTGTCGGGATGAAAGCCGTCACGCAGCAGCGCGAGCATGGCGTGGGTATGGGGCAGTTGGCTCATGTCCAAGGCGTTCTGCGTGCCGTAGCCGCCGAACAGGGTGCTGGCCAAGCCCGGATGTAAGGGCGGAGCCTCCAGCTTGTAGGACATTTTGCCGGTCGTGCCGTCCTGCCATTGGAAGTGGTCAGAATAGATCGACTGCGGCGCACCGTAGAACGGGTTGATGACCTCGTCGAACAGCCCGGCGGAGAAGTTCACCAAGTGCAGAAAAGTGCGCTTGCCCAGCCGCGAATGCGGGTCGGGTGCGTCCGAACGCATCAGCAGTGCCGGGCTGTTGATGCCACCGCCGGACAGGACGTAATGCTTGGCCTTGACCATGATCTTGCGCCCGGTGGGGGCCACGCAGCGTTCATCCATGGCGACGCATTCCAGGCTGCTGATCGTGTCGCCGCTGTAGTTGAGGTGTTCGGCGCGGGCCAGGTAGAGCAGTTCGCCGCCTTTTTCCAGGGTGGACGGGATGGTGGTGACCAACATCGACTGCTTGGCGTTGACCGGGCAGCCCATGCCGCAATACCCCAGGTTGAAACAGCCGCGTACGTTGCGCGGAATCACGTGCCAGCTGTAACCGAGTTTTTCGCAGCCTTTGCGAATCACATCGTTGTTGGCGTTCGGTGGTATGGCCCACGGCGCGATACCCAGGCGCTGCTCCATCTTCTCGAACCATGGCGCCATCTCGGCGCTGCTGTGGCCTTTTACCGCGTATTCGCTGGCCCAGTGGGCGAGGGTGGCATCGGGCGTGCGAAAGCTCGACGTCCAGTTGATCAGCGTGGTGCCGCCCACGGCCCGGCCCTGCAGGATGGTGATCGCGCCGTCTTTGCTCATGCGGCCGATGCCTTCCTGGTACAGGCTGGCGTATGCCTCGTCTTCCAGCAGTTTGAAATCGCTGCTGGTTTTGAGCGGGCCTTCTTCGATCAGCAACACCTTGTAGCCGGCTGCGCTGAGGATCTCGGCGGTAGTGCCGCCACCGGCGCCGCTGCCGATAATCGCCACATCGGCTTCCAGGGTCAGGTCGTTGCCTAAGGCGGCGCCATTGTGGGTTTTCCAGCCACGGGCCAGGCCGTCGCGGAACAGATCGGGTACGGGCATATGAAGTGCACTCTTGTTTTTATGAGTTAAACGCTACGAAGTTGCGGTCAAGGTGGGAGCGGGCTTGCTCGCGAATACGGTCTATCAGTTAAGAATTTATTGACTGACCCACCGCTTTCGCGAGCAAGCCCGCTCCCACATTTTCTGATCGGGTTATCAGGGTTAGATCTTCGGCGGGCCGGGGTAGCCGCAATGGGCCCAGGATTGCGGGCGGAAGTACCAGGCCATGATCACCAGCTTGAGCAGTGAACCCTGGCCCATGCGCAGCAGGTTGAGGTAGCTGTTTTCCCAGCGGTGCAGGAAGTTGCGAATCTGCTCGCTGCTGGCGTTTTCCCAACTGCCCCAGATCCCGGTCAACGGGCCGCGGGTGATACCCATACCCAGTACGTCGAACAGTTGCTGGGTGAGCTTGAACATCTCCGGCGATAAGTGCTGCAGGCTGTAGTCGAGTTTTTTCAGGGTGTCTTCGATCCCGGCGACTACGTCCTGGGCGCTGGCGGCGCCTTCGAGCAGCACCGGGATGACCGCGCGCAGGAACGGCAAATCACTGCTGCGCAGCATGGCAAAGCCGCTGGCCGGGGTGCTGCTGGAGCAGCCACTGAGGCTGGCGCCGAGCCCGGCGGTGGCCAGGAACGCGCTGGCGCACAGGCCGATTTTCAAGACGCCGCGCCGCGACAGCGCGGGTGAATCAGTCAGGCTAGGGTTCATTGTTATTGTTATCCCGAGGGTGTGTTATCAACGGATAAACAGCTTCTGAATCAATTTCTGGATCGACTTGCCGTACGGCGGGTAGATCAACTTCGCCGCGTTCAGGCGCTGCTTGACCAGCACACCCTTGGCCTTGCTGAACGTGAGGAACCCTTCATGACCGTGGTAGTGGCCCATACCCGACGGGCCGATGCCGCCAAAAGGCATGTCGTCCTGAGCCACGTGCAGCAGCGTGTCATTCAGGCACACGCCGCCGGAGTGGGTTTCGTGGAGCACTCGGTTCTGCTCGCCCTTGTTGTAGCCGAAGTAATACAGGGCCAACGGGCGAGGGCGCTGGTTGATGTAGGCAAACGCCTGGTCGATGCCGCGATAAGGCACGATTGGCAGCACCGGGCCGAAGATTTCGTCCTGCATCACGGTCATGTCATCGCTGACATTCAGCAACAGGCTATGGGCCATGCGCCGAGCCTGGCCTTGCTCGTAAAGTGGAATCAGGGTGGCGCCTTTGTCGGTGGCGTCTTTGATGTAGGCATTGAGCCGGGCCTGTTGCCGCTCGTTAATGATGGCGGTGTAGTCCGGGTTGTCGGCCAGGGTTGGATAAAACCCACGGACTGCCTTGGAGTAAGCCTCGACAAAGCCCTCCACTCGGTCTTCCGGCACCAGCACATAGTCCGGCGCCACACAGGTTTGCCCGGCGTTCAGGCATTTGCCGAAGGCGATGCGCTCGGCGGCGTCCTTAAGTGGCACGTCGGCGGAGACAATGGCGGGCGACTTGCCGCCCAACTCCAGCGTGACCGGCGTGAGGTGCTCGGCCGCCGCGCGCATCACGTGCTTGCCGATGCTGGTGGCGCCGGTGAATAACAAGTGGTCGAAGCGCAGTTTGGAAAACGCCATACCCACTTCGGCCTCGCCCAGCACCACGCACACCAGGTCCTCGGGGAATATTTTCGCCAACAGTGTCTTGAGCAGCGCGCCCGTGGCGGGTGTGGATTCGCTGAGTTTGAGCATCACCCGGTTACCTGCCGACAAAGCGCCGACCAGCGGGCCAATGGCCAAATACAGTGGGTAGTTCCAGGGCACGATTACCCCGACCACACCGAGCGGCTGGTAGATGACTTTGGCTGACGCGGGTTGGAAGGCAATGCCCACAGCGCGACGGGAAGGTTTCATCCAGCCTTTGAGGTGTTGGCTGGCGTAGTGAATGCCATGCAGGCTCGGCATAAGTTCGGCGAACAGGGTTTCGTCGGCGTTACGGTGGCTGAAGTCCTGGCTGATCGCGTCGATCAGCGCCTGGCGTTCGTCGCTGAGCAAGTCGCGCAATGCCTTGAGCCATTGCTGGCGTTGCTCGGCGGGCGGCATCGGGTTGGCCGCATAGGCGAGACGTTGGGCGTTGAACAAGCCCTGGAGTTGATCCAGCGCCTGGGCGTCTTGCAGGTAGGCAACGTTGGCAGACATGGCGCAGTTTCCGATTGTCATTGGAATGCATCATTTATTAGAGTCATTGCTCTAAAATGTCAAATAACATTGCAGCAACATGCGGATTTATCCTGAGCAGGATAGGCCGTAAGATGCTTCATCACGTGTTCAGAAGCTGATCCCCTATGGCACCACGAGTAAAGACCAGCGAGCGCATTGTGCAAACCAGCCTGGAGCTTTTTAACCAGCAGGGTGAACGCAGTGTCAGCACCAACCATATCGCCGCCCACATGGAAATTTCCCCGGGCAACCTGTACTACCACTTCCCCAATAAGCAGGCGATCATCGCCGTGCTGTTTCGTGAATACGAAGCCCTGGTAGACAGTTTTCTGCGCCCGCCCCAAGGCCGCGCCGTTACCGTCGAAGACAAGCGCTTCTACCTGCAGGCCGTGCTGGCTGGCATGTGGCGCTACCGTTTCCTGCACCGTGACCTTGAACACCTGCTGGAAAGCGACCCGGAACTTGCCACCGGCTACCGGCGGTTTTCCCAGCGCTGCCTGATCCAGGGCAGCGCCATCTATCAGGGATTTGTCGATGCTGGCATCCTCAATATGGACCCCGTGCAAACCGAAGCGCTGACCCTTAATGCCTGGATCATCCTCACCTCCTGGGTGCGCTTTCTGTGCACCACCAATGAAAACTCCGCTCACTTGAGCGCCGAAGCGATCAAGCGCGGTGTGTACCAGGTGCTGGTGCTGGAGGCGGGGTTTGTCACCGCCGAGGCGAAAGAAGCAGTGGATGCCTTGTTCAAAGAGTTTTACGTGCCGTTGAATCAGGCACTGGAAGAAGTGAAGTAGGGCCTTTCCCCAATCTATTCACAGGAGTCCGTCATGCCGCTTGCCCAACTGATCAGCCCCCAGCAATTGGCCGAGCGCCAACAGCGCGGCGGGCTGGTGATACTGGATTGCCGCTTTGCCCTGGAAGACCCGGACTACGGGCTTTGCAGCTACGCCGAAGGGCATATCGAAGGCGCGCAATATGCCGATCTTGAACGCCATCTCAGCGGGCCGGTGACCAAAGGCGTGACCGGTCGTCATCCGTTACCGGCTGCTGATACGTTGGTTGTGCAACTGCGAGCCTGGGGCATCAACGCCGACACCGACATCGTGCTGTATGACGACGGCCCCGGCGCCTATGCCGCCCGCGCCTGGTGGCTGCTGGCCTGGCTGGGCAAGCGTGATGGCGTGTTTATTCTGGACGGTGGCCTCAAGGCCTGGCATGCGGCAGGTTTCCCGCTGAGCCTGGATGCGCCGGTGGTTGAGCCGGGAACATTCGCCGGTACGCCGGATAATCACCTGCTGTTGGACGCGGAGCACCTGCAAAAGCGCCTGGGCGAACCGGGCATGACCTTGATCGACGCCCGCGCCCAAGCGCGTTTTCGTGGCGACGTGGAGCCGATCGACCCGATCGCCGGGCACATTCCCGGCGCGCAGTGTGCGGCATTCAACGAAAACCTGGGCAGTGATGGCCGTTTCCTGCCGGCTGAGCAGCTCAAGCAGCGCTTCGCCGCGCAGTTGCAAGGGCGTTCGCCGGATGAACTGGTGGCGTATTGCGGTTCGGGTGTGACGGCGTGCCACAACCTGTTCGCCCTGAGTTTGGCGGGTTATCCGTTGGGCAAGTTGTATGCAGGGTCGTGGAGTGAGTGGATTACTGATCCGGCGCGGAAGATTGCGACTGGCGACTAAATATCCAGTTTGAAAACCCGATTAAGTGTGGGAGCTGGCTCGCCTGCGATTGCGGTGTGTCAGTCAGTAATCGGCCAGCTGACACGGCCTTATCGCAGGCAAGCCAGCTCCCACATTATTTACCGTGTTTCTCCAGCAACCATTGGGGAATGCGGCGCTCCAGGTAGTAGCTGGGGCGCTTCAGCGAACCGTCGACAAACCCCACATGCCCACCCTTGGCCAGCAACTCGAACTCGGTGCAATCCGACAGTTCGCTGGCTTCAGGCAAGCTGTGTGCGAACACGAAGGGGTCGTCGGCAGCCTGGATGATCAGGGTCGGGGTACGGATTTCGCCCAAGTAGTAACGGCTCGACGCGCGGCGGTAATAGTCCTCTGCACTGAGGAACCCGTGCAGCGGCGCAGTCACCCGGCCATCGAAGTCCCAGAACGTGCGCATCTTCTCCAGGGAGCCAAGCGCTTCCAGGGTTTTCAGCCCGTCAGCCCGGCCATCCTGTAGAAACCGGCTCTGCTTGAGGCGGATATACGCCAGCATCTCGCGCATGAAATGCTTCTGATAAACCCGCGAAAAGCCCAACCCGATGCGATCTGCACATTGATCCAGCCGAAACGGCACCGACACCGCCGCCGCGCCTTGCAGCCCGGAAGCTTCGCCGGTTTCTCCCAGGTGCTTGAGCAGCACATTGCCCCCCAGCGAATAACCCACCGCGTACAGCGGAGCCAACGGCCGCTTGGTGCGCAGATGGGCAATCGCGGCCGCCAGGTCTTCGCTGGCGCCCGAGTGATAGCTGCGCGCCAAGAGGTTGGGTTCACCCGAGCACCCACGCCAGTTCAAGGCTGCGCTGGCCCAGCCTTGGGTGGCGAGGGCTTTTTGCAGGCCAGCCACGTAGGGCGAATTGGACGAGCCCGTCAGCCCATGCAACACCAGCACTAATGGCGCTTGCGCGTCATGGGGGCCATGCCAGTCGAGGTCGAGAAAGTCGCCGTCGTCCAGCCATAGGCGCTCGCGCTGGCGTTCGATATGGGTGGCAGGGCGCCACAATGGGCCCCAAAGCGTTTGCAGGTGTGGGTTGCCGAGGCCGAAGGCGGGTTTGAACAGGTCGACGGAAGGGGTCATGGATATCTCTGTAGCGAGCGAGCTTGTTGTGGCGAGCGGGGCAAGCCCGCTCGCCATAAATCAGGCGGCGCTTTCCACCAAGCGGTGCCACAACGCGTAATACACCCGACCGGATTTCTGTTCCCGGTGCAGGCGCCAGGCGCCCGGCAGGCCGAGGGTAGACGGTGCAGTCTCGCTCTCAGTGTAGACCCACGCGTCCGGTGCCAGCCATTGGCGCTCTTCCAGCAACGCACACACTGTCGGCAGCAGGTTCTGGTTGAACGGCGGGTCGAGGAACACCACGTCGTACTCGGTGGCCGGCTGGGTTTCCAGGTAGCGCAGCGCGTCGGCGGTCTGAACCTGGCCGGTGGTGCAGCGCAGGGTGCCCAGGTGTTCCTTGAGGCTGGAGACAGCCACATTGCTGGCATCCAGCGCCTGGCCCTGGGCCGCGCCACGGGACAGTGCTTCGAGGAACAGCGCGCCGCTGCCGGCAAACGGGTCCAGTACCTTGGCCCCGCCGATGTACGGCGCGAGCCAGTTGAACAGGGTTTCACGTACGCGATCCGGCGTTGGGCGCAGGCCGACGACGTCGGGGAAGCTCAGCTTGCGGCTGCCCCATTCGCCACCAATGATGCGCAGTTGGCCCACACCGTTATGGACGTTGTGGACGGGTTTTTTTGGGCGAGATGAACTGGCCATTAATGCTCCGGAACCCCGAGCGGCTGCTCGGCAGGTTTATCAGTGGGGGGCGGTAGTGGCTTTTGCGCAATCGTCGGGCCGGCGGTCACGATGACCATCTTGTCGGCGCTCAAGTGTTTATTCATGGCAGCCTTGACCTGCTCTACGGTCAGGGCCTGGGATTGTTTCATGAAATCTTCCAGATAGCTCAGCGGCAGGTTGTAGAAACCCATGGCGCCCAGCTGCCCGACGATATCGGCGTTGCTCGCGGTGGACAGCGGGAAGCTGCCGGCCAGTTCGCGCTTGGCGTCATCCAGTTCTTTCTGCGTCGGGCCGGTCTTGAGGTAGTCGGCCAGTACGTCTTCAACCAGGCGCAAGGTGCCGCCGCTCATTTCGGCGCGGGTCTGCAGGTTGATCATGAACGGGCCGCGCACCTGCATCGGCGAGAAGCCGGAGTACACGCCGTAGGTCAGGCCGCGCTTTTCGCGCACTTCGCTCATCAGGCGGGTGCCGAAGCCACCGCCGCCGAGGATCTGGTTGCCCAGGGACAAGGCGGCGTAATCCGGGTCGGCGCGGTCGATGCCCAGTTGTGCGAACAACAGGTGCGTCTGCTTGGACGGGAACTCGATATGGCTCAGGCCAGCTTTCGGCTCGGTTGGCTGGGCGATCTTCGCCAGGGCCGGGCCTTTAGGCAGTGATGCGGAGACCTTGGCGGTCATGGCTTCGGCCTCGGCGCGGGTCAGGTCGCCGACCACGGCAATGACCGCGTTGCCCGCCGCGTAAGCCTTGGCGTGGAACGTCTGCAACTGCGCGAGGGTAATGTTCGGGATGCTATCGGGCGTGCCTTCGCTCGGGTGCGCGTAAGGGTGGTCGCCGTACACGCGCTTGAACAGTTCAAGGCTGGCCAGCTTGGCCGGGTTTTGCTTCTGGTACTCAAAACCGGCGAGGATCTGGTTCTTGATCCGGGCCAGGGAATCGGCCGGGAAGGTCGGCTTGCCGATCACGTCGTCAAACAGTGCCAGGGCCGCATCGCGCTTGTCGCTGTCGCTCAGGCTGCGCAGGGACACCAGTGCCATGTCGCGATAGGCGCCATTGCCGAAGTCGGCGCCCAGGCCTTCAAAGCCGCTGGCAATCTGGCTGACATCCTTGCCCGGCACGCCTTCGTTAAGCATGGCGTTGGTCAGCAGTGCCACACCGGGACTGCTGCCGTCCTGGCTGCTGCCGGCGGCGAACAGGATGCGCATGTCGAACATCGGCAGTTCATGCGCTTCGACGAACAACACCTTGGCGCCCTCGGCGGTGGTCCAGGTTTGCACGTCAAGCTTGCGGTTGGTCGGCGCCTTGCCATCCAGTTCCGCGAGGGATTGCAGTTTATTGGCCGATTGAGCCTTGTCCAATGCCTGGCTGGCTACGGACTCGCTCGGGCGCAGGAAGTACACGGCACTTGCTGCAATCAGTGTGACGACGACCAGGCCAGGAAAGATCAGGCGGCTGCTTTTGCGATCACTCATGAGCGGTCTCCTCAGGCAAAACATGGGCGACGCTCAAACGCTCGCGGGTGAAATACGTACGTGCGGCCTTCTGGATATCTTCCGGCGTCACGCTTTGCAGGTCGGCCAGTTCGGTGTCCATGAGCTTCCAGGACAGGCCGACGGTTTCCAGGGAGCCGATGGCCGTGGCCTGGCTGGTAATGGAATCACGTTGGTAAACCACGCCGGCAATCACCTGAGCGCGGATACGCTCCAGCTCTTCAGCGGTCGGCGGTTTGGCTTTCAACTCGTCCAGCAGGCGCCACAGGCCGGCTTCGGCTTGGGCAATGGTCTTTTTCTTCTGCTGGTTCGGAGTGGCCGTCAGGGTGAACAGGCTGTCGCCACGGGTGTAGGCGTCGTAGCTGGTGGAAGCGGCGGACACCAACTCTTCACCACGCTCCAGTTGCTCCGAGATGCGCGCGCTGTAGCCGCCATCCAACAGGGCCGAGAGCAGGCGCAGGGCTTGTACCGAGCGTTTGTCTTCGGCGGTGGCCAGGCCCGGTACGTTGAAACCGAGGATTACGCTCGGCAACTGGGTCTGCACGTGCATGGTCAGCAAGCGCTCGCCGGGTTCGGCGAGCTCCAGCGGGATCTTGGCGGGTGGCACATCACGTTTGGGGATCGGGCCGAAGTAGCGCTGGGCCAGGTTTTTCACCTCGTCCGGGGTCACGTCGCCGACCACCACCAGCGTGGCGTTGTTCGGCACGTACCAGGACTGGTACCAGTGGCGCAGCTCTTCGACTTTCATGCGTTCAAGGTCGGCCATCCAGCCGATGGTCGGCGTGTGATAGCCGCTGGCCGGGTAGGCCATGGCCTTGAAGCGCTCGTAGGCCTTGGACATTGGGTTGTCGTCGGTGCGCAGGCGGCGCTCTTCCTTGATGACCTCGATTTCGCGGCTGAACTCATCGGCCGGCAGGCGCAGGCTGGCCATGCGGTCGGCTTCCAGTTCGAAGGCGACGCCCAGGCGATCACGGGCCAGTACCTGGTAGTAGGCGGTGTAGTCGTCGCTGGTGAAGGCGTTTTCTTCGGCGCCCAGGTCGCGCAGGATCAACGAGGCTTCGCCGGGCCCGACCTTGGCACTGCCCTTGAACATCATGTGTTCCAGGGCGTGGGACAAACCGGTCTGGCCCGGTGTTTCATAGCTCGAACCCACCTTGTACCAGACCTGGGAAACCACCACCGGTGCACGATGATCTTCGCGCACGACCACTTTAAGGCCGTTATCCAGGGTGAATTCATGGGTGGGTTGTGGGTCGGCAGCCAAGGCTGAAAGGGGCAGACAAACTGTGCCGAGCAGCAGGCCAGCGGCGCGGCGGGCTAGAGCATTCATTCGTTTTTAAACCTGTTGGGTTGCCCGCTTGGTCTTAGCGTCGGCGGGCGAGGAGGTGCTAGGATACTGATCCGATTTGGACACGGCCACTGCGGCGGTCATCTTGTCCCGGATCCAGTCGTAGGAATGTTGGAGTAGATGGTGGGTTTCCCCGACGATCTTCCACTTTTCGCCGATTTTATCGCTTCAGTCCTTTATTGAAACGATTTGTTGAGGCCTTTATTTACGCCTTACAAAATGTTGCGCATGAACAAGCGAGCGTTAAAGCAGTCTGTTCTGCATCGAATTTATTTACCGAGGCGCCCTGGCGCATCGCTACTTTGAGATAGCCGTCCTCCATGTTTGGTTCCAACGACGACAAGAAGAGCCCAGCTGCGGCTGGCGAGAAAAAAGGCCTGTTCGGATGGCTGCGCAAAAAGCCGCAGGAAACCGTCGTCGAACAGTCGCAGGTTCAACCTGAGCCTTTCCCAGAGCCTGTACTGGAAGCCGAACCGGTCGCTGAAACCCCGGCGCCGATCGTGTTGCCGATGGCTGAGCCGGTATTGCAGCCAGTGGAACAGGTTGAGCCAGAGCCAGAGCACAAACCGTGGCTGGAACTGCCGGTGGCCGAAGAGCCCGTGGCCTTGGTCGAAGATGTGCAGGCTGAGCACGTGACGCCGCCGATTCCTGTCGTGGTTGAGCCGGTGGCGGTTGTGGTCGAAGCGCCGCCAGCCATCGAAGCATCTGCGCCGGTAGTTGTAGAGCCAACACCGGCCCCCGTGGTTGTTGCCGCGCCTGCCGTTATCGAGCCGCCGGTTGCACCAGAGCCGGTCGTCGTTCCCGCCGAAACCAGCAAGACCGGCTTCTTCGCCCGTCTCAAGCAAGGCCTGAGCAAGACCAGCGCCAGCATCGGCGAAGGTATGGCCAGCCTGTTCCTGGGCAAGAAGGTCATTGATGATGAACTGCTGGAAGACATCGAAACTCGCCTGCTGACTGCCGACGTGGGCGTCGAAGCCACTGCGGTGATCATCCAGAGCCTGACCCAGAAGGTCGCGCGCAAGCAGTTGACCGACGCCGATGCGCTTTACAAATCCCTGCAGGCCGAGCTGGCTGCGATGCTCAAACCCGTCGAAGCCCCGCTGGTGATCACGCCGAACAAACCGTTCGTGATCCTGGTGGTCGGCGTCAACGGCGCCGGCAAAACCACCACCATCGGCAAGCTGGCCAAGAAGCTGCAGTTGGAAGGCAAGAAAGTCATGCTTGCCGCGGGTGACACTTTCCGTGCCGCCGCCGTGGAGCAGCTGCAAGTCTGGGGTGAGCGCAACAAGATTCCGGTGATCGCCCAGCACACCGGCGCCGACTCCGCCTCGGTGATCTTCGATGCCGTGCAAGCCGCCAAGGCCCGTAACATCGATGTGTTGATAGCCGATACCGCCGGTCGCCTGCACACCAAAGACAACTTGATGGAGGAGCTGAAGAAAGTGCGCCGCGTCATCAGCAAGCTCGACGACGAAGCACCGCACGAAGTGTTGCTGGTGCTCGACGCCGGCACCGGCCAGAACGCCATCAGCCAGGCCAAACAATTCAACCAGACGGTGCAACTGACCGGCCTGGCATTGACTAAGCTCGATGGCACGGCCAAGGGCGGCGTGATCTTCGCCCTGGCCAAACAGTTCGGGTTGCCGATTCGTTATATTGGCGTCGGTGAAGGCATCGACGACCTGCGCACCTTTGAAGCCGAACCCTTTGTACAGGCACTTTTCGCCGAGCGGGAGCGTTCATGATTCGATTCGAACAGGTCGGTAAACGCTACGCCAACGGGCATGTGGGCTTGCATGAGCTGAGCTTTCGAGTGCGTCGCGGCGAGTTTTTGTTTGTGACCGGCCACTCGGGTGCCGGCAAAAGTACATTGTTGCGCCTGTTGCTGGCGATGGAGCGTCCTACCACCGGCAAGTTGCTGCTGGCGGGTCAGGACCTGGCCACCATCAGCAATGCGCAGATTCCTTTCCTGCGCCGTCAGATTGGCGTCGTGTTCCAGAACCATCAGTTGCTGTTTGATCGTACGGTGTTCAATAACATTGCCTTGCCGTTGCAGATCCTCGGGCTGTCCAAGGCTGAGATCGTCAAGCGCGTGGATTCGGCGCTGGAGCGCGTGGCGCTGTCGGACAAGACCGACCTGTACCCGGGCGACCTGTCCACCGGCCAGCAACAACGCGTCGGTATCGCCCGCGCCATTGTCCACCGCCCGGCTTTGCTGCTGGCGGACGAACCCACCGGTAACCTCGACCCGCGTCTGGCGGCCGAGATCATGGGCGTGTTCGAAGACATCAACCGATTGGGCACCAGCGTGCTGATCGCCAGTCACGACCTGGCCCTGATCGCCCGTATGCGCCATCGCATGCTGACCCTGCAACGTGGCCGCCTGATCGGTGACGGGGAGGCCGGCGTATGAGTGCGACACGCAGCCCTAAAGTTTCCGAGCGCGTGGCGCCCAAAGCCGCCGATCCGCAACCGCAGAAGAAAAAACGCGACGATGACGATGGCCCGGATTTCGGCACGCTGCTGCGCGCCTGGATCGAAAGCCATCGCGCCAGCCTGCTCGACAGCCTGCGCCGCCTGGGCAAACAGCCGATTGGCAGCTTTTTCACCTGCCTGGTAATGGCTGTGGCCCTGAGCCTGCCGATGGGGTTGTCGCTGCTGCTTAATAATGTGGAGCGCCTGGGTGGGTCCTGGCAGCGTGCGGCGCAGATTTCTCTGTACTTGAACCTCGACGCCAGCACCAAAGACGGCGAGAGTTTGCGTGATGACATCAAGAACCTGCCGGGTGTCGCAGATGCCGAGTACATAAGCCGCGACCAGGCCCTTGAGGAGTTCCAGCAGCAGTCCGGCCTGGGCGAGGCGCTCAAGGAGCTGCCGCAGAACCCGCTGCCGGGCGTGGTGCTGGTAACGCCGAATGAAGTCGACAAGCCGGCCTTGGAAGCCCTGCGACAAAAACTCGCAGAGATGCCCAAGGTGCAACAGGCTCAACTTGATCTAGTCTGGGTAGAGCGCCTGGCCGCGATCCTCAAGCTGGGCGACCGCTTTGTGTTTGGCCTGACGGTGCTGTTGGTGTCTGCATTACTTTTGGTGATAGGTAATACCATTCGTCTTCATATTGAAAACCGTCGCACCGAGATAGAAGTGATTAAACTGGTCGGCGGCACGGACAGCTATGTGCGTCGTCCATTTCTGTACATGGGCGCGCTTTATGGCTTTGGTGCGGGGATTTTGTCCTGGGGTGTGCTGGCGTTTGGCCTTGATTGGCTGAACGACGCGGTAGTCGGGCTTGCCGGTTTGTACGGCAGCGATTTCGCCTTGGCTGGCGTGCCGGTCGCCGATGGGCTGTCACTCTTGCTTGGCGCGGTATTGTTGGGGTATATCGGTGCCTGGATTGCGGTCGCTCGTCATTTACGTGAACTGGCGCCGAAGTAGTTAATGTCAGATTAATGTGGTTTCGTTTGTATTGACCGTATTGGTGGTTTAGGGAACTTGTCCTACGGTTCCCGGTCAATTTTCGCAGTGCTGAACTGCACGAGTTATGTGAGTCGGAGGTTTTTTCGTATGACCACTTCTTTGCAACCTGCTTATGCTTTGGTCCCGGGTGCGAACCTGGAGGCCTATGTGCACACGGTCAACAGCATTCCATTGCTGACACCGGAGCAGGAGCGTGAACTGGCCGAGAGTCTCTACTATGAGCAGGATTTGGGGGCGGCTCGGCAGATGGTGCTCGCCCACCTGCGTTTTGTCGTACATATCGCCCGTAGCTATAGCGGCTACGGCCTGGCCCAGGCTGACCTGATCCAGGAAGGCAACGTCGGCCTGATGAAGGCTGTAAAGCGCTTCAACCCTGAGATGGGTGTGCGCCTGGTGTCGTTTGCTGTGCACTGGATCAAGGCGGAAATTCACGAGTTCATCCTGCGCAACTGGCGCATTGTGAAAGTCGCGACCACCAAGGCCCAGCGCAAACTGTTCTTCAACCTGCGCAGCCAGAAGAAACGTCTGGCGTGGCTGAACAACGAAGAAGTCCACCGCGTGGCCGAAAGCCTCGGTGTGGAGCCGCGTGAAGTGCGCGAGATGGAAAGCCGCCTGACCGGCCATGACATGGCCTTCGACCCCGCCGCTGAAGCGGATGATGACAGCGCTTTCCAATCGCCGGCCAACTACCTGGAAGACCACCGGTACGACCCGGCGCGTCAACTGGAAGACGCCGACTGGAGCGACAACTCCAACCACAACCTGCACGAAGCGCTGGAAGTGTTGGACGACCGCAGCCGTGACATCCTCTACCAGCGTTGGCTGGCAGAAGAAAAAGCCACGCTGCACGACCTGGCACAGAAGTACAACGTGTCGGCCGAGCGAATTCGTCAGCTTGAGAAAAGCGCGATGAACAAGCTGAAGTTGTCGATCGCCGCCTAAAACGTAGCGATAAGTCAAAAAAATGCCCCGATCGAAAGATTGGGGCATTTTTGTTTGGGCTCGAAAATCTGATATCCAGTGCGGTTCTCTGTGGGAGCTGGCTTGCCTGCGATGAGGCCCTTTCACCAGCACCTCTGCAAGCTGCCACACCGCTATCGCAGGCAAGCCAGCTCCCACAGGGGTTGTGTTGTGTCAGTCGGACCACGGGGCCTTTCGGGAATTATTCAGCTCCACCAGGTAACCATCCCCACCCAACTGGCTCATCTGCTGGCGAATCCACGCCGCGCGCCGCGCCACATAGGCCGTCGGATGGCTGGCACTCCACACCCGTGGATTGGGCAGCACTGCCGCCAGGTAGCTGGCCTGCTGTCGGGAAAGCGCTTTGGCGCTCACCCCAAAATGGTGCCGCGCCGCAGCCTCTGCGCCAAACACGCCTTCATCCCATTCCACGCTGTTGAGGTACACCTCAAGAATCCGCTGCTTGGGCCATAACACCTCGATCAATCCGGTAAACCAGGCCTCCAGGCCTTTGCGCAAATAACTGCGGCCGGTCCACAGAAAGAGGTTTTTCGACACTTGCTGGCTCAAGGTGCTGGCGCCGCGAATCGAACCGCCGCGCTCGTTGTGCAGCAACGCGGCTTGAATCGCGCCAAAGTCAAAACCCCAATGCTGGGGAAAACGCTGATCTTCGCCGGCCATCACCGCCACCTTCAGGTCATCGGAGATCTCATCCCACGACACCCACGTGCGTTGCAGGTCTATCGGCTCGCCGTCGACCCAGGATTCGACCTTGCGCTCCACCATCAGCGCCGTGAACGGCGGCGGGACGACACGCAACAGCAGCACCAGCAGCACACTGCCGATGGCAAACCATTTCACGACTTTGAGAAAGCGTTTGAAGAGGAGACGCAGCATAGAGATGGCTTGGCCGAACCCGTTGAGGGGGCCATTATACAGACACCGCCCTTTGAGTCTGACTGGAGTTCCTCATGCTGCGTAGCTTTCTGATGCTGGCTGCCTTTTTCGGCTTCACCGGCGTCGCCCTCGGTGCCTTTGCTGCCCACGGCCTGAAAAACCGCCTGAGCGCCGAATACCTGGCGATCTTCCAAACTGGCGTGACCTACCAGCTGGTGCATGCCCTCGCGTTGTTCGGCGTGGCGCTGCTGGCGGCGCATATTCCTGGCCGGCTGGTCAGCTGGGCGGGTATTTCCTTTACCGTCGGTATCCTGCTGTTCTCCGGCAGCTTGTATGCGCTGACCCTGACCGGCATCAGCAAGCTTGGCATCATCACCCCATTCGGTGGGCTGGCGTTCCTGTTGGGCTGGTTCTTCCTCGGCTTGACCGCGTGGCGCCTGCAGGTCATCTGACCGAGGGGCTTGGGCCAGCAACGCCAATCGGGCTAGAATGCTGGCCCCTAAAAACGATGGCGGCCCGTGGCATGCGCATTCAGTTGAACGGCGAATCCTTTGAACTGCCCGACGGTGAAACCGTTGCGGCCCTGCTGACCCGTCTGGACTTGACCGGGCGTCGCGTCGCAGTGGAGCTCAACCTGGATATCGTCCCGCGTAGCCAGCACGCCGACACGGCGCTCACCGAAGGCGACCAAGTCGAAGTGGTTCACGCCATCGGCGGCGGTTAGCCGTTCGGCGCTCAACGGCGCCACCCCGAATTCTGCAGAACCTCACCCCATTTCGAGGATTTCCCATGAGCATCGTTCGTAGCGACAAGCCCTTCGTCCTGGCCGGTCGTACCTACCAGTCCCGTCTGCTGGTCGGCACTGGCAAGTACCGCGACATGGAAGAAACCCGCCTGGCCATCGAAGCCTCGGGTGCAGAGATCGTCACCTTTGCCGTGCGCCGCACTAACCTGGGCCAGATCGAAGGCGAACCGAACCTGCTCCAGGTGCTGTCGCCGGAACGCTATACCTTCTTGCCGAACACAGCAGGTTGCTACGACGCTATCGAAGCTGTGCGCACTTGCCGCCTGGCCCGTGAGCTGCTCGACGGCCACAACCTGGTGAAGCTGGAAGTATTGGCCGACCAGAAGACCCTGTTCCCCAACGTAATCGAAACCCTCAAGGCCGCCGAAACGCTGGTCAAGGAAGGCTTCGACGTCATGGTCTACACCAGTGATGACCCGATTATTGCCCGTCAATTGGCGGAAATCGGCTGCATCGCGGTGATGCCGCTGGCCGGTCTGATCGGTTCCGGGCTGGGCATCTGCAATCCGTACAACCTGCAGATCATCCTCGAAGAAGCCAAAATCCCTGTGCTGGTGGACGCGGGCGTGGGCACTGCCTCCGACGCCACCATCGCCATGGAACTGGGCTGCGATGCAGTGCTGATGAACTCGGCCATCGCCCATGCCCAGCAGCCGATCATGATGGCTGAAGCCATGCAACACGCAATCGTCGCAGGTCGCCTGGCCTATCTCGCCGGGCGCATGCCGAAAAAACTTTACGCCAGCGCCTCCTCGCCGCTGGATGGTCTGATCAAGTAAGAGCCATTGATGACTGAATCAAACGAAACGCCGAACACCGTGGAAGAAGGCGACGAGTCCAAGCACCGCCGCATCAAGAGTTTTGTGATGCGCGCCGGTCGCATGACCGAAGGCCAGCAAAAGGGCCTGGAGCAAGGTACACCGCTGTTCGTATTGCCACTGGCTGACGCGCCGGTGGACTACGACCAGGTGTTCGGCCGTTCGGCCCCACGCTCCCTGGAAATCGGCTTCGGCATGGGCCACTCCCTGCTGGAAATGGCGGCTGCCGCGCCGGAACAGGACTTCATCGGTGTAGAAGTACACCGCCCGGGCGTCGGTGCGCTGCTTAACGGCGTGCTGACCCAAGGCCTGACCAACCTGCGGGTCTACGACTGCGACGCGATCGAAGTGCTCAACCGCTGTATCGCCGACAACAGCCTCGACCGCCTGATGCTGTTTTTCCCGGACCCGTGGCACAAGTCCCGCCACCACAAGCGCCGCATCGTCCAGGCTTCGTTTGCCGAACTGGTGCGCAGCAAGCTGAAAGTGGGCGGCATCCTGCACATGGCCACCGACTGGGAACCGTATGCGGAATACATGCTGGAAGTGATGAGCGTCGCGCCTGGCTATCGCAACCTGGCCGAAGACGGCAAATGCGTGCCACGCCCGGCCGAGCGCCCGATCACCAAGTTCGAGCGCCGCGGCGAGCGGTTGGGGCACGGCGTTTGGGATTTGAAGTTCGAGAAAATCGACTGACAAGTCATTAGCTTGGAATGCAGTCAAAAATGTGGGAGGGGGCTTGCTCCCGATAGCGGTGGATCAGTCCTCTTGATGTCGACTGACACTCAGCTATCGGGAGCAAGCCCCCTCCCACATGTGTATCTGTGTGTTGGGTTTGGGGTCAGCGGCGGTCGGCGACTACGCCAATCAACACCAGCACCACCACCAGCACCGGCGCCAGGCTGTAGTTATTGAACTGGCTCAGCCCGCGCACTATCCACGGTGTGGCGTAGATCAACGCCGCGCCGCTGCCGATCATGCACACCAGCGCCATCAACGGTACGCGCAGCGCGCCGGCAATGCTGCCCAAGCGGCCTTCGATCCAGCCTTTGATATCAGCGCCAAACAGCACCAGCAAGCAGCCGACAAGAGCCAGGGCGATTTCCGACAGGTTGCTACGGCTCCAGCGGGATACGGTGGCGAGCAGGTCGAGTACCAAATCCATTCGATTTCCTTAGAGCGTCAGCTCAAAAACTTCTGCAACAGGTCATTGAGAAAGAGTTGCCCGCGGTCGGTCGCCGCCAGGCGTGACGGTTCGACCTGCATTAAGCCACTTTGTTCTGCCTCACGGCGGCCTTCGTCGAGGCTGGCCAGGTCGAGGCCGGTGCGCTCGGCGTACAGCTTGGATTCAACGCCTTCGGTCAGCCGCAACGCGTTCATCAGAAACTCGAACGGCAGTTCTTCATTGGTCAGTTCTTTCGCGCCGGCCTGGAAGCTTTTGGCCGGGTTTAGATAGTCCTTGGGCGCTCGGGTCTTCCACGTGCGCACGATGCGCCCGTCTGGATGGCTGAGCTTGCCGTGGGCGCCCGCGCCGATGCCGATAAAGTCGCCGAAGCTCCAGTAGTTCAGGTTATGCCGCGCCGGGCGACCCGGTTGGGCATAGGCCGACACCTCATATTGCGCGTAACCGTGTTCGGCCAGCAGCGCCTGGCCAGCTTCCTGAATGTCCCACAGCATGTCGTCTTCCGGCAGCACGGGCGGCTGGTTCCAGAAGACGGTGTTGGGTTCCAGGGTCAGCTGGTACCAGGACAGGTGGGTCGGCTTCAGGGCGATGGCTTGGCGCAAGTCGCTCAGGGCATCGTCCAGGGACTGGTTGGGCAGGCCGTGCATCAGGTCCAGGTTGAAGTTATTAAACCCGGCCTGGCGCGCCATGCCGGCGGCGCGTACGGCTTCATCGCCGTTGTGGATACGGCCCAGGGCTTCGAGCTTTTCCTGCTGAAAGCTCTGGATGCCGATGGACAGGCGATTGATCCCGAGCTTGCGGTACGCCATGAACTTCTCTTGCTCGAAGGTCCCGGGGTTGGCTTCCAGCGTGATTTCGATATCGCCGGCAAACGCAATGCGGGCTTCCACGCCCTTGAGCAGGCGACCCAGTGCCGCGGCGCTGAACAGGCTAGGCGTACCGCCGCCGAAGAAGATCGAGCTCAGTTCGCGGCCGTAAACCGCATGCAGGTCCTGATCAAGGTCGGCCAGCAGCGCGTCCACATACTCTTCTTCCGGCAGCACGTTGCTGGCCGTGTGGGAGTTGAAGTCGCAATAAGGGCATTTGCGCACACACCACGGGATGTGGATGTACAGCGCCAGGGGCGGCAGGTGGGGCAGGGCCGCCCGAGGTGTTTGCGCGCCGCCGTGGATCAGCGGCTGCGCAGAGGTGTTCTGGGTCATTTCAGGCTCAGGCGTTGGCGCAGCAAATCCATTGCGCGGGCGCGGTGGCTGATCTGGTTCTTGTCGGCCGGGCTCAGTTCGGCGCTGGAGACATTACGCTCCGGCACCCAGAACAGAGGGTCATAGCCAAACCCATGCTCGCCGCTGGCCGCATGCAGGATGCGCCCGTGCCACAGGCCTTCGCACAGGATCGGCAGCGGGTCATCGGCGTGCCGCACCAGCGCCAGCACGCAGACGAACTGCGCACCACGCATCGCGTCCGGCACGTCCTTGAGGGCGTCCAGCAGCTTCGCGTTGTTGGCCGCATCGCCCTTGCCGTCGGCATAACGCGCCGAGTAGATGCCAGGGGCGCCGCCGAGGTAATCCACCGCCAGGCCCGAGTCATCGGCCAAGGCCGGCAGCCCGGAGATACGCGCGGCATTGCGTGCCTTGAGGATCGCGTTCTCGACAAACGACAGGCCGGTTTCTTCCGGCTCGACCTGGCTGAACTCGCCAATCGAGCGCAGTTGCACGGACTCACCGAGCATGGCCTGGAGTTCTTTGAGTTTGCCTGCGTTATGGCTGGCGAGTACGAGTTGGGTAAGGTTCATCATGGGGCCGGGAACAGTTCCTGGTTGAAACTGAAACCGTGAGCCTTGCCGCCGGTTTCAACATTGATGGTGAATATCTTGGTTTCCTGCTGCGGCACCGGGTATTGGGCGATGTAATTGGTGCTGCCGTTCTCGGTGACCTTCTTGAACGTCAGCATCTCGCTTTTGCCGCCGAGGTCTTTGACCGTGCCGGTGACGGTGGCATCGATCGGCGTCACGCCCTTTTGCACGAACACGTTGATCATGCCGACCTTTTTGTCGCGCACCACCTCCAGTTCCTGGGCCTGTTCCGGCTGCAGGAAGGTGGATGTGAAGGTGTTGTAACGCACCGTGATATCACCAAATTCCTTCAGGCGATTGCTGTCGATAGCGTCCGCTGCCATGGCGCTGGTGCCCAGGCAGGCGGTGAGTAGAAAAATAGCCAAACGACTCATGTTCGTCCTCCTTGAAAATGGTTAGACGGCAATTTGATGGTCTGTCAGGCCAGGGCTGCTGACTCGGTAGATACCGATTTCGCCTAACAGATTGGGCCATAGCTTACTCGCCCAGCCGTGGCGGTGTTGTTGATCGAC
The DNA here is from genome assembly GCF_053345295.1 of Pseudomonas sp. M5A4_2d. Classification (NCBI taxonomy): domain Bacteria; kingdom Pseudomonadati; phylum Pseudomonadota; class Gammaproteobacteria; order Pseudomonadales; family Pseudomonadaceae; genus Pseudomonas; species Pseudomonas sp. M5A4_2d. The sequence goes on along the minus strand of NZ_JBKEZW010000002.1, from coordinate 244,391 downwards.
AGCAAGGCGGTTGATCACCTTGGCTTCACGCTCGCCGCACAAGGCTTCGAAGTCTTCGAAGGTGCAGAAGTGGATGTTTGGCGTGTTGTACCACGTGTAGGGCAGGAAGTCCGACACCGGCATGCGGCCCTTGGTGGCCAGGTACCAGCGGCAACGCCAGTGGCCGAAATTGGGGAAAGTGATGATGCACTGGCGACCTACACGCAGCATTTCGTCGAGGATACGGTCTGGGTAGTGCACCGCTTGCAGGGCTTGGGTCATCACTACGATATCGAAGCTGTTGCTGGCAAAGTTGCCCAGGCCCTTGTCCAGGTCCTGCTCGATCACGTTGATGCCCTTGGCCACGCACTGGGCGATGTTGTCCGGGTCGTTTTCCAGGCCATAGCCGGTGACTTGCTTGTTGTCGCGCAGCCAGCTCAGCAGTTCGCCATCGCCGCAGCCAAGGTCGAGCACGCGGCTGCCGGCGGGGATCCAGTCTTGGATGATTTCCAGGTCGGCTCTCATGGCGTTCTCACAGGGCTATTCGGTTCATGTAGTTGCTGAAGGCTTGCAGGTAGCGCGGGATCGGAATCAGGAAGGCATCGTGGCCTTGCGGTGCATCGATCTCCAGGTAGCAGACGTCTTTGCGGGCGGCCATCAAGGCGTCCACCAGCTCTCGGGAGCGGGCCGGCGAGAAGCGCCAGTCGGTGGTGAACGACATCACGCAGAACTTGGCCGTGGCGCCCTCGAAGGTTTTCGCCAGGTCGTCGTCATGGTTCGCGGCCGGGTCGAAGTAGTCCAGGGCCTTGGTCATCAGCAGGTAGGTGTTGGCGTCGAAACGCCCCGAGAATTCCTCTCCTTGATAACGCAGGTAGCTTTCCACCTGGAACTCGACGCTGTGGAAGTCGTAGTTGAGCTTCTCGCTCTTGAGCCCACGGCCGAATTTTTCGCCCATGGAGTCATCGGATAGATAAGTGATGTGCCCGACCATCCGCGCCAGCATCAAGCCGCGCTTGGGAATCACGCCCGCTTCCTGGAACGAACCGCCGTGGAACTCGGGGTCGGTGAGGATGGCCTGGCGCGCCACTTCGTTGAACGCGATGTTCTGCGCCGACAGTTTTGGTGCCGAGGCGATTGCCAGGCAATGGCGCACGCGATCCGGGTAGGAAATGGTCCACTGCAACGCCTGCATGCCGCCCAGGCTGCCGCCGATCACCGCGGCCCATTGTTTGATGCCCAGCAGGTCAGCGAGGCGGGCCTGGCTGTGTACCCAGTCTTCCACGGTCAGTACCGGGAAATCCGCGCCGAATGGCTTGCCGGTTTCCGGGTTGAGGCTGCTCGGGCCGGTGGAACCGTTGCAGCCGCCAAGGTTGTTCAGGCTGACCACAAAGAATTTGTTGGTGTCGATGGGCTTGCCGGGGCCGATGCAACTGTCCCACCAACCGGGCTTGCGCTCGTCAACACTGTGGAAACCGGCGGCGTGATGATGGCCGGACAGGGCGTGGCAGATCAGCACGGCGTTGCTCGCCGTGGCATTCAACTGGCCGTAGGTTTCGTAGATCAGGTCATAGGCCGGCAGCGAACGGCCACAGGCCAGGGCCAGCGGTTCGCTGAAGTGCGCCACTTGGGGCACGACCAGTCCAACAGAATCGGGGGGGAAGGCAGCTGGCATCGACCCTGCTCTCGTTTAAATGAGGCGTAAGTCTAAAGACCGCTGCACCTAGCGGCAAGCAAAGGCCTGCACCCGTACAAAGATACAAATGTGGGAGGGGGCTTGCTCCCGATGACGGCGTGGCAGTCGACATCTGTTTGACTGATCCACCGCTATCGGGAGCAAGCCCCTTCCCACATTTTTTACCGCACTCAGATCAGGCCAAACAGTTCCTTGGGCATGAACGCGTAGTAGGCCAGGCGCGGGATCACCCAGCTTTGCAGCAGCTGGATCGCGATAAACGCGAAGATCGGCGAGATATCCAGGCCGCCCAGGTTGGGTATCAACCGACGGAACGGTGCCAGTACTGGCTCGGTAATCTGGGCAACCAGCTCAGCACCTGGGCTGCGGCTGCCGGGTGCGACCCACGACAGAATCACGCTGATGATCATCGACCAGAAGATGATCTTCAAAAACAGCGAGAAGATGCCGATCAGGCCCCATGGCAACAGCAACACGGTGAAGGCCTGGTAGCCGTTGAGCATCAGGATCACCACAAACAGCAAAATCTGCAGCAGCAGCGCCAGTACCAGCGACGACATGTCCAGGCCGAACAGGCTCGGGATCACTCGGCGCAGGGGTTTGAGCAACGGTTGCGTAGCCTTCACCACGAACTGGCACAGCGGGTTGTAGAAGTTCGCCCGCACCAGTTGCAGGATAAAACGCATCAGCACGATCAGCAGGTACAGGCTGCCCAAGGTCTGGATGATGAAAATGGCAGCGTCATTGATTCCGAGCATGTGTGTTTCCTATCTAATCCAGTTGCGAGTAGGGGACGACTATTTACCCAGCTGCTCGGCCATTTCAGCCGAACGATGTGCCGCGGCACCCAGTGCTTTTTCCACCAGGGCTTCAAAGCCCCCGGCCTGGAACGATTCGATGGCCGCTTGCGTGGTGCCGCCCGGGGACGTCACGCGGCGGCGCAGCTCGGCCGCATCCACTTCACTGGCGACGGCCATCTTCGCGGCGCCCAGCGCGGTTTGCTCGGCCAGTTGTTCAGCGACTTCGTGTGGCAGGCCCAGTTTCACGCCGGCGGCGGTCATGGCTTCGATCAGCAGGAAGAAGTAGGCCGGGCCGCTGCCGGAGACGGCGGTCACCGCATCCAGTTGCTGTTCCTGTTCCAGCCACAGGGCGATGCCCACCGCAGACAGCAGCTCTTGAGCCTGGTCGCGCTGTTGGGCGGTCACTTCGGACGTTGCGTACAGGCCGCTCACGCCCTGGCGCAGCAGCGCCGGGGTGTTGGGCATGCAGCGCACGATTGGCTGGGCACCCAGCCAGTTGTTCATGCTGGCGCAGGTGATGCCAGCGGCAATCGATACCACCAGTTGATGCGGTTGCAGGCTCGGGCGCAGGCTTTCGCACACGGCCTTCATGGCTTGCGGCTTCACCGCCAGCACGATCACGTCAACGCCCTGAATGGCTTCGGCGTTGTCGGCAAAGGTTTCGATACCGTGCTCGGCGCTGACGCGCGCGCGCGTGTCGGCGCCCGGGTCGCTGGCGCGGATGTGCTGGGCTTGCAGGCCTTTGGCCCGCAAGCCACCGATCAGGCTGGCCGCCATGTTACCGGCGCCGATAAAGGCAATACGCGTGTTGCTCATGACAGGTCCTTATTCAGAGGAAAGTCAGCCATTTGATGGCTGGCCGTAGTCGCGGGCGCCAAACAGCGCGGTACCGATCCGCACCCAGGTGGCGCCTTGGGCGATGGCTGACTCAAGGTCGTGGCTCATGCCCATGGAAAGTGTGTCCAGGCCCAGGTTCAGGCTCGCTTGCAGGTCGCGTACTGTCGCAAAGGCTGCATCCTGCTCGGCACGGTCTTCAGTCGGCTCGGGGATCGCCATCAAACCACGCAGCTTCAGGCGCGGCAGGGCGCTGATCGCTGCGGCCAGGGCCGGCAGGTCGGCGGGTGTACAGCCGGACTTGCTGGCTTCGCCACTGACGTTGACCTGGATGCAGATGTTCAGCGGCGGCAGGTCGGCCGGGCGTTGTTCGGACAGGCGTTGCGCGATTTTCAGGCGGTCCACGGAATGCACCCAAGCAAAGTTCTCGGCGATCGCACGAGTCTTGTTTGATTGAATGGGGCCGATGAAGTGCCAACTCAAGGGCAGGTCGGTTAATTCGGCCTGTTTGCCCAGGGCTTCCTGCAGGTAGTTCTCGCCAAAATCGCGCATCCCGGCCGCATAGGCTTCGCGTACGGCTTGTGCGGGTTTGGTCTTGCTCACGGCCAGCAGGTGGATGCTGCTTTCGTCACGTTGCACGGCGTGGGCCGCGGCGCGGATCCGCTCGCTAACCAGGCCAATGTTGTCTGCTATCGTCGACATTCAAGATGCACCCGTGGATATGGAGTCCGCGGCATTCTACTGGAAATGGAAAGCCCTATGGATATCACTGAATTGCTGACGGCCAGCGTGCGTCGTGGCGCCTCTGACCTGCATTTGTCGGCTGGCGTGGCGCCGATGCTGCGTGTGGATGGCGAGGTCTGGCCCCTGGATGGCCCGGCACTGTCCCCCCCGCAAGTGGCGGATTTATTGAGCCCTTTGCTCAACCAATACCAAGAAAAGGATTTCGAAACATCTCTTGAAACGGATTTTGCCTTCGAGCTGCCGGGCGTGGCGCGATTCCGGGCGAATGTGTTCCAGCAGGCGCGCGGCATGGGCGCGGTGTTTCGTACCATTGCGACCGAAATACAAAGCCTGGAAAGTCTCGGGCTGGGAGAAGTGTTCCAGCGGATCGCCCGGTTTCCGCGCGGCCTGGTGTTGGTGACCGGGCCAACCGGGTCCGGCAAGTCCACGACGTTGGCAGCGATGATCGACCATCTTAATCAACACCAGCGCCAGCACATTCTTACGCTGGAAGACCCCATCGAATTTATCCACAGGCCGAAAATGGCCTTGATCAACCAGCGGCAGGTACAACGCGATACACACAGTTTTTCCACGGCACTGCGCTCGGCGCTACGGGAAGACCCGGATGTCATTCTGGTGGGGGAGTTGCGCGACCTGGAAACCATACGCCTGGCGCTGACGGCGGCTGAGACCGGCCACCTGGTATTTGGCACCGTGCACACCACTTCGGCGGCAAAGACCGTGGACAGGCTGGTGGATGTGTTCCCGGCCGGGGAAAAGGCCATGGTTCGCTCGATGCTGTCGGAGTCGTTGCAGGCCGTGGTGTCCCAAGTGCTGGTCAAGAAGATCGGCGGCGGGCGGGTTGCGGCTCACGAGATCATGCTGGGCACGCCGGCCATCCGTAACCTGATCCGTGAGGACAAGGTGGCGCAAATGGTCTCCGCGATCCAGACCGGTGGGGCGCTGGGCATGAAAACGTTGGATATGAGCTTGAAGGCGTTGGTCAGCGAGGGGCTGATCAGTCGCGAGGAGGCGCGGGGGCAGGCGAGGGTGCCTACAGATATCTAGAGGATACGGAGGTCAATGTGGGAGCTGGCTTGCCTGCGATAGCGGACTGCCAAGCGACATCTCTCCAAGCTGACACACCGTCATCGCCGGCAAGCCAGCTCCCACACTTGATTGCATTTCAAATGGGGAGCCTGGTACCTGTGGCTTAGCGCTGCACAACCCGCAGGTTGTTCTGCTCTTTAGGCAGAACACGCTTGGCAATCACGTAGTTCTTGTCCCAGAACGGCTTCTTCAGCGTGTCGATGCTCACCGACTTGCCGCGACGCGGTGCGTGGATAAAACGGTCGTTGCCCAGGTAGATGGCAACGTGGTTGACCTGGCGGCTCTTCAGTTTGAAGAACAACAGGTCGCCCGGTTTCAAGTCCTTGCGATCAACCTTCAGCCCGTGGCCGGCGGCCATGGCGTTGGAAGTGCGGGGCAAATCCACCGCTTTAACGTCATTAAACGCATATTTCACCAAGCCACTGCAGTCGAACCCTTTACTTGGGCTGCTGCCGCCCCAACGATAAGGAGTACCGAGCACGTTAACGGCGCGGCTGAGGACATTACTGCTTTGCTTGGTGTTGCCGGCCAGTTGGGTATGAATGGCTTTACCGTGGGCCTTGCTCACTTGAGTCGGGCGGTTGACGGTCAGCTTTACCGACTTGGCAGTGCTGGGTGTGCTGTGAACTTTAGGGGTAAAACCGTTAACGTTAGGAAGACGTTGCTCACGATTGGTGGCGTGGGCGGCCAGTGGCATTAATAGGCAAATGGTTAGCCATGTCTTGAAAAATGGTCGCATTAGGCGTGGCTCTTAATGGTTTGCGCGCAACTTTATAACAGCTTTTTGTGTCGTTCTAAGGCCGTTTGTCGACTGAACCCTGGGGTCAAATTCAGGAAAAACGCGACGAATTGCCGCTATTGTCCTACAGAGGTCAGGTGGCATAAGGCTTTGCGGGAGGGAAGATACCATTTGCCGTGCGTCGGGCGCCCGTAAAAAAGTCACAAAGAAAATGAAAAAATTTATCTATCGAGGCAAAAGAGGTACTCCATGAACACCTATCGACAGGATGTGATGCAGCAGGACACCCACAGCAAGGTGATTGGCTACCTGCTCTGGATTTTCGGTTTTACCGGGGCGCATCGCTTCTATTACGGCAAGCCCGTGACCGGGACAATCTGGTTTTTCACCTTCGGCCTGTTCGGTATCGGATGGCTGATCGACGTGTTCCTGATCCCGGCCATGGACCGTGAAGCGGACCTGCGTTTTACCGCCGGGCCCATCGAATACAACGTGGCCTGGGTACTGTTGGCGTTCCTGGGTGTGTTCGGTCTGCACCGTATGTACCAGGGCAAATGGATCACTGGCCTGATCTACCTGCTGACCGGTGGGTTGTTCCTGATCGGTGTGCTGTATGACTTCTGGACGTTGAATACGCAGATTTCGATCCGCAATGCCGAGCGCAATAGCGGGCGCTGAGTCTCTCAAGGCCTATACAAAACCAAATGTGGGAGGGGGCTTGCTCCCGATGGCAGTGGGTCAGCTACAGATAAGCTGACTGACCCACCGCCATCGGGAGCAAGCCCCCTCCCACTTTTTTTACCGTGCCCGCTTTAGGCCTGGTAGCTGATCCGCCCATCCACCAAGGTGTACCGCACCGTCGCCGGCAGGCTATGGCCGATGAACGGGCAGTTTTCGCCCTTGGACAGCCAGTGTTCGCCGGCAACCGTAGAGCTGGCCGGATCAAACAGCACCAGATCCGCCGCCGAGCCTACCGCCAGCTTACCCGCGGGCAGGCGCAAGGCCTCGGCCGGGCCGGCGCTCAGGCGCGCCAGCAGCGTCGGCAGGTCGAGCAAGCCATCCTCCACCAGCGTCATCGCCAATGGCAGCAACAGTTCGACGCTGCTGATGCCCGGCTCTGTCGCGCCAAACGGTGCCAGCTTGGCATCCCGCTCGTGGGGCTGGTGATGGCTGGAGATCGCCGAGACCACGCCCGACTTCACCGCCGCGCGCAAACCTTCACGGTCGGCCAGGGTGCGCAGCGGCGGCTGCACGTGGTAAAGGCTGGAAAAGTCGATCAGCGCCTCATCGGTCAAAATCAGCTGATACAACGCCACGTCCGCCGTCACCGGCAGGCCACGAGCCTGTGCCTGGGCGATCAGGGCCACGCCCCGCGCGCTGGTCAATTGGCTGAAGTGCGCGCGCACGCCGCTTTGTTCCACCAGCAGCAGGTCGCGGGCCAGGGCCACGGTTTCAGCGGTTTCCGGAATGCCCGGCAGGCCGAGGAAGCTGGCGACGGCGCCTTCATGGGCCAGGCCGCCTTCGGCCAGGTCGCGGTCCTGGGAGTGAAAAATCACCGTCAAGTCGAAGGTGGCCGCGTATTCCAGGGCGCGACACAGCGTGCGCGTACTGCGGAAGCTTTCCAGGCCGTTGCCGAATGCCACGCAACCGGCGTCGCGCAGGGCGATCAGCTCGGCGAGCTGTTCGCCTTCCAGGCCTTTGCTCAGGGCGCCGATCGGGAACACTTTGCAATTGCCGGCTTCACGGGCGCGGTCGAGGATCAGCTCGGTCACGGCCGAAGTGTCCAGCACGGGCTTGGTGTGCGGCGGGCAGCACAGGCTGGTCACGCCACCGGCAGCGGCGGCGCGGGTTTCGCTGGCGATACTGCCTTTGCGGCTATAACCCGGCTCACGCAGGGCGACGTTCAGGTCCACCAGGCCAGGCGCGGCCACCAGGCCTTTGGCGTCGATGGTCTCAACCGCGCTGAAGCCGCTGGGCGCGGCGCCGATGGCGATGATTTTGCCGGCTTCCACATGAAGATCGGTAACGTGATCCAGGCCGCTGGCCGGATCGATGACTCGGGCGCCGAGAATGCTGAGCTTCACTGGGCGTTCTCCTGCTCGAATTGACGTTGCGCGGTTTGCCCGCTCATGGCCATGGACAGCACGGCCATGCGTACGGCGATGCCGTAAGTCACCTGGTTCAAGATCACCGATTGCGCGCCGTCGGCCACCGCCGACTCAATCTCTACGCCTCGGTTGATCGGGCCTGGGTGCATCACGATGGCATCCGGCTTGGCGCCGGCCAAACGCGCGGTGGTCAGGCCGAACAGGCGGTAGAACTCACCTTCGCTCGGCAGCAGGCCGCCGGCCATGCGCTCGCGTTGCAGACGCAGCATGATCACCACGTCCACATCCTTAAGGCCTTCGGCCATGTCGGTGTAGACCTTCACGCCGTACTGCTCGATGCCGATCGGCAGCAAGGTTTTTGGCGCGATCACGCGGATGTCCGGGCAACCCAGGGCTTTGAGGGCCAGCATGTTTGAGCGAGCTACCCGCGAGTGCAGGATGTCGCCGACGATGGCCACCGACAGGTTTTCAAAGCCGCCCTTGTGCCGACGGATCGTCAGCATGTCGAGCATGCCTTGGGTCGGGTGGGCGTGACGGCCGTCGCCGCCATTGATGATTGCCACGTTCGGGCACACGTGTTCGGCGATGAAGTGCGCGGCACCGGAGTCGCCATGGCGTACCACGAACATGTCGGCGGCCATGGCTTCCAGGTTGCGCAGGGTGTCGAGCAGGGTCTCGCCCTTGCTCGCCGACGAGGTGGACACGTTCAGCGTGATCACGTCGGCCGACAGCCGCTGGGCCGCCAATTCAAAGGTGGTGCGGGTGCGGGTAGAGTTCTCGAAGAACACATTGCAGATGGTCTTGCCGCGCAGCAGCGGGACCTTCTTTACCGCGCGGCCACCGACTTCAAGGAACGAGTCGGCCGTGTCGAGGATTTCAGTGAGCAGTTCGCGGGGCAAACCGTCGAGGGACAAGAAGTGTTGTAGCTGGCCCTGAGCATTGAGCTGCAGCGGGCGCTTGGCATCTAGAGGCGTCATCGCGGGGACTCTGTACAAGGCGGTTTAAAGGGCAAGGTCTTGCAGTTCGAGTTCGAGCGGCGTTGGACCGGACAATTTTACCCGCTGGTGGGCTTCCAGGGACAGGGTTGCGCCGACCACATCCGGGCTGATCGGCAATTCGCCGGCGTCCAGGTCCAGCAGGCACACCAGGGTTACACTGGCGGGGCGGCCATAGTCGAACAGCTCGTTCATGGCGGCGCGGATAGTGCGGCCGCTCATCAGCACGTCGTCGATCAGCACCAGGTGCTGGCCTTCGATTTCGAACGGCAGGGCCGATGGGCGCACTTGCGGGTGCAGGCCGTTCTGGCTGAAGTCGTCGCGGTAGAACGATACGTCCAGTGTGCCCAGTGGCGAATCACTGCCCAGTTCTTCCAATAACGCTTGGGCCACCCACACACCGCCGGAGCGAATGCCGATAAAACGCGGTTCGCTGATGGCACGGTGTTGCAGGAGCGCCTTGAGGCGAATTGCCATCTGGCTGATCAGTTCGGCGGGATTGGGCAGGCTCATGGTGGCTCCTTCAAGGCCTTGCGCGGCGGGGGTGCGTGCAAGGTCCGGGCTCAAACGTAAAAAGACGCGGCAAGCCGCGTCAGTCAGGATTCAAATAAAGCGGTGTTTTCATCCAGCCAACCCTGCAACAGCAAGGCGGCGGCGATGGCGTCCACCGGGTTGTCGCGGTAACTGCCTTTCTGGCCGCCACGGTCGCGGCGCTCGCCTTTGGCTTCAAAGGTGGTCAGGCGTTCGTCGTGGGTATAGAAGGGCAGGTTGTAGCGGCCGTTGAGGCGGCGGGCGAATTTTTCCGCGCGCAGGCACATCTCGCTGGGGGTGCCGTCCATGTTCAAGGGCAGGCCAACCACGACTGCGTCGGGCTTCCACTCCTTGATCAGGGCTTCGATCTGGTTCCAGTCCGGCACGCCGTTCTGGGCTTTCAAGGTGCACAGCTCGCGGGCCTGGCCGGTAATGACCTGGCCGACTGCCACGCCGATCTGTTTGGTGCCGTAGTCAAACCCGAGGATCAAGCGCAAGGCCATCAGGCGTGCCCCGCCTGGCTGGTCAGCAGGTTGAGGTTGACCCGCAACTTGGCCGCCGCCGCTTCCAGGCGCAGTTCGCTGGCGGTGTTGAACAGGATGTCGGCGTCGAACGGGCAGGTCAGCCAGGCATTACTGGCCAATTCGGCCTCCAGTTGCCCGGCTTCCCAACCGGCGTAGCCGAGGGTAATCACGCTTTGCTCAGGCCCCACGCCGTCGGCGATGGCGAACAGCACGTCTTGGGAAGTGGACAACGACACACCTTCGAGGTCGACCGTGGCCTGAAACTTGGGCCCGGTCGGGTGCAGCACAAAACCACGATCGGTCTGCACCGGCCCGCCGATATAGATCGGCACGCTCTGGCAACGGGCCGGCGGGTCGATCTCGGGGCGCAGTTGCTCAAGGATGTCGGCCAGGTTCAGCTCTTGCGGGCGGTTCACCACCAGCCCCATGGCACCATTGGCCGTGTGCTCGACGATATAGGTCAAGGTCTGCGCAAAGTTCGGGTCGGCCATATGGGGCATGGCGATCAGGAATTGGTGCTTGAGGTAGGTCGGGCTGACATTTTTCATGTCCGCTAGTGTGGCGTTGGAGGGGCGAACTGACAAGCTGGGGATGCGGGTGATGTGGCAATTGTCATCAATTGCTGAACAGCTGATCACCCCGGGCAAACTTCCAGGTGCGGATGATTTCCAGGCGGTCCACATCATTCAGGTCGCCGGTAAACGGTGCGAAAGGCGCGGCCAGGCGCACGATGCGCTGGGCGGCCTGGTCCAGCAGCGGCTGGCCCGATGACTCCAGCACCTGCACTTCATATAACGAACCATCACGGTTGATCGACACCAACAAGCGCAAATTGCCATAGATCTGCTGGCGCCGGGCTTCATCCGGGTAGTTGAGGTTGCCGATGCGTTCGACCTTCTTGCGCCACTCGTCCTTATACCAGGCACCTTTGTCGCGCATGGTCGAGGCGGCGTTCAGGCGGTAGATACGGGGGCGCTTGGCGTACAACTGTTGTTCGTTGGCCAGTTCGGCTTCGAGGCTGGAGATCTGGTCGGAGAGCTGCGAACTGTCAAAAGTCGGCGCCGGTTTCACCGGTTCGGGCTGCGGCTCGGTCTTGGCTTTCTCGCGCTGGGTCGGGGCTTTTTGCGGTTTGGGCGCGACGGTGGTCACCGCAGCCTTGGGTGCGGCTTGCTTGACTTCGGGCTTGGGCGTCGGCGGCGGGGTGACTTTATTGACCTTGTTGTCCTGGAACGGCGCCACTTCAGTGGTCTTGGGCACGGCTTTCTTGTCGAGCGTGCCGCTGCCCTGCTGGTTGTCCTGAGCGAGAAAATCCGCCTTCTCCGGCTTCTTTTCGCTCTTGAACGTGGCGAGGGTGATTTCCAGGGTTTTGGTGATCTGCTTGGGTTCGACAAAGGAGAAGCCCAGGCCGAGCAGCAAGGCGAGGTGAATCAAGGCCGCCAGGAACAGGGTAAATCCGAGCCGATCAGCCGGGCGCACGCCACTGTGGGAGAGTTCGGGGGGCAGATCGGACGGGAGTGTCATGACAAAAAAACCAACATCGCGCGTTTCACAGGTGGCGCATGATAACGCAATGTTGGTGTGTGTCCGGCTGTTCTATGTCACTTGGCTTGTAGCTTGCGCTCAATGGCCGCCATCAGCATTTCGCCGATGTTCGTGCCAAATGCGTTGTCAATCTCGCGGATACAGGTCGGGCTGGTGACGTTGATTTCAGTGAGGCTCTCACCAATAACGTCAAGCCCCACAAACAGCAGGCCTTTCTCGCGCAGGGTTGGGCCAACCTGAGCGGCGATCCAACGGTCCTTGTCCGACAATGGCCGTGCTTCACCACGACCGCCGGCCGCCAGGTTGCCACGGGTTTCACCCGCTGCCGGGATACGCGCCAGGCAGTAATCCACCGGCTCGCCGTCGATCATCAGGATGCGCTTGTCGCCGTCCTTGATCGCCGGCAGGTAAGCCTGGCCCATGATCTGCTGGGTGCCCAGCGCGGTCAGGGTTTCCAGGATCACCGACAGGTTCGGGTCGCCGGCACGGTGACGGAAGATCGAGGTGCCGCCCATGCCGTCCAGCGGCTTGAGGATCACATCGCCGTGCTTGGCGGCGAATTCACGCAGCACATCGGCGCGGCGGCTGACCACGGTCGGCGGGGTGCACTGCGGGAACAGCGTGGCGAACAGCTTTTCATTGCAGTCGCGCAGGCTTTGCGGCTTGTTGACGATCAGCACGCCGGCGCGCTCGGCTTGCTCCAGCAGGTAGGTGGAGTAGACGAATTCCATGTCGAACGGCGGGTCCTTGCGCATCAGGATCACGTCCAGGTCGCTCAAGGGGCTGTCGATTTCATCCGCAAGCTCAAACCACTTTTCCGGGTTGGCAAACACCTGCAGCGGGCGCATGCGTGCGCGGGCTTCGCCGTCGCCCTGGTAAAGGTCGCGCTGCTCCATATAGAACAGGGTCCAGCCGCGGGCCTGGGCGGCCAGGAGCATGGCCAGCGAGCTGTCCTTTTTATAGGAAATGCTGGCGATAGGGTCCATGACAATGCCGACGCGAACGCTCATGGGGGATTTCCTCTAGCAAATTAGGGCGCATAAAAGTGGCGTCAGAGTGGCGCTGCGGCTGTTGTGGGTCAAGGAAAAACCACCTGGCCGGTTGCTCGATAGATTGCGCCCGGAGACTGTGCTAAAAAGACTGGCACGGCGCAGCAGCCCTTGAATTCCAAGGCTTGCGGCGCTCATCCTGTGCAACATCAGGCAGTACACACCGAAAACCGATTCGCTGTGGCGATGGTAGAGCAGATATGGAACAGCATTCCAACGCCTTGAGAGTGATGGTGATCGACGATTCGAAAACGATCCGCCGCACCGCCGAGACGCTGTTGAAGAACGTGGGGTGCGATGTCATCACGGCCATCGACGGTTTCGATGCATTGGCCCGGATTGTTGATCACCACCCGCACATTATCTTTGTCGACATCATGATGCCGCGCCTGGATGGCTATCAGACCTGCGCCCTGGTGAAGAATAATCCGGCGTTCAAGTCGATCCCGGTGATCATGCTGTCCTCCAAGGACGGCCTGTTCGACAAGGCCAAGGGGCGCATCGTCGGTGTCGATCAGTTTTTGACCAAGCCTTTCAGCAAGGAAGAACTGCTGAGTGCGATCAAGGCCTATGTGCCAGGGTTCGCCGCAGTAGAACAAGCACACTGACGCCGCCTCACAAGGGCAGGCGCCGACCAATGTAGTGGGGAAAACCATGGCACGCGTTCTGATCGTCGACGATTCGCCGACTGAAATGTACAAACTGACCGGCATGCTGGAAAAGCATGGGCATCAGGTCCTCAAGGCCGAAAATGGCGCTGACGGTGTGGCGCTGGCCCGTCAGGAAAAACCCGATGCGGTCCTGATGGACATCGTGATGCCGGGCCTCAATGGCTTCCAGGCAACGCGTCAGCTGTCCAAGGAGCCGGAAACCAACGGCATTCCGATCATCATCATCACCACCAAGGATCAGGAAACCGACAAGATCTGGGGCGCGCGCCAGGGCGCCAAGGACTACCTGACCAAACCGGTTGACGAAGAAACCCTGATCGCCACCCTGAACAAGGTGCTGGCCGGCTGACTGCACGCCATCATGACCGAGTCGCAAACCGCCTTCGAATTGCTGCTGGACATCGACCGCCGCTGCCGCCTGTTGGCGGCTGACCTGCCGTCCCAGGAAACCCGTCTGCAGCGTTGGAGCGGGATCGGCTTTCGCCTGGGGCCGCATTGGTATGTGGCGCCGATGGGCGAAGTCGCCGAGGTGTTGCACGAACCGCGTTGCACCTTGATGCCGGGGGTTAAACCCTGGGTCAAGGGCGTGGCCAACCTGCGCGGGCGTTTGCTGCCGGTGATGGACCTGGGCGGGTTTCTCGGCCTGGACCTGTCCAAAGCGCGCAAGCAACGGCGGGTGCTGGTGGTGGAATTCAACGACTTGTTTGTCGGGCTGCTGGTAGATGAGGTGGTGGGCATGCAGCATTTCGCACAAGACGCCTTGTTGACGGGCGCCAACTCCGGCGTGCCGTTTATTCAGGGGCAGTTCGACAGCGACCAGCTCTGGCAGGTCTTCAGCCCCTTCGCTTTGGCCCAGGCCCCAGGCTTCATGGATGTTGCCGCATGACCACCGCTACTACTCCCAAACCGCAAGCCGCGTCGCGCAGCCGTTCGCAGATCATCGTGCTGTTTATCGCGCTGATCGTGTTCATCATGCTGTTGTTCGCCAACTTCGCGTACCTCAACACCCAGTCCACCTATGACAAACAGTACATCGGCCACGCCGGTGAGCTGCGCGTGCTGTCCCAGCGCATCGCCAAAAATGCCACCGAAGCCGCCGCCGGCAAAGCCGCCGCGTTCAAGCTGCTGGGCGACGCGCGCAACGACTTCGCCCAGCGCTGGGGCTACCTGAAAAAAGGTGACGCCGAGACCGGCCTGCCGGCGGCGCCCAGTGCGGTACGCGCCGAGATGCGCGCCGTGCAGACTGACTGGGAAGCGCTGCTGAAAAACACCGACGCGATCCTCGCCAGCGAGCAGACGGTGTTGTCGTTGCATCAAGTGGCCGCGACCCTGGCCGAAACCGTGCCGCAATTGCAGATGGAGTCGGAAAAGGTCGTCGATATCTTGCTGCAACGCGGCGCCCCGGCGAGCCAGGTGGCGTTGGCCCAGCGCCAGTCGCTGCTGGCCGAGCGCATCCTGGGCGCCGTCAACACCGTGCTGGCCGGCGACGAAACCGCCGTGCAGGCCGCTGACGCGTTTGGTCGCGATGCCAACCGCTTCGGCCTGGTGCTCAACGGCATGCTCAACGGCAACCCGGGCCTGCGCATTACCCAGGTTGAAGACCACGATGCCCGCGCGCGCCTGGCGGAAATCGCCGAGCTGTTTGAGTTCGTCTCCGGCTCTGTGGATGAAATCCTTGAAACCTCGCCGCAACTGTTCCAGGTGCGCGCTTCGGCGAGCAATATTTTCAACCTGTCGCAAACCCTGCTCGATGAAGCCTCACACCTGGCCACCGGGTTTGAAAACCTCGCCAGCGGGCGCAGCTTCGACACCATCGGCGGCTATGTGCTGGGCCTGTTGGCGTTGACCTCGATCATCCTGATCGGCCTGGTGATGGTGCGCGAAACCAACCGCCAACTGCATGAAACCGCCGAGAAGAACGAGCGCAACCAGAACGCGATCATGCGCCTGCTCGACGAAATCGAAGACCTGGCCGATGGCGACCTCACGGTGACCGCCTCGGTGACCGAAGACTTCACCGGCACCATCGCCGACTCCATCAACTATTCGGTGGACCAACTGCGCGATCTGGTCGCCACCATCAACCTCACCGCCGGGCAAGTTGCCGGCGCGGTGCAAGAGACCCAGGCCACCGCCATGCATCTGGCCCAGGCCTCGGAGCATCAGGCCCAGCAAATCGCCGAAGCCTCCACCGCGATCAACCAGATGGCCCAGTCCATCGACCAGGTGTCGGCCAACGCGGCGGAGTCTTCGGCGGTGGCGGAGCGTTCGGTGGAAATCGCCAACAAGGGCAATGAGGTGGTGCACAACACCATCCACGGCATGGACAACATTCGCGAGCAGATCCAGGACACCGCCAAGCGCATCAAGCGCCTGGGCGAGTCTTCCCAGGAGATTGGCGATATCGTCAGCCTGATCGACGACATTGCCGACCAGACCAACATCCTCGCCCTCAACGCGGCGATCCAGGCGAGCATGGCCGGTGACGCCGGGCGCGGTTTTGCGGTGGTGGCCGATGAAGTGCAACGGCTGGCTGAGCGCTCATCCGCCGCCACCCGGCAAATCGAAACGCTGGTGCGGGCGATTCAGACCGACACCAATGAAGCCGTTATTTCCATGGAACAGACCACCACCGAAGTGGTGCGTGGCGCGCGATTGGCCCAGGACGCCGGGGTGGCGCTGGAAGAAATCGAAGGGGTGTCGAAAACCCTGGCGGCGTTGATTCAGAGTATTTCCAATGCGGCGCAGCAACAGACGTCGTCCGCCGGGCAGATCTCCCTGACGATGAACGTGATCCAGCAAATCACCACGCAGACGTCATCCGGCTCGACCGCCACCGCCGAAAGTATTGGCAACCTGGCGAAGATGGCCAGCCAGTTGCGCAGGTCGGTGTCGGGTTTCACCTTGCCACCGCCCAAGCAAGTTGAGGATTGAAATGCAGTCAAAATGTGGGAGCGGGCTTGCTCGCGAAAGCGGTGTATCAGTCGCCTATCTGCTGGCTGGCCCACCGTATTCGCGAGCAAGCCCGCTCCCACATTTAATCTTCATTGGTTTTGAGATCTTGGCAACACACGCAATTCATGAATTTTAAGCGGAGCAGTTATGGTTGATCGGCACGACTACGTGGCCCTCGAATGGGTCAAGGGCGACATTGCCGAAACCCTGAAACAGGCCCGTTCGGCGCTGGACACGTTTGTCGAAACCAGCGACGGCGACGCCATCGGCGAGTGCCTGGCCTGCGTCCATCAGGTGCATGGCGCGCTGCAAATGGTCGAGTTCTACGGCGCGGCCCTGCTGGCTGAAGAAATTGAAGAGCTGGCCCTGGCCCTGCAAGCCGAGCGCGTCAGCCAGCGCGATGAAAGCATCCGCCTGCTGCAACAGGCGCTTAGCCAGCTGCCGCTGTACCTCGAGCGCGTACACAGTGCCCGCCGCGACCTGCCGCTGGTGGTGTTGCCGCTGCTCAATGACCTGCGCAGCGCGCGCGGCGAAAGTCTGCTGTCGGAGACCAGCCTGTTCAGCCCGCAACTGCTGTCGATTGCGCCGTTGCCCGATGAGGCCTTGGCCCAGCGCGCGCTGCCTGACCTTCACGAGCAACTGCGCCAGTGGCACCAGCTTCTGCTGCAGGCGTTGGCCGGTTTGCTGCGCGAAGACCATGGCCCAAGCAACCTGGAAGACATGGCGCGGGTTTTCGCGCGCCTCGAAGCGCTATGCCAGGGCGCGCCGCTGCTGCCTTTGTGGCAAGTCACCTCGGCGCTGGTCGAAGGCATGCTCACGGGCGTGATCGCCAACAGCCCGGCGCTGCGCAGTTTGCTCAAAGCCAGCGACAAGCAACTCAAGCGCCTGCTGGTCCAGGGTATCGGCGGCATCAACCAACCTGCGCCGGATGAATTGCTCAAGAGCCTGCTGTTCTACGTCGCCAAGGTCACCCGGCCAACGCCGCGTATGCAAAGCCTCAAGGAACGCTACGGCCTGGATGAAGCCTTGCCCGACAGCGCCGTGGTCGATGCCGAGCGCGCGCGCCTGGCCGGGCCGGATCGCAATGCCATGGGCTCGGTGCTTGGCGCGTTATGTGAGGAACTGGTGCGGGTCAAGGAGCGCCTGGACCTGTTCGTGCGCAGTGACCGGCAGCACACCAGCGACCTCGATGCCTTGCTGGCGCCCCTGCGGCAGATCGCCGACACCTTGGCCGTGCTGGGCTTCGGCCAGCCGCGCAAAGTCATTATCGACCAGCTTGCCGTGGTGCTTGGCCTGGTCCAAGGCCACCGCGAACCCAATGATGCAGTGCTGATGGATGTCGCCGGAGCCTTGCTCTATGTCGAGGCCACGCTGGCGGGAATGGTCGGCACCGTCGAACCGGAAAGCCGCGAAGAAAGCCGCCTGCCCACCACTGACCTGACCCAGATTCACCAACTGGTTATCCGCGAATCCTGCCAGTGCCTCAAGCAAGCCAAAGAGCTGGTGATTGACTGCATTGAAGCCCATTGGGATCGCCAGCGCCTGGAGTCTCTGCCCGAGTTGCTCAGCCAAGTGCGCGGGGCGTTGGCGATGATTCCCCTGCCGCGCGCGGCGAGCCTGATGCGCGGCTGTACCGATTATGTCGATGAACAGCTGATGGTGAATGAGGCCATGCCCTCCGAGGCACAACTGGCGCATTTTGCTGACGTGATCAGCAGCCTGGAGTACTACCTGGAACGCATGCTTCAGGACGCCGACGCTGCGGGCGAACGCGTGCTGGAGCTGGCCACCCAGGGCCTGGCCGCGCTCGGCTACCTGCCCGCCGAAAAACCCTGGCGTCAGGCACTGGTCGCGCCGGACGGCGCGCTGTCGACCGAGGTTGCGCCGAGCCAATCCCAGTTCGACGCACTGGCCAGCCCGACATCACGCCTGAACCCGCCTGCACTGCAACGCCCCGGCAGCCTGCTGCCACCGCCGCTCGGTGAAGAGTCCATCGACGATGAGCTGCGCGAAGTCTTCCTCGAAGAAACCGACGAAGTCCTCGAAGTGCTGCACCGTTACTTGCCGAGTTGCGCGGACAAAACCGCTCAAGGCGAGATGCGCCGCGCGTTCCACACCTTGAAAGGCAGCGGCCGTATGGTCCGCGCCCTGGTGCTGGCCGAGTTGGCCTGGGCAGTGGAAAACCTGCTTAACCGCGTGCTCGAACGCAGCGTTACCCTTGGCCCTGATATTCAACAGGTGCTGGATGAAGCTGTGGCCCTGCTGCCGGAATTGATTGCCGATTTCGCCACCGATGACCAACGCCAACGCGATGAAGTCGACGCCTTGGCCGCCCGTGCCCACGCCCTGGCCAGCGGCACTGAAAAGGCCGCAGAACCCCATGACCCGATGCTGTTGGAGATCTTCCGCAACGAAGCCCAGAGCCACCTGGAAAGCCTCAACCACTTCCTGCAGCAGGCCGCCGAACACGTGCCGCTGCAAGTCAGCGATGAATTGCAACGCGCCCTGCACACCCTCAAGGGCAGCGCCTACATGGCTGGCGTGTTGCCGATTGCCGAACTGGCGCGGCCGCTTGATCACCTGACCCGCGAATACAAGGCCCACCGCCTGCCGCTGGACCTGGATGAAGTGGAACTGCTGCTGGAAGCTGAAGGTTTGTTTCAGCGCGGGTTGCGACAACTGGACAGCGACCCGCTCGTGCCGATCAAGGGCGCAGCGGACCTGATCGGCCGTACCCAAAGCCTGCTCGACCATCAGCTCGACGCCTTGCTCGACGCGCCTAATACGGGCCTGCGTATCAAACGCGACCCGCAGTTGATTACCAACTTCCTGGCCCAAGGCATGGACATCCTGCTGGATGCCGAAAGCCTGCTGCGCCGCTGGCAGCAACACCCCGGCGAGCGCCAGGAGCTGACGGCGCTGCTGGACGAATTGACCACCTTGGGCGAAGGCGCGCACATCGCCGACCTGCACGCCATCGACGCGCTGTGCGAGGCCTTGCTCGATCTGTACGGTGCCGTGGAAGAGAGCAGCCTGGCGGTCAGCGAGCGGTTTTTCCAGGAGGCCGAACAGGCCCATGAAGCGTTGATCAACATGCTCGACCAACTGGCCGCCGGCCAGGAAATCAGCCCGGCCCCGGCGCGGGTACAAGCCCTGCGCGAATTGCTTGATGACGCCCTCGATCCGTCCGCCACCGGCCTGATTAAAAGCGACGGCAGCCGCGCCCTGAGCATCTCGGAACTGGGCGCCGCCACGGCACAGTTGGGCCAGGACACGGCGATGGACGAAGAGATCGTCGAGATCTTCCTGGAAGAGGCGGTGGATATCCTCGACAGCGCCGGGCAGTCGCTTAAACGCTGGTTGCTGGAGCCCGACAGCGCGGCACCGCTCTCGTCGCTGCAACGGGATTTGCACACCCTCAAAGGCGGCGCGCGCATGGCCGAGATTGGGCCAATTGGCAACCTGGCCCATGAGCTGGAATGCCTTTACGAAGGCTTGGTGGACCGCCGCTACAGCTACTCGCCGGAACTGTCCCACGTGCTGATGGCCAGCCATGAGCGGCTGGCCTTGCAGTTGGATCAACTGCAAGGCCACCAACCCCTGAGCGACTCCAGCGACTTGATCGCTCAACTGCGCGAGTTACGCCAGAGCAGCACGCCAGCCACCCCGGTCGCTGCGCCCGAAGCGGCGGCTGACCCCGAGCTGCTGGATATTTTCCTCGAAGAAGCCGCCGATATTCTCGACAGTTCAAGCAGCGCGTTGCTGCGCTGGCAGGCCGAGCCGAACAATCGCCAGGAGGTGGAAACCCTGCTGCGCGACCTGCACACCCTCAAAGGGGGCGCGCGCATGGTCGAGATCGGGCCGATTGGCGATTTGGCCCATGAGCTGGAGTTTCTCTACGAAGGGCTGTCCGCCGGTTTGCTGGCCCCGTCCCCCGAACTGTTCGCGTTGCTGCAGGGCTGCCATGACCGCTTGGCGCAGATGATCGATGCGGTGACGGACGGCTTGCCGGTGGGCTCGGTGGACAAACTCATCGAGCGGATCAAAAGCCTGGTGCACCCGAGTGATGAACCGTTGTTGCCTGTGGCATTGCCGGCGGGCAAGGCGGAAGCGGCGGTTGATCCTGCTGCGGACATGGTGAAAATCTCTGCCGATTTGCTGGATGACCTGGTCAACCTGGCCGGTGAAACTTCGATCTTCCGTGGCCGTATCGAGCAGCAGGTGAACGATGCGCGCACCGCGCTCAATGAAGTCGAAACCACCATTGAGCGCATGCGCGACCAACTGCGCCGGCTCGACACCGAAACCCAGGGCCGCATCCTCAGCCGCCAACAGGCCGAGGCCGAGCGCCTGGGTTATGAAGAATTTGACCCGCTGGAAATGGACCGCCACTCGCAGTTGCAGCAGCTGTCCCGAGCGCTGTCTGAGTCAGCCTCCGACTTGCTGGACCTCAAGGAAACTCTTGATCGCCGCAACCAGGATGCGCACAACCTGTTGCAGCAACAGGCGCGCATCAACACCGAGTTGCAAGAAGGCCTGATGCGCACGCGCATGGTGCCGTTTGAACGCATGCTGCCGCGCCTCAAGCGCATCGTGCGCCAGGTGGCGGAGGAGTTGGGCAAGGACGTCGAGTTCGTGGTCGGCAATGCCGAGGGCGAGATGGACCGCAACGTGCTGGAACGCATGGTGGCGCCGCTGGAACATATGCTGCGCAATGCCGTGGACCATGGCCTGGAATCGCGCGAGGCACGGTTGCTGGCCGGCAAACCTGCGAGGGGCCGTATCAGTCTGGACCTGACCCACGAAGGTGGCGATATCGTCTTCGACATGCGCGACGATGGCGCCGGGGTGCCACTTGAGGCGGTGCGGCGCAAGGCAATCAAGCGGGGTTTGCTCAGCCCCCATCAAGAGATCAGCGACCGCGACGTGTTGCAGTTCATCCTGCAGCCGGGGTTCTCCACGGCGGAAAAAATCACGCAGATTTCCGGGCGTGGCGTGGGCATGGACGTGGTGCACGAAGAAGTGCGCCAACTCGGTGGCTCGATGGTCATTGATTCGACGCCGGGCGCGGGCGTGCACTTTCGCATTCGCCTGCCGTTTACGGTGTCGGTCAACCGGGCGCTGATGGTGCAATGCGCGGACGATCAATACGCGATTCCGCTCAACACTATTGAAGGCCTGGTGCGTGTACTGCCCCACGAACTGGCGGGGCACTACCAACAAGACCCGCCACGTTATGAATACGCCGGCCAGCGCTACGAGTTGTTCTACCTGGGCGACCTGCTGCACACCGTCGCCCGGCCGAAACTGTTGGGCCAGTACCAGCCGGTGCCGGTGCTGCTGGTGCAATGCAACGAGCGGCGTGTGGCGGTGCATGTGGATGCCATGGCCGGTACGCGAGAGATCGTGGTCAAGGGCCTGGGCCCGCAGTTTGCGGGCGTGCAGGGGTTGTCCGGGGCGACCATTCTGGGCGATGGCCGCGTGGTGTTGATCATCGATTTGCTCGCGCATATTCGCGCCCGGCAACCGGCCTTGCCGGCCCAGTCGGTCGACGCCGCGCTGGTCCTCAACGACCCGCTGAAGAAGCGCCCGCTGCTGGTGCTGGTCGTGGACGATTCGGTCACCGTGCGCAAAGTCACCAGCCGCCTGCTGGAGCGCAACGGCATGAACGTACTCACTGCCAAAGACGGGATCGACGCCATCGCCCTGCTCGAAGAACACACCCCGGACCTGATGCTGCTCGACATCGAAATGCCGCGCATGGACGGCTTCGAAGTGGCCATCCAGGTGCGCAACGACCCACGGCTGATGCGCCTGCCGATCATCATGATCACCTCGCGCACCGGCCAAAAACACCGCGACCGCGCCATGGCCATTGGCGTCAACGACTACCTCGGCAAGCCGTATCAAGAGTCGGTGCTGCTGGAAAGCATCGCCTACTGGAGCAAGTCCCATGCTTGACCACCGCACCAGCCAACTCACCGGCCTGCTATTGCCCCTGGCTGACCGCCACCTGGTGCTGCCCAACGTTGCCATCGCCGAACTGATCGACTATCAGCGTGGAGAACCGGCCAGCGATGCACCGCCGTGGTACCTGCGGCAAGTGACCTGGCGCGACCGGCAGTTGCCGTTGATCAGCTTTGAAGCGGTGTGCGGTGAGGCCAGCGTGACCGGCGAGCGCTCGCGGATTGTGGTGTTGAACGCGCTCGGCGGGCGACCGACGTTGAAGTTTATTGCGATGGTGATTCAGGGGATTCCCCGCTCTTACAAGCTCGATAGCCAGTTGAGTTACGTGGATGTGCCGCTGTGCCCGCTGGAACTGGCGGCGGTGCAGGTGGGGGAGCATGTGGCGAAAGTACCTGATTTGAT
Source organism: Pseudomonas sp. M5A4_2d (assembly GCF_053345295.1). NCBI lineage: Bacteria > Pseudomonadati > Pseudomonadota > Gammaproteobacteria > Pseudomonadales > Pseudomonadaceae > Pseudomonas > Pseudomonas sp. M5A4_2d. The sequence continues at coordinate 221,766 of NZ_JBKEZW010000002.1, read as the reverse complement.
GGGGTTGGAGGCCTTATTGGTAGAGTCCGGTCTGGCCTGACGATTAGCCTTGTGAAGATCCACTGTGGGAGCTGGCTTGCCTGCGATAGCGGTTTGTCAGTCACTGCATCAATAACCGACCCACCGCAATCGCAGGCAAGCCAGCTCCCACACTGAATTGTGTTCAATCGCGCGTTAGGGTTTTCGTGACTAAAAAATTGTTGTTGATGATCGTACCTTTTCGCCATTTCGGATCGGCTAATGATGCGGGCTGACCGCTCACATGTCGGAATGGGATGGAGTTGCTGTAGGCGAGTTCTGCATTTGGATTAAGCGGGTTTTCAGGCCTGAGTGGAGTGGCTAGCTTCTGCGCTCCTCATTGCCTGCAAGGATCTGCAAATGGCCGTACCGTTAATGCCGCCCGGTGTTTCAATTTTTGAAAACATGGCGATATCTCGATGCAAACGCACTCATCTCAAGCCAGGCTCGGCATTCGCTTATTCTTGGTTTTATTCTCAGGTCAGGGCTGCTGGCCCATGGAACTACAAGAAGCGAGGGCGCGAGTATGAGGCTTTTGGTAACTTCAATTACAGCGCTACGGGTACGGTGCTGGGCATTCCCGAGCATGCGTTGTTGTGAGCTGCTGGTGTGGCTCAAACCGTCGCAAAAACCACCCTTCCGGATTTTGGAACAGGGTGGGGCGGTGAGCCTTTTGGTGATGACCCACGGGACCAATATTGGATAAGAAAAGGTATTGAATATGCAATTTCGCAAGGCCACTAAGCGCCTCATACCGTTTCTGCGTAATTGCCTGCTTGTGGTCTGCCTGATCTATATCGGCGGCAGTTGGATCCTGTCGCCCGGAACACCGGATCTGGATGAAGTGGTGTTGAAGCATTCATTGGGCAACGGCACCTCGATCTATGGTGCGCGAGACGGCCAGGGGGGTGCGACGGTGGGGTTTTCCTACAGATACTACGTCTATGAGGATTTGGGGAGTGATCAGGAAATACTCACCGCATTAGTGTCTGCATATCCTTTTCTGAAAACCAAAGAGCCCGATGTTCAAGTAAGTGATGAAGGCGGCGCGCTGCACCTGATCATTCAGGGAAAGGTGTATGAGTACCATAGCTATGGACTGGAGGGCTTGGGAACGGTCAAGGTGATGATGGCTTTGTGATGGGCCAGTCTTCAGATTTTTCCTGCAAGATTTCGGGCTGTGCATGAACTTGTTGTGGGTAGTGATGGCGGCTAGTCTTCGTTCGTCATCGAAAAAACGGTGACACGGACGTGCAAGTCCGGTTACATGTCGGCGCACCAACGCCCATAGCCATTCAACGGGCGTTTTTTATGCCTGCTGTATTTGTTATGGCGGCTGTGCGCGGGAGATCCCTTGGGGTCTGCCGGGGTCCGATATGCCCGGTCTTGCACACCTGCGCATGGCTGCCACCCTATTTCGCGTGCAAGCGGATGAGGGCAGCCTCCATCACATATCGGAGCTGTAAATCATGGCTAAACCTACTCCTAATCCACCCGCGTCCAATATCTTCACCGTAAACCCCCACCAGAACACCGAAGCCCTATTGGTCAACGCCAGCGAGACGCTGTCCTCGCTGAGTGCTATGACCTGCAACCTGGCCTTTGACCTGAATACTTCCCAGCGTGCAATCATGCTCGGCATTCAGCAAATGGCCGAGTTGGGCCAGTTGCTGGTCGATAGAGCACTGGAGCAGGTCAGCCCGGCGGCGGAAGGTTAAATCGGTCCCAAATAGGGGCTGGTCGTTCCTTGTTTAGGACCGCTACTTAACAGGCATCACCGAACACATGTGGGAGCGGGCTTGCTCGCGAATACGGTGGATCAGTTGTAGATGTGCTGACTGACCCACCGCATTCGCGAGCAAGCCCGCTCCCACATTTTGATCTTCATTCGGCTCGAATCCAGTATTTGCCGATTGATCGTTTCCTATACCCCAACCGCTTAAACTTGATCGTTCCCAAAAAGGGACCTATCGTTCCCCTTTTGGGACTCTTTGGCCGCCGCCATGCAAACCTTGCCGCTCAGCACTGCGCTCTTCACCGTCACCCAGCAAAAAGTGCTGGGCCTGCTTTTTGGCAAGCCCGATCAAAGTTTCTTCACCAACGAAATAGCCCGCTGGGCCCAAGTGGGCAAGGGCAGCCTCACCCGCGAACTTGAGCGGTTGCAGTTGGCGGGCATCTTGAGCATGACGCGCCAAGGCAACCAGACCCACTACCAAGCCAATCCCCAGTGCCCGATTTACTCGGAGTTGTTGGCCATCGTGCGCAAGACGCTGAGCCTGGACGAACCCTTGCGCAATGCATTGGCGCCTTTCGCCGAGCAACTGACGTGGGCGTTTATCTACGGCTCCATCGCCAAGGGCGAGGCGCACTCATCCAGTGACATAGACCTGATGCTGATAGGTGAAAGCCTCAACTACAGTGAAGTCATGGAGCAGCTCATGCCGCTGGAAGAGCAACTGGGCCGCACCATCAACCCGACGCTTTACACCCTCGAAGACTGGATCGGCAAATGGAATGCCAGGAACAGTTTTGTGCAGCGGGTCGTGCAGCAGGACAAGATCAATCTGATGGGGGGCAACCCCCTGGAATCCACGGATGGACAGCAAGGCAAACCTGGAGAACCTGCAACGTAGCGGTGGCTTGAAGGCAGAGCCGCCGGATCGCAAGGAGTGTGATGGACTGATGCGCTCGGCCCGGGACCGATTAAGGGATGCGGGCAACCCACTGTTGTCGTTCGCCAGTCGTTTCGACCTGGCATACAACGCTGCTCACGCCATCGCGCTCTCGGCCTTGCGTTTGCAAGGCTATCGTTCTGACAAACGCTATTTGGTCTTTCAATGTCTGATTCACTCCGCCGACGCGAACAAGGTGCAGGTGAGGTTATTAGCGCTGTGTCATGAGCGCCGAAACCTGGCGGAGTACGAAGGGTATATGGATGAGGATGAGGCGCTGCTGGGGCAGTTGATGGATGGCGCGATAACACTGCTGAATAAAGTGGAAGACGTGTTGGCTGTCCATCAGTGGCAATGACGTGACTCTTCTGAACACCACCGAACAAATGTGGGAGGGGCTTGCTCGCGAATGCAGGGTGTCAGTCGGTACATGTGTAACTGACCCACCGCATTCGCGAGCAAGCCCGCTCCTACATTTTTAATCTTCAGTCGGCTCGAACTCAGCGTTTGCTGATGATCCGTTACTCCAGCCGTAACGATCCGCCGTTGGGCTTGATTGATGCCCCCCGGATTCACTCCTAAGGTAAGCCCACGACAGCAAACCCCGTGGAGCGACCATGACAGCAACCATCACCCCCGACTCGCGCTGGACGCGGCGGCGCGACGAGAAGCAGCGGCGCCTCGGGTTGGTCAAACAATACGCAGACGGGGCGGTGCTGCCCAGCGACAAGATCGTCGAGGCTCTCGAAGCCCTGATCCTGCCTGGCGACCGCGTGGTGCTGGAGGGCAACAACCAGAAGCAAGCCGATTTCCTCTCGCGTTCCCTGGCCAAGGCCGACCCGGCCAAGCTCCACGATTTGCACATGATCATGCCCAGCGTCGGCCGCTCCGAGCACCTCGACCTGTTTGAAAAGGGCATCGCGCGCAAGCTCGACTTCTCCTTCGCCGGCACCCAATCCCTGCGCATCAGCCAGTTGCTCGAAGACGGCCTGCTGGAAATCGGCGCGATCCACACGTATATCGAACTCTACGCACGGCTGGTGGTGGACCTGATCCCCAACGTCGTGCTCTCGGCCGGTTTCATGGCCGACCGCGCCGGCAATATCTACACCGGCGCAAGCACCGAAGACACCCCGGCGCTGATCGAACCCGCCGCGTTCAGTGATGGCATCGTCATCGTGCAGGTCAACCAGTTGGTGGACGACGTGACCGACTTGCCGCGCGTCGACATCCCCGCCAGCTGGGTGGATTTTGTGGTGGTGGCCGACAAGCCGTTCTACATAGAGCCGCTGTTCACCCGCGACCCGCGCCACATTAAGCCGGTGCATGTGCTGATGGCGATGATGGCGATCCGTGGCATCTACGAAAAACACAATGTGCAGTCGCTCAACCATGGCATCGGTTTCAACACGGCCGCCATCGAGCTGATCCTGCCCACCTACGGCGAGTCCCTCGGTCTTAAGGGCAAAATCTGCCGCAACTGGACCCTCAACCCACACCCAACCCTGATCCCCGCCATCGAAAGCGGCTGGGTCGAAAGCGTGCATTGCTTCGGCACCGAGTTGGGCATGGAAAACTACATCGCCGCACGGCCGGATGTGTTCTTCACCGGCCGCGACGGCTCGATGCGCTCCAACCGTATGTTCTGCCAACTGGCCGGCCAGTACGCGGTGGACCTGTTTATCGGCGCCACCCTGCAAGTGGACGGCGACGGGCATTCCTCCACCGTGACCCGTGGCCGCCTGGCAGGTTTTGGTGGCGCGCCGAACATGGGCCACGACCCGCGTGGTCGTCGCCATGGCACCCCGGCCTGGCTGGATATGCGCCACGACGACGCGCCGGAGGCTTTGCTCGAACGCGGCAAAAAACTCGTGGTGCAAATGGTCGAGACCTTCCAGGAAGGCGGCAAACCTACCTTCGTCGAAACCCTCGACGCGGTGGAAGTCGCGCGCAAAAGCGGCATGCCCCTGGCGCCGATCATGATCTACGGCGACGACGTCACCCACCTGCTCACCGAAGAAGGCATCGCCTACCTGTACAAGGCGCGCTCCCTGGAAGAGCGTCAGGCGATGATCGCCGCTGTCGCCGGCGTCACCGCTATCGGCATGCGCCACAACCCCAAGGACACCGCGCGCATGCGCCGCGAAGGCTTGATCGCGTTGCCCGAAGACCTCGGCATCCGCCGCACCGACGCCACCCGCGAACTGTTGGCCGCCAAGAGCGTGGCCGACTTGGTGGAATGGTCCGGTGGCTTGTACAACCCGCCCGCCAAGTTCAGGAGCTGGTAAATGCGCGCCCTCAAACTGCATGAACTGAGCCTCGCCGATCGCCTGGCGGACATGGCCGTCGACGCGCTGATCGATGAGGCGGACTTGTCGCCAAAACCCGCTTTGGTCGACCGCCGCGGCAATGGCGCCCATCGCGATTTACACCTGGGCCTGATGCACGCGTCGGCGCTGTCGCTGTGGCCGATGTTCAAGGCGATGGCTGAAGCCGCGCTTGAATTCGGTGAAGTCGGTTTGCCCCTGCGCGAAGCCCTCGGGCGGATTGGTCGCGAAGGTGAGCAAGCCATGCTCACCACCACCAACGGCGTGAACACCCATCGCGGCGCGATCTGGGCACTCGGTTTGCTTACCGCAGCGGCGGCTCTGGAACCACGCGCCATCACGCTGAATGCGGCCAGGCTGGCCTTGCTCAATGACCGCTACGCGCCCCAACCGCTGAGCCATGGCGCCCAAGTCGCCCAACGCTACGGCGCACGCGGTGCCCGTGAAGAAGCACAATTGGGCTTCCCTTCGGTTGTACAACGCGGCCTGCCGCAATTGCACAAAAGCCGTCAGCAAAATGTCGGCGAACAGAACGCCCGCCTGGACGCCTTGCTCGCCATCATGACCGACCTGGCCGATACCTGCGTGCTCTACCGCGCAGGCACCGAGGGCCTCAACGCCATGCACCACGGCGCCCAGGCTGTGCTGGATGCAGGTGGCAGCGCAACCCTCGCCGGCCGCCGCCAACTGCACGAACTCGACCAGCAATTACTGGCCCTGAATGCCTCCCCCGGCGGCGCCGCCGACCTGTTGGCCGCCTGCCTGTTTATCGACCGCCTCGACGGAGCGTTGTGATGGAAACCTTATCCTTTGAATTCCCCGCCGGGCAGCCGCCAACAGGCCGTGCGCTGGTGGGTTGCGTCGGCTCCGGTGACCTTGAAGTGCTGCTGGAACCGGGCACGCCGGGCACGCTGACTATTCAGGTGCAGACCTCGGTAAATGGCGCCGAACAACGCTGGCAACATCTGTTTGAGCGGATCTTCCAGGAACAGATGCCACCAGCCTTGAAGATTGATATCCACGATTTCGGCGCCACCCCCGGCGTGGTGCGCTTGCGCCTGGAGCAGGGTTTCGAGGAGATCGGCCATGACTGACTTGCTCAGCAAACACAGCTTTGTCGAACTCGGTGCACGGCAGCGGGCCAAGGCCTTGTTGGACACCGGCACTTACCGCGAGCTGATCGATCCGTTCCAGCGCGTGATGTCACCGTGGCTCAGCCGCCAAGGCGTGGTGCCCCAGGCCGATGACGGTGTGGTGATCGCCAAGGGCAGCATTGCCGGATTGCCGGTGGTGGTTGCGGCTATCGAAGGCAACTTCCAGGGCGGCAGCCTCGGTGAGGTCGGCGGCGCGAAAATCGCCGGCGCCCTGGAACTGGCGGCTGAAGACAACCGCAAGGGCATCCCGACCCGCGCCGTGCTGCTGCTGGAAACCGGCGGCGTACGCCTGCAGGAAGCCAACCTCGGGCTTGCTGCAATTGCCGATATCCACGCGGCGATTGTCGACTTGCGCCAGTACCAGCCGGTGATCGGCGTGGTGGCGGGCAGCGTCGGTTGCTTTGGCGGCATGTCCATTGCTGCCGGGTTGTGCAGCTACCTCGTCGTCACCCGTGAAGCACGCCTGGGCCTGAATGGCCCGCAGGTGATCGAGCAGGAAGCAGGCCTGGAAGAATACGACTCCCGCGACCGCCCCTTTATCTGGAGCCTGACGGGCGGCGAGCAACGCTTTAACAGCGGTTTGGCCGACCGTTATGTGGCGGACGATGTGGCGCAGATCCAGCAGACCGTCACCGCGCTGTTGCAACAAGGCTTGCCTGCACAACAACGCAGCCGCCGCGCCGATTTCTACCTGACACGCCTGGCCGAACTGGACGCTGCGCCGCAAATCGACGCGGCCACGGTGCGCGACCTGTATCAAGGAGACCGCTCATGAGAGGGTTGCAGTGGTTCAACGCATTGAGCAACGGCGCCACGCCCGTGGAAGGTTTACCGGCCTCGCTGAAAGTCGCCGACGGCGTGTTGGGTGAACACGCGGTGCGTTTCATCGCCGTGGTCACCGATGCACAAAACCGCTTCCCGCGCGCGCGCAACGGCGAAGTCGGCCTGCTCGAAGGCTGGGGCCTGGCCAAGGCCGTGGACGACGCCATCGCCCGTGGCGACAAGCGCCCCATCATCGCCATCGTCGATGTGCCCAGCCAAGCTTACGGCCGTCGCGAAGAAGCCCTCGGCATCCATCAAGCGCTGGCCGCCGCCGCCGACAGCTACGCCCGCGCCCGGCTGGCCGGGCACCCGGTGATTGCACTGCTGGTGGGTAAGGCCATGTCCGGCGCGTTCCTCGCCCACGGCTACCAGGCCAACCGCCTGATCGCCTTGCGTGACCCCGGCGTGATGGTGCACGCCATGGGCAAAGCCTCGGCGGCGCGGGTGACCCTGCGCAGCGTCGAAGAATTGGAAGCCCTGGCCGCCAGCGTGCCGCCGATGGCCTATGACATCGACAGTTATGCCAGCCTCGGTTTGCTCTGGGAAACCTTGTCGGTCAGCCAGATTGAACAGCCCACGGCGGACGATGTGGTGCGGGTCAGCGATTGCCTGCTGCACGCGATCCACGATATCGAAGGCCCTGATTTAAAAGGGCGGCTGGGCGCCACTAATCGCGCCGCCTCCAGCCACGTGCGCCAGCTGCTGCGGGAGCAATGGTGAACGCCCACGATTTGCTCTGGGGCATGACCCCGGCGCATTTGCCCGCCGATGCGCCGGCGTGGGCGGTGGACGCCGTTGGCGCCGGCCATCCGGTGGTGGTGCGTCGCGCCATTGCTGAGCCGGGCTATGTGGCGGTCGGCGTGCGCGGGCAACGGCGCGAGCAGCGTTTTGCGACCGTGATGCCTCTCGCAGCCGTGCAACGGCGAGTGACGCCCCAAGCCCTGCGCGGCGTGATCTCGCCACGGGATTTACCGGCGTTGCGCGCACTTGATCAACTGCGGCCGTTGTTGGCACAGCAAGATTGGGGCGTGAGCGGCAGTGCCGGCTTTGAATTGGCAAGCGGTATCGAGGCGTTGCATGCCCTGAGCGATCTGGATTTGATTCTGCGCACGCCCCAGCCGCTTGATCGCAATGACGCCCAAACGTTGCTGGCGCAATTGGACACGGCGCCGTGTGCCGTGGACCTGCAACTGCAAACCCCGTTTGGCGCCGTCGCCTTGCGCGAATGGGCCGGTGGTTCACGCCGTGTGCTGCTGAAAACCACCGGCGGCGCGCACCTGGTGATTGACCCGTGGCAGGCCGTGGCATGAGCAGCCTTCTGGTGTTTCCGGGGCAGGGCGCCCAACGCACGGGCATGCTCCAGGCGCTGCCGGCCGCCGTGCTGGAAGAAGCCAGTGACGCCTTGGGTGAAGACGTTCGCCTGCTCGACTCGGCGCAAGCCTTGGCGAACACGCGCGCCGTTCAGTTATGCCTGCTGATCACCGGTGTTGCCCATGCCCGCCAGTTGCACCACACACCCGACTACGTGGCGGGCCTGTCCATCGGCGCCTATCCGGCAGCGGTGATCGCAGGTGCCCTGGACTTCGCCGACGGGGTAAAACTGGTCAGCCTGCGCGGCGAACTGATGCAAAACGCTTATCCACAGGGCTACGGCATGACCGCGCTGATCGGCCCGGAGTTATCCACCGTCGAAACCTTGCTGGCCGATATCCACAGCGCAAAAACGCCGGTGTATTTGGCCAACATCAACGCCGATAACCAAACCGTCATCGCTGGCAGCGACGCGGCGATGAAGCGGGTTGCCGAACGCATCAAAGGCAACGGCGTCGCCAAGCGCCTGGCCGTCAGCGTGCCGTCCCATTGCGCGCTGCTGGAAGAACCTGCCCAGGCACTGGCCCAAGCCTTCGTCACGCTCAAGGCTCCGCGCATTACCTACCTGAGCAGCACTCGCGCGCGGCCAATCCATAACCCGGAACAACTGCGCGACGACCTCGCCTTCAACATGTGCCGCGTCGTCGACTGGCGTGGCACCGTGCAAAGCGCCTACGAGCGCGGCGTGCGCCTGCAAATCGAACTGCCCCCGGGCGCCGTGCTCACCGGCCTGTCACGCCGTGTGTTTGAACAAGGCACGGTGATCGCCTGTGAAGGCGCACGCCTGGACACCTTGCAGGCCCTGCTGCAAGAGGAGGAGCGCCGCCACCGATAAAGCACCACCCAAGGCTTTCGAAGCACAAAAACAACAATTTCGATCGAGCACTTTGAGGACAACAACGATGATTATCTACGGTGTGGCATTGCTGGCGATCTGCACGCTCGCGGGCGTGATCATGGGTGACATGCTGGGCGTGTTGCTCGGCGTCAAATCCAACGTGGGCGGGGTGGGCATCGCGATGATCCTGCTGATCTGCGCGCGGTTGTGGATGCAAAAACGCGGCGGCATGACCAAGGATTGTGAGATGGGCGTCGGCTTCTGGGGGGCCATGTACATCCCCGTGGTTGTCGCGATGGCCGCGCAACAAAACGTCGTCACCGCCCTGCACGGCGGCCCGGTCGCGGTGCTCGCGGCGATTGGTTCTGTGGTCGTTTGTGGCTGCACCATCGCGCTGATCAGCCGCACCCACAAGGGCGAACCCTTGCCCGATGAAGAGCCGCTGATTACGCCGACACCTGTCGTGGGAGGCCGCTGATATGTGGGCACTTATCGAAAAAGGCCTGGAGAATAACGGCCTGGTCACCGCCTTTGCGTTCGTTGGCGTGGTGATGTGGATTTCCGTGGTGCTGTCCAAGCGCCTGACCTTCGGGCGCATTCATGGCTCGGCGATTGCCATTGTTATCGGCCTTGTATTGGCCTGGGTGGGCGGCACGCTTACCGGCGGGCAAAAAGGCCTGGCCGACGTGGCGCTGTTCTCCGGTATCGGTTTGATGGGCGGCGCGATGCTGCGCGACTTTGCGATTGTCGCCACGGCCTTTGAAGTACAAGCCACTGAGGCGCGCAAAGCCGGGTTGATCGGTGTGATTGCCTTGCTGCTTGGCACGATCCTGCCGTTTATCGTCGGAGCAAGCATGGCGTGGGCGTTTGGATATCGCGATGCGATCAGTATGACCACCATTGGCGCGGGTGCCGTGACTTACATCGTTGGGCCTGTGACCGGTGCGGCAATTGGCGCGACGTCGGATGTGATGGCGTTGTCGATTGCCACCGGCTTGATCAAGGCGATCCTGGTGATGGTCGGCACGCCCGTCGCGGCGCGTTGGATGGGCCTGGACAACCCGCGCTCGGCGATGGTGTTTGGTGGGTTGGCCGGGACGGTCAGCGGTGTGACCGCAGGCTTGGCGGCGACGGATCGGCGGTTGGTGCCGTATGGCGCGTTGACGGCCACGTTCCATACCGGGCTTGGGTGCTTGCTTGGGCCTTCGTTGCTCTACTTCATCGTGCGTGGGTTGGTCGGCTGATTTTGGTGGCTGTAAGGGCCTCATCGCGGGCAAGCCCGCTCCCACATTTTGCTCTGTGAATACATTCAAATGTGGGAGCTGGCTTGCCTGCGATGGCGGTCTCAAGCCTGCCGATTGGCATACATCCGGCACTCCGCCAACAAGGCCAGCAAGTTCGGGTCGCGCTCCTTGGCCTTCAGAAACATCACACCAATATGCTGCTGCATTCGATACCTGGGTTGCAGCGGTATGAGCTTCACACGGTTCTCATACACCGCCGCAATCCGCCCCGGCAGCAGTGCATAACCCACGCCTGAGCTGACCATGCTCAACAGGGTGAAGATGTCATTCACCTGCATGGCCACCTTCGGCTCAAACCCTGCCTGCTTGAACACTCGGTTGCCATCCTGATGCGTGGCGAAGCCTTGGGTGAGGGTGATGAACGTGGCGTCGCGCACGTCGGCGAGGTCGATTTCCTGCTCGCGGTCGAACGGTGAATCGGCCGGGGTGGCGAGGAAGATGTCATCGCAGAACAGCGCTATCTGCGCGCAGTCAGGGTCGTTGGCGTGTTCGTCGAGGGAGATGAGGATCGCGTCTACTTCCATGTTTTTAAGCTTGTAGAGCAGGTCGAAGTTGGAGCCCAGGATCAGGTCGATATTCAGTTCACTGCGGCGGATTTTCAGGCCCATGATCAGCTGCGGCACGGTCTTGACCGTTAGCGAATACAGCGAGCCGAGCTTGAAGCGTTCGGCGGAGAAGCCGGCGGCTTCGCGGGTCAGGCGCACGCTGTCGACCACGTCGGCCACCAGTTTTTGCGCGCGCTCTTCCAGCACATAGGCGCTTTCCAGCGGGGTGAGGTTGCGCCCTTCGTGTTTGAACAGCGGGCAGCGCAGGGCGTTTTCCAGCGAGTGGATGGCGCGGTGCACGCTGACGTTGCTGGTTTGCAGCTCGGCGGCGGCGCGGGCCAGGTTGCCGGTGCGCATGAACGCCAGGAAGATTTCCAACTTCTTGAGGGTGAATTCTTCGTCGATCAGCATGGCCGTGGCTCGGGTTCGAATGCCGTCGATTGTGCCCCTAAAACCAGCCCGCTCCCAGCCATGAACTGCACAGCCCCAGCACCACGCCGAGGATGATCAGCCAGATCGCGTTCAGCCGCGTGTAATACACCACGGCGGCGCTGGCCAGGGTCAGCACCAGGCTGGTCGCGTTGTTTTCCAGGCTGTTCATCAGGATGTAGGTGGAAGCGAGGATCAGGCCAATGGAGAGCGGTAGCAGGCTGCGTTTGACGCGCTGCACCCACGGCGTCCGGGTGTGCCGCTCCAGCCAGCCGGCGCCGACGTAGGTCAGCACCGAGCAAGGCACCAGTTTGGCGGTCAACGCCACCAGTGCGCCGGGCAGGCCCGCCGCCTGCTGGCCGATAAACACCAGAAACATGCCGTTTGGCCCCGGCAGTGCCTGGGAGAGGGCGAAGAACGCGACGAATTGTGCATCGGTGATCCAGCGCATATCGGTGACGGTATAGCGGTGGATATCACTGATGGCTACGGTATTGCCGCCAATCGACATCAGCGACCACAGCGCGCATTGAATCATCAGGTGCAGCAGGACGGTTTGCATCAGCCGGCCCCCGTGTTCGAGCGGATAAAGCTCAAGGCCAGGGAGCTGGGGATGCCAATCAGCAGCACCATCCACAGCGGCAATACGAAGATCGCCATCAAGACGAAGGTCAACACAAAGGCGCTGTAGTTGGCGATCGTCCTGGGCATGGCCTTGAGCAGGCGCAGGGTGGTGCCGAGCATCAGGCCGGTGGCAATCGGCATGACGGCGCCGAAGATCTGCTGCACCACGTCATTGCTCCACCACTTGGCATAGGCGAAACCGGCGAGCACGGTGATCAACGAGGGGAACAGGTACAGCCCGCACACGGTCACAATTGCACCCGGCAAGCCATGCAGGCGCCGGCCGTAGATGATGCCGACGTTGGCGATATTGGGCCCGGGGAAGAATTGCCCGGTGGTCAGCAGCTCATTGAAGCCTTGCTCGCTGACCCAGCGGCGCTGGTCAACCATCATCTGCCGTGCCCACGGCATTACGCCGCCAAAGCCGAACAGGCCGACCATGGCAAAGTTGTAAAACAACTGCCATAGGCTGGGATGAGGCGGCGCGGGTTCAAGCTCGGGCACGGGGATTACCGATAGGGTGCTTTTATGGGGCGCTGGCTTGGCGGATCGCCGCATCGCTGCGACAGCGGTGTGTCAGCCAATACTCAGTGGCTGACAGGTCCTCATCGCAGGCGAGCCAGCGTCCACAGGATGAAGCGAATCATCTATCGGCGGGTGCGTTTGGGCAAATGAAGAAAGGTTGTTACCTGCCAAGCCGCCCGGAGCGTCAGAGTGCATAGTGTAAAACCATGCGGTAACGGTTATTCGAGGTAAGTGACACATGTATCACGGGGAACGATTCAACGCGTGGAGCCATTTGGTCGGGGCGGTTGCAGCTTTTGTCGGCGCAGTATGGATGTTGGTGGTGGCGAGCCTGGACGGCAGCCCCTGGAAGATCGTCAGCGTAGCGATTTATGGCTTTACGTTGCTGGTGCTGTACAGCGCCTCCACCGTGTATCACAGCGTGCAGGGGCGACGAAAAGCGATCATGCAGAAGGTCGACCACTTTTCGATCTACTTGCTGATCGCCGGCAGTTACACGCCGTTCTGCCTGGTGACGCTACGTGGGCCGTGGGGTTGGACGCTGTTTGGGATCGTGTGGGGGCTGGCCGTGATCGGCATCCTGCAAGAGATCAAGCCACGCTCCGAGGCGCGGATTCTATCGATTGTGATCTACGCGGTGATGGGCTGGATCGTGCTGGTGGCCGTCAAACCGTTGATGGCTGCGCTGGGCACGGCGGGGTTTGTCTGGCTGGCCTCGGGCGGGGTGTTGTACACCGTCGGCATCATCTTTTTTGCCCTGGAGGATCGCCTGCGCCATTCCCATGGGATCTGGCATTTGTTTGTGATCGGCGGCAGCCTGCTGCACTTCGTGGCGATCATGCACTACGTGCTGTAACAGGCGACGCGGTTAAAAAATGTGGGAGCGGGCTTGCTCGCGAAGGCAGTGTGGCAGTTGATAAATAGGCTAACTGATCCACCGCATTCGCGAGCAAGCCCACACATTAGATCGGTAGTGTTCTCACAAGCGTTCGAGCAGTTCACGCGCGCGTTTGCCGAAGATCTGCAGCAGGTTCGCCAGCATATGCGGCGGCGGCTCGTCAGCACGGGTCAGGGCGTACAGGGTGATCGGCAGCGGCGGTGTGAGCGTGCGGATGCAGGTGGTGGCCGTTGAGGCGCCCAAGGCTGTGAACGGGTCGATTACCGTCAACCCGGCGCCTGACTCGACCATGGCGCGCGCCAGGGAGTAGGTTTGTACGGCGATCGTCACCCGAGGCGCTGGGTCGATGTTTTCCAGGTAGCTGTCGAGTTTTGCCGCCAACGGATCAGCACTGGACAGCCCAATCAGCGGCGCACCCGCGAGCGCTGCCAGCGGCAATGGCTTGCTCATCTCGGCGTCTGGCCAATAACCCTTGGAGGCCAATGCCACCAACACCCCATTGGCCAGCACTTGCGTGGTCAAACCGGGATGGCCGGAGAAGTTGAGCGTCAGCGCCAGGTCGATCTCGCGCATCAACAGCTTCTGCACCAATTCGCGGCTATGGTCGCTGGACAGCTCGCAGGCGATGGTCGGGTAGTCGCGCGTCCATTCCAGAATCGCTGGCGGCAGCAGCGACAAGGCCAACGCCGGAATGGCACCAATGCGCACGCTTTGCCCAGGCTCACGGCGCAAGCTCTTGGCCAGGCGTCGCACACCTTGCAGGCTCTCGGTGACTTTCTCGACTTCGCTTTCCAGCGCCAGGGCTTCCGGGGTGGGCAGCAATTTGCCGCGCACCCGCAGAAACAGCGGGAAGCCCAGCTGCAACTCGGCGTGCTGCAGCACCTTGGTCACCGCCGGTTGCGAGACGTGCAGCAACTGCGCGGCGGCACTGACAGAGCCGGTCTGGCGGATGGCCTGGAAAATTTCGATGTGACGCAAGCGCATGGCACGTCCATAACCTTTGTTTATAGGTGGCCCATCTTTATTCATTGTCGGTGGCCTGTCACCTGGCCCTACGCTTGAGCCCAAGTTAATTCAAGAGCGGGTGGCGGGAATGGCCAAGCGGGTTTGCATCATTGGCGGTGGCGTCATCGGGTTAGCGAGTGCTTACGCCCTGGTGCGTGCAGGCCATGAGGTGACGGTGATTGAAGCGCGCGACACCTTGGGCAGCGAGACCAGTTTCGCCAACGGTGGGCAACTGTCCTACCGCTATGTGGCGCCGCTGGCCGACGCCGGCGTACCGCTGCAAGCCATTGGCTGGCTGTTGCGCAGTGACTCGCCGCTAACGCTGCGCCCCCGGCTCGATCCCCAGCAATGGCGCTGGATGGCGGCCTTTATCGGCGCCTGCCGTGGCTCGGTGAATAAACGCAATGCCGCCCACCTGCTGCGCCTGGCGTCCTTGAGCCAGACCACCTTGGAGCAATGGCGAGAAGCTGACCGCCTCGACGGCTTCGACTGGCGGCGCAACGGCAAACTGGTGACCTTTCGCAGCGCGGGCACCTTTGAGCATGCGCGCAGCAAGGTCACCGATACCTTGCAACAGCAAGTGTTGTCGGCCGCCGATTGCGCACGCCTGGACCCGGCGTTGGCGAGCGGTGGTTTTGTCGGTGGCATCTATACGCCCAGCGAAGAGGTTGCTGATTGCCATGCCTTTTGCCGGCGGCTCGCGGCGCGGCTTGAGGCCTCGGGACGCTGCACTTTTTTGCTCGGGAAGAAAGTCACTGGCCTGCGTCACGCCGACGGCGTGGTGCAGGCCGTCGTGCTGGGCGATGACGTGATGCCGGTCGAGCAGCTGGTGCTGGCGGCCGGGCATCGCAGTGCTGAATTGGCCTTGCCTGGGTTGTCGCTGCCGCTTTACCCGCTAAAGGGCTACAGCCTGAGCGTGCCGATTGGCGCGCAGCATCAGGCGCCGAATGTGAGCATCACCGACTATGACCGCAAGATCGTCTACGCGCGCATCGGCCAGCAGCTGCGGGTGGCGGCCATGGTCGATATCGTCGGCTTTGATGCGCGCCTTGAGCCAAAGCGCCTGGCACTGATGAAGCGCCAGGCACTCGAGACGTTTCCCCGTGCTGGCGATTACACCCGCGCCGTCGAGTGGGCCGGTATGCGCCCCGCCACGCCGACCGGGGTGCCGCTGATCGGCGCCAGTGCGTACCGCAACCTGTGGCTGAACCTGGGCCACGGCGCGCTCGGTTTTACCCTGGCCTGCGGCAGCGGCCAACTGCTCGCCGAGCTGATCGGCCAGCAGGTTCCTTCCATTGATATGCAGGGCCTGGCGCCCAGCGCCGCTTGAGGATAAAGCCATGACCATCAACCGAATCAACAGCAACGAACGCCTCTCGGGTGCCGTCACCTTCAAGGACCTGGTGTTCCTTTCGGGCCAGGTGCCGGGTGAAGGTCAGGAGGTGGCCACGCAAACCCGCGAGGTGTTGGCCAGGATCGATGCATTACTGGCGCAGGCGGGCAGCGACAAGGACCACCTGCTCAACGCAACGATTTACCTGAAAGACATCGGCGCCGGTTTTGCACCGATGAATCAAGTGTGGTCGGCGTGGCTGTCACCGGGCATGGCGCCGACGCGCACCACCGTGCAGGCGGAACTGGCGCGTCCGACTGTGCTGGTGGAAATCAGCGTGATTGCTGTACGTAAATAACCGCAAGACCAACGGAGAATAACAATGAAAAAAATCCTGTTGACCGGCTGCACCCTGGGGCTTTTGTTTGGCGCTCAGGTTCAGGCGAATGACGCGCCGCTGGACGGCACGTTGAGCAAGATCGCCAGTGCCAAGTCCATCACGTTGGGTTATCGCGATGCGTCGGTGCCGTTTTCCTACGTGGGCGATAACAGCGGCAAGCCCATGGGCTATTCGGTGGAGTTGGCGAACAAGATCGTTGAGCGGATTCAGCAGAAGACCGGCGTGGCCAACCTTAACGTGAAGTACAACCTGGTGACCTCCCAAACCCGCATCCCGCTGGTGCAGAACGGCACCGTGGACCTGGAATGCGGCTCTACCGGCGTCACCGCCGAGCGGCAGAAGCAGGTGGCGTTTTCCTACGGGTTTATCTATGTGAAAGGCCAGTTGCTGACCGCCAAGGACAGCGGCATCCAAGGCTTCGATGACCTCAAGGGCAAGAACGTAGTCACGACTGCGGGCACCACCAACGAGCGTTTTCTCAAGAGCTACAACGCCGAACACAAAGCCAACATCTTTGTGATCAGCGCCAAGGACCACGGTGAAGCGTTCAAGATGCTCGAGACCGGCCGTGCGGTGGCGTTCTACATGGATGACGCGCTGCTCTACGGCGAGCGTGCCAAGGCCAAGGACCCGCACCACTGGGCGGTGGTGGGTAAGGAGCAATCGCGGGAAATCTACAGCTGCATGGTGCGCAAGGACGACCCGCAGTTTCTCGCAGTGGTCAACGAAACACTCGGCGACCTGTACCGCTCGGGGGAAATCAACGGGATTTACCAGCGCTGGTTTGAACAGCCGATTCCACCCAAGGGCTTGAACCTGGAGTTTCCGATGACAGCCGAGTTGAAGGCGATTATTGCCAAGCCGGTCAGTGATCCCGTGGAGTGATAACCCTATCCAACTGTGGGAGCGGGCTTGCTCGCGAAGGCAGTGTGTCAGTTGATAAATAGGCTAACTGATCCACCGCATTCGCGAGCAAGCCCGCTCCCACAGTTGAATTGGGTTTGCAGGGCTGGGTTAGAAGTCGCCCCACAATTGTTGGGCCACGGCCAGTGCCACCACGGGCGCGGTCTCGGTGCGCAGTACGCGCGGGCCGAGGCGGGCGGCGTGGTAGCCGGCGCTTTGGGCGGCTTCGACTTCTGCGTCGGTCAACCCACCTTCAGGCCCGATCAGGAAGGCCAGGCTGGCAGGCCTGGCATGGCTGATCATCGGCTCGGCCACCGGGTGCAGCACCAGTTTCAACTCCGCCTCGGCCTGCTTTAACCAGTCCGCCAGCAGCAGCGGTGGGTGAATCACCGGCACCGTCGACCGCCCGCATTGCTCGCAGGCGCTGATCGCCACTTGGCGCCAGTGCAGCAGGCGTTTGTCGGCACGCTCGTCCTTGAGCCGTACTTCGCAGCGGTCGCTGAAAATCGGCGTGATTTCATTCACCCCCAGTTCGGTGGCTTTCTGAATCGCCCAATCCATGCGCTCGCCCCGGGACAGGCCCTGGCCGAGGTGGATGTGCAGCGGGGACTCGGTCTGGCCCGCGAAGCGTTCCGTGAGTTGCACGGTGACGCGCTTTTTACCGACCTCCAGCAACGTGCCCAGGAACTCATGGCCGGAGCCGTCGAAGAGTTGCACGGCATCACCATCGCCCATGCGCAACACGCGGCTGATGTAGTGCGCCTGGGCTTCGGGCAATTCGTGCTCGCCGAGGCTCAGCGGGGTGTCGGTAAAAAAGCGGGACAGTCTCATTTCTGTTCTCTGGAAAAATACAAAACCTGTGGGCGCCGGGCTTGCTCGCGATGACGGTAGCCCTGACACCCGGTCAGTTGAGTGAATTCAATCAACCTGGATCTCGGAAGCCTGGGTGGAAGTCCTTTGGCACTGCCACGCTGACTTTACTGTTGGTCGCAATATCGATGCCTTCGCTGGCCACTTCAGCCAAAAAGTCGATTTGCTCCGGCGTAATCACGTACGGCGGCAGGAAATACACCACGCTGCCCAGCGGCCGCAATAGAGCACCGCGTTCCAGGGCGTGTTCGAACACTTTCAACCCACGGCGCTCCTGCCACGGGTAGGCGGTTTTGGTGGCTTTGTCCTGGACCATCTCGATGGCCAGCACCATGCCGGTCTGGCGCACTTCCGACACATGCGGGTGGTCGATCAGGTGCGCGGTGGCCGTGGCCATGCGCTGGGCCAGGGCCTTGTTGTTTTCGATGACGTTGTCTTCTTCGAAAATATCCAGCGTCGCCAGGGCCGCCGCGCACGCCAGCGGGTTGCCGGTGTAGCTGTGGGAGTGCAGGAAGGCGCGCAGGGTCGGGTATTCGTCGTAGAAAGCGTCGTAGACGTCGTCGGTGGTGACCACGGCCGCCAGCGGCAGGTAGCCGCCGGTGAGGGCCTTGGACAGGCACAGGAAGTCCGGGCGGATGCCGGCCTGTTCACAGGCGAACATGCTGCCGGTACGGCCGAAGCCGACGGCGATTTCGTCGTGGATCAAGTGCACGCCGTAGCGGTCGCAGGCTTCGCGCAACAGCTGGAGGTACACCGGGTGATACATGCGCATGCCGCCGGCACCCTGGATCAGGGGCTCGACGATCACGGCGGCGACCGTGTCGTGATGCTCGGCCAGGGTCTGTTCCATGGCCAGGAACATCGTGCGCGAGTGTTCCTCCCAGCTCATGCCTTCGGGGCGCAGGTAGCAATCCGGGCTCGGCACTTTGATCGTGTCCAGCAGCAGCGCCTTGTAGGTTTCGGTAAACAGCGGCACGTCGCCGACCGACATCGCAGCGATGGTTTCGCCGTGGTAGCTGTTGGTCAGTGTGACGAAGCGCTTTTTGTTCGGCAGGCCGCGGTTGAGCCAGTAGTGAAAGCTCATCTTCAGCGCGACTTCGATGCACGACGAGCCGTTATCGGCATAAAAGCAGCGGGTCAGGCCGTCGGGCGTCATCGCCACCAGGCGCTCGGACAGCTCAATCACCGGCTGGTGGCTGAAACCGGCGAGGATCACGTGTTCCAGCTGGTCCACCTGGTCCTTGATGCGCTGGTTGATACGCGGGTTGGCGTGACCGAACACATTGACCCACCAGGAGCTGACGGCGTCGAGGTAGCGCTTGCCTTCGAAGTCCTCCAGCCAGACGCCTTCACCGCGCTTGATCGGGATCAGCGGCAGTTGCTGGTGGTCTTTCATCTGGGTGCAGGGATGCCACAGCACCGCGAGGTCGCGTTGCATCCACTGGTTATTCAAGCCCATCGTCTATCTCCTCGAAGCGGACCTGCGGCCGGCGCAGGCGAAACAATCGCGCAAGCCTATGCAATGCCAGACGGTGTCACAACCCATTACGGATGAATTGGCAGTAAACGCGGGACGGACTGTCACGTTTCTTAGGAATAGTCCTTAATCCATTGTTAACGTACTGTGCATAACCTCTTGATCGTATTTCTCGATATTTCAAAGCGAAATTTTCCGCTTTAATTCGATAGGTAAATCGCTAGTCTTGGGCACAGCTCTTACGGGATTTGGGACATGCAACTACGTAACTCACCGGCCCGCTATGGTTGGGTCAGCATTGTTTTGCACTGGGGCGTGGCCCTGGTGGTGTTCGGTTTGTTCGCCCTGGGCCTGTGGATGGTCGGTCTCGACTATTACAGCACCTGGCGCAAAGACGCGCCTGACCTGCACAAGAGCATTGGCATTACGCTGTTCGCCATCATGCTGGTGCGCATTGTCTGGCGCCTGATCAGCCCGCCGCCTCCTCCACTGGCCAGCTACAGCCGCTTGACCCGTATCGGGGCTGCGTTTGGCCATGCTTTCCTTTATCTCGGGCTGTTTGCCGTGATGATTGCCGGTTACCTGATTTCCACCGCAGACGGTGTCGGTATCCCGGTGTTTGGCCTGTTTGAGATTCCTGCCGTGGTTTCCGGGCTACCGGACCAGGCAGACACCGCCGGTGTGGTGCATCTGTACCTCGCCTGGGTGTTGGTGGTCTTCGCCGGCTTGCACGGCGTGGCTGCGTTTAAACACCATTTTATCGATCGTGATGCGACCCTGACGCGAATGCTGGGGCGCAAAGCCTGATGTTCAACCTCGACTCACAAGGAATAGAAAGCATGTTGAAAAAGACGCTCGCCGCTCTGGCAATCGGTTCTGCTCTGATGTCCGCAGGTTCGGTGATGGCCGCTGATTATGTTGTCGACAAAGAAGGCCAGCACGCCTTCGTTGACTTCAAGATCAGCCACTTGGGCTATAGCTTCATCACCGGTACTTTCAAGGACCTGGACGGCAAGTTCAGCTTCGACGCTGCCAAGCCTGAAGACAGCAAGATCGAGTTCAACGTACGTACTGCCAGCGTGTTCACCAACCACGCCGAACGTGACAAGCACATCTCCAGCAAAGACTTCCTGGACGTTGGCAAGTTTGCCGATGCCAAGTTCGTCTCCACCAGTGTTAAAACCACCGGTAAAAATGCTGCAGGCCAAGTCACTGCCGACGTGACCGGCGACCTGACTTTCCACGGCGTGACCAAGCCGATCGTCGTCAAGGCCACCTTCCTGGGTGAAGGCAAAGATCCATGGGGCGGCTACCGTGCCGGCTTTGAAGGCACCACCAGCTTCAACCGCCAGGACTTCGGCAAGCAGATGGACCTGGGCCCAGCGTCCAACACTGTTGAGCTGTACGTGACGTTTGAAGGTGTGAAAGCGAAGTAATTATTTCGCTGTTTTAAGTGCAAAGCGCCGACCTCCGGGTCGGCGTTTTGCTGTGCGTGGGTTACAGGCTGTCTTGATACGTCGCGACCTGGTCGTTGAGCCACGTGTGCAGGGCTATCAGTTGCGCCGAACGTTTGGTCCCCATCGGCCAGACCAGGTAATAGCGTGAAGAATGCGCCGGTTCAATATCGGTGAGCTTGACCAGATCCCCGCGTTGAATCAGTGAATGGGCAATCGAACGTCGGGTCAATGCGACGCCATGCCCGAGCCTGACCGCTTCGAGCAACAATGTTGAGTCGGTGAATTCCAGCGCAGCATGAGGGCGTTGCCCCTCCACGCCTGCGGCACCCAGCCAGGTCGGCCAGCTTTCACTGGCGTGCAGCAGTGGCTGCTCCAGGATGGCTTGCGGTGTATCGGGCAGTACGCCGTGGTTGAAGTCGCGCGCGGCGACCACCAGCAGTGAGTCGGTCATCAGCGTTTCGCAATGCATATCGGGCCATTGGCCGTGGCCGAAGCGGATGGCGCAATCGATCAGGCCCTGCTCGAAGCTGGCGAACTCCATGGACGATTCCAGTTTCAGGCGCAGACCAGGATGGGCGCTCATGAAATCGTGCAACCGTGGCAGTAACCAATGCATGGCGTAGGAGGGCAGCACCGACAGGGTCAGTAGCGGGTGCTTGTTTTTTGCCAGAAGCTTATCGGTGACCCCGGCTATTTCGCCCAGCGCTTGCCTGATCTGGTAGGCATAAACACGGCCTTCATCCGTCAGCACCAGGGAACGCCCGCTGCGCGCCACCAACGCGATGTCCAAATACTCTTCAAGTGAACGAATCTGGTGGCTGACGGCGCTGTGGGTGACGTGCAGCTCAATGGCCGCCAGGTTCACCTTGCCCAGCCGGGCGACCGCCTCGAAGGCACGCAACGCGGCGAGTGGAGGGAGCTTCAATAGGTGAATTCCTTTCACGGGAAAGCCCAATAATAGCCGCTATACGTGAAATGAGTGAGCTACCGATAATGGCGACAAGTTATTTATTTAAATAACGCCGTGCAGAAGAATCGGGAGTTGTTAGGCATGATTAATGAAATCCAAGCGTTTCTGAAAGACTACTTTAATGTGTTGCAAACCCAGGACTTGAATGCGTTCGATCAAGTGTTTCATCGAGGCTGCGTGTTGTATAGCGCGCAAAATTCGGCCGTGGTGGTTCGGCCTTTTGATGAGTACAGGGCGATGGTTCAGGGCCGTAAGTCGCCCCGGGAAGGCGGTTTTCCGCAACTTGACGAAGTGCTGATGATTGATGTGATGTCGGCAGAAATGGCCATCGTTAAAGTACGCTTGCGCCTGTTCAATAACGTGATGGTCGACTACTTGAATCTGATGAAAGTGGATGGTCGCTGGATGATCTTCGCCAAGCTGTTTCACAAGGCCGGTGAAGTGACGGATTAATGCGCTGACCGCCAGATACAAAAACGCCCCGAACAGTCGGGGCGTTTTTATTTACCGTCGAACACTCAGCGGTTGCGGGTCAGCAGCGCTGGTTTTTCACCACGAGGACGGCCTGGCAGTTGATCCAACTGCTCGGGTGTCGGGAAGCGGTCAGCTTTCGACTCCTTGTGGATGATTTTCGGCGCCGGGCCACCGCGCGGGTTCTGCACGGCAGGTTCGGACGCGCGTGGCTGATCGTCACGGGCCGGGCGGCGGTTGTTGCTGCTGCGCGAGTCTTCGCGACGGGCTTGACCGTCACGCGGCGCGCCATTACGCGGGCCACTGCGCTTGGCAGGCGGGGTGCCAGTGGTGCCGCCGCTGCTGTTGCGTGGACCGTTCTGACGACCGCCCTGTGGCTGGCCGCCACGTGGAGCGCCTGCACCTGCACCTGCAGCCGGTGCCGGAGCACCCGGACGGCGGCCACGGCCTTGAGCCGGTTTGGCCTGAGGCACGTAGTCAACGCGGTTACCGAAGTTATCCACGTCATCGTCGAGGAATTCGTCCGGGGCACGATCAGCTGTGGCGCGTGGCGGTTGGCTCGGCTGGCGCTGTTCGCGGGCCGGGGTGCCTTCACGTGGCTTCTGCTCGCGGGCTGGGCGTTCGCCACGGCCGTTGGTAGGCGCTTTTTCTTTGCCGCCCTTGTCTTTGCCCTTGTCGCGACGACCACCGCCACCACCGCCGCCGTTCGGGCCATCGCCCTTCGGACCGCGTGGGTTGCGTGGGTTACGCACGTCCGGACGCTCACGCGCTTCAGGCTTCTCGGCCTCCACGGTGCTGGAATCGAAGCCCATCAGGTCGCCGTCGGCGATTTTCTGCTTGGTCATGCGTTCGATGCTTTTCAGCAGTTTTTCTTCGTCCGGTGCGACCAGGGAAATGGCTTCACCCGAGCGACCGGCACGGCCGGTACGGCCGATACGGTGCACGTAGTCTTCGTCGACATTCGGCAGCTCGAAGTTGACCACGTGTGGCAGTTGGTCGATATCCAGGCCGCGTGCGGCGATGTCGGTGGCGACCAGGATGCGCACCTCACCGGCCTTGAAGTCGGCCAGGGCTTTGGTGCGCGCGTTCTGGCTCTTGTTACCGTGGATGGCGACGGCGGTGAGGCCGTGCTTGTCCAGGTACTCGGCCAGGCGGTTGGCACCGTGCTTGGTACGGGTGAACACCAGCACTTGTTCCCAGGCGCCGGCGGTGATCAGGTGCGCCAGCAGGGAACGCTTGTGGCTGGCGGCCAGGCGGAATACGCGTTGCTCGATACGCTCGACCGTGGTGTTCGGCGGCGTGACTTCGATGCGCTCCGGGTTGTGCAGCAGCTTGCCGGCCAAGGCGGTGATGTCGTTGGAGAACGTTGCCGAGAACAGCAGGTTCTGACGTTTGGCCGGGAGGCGGGCGAGGACCTTTTTCACGTCATGGACAAAGCCCATGTCGAGCATGCGGTCGGCTTCGTCCAGCACGAGGATTTCCACGTGGGACAAATCAACGCTGCCTTGGCCGCACAGGTCGAGCAAACGACCCGGGCAGGCGACCAGCACGTCAACACCGCGGGACATGGCCTGAACCTGTGGGTTCATGCCGACGCCGCCGAAGATGCAGGCGCTGACGAACTTCAAGTCGCGGGCATACAGCTTGAAGCTGTCGTGCACTTGGGCGGCGAGTTCGCGGGTAGGGGTCAGGACCAGTACGCGCGGTTGGCGCGGGCCGTGACGCTGGGATTTGTCCGGGTGACCGTTGGGGAACAACCGCTCCAGAATCGGGAGGGCGAAACCACCGGTTTTACCAGTACCTGTCTGAGCCGCAACCATCAGGTCGCGACCTTGCAACACGGCGGGAATGGCCCGCTGTTGCACCGGAGTAGGCTCGGTATAGCCCGCTGCCTCGATGGCGCGGACTAAAGCCTCGGAGAGACCGAGGGAAGCAAAGGACATGAGTAATCCTGTTTTAGTTAGGGCTTGGCCCAAAGGGATAATCTTGCCGGGCGTGAATGGCGCTTAGGGGAGCGCAACCCCGTCCGGTCCTGCTGCGTCTGGCGGGCACTCCACCGGCTCGCGCGGGCTGAAAGCTGCGCAGTAGCGGGGTTAGGTGCCTTTTTCAAGACCTCAGCGGCCGGGCGTGAGCCTGGCGGAAAGGCCGGAGTATAACAGAGCAATCACTGCGCGCTGCTTTCCTGCTGCTCAACGGTGTGTTCGGAGGCCGTAATGGCTTGGATTCCGCCATATTTGGCGCTTAAGGCTGCGTAGGCCGGTTCTTGCTTGAAGCGCTTGAGCTCGGCAGCAAAGCGTTGCACCAGCAGGTCCATGCCCGCGCCACGGCGTACGGCGAGAAATTGCTGCTGGCGGCTGACCACGAAGGGCGCCTGGCTGACTTTGCCTTCCAGGCCCATGGCCTTGATCACATGTTGGCCCACCCGGCGATCCGTGATGACCAGGTCGATACGTCCCAATAACAGCTTACCGAAGTTGGCCTCGTGGCTGGCGGCCGGCTCGCGGTTGAACAGGGTGGATTCGCTGAAGGCGTCGCCATAGAGGTAGCCCGGCGAAATGCCGACGGTCAGCCCCTGCAGGTCATCGATGTTTTCGGCGGGGTGTGGTCGCGCATTGGCGTAGAACAGCACGAACTCGACTTCCGACAGCGGCTCACTGGGGTAAAGCAGCTGGGCGTCGCGGTCATGGCTGTGGAAAATATCCAGCGCACCGTCGGCGTGGCCCTGGTCGAGCATGGCCAGGCAGCGTTTCCAGGGCAGGAATTGCCACTCCACATCGACACCCAGGCGCTGGAACACGGTCACCGTGGTTTCATAGTCCAGGCCGCGCATGCTGCCGTTTTCGTCGTAGACATAAGGCGCCCAGGGCTCAGTGACAATGCGTAGTTTCTCGCCGTAGGCGGTGAGGCTCAGGCAAGTAAAAAGCGCAGCGGTCAACAACTTGAGAATGACGGGCATACCCTGAGATTACGATGCTCCTTCGCTAAAGAGAAGCTCTGGCACAAGCATTCGCGGGCAAGTTGATGTGGCGCATTTAAAACAAAAAGGCCCTCGTCAATGCGAGGGCCTTTTGTTTTAAATGCACCGCAATCGGGCAAGCCTCAGCGTGGCAGCTTGAGGTTGTTCCAGATGGCCAGGCTAGGTTCAGCCTGGTTCAGGGTGTAGAAGTGCAGCCCTGGTGCGCCACCTTGCAGCAATTGTTCACACATCTCGCTGATGACCTGCTCGCCGAACGCCTGGATGCTCTTGACGTCGTCGCCATAGGCTTCCAGTTGCTTGCGCACCCAGCGTGGGATTTCAGCACCGCAAGCGTCAGAGAAGCGCGCCAGCTTGCTGTAGTTGGTGATCGGCATGATGCCCGGCACAATCGGGATGTTTACACCCATGGCCCGTACACGCTCGACAAAGTAGAAGTAGCTGTCGGCGTTGAAGAAGTACTGGGTGATCGCACTGTTGGCGCCGGCGTTGGCCTTGCGCACGAAGTTCTGCAGGTCGTCTTCGAAATTGCGCGCCTGGGGGTGCATCTCCGGGTAAGCCGCCACTTCGATGTGGAAGTGATCGCCGCTTTCTTCACGGATAAAGCTCACCAGGTCATTGGCGTAGCGCAGCTCGCCGCTGGCCATGCCCATGCCGGACGGCAGGTCGCCACGCAGGGCGACGATGCGCTTGATGCCGGCTTGCTGGTACTGGGTCAGCAGGCTGCGCAGGTCGGCCTTGCTGTCGCCCACGCACGATAAGTGCGGAGCGGCGGGAACTTTGACTTCGCTTTCCAGCTGCAGCACGGTGTTGATCGTGCGGTCACGGGTCGAGCCGCCGGCGCCGTAGGTGCAGGAGAAGAAGTCGGGGTTGTAGCTGGCCAACTGCTTGGCAGTCGCCATCAGTTTTTCATGCCCAGCATCGGTCTTGGTCGGGAAGAACTCGAAGCTGTAGCGACGGTCTTGGGACATGGTCGTACCTATGGAAACTCATCAAGCCAGAAGATGTACACCGTCAATGTGGGAGCGGGCTTGCTCGCGAATGCGCTGGGTCAGTCAATCTATTTTGTGACTGGCCCACCGCTTTCGCGAGCAAGCCCGCTCCTACAAAAGCCCGCTCTCGCAGAGAGAGCAGGCAGCAGGCATATCAGTAGCGGTAAGCGTGCGGCTTGAACGGACCTTCGACGGTCACGCCGATGTAGTCGGCCTGGGTCTTGGTCAGTTGAGTCACTACGCCGCCGAAGCCGCGGACCATTTCCAGGGCCACTTCTTCGTCGAGTTTCTTCGGCAGCACTTCCACGGTCAGGCGCTCGGCTTTCTGGGCTGGCGACAGGTCGGCGTACTTCTGGCCGAACAGGAAGATTTGCGCCAGTACCTGGTTGGCGAACGAGCCGTCCATGATGCGGCTTGGGTGGCCGGTAGCGTTGCCCAGGTTCACCAAGCGGCCTTCAGCCAGCAGGATCAGGTAGTCGTCGTTCTGCGGGTCGAAATCACCAGCACCGGTGCGGTGAACCTTGTGCACCTGTGGCTTCACTTCTTCCCATGCCCAGTTCTTGCGCATGAAAGCGGTGTCGATTTCGTTGTCGAAGTGACCGATGTTGCAGACAACGGCACGCTTTTTCAGGGCTTTGAGCATGTTCGCGTCGCAAACATTCACGTTACCGGTGGTGGTCACGATCAGGTCGATCTTGCCCAGCAGCGCTTTGTCGATGCTTGCTTCGGTGCCGTCATTGACGCCATCGATGAACGGCGAAACCACTTCGAAGCCGTCCATGCAGGCTTGCATGGCGCAGATCGGGTCTACTTCGGAGACTTTGACGATCATGCCTTCCTGACGCAGGGACTGGGACGAACCCTTGCCCACGTCACCGTAGCCGATCACCAGGGCTTGCTTGCCCGACAGCAGGTGGTCGGTACCGCGCTTGATGGCATCGTTCAGGCTGTGACGGCAGCCGTACTTATTGTCGTTCTTGCTCTTGGTCACCGAGTCGTTGACGTTGATGGCCGGGATTTTCAGCTCGCCCTTGGCCAGCATGTCCAGCAGGCGGTGCACGCCCGTGGTGGTTTCTTCAGTCACGCCGTGAACACGGTCGAGGATCTGCGGGTACTTCTTGTGCAGCAGCTCGGTCAGGTCGCCGCCGTCGTCGAGGATCATGTTGGCGTCCCATGGCTTGCCATCCTTGAGGATGGTTTGCTCCAGGCACCACTCGTACTCTTCTTCGGTCTCGCCTTTCCAGGCATAAACCGCGATACCGGCAGCAGCGATAGCAGCAGCAGCCTGGTCTTGAGTCGAGAAAATGTTGCAGGACGACCAACGTACTTCGGCACCCAGGGCAACCAGGGTTTCGATCAGCACGGCAGTCTGGATGGTCATGTGGATGCAGCCGAGGATCTTCGCGCCTTTGAGCGGCTGCTCAGCGGCGTACTTGCGGCGCAGACCCATCAGGGCAGGCATTTCGGATTCGGCGATAAAGGTTTCGCGACGGCCCCAGGCAGCGAGGGACATATCGGCGACTTTGTAGTCGGTAAAACCTGCAGGCGTGATTACAGCGCTCATGAAGAGCCTCCATTCGTAGTGTGCGAATGGGCGCCGTTGTGCGTTTAGTATCAGGCCAGGTGAACCAGGCCCAACAACGCCCCATCCGAGCCTGACAGGTCGAGCCTGCTGCAGCGCCCCTCGGACAGGTGGCGGGAGAACGGTATCAATCGAAGATGACCGTTTTGAAACGGTGCCGATTATAGCTGTGTGCGCCAGACTTCCCAAGCCTTTCTGTCGGCCATATGAAGATCGCTCATGGGGTTGATAGACAAGGGCTCATAGAGCTTGGGCCGACGCTCTGCCATGATGTTGCCCATCATTCGGCAAGACGCATTGGAGTGACCATGAACTTCCACACCCGCAAATGGGTAAAACCCGAAGACCTCAACCCCAACGGCACCCTGTTCGGCGGCAGCCTGCTGCGCTGGATCGACGAAGAGGCGGCCATCTACGCCATTGTCCAGTTGGGCAACCAGCGTGTGGTGACCAAGTACATCTCCGAAATCAACTTCGTCAGCGCCTCGCGCCAGGGCGACATTATCGAGCTGGGCATCACCGCTACCGAGTTCGGCCGCACCTCCATTACCCTGACCTGTGAAGTGCGTAACAAGATCACCCGCAAAAGCATCCTGACCGTGGAAAAAATGGTCTTCGTCAACCTCGGTGAAGACGGTTTGCCGGCGCCCCACGGCCGTACCGAGATCAAGTACGTGAAGGATCAGTTCCAGGAAGACGGCATCAAGGATTAATACTGCCGCTGGCCAGTGAACGCTATTGATGGGCGACAGGTCGTACCTGAATAACACCCCCCTGTTCAGGTACGCCCATGGCCACGCAAGCAGACGGCAAGACCCCCAACTTGTCGCAGGAAGAGCAACACGACGTCGACAAGAACCAACCGCCCCGCGCGGCGGTTCTGCATGAAATCATTCGCACCCAGGGCGATCAGGAGCTGGAGCGCACGGTAGCGGCGCTGTGGTGGTCGGCGCTGGCGGCCGGCCTGACCATGGGCCTGTCGTTGATGGGCATGGGGCTGCTCAACTCGCGCCTGCCCGAGGGTGAAGCATTCAAGGTGATTGCCAGTTTCGGCTATTGCGCGGGTTTTCTCGCCGTCATCCTGGCGCGCCAGCAACTGTTCACCGAAAACACCCTGACGGCCGTGCTACCGGTGATGAGCAAACCGACGCTGGCCAATGCCGGGCGCCTGTTGCGGCTGTGGACAGTGGTGTTGGTGGGCAACCTGTGTGGCACCTTGCTGGTCGCGTATGTGATGCTGCACTTGCCGATTTTCGACACCAAGACCGATATGGCCTTCCTTGAGATTGGCCGCAAGGTCATGGAAAACGACCCTGGCCAGATGTTCGCCAAAGGCATTATTTCCGGCTGGATGATCGCCACCATGGTGTGGATGATCCCGTCCATGGAAAGCGCGAAGATGTTCATCATCATCCTGATCACCTACCTGATGGCGCTGGGGGATTTCACCCACATCGTGGTTGGCTCGGCCGAGGTGTCGTACCTGGTGTTTGCCGGCGAACTGCCCTGGAAGGACTTCTGGCTGATATTTGCCGGGCCGACCCTGGTGGGCAATATCATCGGCGGCAGTTTTATCTTCGCGCTGATCAGCCATGCGCAGATTCGCAGCGAGGCGACATCACCCGCTTCTACTCGATCGCACCCTCAAGTTAAGGAAAAAACCTGAAATTGCCCCGCAAGGGTTAACGCTGTTCCCTTGCGGGGACGCTTCAGACGTTTGCCGGTGCGCTGGACGGTTCGGCGGCCGGCGTGCGGTCAGGTGTCTTGAGCTGACTTTCCCATCGAGCAATCACCAATAGCGCCAGTGCGTTGCCCAGCACATTCAATGCCGTGACGGGCATGTCCATCAGTCGATAGACGCCTGCGATGATCGCCACGCCTTCCACGGGTAGCCCTGCCGTGGTCAAGGTGGCGGTAAGGATAATAAACATGAACCCTGGCACGCCCGCCGCGCCCTTTGACGTCAGCACCATGATCAAGACCAGCATCCCCTGATCCGCCAGGCTTAGGTCTATGCCATACGCTTGGGCGATGAACAGCGTGCCCAGCGCGGCAAATAGCGATGCGCCATCCAGGTTGAACGAGTAGCCCAGTGGGATAACCATGCTGGTAATCGGTCGTGGCGCGCCATAGCGCTCCATCTTCTCGATCAATTGAGGCATCACCGTTGCCGAAGCGGCACTGCAATAGGCCAGCAATAGTTCACTGCGTATTTCCCGCAGCAGATGGAAAAAGCTTACGCCCGCCAGCCGCGCAACCGCACCCAATACACACAGTGCAAATAACAGTACCGCGAGATAGGTGGTGCCGATCAGTTTGGCCAACGGCAGCAAGGCACTGAGGCCAAAGCTGGCGACGGTGACTGCAATCAGTCCGAAAATACCTATCGGCGAGTAATGCATGACCAACTGAGTGACTTTGAACATGGTGTCGGAGACACCCTGCATCACACTTATCAGTGGTGCCTTGCGCTGCTCGGGCAGCAGAGATAAGGCGCAGCCGAACAGGATGGCGAAAAACAATACCGAGAGCAGTTTGCCCTGCGACATGGCCAACACGATATTGTCCGGTACGATCGCCAGCAGCGTTTGGCCCAGGTTCTGCGTCGTGTCGTTGGCGGCTAGCCCTGCTACCGGTGTACGTAGGGTGCTGGCGAATTCCGCACCCGCGCCGGGCTCAATGACATTGCCGACAATCAGACCGAAGACGATTGCAATACTGGTGATGGTGAAGAAGTACACGAACGTCTTCACACCCACGCGTCCCAGGGCCGCGGGGTTACCCATGCCGGCAATGCCGACCGTCATGCACGCAAACACCAGAGGGACGACGATCATTTTCATCAGCTTGATGAACAGGTCGCCCGCCGGTTGAAGCAGGTTGTCGATGAACCAGGTCTTGTGTTCGGGAAATTGGTTGAGAAGGATGCCGACGATTATGCCGGCAGCCAGGCCAATCATGATGCGGGTGACAAGGCTGGTTGATTTACTGGCAGTCATGGGGTGCCCCTTATTGTTGTGATTGTCAGGGATTTATTGAGCGAACAGTCCGGCGAAGTCCTTGAAGCCTTTCACTTCGATTGGGTTGCCGCTGGGGTCGAGAAAAAACATCGTGCGCTGCTCTCCAGGTTCGCCGGCAAAGCGAGTCACTGGCGGTATCTCGAAGTGCGTACCCAGATGGGTAAGGCGTTCGGCAAGCGTCAGCCACTCGTCAAGCGGCAACACCACGCCGAGGTGCGGCATCAGTACGTGGTGTTCACCTACCCGCCCGGTACGCGTTGTCGAAAAGGGTGTGCCCAGGTGCAGTGAAAGCTGGTTGCCGAAAAAATCGAAGTCGATCCAGGTGTCGGTGCCACGGCCTTCTGTGCAGCCCAAAACATCTCGATAAAAAATGCGCGCCTCGTTTAAGTCACAAACATGGTATGCAGCGTGAAAGGGTCTGTTCATGGCTGGATCTCCGAGTGGGTGAGTCCTCAGATTAAACAGGCTGTATATACGGATAAAACGCGTTCGCCTTGTTCTGAGCGAAAGGAAAACTTATGGATGTTCGCTTCCTGAGAAGCCTGGTCGCCGTCATTGAAACCGGCTCCATTGCCGCGGCTGCGCGACGTGAAAACCGTACCGCCGCGGCGATCAGCCAACGCATCAAGGCGCTTGAGCGGACGCTGGGCTGCACGTTGCTCATGCGTACGGCACATGCTGCGTTACCCTCGGACCAGTGCCTGCTGTTGTTACCAAAAATTCAGGCAGTCGTAGAGCAGGCGCGCGAGTTGCAGGAGGACTTGAGCCAAGACGGCTTATCGGGAGAGATTAAGATCGGTGCCATTTCAACGGCGTTGACCGGGGTCTTGCCAGGGGTAATCGAGCGGCTGGCACGTTCGGCCCCGAAGTTGAGGCTTAAGATCACACCAGGTGATTCCAGAAGCCTTTATGAGAGATTACTGACCCAGGAGTTGGACGCGGCGATTCTCGTCAGGCCACCGTTTCAACCGCCCAAGGCTCTGGTCACGGCATTGTTGCGTGCCGAACCACTGATTTTGATTGCGCCCTCAGCGTGTGAGACGCAGACGTTTGAAACCTTGTTACGCGAGCGATCATTTATCCGTTACGACGCTCGTTCGTGGGGCGGTCAGATCGCTCAGCGGTTTCTTGATGAGCAGTCCTTTGATCCGCAGGTGTGAGCTGGATGCTTTGGAAACCATCGTGATGCTGGTTGCTCAAGGTATGGGGGTATCGTTGGTGCCGCAGTGGACGGGAATGTCTCGGAACAAAATATGTGTTTTGGCGGTTGACGAAGAGCAGCGCTATGCGCGGGATCTGGTCGTGATGCATGGCTCGGTGCCGCGCCGTCCACTGTCCATGCGGCACCTGCTTGAAACGCTGTGCGGCACGCCTGTAAGCGGACCTCCTGCCTAGCAGACCAATGCTCACGGGCGCGTTTGGGTTGGCTGCCGGGCTACTGCGGCTCGGCCACTCGGCGTACGACTCGGCCAATCGTCAAGCCCTGCAACAGGATCGACGACAGCACCACGATGTAGGTGATGCTCAGCAACAGGTCGCGCTCCGGGCCCAGCGGCAGGGCCAGGGCCAGTGCCACCGAAACCCCGCCACGCAAGCCACCCCAGGTGAGAATGCGGATGGTGCCGCGTGGCACCGTGCGCCAGCGGCGCAGCAACAGAATCGCCGGGGCCACGGTCAGCAGGCGTGACAGCAGGATCGCCACGGCGAGCAAGCTGGCGGCGAATACGTGCAGCCAGTTGAACGGCAACAGCAGCAGTTCCATGCCGATCAGCGCAAACAGCAGAGCGTTGAGCATGTCATCGAGCAGTTCCCAGAAACCATCCAGGTAGCGCCGGGTCATGTCGTTCATCGCCAGTTTGCGGCCCAGGTTGCCGATGATCAGCCCGGCCACCACCATCGCAATCGGTGCGGAAACGTGCAGTTCGCTGGCCATCGCCGAGCCGCCAATGACCAAGGCCAGGGTCAGCATCACTTCGATCTGGTGCTGCTCGATGCTCTTGATCATCAGGTACACCAGGTAGCCGATGAGCCCGCCAAATGCCACGCCGCCAATGGCTTCATGGGCAAACAGCATGGCGGTGGCGCCGACGGTCGGCGTTTCGCCCAACTGTGCGATGCCGAGCAGCACGGTGAACACCACAACCGCCGTGCCGTCGTTGAACAGCGACTCGCCGACGATGGTGGTTTTCAGGGGTTTCGAGGCGTTCGCGGTTCGCAGCACACCCAGCACTGCAATCGGGTCGGTAGGCGAGATCAACGCGCCGAACAACAGGCAGTAAAGGAAGCTCACGTGCCAGCCAAACAGGGCAAAGATGTAGTACGCCAGGCTGCCGATCACCACGGTGGCGATTAATACGCCGAAGGTTGCGAGTAAGCCGATGGGCCAGCGATAACTGCGCAGGTCATTCAGGTTGACGTGCAAAGCGCCGGCGAACAGCAGGAATGACAGCATCCAATTCATCAGCAAGTCGCCGAAGTCGATCTGGCCGATCAACTGCTGGATACGCGCTTCCAGGCCGGGGTAGCCGATAACGCTCAGGCCTTGCAGGATCAGGGAAAACAGCAGGGCCGTGACCATCACGCCGATGGTGGGCGGCAGGCCGATAAAACGGAAGTTCACATAGGTGAGCAGGGTGGTGAGGCAGATGAAGGCGGCGACAAGTTCAAGCATCCGGAGTCCTTGGAGGAGAGTGACAGGTTGTTAATGGGTGGATGGACCGCAGCCGTGGCGGGATGTTGCAAACCACGCAGCAAAAGGCGGGTAGAACCTTTCGGTGCGGCACGGCTCATAGCGGGTAAGTGCGGCTTCGCATTTTTAGTGCTAAAACTCTAACCGCTGACTAAAACGACAAAAGGAATCTGTGATGACGGTGGCATTCTGGTGTGTGTTGATTGCAATGTTTCTGCCTTACCTGTGCACGGGTTTGGCCAAGTTCAGCGGCGGCAAGTTCGGGCCGCGCCAGAACCATGACCCGCGCGCTTTCCTGGACACCCTCGAAGGGTTCGCCAAACGCGCCCACAGCGCACAGCTCAACAGCTTTGAAGTGACGCCTGCGTTCGCGGCGGCGGTGATCATTGCGCACCTGGCCGGTACAGCGTCGCTAGTGACCATTAATGTGCTGGCAGTGCTGTTTATCACCAGCCGCCTGCTGTACATCATTTGCTACCTGGCGGACTGGGCGATGCTGCGTTCGCTGGTATGGTTCGTGGGCATGGCGTTGATTGCGAGTTTCTTCTTTGTCTCGATCTAAAGGCTGACGCGGTTTCATTGTGGGAGCGGGCTTGCTCGCGAAGGCGGCGGGCCAGTCATCAGTTGTGCTGGCTGATACACCGCCTTCGCGAGCAAGCCCGCTCCCACATTTGATCTTCAGTGGTCTTCAGGTCCCGGCGGGTGCGTCGGGCACCTGCGGCAACGCTGCACCCTTGGGCCACAACATCCAGATCTGTCCCTGTTGCTTCATGTTCCCGGCCAATTCACCCGCTGCATCACCCGTGCCCCAGAACAAGTCCGCACGCACTTCGCCGGTGATGGCGCCGCCCGTGTCCTGCGCGGCGACGGGGCGTGCGATGGGTGAACCATCGGGTTGGGTGGTCGACAGCCACAGCAGGCTGCCCAGCGGAATCACCTTGCGATCCACTGCCACGCTGTAGCCCGCCGTCAGCGGCACATTCAGCGAACCACGCGGGCCTTCATTGCTGTCCGGGCGGGCGCTGAAAAACACGTAGCTGGGGTTGCTCGCCAACAGTTCCGGGATGCGTTGCGGGTGCGCCTTGGCCCAGGCGCTGATGGCGCCCATGGTCACGTCTTCTTTTTTCAGCTCGCCTTGCTCCACCAGCCAGCGGCCGATCGGTCGGTAAGGGTAGCCGTTCTGGTCGCCATAACCGACGCGCAGTTGACGCCCGCCCGCCAGTTGAATGCGCCCCGATCCCTGGATCTGCAGGAATTGCAGGTCCATCGGGTTAGTCAGCCAGGCAATCGGCTTGGCCGTGGAGCCCTGGCCGTTGATGGTACTGGCATCGTCATAGGGCTTGAGTACACGGCCTTCGAGACGGCCGCGCAGGCGCTTGCCTTTGAGTTCCGGGTAGATGCTTTCCAGGTTGACGATGATCAGGTCATCCGGCACGCCGTAAACCGGCACATGGGCCGTGGCGGTTTCGGTCAGGCTGCCGGGGTAGACCGGCTCGTAGTAGCCGGTGATCAGACCGTTCGGCGTGTTGTCGGCCGAGCGCAAACCGAATACATCCAGGCGTTCCTTGAGAAAACTGCGAACCGCCACGGCATCACCCGGCACGGTGGCTGCTGCTGCGCAGGTGGCGCCCCATACCGGGTCGGCCTTGAGGCGTTGGCAAGCGCTGCGCCAGGATTCAAACCCGGCCAGCAGATCGCTGTCGGAGACGGCTGGCAGGGCTTCCCACGGTGCGCTCACATAAGTGGCGACCGCATGGGGTTTGGCCGCTTCATCTTTTTTGTGGGCCTCTTTACCGCCATCGCATCCGGCCAACAACGCCAGCATCGGCAGAGCCAGCGCCAGGCGGCGGCTCCAGGGTTTCAACGTGATAGTCATACAAGCAATTCCTGAAGCGGTTGCCCGCGCCGTGGCGCATTCAGGCAACCCTTATTATTAATAGGGCTATTGGTCTTTACGGGCGGGGCGAGGATACTGACCGCCGTTTCCCGTGACCTTGAAGCCATCATGACTTTTAAAAAACTGACCGTGGTATTGCTGGCCAGCCTGACCTTGTCCGCTTGCGGCGGTGTCGATCCGAATTCGCCCCTGGGCCAACGCAAGGCAATCTTTAAGCAGATGCTCAAAACCGGCGAAGACCTGGGCGGCATGTTGCGTGGGCGTATCCCGTTCGACGGCGCCAAGTTCGCCGAAGGCGCAGTCAAGCTCGATGCCTTGTCCCACGAACCGTGGAAGCATTTCCCGAGCGTGCGTGAAGAAGATCACACCAGCGCCAAGGACAACGTGTGGCAACAGCAGGCACGCTTCCAGGAGTTGGCCCGAAACCTTGAAGCGGCCACCGGTGAATTGGTGATCGCAAGCCAAGTGCAACCTTACAAGGCCAGCAACCTGGGGCCGGCGGTGCAGAAGGTTGAAGATGCCTGCACAGCCTGCCATAAACAGTTTCGGGATCACTGACCGGTCTTACTTGTCGAGTTCTTCTACGGCGTCCTGCAGTTCCTTGCGGGACTGAGCGAGTTTGTCTTTGCGTTTGTTGATCTTGTCCGCGTCGCCCTTTTTCATTGCCTTGTCGAGGTCGGCCTGGCGGCGGCTGACTTCATGTTTGGCGTCGAGCACCTTGTTCTCGCGCTCTTTCCTCAAGGACGCGTCGGTGCAGTGGGCGGTGACTTCGCTCAGGGCTTTTTCCAGACCGGCTTGCTGCTCACTGTTGCCATGGGTCCTGGCCTGTTCGATCTGGGCGCTGATGGCTTGGCGTTTGGCGGCGCAGCCGGTAAGTTCCGGGACTTCTTCGGCGGCCAGCAGCGGCGTGGTCATGAAGCTTGCGACGGTAAACAAGGCAAGTGGGGCTAGAAATTTCATGTAAGGCTCCAAGGTCGCAATCGGTTGGCAGGGTGAATTCTGCCGGGGTTAAAGGTGGCCGGGCGGGGCTTAAAACCCGTCAATCCCGGCCACACGTAATGTTTCAGCTAATGCTTGTACTTGCGGGTCGCGAAAAAAAGCGCTCAATTGCGCCGCGCGGCCCGGGCCAATACCGTCGGTAGCCAGCCAGGCCTGGACGTCTCTGGCGGCCAGGGTCTGCCAGCCGCCCTCCAGATCGTTGCGTGCCGAAGGCGGTACTCCCAGCGCTTTGAGCCATTGCGCAAAGGGCCGTTGCCGAGCGCTTTGAAGGCTGTCGAGCACACGGGCACGGCTGCGTTCACCGAAGCCGTCAATGTTAGCAAGCTCTGCCGCATCCAGGGTCAACCAATCGAGAAAGCCTGCGATTAGACCGGCCTGAATCAATGCGTTCCAGGTTTCGCGCCCTATATTCGGTAAGGACAGGCCTTGATTGCTGCTCAGCCAGGTCAGCCGGGCGAGCAACTGTTCCTCGCAACCGGGGTCCAGTTGCCAACAGCTCAACGCGTGGAAGTCCCGCGCATCCGGTACCTGCACCGCCACCCTTGTCTTGTTGCGCAGGATCACTTGGTCCAACCGGGGAATCACTTGGCCGGCAAGGCTAATGGAGACCTGATCGCCAGGTCGGATATCCAGCGCATGCCACTGTTTCAGGGAGCCGACGTTGACGCGGCGAATTTGCCGATCGTCCAGCCGCACGGGGTCCAGTTCCAGAATGGGGGTGATGCGCCCGGTGCGGCCGATCTTGAAGTGCACCTTGCGCACCAGCGCCAGCGCCTTGGTGACCGGGTACTTCCAGGCGATCGCCCAGTAAGGCGATCCGGCCTGCCAGCGTTTGGCGGGCGGGTGCAACGCCTGGTGCAACACCACGCCATCGCTGGCGAAGGGCAGCGGATGGTTGTACCAGTAGCTGCGCCAGTGCGCGGCCTCAGTCATGTTCTGGATGGGCTGGCTGTAGCGACGGCTGTCGGCAAAACCCCAGCGCGCCAAGGTGGCCAGGCGCGTGGTGAAGTCTGCCGGGCCGTCGGGCCAGGCCCAGACGAATAAGCCGATTCCAGCGGCGTCGGCGTCACTCAGCTGGCGACGATTCATTAGCCCTGCCACCTTGCTTCGGGCACTTACCCCGCCGTGTGCTGACTGCACATGATCGTCAAGGCGCCAATAGAGTTCGCCTTGCAACACCAGATCGGTCGGCTCCGGCAGTTGCTGGACAATGCCGGGGAGCTTGCGTGCGGCGGCTGACCAATCCTGGCCGAGCAGGCCGTCACCTCGGCTGATGAGTTGGCTCAACCGACCCCGGTGATACACCAGCGTCACTGCAACGCCGTCGACCTTGGGTTGAATCCATACGTCTTGTCGGGTTCGGAGCCACTCATCGACAGCCTTTTCATCGACCAGCTTTTCCAGGCCGGTGTGCGCGACCGGGTGAGCCCGCGTGCCCCGTGAACTGGCCAATGGGTTGTCGGTGGCTTTGGTTAATTGAGTAAAACACGTTCTCCACTGAGCCAGGCGGTGGCGAGCCTGATCATAGAGTTCATCACTGACCGGGGATTGGCCAAGCCGGTGGTAGCTGTCATCCCATAGTCTTATCTGTTCAGCCAAGGTGTCGACCTGTGATCGCGCTTCCTCGGGGCAATCGTCTGCCCAGGCCAAAAAAGGCAGGGCGCTGAGTAAAAGAGCAATCAGTAAACGCATCATGAGCATCCTTGCTCGGAAGGGGCGCCCAGCCTAAGTGATCCATGCGGCCACAAAAAAGCCCCGACGCTGCGGGGCTTTTTACCGGGTGTTTCGAGTTACTTGAACAGACCGCCCAAGGCCTTCACCGTATCGTTCTTATCCAGCTTGGCTTCCTGTGTTTGCTGCTTGGCGTCGACTTTGGCCTGGGACTCAGCCAGTTTGTTACAGCCTTTGTTGACCTGCTCTTGTGCCGCTTTAAAAGCCTTCACGCTCAGCATGTCGTTCTTGGCCTCGGCCGCATCGATCTTGGTTTGCAGGTCTTTGGCTTGTTGCTGGCAATCACCGGACTTGCTGCCCAGTTGGGTGCTCAGGGCGCCACCCAGTGCGCTCAGGTCGGCAGCCTGGGCCGGCAGGGTGAACAGGCTGAGCAGAAGGGCGGCAGGGACGAGCGTGGAGATGCGCATGAAAAACCTCAATGTTCGATTGCCTGCGCGCTTATCGGCCCCGGGCTGGCGCAGTGCAATATCCAAATAAGGTGAAGCGCCCGAGAGGGCGCGGATTCTAGAGGGCCATTATTTGGCCTGCAAGGTTTTGGATCCAAAAACGTGAATGTCATCCGGTTAATCACCCGGCCAATAAAAAGCCCCGCAGGTTTTACCCTGCGGGGCTTTGTGTACCGCGGGTGATTACAAGCCTGCAGCGGTACGCAGGTCGCTGGCGCGGTCGGTTTTTTCCCAGGTGAACGTGGTGAAGGTGTCGTCGCCGACAGTCTTCTGCGCAGGGGTACGACCGAAGTGGCCGTAGGCTGCGGTTTCCTGGTACATCGGGTGCAGCAGGTCGAGCATGGTGGTGATCGCGTAAGGGCGCAGGTCGAAGATCTCACGCACCAGCTTGACGATCTTTTCATCGCTGATCTTGCCGGTGCCGAAGGTATTCAGCGAGATCGACGTAGGCTGAGCCACACCGATAGCGTAGGAAACCTGAATTTCGCAACGCTCGGCCAGGCCGGCCGCAACGATGTTCTTGGCCACGTAACGACCGGCGTAGGCGGCGGAACGGTCAACCTTGGAGGGGTCTTTACCCGAGAACGCGCCACCGCCGTGACGGGCCATGCCGCCGTAGCTGTCGACGATGATCTTGCGGCCGGTCAGGCCGCAGTCGCCCACGGGGCCACCGATGATGAACTGGCCGGTCGGGTTGATGTGGAACTGAGTGTCCTTGGTCAGCAGCTCGGCAGGCAGCACGTGCTTGACGATCAGCTCCATCACACCTTCGCGCAGGTCGGCGTAGGACACATCCGGGTTGTGCTGGGTCGACAGTACAACGGCGTCGATGCCCACCACTTTGCCGCCTTCGTAACGGCAGGTCACTTGGGACTTGGCGTCCGGGCGCAGCCATGGCAGCACGCCGGATTTACGCGCTTCGGCCTGGCGCTGCACCAGTTGGTGGGAGAAGGTGATCGGTGCCGGCATCAGCACGTCAGTTTCGTTGCTGGCGTAGCCGAACATCAGGCCCTGGTCGCCGGCGCCCTGATCTTCAGGCTTGGCGCGGTCCACACCCTGGTTGATGTCGGGGGACTGCTTGCCGATGATGTTCATCACGCCACAGGTCGCGCCATCGAAGCCGACGTCGGAGCTGTTGTAGCCAATCTTGGTGATGACGTCACGGACGATCTGTTCCAGATCGACCCAGGCCGTGGTGGTGACTTCACCGGCGATGATCGCCACGCCCGTTTTCACCAGAGTCTCGCACGCCACACGGGCGAACTTGTCTTCAGCAATGATGGCGTCCAGCACCGCGTCAGAAATCTGGTCGGCGATTTTGTCCGGATGCCCTTCAGACACGGACTCGGAGGTGAAAAGGGAGTATTCGCTCATCTCGATGATTTCCTGATATTTACCGATGGTGAGTGTCGCCAGCCGGCCGCTGAAAATGGCGGACCTGGATCTGGAAACCATTACGTAAACCTACATAGAGGCTTTCCCCGGGAACGAGTCCCGCAGCGGTGGCCCAACGGGCCAGATCGTCCTGTTCAAAACCCAACCAGAGATCACCGCAGGCCTCCTTGGCCCAATTCTGGTTGTGGCTGCATAAATCTGTGACCAGCAGGCTACCGCCGGGTTGCAGCAAGTTTGCCATCTGCTTGAGGGCGTCGGCGGGGGCGGCGAAATGGTGCAGGACCATGTTCAGCACCACGCAATCGGCCCGCAGGCTGGTGTCATTCAACGCGTCTGCCAACTGCAGGCTGACATTGCCCAGGGCTTCGCGCTCACACAGCTGGCGCGCCAGTTCGAGCATCGCCGGGCTGTTGTCCAGCGCCGTCACCTGCTGAAAGCGGCGCGCCAGTTCCGGCAGGAAACCGCCGTCGCCAGGTCCGACTTCCAGCGCCGTCGCCTCATGACTGAAGCTCAGCTTGTCCAACAGCGCCAGTACGCTTTCGCGGTATTGCGGCAAACCGGCGATGAGGTCCTGCTGGGCGCGAAACTTTTCGGCAACCCGAGAGAAAAAGTCCTGGCTGGCGGCGGCCCGTTGCCCGTGGACCTGGCCGATGCGCGACTGCACATCCGCCGGCAGGCTCAAGTTGTCGACTTCTTCGAGCAAAGCGCTGTGCAGCTTGCCGCCGAGCAGCTCGGTGTGGGGCAGGGCACGGCGGTAAAAAATCGCATTGCCTTCGCGGCGGGTGGCTACCAGCTCGGCCTGGGCCAGCACCTTGAGGTGGTGGCTCATGCCGGACTGGCCAATGGCAAAGATTTGCGCCAGTTCCAGTACCCCGAAGGAGTCGTTGGCCAGTGCGCGCAGTACGTTCAGGCGTAACGGATCACCAGCGGCCTTGCATAAGGCAGCCAGCTCATCGCCGTCGTCGGGACGCAGGGAGGGCACGGGTAGGTTCATAAGGCCAGCAGTCTAGTGATGGGTGTAAATCCCTGCAAGGCCAATATCAAAAAGTTTTGATATTGGTCGATAAGTGGCGGTTATAAGCAGCCGCTATTACCTCTAGACGAAGCCGTGGGGCGTTTCTGCAAGCGATTGCCGTGCAATGCGCAGGAAAAACACCGTCAAGTGACTATCTGTCATTGCCCGCAGGCGGTGGCTGAGGGAAAATGCCGGTCCTTTTTTCGGTTTCTATATTCAAACCCCAGGAGATCAGCGATGCCCAGCCGTCGTGAGCGTGCCAACGCCATTCGTGCCCTCAGCATGGATGCCGTGCAAAAAGCCAACAGCGGCCATCCCGGTGCCCCGATGGGCATGGCGGATATCGCCGAGGTACTTTGGCGTGACTACCTGAAACACAACCCGAGCAACCCGTCGTTCGCCGACCGTGACCGCTTCGTGCTGTCCAACGGCCACGGCTCGATGCTGATTTATTCGCTGCTGCACCTGACCGGCTACGACGTCACCATTGATGACCTCAAGAGCTTCCGCCAGCTGCACAGCCGCACCCCGGGCCACCCGGAATTCGGCTACACCCCAGGCGTCGAGACCACCACCGGTCCCCTGGGCCAAGGCCTGGCCAATGCGGTTGGCTTTGCGCTGGCTGAAAAAGTGCTGGGCGCGCAGTTCAACCGCCCTGGCCACAACATCGTCGACCACCACACCTATGTGTTCCTCGGTGATGGCTGCATGATGGAAGGCATTTCCCACGAAGTCGCCTCCCTGGCCGGTACCCTGGGCCTGGGCAAGCTGATTGCCTTCTACGATGACAACGGCATCTCCATCGACGGCGAAGTCGAAGGCTGGTTCACCGATGACACCCCGAAGCGTTTCGAAGCCTACAACTGGCAAGTGATCCGCAATGTTGACGGCCACGATCCGGAAGAAATCAAGACCGCCATCGACACCGCGCGCAAAAGCGAGCAGCCGACCCTGATCTGCTGCAAGACCACCATCGGTTTCGGCTCGCCGAACAAGCAAGGTAAAGAAGACTGCCACGGCGCCCCACTGGGTGACGCGGAAATCGCCTTGACCCGCGAAGCGCTGAAGTGGAACCACGGCCCGTTCGAAATCCCGGCCGACATCTACGCCGAGTGGAGCGCCAAGGAAAAAGGCCTGGCGACCGAAGCCGAGTGGGACCAGCGTTTTGCGGCCTACTCCGCCGAATTCCCGGCATTGGCCAACGAGCTGGTGCGTCGTCTGGCCGGTGACCTGCCTGCCGACTTCTCGGAAAAAGCCTCGGCCTACATCGCCGAAGTCGCGGCCAAGGGCGAGACCATCGCCAGCCGTAAAGCCAGCCAGAACACCCTGAATGCCTTCGGCCCGCTGCTGCCTGAGATCCTCGGCGGTTCGGCTGACCTGGCCGGTTCCAACCTGACCCTGTGGAAAGGTTGCAAAGGTGTTTCGGCAGAAGACGCCAGCGGCAACTACATGTACTACGGCGTGCGCGAGTTCGGCATGAGCGCCATCATGAACGGCGTGTCCCTGCACGGCGGCCTGGTGCCTTACGGCGCGACCTTCCTGATGTTCATGGAATACGCGCGCAACGCCGTGCGTATGGCCGCGCTGATGAAGAAGCGGGTGATCCATGTGTACACTCACGACTCCATCGGCCTGGGCGAAGATGGCCCGACGCACCAGCCGGTCGAGCAACTGACCAGCCTGCGTACCACGCCGAACCTGGATTGCTGGCGCCCAGCCGACGCGGTCGAATCCGCCGTGGCCTGGAAGCACGCCATCGAGCGCAAGGACGGCCCTTCGGCGCTGATCTTCTCGCGTCAGAACCTGCAGCACCAAGTGCGTACCGACGCGCAAATCGCCGACATCAGCCGTGGCGGCTACGTGCTCAAGGACTGCGCTGGCGAGCCGGAGCTGATCCTGATCTCCACCGGTTCCGAAGTCGGCCTGACCGTTCAGGCCTACGACAAGCTGACCGAGCAAGGCCGCAAGGTGCGTGTTGTGTCGATGCCCTGCACCAGCCTGTTCGAAGCCCAGGACGCGGACTACAAGCAATCGGTATTGCCGTTGCAAGTCAGCGCGCGTATCGCCATCGAAGCGGCTCACGCCGACTACTGGTACAAGTACGTGGGCCTGGAAGGCCGCGTGATCGGCATGACCACCTACGGTGAGTCGGCGCCGGCGCCAGCGTTGTTCGAAGAGTTCGGTTTCACCCTGGAAAACATCCTGGGTCAGGCTGAAGAGCTGCTGGAAGACTAAGGCTGTAGATTGAGGTGGCTGTACTGACGCCTTTGCGAGCAAGCCCGCTCCCACACTTGATCGGGTTCACACAGTTGCAATTGTGAACCCATTCAAGTGTGGGAGCGGGCTTGCTCGCGAAAGCGATCTAACAGCCACCCTATTACCCAAGGTAATCGAGAACCCCATGCCTCAACCGCGTCGCTACAAAGTTGCACTCAACGGCTACGGCCGCATTGGTCGTTGCGTCTTGCGTGCTCTGTTCGAGCGAGGGGCGGCGGCCGGGTTTGAAATTGTCGCGATCAACGATTTGGCCGACATGGCCAGCATCGAATACCTGACACGCTTTGACTCCACTCACGGCCGGTTCCCCGGCGAAGTGCGGGTCGACGGTGATTGTCTGCATATCAATGGCGACTGCGTAAAAGTCTTACGCAGTGCCACCCCCGAGGGCATCGACTGGGCGGCGCTGGGCGTCGACCTGGTGTTGGAATGCTCCGGTGCTTACCACACCCGTGCCGATGGCCAGCGTTTTCTCGACGCCGGTGCACCGCGTGTGCTGTTTTCCCAGCCGATGGCCAGCGAGGCGGATGTCGACGCCACCATCGTCTACGGCATCAACCAGGATTGCCTGACCGGCGATGAGCTGCTGGTGTCCAACGCCTCCTGCACCACCAACTGCAGCGTGCCGCTGTT
The DNA here is from genome assembly GCF_053345295.1 of Pseudomonas sp. M5A4_2d. Taxonomy (NCBI): domain Bacteria; kingdom Pseudomonadati; phylum Pseudomonadota; class Gammaproteobacteria; order Pseudomonadales; family Pseudomonadaceae; genus Pseudomonas; species Pseudomonas sp. M5A4_2d. The sequence goes on along the minus strand of NZ_JBKEZW010000002.1, from coordinate 177,703 downwards.
GCGCCTGCTGGATCAGGCGATTGGCCTGGATTACGTGTCTATCACCACCATCCACTCGGCCATGAATGACCAGCCGGTGATCGACGCCTATCACCACGAAGACCTGCGCCGTACGCGCTCGGCGTTCCAGTCGGTGATTCCGGTGTCCACAGGCTTGGCGCGTGGTATCGAACGGTTGTTACCGGAACTTGCCGGGCGAATCCAGGCCAAAGCTGTACGGGTGCCGACGGTGAACGTGTCCTGCCTGGACATCACCATGCAAACCGTCAGCGATACCGATGCCACTGAGGTCAACCGGATTTTGCGCGACGCCGCCACCCGCGGCCCGCTCAAGGGCCTTTTGGCCTACACCGAGTTGCCGCACGCCAGTTGTGATTTCAACCATGACCCGCATTCGGCGATTGTCGATGCCAGCCAGACCCGTGTTTCCGGCCCCAGGTTGGTGAACATCCTGGCCTGGTTCGACAACGAATGGGGGTTTGCCAACCGAATGCTGGATGTTGCGGACCATTATCTGCACATCGCCTCTGCTAAATCAGCCCTTTAAATCAGCCAATTCAGGAACTGCGACCCATGACCGTGTTGAAGATGACCGACCTCGATCTGCAAGGTAAGCGCGTACTGATTCGCGAAGACCTCAACGTCCCAGTCAAGGACGGTGTTGTCACCAGCGATGCGCGAATCCTGGCCTCGCTGCCGACCATCAAGCTGGCCCTGGAAAAAGGCGCGGCCGTGATGGTCTGCTCCCACCTGGGTCGCCCGACCGAAGGTGAGTTCTCCGCTGAAAACAGCCTCAAGCCTGTAGCCGACTACCTGAGCAAGGCCCTGGGCCGCGACGTGCCACTGGTGGCTGACTACCTGGGTGGCGTTGACGTCAAGCCTGGCGACATCGTGCTGTTCGAGAACGTGCGCTTTAACAAAGGCGAGAAAAAGAACAGCGACGAGCTGGCCCAGCAATACGCGGCCCTGTGCGACGTGTTTGTGATGGACGCCTTCGGCACCGCTCACCGTGCTGAAGGCTCGACCCACGGCGTGGCCAAGTTCGCCAAAGTCGCCGCAGCCGGCCCGCTGCTGGCCGCTGAGCTGGATGCACTGGGCAAAGCCCTGGGCGCTCCGGCGCAACCGATGGCCGCCATCGTGGCCGGTTCCAAAGTGTCCACCAAGCTGGACGTGCTCAACAGCCTGAGCCAGATCTGCAACCAGTTGATCGTTGGCGGCGGCATTGCCAACACCTTCCTGGCGGCAGCCGGGCACCCGGTGGGCAAGTCCCTGTACGAGCCGGACCTGCTCGACACCGCCCGTGCCATCGCGGCAAAAGTGAGCGTGCCGTTGCCGGTGGATGTGGTGGTTGCCAAGGAGTTTGCCGAAAGCGCCGAAGCCACCGTCAAGCTCATCGCGGACGTGGCTGCCGATGACATGATCCTGGACATCGGCCCGCAAACCGCGGCCAACTTCGCTGAATTGCTGAAGTCGTCCAAGACCATTTTGTGGAACGGCCCGGTGGGCGTGTTCGAGTTCGATCAATTCGGTAACGGCACCAAAGTCCTGGCCCACGCTATTGCTGAAAGCTCGGCATTCTCCATCGCCGGTGGCGGTGACACCCTGGCAGCGATCGATAAATATGGCGTTGCTGACCAGATCTCCTACATTTCTACCGGTGGTGGGGCATTCCTCGAATTCGTCGAAGGCAAAGTCCTGCCGGCCGTTGAAGTGCTGGAAACCCGAGCCAAAGGCTAAGGCTCGTGATCCGGAAAAGGAGTATTCCCATGATCAAGTCGTTGGCACTGGTAATCGCAGCAGGCCTGTTGGCCGGCTGCGGCAGCACGCCAAGCGCTAAGCCTGACCCGGCAGAGCGTGCGCCGGGGCAAAAAAAGAGCTGCTACCAGGCTGACTGGCAAGCCGAGACCATGCCGGTGATCAACAAGCGCATCGGCAACGAGCGGCTGGAGAAATACGACGCTGCGCCCAACGGTCAGGAACAGGGTTGCCCGTGACCGGTCTGATCAATTAACCGACAGCAGTGGCGGCCTTCGGGTCGCCGTTCGAGGATTGGCAATGAAAGGCGTATTCGCCCTGGCTGCATTGGCCTTGTTGGCCGGCTGCAGCAGCATGAACATGTTCAACAAGGCAGAGCCGGCGGACAAGTGGACGACCTGGACTTGCGACAGCAAGGCCGAGATCAACTGGCGCTTTGCCAATCAGGCCCGTTCCGAAGTGGATGTACGCCTCGGTGGTTCGGACCAGGTTTACCGTCTTAAGCAAGACGTTGCCGCCTCGGGCGTGCTGTACAGCAACGACCAGTTGGCGTTTCACACAAAAGGTGAGGAAGGCCTGATTTACTGGGTCGCCACCGATGATTTGATCGGGCGAGGCTGTAAGGCCCAATAAGACAGAACATGATCTCGAATGTGATGAGATCAAAATGTGGGAGCGGCGGTGCGACGGTTCGACTTGCTCGCGAATGCGGTGGGCCAGTCATGCATCAGGTAGCTGATACACCGCTTTCGCGAGCAAGCCCGCTCCCACAGTAGATCCGGTTCCAAAGTGACATAGATTTTGAATCGGAAACTGCAATAACGATTCAGCAGGCCAAGCCTTAACCCCTTGATCTGCAATAACTTGAATAGCAGCCGCCGCTACGGCAGGCTTGCACGATTAACGACCCTCGATCGGGAGAGACAACACAATGGCACTTATCAGCATGCGTCAAATGCTGGACCACGCAGCCGAGTTCGGCTACGGCGTCCCAGCCTTTAACGTCAACAACCTTGAGCAGATGCGCGCCATCATGGAAGCCGCTGACAAGACCGACTCCCCAGTGATCGTCCAGGCTTCGGCCGGTGCCCGCAAATACGCCGGCGCCCCGTTCCTGCGCCACCTGATCCTCGCGGCGATCGAAGAATTCCCACACATCCCGGTGTGCATGCACCAGGACCACGGCACCAGCCCTGACGTGTGCCAGCGTTCCATCCAACTGGGCTTCAGCTCGGTGATGATGGACGGCTCCCTGGGCGAAGACGGCAAGACCCCAACCGACTACGAGTACAACGTACGCGTCACCCAACAAACCGTGGCCATGGCTCACGCCTGCGGCGTCTCGGTTGAAGGCGAGCTGGGCTGCCTGGGTTCCCTGGAAACCGGTATGGCCGGCGAAGAAGACGGCATCGGCGCCGAAGGCGTGTTGGACCACAGCCAAATGCTGACCGACCCGGAAGAAGCGGCCGACTTCGTCAAGAAGACCCAAGTGGACGCCCTGGCCATCGCCATCGGTACCAGCCACGGCGCTTACAAATTCACCAAGCCACCTACCGGCGACGTGTTGGCCATCGACCGCATCAAGGAAATCCACAAACGCATCCCTAACACCCACCTGGTGATGCACGGTTCTTCCTCGGTACCGCAAGAGTGGCTGGCGATCATCAACCAGTACGGCGGCGACATCAAAGAAACCTACGGCGTGCCGGTTGAAGAAATCGTCGAAGGCATCAAGTACGGCGTGCGCAAGGTCAACATCGACACCGACCTGCGCCTGGCGTCCACCGGCGCAATGCGTCGCCTGATGGCCACCAACCCGAGCGAATTTGACCCGCGTAAATTCTTCGGCGCCACCGTAACCGCGATGCGTGATGTGTGTATCGCGCGTTACGAAGCCTTTGGTACTGCTGGCAATGCTTCGAAGATCAAACCGATCTCGTTGGAAGCGATGTACCAGCGGTATTTGAAAGGTGAGTTGAACGCTAAGGTGAACTGAGTCCTGGTCGTTTAAAAAGAAGCCCGCAGCGATGCGGGCTTTTTTCTGGCTTGGATTTGATCAGGCCACGTCAGGCCTATCGAAACCTCGATGCTCAATCACCCGGAACACATCGCTCACGTCCTGCACCAGAATGCGCGCAGTGTTGGCCACGTTGTTCAGGTCGCGCTCGGCGAAGTCCGGCAGGCTGGAGCAGGCGATCAGGTTGAGGTGTTCTAGCGCTGCGTTGAGACGTTCGCGCAGGCAGGCGTGGAGGTCCAGCAGTGGAGCGTCGCTGTCGATTAGCAGCACGGGGTAATCGGTTGCGGTTTCGGTGCAGGGACTGAAACGACGGGGTGGCAGTTGTTGGGTCATGGTGAATCCTTAACTCGAGAGAAGAATGACCACCGTTTGCTGCGAAACAAATTGGGTGGCAGCTGTACGCGGGTTCGCAGACCGAGGAGTTAAGACCCGGCAGACCCGAAGGTCTCCCACGCACAGCCGCCATAACAAGACGGCCATTGGCAGGAGCGCCAGGGCAGTTTTGACGGGTGCGGAATTAACTCTGTAGGGCTGCGAAACCCTATCGCCGGTCAATGCCAGCGACGGGGCGAACTATAAGCGCCGATCTGGCTTGCCGCAACGGTCGTGTAGGACGAGCACTTAACCCTCAACCAATGCGGAGCAACTGTGGGAGCCGGGCTTGCCCGCGATGGCGGTGTGTCAGCTGCCGCAAAGAGTGGCTGATCCACCGCTATCGCGGGCAAGCCCGGCTCCCACAGGGACTGGCGGTGTATTTAAGGGGTTGGACTACTCATGAATTGTCCTTGGGTTTGTCGGATATTACCTACGAACAGAAACGCTCCTGAGTTGTTTGCAGTCGGAACTGTCCTGAATACTAATAAGTTGATGTTCCGGCGGCGCTACAGCCTTTCTGTTTTATTGGTAGGTCATTGAAAGTACGCTTTTATCGGCCTTGGATCATTTAAGGTTGAGCCTTGATGATGTTCAATGACGGAGAATTGATGATGGGTTTTATTAAAGCCGCTGGCGTTATTCTAGCGCTGGCCGCGACAGGCTCGATTGCTTATGCGGATAGCCGGATATTTACCGCCTCTATTGACGATAAGGGGCAGGTCACGGCGCAGTCGCCCACCTGGGTGAAAGAGGTAAAGTTGACCGCGCAGCCCGATTACTTTTCAGAGTACAAGGTCAGGTTCGTCCCAGGCGTGTTTAAACAATCGCCACGTTTCTGCACGGTCTCGGTCACGGATGTCAGTTCCAATGAACATATCTTTTATGGCCATGCCAAGTTGGGCAGTGTTCCGGCTATTAATTACGTTAACGTATTGACACTCAGGGTCGGCGATAGCAAGCCAGCAGGTGATTCGTCGATGGGCTTCATGTTGATGTGTGTTGAGTAACTCATGTCAGTCAGAAGCCCCGGTATGAACGGGGCTTCTTTCACGTGTCACTCGTGATCAATATCCAACTTGGCAAACGTCACGCGTGCACCTTCCTTGCTATTCCCACTGTTGTCCTGCACATACACCCCAGCCTTGAAGTACAGCGGCTTCGCAGCCCACGCGGCGCCAATGCGCTCGTTCCATTGGCCGTCTGCGGCAGATACGCTGAGTAAACCGGCCTTATTGAGGTTGATCACATAGGTGAAGCTCTTCTCCAATGGCACGTTACTGGCGACGGTGACCACGCGCCCCTCACCATCATCCGGGCGCATGCGCACTTTGGCGACGATGTTGCCGGTCTGGGTCGATTCCTTGAATTGGTATTCCAGCTTGATCAGCGGTTTCTGGCTGTCATACGCGTGAATCTGGCCGATCACCACTTTGCCGCTGGAAGGCACTTGGTTGACGGTCACGGTGGCGCGCAGGAAGTTGTTGGCCTCGTTGTAAGTCCAGTTACGCAGGCGCCCGTCGGCGTAGGTTTCACGCAGTTCGCTGCGCGGGTAGATGGCGTTTTCGGTGCGGGTGCCGGTCACGGGTGTCCAGAATTGCACGTTGCTGCCTTCGGCCTGGAAATATTGGTCCTTGAAGCCGCTCAGCAGTTTCGGGGTGTCGATGGTCGCGGGCGGGGAGCCGACCGGAATGCTCAGGTTCCAGGTGGAAAGGTCGATCATGGTGTTGGCCTTTTACAGAGGTGACGGCTTTGGCCCGGGGGCCTTACAGGTTCTTTATAAGCGCTGATCGTCAGGTTGTTAAACAATTGCTGGCGATTTATTGGCGTCAGAGGAATGCCAAAAAGCCATGTTTCCCATGGTCCGTGGGCTGTAGGGGCTTACCGTTAGTCGGCTTCCTAAGCTTTGGCGCAATGATGGCACCCGCGTCACTTCTGCTTTTTTGGAACCGGGGCTAGAGTGAGACCTCAGTGTTTGTCCGGTTTTTATATCAGAAGTAACCGGTGCAACTCCTCAAGGAAGAGACGTAGCATGGATTGCGCTCCATACCCCGGCGATGGCAGTTCGGTTCTTCTGGTGGTCGACGACTACCCGGAAAACCTCATCAGCATGCGTGCGCTTTTGCAGCGTGAAGATTGGCAAGTGATGACCGCAGCTTCAGGGCTGGAGGCATTGGAATTACTGTTGGCGCACGAAGTCGACCTGGTGTTGCTGGATGTGCGCATGCCCGGCATGGATGGCTTTGAGGTGGCGCGCCTGATGCGTGGCAGCCAGCGTACGTGCATGACGCCGATTATTTTTTTGACCGCGCATGCCCAGTCTTCTGCGGCCGTGCTGGAAGGCTATGCCAGCGGTGCCATCGACTACCTGTTCAAGCCCTTCGACCCGCATATTCTCAAGCCCAAGGTCCAGGCCCTGCTGGAGCACCAGCGCAACCGCCGAGCCTTGCAGCGCCTGAGCCATGACCTGGAATCCGCGCGGGCCTTTAATGCCTCGGTGCTGGACAACGCCGCCGAGGGCATCCTGGTGGTGGGCGAGGCCAGTGTGATCCAGTACGCCAACCCGGCCATTTCGCGGTTGCTGAATGCCACGATGGCCGAGTTGCAGGGCGAGAGCTTTCTGAGTTTCCTGCAAAAGCCCCATGTGCCCACCTGGTTGGGGTTCCCGATGTATGAGGCCTATCGCAAGGGCGAGACCTGGCGCCAGCACGACGCTATTTTGCGCACCGGTCGCGGCCAGCAGGTGCCGGTGGCCTTGTCCTGCGCGCCTCTGCCCGCCGAGCAGAAGGCTATGGTGGTGACGGTGCTGGACATGTCCGAGGTGCGCCACCTGCATCAGCAACTGGAGTTCCAGGCGGTTACCGACCCGTTGACCGGGCTGCTGAATCGGCGTGGCTTTCACCAGGCAGTAGAGAACACCTTGCTGCGCAGCGAACGTAATGGGCTGTCGCTGGTGTTGCTCTACCTGGACCTCGACGGCTTCAAGCGCGTCAACGATTCGCTGGGCCACGACGCGGGGGATCGGGTGCTGCGCTGGGTCTCGGAGCAAATGCAGGCGTGTCTGCGGTCCTACGACATTCTCGGGCGTATGGGCGGGGATGAATTCACCGCTTTGCTGGAGCTGGAGTTTCCGGAGCAGGCGGCGAAGATTTCGGAAAAACTGATCGAGCGAGTGTCTGTCTGTCAGCAAGTCGATGGTTTGGACGTGATGCTCGGTGTCAGTATTGGTATTGCGACCTTCCCGGACTGCGGCGCTGACTTGAATGGCCTGCTGCGCGCGGCGGATATCGCCATGTACGAAGCCAAGCGTGCAGGGCGTCAGCAATATCGCTATTACGATCAGGAAATGAACGGCCGTGCCCGTTCGCGCCTGATGCTCGAAGACAGTGTACGTAACGCGATTCAAAACAAGGATTTCGCCCTGGTCTACCAGCCCCAGGTGTCGCTGGAGGATGGCCGTTTGCGCGGCGTCGAGGCGCTATTGCGCTGGCAGCACCCAAGCGTCGGCGATGTGCCGCCGGGCTTGTTTTTACCGTTGCTGGAAGAGGCGCGGCTGATCAGCCAGTTGAGCGCCTGGATCTACCAGCAAGTCGCCGCCCAGCGTCGGGCCTGGCAAGCCACCTTCGATGACGAGTTGGTGCTGAGCGTGAGCCTGAGCAGCAGCCAGTTCAACATGCCAAACCTGGCGAGCCAACTGCAGCAGGTCCTTGAGCGATATGGGTTGCAGGGGCGGCAGTTGGAGGTGGAGATCAGCGAAGACAGCCTGATGAGCAACCTTGAAGAAACCCACAAGCAGCTCAAACTATTGCGTCAGATCGGCGTGCGTATTGCCCTGGATGACTTTGGTTTGGGCCAATGCTCACTGGCCCATTTGCGTGATCTGGAGTTCGACACGCTCAAGCTGGACCCGCAACTGGTGGCATGTCTGCCAGGCTCGGTGCGCGATGCAGCGATGGCCCGCAGTATTATCCAGTTGTGCGGGCACTTTGACGTGTTGGTGATCGCCGAGGGGGTGGAAACCCAGGAGCAATCCCAGTGGCTCAGGGCCAATGGCTGCTCATGTATTCAAGGGCCGTGGGCGGCGCAGCCACTGGTGGCCGAGGAAATGGCGATCTGGTCCCACCCCCGGCCGCTTTGAATTCGCTACACTGGCGCCCATTCGAACCCTGTTGCAGACTCCATGACCGCGCTGAAATACCTCCAGGCCTACCCCGCAGCTCTCCAGGAGCAAGTGCGCCAATTGATCGCCAAGGACCAATTGGGCGCCTACCTGGAGCAGCGCTACCCCGAACGTCATGCGGTGCAGAGTGACAAGGCGCTGTACAGCTATGCCCTGGCCTTGAAGCAGGAACACCTGCGTAACGCGCCGGCCATCGACAAAGTCCTGTTCGACAACCGCCTGGACCTGACCCACCGCGCTTTAGGCCTGCACACCACTATTTCGCGGGTGCAGGGCGGTAATCTCAAATCCAAGAAAGAGATTCGCATCGCCGCGTTGTTCAAGGAGGCCGCGCCGGAGTTTCTGCGCATGATCGTGGTGCACGAGCTGGCGCACTTCAAGGAATCGGACCACAACAAGGCGTTCTACAAACTCTGCGAATACATGATGCCGGGCTACCATCAGGTGGAATTCGACCTGCGGGTTTACCTCACGTATCGCGACTTGCAGGGCAAGCCCTAACCTCATAAGGCTTTCGACCATGGATGTGAGCAAGACCAAAAGCAGTTTTTACCGCCGCCTGTATGTGGCGTACCTGATCGACAGTGGGCAGGCCAGCAGTGTCCCGGCGTTGACTGATGCCACCGGCATGCCACGGCGCACAGCGCAGGACACGATTGCGGCGTTGGCCGACCTGGATATCGTGTGTGAGTTCGAGCAGGCAGACGGCGCGCGCAATCATGCCGGGCACTATCGTATTCGTAGCTGGGGGGCGATTGATCGGGGGTGGATCGAGGCTAATCTGGCGTCGATCAAGCAGGTGTTGGGGTATCCCTGAATGTGGCGGTGATTGGACTGACGCTTTCGCGAGCAAGCCCGCTCCCACATTCGACCGCGTTTCAACGGTCGGACGCGGTTAACTGTGGGAGCGGGCTTGCTCGCGAAAGGGCCATCAGGCGCGCCGCATGCCTATATGGGGAATATCATCTTCCAGGTATTCCTCACCCGCCACCACAAACCCATACCGCCCGTAATACCCCTGCAGATGCGCCTGGGCTGACAGAAAGATCGGCGTCTCAGGCCAGATATCTTCAATGCGCTTGAGGGTCTCTTCCATCATTTGGTGGCCCAGCCCGGTGCCGCGTGCCACCGGCGCGACGATCACTCGGCCGATCACCACATCACCACCCTGTGATTCCGGGTCGAGCAAGCGCAGGTACGCCACCAACGCGTCATCCTTCCAGGCCATCAAGTGGTGGGTATCACCCGAAAGATCCTGGCCGTCGAGGTCCGGGTAAACGCATTTCTGTTCAACGACAAAGACCTCGCTGCGTAGGCGCAAAATCGCGTAAAGCTGCTCCTTGCCCAAGTCATCGTGATGTTTGCAGACCCATTCAACGGTCATGGCGTGCTCTCTTATTAATGTCTGTTGTCGATAGTAAGCGCCTGCGGCCCCCCTGTCTAAATCGAGCGTTTTTGTGAATGGCGTCAATTCGCCATCATTCAGTGCAATCGCTGCTGGCTTCTTTGTGTAATCTGCAATGCAGGCTCATTGATGAGCTACTGTTATCAGGCCACTGCCTGCCCGCCAAGGACTTTAAGCATGCCGCGATTTTCTCGTGCCGTTGCTTTGATAGGAGTGTTGTTGCTGGCCCAGCCTGCGGTCGCACAACGTCTGCGCCTGGTGGCGGATGCCTGGCCGCCTTTTACCGATGCCACCTTGATCAACGGCGGCTTGGCCACCGATATCGTCAGCACGGCCCTTGCTCGCGCAGGCTACGCCAGTGACTTTGAACAAGTGCCCTGGGCTCGGGCGCTGATGGGCGTGGGCGACGGCCGCTATGACGTGCTGGTCAATGCCTGGTACGACGATGCGCGTACCAAACTGGGACAGTTTTCCGGTGAATACCTGCTTAACCGTGTGCGGTTTATCAAGCGCCGCGATGATCCCATCGACTATCAGGACCTGGAGCAACTGCACGACGAATCCATCGCCGTGGTGCGCGGGTATGCCTATTCGGCGGCGTTCGATCAGGATGCACACCTGCAGAAGGTGCCTGTGCATAATTTCGCCATGGCCGTGCGCATGCTCGCGGCGCAGCGCGTAAGGCTGACGCTGGAAGATGAATATGTTGCCCGCTACTACTTGGCGCGCGAGTCGGCGCGGGTGCGCAATGCGGTGGAGTTTTTACCCAAGCCACTGAGTGAAAACAGCCTGCATATTCTAGTGAGCCTGAAGAACCCCGAGCATGAGGAGATCGTCGCCAGCTTTGACCGGGAGATTGCCAAGATGAAGGTCGATGGCAGTTACGAGCGGTTGATGAAGGCGCATGGGATGTAGTGTTCTTGCGGGCGCCATCGCGGGCAAGCCCGGCTCCTACAGGTAAGCGCATTCCAACGTGGGCGCTGGCTTGCCTGCGATGGCGATTTAAGCTTCGGCAGTATCTTTGATCAGATGCGCCGCCAGCGTTCGCAACGGCCCCAGCTGCCGACAGATCAATGCCAATTGTGTCTGCACCAACCGTTGCCCTTCATCGATCTCATCCGGCATCTGTTCCAGTTCCGCCGCCAAGGCTTCCTCGGCATCGCTCTGAATCGCGACCGGCTGCTTGTTGGCCAGCCCGGTGGCGATCTCATCGATGCTCGCCGCCAGGCTGTTGCCGGCGCCGTCGATCAGATGCTCACGCACTTCGGCCGGCAGTTGGGTCTCGCGGTGTGCGCCCAGCCCCGACAGGTAGCTGAGCAAGGTGTGCGAGAGCACCAGGAAGCGGAAGCCTACGTCGGCCTCTTTGCGAAAATGCCCCGGCTCCATCAACATATTGGCCAGTGTCGTGGACAGCGCCGCATCCGCGTTGTGGGCGTTACGCCGCGCCAGCCGATAAGCCAGGTCGTCGCTCTTGCCCGCCGCGTATTGCTGCATGATCTGGCGCAGGTAGATGCTGTTGCAGGTCAGGGTGTTGGCCAGCACCTTGTTCAGGCGGCGACCTTGCCAGTCCGGCAGGAACAGGAAGACCGCCAGGCCGGCGATCAGGCTGCCGAGCAAGGTATCGAACAGCCGTGGCAGGAACAGCCCGTAGCCATCGCCCACCTGGTTGAAGCAGAACAACACCATCAGCGTGATCGCCGCCGTAGCCAGGGTGTAGCGGGTGGTGCGGTTGATAAAGAACACCAGGCCTGCGGCAATGGCGAACAGCGATTGCACCAGCGGGCTTGGGAACAGGTCGAACAGCGCCCAGGCCACGGTCAACCCGATGGCAGTGCCGATGATCCGTTGGCCGAGCTTGCGCCGGGTGGCGCCGTAGTTGGGCTGGCAGACGAACAGGGTGGTGAGGATGATCCAGTAGCCCTGGGAGGCGTGAATGGCATGCAAGGTGCCGTAGCCGATGGTCAGCGCCAGGGCGAGGCGCAAGGCATGGCGGAACAGCAGTGACGTCGGCGTCAGCTGCGTGCGCAGGCGCGTCCACATTTCCTTCAGGTTGCGCGGGGCGCGGTCCAGCAGGTTGCTGTCGGTGGCATCCGCGAGGGAGTCGGGGTTGCTGGCGTCGCCGAGCAGGCGGTCGAGGGTGGACAGGTTGGCGGCCAGGGCGCGCAACGAGCGCAGCAAGCCGCGCCACGCGGGGTTGCTCTGGATGCGCAGGTGTTCCAGCGAGGCATTCAGGTCGCCCAGGGCTTCGGCGAAGCTGTCGTCATAAATGAAGGGCTGGCGCAGCTGGATCGACTCGCCCAGGGTCTGGCAGGCCTTGGCTTGCTGGCGCAGCAGGCGCTGGCAGCGGAACAGCACATCGCTGTGGAAGAAGGCTTCGGCCAGGGCGTTGTAAGGGTAGTGGGACGAACTGGCACGCTCGTGGATGTCCTGGGCCAGGAAGTACAGCTTCAGGTAGCGGCTGACCTTCGAGCCCGGTCGACCATTGCCCACGCGGTGCAGGATGATTTCCTTCGCCGCATTCAGCGCCGCAACGACGCGGCCATTTTGCTGGGCCAGTTCCAGCCGCCGTGCTTCCACATCCAGTTGGCGGATCGGTTCGAACAGCGACGATTTGAGCTTGAGGTAGCGCCCCAACTCGCGAAACAACCGCGCCAGGCTCTGTTGCACCGGCTGGTTGGAAAACAGCGCCTGCCACAGCACCGACAGCACGCCGTACCACGCGGCACCGGCCACCAGCAGCAGCGGCTCATGCCAGAAATCGGTGACGGCCCCCCCGCGCTGGTCCACGCCGATCATGGTGTACACCGACAGAATCAATGTGGCCGACGCAATCGCGCCATAGCGTTCGCCGAGGGCGCCGAGCATGGTCAGGCAGAAACTGGCCAGGGCCAGGGCGATGGCGAAAATCCAGGGATAAGGGAACAGCAGCTCCACCGACAGCGCAGCGATGCTGAAACATACCAGCGTTACCGCCAGGGCATTGAGGCGGCCTTGCCAGCTGTCATCGGTCTCGGCCAGGGCGCTGGCGATAATCCCCAGGAACAGCGGGATCAGCAGGGTCATTTCATCCTGATACCAGCACAGCGCCATGCTGCCGGTGAGGGCGATGAATACCCGTACGCTGTAACTGAATTTATCCAGGGCCCACAGGCGCCGCATGGACTGCTTGAACGAGGTCGATGACATGAAGTCTGGAGTCTTCCGGGACGATGCCGCTAAATTGAGCCAGTAATGACGCCACGGCAAGCGTAGCGATCACATCCAACAGCAAAATATATTCCAGCCATTGCATTCCAAATGTGGAATGCAATCAATGTGCGAGGGGGCTTGCCCCCGATAGCGGTGCAACAGTCACTCATGAATTGACTGATACACCGCCATCGGGAGCAAGCCCCCTCCCACATTTGTTACCGCGTAGCGTCAGGCGTATTGCGCTGCGGCGTAGCCCGAGGCCCAGGCCCACTGGAAGTTGAACCCGCCCAGGTGACCGGTCACATCCAGCACTTCGCCGATGAAGTACAACCCCGGGCTTTTCAGCGATTCCATGGTCTTGGACGACACTTCGCGCGTATCCACTCCGCCCAGTGTCACCTCGGCCGTGCGATAGCCCTCGGTGCCGGCCGGCACCAGTTGCCAGCTCGAGAGTTTTTGCGCGATGTCGGCCACTTCAGCGTGGGTGTACTGCTTCATCGGCTTGGACACGAACCAGGTTTCCGCCAGCAGGTTGGCCATTTTCTTGGTGAAGATCTCACCCAGCAGGGTTTTCAGCTCGCTGTTGGGGCGCTCGACCTGTTGCTGTTGCAGCCAGGCGTGGGCGTCGTGGTCGGGCAGCAGGTTGATTTCCACCGTGTCGCCGGATTCCCAGTACGAGGAAATCTGCAAAATCGCCGGGCCGCTGAGGCCACGGTGAGTGAACAGAATATTCTCGCGAAAGCTCTGGTCATTGCAGCTGACCAGGCAATCCACGGAGGTGCCCGACAACTCGCCACACAACTCCTTGAGCTGGTCGGTGATGGTGAACGGCACCAGCCCGGCGCGGGTCGGCAGCAGTTCATGGCCGAACTGCTTGGCCACTTGATAACCAAACCCGGTCGCGCCCAAGGTCGGAATCGACAGGCCGCCCGTCGCGATCACCAGGGATTCGCAGCGCAGCTCACCCAAGGTGGTTTGCAACTGATAACCGGCTTCCAGCTTGGCAATCTCTTCGACCGACGTGTCCAGGTGCATGCTCACGCCGACTTGAATGCATTCATCGAGCAGCATGCCGAGGATGTCGCTGGACTTGTTATCGCAGAACAACTGGCCGAGCTTCTTCTCGTGGTACGGCACGCCATGCTTGGCCACCAGGGCGATAAAATCCCATTGGGTATAGCGGGCCAGGGCCGACTTGCAGAAGTGCGCGTTGTGCGATAGGAAGTTGGCAGGCTCGGTGTACATATTGGTGAAATTGCAGCGGCCACCGCCGGACATCAGGATCTTCTTGCCGGCCTTGTTCGCGTGGTCGATCAACATCACTTTGCGCCCACGCCCGGCGGCGGTCAGCGCACACATCAAGCCTGCGGCGCCGGCGCCAATGATCACAACTTCGGTCGAGCGCACAGCAATGTCCTCATACAAATTCTGAATTGGAATACAGTCAAATGTGGGAGGGGGCTTGTGTGGGAGCTGGCTTGCCTGCGATAGCATCACTTCGGTGTAACTGACATACCGAGGTGTCTGCATCGCGGGCAAGCCCGACTCCCACACAAGCCCCCTCCCACATTAGATCTCCATTGGAGGGGAGGTCTTTACAGGATGCGCACGCGCAACGAACGGCCTTTGATCTTGCCGTCATTCAAACGCTGCAACGCCTGCTTGGCGATCCCGCGCTCCACGGCCACGAAGGCCTGGAAGTCAAAGATCGCGATCTTGCCGACCTGGGCACCCGGGATGCCGGCATCGCCGGTCAGTGCACCGAGGATGTCGCCCGGGCGGACTTTGTCTTTACGGCCGGCGGCGATGCACAGGGTGCTCATCTGTGGCAGCAGCGGGCCACCGCTTTGTGGCTTGAGGTTGTCCAGTTGGTCCCAGTTCAACGGCGATTTCTGCAACTGCTCGATGGCCTGGGCGCGGTGCGCTTCGGACGGCGCCACCAGGCTGATCGCAATCCCCGTCTCACCGGCACGGCCAGTACGGCCTACGCGGTGGATGTGGATTTCCGAATCGCGGGCCAGCTCGACGTTGATCACCATGTCCAGTGAGTCAATGTCCAGACCACGGGCGGCCACGTCGGTTGCCACCAGCACCGAGGTGCTGCGGTTGGCGAACATCGCCAGCACCTGGTCACGGTCACGCTGTTCCAGGTCGCCATGCAGGCCGACGGCGGAAATGCCCTTGGCCGTCAGGTGATCCACGGTTTCCTGCACTTGCTGCTTGGTGAAGCAGAACGCCACGCACGACGCCGGGCGGAAATGCGCGAGCACCTTGGTCACGGCGTCCATGCGCTCTTCCGGCGAGATCTCGTAGAAACGCTGCTCGATCTGGTCATCGGAGTGGAAAGCTTCGGCTTTCACTTGCTGCGGTGCGCGCATGAATTTCGACGCCAGCTGCTTGATGCTCACCGGGTAGGTGGCCGAGAACAGCAGGGTCTGGCGGCGTGCCGGGGTCTTGCTGATGATGTCTTCGATGGCGTCGTAGAAACCCATGTCGAGCATGCGGTCGGCTTCGTCGAGGATCAGCGTGTTCAAACCGTCCAGTACCAGCGAACCTTTGCGCAGGTGCTGCTGGATGCGGCCCGGGGTGCCGACGATGACGTGGGCGCCGTGTTCCAGGGAAGCGATCTGCGGGCCGAGGGACACGCCACCGCACAGGGTCAGCACCTTGATGTTGTCTTCGGCGCGGGCCAGACGGCGGATTTCCTTGGCGACCTGGTCGGCCAGCTCACGCGTCGGGCACATCACCAGGGCCTGGCAGCCGAAGTAGCGCGGGTTGATCGGGTTCAACAGGCCGATACCGAAGGCGGCGGTCTTGCCGCTGCCGGTCTTGGCCTGGGCAATCAGGTCCAGCCCTTTGAGGATCACCGGCAAGCTTTGCGCCTGGATCTGCGTCATCTCGACATAACCCAGCGAGTCGAGGTTAGCCAGCATGGCGGCGGAGAGCGGCAAAGTATTAAAAGCGGTGGCGATGGTAGTCACGGGACTGGCTCTGCAAAACAAAATGTTGCGCAGTGTACCAGTCCCACAGGATTTTCCCCGCAAGTTCTAGACGGGAAGCCTGTTAATGCTCGATGTCGTGCTCGCGGCTGACCACGCGCTTGCCGTCGGTGGGCGACAGTTGCAGGAAGATCGCCGCCGCCAGCATGGCCATGATGCCCACGGTGAGGAAGGTCAGTTGGAAGGCGCCGAGCACGGTGCTGACGCCATCGTTGCCTTGCTCTGCGGTAAAGCCGCCGAGCAAGGCACCGGCGCACGCCACGCCGAGGCTCAGAGACAATTGCGCCACCACCGAGAGCAAACTGTTGCCGCTGCTGGCCTGTTCATCGTCCAGGTCGATCAGGGTGACGGTATTCATCGCGGTAAATTGCAGGGAGTTGATCGCCCCGAGGATCGCCAGCATGCACAGCAGCAACCAGTAGGGCGTCTGTTCACTGACCAGACCCATGCTTGCCAGCATGATGCCAAGCGCCAAGGTATTGCCGGTCAACACCACGCGGTAACCCAGGCGTTCGATCAAGGTACGGGCAATCGACTTGGCAAACATCGCCGCTGCCGCAAGGGGCAGCATGCTCATCCCGGCTTCCGATGGCGAGTACCCCAGCGCCACCTGCAACAGCAGCGGCACTAGGAACGGTAAGGCGCCGCTGCCCAGTCGCGCAAACAGGTTGCCGAGAATGCCCACTGCAAAAGTCCGGGTCTTGAACAGCACTGGAGAAAACAGCGGGTTATCGATATGGCCTGCGCGCAGCCAGTAAGCCGCGAGGCATGCCAGCCCGCCGAACAGCAGCAACATCACGCGCAGATGCGGCAGGTGCAGTTCGCCCAGGCCTTCCATGGCGATGGTGATCAGCACCATCGCCGCGCCAAACAGCACAAACCCCATGCTGTCGAAACGCGTGCGCTCACTGCCGCGCAGGTCGGGGATCAGTTTCCACACGGCGTAACAGCCGATCATGCCCACCGGCAGGTTGATCAAAAAAATCCAGTGCCAGGTCAGGTATTGCACCATCCAGCCGCCCATGGTCGGGCCAAGCAACGGGCCGAGCAGGCCGGGGATGGTAATGAAGCCCATGATCCGCACCAGCTCGGAGCGCGGGTAAGCGCGTAGCACCACGAGGCGCCCGACCGGCAGCATCAGCGCACCGCCCAAGCCCTGGATGACCCGCGCGCCAACCAGCATGGTCAAGCTGCTGGACAGGGCGCACAGCAGCGAACCAACGCTGAACAGCATGATCGCGCCGAAGAAGATTTTCTTGGTGCCAAAGCGGTCGGCGATCCAGCCCGAGGCCGGGATGAGCAAGGCGACGGTGAGCATGTAGGCGATCACCACCCCTTGCATGCGCAGCGGGTTTTCCGCGAGGTCCCGGGCCATGGCCGGCAGGGCTGTGTTGAGAATCGTCCCATCCAGCGACTGCATGAAGAAGGCAATCGCGACCACCCAGGGGAGCCAGCGGGCGGTCTTGGCATCGAGAGGGGCGCGATTCGGCATGGGCTACCTTTTGGTTAGCAGGCTATGTGTCGCCGATTATGCGCCATCCATTGCTCCTTTTCCCACTGGCGGTTCGTCTAAATCTGGCAATGGCGCGTGCTCCCCGACCAGGAAATCCAACAGCGACCGGTGCACCGCCAACGCTGCCTCGCGGGACTCAAGGTCGAGCAAGTGGCCGGTGTGCTCGGCGACGGCGAACGTGCTGCGACCCACGTATTTTTTGAACAGCCGGGCCTCGGTCGCCGGGGTGTATTCATCCAGCGCGCCGTTGATGAAATGCACCGGGGTTTCGATTTGAGTGAGTGTTGGCAGGTAGTTGCCGTCGCCCATGCCGAGCACCTGATGGATATGAAAACGTGCCTGGCGGTACTCGGTGGTCGCCATGCCCGACAGGTGCCGATGGTTATTGCGCTTGAGCCGGGGGCAGAGGTATTTGCCGACTGTCTCGTTGAGCAAGTGGCCGACGGCGGACTTGTCATCGGCTTCGATCAGCACCCGCACGCGTTCCACATAATCGAGCATTGCCTGGTTAAGGTTGGGCGCCAGGGCCATCACCACCGAGCTTTCGATGGAGGGCGGGTTGTGGGCCAGGGTCAACAGCGTGGAGATGCCGCCCCAGGAGGCCGACACCAGATGGTTGACCTGAAACCGTTCAACCAGCGCGCGCAGGATTTGTACCTCGTCGTCCTTGGTCACAAGGTCCAGGTCCGTGTTGTGCTCGCGCGAATGGCCGGAGAACGGCAGGTCGAACAGCAGCACATTGAAGTGCTCGGCCAGGCATTTGCTGGTGCGCGCAAACGAACGGGTGGTGGACAGGGCCCCATTGACCATCAGGACGGTTTTTCTTTGCGGATTATTACCTAGCTGCTCTACGTGAACGTTGTAGTGTTTGAACAGCTTTTCTATGACAAAACTTCCATGGTCCATGTCAACGCTCCAGCTTGCCCTTTCCCGGGCAAGGTCATGCATCACGTGCGGGCACGTGGGTGGTGGCGGGGTGCCACTAACCGTTATAACGAGGTTTTTTGCGGGCGACAACAGGCCGCACAGGGAGAAGTGTGAGATGGGATTTTGCGGTAGGAATGGGTTAAACGGGGGGGTCAGAAACTAACACAGAATATTGTGGGAGCTGGCTTGCCTGCGATGGCATCACTGCGGTCCTGCTGACACACCGAGTTGTCTGCATCGCAGGCAAGCCAGCTCCCACATAAGCCAGTTGCCACATTGGGTTTTATGTTTACAGGGTTAAGGTCAGGCGTTTGACCAGCGCCCCCGGCAACAGGTTGGACGCAGTATTGCGCTGGCTGTACGTACTGGCCGACAACAGTAGCTCCCGCTCAGCGGTCAGTGCTTCGAGTTGTGAACCGAGCAGGCTGTAGACGCTGTCATCAAAGCGCATGGTGCTGACCGGCGCCTTGATCTCGCCGTCTTCCACCCAGAACGTGGCGAAGCGCGTCATGCCGGTCAGGCGCGCGGCCGGCAGGTCGGAGTAGTTCAGGTACCACAGGTTGCTGATATACAACCCGGTGCCCAACTGCTTGAGGATATCGGCCTGGGCCAGGCTGCCCGCCGCCATCTGCAAGGCGCTGGGCGACTCGTCGCTGCTCGCCCCGTTGGTGCTCAGGCCGTATTCGGCGGCGCTGCGCGAGTTGATCAACTGACCTTCTGCTTTGCCCGCGTTGATCAGCGTGACATCCGCGCGCGGGTAGCCCTCAGTGGAAAACGCCTGGCTTAGCGAGCCGCTGATCTGCTCATCGATTTTTACCAAGGGGCTCAACGACTGTTCACCCGCATACAGCTTTTGCAAAGAGCTGCCTTTGCTGGCGATGGCCTGGGCGGAAAACCCGCCCCAGGTAATGATGCTGATGATTTCTTCCAGCGCTGCCGGGGCGAGGTAAGCGCGGTATTGGCCGGGGGCCAGGCTGTGCAAAGGTCGACCCAGAAACTCCAACTGCTCGCGCGCTTGCAGGAACCGCGCGGCGAACTCGGCGCTGTCCCAGGTGTGCCCGGCGTAGCTGGCTTTTACCGCTTCGCCATTGGTGTGAAACAGGCTGAAATCGAAGTTGAAGCTGTTGGCCTGATGCCAGCCGAACGCGCCGTCCGAACTGGCGAAACCACGGCTGATGGGGCCTGCGGCATAGAAACCGACCAGGTCCACGCCTTCTGCAGCCTGGCTGATGTCTTCCAGTACCTGGGCCAGTTCCGGTAGCGGGTGCAGTTGTTCGTTGTGGTTTTGCCAGGCGTTGTGATTGAGCAGCAGGTACGGGTCCTGCGGCAATAAGGGCAAGGTCTCGCGCAACTGTTGCAGGCCATGGGCGAGGCGTTGGCGGTCCAGCGCCGGCTCACCGGCCAGGGTGATAGCGAGGTCGGCATGACGGCCGTCGTGGATCAGCTTGAGGTTCAGGCTGGCCTGTTGCACCTGCCCGGCCTGGCGCACTTGCGCGTGGTTAAACCGCACGAACTCGGAGGATTCGGCAGCAAAGCCGAGGTGAAATTGTTCCTTGTCGGTGATGGCCTGCTTGAGCCAGTCCACCAGTGCCTTGAAGTTGTTCATCAGGCATCTCCCCCAAAAACGTCGACATCACTGAACACGCACGCAGGTGACGCATGGCCCACGCGTATCACTTGGTTGGGTTCGCCTTTGCCGCAGTTCGGCGTGCCCAGGACCTTGAAGGTACTGGCGTCGCCTACGGCGCTGAGCTTGCGCCAGAACTGCGCGGAAATGGCGCGGTAGTTGGGGTTCTTCACCACGCCCTTGAGTTCGCCGTTTTCGATCAACTGGCCCCACTCGCAGCCGAACTGGAATTTATTGCGCGCATCGTCGATGGACCAGGAGCGGTTGGTGCTCATCAGGATGCCGTGCTCGATACCGCTGATCAGCTCGGCCTGGGTCTTGTTGCCAGCTTCGATATTCAAGTTCGCCATGCGGTCGATCGGTGCGCGGTTCCAGCTGCAGGCGCGGCTGTTGGCGACGCCGCCCAGTCCTGAGCGAAATTGCGACAACGCGCCGCCCAATGGCTTGAGCAGCAGGCCGTCACGGATCAGGAACTGCTTGGTGGCGCGGGTGCCGTCGTCGTCATGGCTGTAGCTGGCGAGTTGTTCGGGGATGTCCGGGTCGAACGTCACGTTGAGCAAGGGCGAACCGTATTGCAGGTGGCCGAAGTCGTCGGCCTTCACAAAGCTGGTGCCGGCGTAATTGCGCTCATCGCCCAGGATGCGGTCCAGTTCCAGCGGGTGGCCGATGGACTCGTGGATCTGCAGGATCATTTGGTCGGGCATCAGCAGCAGGTCGCGCGGGCCGTGGGGCGTGTTTGGCGCGAGCAGCAGTTGCAGGGCTTCGTCGGCGACCGTGCGGGCGGCGCCGACCAGGCCGAAGCGGCGAATCACGTTCGCACTGCCTTGCTGGCCAAAGTTGGTACCGCCCAGGGTGCGGGTCTGGCTGTCGTTGCCATCGAAGGCGGTGACGCTCAGGCCCGGGTAGACGAAACGCTGGGCCTGGCGCAGCTCGGCACCGGCACTGTTGAGGTAGATCTGTTCCACATGGGTGGTGCCCAGGCTGACTTCCCAACTGACCAGGCGCTCATCCTTGGGCACGGCGGCAGACTCGTCACCGAGCAGTTGGTAGCAGTCGCTTAAGGAAGGGAAGGGCTGGTCGAGGTCGGGCGACAGGTAGTCGGCGACGTCGCTGGAGACCTGCTGTGTGTGCAAGTCGAGCAGGGCGTGGGGCAAGATCCGCCGGGCTTGCTGTTCAGCACGCTCAAGGGCGGCTTGCAGGCCGGCAAGGGAGAGGTCATTGGTGGCGGCATAGGCTTCCACGCCGTTGAGACGCACGGTGAGCATGGCGCCCTCGTCGTGGTTCAGGTGTGGCGGCTCGGCGACGTTCTTGCGTACCGACAGGTATTGGCCGGATTCGCGCACGTAACGCAGCGAGAAAAATTCAGCAGCAGTGCGCAGGGCACTGAAGTGCTTTTTGAGTGTGGCGTGGTGGTCGAACATGGGGCCTTCCTTGTGGGCGGCTCATCGCGGGCAGGCAACAGAGTAGGCCTGGGGCGGGGAGCTGATCAAGGAAAGTGTAGGCGGGGGATTTACAGCGCTTGTTCGGGCCTCTTCGGGAGCAAGCCCCCTCCCACACTTGATCGGGTTAACACGGTCAAAATGTGGGAGCGGGCTTGCTCGCGAATGGGGCACCGCGGTGTATCAGTTACTGCGCCATCGGGCCCACTTCACGCAGTGGCTTGCCACGCACCGGCGCGTCGCCTGCTACGTAGTAATCGGCAGTGCTGCGCGGCAATGGCTTGCGGCCACGGATCTTGTCGGCGATTTTCTCGGCGATCATGATCGTCGGCGCGTTCAGGTTGCCGGTGGTGATGATCGGCATGATCGACGCATCGACCACACGCAGCCCCTGCATGCCATGCACACGGCCTTCGCCGTCCACTACCGCCATCTCGTCGGTGCCCATCTTGCACGAGCAGGACGGGTGGAATGCCGTTTCGGCGTGCTCGCGGATGAACGTGTCGAGTTGCTCATCGGTTTGCACTTCAATACCCGGGCTGATTTCGCGGCCACGGTATTGGTCGAGAGCCGGTTGCTGCATGATTTCACGGGTCAGGCGGATGCCGTCGCGGAATTCCTGCCAGTCCTGCTCGGTGGCCATGTAGTTGAAGAGGATGCTCGGGTAGTCCCGTGGGTTCTTCGACTTCAATTGCACGCGGCCACGGCTTGGCGAGCGCATGGAGCCCATGTGCGCCTGGAAACCGTGCTCTTTCACGCCGTTGCTGCCGTTGTAGTTAATCGCGACCGGCAGGAAGTGGTACTGGATGTTCGGCCATTCGAATTCTTCACGGGTGCGGATAAAACCGCCCGCTTCGAACTGGTTACTGGCGCCGATGCCGGTGCCGTTGAACAGCCACTCGGCACCGATGGCCGGTTGGTTGTACCAGAGCAGCGACGGGTACAGCGACACCGGTTGGGTGCACGCATATTGCAGGTAGAGCTCAAGGTGGTCCTGCAGGTTTTCGCCGACGCCTGGCAGGTCGTGGATCACCGGGATGTCGAGGCTTTCCAGCAGTTTGGCCGGGCCCACACCGGAGCGTTGCAGCAATTGCGGCGACGCGATCGCACCGCTGCACACCAGCACTTCTTTGCGCGCGCGGGCTTCAACGCGCTCTTCAGCGGCGCCGATCAAGTAACGCACGCCAACGGCGCGCTTGCCTTCGAACAAGACTTTGTCGGTCAGGGCGTGGGTGACGATGGTCAGGGTCGAACGCTTTTTAGCCGTGTCCAGGTAACCGCGCGCGGTGCTGGCGCGACGGCCGTTTGGCGTGACGGTACGGTCCATCGGGCCGAAGCCTTCTTGCTGGTAGCCGTTCAAGTCTTCAGTGCGCGGGTAACCAGCCTGTACGCCTGCTTCAACCATCGCGTGGAACAGCGGGTTGTTGCCGGCTTTAGGCGTGGTCACGCTGACCGGGCCATCGCCGCCGTGCCAATCATTCGGGCCGATGTCGCGGGTTTCAGCTTTGCGGAAGTACGGCAGGCAGTCGAGGTAGGTCCAGTTCTCTAGACCTGGAAGTTTTGCCCAGTTGTCGTAGTCCATGGCGTTACCACGGATGTAGCACATGCCGTTGATCAGGGAAGAGCCACCCAGGCCCTTGCCGCGCCCGCATTCCATCCGGCGACCGTCCATGTGTGGCTCTGGATCGGTTTCGTAGGCCCAGTTGTAGCGACGGCCTTGCAGCGGGAACGCCAGGGCGGCCGGCATTTGGGTGCGGAAGTCGAAGCGGTAGTCAGGGCCGCCGGCTTCCAGCAGCAAAACGGTGACGCCTTCGTCTTCGGTCAGACGGGTCGCCAGGGTGTTACCGGCGGAGCCGGCACCCACAATGATGTAGTCGTATTCTTGGGACATTGGATGCACCCTCTTTGAAGTGTGGTCAGGTCGGGCCTCATCGGGGGCAAGCCCCCTCCCACATTTGATCGGGTTTACACAGTCAAAGGTGGGAGGGGGCTTGCCCCCGATGGCGGCCTCAAAGGCAACGCAAGGCTCGGGTTTAGAACACCGAGGCGTAGTCGCCCAGCTCAACCTGTACCGATTTGATGCGGGTGAAGTTGTTCAGCGAGCTGATGCCGTTTTCACGGCCAACACCCGACTGCTTGTAGCCACCGACTGGCATCTTGGCGTCGGACTCGCCCCAGGCGTTGATCCAGCAGATGCCGGCTTCCAGTTGATGAATCACGCGGTGAGCGCGGTTCAGGTCTTTGGTGACCAGGCCGGCAGCCAGGCCGAAGTCGGTGTCGTTGGCGCGGCGGATCACTTCTTCTTCGGTCTCGTAAGTGAGGATGCTCATCACCGGGCCGAAGATTTCTTCACGGACGATGGTCATTTCGTCGGTGCAGTCGGTGAACACGGTCGGAGCCACGAAGGCGCCTTTGGCGAATTCGCCAGCGGTCAGACGGTCGCCGCCGCACAGTACGCGGGCGCCTTCTTCCTTACCTTTGGCGATGTAGCCGAGCACGCTTTCCATGTGGGCGAAGCTGACCAGCGGGCCGAAGTTGGTGTTCTCGTCTTGCGGGTTGCCGACGCGAATGCGCGCCACACGCTCAACGATCTTGGCTTCGAAGGCTGCTTGCAGGTGCTTGGGCACGAATACGCGAGTGCCGTTAGTGCAGACCTGACCGGAGCTGTAGAAGTTGGCCATCATCGCGATGTCGGCTGCGCGATCCAGGTCGGCGTCTTCGAACACGATCAGCGGGGACTTGCCACCCAGTTCCATGGTCACTTCTTTCAGCGAGGAGCTGGAAGCGCTGGCCATGACTTTTTTGCCGGTGTCGGTGCCGCCGGTGAACGAGACCTTCTCGATGCGTGGGTGCTCGGTCAGCCAGGTGCCGACTTCACGGCCGCTGCCGGTCAACACGTTGAACACGCCTGCAGGAACGCCGGCTTCGGTGTAGATCTCGGCCAGTTTCAGGGTGGTCAGCGAGGTGACTTCGCTTGGCTTGAAGATCATCGCGTTACCCGCGGCCAGGGCCGGTGCGGATTTCCACAGGGCGATCTGGATCGGGTAGTTCCACGCGCCGATACCGGCGACCACGCCCAGCGGCTCGCGGCGGGTATAGACGAAGGAGGTGTCGCGCAGCGGGATCTGCTCGCCTTCGATGGCCGGCACCAGGCCTGCGTAGTATTCCAGCACGTCAGCGCCGGTGACGATGTCGACGTATTGGGTTTCGGAGAAGGCTTTACCGGTGTCCAGGGTTTCCAGGGCGGCCAGCTCATCGTTGCGCTCGCGCAGGATGTCGACGGCACGGCGCAGGATGCGCGAACGCTCCATGGCGGTCATGGCGGCCCAGATTTTCTGGCCTTTTTCAGCGCTGACCACGGCACGTTCAACGTCGTCTTTGGTAGCACGTTGCACTTGGGCGAGAACTTCACCGTTAGCCGGGTTGATGGCTTCGAAAGTGGCATCGCTGCCAGCGTCGCTGTAGCCGCCGTCAATGTAGAGTTTTTGCAGTTCGAAACGGGCCATAAAGTCCTCGCAAGTGCATAAGTGGTTGGCGTTACCCGCCGAAAGTGGGCCATAGGGTTCTGGCAACACTGAGTGGCGGACGTTCAGGGGTTGAGCGGTTATGTGTGCTCTAACTCACCTGCTTGGCCAATTGGAAATCCATGTATTCGTAAGCGATCCGTTGCGCCTGCTCCGTGTCGAAAGCGTCTCCCGACAGGGCGCCGCGCAGCCACAAACCGTCGATCAGGGCCGCCAGGCCTCTGGCTGCTTTGCGTGCGTGCGGCAGCGGTAGCACTCGGCGGAACTGGCAGCACAGGTTGGAATACAGACGTTGATCGTTGATCCGCTGCAACCTGTGCAATGACGGGTGATGCATGCTGGTGGCCCAGAAGGCCAGCCAGGTTTTCATTGCCGGGCCGTTGACCTGGCTGGCGTCGAAGTTGCCCTCGATGATCACCCGAAGGTGCGCCCGTGGGCTGTCGTCCTTCAGCGCAAGCCTGCGTTCGTGGACGTTCTCGATCAGCACATTCATCAAGTACCGCATCGTTGCGGCGATCAGGCCGTTCTTGTCCTGAAAGTAGTGACTGATGATGCCGTTCGAGACGCCGGCCAAACGGGCGATCAGCGCAATGCTGGCATCTCCCATCCCGACCTGATCGATGGCCGTCAAGGTGGCTTCGATCAACTGCTGGCGGCGTATGGGTTGCATACCGACCTTGGGCATGTAGCACCTCTCCTTAGGCCTGCCGGTGGGCGATAAACGTCCGTCGGCTTGAAGGCCAGTCTATTTTGTTTTGATTGAACGTTCAATCAACAAAGAATAAGATCTGCGACAAATGGTCGCTCCCTACAGATATTTCCTACCTGTGAGCAGCAGCCTCTGACACCTGCAAAAATCCTTGAAACCGGCCATATCAGGGCCTGCCACCGCTTCGGCGGGGCTCAAGAATTTTCGGGGTGTCTTTATAACACCCGTCCGTCGACTGCCGAAAAATCGATGTCCCGGGATAACCGTTGCCTTGTGTTTCTCTCTCGCACTGCCTGGAGCATCTGCGCCATGAGTTCTGCCTCTCTTATAAAGACCCCGCCGGAAAAGGTACGGGTCAACGGTTGGGTGTTCTACACCTCCACCGCGCTGATTCTGTTGTTGACCGCCATTCTGATCATCGCCCCGCAGGAGGCCGGGCGCATGCTTGGCGTAGCGCAAGCCTGGCTTTCGAAAAGCTTCGGCTGGTACTACATGGTGGTCATCGCCGCTTACCTGGTGTTTGTGGTCGGCCTGGCGTTTTCGTCCTACGGCAAGTTGAAACTGGGCAGCAAGGATGACACCCCGGACTTCAGCTACGGCGCCTGGGCCGGCATGTTGTTCTCGTCGGGTATCGGCATCTCGCTGCTGTACTTCGGCGCCTCGGAGCCGTTGGACCACTACTTCAACCCGCCCGAAGGCGCGGCCGCCAGCAATGGCGCGGCACGCCAGGCGCTGCAACTGACGTTCCTGCACTGGGGCCTGCACGGCTGGGCGATCTATGCGTTGGTCGGCCTGGCCGTGGCGTATTTCGCCTACCGTCATAACCAGCCGCTGGCCTTGCGTTCGGCGCTGTACCCGCTGGTGGGCGAGCGCTGGGTGAAGGGCGCAGCCGGCCACGCGGTGGACGGTTTTGGCATGTTCGTGACCCTGTTGGGCCTGGTGACGAACCTGGGGATTGGTGCGATGCAAGTGTCGTCCGGGTTGGAAAACCTGTTCGGCATGGCGCACAGCAACACCAACCTGCTGATCGTGATTATTGTGATGAGCACCGTGGCGACCATCGCTGCCGTGTCGGGTGTGGAAAACGGCATTCGCCGCCTGTCCAACCTCAACATCGTACTGTTCAGCGGTTTGCTGATTTTTGTGCTGCTGTTCGGCCCGACCCTGCATTTGCTCAACGGCTTGGTGCAGAACACCGGTGACTACCTCAACGGTATCGTGCTGAAAACCTTCGACCTCTATGTGTACGAAGGCGATGCCGACAAAACCGAACGCTGGATGGGCCTGTGGACCCTGTTCTACTGGGCCTGGTGGATTTCCTGGGCGCCATTCGTGGGCATGTTCATCGCGCGTATTTCCCGTGGTCGCACGGTGCGTGAACTGGTGGCCGGTGTGCTGCTGATTCCGCTGGGCTTCACCTTGGCGTGGTTGTCGATCTTCGGTAACTCGGCGCTGGACCTGGTGCTGAACCACGGTGCGGTGGAGTTGGGCAAGACGGCGCTGGAACAACCGTCGATGGCCATCTACCAATTGCTGGAGCATTACCCAGCGTCGAAAATCGTCATCGGTGTGTCGATCTTTGTTGGCTTTGTGCTGTTCCTGACCCCGGCGGATTCCGGCGCGGTGATGATGGCCAACCTTTCCTGCAAAGGCGGCAATGTGGATGAAGATGCGCCGCACTGGCTGCGGATCTTCTGGTCGGCGGTGATTACGCTGGTGACCATCGGCCTGCTGTTTGCCGGCAACTTCGAAGCCATGCAGACCATGGTCGTGCTGGCGGGGCTGCCGTTCTCGGTGGTGCTGATTTTGTTTATGTTCGGTTTGCACAAGGCGATGCGCCAGGACGTGGCGATGGAGCAGGAGCAGGCACAGTTGGCTGAGCGCGGTCGTCGTGGTTTCAGCGAGCGCCTGACCGCACTGGACCTGCAGCCGAGCCAGGGCACTGTGCAGCGTTTTATGGACAAACATGTGACGCCGGCGCTGGAAGAAGCGGCGACTGCGTTGCGTGATCAAGGGCTGGAAGTGCAGACCCTGCTGGGTAAGTCCAAGCGCTGCATTGGTGTGCGCATCGAGATGGAGGAGGGCAACCCATTTGTCTACGAAGTGAGCCTGGATGCTTATTCGTCGGCACCGAGCGACTTGCCCGAGGAAGAGCGTACGCGTTACTACCGGGCCGAGGTTTACCTGCACAATGGGCCTCAGGAATACGACCTGATGGGCTTTGCCCAGGAACAAATCACCCGGGACGTGCTCGATCAGTTTGAAAGCCATCGGCAGCTCCTTGGCCGTGTCTATAGCTGATGGTTGAGCGCAGCGGTGCCTTCACTGGTGCCGCTTTTTATGTGTCAACAGAGCAAAATGTGGGAGCGGGCTTGCTCGCGAATGCGGTGTATCAGTGACAGATGTGCTGACTGACACACCGCATTCGCGAGCAAGCCCGCTCCCACATTGACCCCGTTTCTTCAATGGGTTTTGCAGTGGGCCATTAGCCCAGGTTCTTGCCGAGCAGGGCATGGTAAAGCTCGCTGTCCCCCAAGATCCCCACCACCTGGTTGTTGTTGTGCAACACCAGCTTGTTCCCGGTGTGGTAACGAATCTGCAGCGCATCGCGCATGCCGATATTCGAATCCACCAGCGTTGGCACCCGGCCCAACCCTTCAACCGCTTGCCCCGGTACCCAGTTCTGCAAGTTCAGCACCGCGCCATTCTGGCGTGCGCCCTTGATGGTGTTGCCTTCCGCCAGGTCCAGCCACGAGTCGCCGCCCGGGTCCAAACACACCGAACCGTTGATGCGTTTGCAGTTGTCCAGGGTGCGCATCAGGCTGCGACCGCACAGTACGTTCAGCGGGTTGGTATGGGCGACGAAGGTGCGCACATAGTCGTCCGCCGGGTTCAGCACGATCTCTTCCGGCACGCTGTACTGGATGATCTTGCCGTCTTTCATGATGGCGATGCGGCTGCCCAGCTTAAGTGCTTCATCCAGGTCGTGACTCACGAACACGATGGTCTTGCTCAGCTTGCGTTGCAGCTCCAGCAGTTCATCTTGCAGGCCTTGGCGAATCAGTGGGTCGAGGGCGGAGAAGGGTTC
The DNA here is from genome assembly GCF_053345295.1 of Pseudomonas sp. M5A4_2d. Classification (NCBI taxonomy): domain Bacteria; kingdom Pseudomonadati; phylum Pseudomonadota; class Gammaproteobacteria; order Pseudomonadales; family Pseudomonadaceae; genus Pseudomonas; species Pseudomonas sp. M5A4_2d. The sequence continues at coordinate 148,956 of NZ_JBKEZW010000002.1, read as the reverse complement.
GTCCATCAGCAGGATATCGGCGTCCATCGCCAACGCACGGGCCAGGCCGACACGCTGCTGCATGCCGCCGGACAACTCGTCAGGCTTCTTGTTGCGCCATTGGGCCAGGCCCACCAGTTCCAGCTTGTCATCCACCAGCTTGCGCCGTTCCTTCTCGGGGCGGCCCTGCATTTCCAAACCGAAGCTGATGTTCTCGCGCACCGTCAGCCACGGCATCAGGGCGAACTTCTGGAACACCATGGCGATGCGCTTGGTGCGCATCATTTTGAGCTCGGCAGGTGTACACGAAGCGATGTCGATCTGGCGGCCTTCATGTTCGACAAACAGCTTGCCGCGGCTCACGGTGTTGAGGCCGTTGATGCAGCGCAGCAAGCTCGACTTGCCTGAGCCCGACAGGCCCATCAGCACGCAGATCTCGCCTTTCTCAATGTCCAGGCTGGCTTTTTCAACGCCGACAATCTGCCCGGTTTTTTTCAGGATCTCGTTGCGGTGCATGCCCTGGTCGAGCAGCTTGAGGGCTTCGCGCGGGTCTTTGGAGAAGATCACATCGACATTGTCGAATCGGATAATGCTCATGCATCACCCCCTACTTTGGCGTCGGGTTGTTTGCAGATGCGGTCGAGCATGATGGCCAGCAATACGATTGCCAGGCCGGCTTCAAAGCCCAGGGCAATGTCGGCGGTGTTTAGTGCGTTGACCACCGGCTTGCCGAGGCCGTCGGCGCCCACCAGGGCCGCGATCACCACCATCGACAACGACAGCATGATGCATTGGGTAATGCCGGCGGCAATGCTCGGCATGGCGTGTGGCAATTCAATGCGTGAGAGCAACTGACGGCGCGAGCAGCCAAAGGCTTTACCGGCGTCCATCAACTCTTGTGGCACATCGCGGATACCCAGGTAAGTCAGGCGGATAGGCGCGGCAATCGCGAACACCACCGTGGAAATCAGACCGGGCACCACACCCAGCCCGAAGAGGGTCAGGGTTGGGATGAGGTAGACGAAGGTCGGCACGGTCTGCATCAGATCGAGTACCGGCCGCATCATGGTGTAGAACAGCGGTTTGTGCGCGGCAACAATGCCCAGCGGCACACCGATGACCACGCAGACCAGAGTGGCGAACAGCACCTGCGCGAGGGTTTCCATGGTTTCCTGCCAGTACCCGAGGTTCAGGATCAGCAGGAAGGAGGCGATGACAAAAACCGTCAGGCCCCATTTGCGTTGAATAAAGTGAGCGAGTAGCGCAATCAGACCGATCAATGCCAGCGGATTGAACCAGGTCAGCGCAAACGTCACGCCGTGGATCATCGTTTCCAGTGTCGATGCGATTGCGTCGAAGTAGTTGGCACCATGTTTGGTCAACCATTCGACGAAGGCAGCGATGTACTGGCCTAGTGGGATTTTCTGTTCAGTCAGCATGGTAGTGAATGTCCACATGCGAAGGGGAAAAACATCCCGGGCCAGCGTACCGGCCCGGGGTCAGCACTTACTTGGCGAGATACGCTTTTACTGCCTCCAGACCTGGTTTGCCATCGACGGTGGTCACACCGGCGAGCCAGGTGTCGAGTACGGCGGGGTTCTTCTTCAGCCAGGCCTTGGCCGCGGCGTCAGGCTTCATTTTGTCGTCCAGGACGTTACCCATCAGCGAGCTTTCCATGTCCAGGGTGAACGACAGGTTTTTCAGCAATTGGCCAACGTTGCTGCATTCCTGGGTGTAGCCCTTGCGAACGTTGGTGTAGATGGTGGCCTGGCCGTAATTGGGGCCGAACGAATCGTCACCCCCGGTCAGGTACTTGATCTTGAAGCGGGTGTTCATCGGGTGCGGTTCCCAGCCGAGGAACACAATCGCCTGGCCACGTTTGGTGGCGCGTTCCACCTGGGAGAGCATCCCGGCTTCACTGGATTCCACGACCTTGAAGCCTGCGTCTTTCAAGCCGAACTGGTTCTTGTCGATGACGGTCTGGATGGTGCGGTTGCCGTCGTTACCCGGTTCGATGCCGTAGATCTTGCCGCCCAGCTCGTCCTTGAATTTGGCGATATCGGCGAAGTCTTTCAGGCCTTTGTTGTACAGCTCCTCGGGCACCGCCAGGGTGTACTTGGCGTTCTCAAGGTTGGCGCGCACGGTTTCCACGGTGCCGGCATCACGGTACTGCTTGATGTCGTTTTCCATGGTCGGCATCCAGTTGCCGAGGAAGATGTCCATGTTCTTGCCGTCGGCCAGGGACTTGTAGGTCACCGGCACCGAAATCATCGTGGTGCGTGGCTTGTAGCCCAGGCCCTTGAGGATTTCGCTGGTGGTCGCGGTAGTGACGGTGATGTCGGTCCAGCCGACATCGGAGAAGTTGACGGTCTGACATTGTGCCGGTTCTGCAGCGTTCGCCAGGACTGGCAGACTCAGCATGGCGGCCAACAACAACGAGGGTGAACCTTTCATCGGGGTAGACTCCTGTGTCTTTTTTCTGGCGGCATTCGCCGCGCTTTATAAGTGTTGCGGTTGGGGCGTGCGATGAAGCGCAGGCACGGTGCCTTGCAAACGAGTCGAGACTGATCATGTACCAGTGAAAATCTGACGCCTACAGGGGGCGTCGTATCCAGTACAGGGATGGTCGTATCCAGTGTCGGTGACGTCGCTTACAGATTTTTCCAAAGGCAAAACTGCAGTTTTTACCGATCTGCACCGCTAAAAACGGCCAAAACGCCTGATCGCACGGGTGCGACGCTAGTGAGCATGGGTGCGTCGGTGTGAGACGCCGTGAGGGCAAGCAAAAGCTTGATGATGCCGCCATCTGGGCGATCTGAGCGTAGCACCTCGTTCAAGCCTGGCCGTGCTTATCGAGGAGTTCTACCGCAATGGCTATCAGCGTTTTCGACCTGTTCAAGATCGGCATTGGGCCTTCCAGTTCTCACACCGTCGGCCCCATGCGTGCCGCGGCGTTGTTCGTCCAGGCATTACGTGAACGTGAATTGTTGGAACAGGTCAGGCGCGTCGAAGTTCAGCTGTATGGCTCGTTGTCGGCCACCGGCATCGGCCACGGCAGCGACACCGCCACCCTCATGGGCCTGATGGGCGAGTGGCCGGACGCAATCGACCCGTCGCAAATCGGCCTGCGCATTCACACCCTGCGCGAGACCGACACGCTCTTGCTCGATGGGCATTTGCCAGTGCCTTTCATGTGGGCACGCGACATGCGCCTGCTCGACGAAAACCTCCCGTTCCATCCCAACGGCATGACGCTGGTGGTGTTCGGTGAAGACGGCGAACTGCACCGCGATACTTACTATTCAGTCGGTGGCGGTTTTGTGGTGGACGAAGCCCAGGCGCAAAGCGGTGTGGCCGACATGGACCGCACCGAACTGCCCTATGATTTTTCCAGTGCGGTGGAACTGTTGCAGCTGTGCAAAACCCATAACCTGCGCGTGGCCGAGTTGATGCTGGCTAACGAAAAGGTCTGGCGCTCCGAAGAAGAAATCCGCAGTGGCCTGATGAAGCTCTGGCGGGCCATGCAGGATTGTGTGGAGCAGGGCCTCAAGCACGAAGGCATCTTGCCCGGTGGGCTGAATGTGCGTCGTCGCGCCGCCAAATTGCACCGCAGCCTGCAGGAGCTGGGCAAGCCGAATGTGATTGGCTCGACCTTGAGCGCCATGGAGTGGGTCAACCTGTTCGCCCTGGCGGTCAATGAAGAAAACGCAGCGGGTGGGCGCATGGTCACCGCGCCGACTAATGGTGCGGCAGGGATTATTCCGGCGGTGCTGCACTACTTTATGAAGTTCAGCGAAGAGGTCACGGAAGCCAACGTCGTCGACTACCTGCTGGGTGCGGCGGCGGTGGGTATTTTGTGCAAGAAAAACGCTTCGATCTCGGGGGCTGAAGTCGGCTGCCAGGGCGAAGTCGGTTCGGCGTGCGCTATGGCCGCCGCCGGGCTGGCCGAGATCCTCGGCGCCACGCCGGAGCAGGTGTGCAATGCCGCCGAAATCGGCCTGGAACACAACCTCGGCCTCACGTGCGACCCAGTGGGCGGGCTGGTGCAAGTGCCGTGCATCGAGCGCAATGCGATTGCGGCGGTGAAAGCGATCAACGCGGCGCAAATGGCGCTGCGCGGAGATGGCCAGCACTTTATCTCCCTGGACCGCGTGATCCGCACCATGCGCGATACCGGGGCGGATATGCATGACAAGTACAAGGAAACCTCGCGCGGTGGGTTGGCGGTGAGTGCGGTGGAGTGTTGATACCGAGTCGCCTGCATCGCAGGCGAGCCAGCTCCCACCTTTGAATGTATTCACAGATCAAAATGTGGGAGCGGGCTTGCCCGCGATGGCGGTAGCTCAGGCAACACTGCTCAAAAAGTGAACACCCGGATACAAAAGCGCCACCTTTTAGCGCGTCGCAAACAGATAAGTAGCTCCCAAACGATTTCCCACCCCGCCACCCGTCACCTGTGCGTGCGGTGACAGACTTTTCCCAAGCCCTCAAAGCGCCTTCCCACAAGTGCTACCGAACTGCTCACACCCCTTGAGCAAGGCTGCTCCTGCGTCCTTTTCGGAGCATATCCCGCACTTCCTGCGCGGGCTTATATAGACACGTCATCAGGTCGTTTTCAGGAGTTATTGAATGCCCATTCAATTTTAGGCATGGCATTTGCTCTATCAAATCAAAGCCTCTCTCTGCACAAGAGCAGAGCGCAATAACAAGAGCCTCGCCTGAGGCCATCACCCGCTTTGTGTGAGGAGATACCGCGATGACGTCGTTCAACTCCGGGGCTCAACCCCAGAACCGTGCGCCTCAATCCATCGGCTTTTTGCTGCTGGACAATTTCACGCTGATTTCCCTGGCGTCGGCTGTGGAACCGCTGCGCATGGCCAACCAGTTGTCCGGCCGCGAGCTGTATCGCTGGACAACCCTGAGTGTCGACGGCAACCAGGTCTGGGCCAGCGACGGTCTGCAAATCACCCCCGATGCCTCCATGCACAAAGCCCCGGTCCTGGACACTGTCATTGTGTGCGGCGGCGTGGGTATCCAGCGTACCGTCACCCGTGAGCACGTGTCGTGGTTGCAAAGCCAGGCGCGCCAGTCGCGTCGTCTCGGCGCCGTGTGCACCGGCAGTTGGGCCCTGGCTTGCGCCGGTTTGCTCGACGGTTTTGATTGCAGCGTGCACTGGGAATGCCTGGCGTCGATGCAGGAAGCTTTCCCCCGCGTGGCCATGAGCACACGCCTGTTTACCCTCGACCGCAACCGTTTCACCAGCTCGGGCGGCACCGCGCCGCTGGACATGATGCTGCACCTGATCAGCCGCGACCACGGCCGTGAATTGTCGGCCGCCATCTCCGAGATGTTTGTGTACGAACGCATCCGCAACGAACAGGATCACCAGCGCGTGCCGCTCAAGCACATGCTCGGCACCAACCAGCCGAAGCTGCAGGAAATTGTTGCGCTGATGGAAGCTAACCTGGAAGAGCCGATCGACCTGGACGAGCTGGCGGTGTACGTCGCTGTGTCCCGTCGGCAGCTGGAGCGGCTGTTCCAGAAATACCTGCATTGCTCGCCATCACGCTACTACCTCAAGTTGCGCCTGATCCGTGCGCGGCAATTGCTCAAGCAAACGCCGATGTCGATCATCGAAGTGGCCTCGGTGTGCGGGTTTGTGTCCACACCGCACTTCTCCAAGTGCTACCGCGAATACTTCGGCATCCCGCCACGGGATGAGCGCGTAGGTTCCAACACCGCCCAGCAAGTGGCGATGATGCCGATTCCGCAGGCGCTGGTGTTGTCACCGTTGTCGGGGCCGATGTCGGCGTTGAGTCAGGCGCGTAATGAGTCGACGTTTGCCAGTGTAAGGCTCTAGACCGAGTCGCCTGCAACGCAGGCAAGCCAGCGCCCACATTTTGATATGTGAACACCGTCAACTGTGGGAGCGGGCTTGCTCGCGACAGCGCTCTATCAGGCGCCGGAGTTTTGCTTGAACTGCACCAAAGCCGGCAACAACTGCTTGTCGATTGCCTGCCTCACTGCCGGCAAAATCGTCGCGCTGCCGGTGTACATCTGTTCCACCATGCCCTTGAGTGCTTTGGCCCGTGCGGCACTCAAACCGCGTACCGCACACTCGCAGGCCTGCTCGGCGGTGGCACCGCTGGACACTTCAAAACCCAGCGAGCGCAGCTGGCTCAGCAGGTCATGCTGGTCAATCAAATCCGCGTGCATCATGACGTTTATCCTGGTGTAGGGAACGGGGATTGACCTGGATTCTGGTAGGCCCTCGGCCGGTCGGCAAGGGCAGAATCAACGAATGGCTCAGATGGCTATGAACAGGTCGTTTTCGGGTCATTTACCGACGCAAGTAATAGGCACACTGACTGCCAGGCAAGCAGCTTGAAGGTTTGGTCACCCTCGGGATGTCACGCTCACGCATTGCACTCTGCCCCGATCCAGTCACGGCTGGTTCGGGGCTTTTTTTGCCTGGGATTTGCAGTGAATGCACTGGCCTCTTCGCGAGCAAGCCCGCTCCCACACTTGACCGAGATTTATCTTTGAAATGCCGGCAAGTGTGGGCGCTGGCTTGCCTGCGATGGCCGCGCTGCGGTCTACCGCTGCAACACCAGAATCCGCGAGAGCAATTCATCCCGGTCGACATAGCAACCCTGGAAGTGCCGCGCCCCGGAGGCCGGGTCGAACGCGTTGCGTGCGTGCAACGTGCGGCGGTTATCAAAGCACCACAACTCACCCGGATTCAAACGTTTGACCAAACGAAAACGCTCTTCCCGCGTCATCGCAATAAAGCGCCGATACGCGCGATACAGCAACGGCATCTGCTCCACCGGCGCCTCAAACGGCCCCCGCAGAAAGTTAGCCATGCGAATTTCCGCGACATCCCCCAAGGCATCCAGCGCAATGATCGGCGCCAGGCGGCGATAGTCGCTGTGACGGTCTTTGTTGCGAAACTCCACCGGGATTTCACACAGGGCACGAAACGCCTCGGGGTCTTCCGTGCGCAGCGCCGTGGCGATAGCAAACCCGTCGACAAAAATACTCTCGCCACCGGTGGCATCGTTCACCAGGCAATGCAGGAATTGCAGCCCCGGTTGCAGCTCCCGCGTCGGTAAGTCGCTGTGCAGCGGCAGGTTGAACGCGGTATAGGCATTGCTGTCGGCATCGGCCTTGGATTGCACATTGAACAGCACGCCGAAGTTGCTCTCGCGAATAAAGGAAATGCGCTTGGCGACCAGCGCCAGAGAGCCGGGCTCGGTAGGCACACCACGGATTTGCGTAAGGCCTGAATCACGCAAGGCCAGCAACCATTGCAGCAAGACCTTGGGGTCTTCCATCACTGCGGCGTAGTCGAACACCGGCAGCGTAAACCGCTGATCCCACAGCTTGGATTGGGGTTTTGCCGCACGGCGTTCAGCGCGCGACTCATCGTCATAGGCGTGCGCCCGCAGCCAACCGGGAGCGTACCGGCTGAGATGGCCGCCGCTCCATTCCACCTGCAGAAAGCCTTCGTCAATGCAGGCACTGACAGCGCTGAGGTGTTCATCCACATCGACAATTTCCAGCACCTGCTCGCGGGTCACGCTGTACACGCATTCCGCGCAGGGGCAGTTGTCCCGCAGCCACTGATGATGAAACGGGCTCAGCCGCCCATCGGCCCAATGCACACGAATCTGATCGTCCAGCACCTGCGCCTCGGCGAGGTCACTGATCAGCGGGTAAGTACGAAAATCGGCAACAGCGGCGGCGGTTTGCATGGTGGCTCCTTATTGTTTTCCGGGTGGCAGTCCAATCACCCGGCCGAGGAGGGCAGGCCGCGGCAGGTCGGCCTGCTCAGCGCTGATGGCGATGAGTTTTTCCAGGGTGGCCTCGGTGAACGGCGCCGAATGCGGGCCGGCGAGATCGACGTGCAGCAACATCTGTTCATTGCCCGCCAGTTCCTTCTCACCGCCCACCAGGTGCAGGCTGTGATAGAGGTGCAGGCGCTTGGCATCGTGGGCGATGAGCTGGGTGTGCACTTCCACTTCGGCACCGAGTTTTACTTCGTGCAGATAGTTGAGGTGCAGCTCCAGGGTGAACAGCGAGTGGCCGCTGGCTTCGCGGTTTTCGCTGTCCAGACCCAAGGTGTCCATCAGTGCGTCGGTGGCGTAACTGAAAATCAGCAGGTAGAACGCATCGCGCAGGTGGCCGTTGTAGTCCACCCAGTCGGGTTGGATTTTTGTGGTGTAGGTAGTCAGTGCAGGCATGGCGTGTAATCCGAAAATGTACTCGGTCAAAAATGTGGGAGCGGGCTTGCTCGCGAATGCGGTGTGTCAGTTGATGCATTCGTTACTGATCCACCGCATTCGCGAGCAAGCCCGCTCCCACATTAGTTACTCAGCGAAGCTCATACCGTGTTTGGCTTTGGTGGTTTTTACCGCTTCAAGCACCGCCAACAGGCAATCATCACGATAGCGCTCCAGCGCCGAAATGCTGTGCTTGCCCAACTGCACACTGGTGCCATCCACCACATCGTCAATCAACTTGTCGGTCAATTCCGGCGCGGGCAAGTACGTCCACGGCAACTGCAGCGCCGGGCCGAACTGTGCCATGAAGTGCCGCATGCCGGCATCGCCACCTGCGAGGGTGTAAGTCAGGAAGGTGCCCATGAACGACCAGCGCAAACCGGCGCCAAAACGGATCGCGTCGTCGATCTCGCCCGTCGTCGCCACGCCGTCATTCACCAGGTGCAACGCTTCACGCCACAGCGCTTCGAGCAGGCGGTCAGCGATAAAACCCGGGACTTCCTTGCGCACATGCAAAGGGCGCATGCCGAGGGATTCGTACACCTTGATCGCCGCTTGAACAGCCTCCGGTGCCGTGTGCTTGCCGCCCACCACCTCCACCAGCGGCAGCAGGTAAACCGGGTTGAACGGGTGACCGACCACGCAGCGCTCCGGGTGGGTCGAGCCCTCGTAGAACTCACTCGGCAACAGGCCTGAAGTGCTCGAGCCAATCAACGCATTCGGCTTGGCCGCCGCGCTGATCTTGCTGTGCAGTTCCAGTTTCAACTCCAGTCGCTCCGGGGCACTTTCCTGGATGAAGTCCGCGTCTTTTACGCATGCTTCGATGGTCGCGACGAAACGCAAGCGGTCCTGGGATGCACCCGGTGCCAGGCCTTGTTTCTCCAGCGCGCCCCAGGCATTGGCGACACGCTTGCGCAGGGCTGCCTCAGCGCCGGGCGCCGGGTCCCAGGCGACCACGTCCAGGCCGTGGGCCAGGGCGCGGGACACCCAACCGCTGCCGATAACGCCGCTGCCGAGGGCGGCGAAGGTTTTGATCTCAGTGATAAAGCGCATGGCAATTTCCTAAAGTATTCGCACATTCTGTTTTGGCAACCCGTTCAAAGTGGGGGAGCGGGCTTGCTCGCGAACGCGCTGTGTCAGTTGAGGCATTCGGTGGCTGATTCGCCGCCTTCGCGAGCAAGCCCGCTCCCACATTTGATTCGGTTTCGGCAGGGGGCCTGTTGCGTGTCTAGCCGCGTTTGGTCAGGCCCATCTTCACGCGGCCTTCCGCCGGGGTCATGACCCGTGCGCCGAGGCGGCTGAGGATTTCACTGGCGCGTTCCACCAGTTGGCCATTGGTGGCGAGCACGCCTTTGTCCAGCCACAGGTTGTCTTCCAGGCCGACCCGCACGTTGCCGCCCAGCAGCACGGCTTGCGCCGCCATCGGCATTTGCATGCGGCCGATCCCGAAGCCAGCCCACACCGCATCGGCGGGCAGGTTGTCGACCATGGCTTTCATGGTGGTGGTGTCGGCCGGCGCGCCCCATGGGATGCCCAGGCACAGCTGGAACAACGGGTTGTCGAGCAGGCCTTCCTTGATCATCTGTTTGGCGAACCACAGGTGGCCGGTGTCGAAAATTTCCAGCTCGGCTTTTACGCCCAGCGCTTGAATACGCTTGGCGCCGGCACGCAGTTGCGCGGGGGTGGACACGTAAATGGTGTCGCCATCGCCGAAGTTCAGGGTGCCGCAGTCCAGGGTGCAGATTTCCGGCAGCAGCGCCTCGACGTGCGCCAGGCGGGTCAGCGGGCCGACCAGGTCGGTGTTGGGGCCGAATTCCATCGGGTTCTCGCCGCCGCCGATTTCCAGGTCGCCGCCCATGCCGGCGGTGAGGTTGACGATGATGTCGACGTCGGCCTCACGAATGCGCTCCATCACTTCGCGGTACAGGGCGACGTCGCGGCTGAACTTGCCGGTCTGCGGGTCACGCACGTGGCAATGCACGACAGTCGCACCGGCCTTGGCGGCTTCCACGGCGGCGGCGGCGATTTGTTTGGGGGTGACCGGCACATGTGGGCTTCTGGCGGTCGTGTCGCCAGCACCGGTGAGTGCGCAGGTGATGATGACGTCGTGGTTCATGAGGCAGGTTCCTTACAGGCGGGCGTAGTAATGCCGTTCGCAGCCAGGCGCGGCTGCGACACGGTGATTCGAATCAGGTTATAGGCTGCTCAATTGCAGGTTGGCGGCGGCCGGTTTGCCGTCGAAGGTCGTCACCCCTTCGAGCCAGCGCTGCTGGTCTTGCGGGTGATCCTTGAGCCACTGCCTGGCGGACTCGAGAGCGTCCTTGTGATCCAGCAACGGCTGCATCATTCGGCTCTCGTCGGCGGCGGTGAAGGTTAGGTTGGTCAGCAGCTTGTGGATGTTGGGGCACTGTTCGGCGTAGGTCGGCGAAGTGACGCTCCACACGGTGGCCATGCCTTCGTTCGGGCCCAGGGCGTCGTCGCTGCCGGTGAGGTAAGTCATCGCGACGTTGACGTTCATCGGGTGCGGTGCCCAGCCGAAGAACACCACGGCTTCCTTGCGGCGCACGGCGCGGTCCACGGCGGCGAGCATGCCGGCTTCACTGGACTCCACCAGCTGGAACTTGCCCAGGCCGAACTGGTTCTTGGCAATCATCGCCTTGATCTGGGTGTTGGCACCCGAGCCCGGCTCGATGCCGTAGATCTTGCCGCCCAGTTCTTTCTCGAACTTGGCGATATCGGCGAAGGTTTTCAGGCCTTTGTCGGCCAGGTAGGTCGGCACCGCCAGGGTCGCGCGGGCGTCTTGCAGGCTCGGTTTTTCGAGGACCTTGACCTGTTTGGCGTCGATGAACGGGGTGATGGTCTGGGTCATCAGCGGGTTCCAGTAACCCAGGAACAAGTCCAGGCGCTGGTCGCGGATGCCGGCGAAGATGATTTGCTGGGAAGCGCTGGTTTGTTTGGTCTTGTAGCCGAGGCCGTCGAGCAACACTTGGGTCATGGCGCTGGTGGCGATTACGTCGGTCCAGTTCACCACGCCCATGCGCACGTTCTGGCAAGAAGCCGCATCGGCTGCCAGGACGTTGGTGCTAAAAATGGCGCTGGCGCTGAGTGCGAGCACGCAGCGGCTGATCAGTCGGTTCATGGTGGTTCCCTCGGCAGGTTGTTATTGTGGGTTCCGGCGTCTTTGTGCGCCGTGGGATCACGTTACGCAGCTTGCGGGGCGACAAAACGCACGGCGGCGACCAGCTCTTGCACTGCAGCGACCTGCCCCCTTGAATGGCCGATTGAACTGGCGTATCACAGTGACCACGCTGTCCGTCCTACGAGAGCGCTCCATGTCCCAGGATTTCTACTTTCTGCTGATGCCGGGCTTCTCTGCCATCGGCTTTATTTCTGCGATCGAACCGCTGCGGGTGGCCAATCGTTTTCGCGGCGAGCTGTATCGCTGGCATGTATTGAGCGCCGACGGCGGCGCGGTGCTGGCGAGCAATGGCATGTCGGTCAACGCCGACGCTGCGCTGGAACCGTTGAAAAAGGGCGCGACCCTGCTGGTGGTGGCCGGGTTCGAGCCACTGCAGTTCGCCACGCCGGCACTGGAACACTGGCTGCGCCGCCTCGATCACGATGGCGTCACGCTCGGCGCCATCGACACCGGCGCCTGCGTGCTCGCCGAAGCAGGCCTGCTCGACGGCCACCGGCTCACCTTGCACTGGGAAGCCATCGATGCGTTCAAGGAATCTTATCCACAGCTCACCGTGACCCAGGAGCTGTTCGAGATCGACCGTCGCCGCATCACCTGCGCTGGCGGCACAGCGTCCATCGACTTGATGCTCGACCTGATCGCCCAGGCTCACGGGCCGGACCTGGCGATCCAGGTGTCCGAGCAATTCGTGCTCGGCCGCATCCGCCCACGCAAAGACCACCAACGCATGCAGATCGCCACGCGCTACGGCATCAACAACAAGAAGTTGGTGCAGGTGATTGGCGAGATGGAACAACACACCGAACCGCCGCTGAGCACCTTGGCGCTGGCGGAGGCAATCAAAGTTACGCGGCGGCAGCTGGAGCGGCTGTTTCGCCTGCACTTGAACGACACGCCGAGCAACTTCTATTTGGGCTTACGCCTGGAAAAAGCCCGGCAACTGCTGCGCCAGAGCGATATGAGCGTGCTGGAGGTGAGTATTGCGTGCGGGTTTGAGTCGCCGTCCTATTTCACGCGTAGCTATCGGGCGCGGTTTGCCAAGTGTCCGAGGGAGGATCGGCGACGGGAGGTGGTTTGACAGGCAATTATAGTTAATTATACTCACGACTATAATTTATAGTTGCTTGAATAATTGAGTATAAAACCATGTCGAAGAACAGCGGCTTCGTGTTCCGCCGCCCCACGCTGGCAAGTAGCATTGCCGACGGTTTGGTGGGGGCCGGGATTCAGGATTTCACGTCGGGCCTGTTCCTGGCGGCGCCTCGGCGCACCGGTAAAAGCACCTTTTTGCGCGAAGACCTGATCCCGGAGTGCCAGCTCCGGGGTTGGCTGACGGTGTATGTCGATCTCTGGGCCGACAAAGAGAAAGATCCGGCAGAGTTGATCGACAGCGCGATTGCCGCTGCTCTGGTGCCCTATGAAAAGGGCATTCGCAAACTGGCCAAGAACATGGGAATCGAGAAGCTCAGCTTTCTGCGTACCCTGTCCTGGGACTTTACCAAGCCACAGTTGCCGGTCGGTGCGACGCTGACCCAAGCCTTGGAATTGCTCCACAGTGCTGCGGAAAAACCCGTCGTACTGGTGATTGACGAAGCGCAGCACGCCTTAACCAGCGAGTCAGGGATCAACGCGATGTTTGCGTTGAAGGCTGCCCGGGATCAGCTCAACCAAGGCCGTGACGAGGAGGGCAGCGGCTTGCACCTCGTGTTCACCGGTTCCAATCGCGACAAGCTTGCGCATCTGGTGTTGGGCAAAAGTCAGCCGTTTTTCGGCTCCAGCATCACGCCGTTCCCCTTGCTCGGCAAAGCGTTCACCCAGGCTTATACCGCACACCTCAACGCGCACCTGGCCGAAACCAATCAATTCAGCGCTGCCGACATTGATGAGGCGTTTGAGTTGGCAGGTCATCGTCCCGAGATGCTGCGCACCATCATCGGGGAAGTGGCGCTGGAACTGGGCGAGGCCAGCAATTTGGGCCAACTGCTGCACAGTCGTGCCGAACTATTGCGCGCGGGTATATGGACTGAGTTCGAAAGCGCCTGGAACAATCTCACCATTCCCCAACGCGCCGTGCTGGAAGTGATGGTGGAGCGATCGCGCGCCAACGAGCCCTTCGCGCCGTTCACGGACAGCACCCTCACGGCCGTCAGCAAAGCGCTGGAGGACATGGGCAGCGACGTGGTGCCGGGCACCCAGACGATTCAGGCCTGTATCGATGCCCTGCGCGACAAAGAGCTGGTGTGGAAGTCGAGCCGGGGCGGCTATGCCCTGGAAGACAAATCCTTTGGTGATTGGCTGCTGTACAAAAGCCGTACAAGGATTTAATGGCAACAAGGTTCAAGGGTGGGAGCTGGCTTGCCTGCGATGCGGGCACCTCGGTGTATCAGTGACACACAGTTGATGCCATCGCAGGCAAGCCAGCTCCCACATTGATCTTCGGTGTGGCTTATTTCTTTACCAAGGCCGAACACGCCGCCTTGTAGGCCTCATGCTGATACTTGTTCAGCGAGGCCGGCAGATCAAAGTTGTGTTTCTTGTTCTGCGCATTAATGGTCTGTGGTGACAGCAACGTCACCTCAACCCCATCCAACAGCTGAAACACCCCTTCAATCTTGAAGGTAGTCGGGCCGCCGGCGAACTCGCCTTTCTTGCTGCGCTTCTTGATCGCGATGCGGGTGATGGCGTTTGCCTGCACAAACGCCTTCACCTGGGCGGCGAAGGCTTTGACGTTGGCGGCTTCATCATCGTCTTCAAGGGCGATTTTTTTGGTAGCCAGGGCGACGTGGGTCAGCGCCTGGTTGTCCAGGGAGGCGACGGCGATGATGGCTTCGCTGCCTTTGATTTCGATGCCGCAAATAGTCATGAGTGGCCTTGGTCCAGAGGAAAAGTGGCAGGATTGTCGCTTATTCCTGCCCGATCGACTCCAAAAACTCCGACCGCTCATCACTCATCCGCGCCAGGCAGTCATTCTGCTGAATCGCGTAGTCCTTGCTGCCGTTCACCGCCGGGAAGGTGTCCACGGCGCAATCGGCATCACGCAATTTTTCCCACTTCTGCTGGGCATCCTTCAGACGAGCGGTAATGTCGGCCAGTTGTGACTTGTTGCTGCCATAGGTCGAACCCATGCGTTCCAGCAGGCCTTGGTAGTTATCCTTGAGCAATTGCTCGGCGGTGGTTTTGTTGAAAGTCGCGCATTCCAGGGTTTGCTTGTCGTTTTCGATGCCATCGCACGGCGTGTTGTCGGTGTCTTCGGCCGCATGGACGCCGGTTGCGATGAGTGCCAAAGCCAGGAAAATCGATTTCATTGCGCCGTCTCATATAGGTGATGAAGCAAATTCTGGCTCAAGCGTGGGACAAAGAACAGCTACCAGTCAGAGATGTCATGTAGGCCTTTGTCGTTGATTGACGCTTTCGGCAATTCCCCTGTCGTTTTTGCACCCGGCTCAGGTTGCCCCTGGGCATATGCTGGCCCCAAAGCGCCGGCAGACGATTCGGCGCATGAATCGCCAATAAGGGGACGCCTGATGAGCCCAGCCGAATTGCACGCCGACAGCATCGTTATCGACGGGCTGATCATTGCCAAGTGGAACCGCGACCTGTTCGAGGACATGCGCAAAGGTGGCCTGACCGCCGCCAACTGCACCGTGTCGGTGTGGGAAGGGTTCCAGGCCACGATCAATAACATTGTGGCCAGCCAGACCCTGATCCGTGAGAACAGCGACCTGGTGATCCCGGTGAAAACCACCGCCGACATCCGCAAAGCCAAGGAACTGGGCAAGACCGGCATCATCTTCGGCTTCCAGAACGCCCATGCATTTGAAGACCAACTGGGCTACGTCGAGATCTTCAAGCAGCTTGGCGTGGGTGTGGTGCAAATGTGCTACAACACCCAGAACCTCGTCGGCACTGGCTGCTACGAGCGCGACGGCGGCCTGTCGGGTTTCGGCCGTGAGATCGTTGCCGAAATGAACCGCGTCGGCATCATGTGCGACCTGTCCCACGTCGGCTCCAAGACTTCCGAAGAAGTCATCCTCGAATCGAAAAAACCGGTGTGCTACTCCCACTGCCTGCCGTCGGGCCTCAAAGAGCACCCGCGCAACAAGTCCGATGAAGAGCTGAAGTTCATTGCCGACCACGGCGGTTTTGTCGGCGTGACCATGTTCGCGCCGTTCCTGGCCAAGGGCATTGATTCGACCATCGACGACTACGCCGAAGCCATTGAATACACCATGAACATCGTTGGCGAAGACGCCATCGGCATCGGCACCGACTTCACCCAGGGCCATGGCCAGGATTTCTTCGAAATGCTGACCCACGACAAGGGTTATGCCCGCCGCCTGACCAGCTTCGGCAAGATCATCAACCCGCTGGGCATCCGCACCGTGGGCGAGTTCCCCAACCTCACCGAGACCCTGCTCAAGCGCGGCCACAGTGAGCGCGTGGTGCGCAAGATCATGGGCGAGAACTGGGTCAATGTCTTGAAAGACGTCTGGGGCGAGTGAATAACTCTGGAGCCTACTCCGCTCGCCGATAGCTGCGTCAGGTCCTCGCGCCAAACTCGCCGTACGTACCGTACTGTCTCGCTTGTCGCTCCGGTCCTTCCTTGCTCTCGACGTGCTCGCTACGGCTCCAAAGTCATTCACACGGCTTGTTTATAAGAGCAAAGCAAAAGCTTTGCTAAGCACTGAAACCGAATTGTTTGGAGTTAAGTTTCCATGGCCAAGATCGCCCCGCAATTGCCAATCGAAGTCGACAGCGAAACCGGTGTCTGGACCTCCGATGCCCTGCCGATGCTGTACGTGCCGCGCCATTTCTTCGTCAACAACCACATGGGTATCGAAGAAGTGCTGGGCGCGGACGCCTATGCCGAAATCCTCTACAAGGCCGGCTACAAATCCGCCTGGCACTGGTGTGAAAAAGAAGCTGAATGCCACGGCCTGGAAGGCGTTGCGGTGTTCGAGCACTACATGAAACGCCTGTCGCAACGCGGCTGGGGCCTGTTCAAGATCCAGGACATCGACCTCGACAAAGGCACCGCCAGCGTCAAGCTCGAACACTCGGCATTCGTCTATGTGTACGGCAAGGTCGGGCGCAAGGTCGACTACATGTTCACCGGGTGGTTTGCCGGCGCCATGGACCAGATTCTGCAAGCGCGCGGCAGCAACATCCGCACGGTGGCCGAACAAGTCTACGGTGGCTCCGAAGAAGGCCACGACGACGGGCTGTTCACCGTCAAGCCGTTGTAAGTCGAGGACCCTGCCATGGCTTTCGAAGCAATGTTTGCGCCGATCCAGATCGGCAAACTGACCATCCGCAACCGCGTGCTCAGTACCGCCCACGCCGAGGTGTATGCCACCGACGGCGGCATGACCACCGACCGCTATGTGAAGTATTACGAAGAGAAAGCCAAGGGCGGGATCGGCCTGGCCATCTGCGGCGGTTCTTCCAGCGTGGCCATCGACAGCCCGCAAGGCTGGTGGAAATCGGTGAACCTGGCCGACGACCGGATCATCCCGCACTTTCAGAACCTGGCCGATGCCATGCACAAGCATGGCGCCAAGATCATGATCCAGATTACCCACATGGGCCGCCGCTCGCGTTGGGACGGCGAACACTGGCCGACCCTGCTGTCGCCATCGGGCATCCGCGAGCCGGTGCACCGCGCCACCTGCAAGACCATCGAGCCGGAAGAAATCTGGCGCGTGATCGGCAACTACGCCACGGCTGCGGCGCGGGCGAAAGCCGGTGGCCTGGACGGCGTGGAGCTATCGGCGGTGCACCAGCACATGATCGACCAGTTCTGGAGCCCACGAGTCAACAAGCGCACCGACGAATGGGGCGGCAGCTTTGAAAACCGCATGCGTTTCGGCCTGGAAGTCTTGAAGGCGGTACGCAAGGAAGTCGGCCCGGATTTCTGTGTGGGCATCCGCCTGTGCGGCGATGAGTTCCATCCGGACGGCTTGTCCCACGAGGACATGAAACAGATCGCCAAGTATTACGACGACACCGGCATGCTCGATTTTATCGGCGTCGTGGGTTCAGGTTGCGACACCCACAACACCCTGGCCAACGTGATCCCGAACATGAGTTATCCACCGGAGCCGTTTTTGCACTTGGCCGCCGGTATCAAGGAAGTGGTCAAGGCCCCGGTGCTGCACGCGCAGAACATCAAGGACCCGAACCAGGCCACGCGCATTCTGGAAGGCGGCTATGTAGACATGGTCGGCATGACCCGTGCCCACATCGCCGACCCGCACCTGATCGCCAAGATCAAGATGGGCCAGATCGACCAGATCAAGCAGTGCGTCGGCGCCAACTACTGCATCGACCGCCAGTACCAGGGGTTGGACGTGTTGTGCATCCAGAACGCCGCGACGTCCCGTGAATACATGGGCGTGCCGCACATCATCGAGAAATCCACCGGGCCCAAACGCAAAGTCGTGGTGGTGGGGGCCGGCCCGGCCGGGATGGAAGCGGCGCGCGTTGCCGCCGAGCGTGGCCACGATGTAACCCTCTTCGAGAAGAAAGACTTTATCGGTGGGCAAATCACCACCGCGTCCAAAGCGCCGCAGCGTGATCAGATTGCCGGCATCACCCGCTGGTTCCAGCTGGAGCTGGCGCGCCTGAACGTCGACCTGCGCCTGGGCGTGGCGGCGGACGCGGCGACCATCCTGGACCTGCGTCCGGACGTGGTCGTGCTGGCGGTGGGCGGTCATCCGTTCCTGGAGCAGAACGAACACTGGGGCGCGGCCGAAGGCCTGGTGGTCAGCAGTTGGGACGTGCTCGACGGCAAAGTCGCGCCGGGCAAGAACGTGCTGGTGTACGACACCATTTGCGAATTCACCGGCATGTCGGTGGCGGACTTCCTGGCGGACAAAGGCAGCCAGGTCGAGATCGTCACTGACGATATCAAACCGGGCGTGGCCATTGGCGGTACGTCGTTCCCGACGTACTACCGCAGCATGTACCCCAAGGAAGTGATCATGACCGGCGACATGATGCTGGAAAAGGTCTACCGCGAAGGCGACAAGCTGGTGGCGGTGCTGGAGAACGAATACACCGGCGCCAAAGAAGAGCGGGTTGTCGATCAGGTGGTCGTCGAGAACGGCGTGCGCCCGGATGAAGAAATCTATTACGGGCTCAAGGAAGGTTCGCGCAACAAGGGCCAGATGGACATCGAAGCCCTGTTCGCGATCAAGCCGCAGCCGTGCCTGAGCGAAACGGGTGACGGGTACTTGCTGTTCCGCATCGGTGATTGTGTGGCCCAGCGCAATACCCACGCCGCCATCTATGACGCCCTGCGCCTTTGCAAGGATTTCTGACCCGACACTGAGCCACTGTGTACTCGGTCAAGTGTGGGAGGGGGCTTGCTCCCGATAGCGGTGGGTCAGCGACAGATACAGGAACTGACAGTCCGCCATCGGGAGCAAGCCCCCTCCCACATTAAGGTCCGGTTTCACAGTAGACCTGTGTGGTCTTTGGGAGCTTCACCATGTTGAACACCTTGCTGCCTATTCTCTTGTTTGCCGCCCTGGGCCTTGCCGTCCTCGGCGCATTGCGCCGGGTGAACATGTGGCGCCGGGGCCGCGCCTCCAGGGTCGACTTGCTCGGCGGCCTGCTGGCCATGCCCAAGCGCTACATGGTCGACCTGCACCACGTCGTCGCCCGCGACAAATACATCGCCAACACCCATGTCGCCACGGCCCTGGGCTTTGTGCTGTCGGCGCTGTTGGCGATTCTGGTCCACGGCTTCGGCCTGCATAACCGCATCCTCGGCTACGCCTTGCTGCTCGCCTCGGTGCTGATGTTTGTCGGCGCCACGTTCGTCTATCTGCGCCGGCGTAACCCGCCGTCACGCCTGTCGAAAGGCCCGTGGATGCGCCTGCCGAAAAGCCTGATGGCGTTCTCGGTGAGCTTCTTCCTGGTGACCTTGCCGGTGGCCGGGGTTCTGCCGGCTGACTTTGGCGGCTGGCTGCTCGCCGCACTGCTCGGTGTCGGCGTGTTGTGGGGCGTGTCCGAGATGTTCTTCGGCATGACCTGGGGCGGCCCGATGAAGCATGCCTTCGCCGGTGCCCTGCACCTGGCCTGGCACCGCCGCGCCGAGCGCTTTGGTGGCGGCCGCTCCACCGGTTTGAAACCGCTGGACTTGAGCGATAAAACCGCGCCACTGGGCGTGGAAAAACCCAAGGATTTCACCTGGAACCAACTGCTTGGTTTCGACGCCTGCGTGCAGTGCGGCAAGTGTGAAGCCGCGTGCCCGGCCTTTGCGGCCGGCCAGCCATTGAACCCGAAGAAGCTGATCCAGGACATGGTGGTTGGCCTGGCCGGCGGCACCGATGCCAACTTTGCCGGTAGCCCGTATCCAGGCAAGCCGATTGGCGAACACAGCGGCAACCCGCACCAGCCAATCGTCAACGGTCTGGTGGACGCCGACACCCTGTGGTCGTGCACCACCTGCCGTGCCTGTGTGGAAGAGTGCCCAATGATGATCGAGCACGTGGACGCCATCGTCGACATGCGCCGCCATCTCACCCTGGAAAAAGGTGCCACGCCGAACAAGGGCGCCGAAGTCCTCGAGAACCTGATCGCCACCGACAACCCCGGCGGCTTCGCCCCCGGCGGTCGACTGAACTGGGCGGCGGATTTGAACCTGCCGCTGCTCAGCGAAAAAGGCAGCACCGAGGTGTTGTTCTGGGTGGGCGACGGTGCCTTCGACATGCGCAATCAGCGCACCTTGCGCGCCTTCGTCAAGGTGCTGAAAGCGGCCAGCGTCGACTTTGCGGTGCTGGGCCTGGAGGAGCGCGACAGCGGTGATGTGGCGCGGCGTCTGGGGGACGAAGCCACGTTCCAGCTGCTGGCTGCGCGCAATATCCAGACCCTGGCCAAGTACAGCTTCAAGCGCATCGTCACCTGCGACCCGCACAGTTTCCATGTGCTGAAAAACGAATACGGCGCCTTCAACGGCAACTACCTCGTGCAGCACCACAGCACGTTCATGGCCGAGCTGATCGGCGAGGGTGCGCTGAACCTGGGTCAGCACAAGGGCAGTAGCGTGACCTATCACGACCCGTGCTACCTCGGCCGCTACAACGGCGAATACGAGGCGCCGCGCCAAGTGCTGCGGGCGCTGGGTATCGAGGTCAAGGAAATGCAACGCTCCGGTTTCCGCTCGCGCTGCTGTGGCGGTGGCGGTGGTGCGCCCATCACCGATATCCCCGGCAAGCAACGTATCCCGGATATGCGTATGGAAGACATCCGCGAAACCGGCGCCGAGCTGGTGGCCGTGGGCTGCCCGCAATGCACGGCGATGCTCGAAGGCGTCGTCGAGCCGCGCCCATTGATCAAGGACATCGCCGAACTGGTCGCTGACGCCTTGCTCGAAGACGCCGCCCCGGTGAAAGCCCCTATCAAGCGTGAACCTGCGGAGGTGCATTGATGAGCGACATTATCCGCCGCGATCCACGGGCCGAATGGATCGCCCGTAACCGCCTGCACCCCTTGCATGCGGCGATGCAGCCGCTGCAACACAGTTGGATGGGGCCTAACGGTGTCATCCGCAAAAACCTGCATGGCATCGGTTTTATCGGCCCCAACGGCCTCAAGCGTATTGACCGCAGCGGCGCCCAACAGGGCGGCGCGGCGAAGCGTACGGCGGCGGTGGAGGTGCAATTGCCGCTGCATCAGGTGCCGGCGCCCGCGTTCTACATCAACGTGGTGCCGGACATGGTCGGCGGCCGCCTGAGCAGCCACGACCGCGACGTGCTCGGCCTGGCCCGGCAACTCGCCGGCAGCGACGGCGCCGTGCTGGCGGTGGTGTTCGGCGAACACAAGGAGAATGCCTTTGCGACGGCGGGCGTTGATCGCCTGCTGGTGCTCGAAGGCCACGCATTCGACGGTTATTCACCGGAGCAACGCGTCCAGGGCCTGCGGGCTGTGGATAACCAGTTCAACCCGCGCCATTGGTTGCTGCCGGACAGTCGCAGTGGCGGCGGCGAGTTGGGCCGGCGTTTTGCTGCGAGCCTCAAGGAACGCCCGGCCACGCGGGTTTGGCAAATCAAAGGTGAGGAGTGCATCGGCCGTGCCGGTGCGGGCCAGGAGGATATGGCTCGCCCGTTGCCACGCTTGATTCTGGCCGCAGTCGAATGTGCCGACCCGGTCAGCGACACGCGCCATGAAGTGTTGCCCGTCGAGTTATCCACACCCCTTGCGCGCAGCTTGTCGCGGATCGAAGATCTCGGCGCCGTGGCAGTCGACCCGGCGGCGATTCCCATGGCCGAAGCGGAGTTTATTTTCTCTGGCGGTAACGGCGTGAAGGACTGGGCACTGTTCCACCAGACTGCAGCCGCCCTCGGTGCGACCGAAGGCGCCTCGCGGGTGGCGGTGGACGACGGCTTTATGGCGCGTGATCGCCAGGTCGGCGCCAGCGGCACCTGGGTCACGGCGCGGGTGTATGTGGCCGTGGGGATTTCCGGGGCGATCCAGCACCTGCAAGGCATCGGTGCCTGCGACAAGGTGGTGGCGATCAACCTGGATCCTGGCTGCGACATGATCAAGCGTGCCGACCTGTCGGTGATCGGCGAAAGCGCCGCGATTCTGCAAGCCTTGATCGATGCGGTGCAGGTTTACCGCAACGGCGCCAAGCGCGATGCAGCTTAGGGACATGACCATGACGACGAATGTAATCAGCCTGGTTTCCATCGGCGCCCACCCCACGTCCGGTCGCCCGCGCCGTGCCGAGCAAGACGCACGTGCCGTCGAGCTGGGCCTGCAAATGGCTGGGGATAAGTTGCAGGTGCTGCACGCCGGCAGCCTCCACGAACCGACCTTGCGCAGCTACCTGGGCATGGGCTTGCCGCAGTTGCACGTGTTGGAACAGCCGGCAGGCGCTGATGCGTTGCCGGTGCTCAGTGAGTATTTGCGCGACGCAGGCGCCCAGGTGGTGCTCACCGGCACCCAGGCCGAAACCGGCGAGGGCTCGGGCATGTTGCCGTTCCTGCTGGCCGAGCAATTGGGCTGGCCGTTGATTGTCGGGCTGGCGCAGGTGGAGTCCATCGACGGCGGCGTGGCCCATGTGCTGCAAGCTTTGCCGCGCGGTCAACGGCGGCGTTTGAAAGTGCGTCTGCCGTTTCTGGCCACGGTGGATAACGCCGCGCCCAAACCACGGCAAAGCGCCTACGGGCCTGCACAACGCGGGGAGCTGGCGGCCCATGAGGTCGAAATTGAGCAAGACGAGTTATTCACAGGCGCGGTGTTGCAACCCGCCAAGCCACGGCCCAAGCGCCTCAAGGTGATCAAGGCCAAAAGCGGCGCGGACCGCATGAAGGCTGCCACGGCCAAAGCCAGCGGCGGCGGTGGGCAAGTCCTCAAGGGGCTTAGCCCTGAAGCGGGCGCAGACGCCATCCTCAAGTTACTCATAGAAGAAGGCGTGGTGCGCTGATTCCCTGTGGGAGCTGGCTTGCCTGCGATGGCATCACCGCGGTCTAACTGATAGACCGCGGCGCTTCTATCGCGGGCAAACCCGACTCCCACAGAAAGTAGGATTACCCACAATCCCTGTTGACCCACCTGTGGATAACCTGTTCGCGGCTGTCCACGCCCCCGGTATATCAAGCCCTGCAGCCCGCTGTATGAAAAACAACCAGGCTAACCAGCGGTTTTTCCTGGGGTTTTCCCATGAATAACTCTATTCGCCGGTACCGACTTGCCCCCAAAGTCTGTTGGCGCTTCTGTGGATAAGATGTTCGCTATCGGCTACAGGCCACGTAGATTAAGGCTTTTACTGGTCTGATCAATAATTGATCAATCCGGCCTGTTTGGTGAATTAAAACCCTGAAACCCCCGTTTTATGAAGGTTTGACGTGGTTTTCCACAGTGCCGGCAAAGTTGCCCCCAAAGTCTGTTGGTGCTTCTGTGGATAAGGTGTTCGCGCACTGCTACAGGGCACGTCATTCGTGGCTTTCAAAGATTTGATCAATAAATGATCAGGTGGGGTTTAAACCGGCCTACTTGAATAAGTCACGGATTTTCTTCATTTATTTACAGGTGGGAAGCGCACTTGCCCACAATTGCTGTGGGTGGCTTTGTGGATAAGTTGTTGGGCAAAGGCTGGAGGGCAGGGCGGTAAAGGGTTGCGAGGGAATTGATCAATTCTTGAGCAGTGTGAAGACCTGATGTGGGAGCGGGCTTGCTCGCGAAGGCGGTGTGTCAGTCGCCAGATATGCTGGCTGATCCACTGCATTCGCGAGCAAGCCCGCTCCCACATTTTGATCTGTGGTGTAGCCGTTATTCGTGTACGGCCACGCCCTTGAGGTATGGCGCCGGCGCAGCCCCCAGGTTGCTCAGCAACCGCTCGCTGTACCAATCCACAAAGTTCACCACGCCGAACTCATACGTCTTGGAGTACGGCCCTGGTTGGTAAGCGGTGGAGTTGATCCCACGCTGGTTCTCTTCGGCCAGGCGACGGTCCTGATCGTTGGTGGCGTCCCAGACCTGGCGCATGCGGTCAACGTCGTAGTCCACGCCTTCCACGGCGTCCTTGTGCACGATCCACTTGGTGGTGACCATGGTTTCCTGGGCGCTGATCGGCCACACGGTGAACACGATGATGTGGTCGCCCATGCAGTGGTTCCACGAATGCGGCAGGTGCAGGATGCGCATCGAGCCCAGGTCCGGGTTCTTGATGCGGCCCATCAACTTCTTGCAGCCTTGCTTGCCGTCGAGGGTCATCGACACGGTGCCCTTGAGCAGCGGCATGCGCACGATACGGTTACGCAGGCCGAAACTGGCGTGGGCGTAAGGGATTTTCTCGGCGTCCCAGGCAGCGGCCGAAGCGGCGACGTGGTCCTTGAAGGCCTGGTCGGCGCGCGGGTCGGTAACGTCGTCCCATTCCAGCAGGGTTTTCAGCAGTTCCGGGTGCGACGCGTTGCAGTGGTAGCACTCGCGGTTGTTTTCCAGCACCAGCTTCCAGTTGGCTTTTTCAAACAAGGTGGTGGTAATCGCCACCTTGGTGTTCTCCATGTCGTACGGTTCCATGTAATGGTTCAGCGTCGACAGGAAGTCATCAATAGCCGGTGGATTCTCTGCCAGGCTGATGAAGATATAGCCGCCGGCGGTCTTCACGTTCACCGGTTTGAGGCCGTACTGCTTCATGTCGAAGTCGGCGCCCATCTCGGTACCGGCGAACAACAGACGGCCGTCCAGCTCGTAGGTCCACTGGTGGTAGTGGCAGACCAGTTTGGCGACCTTGCCTTTTTCGCTGGTGCACAAGCGCGAGCCACGGTGGCGGCACACGTTGTGGAACGCATGCACCACGCCTTCGGCGCCACGGATCACGATGATTGGGTTCTTGCCCACTTGCAGGGTCAGGTAGTTGCCCTTGGTGGGGATCTCGCAGGTCATGCCGGCGATCAACCACTCTTTCTGGAAGATCTCCTGCATGTCGATATCAAACAACCGCTCATCAGAGTAAAACGGCTGCGGCAGCGAAAAGGTGCGCTCACGCTCTTGCAGCATTTGCGCGGTGGCCTTGCGTGCGGGTTCCAGCGGATCGCCCAAGCTTAAGGTTGCGGTGACGTCCATCGTGTGTGTCCTCATGGCCATTCTGTGTGGCCGGCGAAAGTGGCTACGGTTAGTGCAGTGCAAGGCGTAAAGAAAGCGTCTTTGTTGGGAGCGAGTGTGGGGCCGGTGAATACCAGAACCTTATCCATGAGCGACATGGCCCACTCTGATCCCGACGCGCAAGCCCCGTGGTATGGGGGCTGGTCGCGATAAGTATGTGAATGTCGCAGATAGGTAAATGGGTGGTTCTCGCGTTACGCAGAATCGCCACCATAAGGCCGAATATCGGCGGTGGAGAACAGCATGTCCAACAACTTCCTGAATCCGGTAACGACCCAGACCTGGGCCAATGGTCGGCACATCGTCCGTTGCGTCAAAGTCATCCAGGAAACCTGGGACGTGCGCACGTTCTGCTTCATGGCCGACCAGCCGATTCTGTTCTTCTTCAAGCCTGGGCAATTCGTCACCCTGGAGCTGGAAATCGAAGGCCAGCCGATCATGCGCTCCTACACCATTTCCAGTTCACCGTCGGTGCCTTACAGCTTCTCGGTGACAATCAAGCGCGTGCCGGGCGGGCGTGTCTCCAACTGGTTGCACGACACGCTGCATGAAGGCCAGGAGTTGGCGGTGCACGGGCCGGTTGGGCTGTTCAATGCCATCGACTTCCCGAGCCCGAAAGTGTTGTACCTCAGCGGTGGCGTCGGCATCACGCCGGTGATGTCCATGGCCCGTTGGTTCTACGACACCAACGCCAATGTCGACATGACCTTTGTTCACAGTGCCCGCTCGCCCAAAGACATCATCTACCACCGCGAGCTGGAGCACATGGCGTCGCGGATCGACAACTTCAGCCTGCACCTGATCTGCGAAAAGCACGGCCTGGGCGAACCCTGGGCCGGTTATCGCGGCTACCTGAACCACAAAATGCTTGAGTTGATGGTGCCGGACTTCCTGGAGCGCGAAGTCTTCTGCTGCGGCCCTACGCCGTACATGAGTGCGGTGAAACGCTTGCTGGAAGCGGCGGGCTTTGACATGGCGCGTTATCACGAGGAGTCCTTTGGTGCCACGCCGCCGGAAGCCCGTGCCGACGCAGTGGAACAAGCCGAACAGGCTGCCGATGCACCGGAAGTCGACTTGGCGGATCTGCACCAGGTGGAGTTCATTGCCTCAGGCAAAAGCATTCGTGTGGCGCCGGGCGAAACCGTCCACGCCGCTGCGGCCAAACTTGGCCTGCTGATTCCAAAGGCTTGCGGCATGGGCATCTGCGGGACGTGCAAGGTGATGAAGCTGGGCGGTGAGGTCGAGATGGACCACAACGGCGGGATTACCGAGGAAGACGAAGCCGAAGGCTACATTTTGTCGTGCTGCAGCGTGCCGAAGGGCGATGTGCGTATTGAGTTCTAATTAGCCGCGCGCTCACCACTTATCAACAGGTGAGTCAGTCCCGCGTCGGAGGTCATGAGTCTCCGACGCAGTCCTTAGTGCTTAGCGGGCGTAGAGCTGAATGGCGAACTGATCACCGGAGGCTGTCAGTTCATAGACTTTTTCATAGATAGTCAGGGTTCTCGAAGGCTCCCTGATGGTGTCACCGACTTTCGCAAGCTTCCTGAACTCGTCCCAGCTTACGAATGTGTTGCTGAGACTGCCTTCTTGGCGTGCGTTCATGGCGTAGCATTGAACTTCCATGGTCTAACCCTCTGCTGGATTTCCGTTTCCGGCCGATTATTCGGCAGGCAGGTATTCCCGAAAGGAGGCCGCTGCAGCGGCTTTTTCCTTTCGGGTTCCAAGAGGCTAGTCGATGAAAATGCAGTCGTATGCTGTCGGAAACACCAGATAACAGTCTCGGCAATCAGCCACTATTCGTCGCGCTTAGGCGCCCATCACTTGGCGAATATCCGCGGCTAATTCTCTTACACGTTCTTCCTCGGTATCCCACGCACACATGAACCGTGCGCCACCTTTGCCGATGAAGGTGTAGAAGCGCCAGCCCTTGGCCGTCAAGGCTTCGATGGCCGCTTCCGAGAGTTGCAGGAACACGCCGTTGGCCTGCACCGGGAACATCAATTCCACGCCGGGAATATCCGCCACCAGGCTGCTCAGCAATTGTGCGCAGTGGTTGGCGTGGCGTGCGTGTTTGAGCCAGGCGTCGTTTTCCAGCAGGCCCACCCAGGGTGCCGAGAGGAAGCGCATTTTCGACGCCAGCTGGCCGGCCTGTTTGCAGCGGTAATCGAAGTCTTCGGCCAGTTTGTGGTTGAAGAACAGGATCGCTTCACCCACCGCCATGCCGTTTTTCGTACCGCCAAAGCACAGCACGTCCACACCGGCTTTCCATGTCAGGTCGGCCGGGGAGCAACCGAGGAACGCGCAGGCATTGGCGAAGCGCGCGCCGTCCATGTGCAGGTTCAGGCCCAGTTCCTTGCAGGTGGCGCTGATCGCGCGGATTTCTTCCGGGGTGTACACGCTGCCGACTTCAGTGGCCTGGGTCAGGGTCACTACGCGGGGCTTGGGGTAGTGGATGTCCTGGCGCTTGAGGGCGATTTCGCGGATCGATTCCGGGGTCAGCTTGCCGTTTTCGGTGCGAGCGGTGAGGAGCTTGGAACCATTGGAGAAAAACTCCGGCGCGCCGCATTCGTCGGTTTCAACGTGGGCGGTTTCCGAGCAAATCACGCTATGGTAGCTCTGGCACAGCGAGGACAGTGCCAGGGAGTTGGCGGCTGTGCCGTTGAAAGCGAAGAATACTTCGCAGTCGGTTTCGAACAAGTGACGGAATCCGTCGGCGGCGCGGTGGGTCCATTCATCATCGCCGTAGGCGCGTTGATGGCCCTGGTTGGCTTGTTCCATGGCGGCCCAGGCTTCCGGGCAGATGCCGGAATAGTTGTCGCTGGCGAATTGTTGGCTCTTGTCGGTCATGGCCCATTCCTGTGGTCGATGTTGGTGCGCACTGTAACCAAGATTGTCCAGGGTGCGCACGCACTGTAAATGCAAAGTCACTGGGGAATTATGCACGGTACTGAAACGATTCCTGTCGGACGCGTCCGGGATGGCGCCCTGGATTTGCTCAAGTGGCTGGCGCTGCTGAGCATGGTGCTGGATCACTTGCGTTATGTCGGTTTGAGCCTCGATGGCCTGTATGTGCCAGGCCGGCTGGCGTTTCCCTGGTTTTGCCTGGCGATTGCGGCCAATGTGCACCGGGTCCGGCATGCGCCTGTGACCGGCCAGTGGCGCTACCTGGGCTGGCTGTTGCTGTTCAGTGTGATCAGCGAAGTGCCGTACCGAATGTTTATCGACGATGCCGATACATTAAACGTCTTGCCGACCCTGGCGCTGGGCCTGCTCGTTGCCCGAGGATGGCAGCAGAAGACGCTTTTTGATCGAGGTTTGGCGCTGATCGCCGTCGCGATGGGCGCGGTGTTTTCCACACACCTGATGTTCGGCTTTTTCGGTGTCTTGCTGCCGTTGGCAATGCTGCTGGTGTTCAGCCGCCCATGGTATTTCAGCTTGTTACCGGGTTTGGTCTGTGTGGCGGCTAATCAATGGCAGATTTTGCTCAACAGCGGCAGCCTCGTTGCGATGCTCGGGCTGGGCGCTTGCCTGATTGCGCCATTGGCGGGGTTGGTCTTAGTGCGCCATGCCAGGCATGTGTCTCCACCCGCCATGCGGCGCTGGGCATATAGCTTATATCCACTGCATTTTTTGATGCTGCTAATCGTCCGACAGATTATCGCCTAACCCTTGTGGGAGCTGGCTTGCCTGCGATTGCATCACCCCAATGCAACTGATACACCGAGGTGTCTGCATCGCAGGCAAGCCAGCTCCCACACAAGCCTGCTTCCACATTTATTCGGTGTTGTTCCGGCAATGTCGTAAACGCACCTTTGCGTGGCGTCCGTAGGCATTTGATCTACCGGCGCCAGCCCTACCATCGCATCAAAGGGCCCTGCACGGGCCTTAACAATACGAAAGGCTGGGAGAGACGCGATGTTCAGCAAAAAAGACCAGATCCAGGGATATGACGACGCACTGCTGGCGGCGATGAATGCCGAGGAGCAGCGTCAGGAAGATCATATCGAGCTGATCGCGTCAGAGAACTACACCAGCAAACGTGTGATGGAAGCGCAAGGCAGCGGCCTCACCAACAAATACGCTGAAGGTTACCCGGGCAAGCGCTACTACGGTGGCTGCGAGCACGTGGACAAGGTTGAAGCGCTGGCCATCGAGCGCGCCAAGCAACTGTTCGGTGCCGATTACGCCAACGTGCAGCCACACTCCGGTTCGTCCGCCAACAGCGCGGTGTACCTGGCGCTGATCAATGCTGGCGACACCATCCTCGGCATGAGCCTGGCCCACGGCGGCCACCTGACCCACGGCGCCAAAGTGTCGTCGTCGGGCAAGCTGTACAACGCGGTGCAATACGGCATCAACACCGACACCGGCCTGATCGACTACGACGAAGTTGAGCGTCTGGCGGTCGAGCACAAGCCGAAGATGGTGGTGGCCGGTTTCTCCGCCTACTCCAAAACCCTGGATTTCCCACGCTTTCGCGCGATTGCCGACAAGGTCGGCGCGCTGCTGTTCGTCGACATGGCTCACGTCGCCGGCCTGGTGGCCGCTGGTTTGTACCCGAACCCGCTGCCTTACGCCGACGTGGTCACCACCACCACCCACAAGACCCTGCGCGGTCCACGTGGCGGTTTGATCCTGGCCAAGGCCAACGAAGAAATTGAAAAGAAACTCAACTCTGCGGTGTTCCCCGGCGCCCAGGGCGGCCCGCTGATGCATGTCATCGCCGGCAAGGCGGTGTGCTTCAAGGAAGCGGCGGAGCCAGGTTTCAAGGTGTACCAGCAACAAGTGATCGACAACGCCCAGGCCATGGCCGGCGTGTTTATCAAACGTGGCTACGATGTTGTCTCCGGCGGTACCGATAACCACCTGTTCCTGGTCAGCCTGATTCGCCAGGGCCTCACCGGCAAAGAGGCGGACGCCGCCCTCGGTCGCGCCCACATCACCGTCAACAAGAACGCCGTGCCGAATGACCCGCAGTCGCCGTTCGTGACCTCGGGCCTGCGCATCGGCACCCCGGCGGTGACCACACGTGGCTTCAAAGTACCGCAGTGCATCGAGTTGGCCGGCTGGATCTGCGACATCCTCGACAACCTCGGCGACGCCGATGTCGAGGCCAACGTGGCCAAGCACGTGTCTGCCCTGTGCGCTGATTTCCCGGTTTATCGCTGAGCGCGGTTTTGGAGTAATGACTATGCAACGCTACTCGGGCTTCGGCCTCTTCAAGCACTCACTCAGCCACCACGAAAACTGGCAGAAGATGTGGCGCACGCCGACCCCTAAAAAGGTCTACGACGTAGTCATCGTCGGCGGCGGCGGGCATGGTCTGGCGACCGCCTATTACCTGGCCAAAGAGCACGGCATCACCAACGTGGCCGTGGTCGAAAAAGGCTGGCTGGGCGGCGGTAACACCGCGCGCAACACCACCATCGTGCGTTCCAACTACCTCTGGGACGAGTCGGCGCACCTGTACGAACACGCGATGAAACTGTGGGAAGGCCTGTCCCAGGACCTGAACTACAACGTGATGTTCTCCCAGCGTGGCGTTTACAACCTGTGCCATACCCTGCAAGACATTCGTGATTCCGAGCGCCGCGTCAGCGCCAACCGCCTCAACGGCGTGGACGGCGAACTGCTCAACGCCAAACAAGTGGCCGACGAGATCCCGTACCTCGATTGCTCAAAAAACACCCGCTACCCGGTACTCGGCGCCACCGTGCAACGGCGCGGCGGCGTGGCCCGTCACGATGCCGTGGCCTGGGGCTTTGCCCGCGCTGCTGATGCACTTGGTGTGGACTTGATCCAGCAGACCGAAGTGATCGGTTTCCGCAAGGAAAACGGCGTGTGTATTGGCGTGGAAACCAATAAAGGCTTTATCGGCGCCAAGCGCGTCGGTGTGGTGACGGCCGGTAACTCCGGCCACATGGCTTCGCTGGCGGGCTTTCGCTTGCCGATTGAATCCCACCCGCTGCAAGCCCTGGTGTCGGAGCCGATCAAGCCGATTATCGACAGCGTGATCATGTCCAACGCCGTGCACGGCTACATCAGCCAGTCCGACAAGGGCGACCTGGTAATTGGCGCCGGCATCGACGGCTACAACGGCTACGGCCAGCGCGGCTCGTACCCGGTGATTGAACACACCATCCAGGCCATCGTCGAGATGTTCCCGGTGCTGTCGCGTGTGCGCATGAACCGTCAGTGGGGCGGCATCGTCGACACCACGCCGGACGCCTGCCCGATCATCTCCAAAACCCCGGTGCCGAACATGTTCTTCAACTGCGGTTGGGGCACCGGTGGCTTCAAGGCCACGCCGGGCTCAGGCAACGTGTTTGCCGCCAGCCTCGCCAAGGGTGAAATGCACCCGTTGGCTGCACCTTTCTCCATCGACCGTTTCCACAACGGTGCGTTGATCGATGAACACGGCGCTGCGGCCGTCGCCCACTAACAGGAGAAATCCCCTATGTTGCATATCTTCTGTCCTCACTGTGGCGAACTGCGCTCCGAAGAGGAATTCCACGCGTCCGGCCAAGCGCACATTCCGCGCCCGCTGGACCCGAACGCCTGCACCGACGAACAGTGGGGCGACTACATGTTCTTTCGCGACAACCCCCGTGGCCTGCACCACGAGCTGTGGATTCACGCCGCCGGTTGCCGCCAGTATTTCAACGCCACGCGCGACACCGTGACCTACGAAATTCTTGAAACCTACAAGATCGGCGAGAAGCCGCAATTCACCGCCAAGGCCTCTGGAGAGAAGGTATGAGCCAGATCAATCGCCTGTCCAACGGTGGCCGCATCGACCGTAATAAAGTCCTGACGTTTACCTTCAACGGCCAGAGCTACAAAGGCTTTGAAGGCGACACCCTGGCCGCTGCACTGTTGGCCAACGGCGTCGACATCATCGGTCGCAGCTTCAAATACTCGCGCCCACGCGGCATCTTTGCCGCCGGCGCCGAAGAGCCGAACGCGGTGTTGCAGATCGGCGCCACCGAAGCCACCCAGATTCCCAACGTGCGCGCCACGCAACAGGCGCTGTACCAAGGCCTTGTCGCCACCAGCACCAATGGCTGGCCAAGCGTGAACAACGACATGATGGGTATTCTCGGCAAGGTCGGCGGCAAGCTGATGCCGCCGGGCTTCTATTACAAAACCTTCATGTACCCGCAATCGTTCTGGATGACCTACGAGAAGTACATCCGCAAGGCCGCAGGCCTTGGTCGCTCGCCGACCGAGAACGACCCGGACACTTACGACAACATGAACCGTCACTGCGACGTGCTGATTGTCGGCGCCGGCCCTGCCGGTCTGTCGGCCGCCCTGGCGGCTGCGCGCAGCGGTGCGCGAGTGATCATCGCGGACGAGCAGGAAGAGTTTGGTGGTTCGCTGCTTGATTCCCGCGAAAGCCTCGACGGCAAACCGGCCACCGAGTGGGTCGCCAGTGTGATCGCCGAGCTCAACTCCCTGCCGGACGTGCTGCTGTTGCCTCGCGCCACCGTCAACGGTTACCACGACCATAACTTCCTGACCATTCACGAACGCCTCACCGACCACCTCGGTGACCGCGCGCCGATTGGTGTGGTGCGTCAGCGTATCCACCGTGTGCGCGCCAAGCGTGTGGTGCTGGCGACCGGTGCGTGCGAGCGCCCGCTGGTGTACGGCAACAACGACGTGCCGGGCAACATGCTCGCCGGCGCAGTCTCCACTTACGTGCGTCGCTATGGCGTGGCACCCGGCAAAAAACTGGTGCTGTCGACCAACAACGACCACGCCTACCGCGTGGCACTGGACTGGTTTGATGCAGGCCTTGCGGTTGTAGCGGTGGCCGATGCTCGCCATAACCCACGCGGTGCATTGGTCGAAGAAGCCCGTGCCAAAGGCATTCGCATCCTCACCGGCAGCGCCGTGATCGAGGCCCGTGGCAGTAAGCATGTGACGGGTGCTCGTGTCGCAGCCATCGATGTGAAAGCGCATAAAGTCACCAGCCCCGGCGAGTGGCTGGAGTGCGACCTGGTTGCCAGCTCCGGCGGCTACAGCCCGGTTGTTCACTTGGCCTCGCACTTGGGCGGCAAGCCGACCTGGCGTGAAGATATCCTCGGTTTTGTACCGGGCGAAGCACCACAAAAACGCGTGTGCGTCGGTGGTATCAACGGCGTGTACGGCCTTGGCGATTCCCTGGCGGATGGTTTTGAAGGCGGCGTGCGCGCAGCCAGCGAAGCCGGTTTCGCGCCCGTGCAGGGCACGCTGCCAAAAGCCTTGAGCCGTCTGGAAGAGCCGACGCTGGCGCTGTTCCAGGTGCCTCACGAAAAAGCCACTGCACGGGCGCCGAAGCAATTTGTCGACCTGCAAAACGACGTGACCGCTGCCGCCATCGAACTCGCCACCCGTGAAGGTTTCGAGTCGGTCGAGCACGTCAAACGCTACACCGCGCTGGGTTTTGGCACCGACCAGGGCAAGCTGGGTAACGTCAACGGCTTGGCGATTGCCGCGCGCTCGTTGAACGTGACCATCCCGCAGATGGGCACCACCATGTTCCGCCCGAACTACACGCCGGTCACCTTCGGCGCTGTTGCGGGCCGCCACTGTGGGCACATCTTTGAACCGGTGCGCTACACTGCGCTGCAAGCCTGGCACGTGAAAAACGGCGCCGAGTTTGAAGACGTCGGCCAGTGGAAACGCCCCTGGTATTTCCCGCGCAACGGTGAAGACCTGCACGCTGCGGTGAAACGCGAATGCCTGGCCGTGCGCGACAGCGTCGGCCTGCTGGATGCGTCCACCCTCGGCAAAATCGACATTCAGGGCCCGGATGCCCGTGAATTCCTCAACCGCATCTACAGCAATGCCTGGACCAAGCTCGACGTGGGCAAGGCGCGCTACGGCCTGATGTGCAAGGAAGACGGCATGGTCTTCGATGACGGCGTCACCGCCTGCATCGCCGACAACCACTTCCTGATGACCACCACCACCGGCGGCGCAGCGCGCGTGCTGCAGTGGCTGGAAATCTACCAACAGACCGAATGGCCGGACCTCAAGGTGTACTTCACCTCGGTCACCGACCACTGGGCAACCATGACCCTGTCCGGCCCCAACAGCCGCAAGCTGCTGAGCGAAGTGACCGACATCGACCTGGACAAGGACGGTTTCCCGTTCATGACCTGGAAAGAAGGCTTGGTGGGCGGCGTGCCGGCGCGGGTGTTCCGTATCTCGTTTACCGGTGAGCTGTCGTACGAAGTCAACGTGCAGGCCGACTACGCCATGGGCGTGCTGGAACAGATCGTCGAGGCGGGCAAGAAGTACAACCTGACGCCGTACGGCACCGAAACCATGCACGTACTGCGCGCCGAGAAGGGCTTCATCATCGTCGGCCAGGACACCGACGGCTCGATGACCCCGGACGACCTGAACATGGGTTGGTGTGTAGGCCGCACCAAACCGTTCTCGTGGATCGGCTGGCGCGGGATGAACCGTGAAGACTGCGTGCGCGAAGAGCGTAAGCAGCTGGTCGGGCTCAAGCCGATTGATCCGAACGTATGGCTGCCGGAAGGCGCGCAGCTGGTGTTCGATCCGAAGCAGACGATTCCGATGAAGATGGTCGGCCACGTCACCTCAAGCTATGCCCACAACTCCCTCGGCTATTCGTTTGCGATGGCGGTGGTCAAGGGCGGCTTGAAGCGCATCGGCGAGCGGGTGTTCTCACCGCAAGCGGATGGCAGCGTGATCGAGGCGGAGATTGTGTCTTCGGTGTTCTTCGACCCGAAAGGCGAGCGGCAGAACATCTGATAGACCGAGGCGCCTGCAGCGCAGGCAAGCCAGCTCCCACATTTTGAAATGCATTCCCCTGTGGGAGGGGGCTTGCCCCCGATGAGGCCAGTAGCCGCACAACAGAATTCAGACAGGTGCTTTATGACAGCAGCCAACGTATACCAACAACGCCCCACCACCGGCGCCAAGGCCGAGTCGTCGCTGCACCATGCCGACCTCGCCAGCCTGGTCGGCAAGGGCCGCAAGAACGCCGGCGTGACCGTGCGCGAAAAGAAACTCCTCGGCCACCTGACGATTCGTGGCGATGGCCATGACGCGGCGTTCGCTGCCGGCGTGCACAAAGCCCTCGGCATCGAGCTTCCAGCCGCCCTGCAGGTGATCGTCAAAGGCGAAACCAGCCTGCAATGGCTTGGCCCGGATGAATGGCTGCTGGTTGTGCCGAGCGGTGAAGAATTCGCCGCCGAGCAAAACCTGCGGGCTGCCCTGGGCGACCTGCATATCCAGATCGTCAACGTCAGCGGCGGCCAGCAGATCCTCGAACTCAGCGGCCCGAATGTGCGCGACGTGCTGATGAAGTCCACCAGTTACGACGTGCACCCGAACAATTTCCCGGTGGGCAAGGCGGTGGGCACGGTGTTCGCCAAGTCGCAACTGGTGATCCGCCATACCGCCGAAGACACCTGGGAACTGCTGATTCGTCGCAGCTTCTCGGATTACTGGTGGTTGTGGCTGCAGGATGCGTCAGCCGAATTTGGCCTGAACGTTCAAGCCTGAGGAGTGACCGATGAGCCGTGCACCCGATACATGGATTTTGACTGCCGACTGCCCCAGCGTGCTCGGCACGGTGGACGCGGTCACCCGCTACCTGTTCGAGCAGGGCTGCTACGTCACCGAGCACCACTCGTTCGATGACCGCCTCTCGGGCCGGTTTTTTATTCGTGTGGAATTCCGCCAGCCCGACGGTTTCGACGAGCAGGCTTTCCGCGATGGCCTGGCCACCCGTGGCGAAGCCTTTGGCATGATCTTCGAGCTGACGGCGCCGAACTACCGGCCAAAAGTGGTGATCATGGTCTCCAAGGCCGATCACTGCCTGAACGACCTGCTGTACCGCCAGCGTATCGGCCAACTGTCCATGGACGTGGTCGCGGTGGTGTCCAACCATCCCGATCTCAAGCCGTTGGCCGACTGGCACCAGATTCCCTACTACCATTTCCCCCTCGACCCCAACGACAAACCGTCCCAGGAGCGTCAGGTGTGGCAAGTGATTGAAGAGACCGGTGCGGAACTGGTGATTCTTGCGCGCTACATGCAAGTGCTGTCGCCGGAGCTGTGCCGCAAGCTCGATGGCAAGGCGATCAACATCCACCACTCGTTGTTGCCGGGGTTCAAGGGCGCCAAGCCGTATCACCAGGCCTACAACAAGGGCGTGAAACTGGTCGGCGCCACGGCGCATTACATCAACAACGACCTGGATGAAGGCCCGATCATCGCCCAGGGCGTGGAGGTGGTGGACCACAGCCATTATCCAGAGGACCTGATTGCCAAGGGGCGTGATATCGAAGGGCTGACACTGGCCCGGGCCGTTGGGTATCACATAGAGCGGCGGGTGTTCTTGAACGCCAATCGCACCGTCGTTCTTTAGATCGCTATCGCAGGCAAGCCAGCTCCCACATTTGAATGTGTTCACAAATCAAAAGGTGGGAGCGGGCTTGCCCGCGATGAGGCCATCAGCAACAACGCACAAACAGCATCTGTACCCGAGCACTTTACGCGCTGCCTGCCTGGGCAGCGCGGTTCCATAAAAACAACAGCGAGGTGAAAGCATGTCTGGTAATCGTGGTGTCGTGTATCTCGGCAACGGCAAGGTCGAAGTACAGAAAATCGACTATCCCAAAATGCAGGACCCCCGTGGCAGGAAGATTGAACACGGCGTCATCCTGCGCGTGGTCTCCACCAACATCTGCGGCTCCGACCAACACATGGTGCGCGGCCGCACCACTGCCCAGACCGGCCTGGTACTGGGGCATGAAATCACCGGCGAAGTGATCGAAAAGGGCAGCGATGTCGAGAACCTGAAAATCGGCGACCTGGTCTCGGTGCCGTTCAACGTGGCGTGCGGCCGCTGCCGCTCCTGCAAAGAGCAACACACCGGCGTGTGCCTGACCGTCAACCCGGCCCGTGCCGGTGGCGCCTACGGCTACGTCGACATGGGCGACTGGACCGGCGGCCAAGCCGAATACGTGCTGGTGCCGTACGCCGACTTCAACCTGCTGAAACTGCCGGACCGCGACAAGGCCATGGAGAAAATCCGCGACCTGACCTGCCTTTCCGACATTCTCCCGACGGGTTACCACGGCGCCGTCACTGCCGGCGTCGGCCCGGGCAGTACCGTTTACATTGCGGGTGCCGGCCCGGTCGGCCTGGCCGCTGCGGCGTCCGCACGCCTGCTCGGCGCGGCGGTGGTGATCATCGGCGACGTCAACTCTATCCGCCTGGCCCACGCCAAGGCGCAAGGGTTTGAAGTGGTTGACCTGTCCACCGACACCCCGCTGCACGAACAGATCGCCGCCCTGCTGGGCGAGCCGGAAGTGGACTGCGCCGTTGACTGCGTGGGCTTCGAAGCGCGTGGCCACGGGCATGACGGCGCCAAGGCCGAAGCCCCGGCCACCGTGCTCAACTCGCTGATGGGCGTGGTGCGTGTGGCAGGCAAAATCGGCATTCCAGGCTTGTACGTGACCGAAGACCCGGGCGCCGTCGACGCCGCCGCGAAAATGGGCAGCCTGAGCATTCGCTTCGGTCTGGGCTGGGCTAAATCCCACAGCTTCCACACCGGCCAAACCCCGGTGATGAAGTACAACCGCCAGCTGATGCAGGCGATCATGTGGGACCGCATTCATATTGCCGATATCGTCGGCGTCGAAGTCATCAGCCTGGATGACGCGCCGCGTGGGTACGGCGAGTTTGATGCGGGCGTGCCGAAGAAGTTTGTGATTGATCCGCACAAACTGTTCAGCGCGGCATAAGCATTGGCAAAATCAAAAGGGCGACCCTAGGGTCGCCCTTTTTGCGTCGGGTGCTTAAGCCTGCAAGCGTCGACTGATGACATCGAGCAAGTCGCAGCCATCTCGCAGCGGAATGGCGCAGAGCAGGGCAAAGTCCTGCAGGACAAGGGTGTCGGTTTGCAGGCCTTCGCGAAACGCGAGGTTTTCCATGACTTGAGTGACCGCGCGGATGCGGTAGACGGCGGCGTCGTGGAGCACGTCCAGTGGGACTTGGGTGTCGATGAGCAGGGAAGGGTTGGTGCTGTCGTGGCCGGTGAGCGGCATGTATCGGTTCATGTTTTAACCTTTATTTCAGAGAATGGGGCTACCACTCACACGTCGCCAAACGAATGGGTGGCAGCTGTACGCAGGTTGGCGAACCGGTGAAATAAAGCAAAGGCCGGCAGACCCGAAGGTCTCCCGCGCACAGCCGCCATAAAGCAGCTTTACGCGTACAAAAAAACCTGCAAAGGAGCAGGTGCTTTTGCATGCATTATTTCAATCGGGTCGCCAAACCCGTGTCGACATGTGGACGACCGCCGAACTATAAGCGCCATCCCTCGCCATGAGCAAGTCGCCCCGCCGATGAAGATCAAATGTGGGAGCGGGCTTGCTCGCGAAAGCGGTGGGTCAGTCAACACATTCATCAACTGATACACCGCCTTCGCGAGCAAGCCCGCTCCCACAGGGTAGTGGTGTGAGCAAGTCGCCCAGGCAGTGAAGATCAAAATGTGGGAGCTGGCTTGCCTGCGAAGGCGGCGTGCCAGCCAACCTTTTCTGAGCTGACCCACCGCCATCGCGGGCAAGCCCGCTCCCACAGGCAAACGCCTGGAGCAAGTCGCCCGGCCGATGAAGATCAAAATGTGGGAGCTGGCTTGCCTGCGATGGCGGTGTGTCAGTCAACACATTCATCAACTGATACACCGCCTTCGCGAGCAAGCCCGCTCCCACAGGTGTTGAGAGGGGTCAGCGGGAGGCCAGTGCGCCTTGGTACAGCACTGGTCCGGTTGGCTGGCCGGTGGGCGAGCCGCCTTGTGGTTCCAGGCTGACGGCGAGGGTCAGCGGTGCGCTCAACAACGCTTGTTGTGCCTGGCTCAACTGGATTCGGCCTTTACCCGAGGTAGGCACCAGCCCCAGAGAGATCGGTTTGCCGCCGGGTGCAATGGCCCACAACTCCAGCGCTCGCGTTGGCTCTACCGCCGTCAGCGATAGTGGCTCTACTTGCAGGTGATCGCCAAACGCCTGGATCTGCAACGCCGGTTGCTGGTTAGCCGCGACCAGCGTGGCGTTGTACTCGGCGCCGATATCACGCTGATAAAGCACGCCGACCAACACAGCGACGACGACCGCGCATGCAGCCGCCAGCAGGCGAAAGTTCATCCAGAACGGTTTCTTCGCCGGCACGTGCAGCACTTGCGGCTCGATCCGCGCCTTGATGCCTGCCCACACATGCTCCGGCACCGGCCGCTCAGGCAAAGAGCCGGTCAGGCTGGCGAGTGCATCCTGCCAATGACCAAGCTCGACGCGCAGCGCGGCGTCTTCCAATAACAGGGCGTCGAAGCGCCGACGGGCGGTAGCAGGCATTAGGCCGATAGCGTAATCGGCGGCCAGGGCGCGGCGCAGGGCAGTGGTTTGGTAGTTCATGATTCAAGGCACCTGCGCAGGCGCTCCATGCCGCGGCGAATCCAGGATTTGACCGAGCCCAGGGGCGCGGCCAAGTGGTCGGCCAACTCCGAGCACGACAGGCCCTGAAAGTAAGCCACGGTAATTGATTGACGCTGCATGCCGTCGAGGGTGTCCAGGCAACGGTTTAGTGCGCTAGCTTCGCGCTCGCTGTCGAGTTGCTCATGGGCGCTGGGGCTGTCGTCGAGCATGGCGTCCTGCTGGCCGTCGGCCAAGGGTTGTTCGCGGTGTTTGCGCAATTGGTCGATCGCCAGGTTGCGGGTGATATTGACCATCCAGGTCATCGGCGCCGCCAGGTGCGCCTCGTAGCGCGAAGCGTTGTACCAGATGCGCACGAAAGCTTCCTGCAACACCTCTTCGGCCAGGTCCGAGCGCCCCATGAACCGCAACGCCACACCGTGCAGCCGTGGTGAGACGCTGCGGTAGAGGGTTTCGAACGCCTGGCGGTTGCCCAGGGCGCATTGGGCCAGCAACGGCCGCAACGGGTCAGCATCATTGATCGAAATAGGGCTTCTCCAGGCTCTCGGACGAAGGCGACGGGACTGCGCACGGTAGGCAGAGGGTAGTCCAGCTTGAGCATTCATTCCATCCAACTCCGGGCGGTGCATGATGGATATACGCGGAGCAGGGACATTTGGATGCGGCTTTTTCTGAACTAATCTGTAAGTGGGAACATTCCTTCGGGACTGTCAGTCAAACGCCTGCTTTTAGCTCCTACATTCAGAGGTTGTCTTGATGAAGATTTCACGCGGTTTTGCCCTGTCCTGCCTGATGACCGTGGCCGCCAGCCCGGTGTTTGCCGCAGGTTTCAGCCTCGGTGACGTGGCCAATGCCGTATCCGGTGCCCAGGGCAACAATAAGGCGGCTGCCGCAGCGCCGAGCTCCCAGACCGCTGGCCTGTTGCAGGCCCTGACCTCGCAACTGAACGTTACCCCGGAACAAGCCGTTGGCGGCACTGGCGCCATGCTGGGCCTGGCCAAAAACAAGCTGAGCGGCACCGACTATTCGCAACTGGGCAAGAGCGTGCCGGGCCTGGATCAACTGTCGGGGAGCAACTCGCTGGGCAGCCTCGGCGCTTTGAGCGGGATGCTTGGCCAGAGCGGCGGCAGCAAAACCAGCGGCCTGGACGGCGTGCTGGGTAACGTGAAGGACACCAGCGACCTGAACACCGCGTTCAGCGCGCTGGGCATGGATAACAGCATGATCGGCAAGTTTGCGCCGGTGATCCTGCAATACCTGGGTGGCCAGGGCGCCAACCAGTCGGTGCTGGGCAAGCTGGCCTCGGCCTGGGGCACTGGTAGCTAAATACGTTTGAATGTGTATTTCATACACGGGGCGATGACTTTATTGATGCTAAAAATGAAAAAGCATACGTAATGAGGCGTATTGAATTGTAGGGAACCGCCGTAACGGATGCGCCACAGATTGAGACCTTTCAAGCTTCGCTAATCACGGGCTTGGAAGGTTTCATTCATTGGAATTTAAGTGGTGACACGATGAAAACTTCACATTTGCCAGTTGGCGTCTCGTATTGGATCAACCCCCCTGCCATCCCGCGGGAGCCCCTAGGTACAGGTTTGATGGGGCACCAGCGGCACTCTAATGTCCAGAATGGAATGGCCAATACCTCGAAGGCACAAGAACCCCAAGGGTCTCATGACCCTGTACTCAACATTTGGGGAGAATGTGTTCCCCGTTAGTTAGAACTCAATTTGATTCGATAAGACGGCTTTATTTGAGTAACGTCTCAATTCTCCGGTCTTTTTCCCTCCAGAGCTGGTTCACCCAGTTCTGGACGGTCTGGCGAAACGCCGGATCGTTCTCGTAGTCCCCTTGCCACAACGCCGGGTCCAGCGCATGGGTGCGGATATCAATGATCACTTTCGGCACCGCGCCGCTGATCAAATCCCAGAACCCCGGAATCTTTTGCTGCTGCTCTTGAGATGGATAGACCACGGTCACGTCGAGTACCGCGTCCAGCTGTTCACCCAGCGCTGCCAGCACAAACGCCACGCCGCCCGCCTTGGGCTTGAGCAACCGCGAGAACGGCGAATCCTGCTGTTTGCGCTTGGCCTCGCTGAACCGCGTGCCTTCCAGGTAATTGACCACCGTCACCGGCTGGCGCTTGAACAGCTCGCAGGCCTGCTGGGTGATTTTCAGGTCCTGGCCCGCCAGTTCCGGGTGCTTGGCCAGGAACGCCTTGGTGTAGCGCTTCATGAACGGGTAATCCAGTGCCCACCAGGCCAGGCCAAGGAAGGGCACCCAGATCAGCTCTTTTTTCAGGAAGAATTTGAAGAACGGCGTTCGGCGGTTAAGCGCCTGGATCAGGGCCGGAATGTCGACCCACGACTGATGGTTGCTGATCACCAGGTAAGAGGTATCGCGTCGCAGGTCGTCGCCGCCGCGAATGTCCCATTGAGTGGGCGTGCACCGGGAGAATATAAGCTTGTCGATTTCGGCCCAGGTCTCGGCGATCCACATCACCGCCCAGGACGCGTAGTCGCGATAGCGCCCGCGGGCCACCAACTTGATCAGGGCAAACACCATCAAGGGGCCGAACAGCACCAGGGTGTTGAGCAATAACAGCAGTGTGACGAAACAGCCGGTGAGCAGGCGGCGCATAAGTAACTCTTGGAATCGACGTGGGCGGGCCATGATAAGCAAGCTGAGTCGAGAGGCCAAATCGCAAATCGCCGCACGAATGTTTCACACTGCGCCCGGTATGGTTGAGAACTAACTTAGTCCGGCTTTTGCGGTCTAGAATCCGCCTACTTCTTTCGAGGAAATCACTTCGTGAAATTGCTCCTTGCTGCGTTCGCCCTGGTTCTTCCCGTTATGGCTGCCCTGCCTGTCATGGCCGCCGAACCCACCCTTTACGGTCGCTACGAATACATCCAGTTGCCCGAGATCGGTGAAACCTTCAAGGCCAAGATGGACACCGGCGCGCTGACCGCCTCGCTGTCGGCCCGTAACATCGAAACCTTCACCCGCGACGGCGACGACTGGGTGCGCTTCCGCCTCGGCGGCAAGGATGCGAGCGACAAGGTCTACGAACATAAAGTCTCGCGCATCAGCAAGATCAAGAGCCGCGCCGACGAAGACGAGGACAAGGACGAAGCCACGGTGGCCAAGCGCCCGGTGATTGACCTGGAAATGTGCCTGGGTAACGTCAAGCGCACCGTCGAGGTCAACCTCACCGACCGCAGCAGCTTCAACTACCCGCTGCTGATCGGCGCCAAGGCCCTGCGTGAATTCGGCGCGGCGGTAAACCCGGCCCGTCGTTATACCGCTGATAAACCGGACTGCTGATTGAACCCATGCCGCATATCCTGATTGTCGAAGACGAAGCGGCGATAGCCGACACGTTGGTTTTCGCCCTGCAAGGCGAGGGCTTCACCACCACCTGGCTGAGCCTCGGCCAGGAGGCGCTGGCCCATCAGCGCCAGACACCGGCCGACCTGATCATCCTCGACATCGGCTTGCCGGATATCACCGGCTTTGAAACCTGCAAGCAATTGCGCCGTTTCAGCGAAGTACCGGTGATGTTCCTCAGTGCCCGGGATGCCGAGATTGACCGTGTGGTGGGCCTGGAGATCGGCGCCGACGATTATGTGGTCAAGCCGTTCAGCCCACGGGAAGTGGCGGCGCGGGTGCGGGCGATCCTCAAGCGCGTCGGCCCAGGTGTGGCGCCCGCCGTGTTCCAGGTGGACCTGGAACGCATGCAAATCAGTTATCGCGGGCAGCCATTGAGCCTGACCCGGCATGAATTCCGGTTGCTGCAAAGCCTGCTCGAGCAACCCGAACGCGTGTTCAGCCGCGAGCAATTACTCGACGCGGTGGGCGTGGCGGCGGATGCCGGCTACGAGCGCAATATCGACAGCCACATCAAGAGCCTGCGCAGCAAACTGCGTGGTATCGCGGCCGATGCGGAGCCAATCCAGACCCATCGCGGCCTGGGCTACAGCTACAGCCCGAGCCACAGCTGATGCGCCTGGGGCTGCGGATTTTCCTGGTGTATGCGCTGTTTATCGGCCTGACCGGCTACTTCGTGCTCAACACGGTGATGAAGGAGATCCGCCCGGGCGTACGCCAGTCCACCGAAGAAACCCTGGTGGACACCGCCAATCTGCTGGCCGAGATTCTGCGCGATGACGTGAAAAACCACACCCTCGGCCAAAGCCATTGGGCCGAACTGCTCAAGGCCTATGGCAATCGCCAGCCCGGCGCGACCATTTGGGGCCTGCCGAAAAACCAGGTTAACCACCGTATCTACGTGACCGACGCCAAGGGCATCGTGCTGCTCGACTCCAAGGGCGAAGCGGTGGGCCAGGATTATTCCAAGTGGAACGACGTGTACCTGACCCTGCGCGGCGAGTACGGCGCGCGCTCCACGCGCAGCGAACCGGATGACCCCGCCTCGTCGGTGATGCACGTTGGTGCGCCGATCCGCGATAACGGGCAAATCATCGGCGTGGTCACCGTGGCCAAGCCCAACAGTTCGTTGCAGCCCTATGTCGACCGCACCGAGCGCCGTCTGCTGTGGTACGGGGCGGGGCTCGTGGTCATGGGCCTGCTGCTGGGCGCCCTGTTGTCGTGGTGGCTGAGCGTTGCGCTGCACCGGCTGACGGCTTACGCGCAGGCGGTGAGCGAAGGGCGGCGTGCCGAGCTGCCGCATTACCGTGGCGGCGAGCTCAAGCAACTGTCCACCGCCGTGGAGCACATGCGCACGCAGTTGGAAGGCAAGGCCTACGTCGAGCATTACGTGCACACCCTGACCCACGAACTGAAGAGCCCGCTGGCGGCGATTCGCGGCGCAGCGGAACTGTTGCAGGGCGACATGACCCGCGAGCAGCAGCAGCGTTTCGTCGGCAATATCGACAGTGAAAGCGCGCGCCTGCAACAGTTGATCGAACGCCTGCTGAACCTGGCGCAAGTGGAGCAGCGCCAGGGCCTGGAAGAGCAAACCAGTGTGCCGTTGGCTGCCTTGGTTGATGACGTACTCAAGGCCCAATGCGCACGAATCGAAGGCGCCGGTTTGCAGGTCGAGCAGGCCATTGCCGCGGATGTGATGGTGTTCGGCGAGCCTTTCCTGTTGCGCCAGGCCTTGGGCAATCTGCTGGAAAACGCGTTGGACTTCACTCCACCGGGCGGCGCGTTGAAGTTCAGCGCGCACACCCAGCACAACGACGTCTACGTCAGCCTGTTCAACCAGGCGGCGCCGATTCCCGACTACGCCCTGCCACGCCTGAGCGAACGTTTCTACTCGCTGCCACGCCCGGCCAGCGGGCGTAA
The DNA here is from genome assembly GCF_053345295.1 of Pseudomonas sp. M5A4_2d. Classification (NCBI taxonomy): domain Bacteria; kingdom Pseudomonadati; phylum Pseudomonadota; class Gammaproteobacteria; order Pseudomonadales; family Pseudomonadaceae; genus Pseudomonas; species Pseudomonas sp. M5A4_2d. Next base: position 104,101 of record NZ_JBKEZW010000002.1, on the reverse strand, counting down.
AAGCACCGGCCTGGGCCTGAACTTTGTCGAAGAAGTGATGAAGCTGCACGGCGGCGCTTTGCAGATCGGCAACGTGCAAGGCGGCGTGCAAGTGGTGCTGCATCTCCACACAGTCTCCACATTGCCCACATAAATCGCCCATATGCGCGGCTCACGCTCTGCCTATCAAACCAGGGAGAGCCCCATGAACCGCAGCCTGCTTTTCAAACTTGGCGCAATTGCGCTGTTGATTCTGTTGTTGCTGATTCCGTTGCTGATGATCAACGGCATCATCAGCGACCGTCAGCAACTGCGCGATGGCGTATTGATGGACATCGCCCGCAGCTCCAGCTACAGCCAGCGCGTCACCGGGCCGGTGATGGTGGTGCCGTATCGCAAGACCGTGCGCGAGTGGAAACTCAATGAAAAGCTCAACAAACGCTACGAGCAAACCCGTGAAGAGCGCGGTCGTCTGTATTTCCTGCCGGAGCGTTTTGAACTCGACGGCAAGGTGCAGACCGAGCTGCGCGCACGGGGCATTTATCAAGCGCGGCTGTTCCATGCCGACAACCGTATCAGCGGGCGTTTTGAGCTGCCTGTGCAGTTGGGCATCACCGAGGACTTTGCCGATTACCGCTTTGAACCGGCGTTTCTGGCGGTGGGTATCAGCGATATTCGCGGTATCGAAAACGCGCTGAAGCTGGAGCTGGGCAGCCAGCGTCTGGAGTTTTCGCCGGGCACTCAAGTGGATTGGCTGGGGGAAGGCGTGCACGTAACGCTGCCCGAGCAGGACAGCAAAAAACCGGCCGTGGTGGACTTTGCTTTCGACCTGCGCCTGCAAGGCACCGAACAGCTGCAAGTGGTGCCGGTGGGCAAGACAAGCCAGGTATCCCTCGCCTCCAACTGGCCGCACCCGAGCTTTATCGGCAACTTCCTCCCGGCTCAACGAGACGTCACCGATAAAGGCTTCACCGCCAACTGGCAGACTTCGTTTTTTTCCACCAACCTCGAACAAGCCCTGCAAACCTGCCTGGACCGGCAGGGCTGTGAAGACTTCACCAATCGCAGCTTCGGCGTGAACTTCATCGACCCGGTTGACCAGTACCTCAAGAGCGACCGAGCAATTAAATACGCGCTGCTGTTTATCGCCCTGACGTTTGCCGGCTTCTTCCTGTTCGAAGTGCTCAAGAACCTGGCCGTGCACCCGATTCAATACGCGTTGGTGGGTGTTGCCCTGGCGTTCTTCTACCTGCTGTTGTTGTCGTTGTCCGAGCACCTGGGTTTTGCGCTGGCGTATTGGATATCCGCCAGTGCTTGCGTGTTGTTGATTGGTTTCTACGTGTGCCATGTGCTGCGCAGCGTCACCCACGGCCTGGGGTTTTCGGCGGGGTTGGCGGCGTTGTATGGCTTGTTGTACGGGTTGCTGAGTGCCGAGGATTACGCGCTGCTGATGGGCTCGCTGTTGCTGTTCGGCCTGCTCGGCACGGTGATGGTGCTGACGCGCAAACTGGACTGGTATGGCGTGGGCAAACGCAAAGCGGGCGAGCCCCTGCAGTTTGATCTGGAGGCCGTGCAATGATCGGGTTGCGTGAGGATCAGCAGGTGGGCGCGCAGTTGGCCGCAAGAATCGTCATATTCCTCAACTCCGCCACCTTCCGAAGTGGGAGCGGGCTTACCCGCGAAAGCGGTGGGTCACAAACAGATGTACTGAATGACACGCCGCAATCGCGGGCAAGCCCTAATGCCAGTCAGTTAAACGCAGATCCCTTGTGGGAGCGGCGGTTCGACGATTCGACTTGCTCGCGAAAGCGGTGGGTCAATCAACATCAATGTTTGCTGGGCCGCCTTCGCGAGCAAGCCCGCTCCCACATTTGATCTTCGCTGCATTGAGCATTTCGTTCGCTTAACTGACTGGCATTAGGGCAAGCCCGCTCCCACAGTGGATGGGGATGAATGTCACACCGGTGGCTGGGTCTGCAGCATCGAAGGCCGCTGGCTGACCTCGGCGTACCAGGCGGCAAGCTTGGGATTAGCGTTACGCCATTGCAGGTCTGGGTGGCGGAAGTCGAGGTAACCCAAAGCGCACGCCACACTGATGGACGCGATGTCGAAGTGGCTGGCCAGTTCGGCAATCGCATCGGCTTCCAGCGCGGCGAGGGTGCGACGAATCTTTTTGCGCTGTTCGTCCAGCCACTGGTCCCAGTGCTTTTCCGCCGGGCGCATGGCCGTCTCGTAACGCACCAGCACGGCGGCATCCATGATGCCGTCGGCCATCGAGGCCAGGGTCAGGCGGCGCCAGCGCGCCGCGCCGTCGCGGGGTATCAGCGGGTTGCCGACGTGTTGGTAGTCAAGGTAATCGAGGATCACCCGGCTGTCGTGCAGCACCGTGCCGTCGGCCAGGCGCAGGGCCGGGATTTTGCCCACGGGGTTGTCTTGCACCAATTGCGCAGCCGGCTGGACCGGTGTCGGCATGCAACCTTGCAGGGCCACACGGTCCTGCTGGCCGGTCTCGGCCAGCAGCACGCGGACTTTGCGAACGAACGGTGACGCGGGGTTGTGGAACAAGGTCATGCTGGGCACGGACATGGGCATTCCTCTGAATGGGCAGTGGCTAGCCTAGAGGGTTGCGCCGTGGCTGGCGAGGGGGTTTTTGGGTGTTTTTGAGGGCCTCATCGCAGGCAAGCCAGCTCCCACATTTTGAATTGTGAACGCAGCCCAAGGTGGGAGCTGGCTTGCCTGCGATGGCGCCCTCAGCCGCGCCGCTTACACAACGCCCAAACACCCATGACAGCGGGAATCCCCAAGCCTACCCAACTGAGCGAATCCCACAGCCCATCGCCCAGCAACGCCGCAAACAACCCGGCCGCGCTGAGCACGCCAATCCCCAGCGGAATACCAAACACCTTCCAGAAATTCGACTGGCGCGGCTTCATGCCCTGGCCGCCTTGCGCCGCACGATCCATAAGTAAATGCCGCTGCCCAGCACGATGATGGTCAGCACATCCAGCACTGCCCACAGGATCTTCATCGGCAGGCCGCCATAGTCACCAAAGTGCAACGGCTGGGACATGCCCATGGCGTCCATGTACCACGGCCGTTCGGCGATGGCGCTGACGGCCAGAGTGCTCGCGTCGATCAGCACCGGCGTGAGCAAGTGCGAGGTCAGATGGGTGCTGCCTTTCATGAACACCGCATAGTGGTGCTCGCTGGAAAAGCGCGTACCGGGGAAGGCGATAAAGTCCGGCTGCATGCCGGGCGCGGCCTTGGCCGCAATGCTCAGCAGCTCGGTGGCCGGTGCGCGTTGTGTCAGCGGCGGCGCGTTTTTGTAGGGTTCGATCATCGCGCTGAGGCTGTCCTGGCGCCAGGCGGCGATGATCAGGTCGGCGCAGGCGCTGATCACGCCGGTCACGCCCACCACCAGCGCCCAGGTCAGCGTGACCACGCCGATAAGGTTATGCAGGTCGAGCCAGCGCAGGCGGGTGGATTTGTCCTGGCGTACGGTGGCGAACTTCAAGCGGCGCATAAACGGCAGGTACAGCACCGTGCCCGAGACAATCGCCAGCACAAACAGAATGCCCATGAACGCCAGCAGCAACTTGCCCGGCAGGCCGGCAAACATATCCACATGCAGGCGCAGCAGGAACAGCGTCAGCCCGCCGTTGGCCGCCGGGGTTTCCACGGCGTCGCCAGTGCGCGCATCGAGCATGAAGGTGTGAGACGAGTTGGGTTCGGTGCCGGCCGTGGCGGCCATGATCGCAATCACGCCGTTCTTGTCGTCCTCGTCCCACGCCAGGTATTGCATGGCTTCACCCGGGCGATGAGCCTGGGCCTTGGCCACCAACTGCTCAAGGTTCAGGTGCGGAGTGTCGGCGGGCATCTGCGCAAGTTCAGGCTCGTTGCCCAGCAGGTGGTCGATTTCGTGGTGAAACACCAGCGGCAGGCCGGTGAGGGCGAGCAGCAGCAGGAAGACTGTGCAGATCAGGCTGGCCCAGGTGTGGATGAAGGACCAGCGGCGGATGGTTTTGCTTTTCATTTTCTTGCCTTCAGACACACCAAAGCCGCCCCCGAGGACGGCCTGATTATTAACTCAGCTGATTACCACTGGTAGGTGGCGCTGGCGACTACGCTGCGTTGGTCGCCGAAGTAGCAGTAGTTACCATCGCAGGTGGAAAGGTAGTCCTTGTTGAACAGGTTGGTGGCGTTCAACTTAACCGATGCGCCTTTGAGGCTGTTATCCAGACGGCCCAAGTCGTAGTGCACCGAACCATCGAATACGGTGTAGGCATTGGCCTTACCCAACCAGGTGTTGGCCTGGTCCCCATAGGTGTTGCCGGTGTAGCGGGCACCAAAGCCGATACCGAAACCGTCAAGTACGCCGCTGTGCCAGGTGTAGTCAGTCCACAGCGAGGCTTGCTGGTTTGGCATCAATGTCAGACGGTTGCCTTTGTAAATGCCTTTTTGCACCTCGGATTTTGCCAAGGTGTAGGCGGCGATGACCTTGAGGTTCTCGGTCACGTCAGACACGGCTTCCAGCTCCAGGCCCTTGACCTTCACTTCGCCGGTCTGGCTGTTGATTTGCTGGCCCCCTGCGCCAAGGGTGGTCACTTGCACATTTTTTTGGGTGAGGTCGTAGACCGCCGCACTCAGCAGCGTATTGGAACCTGGCGGCTGATACTTAACCCCCATTTCCCATTGTTTGCCTTCAGTCGGTTTAAACGTCTTGAGCGCGGTTGTATCTGCGTTGCTCGCTGGTTGGAAGGACTCAGCGTAGGACAAGTACGGTACGAAGCCCGAGTCGAACACATAGCTCAGTGCCGCGTTGCCACTGAAGTGTTTGATGCGGTCGGTGTTGGTCGCATCGTTGTCGTTGAAATAGGTGGTGCCCTGATGCACCCAGTCTTCACGCCCACCCAAGGTCAGGCGCCACTTGTCCAGGGCCATCTGGTCCTGCACGTAGAGACCGGTTTGTACGGTTTTCTGGTTGTAGTCGTAAAACGGTCGGACATCCGTCGGGCGTACAGTCGGCTGAGTGTTGATCGGGTTGAAGATGTTGATACTCGATGCCGTGCCGTATATGGCGCGGTAGGAGGTGTCGGTACGCTGGTGATCCAGGCCCAGCAGTAATGTATGGCTGATATCGCCGGTGGCGAAGTCGGCTTGGAAATTGTTGTCCACCGCGAACTGGCCAATGCTTTCGTCAACGTTGGTGGTAGACCGGCTGATATTACCCGCCGCATCCGCCGGGGAAAACGCATAGGAGCCCACGGTCAACTGCTGGAAATCCAGCTCCGATTTGGTGTAACGCAGGTTCTGCTTGAACTGCCAGGTATCGTTGAAACGGTGTTCGAACGCATACCCCAATGCGTAGTAAGTACGGTCGTAGAACTCGTAATCCGGATCGCCCAGGTTCTTGTGGTGGGAAACCTCGCCCAGTGGTGATTTGATCTTGGTGCCCTGTATCGGCATGAACTGGCTGGTGGTGCCGGTATCGTCACGGGTGAACTGCGAGAGCAGTGTCAGCTTGGTGTCGGTGTCGATGTTCCAGGTCAGGCTGGGCGCGATGTTGTAGCGTTTGTTGTCGATGTGATCGACCTGGGTGCCCGCGTCCCGTACTACGCCGCTGACGCCATACAGGAACTGCCCTTCATCATCGATCTTGCCGGTACTGGCGAAGTTGATCTGGCGGTAGTTGTCACTGCCGTACTGCACCTGGATGGCGTTGCTCGATTCAGCGCTGGGACGGCGGCTGACCATATCCAGCAGACCGCCCGGTGGCGTCTGGCCGTAGATCGACGAGGCAGGGCCACGCAGCAGGGCGAGGCGGTCCAGGTTCCAGGTTTCTGCTTTCGGGTTGGCGTACACACCGCGTGGCAGTGGCAGGCCGTCGAGGAATTGCGTGGGTTCGAAACCGCGCACGCGCATCCAGTCGTAGCGGGTGTCGCTGCCGCAGCTGGACGATACGATACCGGGCATATATTTGACGGCGTCATCGAGGTTCTGGACGTTGCGGTCCTGCATCTGTTCGCGGGTGGCAATGGAGATCGAGCGCGGTGCTTCGACCAGTGCCGTGTCGGTCTTGGTGCCGGCGGCGGTGCGCGTTGCCAGATAGCCTGTCACCGGGCCCCAGGCACTTTCAGTGTCGCCCTGCCCAATGATGCTGGTCTCCGGCAGCGCCACGACGCCTTCCGGAATCGCCACCAGGGTAAACGTCCCGGCGCTGCTCTGTTCCAGCTGCAACCCTGTCCCACGCAAGGCCTCACGCAGCGCGCCTTGCGCATCGTACTGGCCCTTCACCGGTGCCGAGGTTTTGCCCGACGCCAGCGCCGGGTTAAGGGTCAGCGCCAGGCCCGCCTGGCTGGCGATCTGGTTCAGGGTGCTGGCCAGCGGCGCGGCCGGCAGGTTGTAGGCGCGCACATTCGAGGCCTGTTCAGCGGCGATCAGCGACGTGCTAGTCAGCGGCGTGCTGAGGGCAATGGCCACGGCTAACAGGCTGGGGCGCAACAGGGTGTCTAGCGTGCGGGACATGGGGTGGCTCCTGAATGGAAATATTTCTCAATTGCCTATGTGCCGAGCGAGATTCGAAAAGTGATAGGGCTGAGCGAAGATATTTTTTGAGTCGAATATTTGAAGCGTTTTTCAGGGCCTCTTCGCGGGCAAGCCCGCTCCCACATTCGACTGCGTTCGACTTGGAAAAACGCGGCCGAATGTGGGAGCAGGCTTGCTCGCGAAAGCTACAGCCCATGCACCGCATAACCTAAGGCTTGGCGATAACGGTCACCCACCACGGCGTGCGCTGCTCGATCTGCACCGGCAAGGTCGGCAGCAGGGCGTTCAGCGCCAGCGTAGTGTCATGCAGCGGGAAACTGCCGGTGATGCGCAGGTCGGCCACGCGCTTATCCACACCCAGGTAGCCAGGGCGATAGCGGCTGAGCTCCTCGACCACGTCGCCCAGGCGGGCGTTGTCGACCACCAGCATGCCGCGCGTCCAGGCGTCGGTGGCGGGCGTGACGGCCAGCACAGGGCCGAGACTGTCGCTGCGCATCAGCACTTGCTGGCCTTCGCTGAAAATCTGTTCTTGATGCAGTGCCTGTGGCTGGGCGGCCACCGCAGACTGCAGCACGCTCAGGCGCGTGGCGTCGTCTTCGCGCTTGACGATAAACCGCGTGCCCAGCGCCCGCAGGCTGCCGTCGCGGGTTTGTACATAGAAGGGGCGCGCATCGTTGTGACCGGTTTCGACCAGCATCTCGCCTTCCTGCAACACGATCAGCCGGCGTTTTTCATCGAAGCGCACGTCTATTGCACTGTGGGTATTGAGGTTGATCAGCGTGCCATCCGCGAGTTTCAGCGTGCGCTGCTCGCCGGTGGCGGTGCGCTGGTCGGCCAGCCAATAGTGGATCGGCACGTAGCGCTCACCGGCAAACAACACCAGGCCGCACACCAGCGCGATACTTGCCAGGCCGCGCCCAAGTTTGCGCACGCGCTGGCGCAGGCTCTCGCGAGACTGCACCAACGCCGCCCGCGCCGGGCCCGACGCCCTGCTGAAACGCTGGTCAAGCATGCCCAACTGGCGCCAGGCGCGCGCATGCTCTTCATCGCTGGCCAGCCATTTGGCGAACTCTTCCTGCGTAACCAGGCTGCCGTCGCCCGAGTCGAGTGACAGTTGCCAGGCAATTGCAGCGTCCAGCACGCGGGCCGAGACCGGTTTGGAACTGATCACGGGCACGACGGCTCGCCATACAGCGCGACGTAGCACTGGCGAATGCCCTGGGCCAGGTACTGACGCACGCGGGGCACCGACACGTCGAGACGCCGGGCGATTTCTGCGTGGCCCATGCCGTCGAGGCGGTTATAGAGGAAGGCGGCGCGGGCCTTGCTCGACAGCTTGGCGAGCAGTTGGTCGATGGCCTTGAGGTCTTCGAGGATCAATTGCTGTTCTTCGGGCGACGGCTGTTCGCTTTCCGGGAGCAGCATCAGTTCGTTGAGGTAAGCCTGTTCCAGTGCTGCGCGGCGGAAGTAGTCGAACAGCAGGCCTTTGGCGATCGACACCAGAAACGCCCGTGGCTCGCGCGGTTCGCGCAACTCATCACGGCCCAGCAGGCGCATGAATGTGTCCTGGCTCAGGTCTTCGGCGCGGCTCGGGCAGGCCACGTTGCGGCGCAGCCACGCCAACAGCCAGCCACGATGGTCGCGGTATAACGCGCCAACAAGCTCACTGTGTGGGGTCTGGACCGACGACAAGGCATCACCGAATAAACAAGAGGTTTAAACTAACGAGAATTATTCGCGATTGTGTCAGAGGCAGGGGGTGGGCGCAATTGGCGTCTGTCGGGCGGTGCCACTAAAACGCTGGCGCTTGTTTGCGGCGTTTCCATTGGCTCAAGCGCTCTTGCAGCGCTTGAGGGCTGTTGATGGCGTGCTGCTGCGCGCGGTTAAACAGGATGAGCATCAGCTCAGCCGTGGCCAGTGCATCGGCGCTGGCGTGATGGCGTTCTCCCACGTGCAGCTTGAAGTGGGTGATCCAGTCGTCGAGGCCGGCTTCGCGGATATTCGCTTCGGGGCACAGCAGTGGGGCGATGTCCGCAACATCGAGAAACGGATGGCTCAGCCGATAGCCCAGGCTGTCCTTGAGTGCGCGGCACAGCATGTGTTGATCGAACGGTGCGTGAAACGCCAGCATCGGGCTGTCGCCGACAAACGCCATGAAATCCAGCAGCGCTTCGACCGGGTCGCTGCCGGCGGCGATCGCACTGGGGCCGAGGCCATGGATCAACACGCTGGGGCTCAGTTTTGTTTCGGCACGTTGCAAGGTGCGCTCGAACATTTGCGAGAAGTCCACCGCGCCGTCCTCGATGACCACCGCGCCGATGGACAGCACCTGATCCCGGTTGAGGTTCAGGCCGCTGGTTTCCAGGTCAACCACCACCCACCGCTGGCTGCGCAGGGAACCGTTCCCCAGTACTGCGGGTTTGGGCAGTTGCGTCAGGCGCAGCTGTTGGGGGGCGTCCAGCCCGGGCTTTTTCTTACGTAGCCAACTGAACAGGCTCACAGCTGGTACCGAAAGGTCAGGCTGCTTTGCAGGCGCTGGGCCTGACGCAGGGCTTCACGCAAGATGCGCCGGTCCAGGTGGTTGAGGCTGTCGGGGTCGACACGGTTGGAATAGGGCTGGTTCTCGCGGGTCTGCAACTGGTGCTGCTGCATGCGGGTTTGCTGGATAAAGTGATAGGCCTCTTCGTACGCGGCGCCGTCCAGTGGCTCAATGACCTCTTTGTCCACCAATTGGCGCAGGCGCTCCAGGGTATTGATGGCGTGGACGCCATTGGCCAGGGCCAATAGGCGAGCGCCATCCACAAAGGGCGTGAGGCCCTGCACCTTAAGATCGAGTGTGGCCTTTTCGCCGCCTTTGCGCGTCAGTACAAAGTCGCGGAAACGCCCTACGGGTGGGCGTTGGCGCAAGGCGTTCTCGGCCAGCATGCGTTGGAACAGCCGGTTATCCGCGACTTGATCCAGAATGCCCTGACGCAATTGCTCGCAGCCCTGTTCGTCGCCCCACACCACGCGCAAGTCAAAATAGATGCTCGACCCCAGCAGGTTTTCCGGCGTCGCCTCGCGAATAAACGCACCGAAGCGCCGCGCCCATTCGGCCCGCGACAGGCACAGTTCGGGGTTGCCGGCCATGATATTGCCCTTGCACAAGCTGAAGCCGCACAACGCCAGGCTTTGGTTGATCTGCTGCGCCAGGGGCAACAAGCGGCCGCGAATCGCGGCGGCTTCGGCGGCGTCCCTGGCGTCGAACAGAATGCCGTTGTCCTGGTCGGTAAACAGGGTCTGCTCGCGACGGCCTTCGCTGCCGAAACACAGCCAACTGAAGGGCACGCCGGGGTCGCCTCTCTCGGCCAACGTCAGCTCGATCACCCGGCACACGGTGTGATCGTTGAGCAACGTAATGATGTGCGTGATCTGGGTGGACGACGCGCCATGGGCGAGCATGCGTTCGACCAGTTGGCCGATCTCGCCGCGAAGCGCCACCAGGTTTTCGACCCGAGGCGCGTTGCGGATGGTGCGGGCCAGGTGCACCAGGTCAACCCGTTGCAGGGAAAACAAGTCGCGTTCGGACACCACGCCACACAGGCGCTGATCTTTCACCAGGCACACATGGGCGATATGCCGCTCGGTCATGGCGATGGCGGCGTCGAAGGCGCTGTGGTCCGGGCTCAGGAAGAACGGCGCCTGGGTCATATGGCCTTCGATGGCCTGGCTGAAATCACTGGTGCCGTCAGCGACCACCTGGCGCAGGTCGCGCAGGGTGAAAATCCCCAGGGGCGCCTTATGCTCGTCGACGATCACGATGCTGCCCACTTGTTGCTCGTGCATCAGCGTTACCGCCTCGCGCAGCGGCGTGTTCGGGCTGCAGGTGACCGGATGGCGCATGGCCAGTTCGCCGAGACGGGTATTCAGCGAGTACTGGGTGCCGAGGGTCTCTACGGCTTTTTGCTGCACCTGCTGGTTGACCTGGTCCAGCAAGCTGCTGACACCGCGCAAGGCAAAGTCGCGAAACGCACTGGAGAGGGCGAACAGCTTGATAAACGCCGGCTTGTTCAGTTGCAGGCAGAACGTATCTTCGGCGGCCTTGTGCTCGGTGCGCGTCGCTCGTTCGCCCAGCAGCGCGGCCAGGGGGAAGCACTCACCGGTGGTGATTTCGAAGGTGGTTTCGGCCGCTTCCTGATTTAACTGTGTGCGTTCGCCGACGACTCGGCCTTGCTTGACGATATAAAAATGTTCCACCGGCCCGCCCGACGGCTTGAGGATGCTCTCGCCGGGGCCATAGAAACGCAGTTGGCACTGTTCCACCAGAAACGCCAGGTGGGCGTTTTCCATCTGGTTGAACGGGGGGAAGCGTTGCAGGAATTGCAGGGTGCCGTGGATGTTCTGCAACACGGCGGTTTTTCCCGCCTGCGTGAAAGCATCAGCTTTACTCATAACAGTGACCGCAGTTTCTTGTCGTTATCGTCCTTTATGGTCAGCCCCCGTGCTCCGGGTGCCCATTGGACGTAAGTCTAGTGCGCGGTAAAACGATTCACGACTAGGGAAATACCTTACATGGCTAGTGTTAAAACCCGGTAGAAAGCCCACTAGGCAAACTTTCCGACGAAGTGCACATTGTTCGCCCTTCCGCAGATGTCTGACGAGTGTGCTGCGAGATTGAATAGAACTGCTGAGAAACGTATGTCCGACCACGATATTTTGAGTGATGCCGAGCGCGAGGCGCTGAGCGCCGTGATGCTGGAGCCTGATTTACCGCCACAACGGGTGTTGATTGTCGATGATGACAAGGACGCGCGTGAATTGCTGGCGGAGATCCTGGGCCTGGACGGCATTCGCTGCATGACCGCTGACAGTGGCGAGACGGCCTGGGATCTGTTGGAGTCCAGCAGCTCCATTGGTTTACTGATCACTGACCTGCGCATGGCGCCAAGCAATGGTCTGGAACTGATCCAGCAAGTGCGCAGCTCTGGCCGAGCGGCGCTGCCGATTATCATCATGTCGGGGGACGCAGAAGCGCGCGACGTCATCGAGGCCATGCATATGAGTGTGGTGGACTTCATGCTCAAGCCCATCGACAGCGCCAAGTTGGCGAAGATGGTGAAGCGCGAGTTAGGCATGGCGTCTTGATTATCTGTTGACGGTGCAGGCCTCTTCGCGAGCAAGCCCGCTCCCACATTTGGCCGTATGCTTCCTGTAGAAATGCGGTCGAGTGTGGGAGCGGGCTTGCTCGCGAAAACGCCAGTGCGACCACCACACTACCCAATGAAAAGGCCCTGATCTCGCGATCAGGGCCTTTTCATTTACAAGCCGTTCTTGGCCTTGAACTCACGACGCCGACGGTGCAACACCGGCTCGGTATAACCATTGGGTTGCTTGGTCCCTTCAATCACCAGTTCCACCGCCGCCTGGAAGGCGATGTTGCTGTCGAAGTCCGGGGACAGTGGGCGATACAGCGCGTCACCGGCATTCTGACGGTCTACCACCGGCGCCATGCGCTTGAGGCTTTCCATCACTTGGGCTTCGTTGACAACGCCGTGGCGCAGCCAGTTGGCGATGTGCTGGCTGGAGATACGCAGCGTAGCGCGGTCTTCCATCAGGCCGACGTCGTTGATGTCCGGCACTTTCGAACAGCCCACGCCCTGATCGATCCAACGCACCACATAGCCAAGGATGCCCTGGGCGTTGTTGTCCAACTCATTACGGATTTCTTCGTCGGACCAATCGGTATTGCTGGCCAGAGGAATGGTCAGGATATCGTCCAGCGACGCGCGCTCGCGCTTGGCCAGTTCGGCCTGGCGCGCGAACACGTCCACCTTGTGATAGTGCAGCGCGTGCAGTGCAGCCGCCGTTGGCGATGGCACCCAGGCCGTGTTGGCGCCGGCGAGCGGGTGAGCGATTTTCTGTTCGAGCATCGCCGCCATCAAGTCGGGCATTGCCCACATGCCTTTACCGATCTGCGCACGCCCTTGCAGGCCGGTGCTCAGGCCGATATCGACGTTCCAGTTCTCGTAGGCACCGATCCATTTTTCCGCCTTCATGGCGGCCTTGCGCACCATCGCGCCGGCTTCCATGGAAGTGTGGATCTCGTCGCCGGTGCGGTCGAGGAAGCCGGTGTTGATAAACACCACACGCTCGCTGGCCGCCTTGATGCAGGCCTTGAGGTTGACCGTGGTGCGGCGCTCTTCGTCCATGATCCCGACTTTTAGCGTGTTGCGCGGCAGGTTCAGCACGTCTTCGATGCGGCCGAACAGCTCGTTGGTGAACGCCGCTTCTTCAGGGCCATGCATCTTCGGCTTCACGATGTACACCGAACCGGTGCGGCTGTTCTTGCGGCTGCTGTTGCCGTTGAGGCTGTGGATGGCCGCGAGGCTGGTGAGCAGGCCGTCGAGGATGCCTTCCGGCACTTCGTTGCCATCTTTGTCGAGGATCGCGTCGATGGTCATCAAGTGGCCAACGTTGCGCACGAACAGCAGCGAGCGGCCGTGCAAGGTCACGTCCTGGCCATCCACGCCGGTGTAGACACGGTCGGCGTTCATGGTGCGGGTGAAAGTCTTGCCGCCCTTGGCCACTTCTTCGGCCAGGTCGCCTTTCATCAGGCCGAGCCAGTTGCGGTAGATCACCACTTTGTCATCGGCATCAACAGCGGCGACGGAGTCTTCGCAGTCCATGATGGTGGTCAGCGCAGCTTCCATCAGCACGTCTTTGACGCCGGCGGCGTCGGTCTGGCCGACCGGGGCGCTGGCGTCGATCTGGATTTCGAAGTGCAGGCCATTGTGCTTCAGCAGGATCGCAGTCGGCTCGGTCGCCGGGCCCTGGAAACCGATCAACTGGGCATCGTCGCGCAGGCCGCTGTTGCTGCCGCCCTTGAGGCCGACGACCAGCTTGCCATCAACGATTTTGTAAGCGGTGGAGTCGACGTGGCTGCCGGCAGCGAGCGGCGCGGCTTCGTCGAGGAAGGCACGGGCGAAGGCAATCACCTTGTCGCCGCGCACTTTGTTGTAACCCTTGCCCTTTTCGGCGCCGTCGGCTTCGCTGATGGCATCGGTGCCATACAGCGCGTCATACAGCGAGCCCCAGCGCGCATTTGAGGCGTTGAGGGCGAAACGGGCGTTCATCACCGGCACAACCAGCTGTGGGCCGGCCATGCGGGCGATTTCGTCATCGACGTTTTGGGTCGAGGCCTGGAAGTCTGCGGCTTCTGGCAGCAGGTATCCGATGTCTTGCAGGAAGGCTTTGTAGGCCACCGGGTCGTGGGCCTGGCCGGCGTGGGTCTGGTGCCAGGTATCGATCCGCGCTTGGAAATCGTCGCGTTTGGCGAGTAGGGCTTTGTTCTTCGGTGCCAGGTCGTGGATGACCTTGTCGGCGCCGGCCCAGAACTGGTCGGCAGTGATGCCGGTACCGGGAATGGCTTCGTTATTCACGAAGTCGAACAGGACTTTGGCGACCTGCAGGCCACCGACTTGAACGTGTTCAGTCATTGCTTGCCTCACTCTGCGGAGCTAATGCGCTTTTCAGCTTTTCAATTTACCAATGAAGCCTCTGGCCATTTAAACCACGAACCCATTCCCAGTACATGCCGTGCAGGCGGCTGGGCGAGAGGGTTGACGCGGTACTTGGGGGCCTTGGCAGACATCGACCTAACGTTATGTAGTGCGCGATTGGGCATACTACATGATGACTTGCGGTTGTGAAAATTAGACTAAATACGTCGTTTAGCGACCCATTTTGGTCATGCGGTCACAGCGGATAACGGGATGTTCTCAAAAAACTATTGGATTGTTCCAGATAAATATAAAAATGGTACACGATTTGTTTTCGAGGGCGCCTGCGTCCACCTTGTAAGTTGAATTCAGAGGGCTTCGCCATGGACCATCTTGTACTCACTATTATCGCCGCCGACAAACCCGGCTTGGTTGAACGCATCGCGCAGAACATCGCCGCTCACGGTGGCAACTGGCTGGAAAGCCGAATGGCCCACATGGCTGGGCAATTTGCCGGGATCCTGCGGGTAAGCGTTCCTACGCAAAGCCGTCAGGACCTGGTGAACGCGCTGGAGGATTTATCCACACATGGCATTCGTGTGCTGGTGGGCGAGGGCAGTACCGGGCAGGCGTCGGACTCCAAGCCGATCCTGATGACGCTGGTGGGCAATGATCGGTCGGGGATTGTGCGCGAGATTACCGCGCTGTTGAGCCGGCAGGGCGTCAACCTGGAGCGCTTGAGCACCGATGTGCGTCCGGCCCCCATGAGTGGTGATCCGCTATTCAACGCCGAGGCCCTGTTGCGGGTGCCCTCAACGATGTCCCTGGAGACGCTGCAGGAATCCCTGGAAACCTTGGCGGATGACTTGATGGTGGAACTGCGCAGCGAGGAATAACGGCCCACAGGGTTATGCATGGAAATCTTGCATGGGCCTGTGGATAACCTGTAGAGACCCGGCGCCAGGCCACGTGCGCCGGGGTTCTTCGTCGGCTGAGCAAAAAACGAGCAGTTTCAACGGCTTGTGCACAAATGGCGGGGATCAGGTTGTGGATAACCTTGGGGTGGATATCTGCAAGCCAAGCGCGCTGTGGCTTGCAGAGGTTTGTACGTTATTTGATCAGCGTTTGCGCACGGTCAGCCAGGCATCCAGGCTGTAGACCACCAGGCCGGCCCAGATGAAGGCGAAGGCAATCAGCGTGCTCGGTGCCAGGTGTTCACCGAACAACAGCACCGCTTCGAGCAGCACCAGCGTCGGCGCCACGTACTGCAAAAAACCCAGCGCGGTGTAGGGCAAATGCCGTGCGGCGGCGTTGAAACACACCAGCGGGATCAGCGTCACCGGGCCTGCGGCCACCAGCCACCAGGCTTCGGAGGTGCTCCAAAATTCAAGCTGTGCACTGTGGGCCGACGGGTTGAACAGCAACCAGGCCACGGCAATCGGCACCAGCATCCAGGTTTCCACCACCAGCCCCGGCAGCGCCTTGACCGGCGCCTGCTTGCGGATCAAGCCGTAAAAGCCAAAGGTCAGCGCCAGCACCAGCGACACCCACGGCAAACTGCCGACTTGCCACACCTGTTGCGCCACACCTACCGCTGCCAGCCCGACGGCCATCCACTGCAAGCGCCGCAGGCGTTCGCCGAGGATCAGCATGCCCAGCAGCACATTCACCAACGGGTTTATGTAATAACCGAGGCTCGCTTCCAGCATGCGCCCGCTGTTCACCGACCACACATAGGTCAGCCAGTTAGCCGCAATCAACGAGCCGCTGAGTGCCAGAATGGCCAGGCGCCTGGGGTTGTCGCGCAGTTCACGGAACCAGCCCGGGTGTTTCCACACCATTAACAGCAAACCGCCGAACAGCGCGGACCACAACACGCGGTGCACGATGATCTCTGCGGCGGGAACACTGGCGATGGCTTTGAAATAGAGCGGGAACAGACCCCAGATGACATAGGCACTCAGGCCCAGGATGTACCCCTTGCGGGGGTTGGCGGCTTGCATTGCAGAATCCTTGCTTAGGCAGCTATCAAAGCGCGATTGTAAGGATTTTTGTCCGCCGGTGGGATTGGCTTTTCTGTGGGAACTGGCTTGCCGGTGATGACATCACCTTGGTGCTACTGATGCACCGAGTTGTTTGCATCGCCGGCAAGCCAGCTCCCACAAGAAGCAGCGTCAGGGTCAGAACAGTTTCAGCGGTTCTTCATTGAGGGCCGACAGCTGCTCACGCAACGCCAGCACCTGATCACCCCAATACCGCTCGCTGCCGAACCACGGGAAGCTGTGAGGAAATGCCGGGTCATCCCAGCGCCGTGCCAGCCAGGCGCTGTAGTGCATCAGGCGCAAGGCGCGCAGCGGTTCGATGAGTGCCAGTTCGCGCGGGTCGAAGTCGTGGAATTCCTGATAGCCGTCCATCAATTCCGACAGCTGGCCCAGGCATTCCTGACGGTCCCCTGCGAGCATCATCCAAAGGTCCTGGACGGCCGGGCCCATGCGGCAGTCATCGAGGTCGACGATATGGAACATCTCATCGCGGCACATCATGTTGCCGGGGTGGCAATCGCCGTGCATGCGGATGTTCTTGTGCGGCGTGGCCTTGTACACCTCTTCCACACGCTTGAGCAGGTCGCGGGCCACGGACTCGTACGCCGGCAGCAGGCTCTTGGGAATGAAATTGCCTTCCAGCAACGTGTTGAGGGAATCGTGGCCGAAGTTCTTCACGCCAAGGGCTTCGCGGTGTTCGAACGGGCGGGTGGAGCCCACCGCATGCAAACGGCCGAGCAACTGCCCAAGGCGATAAAGCTGATCGAGATTACCCGGCTCCGGCGCACGGCCACCACGGCGTGGAAACAGGGTGAAGCGAAAACCGGCGTGCTCGAACAGGCTTTCTCCGTTATGGATCATGGGGGCGACCACCGGCACATCGCACTCGGCCAGTTCGAAGGTGAAGCGGTGTTCTTCGAGGATCGCTTCATTGGTCCAGCGCTGGGGCCGGTAGAACTTGGCGATCAGCGGTTCGGAGTCTTCGATGCCCACCTGATACACACGGTTTTCGTAGCTGTTGAGCGCCAGAACGCGAGCATCGCTGAGAAAGCCGATACTTTCGACAGCGTCGAGTACCAGGTCGGGGGTGAGTGTTTCAAACGGATGGGCCATGCGAACTCCTGCGCGCAGCAGGGCGCCGCGTCCGGCTCGGTATGGTAACGCACCCGCGCATAGATAGGTGGTGGCTGTGCGGACGCCTTCGCGGGCAAGCCCGCTCCCACATTCGACCGCATTCCAAAGGTGAAACTTGATCAATTGCGGGAGATAGGGGTGGCTGTGCGGACGCCTTCGCGGGCCCGCTCCCACATTCGACCGCATTCCAAAGGTGAAACTTGATCAATTGCGGGAGAGAGGGGGTGGCTGTGCGGGCGCCTTCGCGGGCAAGCCACTCGACCGCATTCCAAAGGTGAAACTTGATCAATTGCGGGAGATAGGGGGTGGCTGTGCGGACGCCTTCGCGGGCAAGCCCGCTCCCACATTCGACCGCATTCCAAAGGTGAAACTCGATCAATTGTGGGAGCGGGCTTGCCCGCGATGAGGCCCTGTCAGGCGCCGACAACCCCACCGTCATCCCGCCGAATCGCCATCACTGACGAGCGCGGTTTACCGTTGGGCAGATGCTGCGGCCAGGTCGAACCGCCGGTTTCCCCTGGGTGCTGAATCCCCACGAACAGCGTCTTCTGATCCGGCGAAAAGCTGATCCCCGTGACCTCACACGCCACCGGCCCGACCATGAAACGGCGAATTTCGCCGGTCGTCGGGTCGGCACACAGCATCTGGTTATTGCCCATGCCCGCGAAGTCGCCCGCGTTGCTGTAGTCACCGTCGGTCAGAATCCACAGGCGCCCGGCCTTGTCGAAACCCAGGCCGTCGGGGCTGTTGAACATGTTTTGCGGGTTAATGTTGGCCGAGCCGCCTTTGGGTGTGCCGGCATGCACACCCGGGTTGCCGGCCACCACAAACAGGTCCCAGGTAAAGGTCGGGGCGCCGTGGTTATCGGCATCGGCTTTCCAGCGCAGGATCTGGCCGTAGACATTTTTCTCGCGCGGGTTGGGCCCGCCCACGGGCTGGCCATCTTCGCCGCGCTTGGCGTTGTTGGTGAGCGTGCAGTAAACCTGGCCATCGGTGGGACTGACCACGATCCATTCCGGGCGGTCCATGCGGGTGGCTTTCACCACACTGGCGGCCAGGCGTGCATGGATCAGCACTTCGGCCTGGCTGGCGAAACCGCTGCTGGCGTCGATGCCGTTTTTGCCGTGGGTCAACTCGACCCATTCGCCTTTGCCCTTGGGATGATCGGCATTGCCGTCGCCAGCGTCGAAAATGGCCACGTATAACGTGCCGTGGTCGAGCAGGTCCTTGTTGGCTTTCGGGTTGTGATGATTGATCGGATCGCGGCTGACAAATTTGTAGATGAACTCACCGCGTTCGTCGTCGCCCATGTACACCACGGCACGCCCGTCGCGGGTTTCTGCCAGCGCGGCGTTCTCGTGCTTGAAGCGACCCAGGGCGGTGCGCTTGACCGGCGTGGACTTCGGGTCGAACGGGTCGATCTCCACCACCCAACCATGCCGGTTGAGTTCATTGGGGTTCTTGGCCATGTCAAAACGCGGGTCGTGCGGGTGCCAGTTGATCTCTTTACTGGTGGCCACCACGCCGTAGCGCTTTTGCCCGGCGTCGAAGGTTTGTTGAGGGTTGCTGCTGCCGAAGCAGTCGGTGAAGTTCTCTTCGCACGTCAGATAAGTGCCCCACGGCGTCTTGCCGTTGGCGCAGTTCTGAAAGGTACCGAGCACGTTTTTGCCGGTTTTGTCGGCGCTGGTTTTCAGCCATTCATGCCCTGCGGCCGGTCCGCTCAAGCGAATGGGCGAGTTGCCGTGGATGCGTCGGTTGTAGCGCGAGTCCTGGACGAACTGCCAAGTGTCGCCCTTGCGCCGTACCTCGATGACCGACACGCCTTCGCTGGCCTGGGCCTTGCGCACGTCTTCGGCAGACTGCGGCGCACCGCCGTGGGCGTAGAGGTAGCGATAGTTGGTGTATTCGTTGTTGATCGCCATGAGTGCGCGGTTGTCGTCGCCAGGGAAGGCGAACAGGCTCATGCCGTCGTTGTTGTCACCGAATTGCTGCTCCTGGGCCTTGGCGCTGCCGTTGCCGGACGGGTCAAAGGCCGGGCCATTCTTGTGCAGCGGCTGGCCCCAACTGATCAATACCGAGGCGGTGTAGCCGGGCGGCAAGGTGATGGCGTCGCTGGTGGCGGCGGCGATGCTGGTAAAGCCCAACAATGGGCTGGCGGTCGCGGCATTCACGGCCAATGCGCTGCGGGTCAACAGGTTGCCACCCAGGAACATCGCGGCACCGCACAGGGCGCCGGCGCCGATAAAACGACGGCGGGTGAGGCCGACCATCTGTTCGAGGTCAGTGGCTTGGTTTTCTTCTAATAAGCTCATTTCAGGCTCCCTGCGGTTTTTGCAGACACCTTAAGGAGCAGTCGTGACGAAATTGTTGCAGTTTGAAGGCGAGCGCAGCACGCCCGCCCGTTACACCGGCGTGCCGAGCAATACGTTGCTGGGCGAGAACTGCACCTGGATCGGTTGGCCTTCGGCGGCGCTCAATCCCCTGAGCGCGGCCGGCTGCGCCAGGGCGCACAAAACCTGGCCATTGGGCAGGGCGATACGCACCTCGCTGGGGCCGTCATCGGCGGCGAAAACCGTCTCGATGACACCGCTCATGCAATTGTGTCCAGGTGTTGCAGTTTGCTCGGTGGCGAGCAATTCCAGCCAACCGGCCTTGATCAAGGCCACCACTTCTGTGCCGATTTCAAGTTCCAGCCGCTGCGTGCTGTCGTGGGTGATCTGCGCCTTCAGGCTCAGGCCGCCGGACAGTTGCAGGCGGATCACGTCATTGCGGCCGTGGCTCTCAATGCTGCTGACCTGGCCGTGCAGTTGGTTGCGCGCGCTGGTGCGCAGCATCAAGCGGCCCAGCAGGTTGAAGTCGCTGGCATCTTCGTCCGAACCGAGCACCTGCGCCTGCAGCACTTGCAGGCGCTGATAGAGGCGCAACACGCGCTCACCTTCGGCCGTCAGCTTGGCGCCGCCGCCGCCCTTGCCGCCGACGCTGCGTTCGACCAGTGGTTTTTGCGCCAGGTTATTCAGTTCATCGATGGCGTCCCAGGCGGCCTTGTAGCTCAAACCGGCGCTTTTGGCCGCGCGGGTGATCGAACCCTGCTCGGCGATGTGCGCCAGCAGGGCGATACGCTGGGGACGGCGGATGATGTGTTGGCTGAGGGAGGTCGGTAGAGACATGTGGGCACGCTTGGATAAGGTCAGCGGACGTTGCAGGCGTGGCGCACGGGAGTCAAGTCATGTGCCGGGTTTTGGCGTGCGTGCCAGGCAGTAGATGTCGACCTGGCGCGCACCGGCTTCCATCAACAGCCGGGCCACGCTGTGGGCCGTAGCGCCGGTGGTGAGTACGTCGTCCACCAGCGCCAGGTGGCGGCCTTGCACGTCGGCGCCAGGTGCCAGTGAAAACGCCGTGAGCAGGTTGCGTTTACGGGTCCTGGCGTCCAGGGCTTGTTGCGCGACGGTTTCATGGGGGCGTAACAACACCTGTTCATCGTGGGGGAGGTCGAGGTCTTCGCTGAGCCAGCGGGCCAGCATCAACGCCTGATTAAAACCCCGTTGGCGCAGGCGTTTGCGCGCCATGGGCACCGCCAGCAGGCAGTCGGGCCGGGCGAGTTCGGCGTTGTCGAAGCGGTGTTGCAGGTGGTGCCCCAATAAACGCGCGAGCAGATGGCCGAGCGGCCAGCGCGACTGGTGTTTGAAGCGGCTGATGAGTGTGTCGACAGGGAAACTGTAGGTCCAGGGCGCAATCACCCGTTTAAAGGCCGGTGGTTGCTTCTGACATTGGCCGCACACCAATCCATCCATTGGCAGCGGCAGCGCACACACTTCGCAGTGCTCCATTAGCCACGGCAGTTCGATTTCGCAGACGTTGCACACGCAATCGCTGGATTCTGTGGCTTCATCGCAGATTAAACAGTGCTGGTTGTTTTTTAACCATATGTAAACCTTGTGTTTGTGTTCGGGTTGACAGTGCATGAATCTTCCTTAAATATGCCGAGCATCCGTGTCGTGCCTGTGGGTATTGCCCTTCCCACAGCGAAAGCCCAAGCATAATCAAGGAATCGCCCATGAGCGCCAGCACCACTGCCACCCTGCGTCACGATTGGTCCTTAGCCGAAGTCAAAGCGCTGTTTGTACAGCCCTTCAATGACCTGTTGTTCCAGGCGCAGACCGTGCACCGCGCGCATTTCGACGCCAACCGTGTGCAGGTGTCGACCTTGCTGTCGATCAAAACCGGCGCCTGCCCGGAAGATTGCAAATATTGTCCGCAGTCGGGCCACTACAACACCGGCCTGGAAAAAGAAAAGCTGATGGAGGTGCAGAAGGTCCTCGAAGAGGCCGCTCGCGCCAAGGCCATCGGTTCGACCCGCTTCTGCATGGGCGCCGCCTGGAAACACCCGTCGGCCAAAGACATGCCGTACGTGCTTGAAATGGTCAAAGGCGTGAAGGCCATGGGCCTGGAAACCTGTATGACCCTCGGTCGTCTCGACCAGGACCAGACTGAAGCCCTGGCCCAGGCCGGCCTCGACTACTACAACCACAACCTCGACACCTCGCCCGAGTTCTACGGCAGCATCATCACCACCCGCACCTACGGCGAGCGCCTGCAAACCCTGGCTTATGTGCGCGATTCCGGGATGAAGATCTGCTCGGGCGGCATCCTCGGCATGGGCGAGTCCCTCGACGACCGCGCCAACCTGCTGATCCAGTTGGCCAACCTGCCGGAGCATCCGGAGTCGGTGCCGATCAATATGCTGGTGAAGGTGGCCGGTACGCCGCTGGAAAACGCCGAAGACATCGACCCGTTCGACTTCATCCGCATGCTGGCGGTGGCGCGCATCCTGATGCCGCAGTCCCATGTGCGCCTGTCGGCCGGTCGTGAGGCGATGAACGAGCAGATGCAGGCCCTGGCGTTTTTCGCCGGTGCCAATTCGATCTTCTACGGCGACAAGTTGCTGACCACCGCCAACCCGCAGGCAGACAAGGACATGCAACTGTTCGCGCGCCTGGGCATCCTGCCGGAAGCGCGTGAAGAGCACGCGGATGAAGTGCATCAGGCGGCGATTGAGCAGGCGTTGGTTGAGCAAAAGAGCAGCGAGCAGTTTTATAACGCTGTTGTTTGATTGAAATGCACTCCAAATGTGGGAGCGGGCTTGCTCGCGAAGGCGATCGGTCAGTTGATAGATGCAGTGGCTGATACACCGCCTTCGCGAGCAAGCCCGCTCCCACATTTTTGACCGAGTTCCACCTGATCTACCGAGGCCTGCATGTCTTTTGATCTCGCCGCGCGTCTCGCTGCCCGCCGTGCCGAACACCTTTACCGTCAACGTCCCTTGCTAGGCAGCCCCCAAGGCCCGCAAGTGGTGGTGGACGGCCAACCGCTGTTGGCGTTCTGCAATAACGATTACCTGGGCCTGGCCAATCACCCGCAAGTGATCGAAGCCTGGCGCGCCGGTGCGTCCCGTTGGGGCGTGGGCGGTGGCGCTTCGCACTTGGTGGTGGGCCATGCCACGCCGCACCACGAACTGGAAGAAGCCCTCGCCGACCTGACCGGTCGCCCGCGTGCACTGCTGTTTACCACTGGCTACATGGCCAACCTCGGTGCGGTCACCGCGTTGGTGGGGCAGGGCGATACGGTGCTCGAGGACCGGCTCAACCACGCGTCGCTGCTGGATGCAGGGTTGTTGTCCGGGGCGCGATTCAACCGCTATCTGCATAACGACGCCGACAGCCTGGCCAAACGGCTGGAGAAGGCGACCGGCAATACGCTGGTGGTCACCGATGGGGTATTCAGCATGGACGGCGACCTGGCTGACCTGCCAGCGTTGGCCCGTGAAACCAAGGCCAAAGGCGCCTGGTTGATGGTGGACGACGCCCATGGTTTTGGCCCGTTGGGCGCAAAGGGTGGCGGGATCGTCGAGCATTTCGGCCTGAGCCAGGAGGACGTGCCGGTGCTGGTCGGCACCCTGGGCAAAGCGTTTGGTACCGCCGGGGCGTTTGTGGCGGGCAGCGAAGAGCTGATCGAGAGCCTGATCCAGTTCTCCCGGCCGTATATCTACACCACCAGCCAACCGCCGGCATTGGCCTGTGCAACCTTGAAGAGCCTCGAGCTGCTGCGCACCGAACAGTGGCGACGCGAGCACCTCAATAACCTGATCCGCCAGTTCCGCCGGGGCGCCGAGCAGATCGGCCTGGCATTGATGGACAGCTTTACGCCGATCCAGCCGATCATGATCGGCGACAGCGCCAAGGCCATGCGCCTGTCACAGATGTTGCGCGAGCGCGGCCTGATGGTGACTGCTATTCGCCCGCCTACCGTGCCAGCCGGCAGTGCCCGACTGCGCGTGACATTGACGGCGGCCCACAGCGAGGCGCAGGTGCAGCTATTGTTAAGCGGATTGGAAGAGTGTTTCCGGTTGTTAAACATCACGGAGCCCGACCATGCGTGATCGGCTGATATTGCTGCCTGGCTGGGGCCTCGGCGTTTCACCGCTGGAGCCTTTGGCCGCCGCCTTGCGCGGCCTCGACGAACACCTGCACGTGCACATTGAGCCATTGCCGACGCTGGCTTCGAGTGATCTGGATGAATGGCTCGACGAACTCGACGCCACACTGCCGGACAACGCCTGGCTGGGCGGCTGGTCCCTGGGCGGCATGCTCGCCTCCGAGTTGGCGGCGCGGCGTGGCGAGCGTTGCTGCGGCCTGCTGACGTTGGCGAGCAACCCGAGTTTTGTCGCTCATGAAAGTTGGCCCAACGCGATGCCCGCCGAAACCTTCGATGCGTTCCTCGCCGGTTGCCACGCCGATTCCCAGGTCACCCTCAAACGCTTCGGCCTGCTGTGCGCCAAGGGTGCCGAAGACCCCCGCGGGCTATCGCGCTTGTTGGTCAGCGGGGCACCGAATACGCCTTCCAATGTGCTGATGCCGGGCCTGGAGCTGCTCGCCCAACTGGATACCCGTGCGGCCTTGCAGGCCTATCGCGGCCCGCAACTGCACCTGTTTGGCGGCCTGGATGGCCTGGTGCCCGCCGAAGCCGCCAGCGATCTGCTGGCCCTGCTGCCTGATGTTGAAATCGGCCTGATTGAACAGGCCGGTCACGCTTTTCTTCTGGAGGACCCTCACGGTGTAGCGGGGGCCATTCAGGCTTTTTTGCATGAGTGCGTTGATGACTGATTTATCCCACCCCTCACTGCCGGGTGCCTTGCCGGACAAGCGCCAGGTGGCGGCGTCGTTTTCCCGTGCGGCGGCCAGCTATGACAGCGTGGCCGAGTTGCAGCGCGCGGTGGGGACTGAACTGCTGGCTCGCTTGCCGGCGGGCAGCGCGCCGCAACGCTGGCTGGACCTGGGCTGTGGCACAGGGTTTTTCAGCCGCGTGTTGGGCGAACGATTGCCTGGCAGCCAGGGTGTCGCGCTGGATATTGCCGAGGGCATGCTCAACCACGCGCGGCCATTGGGCGGCGCCGAGCATTTCATCGCCGGGGACGCCGAACGCCTGCCTTTGCAGGCGGACAGTTGCGGGTTGATCTTCTCCAGCCTGGCGGTGCAATGGTGTGCGAATTTCGACGCTGTGCTCAGCGAGGCCCGCCGCGTGCTGCACCCTGGTGGCGTGCTGGCATTCGCGAGCCTGTGCGTGGGCACCCTGGATGAGTTGCGCGAAAGCTGGCGTGCGGCGGATGGGTGGGTGCACGTCAACCGCTTCCGCACCTTTGAAGCTTATCAACAGCTGTGCGCCGCCAGCGGCTTGCGGGTGGTGAGCCTGGAGCGCCGGCCCCATGTGTTGCACTACCCGGATGTGCGCAGCCTCACCCACGAACTCAAAGCGTTGGGCGCGCATAACCTCAACCCGGGTCGTCCGGGAGGCTTGACGGGGCGCGCGCGGATTGTTGCACTGGTGGACGCTTACGAGCAGTTCCGTCAGGCCCAGGGCCTGCCCGCCACGTATCAAGTGGTGTATGCCGTACTGGAGAAACCTCTATGAGCGCCGCTTACTTCATCACGGGCACCGACACTGATGTCGGCAAGACCACCATCGCCGCCGGCCTGCTGCATGCCGCACGGCTCGCGGGAAAAAGTACCGCTGCCGGAAAACCGGTGGCCTCTGGCTGTCAGGTGACGCCCAAAGGGCTGCGCAATGCCGACGCTTTGGCGCTGCTGGCTGAGTGTTCGTTGCCGCTGAGCTATGCCGAAGTCAACCCGGTGGCGTTCGAGCCGGCTATCGCGCCTCACCTGGCGGCGCGCGAAGCGGGCGTTGCCTTGACGGTGCAATCGCTCTTGAAACCGATGCAGCAAATACTGGCGCGGCAGGCAGATTTCACCCTGATTGAAGGTGCGGGCGGCTGGCGCGTGCCGCTGGCCGATCAGGACAACCTGTCGGACCTGGCCATGGCGCTCAAGTTACCGGTGATCCTGGTGGTGGGCGTGCGCCTGGGCTGTATCAGCCATGCCTTGCTGACCGCTGAAGCCATTGCGCGGGACGGTTTGCCGTTGGCTGGCTGGGTGGCGAATATCATCGACCCCAAGACCTCTCGTCTGGAAGAGAACCTCGCTACCCTGGCTGAACGATTGCCCGCGCCATGCCTGGGCCGCGTGCCGAAACTCAAGCAGGCCAGTGCCGAAGCCGTGGCCGAGTACCTGGAATTGGACTTGCTTGACTGATTTTGGCTATCGCTAAGGCATTATGCCATTAGTGTTTTTGACGGGCGTTTTGCCAGGATGTCTGCTTCAATTCAGGTTCACGATTCTCTAAAGGCAGGCTTACGCCATGGAAATCTCTGGAAGCAGCGCGTTTTATTCGGGGCTGAGCACTATTCAGGCCGGGCAGAACCGCGTCGACCAGGCCGCCGGCAACATTGCCAGCGCCGCGACGACCCAGCCCTCCGACGCCCAAAGCGACCGTTTGCAAGCCAACGATCGCGCCCAGCCGTCCAACTCGGCGAGCAATATGGTCGAAATGGCCCAGGGCAAGTTTCAAGTGGAGCTGGGCGCCAAAGTTGCCAAGGCTTCGAATGAAATGCTCGGCACCTTGATCGACACCTACGCTTAACGCCCTCATACGCGGGCTCTCGCTTTCTGTGGGAGCCGGCTTGCCTGCAATGGCAGCTACTCGGTTTGCCTGATACAGCGCGGCGCCTGTATCGCAGGCAAGCCAGCTCCCACCGTTGTCCTGTTTAGCTCTCTGGAATTTCTACAGTCCTTTTTGATGTGGCGTACCGCCGCAGGCCCTGCTGCGCGCGCCGTTGATCCGGGTCATGACAAATGGCGCCTGGACGATGCTTGACAACCCCAGGTCGTAAACGTATGTTTCAAACACCTGTTTGACCGCCATAACAAATCCACGCGGTTGTTCATCCCAGATACATCAGCAGAGGTTTATCGCTATGCCTGACTACAAGGCCCCCTTGCGTGATATTCGCTTCGTTCGTGACGAACTGCTCGGCTATGAAGCGCACTATCAGAGCCTGCCGGCTTGCCAGGACGCTACCCCGGACATGGTTGACGCCATTCTCGAGGAAGGCGCCAAGTTTTGTGAGCAAGTGCTGGCACCGTTGAACCGCGTGGGTGACATCGAAGGGTGCACCTGGAGCGAGTCAGGCGTTAAGACCCCTGCTGGTTTCAAAGAAGCCTACAAACAATTCGTCGAAGGCGGCTGGCCAAGCCTGGCCCACGACGTGGAGCACGGCGGCCAAGGCTTGCCGGAATCCCTGGGCCTGGCCGTCAGCGAAATGGTTGGTGAAGCCAACTGGTCGTGGGGCATGTACCCGGGCCTGTCCCACGGTGCAATGAACACCATCTCCGAGCACGGCACCCCGGAACAGCAGGACGCTTACCTGACCAAACTGGTCTCGGGTGAGTGGACCGGCACCATGTGCCTGACCGAACCCCACTGCGGTACCGACCTGGGCATGCTGCGCACCAAGGCCGAGCCTCAGGCGGACGGTTCCTACAAAGTCTCCGGCACCAAGATCTTCATCTCGGCCGGTGAGCACGACATGGCCGACAACATCGTCCACATCGTGCTGGCTCGCCTGCCGGACGCACCGGCCGGCACCAAAGGCATCTCGCTGTTTATCGTGCCTAAATTCCTGCCGAACGCAGATGGCTCGATCGGTGCGCGCAACGCGGTGACCTGTGGCTCCCTGGAGCACAAAATGGGCATCCACGGTAACGCCACGTGCGTGATGAACTTTGACGCGGCCACCGGTTTCCTGATCGGCCCGGCGAACAAAGGCCTGAACTGCATGTTCACCTTTATGAACACCGCTCGCCTGGGCACTGCACTGCAAGGCCTGGCCCACGCTGAAATCGGCTTCCAGGGCGGCCTGAAATACGCTCGCGATCGTCTGCAAATGCGCTCCCTGACTGGCCCGAAAGCGCCGGACAAAGCGGCTGACCCGATCATCGTGCACCCTGACGTGCGCCGCATGCTGCTGACCATGAAAGCCTTCGCCGAAGGCAACCGTGCGATGGTGTACTTCACCGCCAAGCAAGTGGACATCGTCAAGTACGGCACCGACGACGAAGCCAAGAAACAGGCCGACGGCCTGCTGGCATTCATGACACCGATCGCCAAGGCATTCATGACCGAAGTCGGTTTTGAATCCGCCAACCACGGCGTTCAGATCTACGGCGGCCACGGCTTTATCGCCGAGTGGGGCATGGAGCAGAACGTTCGCGACAGCCGCATTTCGATGCTGTACGAAGGCACCACCGGCATTCAGGCGCTGGACCTGCTCGGCCGTAAAGTGCTGATGACTCAAGGCGAAGCGCTCAAGGGCTTCACCAAGATCGTGCACAAGTTCTGCCAGGCCAACGAAGGCGTTGAAGCCGTCAAAGAGTTCGTTACACCGCTGGCTGCACTGAACAAGGAGTGGGGCGAGTTGACCATGAAGGTCGGCATGGCCGCGATGAAAGACCGTGAAGAAGTCGGCGCCGCTTCGGTGGATTACCTGATGTACTCCGGCTACGCGTGCCTGGCTTACTTCTGGGCCGACATGGCGCGCCTGGCTGCCGAGAAACTGGCTGCCGGCACCACTGAAGAGGCGTTCTACACCGCCAAGCTGCAGACGGCGCGCTTCTACTTCCAGCGCATTCTGCCGCGTACCCGCACCCACGTTGCAACCATGCTGTCGGGCGCCAGCAACCTGATGGACATGAAAGAAGAAGACTTCGGCCTGGCTTACTAAGCCTTTCCGGATCTTTTGAAAGCCGCCGCTCCCTTGGGAGCGGCGGTTTTTTATTGGCTGATAAAAAACACAGCGCCGCACTCAGGGATTGCAGTTGGCTGCCGTTACAGTGATGGCAATGTGATACAGGTCACAGTGAATGTGCTTAACTGTGTGCAGTGAAGGCACTGTGCCATCTTTTTTTGAGCGGGTCGGAGCTTTACCCTTGTTGCGCGTGTCCGCTGTACGTTTCAGTCATTTCCTTCCTTCATTACTGCTGTTACTGGCCGGGCTCTCGGCTGCGTACGTCAAAGATCTCAACGTCTTCTTCACCTCGCTGTTCAACGTGTTGCCTACCCTTGTGCTGTTGCTCGGCGGTTCGTACTGCGCGGTGTATCGGCGCCAGCGTGAGCTGTTCCTGATGATCACGGTGTATGTCGTTTACTTCCTGTTGGACGCCCAGACCGATTACTACCGCGACAACGGCCGTGTCCGTGAAGACGCGGCGGTGGTCTTTCATCTGTGTTGCCTGTTGCTGCCGCTGCTGTTCAGCATCTACGCGGTGTGGCAGGAGAAAACCCACCTGTTCCGCGACTTCGTTGCCCGCTGCGCTGTGCTGCTTGCCATCGGCAGCGTGGCACTGGCGCTTGAGCAAAGTTTCCCCCAGCCCCTGCTGAACTGGCTGGCGGAGATTCGTTGGCCGGCGTTGCACGGCAGTTGGATGAGCCTGATCCAATTGTCGTACCCCATGTTCCTGATTGGTTTTGTCACCCTGGCGGCGCAGTACTGGTACCAGCCGCGGCCTCTGCACGCCGCGCAGTTGGTCGGTTTGCTGGGGTTGTTCTGGATGTTGCCGCAAACCTTCATCCTGCCGTTTACCCTGAACATCATGTGCAGCCAGGTGATGCTGATGATCGCGGCCGGCGTGGCGCATGAGGCCTATCAAATGGCCTTTCGTGATGAGCTCACCGGCTTGCCGGGCCGCCGGGCGCTCAACGAGCGTATGCAGCGCCTGGGGCGCAATTATGTGTTGGCGATGAGTGACGTCGATCACTTCAAACGGTTCAACGATACTCACGGTCATGACGTCGGCGACCAGGTATTGCGCCTGGTGGCCAGCAAGCTGTCCAAGGTCAATGGTGGCGGGCGGGCCTATCGGTATGGCGGTGAAGAGTTTGCCGTGGTTTTTGCAGGCAAGACGCTGGATGAATGCATGCCGCACCTGGAGGAGATCCGCGAGATCATCGCCAACTACGACATCAAGCTGCGCAACCCGGACCGTCCCCATGACGACCTGCAGGGCCGCCAGCGCCGTGCAGGCAGCGGCGCGTCGAGTGTGTCGGTGACGGTCAGCATCGGTGTGGCCGAACGCCAGGCTGAACAGCGCAGCCCTGAGGAAGTGCTCAAATCCGCCGACCAGGCGCTGTACGCCGCCAAGGGCGCCGGGCGCAACTGTGTGGTCGCGGCCGGGCAAACCCGTCGAGGCGCGGTGCGCATGGAAAACGCTGCCGGTTGAGTGATGGTGGTGTATTCAGCGGTTCTACAGTGATTGTTTGCGGTCGTGGCCGGCAGTAGGTTGAAACCATCTGCTGCCGGAGACATCGCCATGCCTGAGTACAAAGCTCCCCTGCGCGACATGCGCTTTCTGATCGACAACGTGTTTGATTTCCACGGCCATTACGCTGCCTTGGGCGCCACCGACGCCAGCCCGGACATGGTCAGTGCGATCCTCGAGGAAGGCGCCAAGTTCTGCGAGAACGTGCTCGCCCCGCTCAATCGCAGTGGTGATGAAGAGGGATGCCATTTCGATAATGGCGTGGTCACCACGCCCAAGGGCTTCAAGCAAGCCTTCGCCCAGTACGTGGAAGGCGGCTGGCACGGCGTGGCGGCGGACCCGGCCTACGGCGGCCAGGGCTTGCCGCATTCGTTGGGCCTGGTGCTGAGCGAAATGATCGGCTCCAGCAACACCTCCTGGGGCATGTACCCGGGGCTCACGCACGGTGCGATGTCGGCGATCCACGCCCACGGCACCGAGGAACAGAAAGCCACCTTCCTGAACAAACTCACCGCCGGCGAATGGACCGGCACCATGTGCCTGACCGAAGCCCACTGCGGCACTGACCTGGGGCTGATCAAGACCCGCGCCGTGCCCCAGGCGGATGGCAGTTACGCCGTCACCGGCAGCAAGATCTTCATCTCGGCCGGCGAGCATGACCTGAGCGCCAATATCATCCACCTGGTACTGGCCAAGTTGCCGGATGCGCCGGCAGGCACCAAGGGCATCTCCCTGTTTATCGTGCCCAAGTTCCACGCGGATTCGGGGGAGCGCAACGCGGTGCACTGCGGCTCAATCGAGCACAAGATGGGCATCAAGGCCTCGGCGACGTGTGTGCTGAACTTCGACGGTGCCAAAGGCTTCCTGATCGGCGAGGCGAACAAAGGCCTCAACTGCATGTTCACCATGATGAACCACGCACGCCTGGGCACTGGCATGCAGGGCCTGTGTAATGGCGAGACAAGCTTCCAGGGCGCGATCAAGTACGCCAACGATCGCCTGCAAATGCGTTCACTGACCGGCGCAAAAGCCCCGGACAAAGCCGCCGACCCGATCATCGTGCACGCTGATGTGCGCCGCATGTTGCTGACCATGAAAGCCTTCAATGAGGGCAACCGCGCGCTGACGTATTTCACCGCGCAACTACTCGACACCGCGCACCTGAGCAGTGACGCCACGCAACGTCAGGAAGCTGAAGACCTGCTGGCGTTCCTCACGCCGATCTGCAAAGCATTTATGACCGAAACCGGGCTGGAAGTGACCAACCACGGCATGCAGGTATTCGGCGGCCATGGCTACATTCGCGAATGGGGCATGGAGCAGTTGGTGCGTGATTGCCGGATTGCGTCGATCTATGAAGGCACCAACGGCATCCAGGCCCTCGACCTGCTGGGGCGCAAGGTGCTGGGTAGCCAGGGCAAGTTGCTGCGCGGGTTTACCAAGATCGTGCATAAGTTCTGTGCGGCGAATGCCGAGCATCCGCAGCTCAAGGCCCAGGTGGAGCAGCTCAATCAACTGAATCAGCAGTGGGGTGAGTTGACCGTCAAGGTGGGGATGGCGGCGATGAAAAACCCGGATGAAGTGGGCGCGGCGGCGGTGGATTACTTGATGTACAGCGGTTACATCATCCTCGGTTACCTGTGGTTGCGTATGGCGATCACCGCCCAGGCACTCGACGACACCGAGTTTGCCAAAGCCAAGCTGGCGACGTGCGACTTCTACTTCAAGCGCTTGCTGCCGCGCACGACGACGCACCGAGCTGCTGTGGAGGCGGGCAGTGAGTGCTTGATGAGTCTGCCGGCGGAGGCGTTTGGCTTGTCGTGACTAAAAAATACCAATCAGTCACAAGTGGACCCTATGTGTCTGAAAAGTTGTTCGGGTACACTCGGAGTCTGTAAAACCGATCCTATCGAATCACTTTTCATGTTCTCACGAGGTTTGCCATGGCTGATTACAAAGCGCCGCTGCGTGATATGCGCTTCATCCTCAACGAAGTGTTTGAGGTCGCTAATACTTGGGCCCAATTGCCGGCATTGGCAGACACCGTGGATGCCGAAACCGTTGAGGCGATCCTTGAGGAAGCTGGCAAGGTCACCGCTAAATCCATCGCACCGCTAAGCCGCAACGGCGATGAGCAAGGCTGCCGCTGGGCCGACACCGTGGTCAGCACCCCGGAGGGTTTCCCTGCGGCTTACAAAACCTACGCCGAAGGCGGCTGGGTGGGTGTAGGCGGTGATCCGGTGTTTGGCGGTATGGGCATGCCCAAAGCCGTCTCGGCCCAGGTTGAAGAGATGATCAACTCGTCGAGCCTGGCGTTTGGCCTGTACCCAATGCTCACTTCCGGCGCCTGCGTGTCGATCAACACTCACGCCAGCGAAGCGCTCAAGGCGACCTACCTGCCGAAGATGTACTCGGGTGAGTGGGCCGGTTCCATGTGCCTGACGGAAGCGCATGCCGGGACTGACCTGGGGATGATCCGCACCAAAGCTGAGCCTCAGACGGACGGTTCCTACAAGATCAGCGGCACCAAGATCTTTATCACCGGCGGCGAACACGACCTTACCGAAAACATTATCCACCTGGTGCTGGCCAAGCTGCCGGATGCGCCGGCGGGCCCCAAGGGCATCTCGCTGTTCCTGGTGCCGAAGTTCATGGTCAATGCCGACGGCAGCCTGGGCGCGCGTAACCCGGTAACCTGCGGCTCCATCGAACACAAAATGGGTATTCAGGCGTCCGCCACCTGTGTGATGAACTTCGACGAAGCGGTAGGTTACCTGGTGGGTGAGCCCAACCGTGGGTTGGCGGCGATGTTCACCATGATGAACTACGAGCGGTTGGGGGTGGGTATCCAGGGCTTGGCGTCCGGCGAACGTTCCTACCAGAACGCGATTGAATATGCGCGCGACCGCCTGCAAAGCCGTTCGCCGACCGGCGCCAAGGCCAAGGATAAAGTGGCTGATCCGATCATCGTGCACCCGGACGTGCGCCGTATGCTGCTGACCATGAAGGCTTCGAACGAAGGCGGTCGTGCGTTCTCCACCTATGTGGCCACACAGTTGGACATCGCCAAGTTCAGCGAAGATGCCGCCGCCCGCGAGCGCGCCGACAACCTGGTGGCGTTGCTGACGCCAGTCGCCAAGGCCTTCCTCAGCGACCTGGGCCTGGAAACGACGGTGCTCGGCCAGCAAGTGTTTGGCGGCCACGGCTACATTCGCGAGTGGGGCCAGGAGCAACTGGTGCGGGACGTGCGCATCACCCAGATCTACGAAGGCACCAACGGCATTCAGGCGCTGGACTTGATGGGCCGCAAGATTGTCGGCAGTGGCGGTGCGTTTTATACCCTGTTCGCCGACGAAATCCGTCAGTTCATCGCCACGGCTGGCCCCGAGCTGGGCGAATTCACCCGTCCGCTCAGCGCGGCAGTGGATAACCTGGATGAATTGACGGCCTGGGTGCTGGACCGCGCCAAGGCCAACCCGAATGAAATCGGCGCGGCTTCGGTGGAGTACTTGCACGCCTTTGGCTACATGGCTTACGCCTACATGTGGGCGCGCATGGCCAAGGCGGCGTGGGGCAAGGAGTCTGAAGAAGACTTCTACGCCAGCAAGCTGGGCACCGCACGCTTCTACTTTGCCCGCCTGCTGCCACGTATTCATTCGCTGAGTGCGTCGGTAAAAGCCGGCAGTGAATCACTGTTTTTGCTGGATGAAGCACTGTTTTAAGGGCTTGGAGGGCGTGTAAGCATTCTCTTACATGACGTGCTGCTATTCGTCCTCTATCGCCAAATTGGATCCACGGATAATCTACTTCACATGGACGTCGCGCAGGAAGCGCAAAGCAACAACACGGACACGTAGGATTCTGCCAGGACGGCGGAGTGAAATGGATGTCAGGGAAACAGTCTGCAAAGCCCCGCTTCGGCGGGGTTTTCTTTTGCCCGCGAAAAAGTCAGGCCGGCGCCTGAGGGGCATTCATCACGTCCTCCAGCAGCGTGCGCAACAACGCCACGGTCGCTTGCTGGCGCTGTACGTCGCGGCACACCAACCCCACTTTGAGCGGCACCCTCGGTTCACTCAAGGGTTTCCACAGCAGTGCTTTGCTGTTGTGTTCATCCTGGGAGCGCCCCGGCAATACGGTGGCAAGTTTGGTATGGGGCAGGCTGTCGAGAATCCCCACCATGGTATTCAATTCCGCTTGCACCTGCGGTCGCCGCCCGAGGTTGGACAGCTGGCCTTGCCAGATCTGCCGCACCTGAAACTCTTCCCCCAGCAGCAACATCGGCAACTCGGCCGCCTGTTTCAGCGAGACTTTTTTGAAAGCCCGCAGAGGATGGTCTTCGGGGATGACCACTTTCAACTCATCTTCATACAACAGCACGCCATGCAGCCCTGGCTGGCGCGGCGGCAAGTAGCTGATGCCGATGTCCAGCGAGCCGTTAAGCAACCGGCGTTCGATCTCCAGCCCGGTCAATTCGTAAATCTGCACCACCAAATGCGGCTGGGCCTTGCGCACGCGCTCCAGCATTTGCGGGACCAGGCTGGTGTGCACGGTTTGCAGTACGCCAATGGCCAAGGTGCGCATCGCCTGGCCCTTGAAGTTGCGCAGGGCTTCGACGGCCTGCTGCATGCCATCAATCAAAGGCAACGCGTGGTTGTACAACGTATGCGCAGCCAGCGTGGGTAACAGGCGCTTGCTGCTGCGCTCGAACAGGCTCACATCCAGGTTCTGCTCCAGTTGGCGAATCTGTTGCGACAGCGCCGGCTGAGAGATCGAAAGTCGCTCCGCGGCACGGCCCACGTGGCCTTCCTCATACACCGCGACGAAATAACGCAGTTGCTTGAAATCCATAAGACTTACTTATCGAAAAAGCTGGAAAATCGAAATAGCCGCTGGCCCCTGAGACGCCTAGTCTAGCGCCTATTCGCAGGGCTTACAGGGCCGAATCGGGCAATGAATAACGTTTATCTTGATAGCGTTTACATAGGCAAGGCAAAAAACCTTCAGGCAGTGTTTGCACGGGACGCCGACCAAGGTCGGGTTGCCATGGGGGGTGAGCTGTGAATCTATTTCGTCGCCCTGCGCCGAGCCTGGACGATTTGATCCTGGACGCGCCGCATGAATTGCCCAGTGAATCCCTGATGCCGACGGTGGCCAGGCCTGCGCAGGTCTTCGTGCGCGGCCAGGGCTCCTGGCTCTGGGACAGCGAAGACCGAGCCTATCTGGATTTCAGCCAGGGCAGCGCCGCCAACAGCCTCGGCCACAGCCCACAGGTATTGATCAACGCCCTGGCCGATCAGTCTCAAGCGCTGATCAACCCAGGTAGCGGCCTGCACAACCGCGCCCAATTGAACCTCGTCGACCGGCTGTGCCAGCACACCGGCAGCGATCAGGGTTACCTGCTCAACAGTGGTGCGGAAGCCTGCGAAGCCGCGATCAAGCTGGCGCGCAAATGGGGGCAACTGCATCGCGGCGGCGCTTATCGCATCATCAGCGCCAGCACGGGTTGCCATGGCCGCAGTTTTGCGGCGATGGCGGCCTCGGCCGGCGCTGGCGCTAGCCGTTTTGAACCGCTGTTGCCGGGCTTCAGCCATGTGCCCTTTAACGACTTGCCCGCCCTGCATGCGGCGGTGGATGCGCAGACTGTCGCCATCATGCTGGAGCCGATCCAGAGCGAAGCCGGTGTAATCCCTGCCACCGAACACTACCTCAAGGGTGTTGAACGCCTGTGCCGCGAGTTGGGCATCCTGCTGATCCTCGACGAGGTGCAAACCGGTATTGGGCGTTGCGGCACCTTGCTTGCGGAAAAACAGTACGGCGTGCGCGCCGACATCGTGACCCTCGGCAAAGGCCTGGGCGGCGGCGTGCCGTTGGCAGCACTGCTGGCACGTGGCAAGGCGTGTTGCTTCGAAGCGGGCGAGTTGGCAGGCACCCATCACGGCAATGCGTTGATGGCCGCGGCCGGGGTGGCGGTACTCGATACGGTATTGGCGAACGACTTTCTCCAACACGTCCGTGAATCCGGCCTTTGCCTCGGCGAAGGCCTCGCCCGGTTGGCCTATCGATACGACCATGGCCAATTACGCGGCCATGGCCTGATGTGGGGCCTGACGTTATCGGATGATTGCGCTGATGCCGTTGTAAAAGCCGCTTTGCACGAAGGCCTGATCCTTAACGCCCCGCAACCTGACTGCCTGCGCTTTACTCCGGCCCTCACGGTCAGCAAAAGCAACATTGACGAAATGCTCGTACGCCTGGCCCGCGCCTTCGCGCGCGTGCGCACCGCACAACTGCAATGCCGCAAGGGCATCGCCGTTTAACCCCATTTTCCCGAACCGTCTTGCGGCATACGCGGCGCCTCCAGCCTGATTCTTTTGGCTGGGGGCGTTTTTTTGCCTGCTTACTTCAGGATGGCCCAGTGCCAGATTCCACTGAACCCTCACGAACGGCCAAGGTCGATTAGCTACACGGCTCACACGAGCCGACTTTTTGGAGCTGACCCATGGACATTATTCGTATCATCATCGCCATTCTGCTGCCGCCACTGGGTGTGTTCCTGCAAGTGGGTTTCGCCGGCGCGTTCTGGCTGAACATCCTGCTGACCCTGTGCGGTTATTTCCCGGGCATCATTCACGCCGTGTACATCATCGCCAAACGCTAAAGCCGTCAGCCTTTTGCGATGAGCCGTGAGTTGCGCTCATTGCGAAAGGCCAGTTGCTCAATGGTCTGGGTGGCATGTTCAGCCTCTTCCCGCGCTTGCAGGATGATGCCGTGCTGCTCGGACTTGCTGCACACCGGGTCGGCATTGCTCGCGTCGCCCGTGAGCATGAACGCCTGGCAACGGCAGCCGCCAAAGTCCTTTTCTTTTTCATCGCATGAACGGCAAGGCTCGGGCATCCAGTCGTAGCCGCGAAAGCGGTTGAAGCCAAACGAGTCGTACCAGATGTGCTGCATGCTGTGGTCACGCACATTGGGAAATTGCACCGGCATCTGTCGGGCACCGTGGCAGGGCAGGGCAGTGCCGTCCGGCGTTACCGTCAGAAAAATGCTGCCCCAGCCATTCATGCAGGCTTTCGGGCGTTCCTCGTAATAATCCGGTGTGACGAAAATCAGCTTGCATGGATGGCCTTCGGCTTCCAGCTTGGCGCGGTACTCGTTGGTGATACGTTCGGCGCGCACCAGCTGCTCTTTAGTCGGCAGCAACCCCACACGATTGAGCTGCGCCCAGCCATAGAACTGGCAGGTGGCGAGCTCGACGAAGTCTGCTTCCAGTGCGATGCACAGCTCGATGATGCGGTCGATTTTATCGATATTGTGCCGATGGGTGACGAAGTTCAGCACCATCGGATAGCCATGGGCTTTCACTGCGCGGGCCATTTCGAGCTTTTGCGCGAAGGCTTTTTTCGAGCCTGCCAGCAAGTTGTTCACCTGTTCATCGCTGGCCTGGAAGCTGATCTGGATATGGTCCAGGCCGGCTTTCTTGAAGTCACTGATCTTCTGCTCAGTGAGGCCAATGCCGGAGGTAATCAGGTTGGTGTAGAAGCCCAGCTTACGCGCTTCGGCGATCAGCTCGGCAAGGTCCTGGCGCACCAGCGGTTCACCGCCGGAGAAGCCCAATTGCGCAGCGCCCATCTCCCGGGCTTCGCGAAATACCTTGATCCATTGCTCAGTGCCCAGCTCCTTGCCTTGCTCGGCAAAATCCAGTGGATTGGAGCAATACGGGCACTGCAGCGGGCAGCGGTAGGTCAGCTCTGCGAGCAGCCACAGCGGCAGGCCAATCGGTGGCTTTTCAGGCAAGGGTGATCCAGTGCTCAGCACAGGCGACCTCCATGAAATCCTCGATGTCTTTACCAAGCTCAGGCACGCCAGGGAATTGTTTATCCAGCTCGGCGATGATCGCCGCTACGTCGCGCTCGCCGTCGATCAAACCACCGATCAACGCGGCGCTGTCGTTGAGCTTGATCATGCCTTCGGGGTAGAGCAACACGTGGCCTTTTTGCGCTGGCTCGTACTGGTAGCGATAGCCCTGGCGCCAGGTCGGTGTTTTGCTGCGATCAAAGCTCATAGGGTGATCCCTTTATGCCAGACCCGCTGCTCGGTCACGCTGTGATAGGGCGGGCGGTTCAGTTCATAGGCCATGCTCATGGCATCCAGCATGCTCCACAGAATGTCCAATTTGAACTGGAGAATTTCCAGCATGCGCTCCTGGCCTTCGCGGGTGGTGTAGTGCTGCAGCGTGATCGCCAAACCGTGCTCCACGTCGCGCCGGGCCTGGCCCAGACGGGTGCGGAAATACTCATAACCGGCAGGGTCGATCCACGGGTAGTGCTGCGGCCAGCTGTCGAGGCGCGACTGGTGGATCTGCGGCGCGAACAGTTCGGTCAGTGAGCTGCTGGCGGCTTCTTGCCAGCTGGCGCGGCGGGCGAAGTTAACGTAAGCGTCCACGGCAAACCGCACGCCGGGCAGCACCAGCTCCTGGGAACGCAGCTGGTCCGGGTCGAGGCCGACCGCCTGACCCAAGCGCAGCCAGGCTTCGATACCGCCATCTTCACCGGGGGCGCCGTCGTGGTCGAGCAGGCGCTGGATCCACTCGCGGCGGATTTCGCGGTCCGGGCAGTTGGCCAGGATGGCGGCATCCTTCAAGGGGATGTTCACCTGATAGTAAAAACGGTTGGCGACCCAGCCCTGGATCTGCTCGCGGGTGGCGCGGCCTTCATACATCGCCACGTGGTACGGGTGATGGATATGGTAGAAGGCGCCCTTGGCCCGTAAGGCGTGCTCGAACTCGGCGGGCGTCAGTGGTGTGTCAGTCATTTCGGTTGCTCCTACAATTCGAGGCTCATGCCGTCGTAAGCCACTTCAACGTTACGTCGCACCAGCTCGGCCCTTTCGGGGGAGTCTTCATCGAGGATCGGGTTGGTGTTGTTGATGTGAATCAGCACTTTGCGTTGCTTGGGCAACTGCTCCAGCACTTCCAGCATGCCGCCGGGGCCGTTTTGCGCCAGGTGGCCCATCTCGCGACCGGTGCGGGTGCCAACGCCACGGCGCTGCATTTCATCGTCATCCCACATCGTGCCGTCCACCAGCAGGCAATCGCTGCCGGCCATGATCTCCAGCAATTGCGCGTCGACCTTGCCCAGGCCCGGGGCGTAGAACAGTTTGCCGCCGGTGCGCAGGTCTTCAACGATCAGGCCGATGTTATCGCCGGGGTGCGGGTCGAAGCGGTGCGGCGAGTAGGGCGGTGCGGCGCTGCGCAGTGGCAACGGGGTGAAACGCAGGTTAGGGCACGCCGGGATGGTGAAGCTGGCGTCCAGTTCGATGCGGTTCCAGGCCAGGCCGCCGTTCCAGTGCGTGAGCATGGTGAACAGCGGGAAGCCGGTACTCAGGTCTTCATGGACCATGTCGGTGCACCACACCTGGTGCGGGCAGCCTTCGCGCAGGCTCAACAGGCCGGTGGTGTGGTCGATCTGGCTGTCCATCAAGATGATCGCGCTGATGCCGGTATCGCGCAGGGCGCGGCCGGGCTGAATCGGTGCAAAGCCTTGCAGTTGCGCGCGGATATCCGGCGACGCATTGCACAGCACCCAGTTAACGCCATCGTCAGAGATCGCGATGGACGACTGAGTACGCGCCTGGGCCCGCAGGCTGCCATCGCGAAAGCCTGCGCAGTTCACGCAGTTGCAGTTCCACTGCGGGAAGCCACCGCCGGCGGCGGAACCTAGAATCTGGACAAACATGGTCGCTCCATCAAGCAAAACTCAAAACAAAAACGCCCCGGGCGAGCCGAGGCGTTGTCTTACCCAGCCAATCAGCGGCTGGCGAAGTACATGGTGACTTCAAAACCGATACGCAGATCAGTGTAAGCAGGTTTGGACCAAGTCATATTCATACTCCTACCAAGGGATGGGACGTTCACTACTGAGTAATACATATAGTCCACCTCCAATCGGAGATGTTCAGATATTGCCTATTAATGTTACGCAATTCTTTTCAAGTTAGCGCTGTCTTGGCGGAAAAAGCCTGTTGCAGGGTTGGCAATGATCAGCCTGCCGGTTGCCAGGCGCCCGTGACACGCGGCCCGTTGGCCACACAGCGCCAGCCTCCTGTAGCGTCGTTGAGTTGCTGGGCGGCGTGCTGCAAATCCTCGCGCGTCAGGGTTTGGATCAGGTGTTGAAGTTGCCCCAGATAATCCGACGTGTGGCCCGCCAGGTGGGCATGCCAAAGCAGCTCGGCGGCTTGGGCGACAGGCAGCTCATCGGCAGTGAATTGCTGCGCCAAGCGTTGGTTGTCAAAGTCGCCGCGGCTGTCGACCAATGCCGACACCTGTTCCAGGAAGGTTTGCAGGTGATCAACGATCCCGCTCAGGGAAACGCCGGGGGATTGCACGCCAAACAGCAGCCCGGTTTGCCCGTTGACCTGTCGGATACCGCTGAAGACCGCGTAGCCGATTTGCAGTTCGACGCGCAGGCGCTGGTAAAACGGACCCTGCAGCAGATGCCCAAGCAGTCGCCATGCCGCTTCGTCAGCCAGGGCACGCGTCGGCGTTGGGCAAAATAGCAACAACGCGGCCTCGCTGGCGTCGGTGTTTACCTCGTGCCATCGCTTCTGGCCGTCGAGGGTGGGTGACGTGTACTCAAGGCTTGCCGGCTGCCCGGGCAACCGCGCTGCCGCGATTTTGATCGCAGCTTCACACGCGGCGGGTAAACCGAAACCCAGCCCTTGCCACCGGGCGTTCGTCCATGGGGCGGGCGTCTCGCATGCTCGCGAATGATCACCGGTGCAGCAAGCAGGCAACGCCTTGAGCAATGCGCGAATAGCGATCAGCGGCGCTGGGGCGGGTGGCGGCAGGTGTTCATCCGCTGAGCCAAGGCGACGCGCCAATTCTTCAACCACTGCCGGCATGGGCTCGTGAAGGCCGACCATTTTCACCTGCCAGTCATTGCCAGTGGTTTCGAAAGACAACTCGATTCCGGCCTGATGGGCATGCTCACGCAACGGCTGCAATGTGCTTTCCAGCCCGACGGGTACGGCGCAATCAAACCGCCACTGCAGGTAGAGCGCGCCTTCATCGGTGTCATCTGCCAAGGCCTGGCTGAATGCCAGCGCCGACACTTCTCGGCGGCCTCGGGAGCGGTCCTGGGCAAAGGTGCGCAAACCACGGTGGGCGCTGGTCTGGCCGCGAATCAGCCCGGCGCGTTCTTCTTTGACAGGCGGGCGCAGGAACGGGTTGTGGGGTGGCAATTGCCAGGTGTGTTCAGAGGGCGGCAGGTGCAGAGCATCAAGCATCGCCTTCAGGGCTACGCAGTCGTTATCCGACAGGTCTGCGCTGTCGTGCCGAGCCAATGCCAGGGCGCCCTGGACCTGTTGTTGGCGAGCCGCACGCAGGGCGAATTCTTCGCGTAACGAAGACCAGTCGCTGTGTATGAAAAAGCTCAGCCAGTCGTGCAGCAGCGCTTCGATTCGGGTAGTCGAACTGTCTTGATTGCCGAGGGTAAAGTCGATATCCAGCACTGCCTGGCCGGCGAAGTGATAGAGCACGGAAGCCTGCACAGCGCTGGCCAGTTTTTGTGCTTTCAGTTCCGCCAGCAGCCCACCCGGTGCCGAGGCGTTGAGCCACGTGCAGAGAAAATCCAGTGCTTCACGGGGGGCGTCACAGGTAATGACGTGGTGCAGGTGGTGGTTGGCGGTGTGTTGAAAACGCCGTGCCTGGCCTCGCATCAGCGCTGGCGGCGGTGCCTGTGGGCGCGCAGGCCCTGAAACCAATGTTTCGCTGAACTGTTGAGCCAACGCGTGCAGTTCCTCCAGCGGTTGCGGGCCAGCGAGGCTCAAGGTCATCTGCCCGGTCCGATAGAACCCGGAGTGGAATTCCCGCAGTGCCTGTTGAAATGCCTCACGCTCCACCGGCAGGCTATCGCGATTGCCCACATGAAAGCCGCGCAGAGGATGATCGGCTGCCAAACCTTCCAGCAGCGCGACTTGCTGTTGCGCTTGGGCGTCCTGAGACCAGGCAACAAACTCCGCTTGCAGCACTTCGCGTTCACGCAGTTGGTCTTCAAGCGCCAGGCGCGGATTGGCCAGCATCTCGGCCAGCCGCTCCAAGCCATCCGCAAAGGGCGCCACCGGCAACTCAAAGAAGAAGTCCGTGGTGCGCTCGCGGGTGCTGGCGTTGACCTGCCCGCCATGACGCTGCACGTAGGCCATCAACCCTTCGTTTGTCGGAAACCGTTGGGTGCCGAGAAACAACAAATGCTCAAGA
Source organism: Pseudomonas sp. M5A4_2d (assembly GCF_053345295.1). Lineage (NCBI taxonomy): Bacteria > Pseudomonadati > Pseudomonadota > Gammaproteobacteria > Pseudomonadales > Pseudomonadaceae > Pseudomonas > Pseudomonas sp. M5A4_2d. The sequence continues at coordinate 61,965 of NZ_JBKEZW010000002.1, read as the reverse complement.
AAATGCGCCAGCCCCGGCCAGGCCAATGGCACGTCATGGCTGCCAGCGGCCACGCGTAACAACGCGGCGCAACGCTTCAAACGCGGCGCATGGTGCAGGGAAACGTGCAGGCCGTTGGCCAGGGTCAGGTGCAGGTGATGAGGGTGGGCCGGCGCAGGCATGGGCACTTCCGAAACGTAGGATGTGCCCATGTTAACAAACCGCTAACAAACCGGCTGGGTCAGGGCTTGTGCAGTGCGCCGTATAGCTCGGGGCGTCGATCCTGAAGGTAGTGATTGGCAGTGCGTGCGTCCGTGATGGCTTGGCGATCCAACTGCCCGACGATCAAGGCTTCATCCAGGCCGGCCTGGGCGATTCGCTGACCATTCGGCGCGGCAATGCTGCTTTGTCCGCAGTATTGAATCTCGTCCTCGTGCCCGCAATAGTTGGCATACGCCACATAACACTGGTTTTCAAAGGCCCGTGCCCGCACGGTTACGTCGGCGACGAAGTCGAACGGCACCATGTTGGCGGTGGGCACCAGGATCAGTTCGGCCCCGGCGAGGGCCAGGCGACGGGTGTTTTCCGGGAATTCCAGGTCATAGCAGATCAGAATACCGAGCGTCCAACCGTTCAATTCCACCAGCGGGAAATCATCCTCCCCGGCGCTGAACATCGAGTGATCCAGGTCGCCAAACAGGTGGGTCTTGCGATAGTTGCACAGGCGCTGGCCGTGGGCGTCGATCAACTGCACGGCGTTGTAGATCTGCCCGTCCTCGGCTCGCTCCGGGTAGCCATAGAGGATCGCCAGCCCGGCGCTTTTCGCCAGGTCGGCAATCGTCTGTGCTGACGGCCCGTCCTGGGCTTCGGCCAGCGCGCCAACCGCTTCGGCACCGATGTTGTAGCCGCTGAGGAACATCTCCGGCAGCACCAGCACATCGGCACCCGACGCTTCATGCGCGAGTTGGTGCAGGCGCTTGAGGTTACCGGCGACATCCAACGGCAGCGGTGGGCATTGGTACAGGGCGACGCGCATGTTCAACTCCTTAATCGGCCAGGGCGATCGGTCCGATTTCATCAAATACGTCACCCGGCCCCGGGTTCTCCGAGTGAGTGCTGCCACCGAAGTGAGTCATGATGCCCCACACCGCGTTCAGCGAAGTCTGCACCGCGCCTTCCACCCAGGCGGGCGTCCAGGACACGTCGTCACCGGCGATAAAAATCCCGCGTTGTTCGGCGGGCATGTCCTTTTGCATGAAGTGCGCATACATCCGCTGGTTATAGCGATAGTGGCCGGGCAATGCACCTTTGAACGCCCCGAGGAAATGCGGGTCGGCTTCCCACGATACGGTGATCGGGTCGCCGATGATGCGCGCCTTGATGTCGACTTTCGGGTAAATCTTCTTCAGCGCGTCGAGGGCCAGCTTCACGCGCTTGTCGATGGGCTGCGGCAGCATTTTCAGCGCGTCGCTCATCCACGAGTACGACAGGCAGATAACCCCAGGCTTGTCGTCGCCGTTGTCGAACAGGTAAGTGCCACGGGTCAGGCGATCGGTGAGGGTCATGCTCATCAGGTCGCGGCCGGTTTCCGGGTCTTTGTCTTTCCAGAACGGGCGGTCGACCATCACGAAGGTTTTCGACGACTGCATGTAGCGCGTGCGGTCCAGGGCCATCCACATTTTTTGCGAGAACAGGGTTTCGTCGCATTCGATCTGGGTGGTCAGCAGCCAGCTTTGGCAGGTGGTCAGTACGGCGGCGTATTCGCGGGTGTCGCCGTAGTTGTCGGTGACTGCGAAACGGCCATCGGCGGCGTGGGCAATGCGTTTCACACCCGCTCGTGGCGCGCCCCGATGCAACGAACTGAGGCTGGTGCCTGCCGGCCAGTGGGCGCAACGCTCCGGCACATGGCGCCAGATGCCCATGGGCACTTGCGCCACACCGCCGACCACCAGGTGTTGATGGTCGTCGCAGTTGGTCATCACCACGCGGAAGATCTCGAGCATCGAGTTGGGGAAGTCCGAGTCCCAGCCGCCGGTGCCAAAACCGACCTGGCCGAACACTTCGCGGTGATGGAACGACAGCTTGGCGAAGGCCTTGGAGGTGGCGACGAAGTCATAGAAAGTGCGGTCGTCCCACAGCGGCACCAGCTTATTCCACAGCGCTTTGAGGCGTGGCACGTCGCGGTCGCGGATGGCCTGCTGGATATCACCGAACTGCGAACCGGCTTCCAGCGCATCCGCCCAGGCATCGGCAACTTCCTGGAACAGTACCGGCAAGTCGGAGATTTTTTGCGCGTAGTGAGTCTGGCCTTCGAGGTCGATCACGGTACTGCCGGAGGCCGGCGTCAGCGGGTTGGGGAAGGGTTTGGTTTCCAGGCCCAGCTTGTCTACATAGTGGTAAAACGCGGTGGACGACACCGGAAAACGCATGCCACCCAACTCGGCGATGATGCCTTCGGCCCCTTCAAATGCCTGGGAACGCAGGCGACCGCCCATTTTCGAGGCTTCATACACCACGGGCTTGAGGCCCAGCTTCATCAGCTCGTAGGCGGCCACGAGGCCCGCGATCCCGGCACCGACAATCGCCACTTCGGCGCCATGGTTGGCCGCCGGGATGCTGCCCAGACCGGCCGGGTGCTCAATCCAGTCATCAAAGGCAAACGGAAAGTCCGGGCCAAAAATGGTGATGGGTTTTTTACCGTCGGCGGGGTGGCGATTGGTTTTGCTGATGGTGCTGGACGGAATGCTCATGGCTGACCTTACTGGCGACTCGGCGGGATTCGGCCCGTTGAGTATAGGAAAAGATGGCAGCCAGTTTAGGGAGCGTTGCGTTCGTTAATAAGACGCAATGTGTCGTCGGATTGGATTGTTTTTAGTCAAAGTGACGAAGTTGTAAGTCAGATCGGTTGGCCACGATCCAATTTGTTACTGAGGATGATCGAAGTGGTGGTTTTCTCCACGCCATCGACGCTGCCAATCTGGTCCAGCAACTGATCCAGCTGCTCCGGCGAGTCGGTGCGCAGCCAGGCCACGTAATCGAATTCGCCACTCACCGCACACAGCTGCTGCACCTGCGCCATGGCGCTGAGCCGGCGCAACACTTCCTTGCCCGAACGCGCTTGAACGGTGATCCCGACATAAGCCTGCAAACCACCATCGATCACTCGCTGGCCGAGGCGCACGCCATACCCGGTAATCACCTGGGTTTTCTCCAGGCGTGCCAGGCGCGACGTCACCGTGGTGCGCGCAATACCCAACTGCCGGGCAAGCATGGCCACGCTTTCGCGGGCGTTAATCTGCAAGGCGGCGATCAGTTGGCGATCGATTTCATCCAGGGTGGGCAAGGGGAGCTCCAGTGCGGGCGGCAATGGGGCGCCATGTTACAGGTTTGCGTGGGTGTGGAGGTGGTAGGCGAACAGCTGACAAAAACCGCTACGCCAGATACACGAAAGCCGCGCAGTGCGCGGCTTTCTTGTTTGGTGGGCCCAGTAGGACTCGAACCTACGACCAAGGGATTATGAGTCCCCTGCTCTAACCAACTGAGCTATAGGCCCTCAGTAGGTCGCGGATTATAACGACGGTTTCCCCGCTGTGCCATCCGAAAAGTCTGAAACCCTCATATGAAGAAAAGCTTCGGCAAAAAGCTCGGGCGGCAGCGGTAGGCTGACGATGTAGCCTTGCATCTGTTCACAGCCTTCGGCCGCGAGGAAGGCCTGTTGCGCGGGGTTTTCCACGCCTTCGGCGATGATGGTGAATTGCATGCTGTGGCCCAGGGCGATGATGGCGCGCACGATGGCGGCGTCGTGGGGGTCGTCGGGCAGGCCGCGTACGAAAGACTGGTCGATCTTGAGGAAGTCCAGCGGCAGGCGCTTGAGGTAGCTGAGGGATGAATAGCCGGTGCCGAAGTCATCGATTGCCAGTTGCACGCCCAGTTGTTTGAGCTGGTGCAGCACCTCCAGCGCTTCTTCGGCCTGGCTCATGATGAAGTTTTCGGTGATTTCCAGTTGCAGGCAGCCGGGCTCCAGGCGGTAGTCGCGCAAGAGTTGTTCGATGCGCGCTAACAGGCCGGGATGACGCAGTTGCGCGCCAGCAAGGTTGACCGACAGTGGGCCGAAACCCTCATAGGCGGTTTGCCAGGCTTGCAGCTGCCGGCAGGCTTGTTCCAATACCCAGTCGCCAATCTGCAGGATCGTGCCGTTCTCTTCGGCGAGGGCGATGAAGTGTTCGGGTGGCACGTCGCCGAAGGTCGGGTGGTGCCAGCGGATCAGTGCTTCGGCGCCGATCAGTTCCTGAGTGTCCAGGCTCAGCTTCGGTTGGTAGTACAAAAACAGCTCTTCACGCTCGATGGCGCGGCGCAGTTCATGCTCCAGTGCTACGCGCTCTTTGGCTTGAGTGGTGAGGTCGCGGGTGTAGCTTTCAACGCGGTTGCGGCCCTTGGCCTTGGAGCGGTACATCGCGGCGTCGGCGTTTTTGACCAGGGTGGCGACGTCAGTGCCGTCCTGCGGGTACAGGCTGGTGCCGATGCTGGCGCTGATAAAGAACTCGTGCTCGCCGGCCTGGAACGGTGGGGTGAAGCAGGCGAGCAGCTTGTTGGCCAGGTGCTCGGCATCGCTGGCTTGCTGCAGGCCGGGCAGCAGGATGATGAATTCGTCGCCGCCCAGGCGCGCCACGGTATCGACGTCGCGCAGTTGCTCCTTGAGGCGCACCGCGATGTCTTTGAGCAACAGGTCGCCAACGGGGTGGCCGAGGCTGTCGTTGATGTGTTTGAAGCGGTCCAGGTCGAGGAACAGCACGGCGCCCTGGTTACCGCTTTCCTGCTGGCCGTTAAGTGCCGCCTGCAACCGGCTTTCAAACAGGGTGCGATTGGGCAGTCCAGTCAGCGGATCATGATGGGCCTGGTAGTCGAGGCGGGCCTGGGCATGCTTGAGGCTGGAGATGTCGGCAAACACAGCGACGAAGTGTGTGACCACTTGCTCGCGGTTACGCACGGCACTGATGGTCAGCCAACTGGGGTACAGCTCGCCGTTCTTGCGGCGGTTGGAAATCTCGCCCTGCCAGTGCCCCAAAGCGGTCAACTGGTGCCACATTGCCGCATAGAATGCGCTGTCATGCAGGCCGGAGGCGAGCAGGCGCGGCGTACTGCCGAGGGCTTCGGCTTCGCTGTAGCCGGTGATTTCGCTGAAGGCGCGGTTGACGGCGCTGATGTTCTGCCGGGTGTCGGTGATCAATACACCTTCGGCCGTGCTCTCGAACACGGTGGCGGCCTGTTGCAGTTTTTCCTGCATGAATTGGCGTTCGGTGATGTCCCGCGCGATGGTCAGCATGCAATCTTCATCAGCAATGGGCAGCGGGCGGCTGGACACTTCGCAAAGGCGAATTTGCCCATCACTGCGCCGTATATGGCAGACGAAATCGCGGACAAAACCGTCGCGCTGCATCAGTTTCAGCAGTTGTGTGCGTTCGTTGAGGTCGACCCAAATGCCCAGGTCCAGGGTTGACTGGTCAAGTGAGGTTGCGCTGGTGAACCCGGTCAGTCGGCTGAAACCCTCGTTCACTTCAATCAGTAACCCATCGCTTTGGCGGCTCAGCAGCAAGCCATCCGGTGAGGCGTGGAAGGCTTTGGCGAATTTCTCTTCGGAGGTTTGCAGCTGTTGTTGGGTTTCCTTGAGCTGGGTGATATCACGCACCACCACGACCAGGGCCTCGGTGGTGTCGAGCTGGAACGGCTCCGCGGAGATCAGCCCGGTAAACGCTTGGCCATTGCTGCGCAGAAAAGGCATTTCCAGGTTGCGCACGCTGCTGCTTTGGACCCGTTGCAGCAGGTCGGGGCCGACGCCCTGGATGCCCCAGATATTCAGTTCGGTGGCGGTTTTACCGACCACTTCTTCGGCGCTAAGGCCAATCTGATCCTCGAACGCTTTGTTCACTTCAAGCAGGCAGCCATCGGACATCCGCGCAATCACCAGGATGTCCGGGCATTGCTGGAACACCGAGGCAAATTTTTGCTCGGACAGCTGCAAGGCTTCTTCGGTGCGCTTGGCTTCGCTGATATCGATCATCAAGCCGCGTAGCACCGGCTCATGCCCGTGCTCGATGAGGCTGACAATATCGCGCACCCACAAGCAGCGGCCGTCGGCGGTCATCACCCGATAATCGATGCTGTGGTCGCGGTTGGCGCGCGTTTCCCGGTAGCAATAGGCTTCAGCGCGCGTCAGGTCGGCGGGGTGGATGATGTTGCGCCAAAAGCCTGGAATCAGCCAATGGGCGCGGGGGTAGCCCAGCAGTTCTTCGGCATGGGGTGATACGTAGCTGTAGGTGAAATCGCTGATGCTGGCTTCCCAGGCGATGGCGGACAGGCTCTCTACCAGGCCGCGATAGTGATACTCGCTGCTGCGCAGTTCCTGCTCAAGGGCGACCCGCCGGGCAATCTCCGAGCTGAGTCGACGATTGATCCGAATCACGATGGCCAGCACGGTACTCAACAACAGCACCGCCGGTAGGCCATATTTCAGCAAGTCGACCCAAAAGGTGCGGTGATCGGTAACGCTACCGACCCAGTGCTGCTGGATCGCGTCGGTTTCGTCTGAGCTGAGGTCGGCGAGGACTTTGTCCAGAATGCCTACCAGCATTTTCTGATCGCGCGGCACACCCATCGCCAACTGATAGCGGTAGGGCGTTTCGCCGCTGACGTACAAACCATCCAGTTTGAGCTGGCGCAGGCTCCAGACACTGGATGCCAGGTCGCCAATCACGGCATCCACTTCGTCAGTGGCCAGTGCTTGCAGGGCCGAGCTGACATTGGGCATCGCCACCAGGTTGAGATCGGGATGGTGGGTGCGCAGCAATTCGTGAGGCGCGTAGTTCTCCACGACCGCGATCTTCAGGCCATACAGGTCCTTGAGGTTGCGCGGTTGCGCGCCGCCCTCATGGGCGAGGATGACGATGGGGAAATCCAGATAGGGGCGTGTGAAGGCCAGGTAGTTCTGGCGCTCCGGCGTGGACATGATGCCGGGCAGCAGGTCGAGCTGGTTATTTTTTGCCTGCTCAAGCACGGCGGTCCAGTTTACGGGCTCGACCAGTTTGATCCGTACGCCCAGGCGGTCCTGGATCAAGCGAACATAGTCAGCAGCCAGGCCTTGGTAACGGCCATTTTCGTCACGGTATTCGAAGGGTGGCCAGGAAGCATCCACCCCCAGGCGCAGCTCCTGATGGTCCGACAGCCAGCCACGCTCTTCATCAGTAAGAGTCAACGCGCCAGCCGTTGCGGTCCAGGTCAGCAGCGACAGCAGTATCACGGTCGGCAGTCTGGGCATAACGGTCTCGTTATGGCACGGGGAATGGTTCGAGTGTAGACGGGCATTGCGGGAGAGGGGTATTGCGGGGCAGTAAATCTATAGAAAGTAGTCTGTAAAAAGCAAAACCCCCGGCCTGGGCCGGGGGTTCTGGTATCACTCGTCGAGGAAGGAGCGTAGATGCTCGCTTCGCGTCGGGTGGCGCAACTTGCGCAGTGCCTTGGCTTCGATCTGGCGGATCCGCTCACGGGTCACGTCAAACTGCTTACCGACTTCCTCAAGGGTGTGGTCGGTATTCATGTCGATGCCGAAACGCATGCGCAGTACTTTGGCTTCACGGGCAGTGAGGCCGGACAGTACGTCGCGAGTCGCTTCTTTAAGGCTCTCAACGGTAGCCACATCGATTGGCGACTGCATGGTCGAGTCTTCGATGAAGTCACCCAGGTGGGAGTCTTCGTCATCACCAATCGGCGTTTCCATGGAGATCGGCTCTTTAGCGATCTTCAATACCTTACGGATTTTATCCTCAGGCATTTCCATGCGTTCGCCCAGCTCTTCCGGCGTCGGTTCGCGACCCATTTCCTGCAACATCTGCCGGGAAATACGGTTGAGCTTGTTGATGGTCTCGATCATGTGCACCGGAATACGGATGGTGCGGGCCTGGTCGGCGATCGAGCGAGTGATCGCCTGACGGATCCACCAGGTGGCATAAGTCGAGAACTTGTAGCCGCGACGGTATTCGAACTTGTCCACAGCCTTCATCAAGCCGATGTTGCCTTCCTGGATCAGATCGAGGAATTGCAGGCCACGGTTGGTGTACTTCTTGGCGATGGAGATCACCAGACGCAAGTTCGCTTCAACCATCTCTTTCTTCGCGCGGCGGGCCTTGGCCTCGCCGATCGACATGCGACGGTTGATGTCCTTGATCTCAGCAATCGTCAAACCGGTTTCGGTTTGAAGCGCGGTCAATTTCTGCTGGCAACGGATGATGTCCGGCTGCAGGCGACCAATGGCTTCAGCGTATTTCGCCTTGCCTTTGGCCAGTGCATCGGTCCAGCTTTCATCAACTTCGTTGCCCGGGAACTGGCGCAGGAAGTCGGCACGCGGCATACGTGCATCACGTACACAGAGCTGCATGATTGCGCGCTCTTGGGCACGCAGACGCTCAAGGGCACTGCGAACACGCTCAACCAGGCCTTCGAATTGCTTCGGCACCAGCTTGATTGGCATGAACAGCTCAGCCAGGGCCACCAGCTCGGCAATTGCCAGCTTGTTGCCACGACCGTGCTTTTTCAGGGCCTTGCGGGTGATTTCCATTTGATCGGAAACCGCACCGAAACGCTGGGCAGCGATGATCGGGTCCGGGCCGCTTTCGACTTCATCTTCGTCGTCGCTGCTGGCTTCAGCATCGTCTTCTTCGGTGTCGTCGTCGGCTTTAGGGGCCTTCGGGTCGACGGGCGGCGGTACTTCGGCGGCAGGCGGCGCAATACCGTCGTCCGGGTCGATATAACCGCTCAGAACGTCGGACAGGCGACCACCTTCGGTGGTGACGCGGGTGTACTCGGAGAGAATGTGGTCAACCGTGCCTGGGAAGTGCGCAATTGCGCCCATCACTTCACGGATACCCTCTTCGATACGCTTGGCGATTTCAATTTCGCCTTCACGTGTCAACAGCTCGACGGTACCCATTTCACGCATATACATGCGCACAGGGTCGGTGGTACGACCGATATCGGTCTCCACAGCGGCCAGCGCGGCAGCCGCTTCTTCAGCGGCAGCCTCGTCGGTATCGGCGTCCGCCAGCATAAGGGAATCCTTATCTGGCGCAGCTTCGAATACGTTGATCCCCATGTCGTTAATCATGCGGATGATGTCTTCCACCTGCTCTGGATCTGAAATATCCTCAGGCAGGTGGTCGTTGACCTCCGCGTAAGTCAGGTAACCCTGCTCACGACCGAGAACGATCAACTCTTTGATACGAGACTGCTGTTGCGCTTTTCCGGACATAACACCCTATCCACTGAAGGTCTTGGCGGGCAAAAAACAAGCCGAGGATTATACCCGAGCTATGACCTCACACGCCAGCTGAGGTCGGGTTTGATGCGGAAACATTCTGTTTTAAGAGGTCACGCATCTGTTTTGCTATCTGAATTTGCTCTTCAGCCGACAATCCCGGCTGCCTCGCTCTTTTGATGAGTTCATCGAGGGTCTGCGTATGCTGACCCGCGGATAACCTAGTAATGGTGTCTAAAAACTGTTGTTCAAGGTTATCGCCGTCAATTAGCCACTCCTTTTCTGCAAGTGCTTTAAGGAGGCGGCCTTGTTCGGTGCCATGCCAACGAGCCATCAACTGAATTGAGTTTAGCTTAGGATTTTTCTGTACCGCCTCGATCAAGGCGATCAGTACCTGAGCATAGGTGTTGCTCTCGTTGGCAAAATGGTCGGCGCTTTCCACCTTTCCCGCCAATTGCGGGTGGTGAATAAGCGTTCGCAACGCAATAAGTGTCGGGGCTTCGACCGCCAGGGGCGTGCGTGGAGCGTAGGACTCATCACGATCACCGCGCTTGCCGTTCTTGCTCCAGGGCTTCTTGTCCCATTTTTTACCGCCGGCGCCGGGCTTTTTCGGTGTCCACTCCTGCTGTGGCGCGTAGGCGTCCTGCGGTTGGTGGAAGTCGGAATAGTCCGGCATGGCGTCGTAATCCATGCCTGGGTCGTACGCGGGTGGCGCGTCTTGCGGTGCGTTGTGTACCAGCTGGCTGACGGCCTCGCCGCTCAAGCCGGTTATTTCCAGCAGGCGCATGCGCATCAGTGACTTCAGGTTGGCGCCCGGCACTTTGTCGATCAGCGGTGCTGCGAGGGTGGCCATGTGGGCCTTGCCTTCGAGGGAGCGCGGGTCGGCTTCTTCGGTCAGTTGCTGGAAGAAATAGTCCGCCAGGGGCTGCGCATGCTGATTAATGCGCGCGCGGAAGGCGTCGGTGCCTTCGGAGCGCACCAGGGTGTCCGGGTCTTCGCCTTCGGGCAGGAACAGGAAACGTGCGCGGCGCCCATCCTGCAGGCTCGACAGTGTGGCTTCGAGTGCGCGCCAGGCGGCGTTACGGCCGGCCTGGTCGCCGTCGAAGCAGAACAATACGTTGGGCACCACGCGAAACAGGCGTTTCATGTGTTCTTCGCTGGTGGCAGTCCCCAGGGTGGCGACGGCATTGCGCAGGCCCTGCTGGGCGAGGGCAATCACGTCCATGTAGCCTTCCACCACGATGATTTCATCGAGGTTGCGATTGTTTTTGCGCGCCTCGAACAGGCCGTAGAGTTCCTGGCCTTTATGAAATACGGGAGTTTCCGGGGAGTTCAGGTACTTGGGTTTATCGTCCCCCAGTACTCGGCCGCCGAAAGCGATGATCCGGCCACGGCTGTCGCGGATCGGGAACATCACGCGGTCGCGGAACCGGTCGTAGCGCTTACCCGTCTCGGCATTTTCCACCAGCAGGCCGGCGTCGATCATAGCCTTCTGTTGCAAGGTGTCGCTGCTCAGGTGCTTGTACAGGTTGTCCCAGCCGGGCGGGGCGAAGCCGAGGCCGAAGTCCCTTGCGATCTCGCCCGTGAGGCCGCGGCCCTTGAGATAATCGACGGCGGCCTTGCGCTGCGGATGGCTTTTAAGCGCCTGACGATAGAAGTCGGCAGCGGCCGTCAGCAGCGGGTACAGCGGCGAGTCGGTGGGTTGTCGCGGTTTGTGCGGGCGGCCACTTTCTTCGCGAGGGATTTCCATGCCGGCGGCTTTCGCCAGTTCCTCGACGGCCTGGGGGAAGTCCAGGTTGTCGTGGTCCATGATGAAGCCGAGGGCGTTGCCGCCCGCGCCGCAGCCGAAACAGTAGTAGAACTGCTTGTCGGGGCTGACGCTGAACGACGGGGTTTTTTCTTTGTGAAACGGGCAGCAGGCGGTGTAGTTCTTGCCAGCCTTCTTCATTTGCACGCGCGAGCTGACTACATCGACGATGTCGGTGCGGTTCAGAAGGTCGTCAATAAAGCTCTGGGGAATTAGCCCGGCCATGGCGTTCTCGTCATCACTGCGTGTCAATGAGGCCCGTGAAGTGCTCGGGCGCGCAAATTGTGCGGCTCGATCAACTGTCGTCTGCTTGGGCTGTCAGGAAGTGTATCTGCCGAACATTCACTGACGTTAATTTCAATCAGATTTCGGCATGGAAATGTTGCCCGGGAGTCCGGTCTTGGCCGTGTGCGGGCCTCGGAAGCTCATCGGTGGGCGCAGTCGATCTGTTGATCGCCTGTTAAAAAATAAGTGTGCTCGTCAGTAGCCTTGTTAGGCTCGTCAGAAGAGACGCGCACCGCTGGCAGAAAAGCCAGTCCTGACGTTTGAAGCAGTGTCTCGGTCGCGTGTGCGGCGTCGACGGTGAAGCATCAAGCGATATCCGCAAATGCCAATAGCCCGGCTGAGGGCCGGGCTTGGCAGAAGCTTGCTACGAACGTCTGTGTATTAGTACAGACGAACGGCGCGGCGCTGCTCGCGCTGAACTTTCTTAGCGTGACGCTTAACAGCGGCTGCTGCTTTACGCTTACGCTCAGAAGTTGGCTTCTCATAAAATTCGCGGCTACGAACTTCAGCCAGAACACCGGCTTTTTCGCAGGAGCGCTTGAAACGACGCAGAGCTACGTCGAAGGGTTCGTTCTCTTTTACTTTGACGGCTGGCATCCAGAGCTACCTTCTTTCATTACCGGGAATCAACGTTCTCGTCGCAAAAAATTCGCGGCTGAGGTCGTCGGTTTTTAAGGGTTGCGGATGTTAACCCCTCATTGCCCGGAATGCAAAGCCTCTGATCGAAAACCGCTAGTCGGGAGGGGGAGTGGCGACTATTATGCGCGCCTTCGAATTCAGCCTCTACAAGGCGCAAACCCATGCTAGTACTGGGACTTGAAACCTCCTGCGACGAAACCGGTGTCGCACTTTACGACAGTGAACGCGGGCTTTTGGCCGATGCACTGTTCAGTCAGATCGACCTGCATCGCGCCTATGGCGGCGTGGTGCCGGAGCTGGCCAGCCGTGATCACGTCAAACGTATGCTGCCGTTGATTCGCCAGGTGTTGGACGAGGCCGGCTGCGTGCCGACCGAGATCGATGCCATCGCTTACACCGCTGGCCCTGGATTGGTCGGAGCCCTGCTGGTTGGGGCTTCTTGCGCTCAGGCACTGGCGTTTGCCTGGGGCATTCCTGCCCTGGGTGTGCACCACATGGAGGGCCATTTGCTGGCCCCGATGTTGGAAAAAACACCTCCAGAGTTCCCGTTCGTCGCTTTGTTGGTTTCCGGCGGCCATACGCAGCTGGTTCAGGTCGATGGGATAGGCCAATACACGCTTTTAGGCGAGTCTCTGGATGACGCTGCCGGCGAGGCTTTCGACAAAACCGCGAAGATGATGGGCCTCAATTACCCCGGCGGGCCGGAAATTGCCCGTCTTGCCGAAAAAGGCGTCCCGGGCCGCTACACGTTCCCGCGTCCGATGTGTGATCGCCCTGGCCTGATGTTCAGTTTCAGCGGCTTGAAAACCTCCGCGCTCAACACCTGGCAACAGAGCGTCAGCGCCGGGGACGACAGTGAGCAAGCCCGTTGCGACATCGCGCTGGCGTTCCAGCAGGCCGTGGTGGAGACTTTGACCATCAAGTGCAAGCGCGCCCTCAAGCAGGCCGGTATGAAGCGCCTGGTGATTGCGGGCGGCGTCAGTGCCAACAAGGCCCTGCGCACCTCGCTGGAAAAAATGCTCGGCGACATGAAGGGCGATGTTTTTTACGCGCGCCCTGAGTTCTGCACCGACAACGGCGCAATGATTGCGTATGCCGGTTGCCAGCGCCTGCAGGCCGGCCAGCATGAGAGCCTGGCGATCAGCGTGCAGGCCCGCTGGCCGATGGAGCAGCTGACACCGTTGTAAGGGCTCACTGTGAGCCGGGTTCATCGAACGTATTTAAAAATGCCGTTCGCGCCCGGCAAACAGGTCGCGTAAATTGCCGCGGTGGCGCCAGACGATCAGCAGTGTCAGCACGCTCATCGGCAACAGCGCCGCAGGTTCTTGCCAGGCCAGCAATGGCAGGGTGAGCGGCGTGGCGATCAGTGCGGCCAAGGAGCTCGTGCGGGTCAGGTAGAACGTCAGTAACCAGGCGAGCACGGCCAGCAACGCTGCCGGAGGGTAAATCCCCAGCAACATGCCGGCCGCCGTGGCGACGCCCTTGCCACCGCGAAAGCGGAAGTACAGCGGGAACAGATGGCCCAGGACGGCAGACACGCCCACCCAGGCTTGCTGTTGCAGGGAGAGGCCGACGCCGTTGGCGATCAGCACGGGCAGCAGGCCCTTGCACACGTCGCCCAGCAGCGTCAGGACGGCGAGCTTCTTGCCGGCCAGGCGCAACATATTGGTGGCGCCGGCATTGCCTGAGCCACTCATTCGCGGGTCGGGATTTCCCGTCAGGCGGCTGAGCAAAATGGCGAAGGACAGCGAGCCGAGCAGGTAGGCGAGAGTCGCCAGTAACCAAAACATGCTAACTATTCCGGGCGAGGACGCCCTGATTCTAACGGGGCAACGCGCCCTTGTCGTGCTGCGGAGAAGAGCTTGGACAGAGTGTTTATCGAAGGCCTGGAAGTCGACACCGTGATCGGGGCCTACGACTGGGAGCGCGGCATCAAGCAATGTCTGCGTCTGGACCTGAGCTTTGCCTGGGACAACCGCCCGGCTGCTGCGGGTGACGATCTGACCCTGGCGCTCGATTACGCCAGCGTATCTGCGCGTATCCAGGCCTTTGCCGAACAATCCCAGTACCAGTTGGTGGAAACCTTTGCCGAGCGCCTGGCCGAAGTGCTGATGCGTGAATTTCAGATTCCCTGGCTGCACCTCAAGTTGACCAAGCCCGGCGCCGTACCGGCAGCCAAAGGCGTGGGCGTGGAGATCGAGCGCGGATGTCGCTAACTCAGATTTATCTAGGCCTTGGCAGCAATATCGAGCGCGAGCGCCATTTGGTCGCCGGCCTGGATGCGCTGGCGAGCTTCTTGACCGATGTGCGCTGTTCTCCAGTGTTCGAAAGCCAGCCAGTGGGGATCAAAAGCGGGCCATTCTTCAATCTGGTGGTCTCGGCCTACACCGACCTGCCGCTGATGGAGCTGGATCGCCGGTTGAAATTCATCGAGGCCGACAATGGTCGTTATGCCCCGGACCGCAAAGGGCTGCCGCTGGATATCGATGTGTTGCTGTACGGCGAGCTGGTGGGAAATTTTGATGGCTTGATCCTGCCGCGGGCAGAGATCCTGAAAAACGCCTTTGTGCTGTGGCCGCTGTCGTTGATGGCGCCCGATCGTGTGCACCCTGAGGCGGGCAAGACATTGGCGCAGCTATGGCGCGATGCACAGATCGATCAAGTGCTGGCGCCTGTCGGTTTTGAGTGGCAGGGCCAGCAGCTGACGCCGGACGCGCCCCTATAGGGCGTGTTGTTCTTTGTAGGCTTTCAACACCTTGAGCCGCTCACGCTTGAGCGCCTCACCCAGCTCGGGGCCTTTGAAACCTTTCTCCAGCAAAGGCGCCACAGGCACCTCACGGGCCGCTTTCGCCGCGCCGCGTAAATAATCCGCTTGTGGATAACTTCTTTGTTCCAGGCCTTTGCGGCCCCGAGCGTCCATTTCACAGCTCACCACGAACTCTTCAAAACGCTGTGGCCTGCGATAAACGTCAAAACTCTGCAGCAATTCCAGCAATGTCGACGCTTTCAGCTCCAGCGCGCGATGGCCGTGGGTGTGATATTGGCCGACAAGCAGGGCCAATTCCTGACAATCCTTCGGCACCTTGAAGCGCTCGTTCACCGCCTTGATCAGCTTCAGGCCGGTCTGTTCGTGGGCAATATGCTGCGGCAACTTATCCACAGGTGTCAGGCCTTTGCCCACGTCATGCAGCAGGCAGGCCCAGCGCACGGTGAGCGGCTGTTTGTGCCGGGCCGCCTGTTCCAGCACGCTCAAGGTATGTAGGCCGGTGTCGATTTCAGGGTGATGGGCTGCTGGTTGCGGTACACCGAACAGGGCATCCACTTCCGGCATCAGGGTTTTCAGCGCGTTGCAGTCGCGCAGTACCTGAATAAAGACTTGAGGCTGATCCTCCATCAGCGCCCGGGAGATTTCTTTCCAACTGCGCTCTGGCGTCAGGGCTTCCAGTTCGCCGGATTCGCTGAGCTGACGCATCAGCTCCAACGTTGCCGGCGCGACGGTAAAGCCGAGGTGAGCGTAACGTGCTGCAAAACGTGCAACGCGCAGTACGCGGAGGGGATCTTCGGCAAATGCGGGGGAAACGTGACGCAAAACGCGCGCTGTCAAATCCTGCTGGCCGTGATAGGGATCGGTCAGGTTGCCGTCATCATCCTCCGCCATGGCGTTGATGGTCAGGTCGCGACGAATCAGGTCTTCTTCCAGCGTCACCTCGGGGCTGGCATGGAATACAAAACCACCATAACCCCGGCCGCTCTTGCGTTCGGTGCGGGCGAGGGCGTATTCGTCGCCGTTTTTGGGGTCCAGGAATACCGGAAAGTCAGCGCCCACCGGCTTGTAGCCCTTGGCGAGCATTTCTTCAGTGGTTGCGCCGACGACAACACGGTCGATGTCGGTGACCTTGATGCCCAGCAAGCGGTCACGCACCGCACCGCCGACTTTGTAGATTTTCATGAAAAAGCCTCCATTAGCGGCACAGGATAACGCCTGTGCCTGACCAATGGAGGCTTTGCTGTTTCAGAGGTGAACGACGGCCAGGTCCAGGCGGCCGTAGTCGTTGTCGTTGTGATCGCTGCGTGGCGGCACGTGGTGGGTCTTCATCACTTGATCGCCCTGCAGGGTTTCCAGGTGAATATCGAAGCCCCATAACCGATGCAGGTGCTTGAGCACCTCCTCGGTGGATTCGCCCAAGGGTTTGCGGTCGTGCTGCTGATGGCGCAGGGTCAGCGAGCGGTCGCCGCGTACATCGATGCTGTAGATCTGCACGTTAGGCTCACGATTGCCCAGGTTGTACTGCGCCGCCAGGGTTTCACGGATGGTGCGGTAGCCGGGTTCGTCATGAATCGCGGGCACCACCAAGTCATCCTTGAGGTCGTCATCCATGATGCTGAACAGCTTGAGGTCGCGAATCACCTGGGGTGACAGGTACTGCAGGATGAAGCTCTCATCCTTGAAGCTGCTCATGGCGAACTTGATGGTCGACAGCCAATCGCTGCCGGCGATTTCCGGGAACCAGCGGCGGTCTTCTTCGGTGGGGTGTTCGCACATGCGCCGGATGTCGCGATACATCGCAAAGCCCAGTGCGTAGGGGTTGATGCCGCTGTAATACGGGCTATCGAAGCCTGGCTGGAACACTACGCTGGTGTGGGAGGTGAGGAACTCCATCATGAAACCGTCGGTGACCAGGCCCTCGTCGTACAGGTCATTCATCAAGGTGTAGTGCCAGAACGTGGCCCAACCTTCGTTCATCACCTGGGTCTGGCGCTGTGGATAAAAGTACTGGGCGATCTTGCGCACGATGCGCACGATTTCCCGCTGCCACGGCTCCAGCAGTGGCGCGTGTTTTTCCAGGAAATAGAGGATGTTTTCCTGAGGTTCGGCGGGGAAGCGCGCATTGTCCTTGTCGCTGTTTTTGCCCGCACGTTTTGGAATGGTGCGCCACAGGTCGTTGATCTGTTTCTGCAAGTGTTCCTCACGCTCCTTCTGGCGCAGGCGTTCTTCCTCGGCAGAAATCGGGTACGGACGTTTGTAGCGATCAACCCCATAGTTCATCAGGGCGTGGCAGGAATCGAGCAAGTCCTCCACCGCGTCGATGCCATGACGCTCCTCGCACTGCATGATGTACTGCTTGGCGAACACCAGATAATCGATGATCGAGCTGGCATCGGTCCAGGTGCGGAACAGGTAATTGCCTTTGAAGAAACTGTTGTGCCCGTAGCATGCATGGGCCACCACCAACGCCTGCATGCAGATGGTGTTTTCCTCCATCAGATAGGCGATGCATGGGTCGGAGTTGATGACGATCTCGTAGGCCAGGCCCATCTGGCCGCGGGTGTAGGACTTTTCGGTGCTGAGGAAGTGCTTGCCATAGGACCAGTGGTGATAGCCCAAGGGCATGCCGACTGACGCATACGCATCCATCATCTGTTCGGCGGTGATGACTTCGATCTGGTTAGGGTAAGTGTCCAGGGCATAACCCGCCGCGATACGGCTGATTTCCCGGTCATAGGCCTGGATCAGTTCAAAGGTCCACTCGGACCCGGTGGAAATGGGTTGGCGCTTATGCGCTTTGGCCGTCATGTCACTAACCTGCGCTGGAAGAGTTCACGGAAGACCGGGTAGATATCGCCGGCCGAGACCAGTTGCTGCTGGGCGAAGGTATCGGCAAAGGCTTCGCCGATGCGCTCGTATTCGAACCACAGGGCCTGGTGCTCACGGGGGGTAATTTCGACGTACGTGTAGTACTGCACAAACGGCATGATCTGGTTGATCAGGATGTCGCGGCAGATGGGCGAATCATCATTCCAGTTGTCGCCGTCGGAAGCCTGGGCGGCGTAGATATTCCACTCGTTGGCCGGGTAGCGCTCGGCCATGATCTCCTGCATCAGCTTCAACGCGCTGGACACGATGGTGCCGCCGGTTTCCCGCGAGTAAAAGAACTCTTCTTCGTCCACTTCCCGGGCGCTGGTGTGATGGCGGATGAACACCACGTCGATCTTGTCGTAGTTCCGCTTCAGAAACAGGTACAGCAGGATGAAGAAGCGCTTGGCGATGTCCTTGGTGGCCTGGGTCATGGAGCCGGACACGTCCATCAGGCAGAACATGACCGCCTTGGAGCTGGGGTTGGGTTGCTTCACCAGCAGGTTGTATTTCAGGTCAAAGGTATCGAGAAACGGCACGCGGTGAATGCGCGCGCTGAGTTTTTCGATTTCGGCCTCGATTTCCTGAATATCGCCGAAGTTGTCCGGCTCTTCGCGCTTCAAGCGCGCCAACTCTTCCTTGGCCTGTTTTAGTTTGGCGCGGCTGCTGCCCGACAGTGCGATACGGCGAGCATGGGCCGAGCGCAGGGTGCGGATGATGTTGATCCGGGACGGATTGCCCTCGTTGCTGATCCCGGCGCGCACGGTCTTGAACGTATCGGTGCCGGTCAGGTTGCGTTTGACCAGGTTGGGCAGCTCCAGGTCCTCGAACATGAATTCGAGGAATTCTTCCTGGGTAATCTGGAACACGAACTCATCCATGCCTTCGCCGGAGTTGCCGGCCTTGCCCGGGCCTTTACCCCCGCCGCCACCTTGGGGCCGTTGGATGTGCTCGCCGGTGGTGAACTCCTTGTTGCCGGGGTGCACGACGGTCTGCTTGCCGCCCCGGCCATGGTGCAGCACCGGTTCGTCGATGTCCCGTCCGGGAATGCTGATTTGTTCACCATGCTCCATGTCGGTGATGGAGCGGCGGCTGACAGCCTCTTCAACGGCCTTTTTGATGTGGTCACGGTACCGCCGCAGGAAACGCTGGCGGTTTACCGTGCTCTTGTTCTTGCCATTAAGGCGTCGGTCGATCACATAGCTCATAGGCCCCTCCGGGGAGCTTCAAGTCGTAAGCTACAAGCTGCAAGAGGAGTGTGCGCCCAATATGACGGCTCACTCGCCTTTATCTTGCAGCTTGTCGCTAGAAGCTTGTCGCTATTTCACTGCGATTTGCGAACCCGCAGATACCACTCGGAGAGCAGCCGTACCTGTTTGTCGGTGTAGCCACGCTCGACCATTCGTGTAACGAAGTCGTTGTGTTTTTGCTGGTCCTCCTTGCTGGCCTTGGCGTTGAAGCTGATGACCGGCAGCAGATCCTCGGTGTTGGAGAACATTTTCTTCTCGATAACCACCCGCAGCTTCTCGTAGCTGAGCCAGGTAGGGTTCTTGCCGTTGTTGTTGGCCCGGGCGCGCAGCACGAAGTTGACGATTTCGTTGCGGAAATCCTTCGGATTGCTGATGCCGGCTGGTTTTTCGATCTTTTCCAGCTCCTCGTTGAGGGCTACGCGGTTGAGGATTTCGCCGGTTTCCGGGTCGCGGTATTCCTGGTCCTGAATCCAGAAGTCGGCGTACAGCACGTAGCGGTCGAAAATGTTCTGGCCATACTCGCTGTAGGACTCCAGGTACGCGGTCTGGATTTCCTTGCCGATAAACTCGATGTAGCGCGGCGCCAGGTATTCCTTGAGGAAGCGCAGGTAGCGTTCGCGGGTTTCCGCCTGGAATTGCTCCTGTTCGATCTGCTGCTCCAGCACATAGAGCAGGTGCACCGGGTTGGCGGCGATTTCGTGCGGGTCGAAGTTGAAGACCTTGGAGAGGATCTTGAACGCGAAACGTGTGGAAAGGCCGTTCATGCCCTCATCCACGCCCGCCGTGTCGCGATATTCCTGGATCGACTTGGCCTTGGGATCGGTGTCCTTGAGGTTTTCGCCGTCGTACACACGCATCTTCGAGTAGATGTTCGAATTCTCCGGCTCCTTGAGGCGCGACAGCACGGTGAATTGCGCAAGCATTTTCAGGGTGTCGGGCGCGCAGTGAGCCTTGGCCAGAGAACTGTTGAACAGCAGCTTGTCGTAAATCTTGATCTCGTCGCTGACCCGCAGGCAGTACGGCACCTTGACGATGTAGATCCGGTCGATGAAGGCTTCGTTGTTCTTGTTGTTGCGGAAGGTATGCCATTCCGATTCGTTGGAGTGGGCCAGCAGGATCCCGGTGAACGGAATCGCGCCCAGACCTTCAGTACTGTTGTAGTTGCCTTCCTGGGTCGCGGTCAGGAGTGGGTGCAGCACCTTGATCGGTGCCTTGAACATTTCCACGAACTCCATCAGGCCCTGGTTGGCCCGGCACAGTGCGCCCGAATAGCTGTAGGCGTCGGCGTCGTTCTGCGGGAATTCTTCGAGTTTGCGGATATCGACTTTACCCACCAAGGCCGAAATGTCCTGGTTGTTCTCATCGCCTGGCTCGGTCTTGGCGACGCCGATCTGGTTGAGGATCGACGGGTAGAGTTTCACCACGCGGAACTGGCTGATATCACCGCCAAATTCGGCCAGGCGCTTGGTGGCCCAGGGCGACATGATGGTATTGAGGTAGCGGCGCGGAATGCCGAAGTCCTCTTCGAGGATCGCGCCATCTTCCGTGGCGTTGAACAGGCCCAGTGGCGACTCGAATACCGGTGAGCCCTTGATCGCGTAGAAGGGTACCTTCTCGATCAGTTGTTTGAGTTTTTCAGCCAGGGACGACTTGCCGCCGCCGACGGGGCCGAGCAGGTAAAGGATCTGTTTCTTCTCTTCCAGGCCTTGGGCGGCATGGCGGAAGTAGGAGACGATCTGGTCGATGCATTCTTCCATACCATGGAAGTCTTCAAAGGCCGGATAGCGGCGGATCACCTTGTTGGAAAATATTCGCGACAGGCGCGAATTGTTGGCGGTTTCCACCAGTTCCGGCTCACCAATTGCCAATAGCAGACGTTCGGCGGCAGACGCGTAGGTGCTGCGGTCCTGCTTGCACAGCTCGAGATACTCTTGCAGCGTGAGCTCTTCCTGCTGTGTGGACGCGAAGCGTTGTTGGAAGTGGCTAAAGATACTCATGACGTCGTCACCTCGCTCGATACGTGGAGCCGACGCCGGATCAATCAGTCGATGCTGGCAGTCATTGGTGATCACCAATGGCTGTTTTCCCCCCAGAACACCCTCAAACGCTACCGATGACCCGCACGCCGGTGTACCGGCTCTCCCCTGATTCGGATGGCCTGCGCTTAAGGATAGTTCGGAATCCGGGAGTTCAAGGCGCGATGCGCAATTAGTTGGCTGCGCCGTTCGTCAGAAACGGCGCGAGCCCATGCGTCACGCGGGGTAGCGGGGTGTGAAAAAAATTATTGCGAATCGCCGGAGGCAATTTCTGCAGGATAGGTCGTACGCCACAGCTCAAAGCCACCGTCCAGGCTATAGACGTCGGAGAAGCCCTGGCTGATCAGGTAGGCGGCCGCGCTCTGGCTGGAGTTGCCGTGATAGCAGGCCACGATCACCGGTGCGTCGAGGTCCGCGGCACGGATGAAGTCGGCGATGTTGTGGTTGTCCAGATGCTGCGCGCCGGTGATATGGCCAGCGGCGTGAGCCTGCGGGTCGCGGATGTCGACCACCACGGCACCTTGCTCGCGCAGGGCCTGGGCTTCTTCGGGAGGGATACGTTTGAATTCGCTCATGGCGGGCTCCTATGGCTTGGCGGCCGGCAGTGTCACGGAAAGGGGGGATTCACACTGGCAGCTCAAGCGCTCGCCGGTGTCGATGTTCATCAGGGTCATGGCGCCGCCCCACACGCAGCCGGTATCGAGGGCAAAGACACCCGGCTCGTCGCACTTGCCTTCAAGGGCAGCCCAGTGGCCGAAAATGATTTGCGTGTCGCGGGTCTTGCGCTCCTTGTGGGCAAACCAGGGCTTGTAGCCGGGCAGCGCGGTGTCGGCGCCTTCCTTGCTTTTGAGGTCCAGTTTGCCCTCTGCGGTGCAGAAACGCATGCGTGTGAAGTAGTTGGTGATGACGCGCAGGCGGGTCACGCCGGTGAGGTCGTTGTCCCACTTGACGGGCTCATTGCCGTACATGCCGTCGAGGTACGCGGTGTAGAGGCTGTCATCGGCCAGTGCGCTTTCCACTTCAGCGGCACACTTGAGGGCTTTCTTCAGTGTCCATTGAGGCGGGATGCCAGCATGGACCAAGGCCATGTTGCGGCCTTCGTCGTAATGCATGAGCTTTTGTCGACGCAGCCAATCCAGCAGTTGCGCGCGATCCGGTGCCTCAAGGATTTCGCGCAGGGTGTCGCTCTTTTTCAGGCGCTCGATGTTATTGCCGGCCGCCAGCAAGTGCAGATCATGGTTGCCCAGTACACACACCAGGGAGTCGCGCAGGCCATACAGGAAACGCAGGGTTTCCAGGGACTCGGGGCCGCGATTGACCAGGTCACCCACCAGCCACAGGCGATCGCTCGCCGGGTTGAAGGCAACCCGCTCCAGCAGGCACTTGAGGGGTTCCAGGCAGCCTTGCAGGTCGCCGACCGCGTACGTCGCCATCAGTGCAGGGCTCCAGGCACGGCGAGGCGGAAGGGCGCGATGATGGCGTCGAACAGTTTGCCGTCGGTGGCTTTCATCTGATACGAGCCCTGCATGGTGCCGACTTTGGAGGTCATCACCGTGCCGCTGCTGTAGGTATGGCTGGCGCCAACGTCGATCAACGGTTGCTGGCCAACCACACCGGCGCCGCGCACTTCCTCAACCTGGCCGTCACCGTCGGTGATCACCCAGTGGCGCGACAGCAGCTTGGCCGGCACCTGCCCGTTGTTCTTCACCGTGATGGTGTAGGCAAAGGCGAAACGGTTATGTTCGGGTTGAGATTGGTCCGCGAGGAAGCGGGTGACGACGCTGACGTCGATCTGGTAGCGAGGATCGGACATGCAAGAGGCCTTAAAAGCAAAAGCGGAGGACAGCAGATGCGGATCAGTCTAGGCCATCAGCAGGGCACTAGGCCAGACATGCTGTCTGGCCCATGCATGGCAGGCTTCAGTCCACGGTTGGCGCAGGCTGGATGGCAAGCTGGTCGGCCAGGCGCACGAACGCGGCCAGGTCCAGTTGCTCGGGGCGCAGGCTGCCATCGACGCCGGCGGCTTCGATCTCGGCGTTGCTCAGCAGCGCCTTGAGTGTGTTGCGCAGGGTCTTGCGGCGCTGGTTGAACGCTTCGCGCACCACCCGCTCCAGTAGCTTGTGGTCCTTGGCCGGGTGCGGCAGTACGGCGTGAGGCACCAGGCGCACGATGGCCGAGTCGACCTTCGGCGGCGGATTAAACGCGCCTGGGCCAACATTGAACAGGTGTTCCACGCGGCAATGGTATTGAACCATGATTGACAGACGGCCCCAATCACCACCACCAGGCCCCGCCGCCAAGCGCTCAACCACTTCTTTTTGCAGCATGAAGTGCATGTCGCGAATGATCCCTGCGTTGTTCAGCAGGTGGAAAATCAGCGGTGTGGAGATGTTGTAAGGCAGGTTGCCGACCACCCGCAGGCTGTTGGGCGCGGCATTGAGGCTGTTGAAGTCGAACTTCAGTGCGTCGCCCTGGTGCAGGTTGAAGTTGGACTTGCCTGCGAACTGCTGGTTGAGGATCGGGATCAGGTCCTTGTCCAGTTCAACCACGTCCAGTTGACCGCCACTGGCCAGCAGGCCTTGGGTCAGTGCGCCCTGGCCCGGGCCGATTTCCAGCAGGCGGTCTTCAGGTTTGGCATGGATGGAGCGCAGGATGCGGTCGATCACGCCGGCGTCGTGCAGGAAGTTCTGCCCGAAGCGCTTGCGCGCACGGTGTTGGTAATGCTCGGTCATATACGGGTCTCGGCCATCTGATAGGCGGTTTCCAGGGCCACGTGCAGGCTGCCGGTATCGATCTTGCCGCTGCCCGCCAGGTCCATGGCAGTGCCATGGTCGACGGAGGTGCGGATGATCGGCAGGCCCAGTGTCACGTTGACTGCGGCGCCGAAGCCTTTGTATTTCAGCACGGGCAGCCCCTGGTCATGGTACATCGCCAGCACTGCGTCGCAGTGCTCCAGATATTTGGGGGTAAACAGAGTGTCCGCAGGCAGTGGGCCACGCAGGTCCATGCCTTCTTGGCGCAGACGCTCTAATGTCGGTTCAATGATGTCGATTTCTTCATGGCCCAAATGGCCGCCTTCACCGGCGTGCGGGTTAAGCCCGCAGACCAGGATTCGGGGTTGGGCAATGCCGAATTTTTGTTGCAAGTCGGTATACAGGATGCGCGTGACGCGCTCCACGCGCTCGGCGGTGATGGCATCGGCGATATCGCGCAACGGTAGGTGCGTGGTCACCAGGGCCACGCGCAGGCCGCGTGTGGCAAGCATCATCACGACTTGAGCGGTGTGGGTCAGTTCGGCGAGGAATTCGGTATGGCCGGAAAAGGCGATACCGGAGTCGTTGATGACGCCCTTGTGCACAGGGGCGGTGATCATGCCCGCGAAGTCGCCGTCGATACAGCCTTGGCCGGCACGGGTCAGGGTTTGCAGCACAAACGCCGCATTGGCCTTGTTCAGTTGCCCGGCAACGACCTTGGCCGCAAGCGGGGTGTCCCACACATACAGGCTGCCTGCGGGTGCCGGCAGGTCAGGCCAATTGCCCGGCGCCACGTCCAGCAACGTGACGGCCACACCCAGTTGCGCGGCCCGCTCAAGGAGCAGGTCGCGGCTGGTTATGGCAATCAGGGGGTGTGGCTGGGGTTGCGAGGCGAGGAGCAGGCACAGGTCTGGACCAATGCCGGCCGGCTCGCCGGGTGTGACCGCGAAACGCTGTGGTTTCACTTCGTTGCCTGGTCGGTGCCTGTTTGCTCGGCGCCTGGCAGCTTGTTTTCCACGTAGGCTTCGTCACGGATCTGACGTAACCAGGTTTGCAGCTCTTCGTCGTATTTGCGGTTACGCAATACGGTCAGGGCTTGTTGCTCGCGGGCCTGGGTGGTGTTGTCGGTCGCGCGACGGCCAAGAACTTCCAGGACGTGCCAGCCATATTGAGTTTTGAACGGCTTGGACAGAACGCCTTGCGGGGTCTTGGCCATAACGTCCTGGAACTCCGGCACCAGCGCTTTCGGGTCGATCCAGTTCAGGTCGCCACCGTTGAGGGCCGAACCCGGGTCTTCCGAGAAGCTCTTGGCCAAGGTGGCGAAGTCTTCACCGCCTTCGATGCGGTCATAGATCTTCTGGGCCAGTTCCTTGGTTTGCGCCTCGGTTCGGATTTCGCTTGGTTTGACCAGGATGTGACGAACATGCACTTCGTCTTTCAGCGAGGTCTCGCCGCCGCGTTTTTCCAGCAACTTGAGGATGATGAAGCCGCCCGGTGTGCGTGCTGGCTGGGTAATTTCACCCGGCTGCATGGCGCTCAGTTCACGGTCAAACGGAGGTGGCAATTGAGCGGCTTTACGCCAGCCCATATCACCGCCGTCCAGGGCGTTGTCGCTGCCGGAGACGGCAATTGCCGTCTGGGCGAAGTCAGCGCCGGCTTTCAAACGGTCATAAACGGCCTGAGTTTTTGCGGCGGCTGCATTGAGCTGCTCGGCGTTGGCGCTGTCCGGTGTCGGGATCAGGATATTGGCCAGGTGCAGTTCTTCGGAGAGCTGCATCTTGCCCAGGTCCGACGCCAGGAAGTTTTTCACTTCCTGCTCGGACACTTGAACCCGCTCGGCCACACGGCGCTGACGCACACGGCTGATGATCATTTCACGCTTGATCTGGTCACGGGCGTCCTCATAGGACAGGCCGTCGTGGGCCAGAGCAGCTTTGAACTGGTCAATGCTCATGTTGTTGCGCTGAGCGATGGTGCCTACTGCCTGGTTCAGTTCTTCATCCGAAATACGGATGCCGGAACGATCGCCGATCTGCAGTTGCAGGTTTTCGACGATCAGGCGTTCCAGCACCTGTGGATCGAGCACGCTGGTAGGCGGCACGCCGCCACCACGCTTGGCGATAGTTTGCTGAACTTCCTTGACCCGTTGGTCGAGTTGGCTCTGCATGATCACGTCGTTATCGACGATGGCCACAACTTTGTCCAGCTGTTGAACCGCAGCGTGTGCCGATGCGGCCCCCAGGAACAGCGCGCCCAGCACTAGCGGGCGCACGCAATCAGAAAGCTTGGTCTTCACGTTCACGATAACCTTCAATGCCTTTGTCGAGGAAGCTCTCTACCTTGGCGCCGGTCAGGCCGCCGAGTCCTTTAAGGACGATCTGGAAGAAGAGCCCGTGGTCACCCTTTTCGTTCAGCGGGGCGATCTGGCTGTATTCGTCGTTGGAAACCCAGTAACGGTTGATCACACGCAGTTTCCAGCAGCAGTTGTCGTACTCGAAACCACCGAAGGCTTCCAGGGTGCGGTTGCGGGCATAGTCATACTGCCAGCGGGTGATCAGGTTCCACTGAGGAATGATCGGCCACATCATCGAGAAGTCGTGTTGCTGGATTTTGTAGTAATCCTTCACGTAGTTAGGGTCGCCAGGTGTACCGAAGTCACCGCCAAACTGGTATTTACCGGTCAACTGGTTATAAACCACTTGGTCGTTGCGATAGCGATAACCGAGGTTAACAACCTTGTTCGGGTTGTCTTCCGGCTGGTAGTGGAACATTGCGCTGCCGGAACGTGGGCTATGGGAAGTAGGGTCCCAGTTGTAGTCTGCGGTGGCGCGCCAATCGCGGTTGAAGCGGAATTCATAGTCCAGGGCAATTGGGGAGACCTTCTCGGTCGCGTCGTCACGTGTGGAGGCCAGAATACCTGGCAGTTGGACTTGGCGATCCTTGAAGTACACGGCTTGGCCCACGCTGACACGCTGACGTTCAAAGCCATTCTCTTCGATCCAGCGGCTGGTGACGCCCAAGGAGAGTTTGTTCTCGTCGCCGATCCGGTCGGTGCCGCTGAAGCGGTTGTCGCGGAAGAGTGAGGCATAGCTAAACGATAGTTCACTGGTGTCGAATACCGGGATGTCACTCTGGTCCTTATTCGGGACATAGAGATAGAAGGCTCGCGGCTCCAAGGTCTGACGATAGTCTTTGCCAAACCAGTTGGTATTGCGGTCAAAGTACAGGCCGCTGTCAATACTGGCGACTGGAACCGCGCGGTCTTGTGAACTTTTGAACACACCGCCTGCGTACGGAGAAGCGCCGGGTAGAGTGGCCGCCTGCTGCGCTTCAATAATGTCGTTCTTGCCTTGGCTATCCAGGTCCAGATCGTACTTGGTATAGACATACTTGAGCTTCGGCGTAATAAAACCGTAGGTCGAGGTCATCGGGTACTCGACGGCCGGAGCGATGTTCAAGCGATCACCGTTTGCACGGGTCAAGCCGGTAACGTAGGTATCCAGGCGCCGCGACACAAGGCCATTCTCATCCGTAAACGTGCCGTTCTCCAGGCTACGTTGGAACCGAACAGCTTCAGTCTCATAGCTGAAATTCAAACCGCCCGGATGGTATGGCAGTGTCCCGTTGAAGGTTATCTGCGGCAACCTGTCATACGGCGTGATCTGGGAGATCGTCGCCAGCTGGAAGGCCTGCAGGTTCAGGCGCGCCTGGTAGGAGTCGCCGCGATAGGTCACGGCGCCCTGCTGGTTGACGAAGTCCCGCGGTTGGATGCCCTCTTCGAAGGTTTTGAGATCCTGGAAGAAGTAAGGGTCGCTGATATTGGTGTAGTCGACCAGGGTCGTCAGTCGCGAATCCAGCCCACCTTTATGCTGCCAATTGAGCATATAGCGGGTTTTTTCGTAGTCGGTCTGATTTTTCCGTTCGTCGCTGTCGTCGTTCAGGTACGCGCCGCCGAACTGACCTTCGCTGGACTTGGTGAGGTAGCGGAATTCGCCTTCCACCATCATGCCGCGCTTGGTCATATATTGCGGGTACAACGTGGCATCGTAGTTCGGTGCCAGGTTGAAGTAGTAAGGTGTGACGAGTGTGAAGCCGGTTTTGCTGCCGGTGCTGAAGCTCGGCGGCAGGAAGCCGGATTGGCGACGGTCGTCGATCGGGAAATAGATGTACGGGGTGTACAGGATCGGGATGTTCTTGATCCGTAACGTCGCGTTGGTCGCCGTACCGAAACCGGTGGCCGGGTTCAACGTGATGTTGTTGCCCTTGAGCTGCCAGGCGTTGCTGTCCGGCTCGCAGGTGGTGTACGTACCGTCCTTGAGACGGATGATCGCGTTCTCGGCACGCTTGGCGTACAGCGCGTTACCGCGTATGCGCGACTTGTGCAGTACGTATTCGGCGTTGTCGATCTGGGCGGCGCCCGTGTCGAGCTGGACCTCTGCGTGGTCGCCCACGATCAGGGCACCGTTGTCGCGCAGACGAACGTTACCGTTCAACTCGCCACGGTTCTCAGCCTGATACAGGCTGGCTTCCTGAGCCTCCAGCTGCATGCTGCCCTGGCGCATGACGACGTCACCGGCCAGGGTCGCGACTTGCTGTTCCTGCTCGTAACGAGAGGCCTTGGCACCGATGAAGGTCGGCGTATCGCTTTTGTCCGTCTTGTCGTTCATGCCAGGACGGGTCGGCTCGATGTACGCGCCGGAGCAATAAGGACCGGTTTCGGCCAGTTGGGCCGCGGTCAGCTTCTCGCGAGGCACCCAGTCCAGGTGGCTGTAGTCGGCGCTGCGCGAACGCAGGCCACGGCCCTTGGCTTCGGTGACCAGCGCGGTCTTCGGTTCAGCGTCGCCGCTGCCGCCAGCGTCGGCTTGCGCCGTACTGCCGGCCGAGCTGACGGCTGCACCGTCATGCACCGGGCGCGGTGGCAACGGGGCTGCGGCGGTTTTCGGCGCGCAATCCCAGGCACCCGAAGCAGAGACTGAGCAGTCATACTGTTCCGCGGCGACCACGAATGAGGTGGCGAAAGGTTGCATGGCCAGCAGACTGCCGGTTACCAGCAACGGAAATTTTCTACGAAACGCGGGGGATTTCAATGCCATCTTATTAGTCCGGGCTTCCTGCGTGCCATCTGCCCGCGGTTTGGGCCGCACGCCTCTCGATGGTCTGAAAAAGATGCGTGATAATAAAGCATGACCCGCTTGACGGCTAGCGCCGTCGGAGACCCTTGTAATGCCCGAGCAAGATCTACGTTTACAACAGCTGAAAGTATGGCTGGATGAGCAGTTGCCGATCCTTTTCAACGCTCAGGATTGGGGTGTCGTACCACCGGCCACATTGACCGCGGCCAGCAGCGACGCGAGTTTCAGGCGTTACTTCCGTTGGGAAGGCGGCGGTCGAACGTTCGTCGTCATGGACGCGCCACCCCCCCAGGAAAACTGCAAACCTTTCGTCGATATCGCTGATTTGCTCGCGAAATCGGGAATTAATGTGCCAAAAATTTATGCAGAAGATTTGCCTCGCGGCTTTCTTTTGCTCAACGACCTGGGCAGAAAAACCTATCTGGACGTGATTGACGAGCAAAACGCCGACCAATTGTTTGCCGATGCCATCGATGCGCTGCTGGCTTTTCAGCAGTTGCCGATGGACACGCCGCTGCCCAGCTATGACGTCGCCTTGTTGCGCCGTGAGCTGGAATTGTTTCCGGAGTGGTACGTTCGCCGGCATTTGGGTATCGATTTCGACGCCCGGCAACAAGCCTTGTGGCAGCGCGTCAGCGATCACTTGATCGACAGCGCCCTGGCCCAGCCCAAAGTGCTGGTGCATCGCGACTACATGCCACGCAACCTGATGATCAGCACGCCGAACCCGGGCGTGCTGGATTTCCAGGACGCGGTCTACGGCCCGGTGACCTACGACATCACCTGCCTGTTCAAGGATGCGTTCCTCAGTTGGCCCAAGGCGCGCGTGCGCGAATGGCAGCGTGGTTACTGGGAGCGTGCCGGGCAATTGGGCATCCCGGTGCAGGGCGATTTTCAAGCATTCCTGCGCGCCAGTGACCTGATGGGTGTGCAGCGCCACCTCAAGGTGATCGGCATTTTTGCGCGCATTTGCCATCGCGACGGTAAGCCACGCTACCTGGCGGACGTGCCGCGCTTCTTTGCTTATATAGAAGCGGTACTGGCCGACCGGCCTGAACTGGATGAGCTGGGTGAATTGCTCGCCAGCCTGCGCGAACCGGCCGAGGCGGGCGTATGAAGGCGATGATCCTGGCGGCAGGCAAGGGCGAGCGCATGCGTCCGCTCACGCTGCACACGCCCAAACCCCTGGTGCAGGCGGGCGGCAAGCGGTTGATCGAGTATCACCTTGAAGCGCTGGCCAAGGCCGGCTTCACCGATATCGTCATTAACCATGCCTGGCTCGGGCAGCAGATCGAAAGCTACCTGGGCGACGGCGCGCAGTTTGGCCTGCGCATCCAGTACTCGGCCGAAGGCGAGCCGCTGGAAACCGGCGGGGGTATTTTCAAGGCACTGCCACTGCTGGGCGACGAACCCTTCCTGCTGGTCAACGGCGACATCTGGACCGACTTCGACTTCGCCAGCCTGCGCAACAAGCCGCTGCAAGGGCTTGCCCACCTGGTGATGGTCGACATGCCTGACCATGCCCCTACGGGCGGCGACTTCTATTTGAGCGACGGCGTGCTTCATGATGCCGCGCCCGGTGCCGATAACCTGACCTTCAGTGGCATCTCAGTGCTCGACCCCCAGCTGTTCGCGGGTTGCAGCGCCGGAGCCTTCAAATTGGCGCCGCTGTTGCGGGAGGCCATGGCCAAAGGACGGGTAACGGGGGAACACATGACGGGACGCTGGATTGATGTCGGCACGCTGGAACGTCTGGCGCGGGTCGAAACCTTGCTGACTGCGGGGCGATAGGATGTTGTGGCCAGGGACACTGATCGGTGCCGGGGCTGGCTTTGCCATTGCCAGTATTCCGGGGGCCTTGTTGGGCGCATTGTTGGGGCAGGCACTGGATCGCCGCCTGCAATTGCACAGTTGGGCGCAATTGCGCGAACGCCTGGGCGGGCGCACGGCGTTGCGCAACGATGAACTGCTGTTTGTGCTGCTGGGGCGCCTGGCCAAAAGTAATGGCCGGGTCGTGGATGGGCATATCCAGCAGGCGCGCCAGGAGATGCGCTCGCTGGACATGAGCGAGCCGGCACGGCGCCGGGCAATTACCGCGTTCAATCGCGGCAAGTCCGGGTCCGACCGGGTGCGCACTTATCTGCGCGTGCTCAAGGCTCAGCCGCATGCGGCGGAAGGCGTGTTGCGTGCGTGCTGGCGAATGGCCTGGGCGGATGGCAGGGCAGATGAGGCCGAGCGCGACCTGATCGATCAATGGGGCAAGTGGCTGGGTTGGACGCCGCAACAGTTGCAGGCGCTGGCCTCCGATTACGCGCCCGAACGCACGCCAATGGTCAGCCGCAGCGGCGCCTATCAGGAGGCGTTGCGCACGCTTGGCGTAACCGCCACCAGCGAACCGTCGGTGATCAAACGTGCCTATCGTCGCCTGCTCAGTCGCCACCACCCGGACAAGATCGCCGGTACTGGCGCCAGCCCCGCGCAAGTGCGCGAGGCGACCGAGCGAACCCGCGAACTGCATAACGCCTATGCATTGATTCGCGAGCGGCGGGATTTCAGATAGCTACCACCCTTTGGAAGTGAGCACTCAATCCAATGTGGGAGCGGGCTTGCTCGCGAATGCGGTGGATCAGCCGATGAATCTGTTGACTGACACACCCTATTCGCGAGCAAGCCCGCTCCCACATTAGGTCTACGGCGCTTTTGAGATAGGCGGTCAGCCCTCTCTCGGCTCCGGGCTCAGCCACCCGCGAACCCGCCGATACAACTGCTCCTGCTCGGCCGAGCTATTGCCGGGCAGGGTTTTGAGTGACACCTGTTTGTAGCCGTCATTCTTCGCACGCTTGGCGGCTTGCGCGCGCTCCAGTGCGTTTTTGCGCTCCTGGGCGCCGTCCTGGTAGAAGACGTCCGCCGTAGGCACTTTCAGCGTTGGGGCCAGTTGTTGCAGATTCGGCTGCCGACCCGCAGGCGTCTTGCCGGCCACCATCACCAGCTTCTGCACTTGGGACGGCTGCTTCTCGCTCAGGTAACGCGCGGCCCACCACGCGCCGGTGCCATGGCCGAGCAACACCACGCTGCGCGCGCTCTGGGTTTGGGCGAAGGCGACGGCGGCGTCGATACGATCAAAGATGCGCTTGGCGTCAGTCTTGTCCTGTTGCTCCGCACCCGGCACCACGGCCGGGTCCGTCCCTTCAGCTTCGGCGCTGGCGGCTTGTTCGATGGGTTTGGCGGCGGTGCTGCCTTCTTTGCTGCTGGTGTCGACCGCTGCCTTGGGTGCTTCCATGGCCCGTGGCGGCAAGGTGTCCATGTTCAGGTCCGGTAACGAAAGGCTGAGGGTGCCCCAGTCGGCGTCCGGCAATTTACTGCGCAAAGGCGCAATTGCTTGCGGCCAGTCAGCACTTTCGCCGGCGCCGGGCACGATAATCACCACACCTTGGGGCTCGGCGCTGTTGGCCGGCTTCCACAGGGCCAGGAATGAGTCAGTGCCGGCCTGCAACTGTTGCTGTTCCTGTTGCGGAAGTTGCCGCTCGAGGGCGTTGGCTTCTTCCTGGCTGCGCTCGGGCAGGGGTTGGCGTTCAACCGGTTTTTCGGCGGCGGGCGCAGGTGCGTCGGCGGCCTGTACAGAAAAGGCGCTGGTAAATAGTAGCGACAGGCACAATGCTGGCAGTGCCGAACGGTGGAGAAAGAGCATCGTTAATTCCCGGCCAGAAGTCATTCCAGCAGCCTAATGGGTTGGTCAGTATTTGTCAGTGATGTGAGACGTGGATCATGGGTTTTCGCTGTCTGCTGGTTATCGGCTGTTGGTGCTTTGCCTTGATGGCGAGTGCCGCGCCTGCGCCTGCTGCACCACTGGCGCAACTGAATGCACAGCAGCGGGAATGGCTGGCCCAGCATCCGGAGTTGCGCGTGGGTCTGGTATTGCAGGCGCCTTACGCGCAATACGACCGGCGCTTGCAGCGGTTGTCCGGGGCCAATGTCGAGTTGATGCAGTGGTTGGCCAAGGCGCTGAACATTGAGCTGACCTGGCGCAACTTTCCCAGCCAGGAGCAATTGGAAGCCGCCGTGCGTGACGGCGAGGTGGATATCGCCCCCGGCCTGCAGCAAACGCCCGCAGGCCTTCGCCTGTGGTTATTCACCGACCCGTACATGCGCGTGCCCCAGCATATCGTCGGTTTCCGCGAAGGCGGCGGTGCCGTGGAGCTGGAAAAACTCGATGAGCAGTCTCGCGTTGCCGTGCGCATGCCCAGCGCCGTAGCGGATTACCTGCGCAGTAACTATCCCAACCTGAATGTGCAAGGCGTGCCCATGGAGCGTCAGGCCTTGCAATTGCTGGTCAGCCAGCAGGCGCGTTATGCCGTGGTGGATGAGGCGCAGTTGAGCCGGTTGTCCGGCGAGGCGGAGTTTGCCGGGCTGGCCGTGGTGGGGGATATCGGCTTGCCGCAATTGCTGCGTGTGGCCACCCGCCGTGAATGGCCGGAACTGGCAACCATCATGCAAAGTGCCTTGCGTGCGATCCCCGCCCGCGATCTGGACCAACTGCATAGTCGCTGGTTACAACCCAAGTACCCGCGTTTGTCGGAGTCACCGGCCTTCTGGAAAAACCTCAGCCTGCTCTTGGGGTTGTTCCTGATCGCCAGTCTCGCCGTGGTGGTCTGGCAGCGTCGCCAGCAGCGTGAGCTGGAACAGCGCCTGCTGGCGGCTCGGGAAGAAAGTGCCGCGCGCGCCGCCAGTGCCGAAGCCTTGCGGTTGACGCAATTTTCCATCGATCAAAGTACGGTCGGCATCCTGTGGGTCAATTGGGACAGCCATGTGCGCTATGCCAACCTCGCCGCCGAAACCATGCTCGGTTATGGCGCAGGGGCATTGATCGAAAGGCCGTTGATCGATTTTGACCCGACGTTGAACATGGACCGCTGGCTCAACCTGTGGAAGCGCGCCCGCGCCAGCGAAGAAGGCCCGCAAAACTTTGCGGCCGATTGCGTGCGCGCAGACGGCACAGTACTGCCCGCCGATGTGTCCCTGAGCTTTCTGCGCTTTGCCGATGGCGAATACCTGGTCGTTTATCTCAATGACGTGACCGAGCGCCGCCGTTATGTGGCCGCCTTGCTGCAAAGCGAGGCGCAGTTGCGCGAATTGTCCGCCCACCTGGAAACCGTACGCGAAGAAGAAAAGGCCCGTATCGCCCGCGAAGTGCACGACGAACTCGGGCAGATGCTCACGGTGCTCAAGCTGGAAACCTCGATGTGCGAACTGGCCTATGCGCAATTGGACCCGGGCTTAAACGAGCGCCTGAACAGCATGAAGCGCCTGATCGCCCAGCTGTTCCAACTGGTGCGCGACGTGGCAACCGCCTTACGCCCGCCGATTCTGGACGCGGGCATCGCCTCGGCCATCGAATGGCAAGCCCGCCGCTTTGAAGCCCGCACGCAAATCCCCTGCCTGGTACAAGTCCCGGATAACCTGCCGGCCCTGAGCGATGCCAAGGCCATCGGCCTGTTCCGCATCCTGCAGGAGGCGTTGACCAATGTGATGCGCCATGCCCGGGCGCATACTGTCGAGCTGACCCTGGTCGTTGAGGGCGGCGACCTGCAGTTGACCATCAGCGATGACGGTATCGGTTTCGTTGAGTCCCAGGGGCGGCCCGTCTCCTTTGGCGTAGTGGGTATGCGCGAGCGGGTGTTGATGATGGGCGGGCAACTGAGCCTGCACAGCGAGCCGGGGGAGGGCACCACCTTGACTGTCAGGGTGCCGTTGGATGCATAACTATAAGAGGAAACCCCTGTGATTCGCGTATTGGTAGCCGAAGACCACACCATCGTCCGTGAAGGCATCAAGCAATTGATCGGCCTGGCCAAAGACCTGCAAGTGGTGGGCGAGGCGAGTAACGGCGAGCAGTTGCTGGAGACCTTGCGCCATGTGGCGTGCGAGGTTGTGTTGCTGGATATCTCGATGCCGGGTGTGAATGGGCTGGAAGCCATTGCGCGCATCCGTGCACTGAATAACCCGCCGGCGATCCTGGTGTTGTCCATGCACGATGAAGCGCAAATGGCCGCCCGAGCCTTGAAAGTCGGTGCGGCGGGGTATGCGACCAAGGACAGCGACCCGGCCCTGTTGCTGACGGCGATTCGCAAAGTCGCGGCGGGCGGGCGCTATATCGACCCGGACCTGGCTGACCGCATGGTGTTTGAAGTCGGCCTGACGGATACGCGGCCGCTGCATTCGTTGCTCTCGGAGCGCGAGTTTTCGGTGTTCGAGCGCCTGGCCCAGGGCGCGAACGTCAATGACATCGCGCAGCAACTGGCACTGAGCAGCAAGACCATCAGCACCCACAAGGCGCGCCTGATGCAAAAGCTCAATATCACCTCCCTGGCCGAATTGGTGAAGTACGCCATGGAACATAAGCTGTTGTGACGACATGCCTGTTTGCGACCTCCCTTGAGCCCTGTCGTGAGCGTTCCCGGCGGGCGCGACCCTGACACTGTTCCATCCCCGTCATCGCTGTAGGGCAATCCCTACCCCCAGGCTTCCATCCTGCTGATGCAATTCTCTCCTGGCCCCCGATTTCCGGGGCCTCGCGCCTGGACTACGCTTGTGCCACAGCAGTCCAAAACACAAAGGTGCGGGTATGAGCGAGGTGGATTCAAATGATGTGCTGGTCAGCTTTCGTGGCGTGCAGAAAAGCTACGACGGCGAGAACCTGATCGTCAAAGACCTCAACCTGGAGATTCGCAAGGGCGAGTTCCTCACCCTGCTCGGGCCATCCGGCTCGGGCAAGACCACCAGCCTGATGATGCTCGCCGGTTTCGAGACACCGACCGCCGGTGAAATCCTGCTGGCCGGGCGCGCGATCAACAACGTGCCGCCGCACAAACGCGACATCGGCATGGTGTTCCAGAACTATGCGTTGTTCCCGCACATGACCGTCGCCGAAAACCTGGCGTTCCCGTTGTCGGTGCGCGGCTTGAGCAAGACCGATGTCAGCGAGCGGGTCAAACGTGTGTTGAGCATGGTCCAGCTCGACGCCTTCGCCCAGCGCTACCCGGCGCAACTCTCCGGCGGCCAGCAGCAGCGCGTGGCCCTGGCCCGGGCGCTGGTGTTCGAACCGCAGCTGGTGCTGATGGACGAACCCCTCGGCGCACTCGACAAACAATTGCGCGAACACATGCAGATGGAGATCAAGCACCTGCACCAGCGTCTCGGTGTGACGGTGGTGTACGTGACCCACGACCAGGGCGAAGCCTTGACCATGTCCGACCGCGTGGCGGTGTTTCACCAAGGCGAGATCCAGCAGATCGCCGCGCCGCGCACCTTGTACGAAGAACCTAAAAACACCTTCGTCGCCAACTTCATCGGTGAGAACAACCGCCTCAACGGGCGTCTGCACAGCCACAGCGGCGAGCGTTGCGTGGTGGAGCTGGCGCGTGGCGAAAAGGTCGAGGCGCTGGCGGTGAATGTCGGCCAGATCGGCGGCCCGGTGACCCTTTCGGTGCGCCCGGAGCGCGTGAGTCTCAACGGCTCCAGCGAAAGCTGCGTGAACCGCTTCTCCGGACGGGTGGTGGAATTTATCTACCTGGGCGACCACGTGCGCGTGCGCCTGGAAGTCTGCGGCAAGGCCGATTTTTTTGTGAAACAACCGATTGCCGAGCTGGACCCGGCCCTGGCGGTCGGCGACGTGGTACCGATTGGCTGGCAAGTCGAGCACGTTCGCGCACTCGACCCACTTCTAGAGGCGAATTAATCGCCCCATGGCTTCACCAACCCTGCACGTGGAGAGAACAACAATGTTGAGATCCCTTAAATATTCCGCCCTGGCTTTAGGCCTGATGGGCGCGACACAGGCCATGGCAGGCCCGGACCTGACGGTCGTGTCCTTTGGTGGCGCGAACAAGGCGGCCCAGGTCAAGGCTTTCTATGCACCGTGGGAAAGTGCGGGCAACGGCAAGATCGTCGCCGGCGAGTACAACGGTGAAATGGCCAAGGTCAAAGCCATGGTCGACACCAAGAGCGTGTCCTGGGACCTGGTGGAAGTGGAGTCGCCGGAGCTGTCCCGCGGCTGTGACGAAGACATGTTCGAGCCGCTCGACCCTAAACTGTTCGGTAACCCTGGCGACTACGTCAAAGGCGCGATCCAGCCCTGCGGCGTGGGTTTCTTCGTGTGGTCTACCGTGCTGGCCTACAACGCCGACAAGCTGACCAGCGCACCGACCAGTTGGGCGGATTTCTGGGACACCAAGAAATTCCCCGGAAAGCGCGGCCTGCGTAAGGGCGCCAAGTACACCCTGGAATTCGCCTTGATGGCCGACGGCGTGGCACCCAAAGACGTGTACAAAGTGCTGGCCGGCAAAGATGGCCAGGACCGTGCATTCAAGAAGCTGGATGAACTCAAACCGTCGATCCAATGGTGGGAAGCTGGCGCCCAACCACCGCAGTACCTCGCTTCTGGCGACGTGGTGATGAGCTCTGCCTACAACGGTCGCATCGCTGCCGTGCAAAAAGAAAGCAACCTGAAAGTGGTCTGGAACGGCGGCATCTACGACTTCGACGCGTGGGCTATCCCTAAAGGCTTGGCCAAGGACCGCGCGGAAGCGGCGAAGAAGTTCATCGCCTTCTCGGTACAGCCGCAACAGCAGAAGACCTATTCGGAAAACATCGCCTACGGCCCGGCCAACACCCAGGCTGTGCCGTTGCTGGCCAAGGATGTGTTGAAGGATATGCCGACCACGCCGGAAAACATTGCCAACCAGGTGCAGATCGACGTGAGCTTCTGGGCGGATAACGGCGAGCAGTTGGAGCAGCGCTTCAATTCGTGGGCGGCTAAGTAACCAGCAACACCGCTAAATCCTTGTGCGAACCGGTAAGTGTGGGAGCGGGCTTGCTCGCGAATACGGTGGATCAGTCGCTTCATGCGCTGACTGTCACATCGCATTCGCGAGCAAGCCCGCTCCCACACAACCCCGCTCCCATTTGGGATCTGTTGTGTTGGGCAGAGTGCATTCATTTTTAAGTTCCGGAGTTTGCCATGGTTATCGCCATTCCCAGCCCCACCCTCAAGCAGCGCCTGGCGCGTGCCGAGCGGCTCAACCGCTGGAAGGCCCAAGCCTTGATTGCGCCATTGGTGTTGTTTTTGCTGCTGGTGTTCCTGGTGCCGATCGTTGCGCTGCTATACAAAAGCGTCGGCAACCCGGAAGTGGTGGGTGGTTTGCCGCGTACCGTGGTGGCGGTCAAGACCTGGGATGGTCGTGGTCTGCCGGGTGAACCGGTGTATCAGGCACTCAGCGAAGACCTGGGCGAAGCGCGTAAAAACCAGACACTGGGCGACCTGTCCAAACGCTTGAACATGGAACTGGCCGGCTACCGTAGCCTGCTGACCAAGACCGCGCGGGCGCTGCCGTTTACCGAAGCGCCCGCCTCTTATAAACAGGCGCTGGAAACCCTCGACGAACGCTGGGGCGATCCGGCGTATTGGCAGGCTATCCGGCGCAATACCAGCAGCCTTACGCCTTACTACCTGTTGGCGGCCGTCGATCACCGCATTGATGACCTCGGCGAAGTCGCCCCGGCAACGCCGGACCAGGCGATCTACCTGGACATCTTCGCCCGCACGTTCTGGATGGGCCTGGTGATTACCTTCATCTGTCTGCTGCTGGCGTACCCGTTGGCCTACTTGCTGGCCAACCTGCCGGCACGCAAAAGTAACTTGCTGATGATCCTGGTGTTGCTGCCGTTCTGGACCTCGATCCTGGTGCGCGTGGCAGCGTGGATTGTGTTGCTGCAATCCGGTGGGCTGATCAACAGCGCGCTGATGAGTGTGGGCCTGATCGATAAACCGTTGGAATTGGTGTTCAACCGTACCGGCGTGTACATCTCCATGGTGCATATCCTGCTGCCGTTCATGATCCTGCCGATCTACAGCGTGATGAAAGGCATCTCGCCCACGTATATGCGGGCGGCGATCTCCCTGGGGTGCCACCCGTTCGCCAGCTTCTGGCGCGTGTACTTCCCGCAGACCTATGCCGGTGTCGGCGCCGGTTGCCTGCTGGTGTTCATCCTGGCGATTGGTTACTACATCACGCCGGCACTGCTGGGCAGCCCGAACGACCAGATGGTCAGCTACTTTGTGGCCTTCTACACCAACACCAGCATCAACTGGGGCATGGCCACGGCATTGGGCGGCTTACTGCTGCTGGCGACCGTGCTGCTGTACCTGATCTACAACCGGCTGGTGGGCGCCAGTCGCCTGCGCCTGAGCTGAGGAGACCTTGCGATGCTGAGCCCTTATATGTCACCGGTGGAACGGGTGTGGTTCTACAGCTTGCGGATCTTGTGCGGCTTGATCCTGCTGTTCCTGATATTGCCGGTGCTGGTGATTATCCCGCTGTCGTTCAACAGCGGGAGTTTCCTGGTGTACCCGCTGCAAGGTTTCTCGCTGCATTGGTATCAGGACTTCTTCGCCTCGGCCGAATGGATGCGCGCACTGAAGAACAGCATCATCGTTGCCCCGGCGGCCACCGTGCTGGCAATGGTGTTCGGCACCCTGGCGGCGATTGGCCTGACCCGCGGCAACTTCCCCGGCAAGGCGCTGGTGATGGCGCTGGTCATTTCGCCGATGGTGGTGCCGGTAGTGATTATCGGCGTGGCCAGTTACCTGTTCTTTGCGCCATTGGGGCTGGGCAACAGTTTCTTCTCGCTGATTGTGGTGCATGCGGTGTTGGGCGTGCCGTTTGTGATTATCACGGTGTCGGCGACCTTGCAGGGCTTCAACCATAACCTGGTGAGGGCGGCCGCCAGCCTGGGCGCTTCGCCGTTGACTGCGTTTCGTCGGGTGACCTTGCCGTTGATTGCGCCCGGGGTGATTTCCGGGGCGCTGTTTGCGTTCTCCACGTCATTCGATGAAGTGGTCGTGACGCTGTTTCTCGCCGGCCCTGAGCAAGCAACCTTGCCTCGGCAGATGTTCAGCGGCATCCGTGAAAACCTCAGCCCGACGATTGCCGCAGCGGCAACCTTGCTGATTGCCTTCTCTGTGCTGCTGTTGCTGACACTGGAATGGCTACGAGGCCGCAGCGAAAAACTGCGCACTGCGCAGGTCTGAGGCCAAACCGAGCTCAAAATGTGGGAGCGAGCAAGCCCGCTCCCACATTGGTTTGTGTTTATTCAGATAATGACCATTCAGCCGCTGAATGGCAGACAACCCATTTGCCTCAGCTACTCTTGTGCAAGCCCAACATTAACGAGAGGCCGCGCACATGAGCACTTCCTCATTCAAGATCGCCCACAAACTGTTGACCGGCGCTGGCGCCATCGAACAACTGGCCGCCGAACTCACACGCCTGGATGTGGATAACCCGCTGATCGTCACCGACGCCGCGCTGGTCAAGTCCGGCACCGTGGCGCTGGCGTTGGAACACTTGGGCGAGCGGCCCTATGAAATCTTCGACCGTGTGCTGCCCGACCCGGAAATCGCCATCGTCGAAGACTGCATGCGCGCATACCGCGAAGGCGGGCATGACGGCCTGATCGGCGTGGGCGGCGGCAGTGCCATCGACATTGCCAAAAGCGTTGCGGCCTATGCCGGTTACCACGGCGCCCTGGCGGACTTGTTCGGCGTTGACCAGGTGCCGCGCAAGGGCCCGCCGCTGATCGCCATCCCGACCACGGCCGGCACCGGCTCGGAGGTGACCAACGTGGCGATCCTCTCGGACAAAGTGGCACAGCTGAAAAAAGGCATCGTCAGCGACTACCTGCTGCCGGACGTCGCGCTGATCAGCCCGCAAATGACGCTCACGTGCCCGCGCAGTGTCACCGCCGCCAGTGGCGTGGATGCTTTGGTGCACGCCATCGAATCCTACCTGTCACTGAATGCCTCGCCGATCACCGATGCCCTGGCCATTGGCGCGATCAAACTGATTGCCAATGCGCTGCCCAAGGCCTACGCCAACCCGGCCAACCTGCAAGCCCGTGACGACATGGCCACCGCCAGCCTGATGGCCGGTATGGCGTTCGGCAATGCCGGGGTGGGCGCGGTGCATGCGTTGGCCTACCCGCTGGGCGGGCGATTCAATATTGCCCACGGCGTGAGCAACGCGCTGTTGCTGCCCTACGTGATGCACTGGAACAAGCTGGCGTGTGTCGAGCGCATGCAGGACATTGCCCAGGCGATGGGGGTCAATGTCACCGGGCTCAGCATCAACGACGCAGCCGACCAGGCGGTTGAGGCGATGACGCGGCTGTGTGCCGCAGTGGAGATCCCTTCGGGCCTGCGCAGCTTTGGGATACCCGAGGATGCAATCCCGGCCATGGCCACGGAAGCGGCGGGTATCGAGCGCCTGATGCGCAACAACCCACGCAAGCTCAGCGCAGCGGATATCGAGAAAATCTACCGGGCAGCTTACTAACCGTTGAGTGAGGTCACGGTGCGCACGGCAAAGCATGAGGTATACAATGCGCGCCATCGTGATTTAGCTCAAAAAGGTGCGTCATGCAGCCCTTCGTCATTGCTCCATCGATTCTCTCCGCCGATTTCGCCCGCCTGGGTGAGGAAGTGGACAAGGTATTGGCCGCCGGTGCCGATTTCGTGCACTTCGATGTCATGGACAACCACTACGTGCCCAACCTGACCATCGGCCCGATGGTGTGCGCCGCACTGCGCAAGTACGGCATCACCGCGCCGATTGATGCGCACCTGATGGTCAGCCCGGTGGATCGCATCATCGGCGACTTCGTTGACGCCGGCGCGACCTACATCACGTTCCACCCGGAAGCCTCGCTGCACGTCGACCGCACCCTGCAACTGATCCGCGAAGGCGGTTGCAAGGCGGGCCTGGTGTTCAACCCGGCGACCCCGTTGAGCGTACTTGAGTACGTGATGGACAAGGTCGACATGATCCTGCTGATGAGCGTCAACCCAGGCTTCGGTGGCCAGAAGTTCATCCCCGGCACCTTGAACAAGCTGCGCGAAGCCCGCGCGCTGATCGATGCGTCTGGGCGTGATATCCGCCTGGAAATCGACGGTGGGGTTAACGTCAACAATATCCGTGAGATCGCCGCCGCCGGGGCCGATACCTTTGTGGCCGGCTCGGCGATCTTCAACGCCCCGGACTACCAGGAAGTCATCGACAAGATGCGTGCCGAACTCGCGCTGGCGCGTCCATGAGCGGTTTTGAGCGGCTGTTCCCCGGCAAACTGCCACGGCTGGTGATGTTCGATCTGGACGGTACGTTGATCGACTCGGTGCCTGACCTGGCAGCGGCGGTGGACGAGATGCTGCTCAAGCTGGGGCGCAAGCCGGCGGGTATCGAGTCGGTACGCGAGTGGGTCGGCAATGGC
The DNA here is from genome assembly GCF_053345295.1 of Pseudomonas sp. M5A4_2d. Classification (NCBI taxonomy): domain Bacteria; kingdom Pseudomonadati; phylum Pseudomonadota; class Gammaproteobacteria; order Pseudomonadales; family Pseudomonadaceae; genus Pseudomonas; species Pseudomonas sp. M5A4_2d. The sequence goes on along the minus strand of NZ_JBKEZW010000002.1, from coordinate 19,825 downwards.
GCGCAGATGCTGGTGCGCCGGGCCCTGGCCAATCATATCGAGGCTGAAGGTGTCGATGATGTCGAAGCCGAACACGCCCTGGAATTGTTCAATGCAGCCTACGAAAGCAGCCACGAACTGACCGTGGTTTACCCCGGCGTGCGCGACACGCTCAAATGGCTGCACAAGCAGGGCGTGGAAATGGCCCTGATCACCAACAAGCCGGAGCGCTTTGTCGCGCCGCTGTTGGACCAGATGAAAATCGGCCGTTACTTCCGCTGGATCATCGGCGGGGATACCTTGCCGCAGAAAAAGCCCGACCCGGCAGCGCTGTTTTTCGTGATGAAAATGGCCAACATCCCGGCATCCCAATCGTTGTTTGTCGGCGATTCGCGCAGTGACGTGCTGGCCGCAAAAGCCGCCGGTGTGCAGTGCGTGGCCCTGAGTTACGGCTACAACCATGGTCGTCCGATTGCCGAAGAATCGCCGGCACTGGTGATTGATGACCTGCGACTGCTAATCCCCGGTTGCTTGGGAGCGGGCGCTGAGATAACGTTGCCCGACACCGAACCGTCCCCTTCTGGAAATCCCATCGTGGTGGTCACTCGCAAACTCTGGATGAAAGTCATCAAGGCCCTGGCCCGCTGGCGTTGGCGCGCCTGACTGATCCTGGCCGCGCTGCGGCATGTTTGCACACCTGACCGTTTGACCCTCAAGCCACGAGGCACCTCATGAACCGCGAAGAATTCCTGCGTTTGGCCGCTGCCGGCTATAACCGTATCCCGTTGGCCTGCGAAACCCTGGCTGACTTCGATACGCCGCTGTCGATCTACCTGAAACTGGCCGACGAGCCCAATTCCTACTTGCTGGAATCGGTACAGGGCGGCGAGAAGTGGGGCCGTTACTCGATCATCGGCCTGCCATGCCGCACCGTGCTGCGCGTGCATGATCACCATGTGAGCATCACGCAGGACGGCGTCGAGATCGAAAGCCACGACGTTGAAGACCCGCTGGCCTTCGTCGAAGCGTTCAAGGCGCGCTACAACGTGCCGACCATCGCCGGCCTGCCGCGCTTTAACGGCGGCCTGGTGGGGTATTTCGGCTACGACTGTGTGCGTTATGTGGAAAAACGCCTGGGCAAATGCCCGAATCCGGACCCGCTGGGCGTGCCGGACATTCTGCTGATGGTCTCCGACGCGGTGGTGGTGTTCGACAACCTCGCCGGCAAGATGCATGCGATTGTCCTCGCCGACCCTTCCCAGGCCGATGCCTTCGAGCAAGGCCAGGCCAGCCTGGAAGCCCTGCTGGAAAAACTGCGCCAGCCGATCACCCCGCGTCGTGGCCTGGACCTCAGCCGTCCGCCTGCTGCCGATCCGATCTTTCGTTCAAGCTTTACTCAGGATGACTACGAGCGCGCGGTCGACACGATCAAGGAATACATCCTGGCCGGTGACTGCATGCAGGTGGTGCCGTCGCAACGCATGTCCATCGACTTCAAGGCTGCGCCGATTGACCTGTATCGCGCGCTGCGTTGCTTCAACCCGACGCCGTACATGTATTTCTTCAACTTCGGCGACTTCCACGTGGTGGGCAGTTCACCGGAAGTGCTGGTGCGCGTCGAAGACAACCTGATCACCGTGCGCCCGATCGCCGGCACTCGCCCGCGTGGCGCGACCGAAGAGGCTGATCTGGCGCTGGAAGAAGACTTGCTCAGTGACGACAAGGAAATTGCCGAGCACTTGATGCTGATCGACCTGGGCCGTAACGATACTGGGCGCGTCTCGGAAATCGGTTCGGTGAAGTTGACCGAGAAGATGGTGATCGAGCGTTATTCCAACGTGATGCACATTGTGTCCAACGTCACCGGCGCGCTGAAAGCCGGGTTGACCGCGATGGACGCGTTGCGCGCGATTCTGCCGGCGGGCACGTTGTCGGGTGCGCCAAAGATTCGCGCGATGGAAATCATCGACGAACTGGAGCCGGTCAAGCGTGGTGTCTACGGCGGCGCCGTGGGGTATTTCGCCTGGAACGGCAACATGGACACCGCGATTGCGATCCGCACCGCGGTGATCAAGGACGGCGAGCTGCATGTGCAGGCGGGTGGCGGGATTGTTGCTGACTCGGTGCCGGCGCTCGAATGGGAAGAGACGCTGAACAAACGCCGCGCGATGTTTCGGGCTGTGGCGTTGGCCGAGCAGACTCCTCAGGGTTAACGGTCGACCCAGATCCAAATGTGGGAGCGGGCTTGCTCGCGAATGCGCAGTGTCAGTCACTGAATAAGTAGCTGATCCACCGTATTCGCGAGCAAGCCCGCTCCCACATTGGTATCTACTGTCCTTAAGACTTCATCAGAAATCCAGACTCACCCCGACACTCACCCCTTGCTGGGTCAGGCTGTCATCCTTCCTCACGTTATACACCGCCCGCAACGCCAGCTCCTGAGTCAGCTTGTGGCTGATGCCGAGGTTCAAGCGATCCGAATTGCTGCGAGGTGTGTAGCCGTCCAGCTTGAAGTCGATTCCCTGCACGCTGTTGAGTGAGATGTTGACCTTCTGAGCATCGTTTTCGAACTCGTGCTCGTGGGCCACTTCGCCAAATACTTGGGTTTGCGGGGTGACGCGGTAGCTGCCCTGCAGGCCGACGCCGAGACGCTTGGAGTCGCGTTGTTGATCATCAAACGTCAGTGCCGTGGAGCGGCTGTCCTTTTCCGAATAACCGTTCACTTCCACCCGCGCGTAGTCGGCGCTGATAAACGGTGACAGGTGCCAATCGCTGCCGACGCCGGCAATGTCATAGCCCACTCGGCCGCTCAAGGCCCAGAGCCAGCCATCGGTGTCGCCTTTTTCGGAGCCTTCGCTGACGCCCAGGGCGAACTTGCGCTTGAGGCTGTCGAAGTCCAGCTTGCCGCCGGTCAGCGCGGCATCGGCCCACCAGTGATTTTGCTGATATTGAGCGAAGGCGGTGCCCATGTAGCTGTTGAGCGTGTAGTCCGAGTCGCGGGCGCCGACTTCGAGTGTTTGGCGATACAGCCCGGCTGCTACACCGACGCGCCAACTGTCGTCGAGCCGATAGCTGCCGCCGACATTCACGTTGTAGCCACTGCCGTCGCCACTGGCCGAGCTGCGTTGATCATCGAAGTCCAAGTGCTGGCCACCACCGGCCACGATCGCGCGCCATTGGCCGACGGCTTGCCAGTTGCCGTTGTCGGCTTGCCACTGGTTGCGCAGTTCATCCTGGTGGGCGCGCAAGGTGCCTTGGGCCATCTCCGGCAGCAAGGTGATTTCCCAGGGGGCTGCGAGCAGGGAATAGGCGTAGTCGGCGATCAGTTGTTGGCCGGCGATGGTGGGGTGGACCGAGTCGTTGTAGATCAGCTTGGTCGGGTCCGGCTGGGTGCCGCCTATGCCGTAGGTCGGGTTGGCGGTGCAACTGTTGCCGCTGAAGCAGGTGCCCGTGAGGTTTTGCCCGGAGGCCAAGCCGAAGCGGGCTGGGTCAGCGAAGGTTTCGTTTAACAGCAGCGGGATGTTCAGCGGGATGATCTGGGCATCGATCTGCGACAGGCGTTGCACCAGTGACTGGTTGAAGATGCCGCTCAGGGCCGAGCTTGCTGCCTGCGCCGGCGTGCCGTTGATGGCGGGGGTCAAGCCCAGGTCGGGCAGCATCCATACCATGATGTAGCGAGCCCCGGCCTGTTGCAGGGCTTGGGCGCTGTCCGCCAGGCGCCCACCCGCGGCAACGGCTTGACCCGGGCTGAGCACACGCCCTTGCAGGAAGTCATTGCCGCCACCGGACAGAAAATACAGCGCGTTCGGGTCGGCCCGCCCGCCGTTTGCCGGCAGATAACCCTGGCGACTGCGCAAAACGGTGCCGCCACCGGGGTTTCCAGGCGGAATCGCCGCATTGGAGACTGAGGTGATGGAGTCCAGGATGTTGTCGGTACGGTAGCCGCCGACCGCCCAGTTGTTCCCGTCAGGCAGGCCTTGTGCCGCGCGAACCGGCGAAGTGGAGGCATTCAGGTCGTTGGGCGCTACACCCAGTTTCGCACCCAGGAGGGTCGATGAGACAAGGCCATAGTCGCCCTGAAAGGTCGGCCCGGTGCGGTTGGTGAAGCGCAAAGTGGCGCCGGCCGAGCCATCGGGGAACTGGCCGGCGTCTGCCAGGCTGTCGCCAAAAACGACCATGGTTGAATAGGGTGAAGGGGCTGCAAACGCCTGCGCGCAGGCCAGGGACAAGAGAGCGCCAGCGAGGGGAGCGAAAAACGGTGGTCTGAGCATGCGAAATTCCATTTAGTTGTTTTTGTATCGGACGCGAAACACTAGCAATGTAGTGAGGGTTTTCTTCGAAGAAAACAGTTTTTTCCTATAAAGAAGTCGTAGTGATTCCCCCGTATTCGCTGCTCCATATTGCACCGCTGGCGAGGCTACGTTACTGTGCCTGAACGTATGAATGAGACCCTTCCCGTGTTGATCATCAGCAAACTCTTGATGCGAGTAGTCAAGGCACACGCCCGTTGGCGTTGGCGCGCCTGACATTTTTCTCTGCCGGCCCGGCCGGACCTGTACCGATTTGCCTTCTTCACCCGTTGTTCGACGCCCCTTGCCGGCTAACCCTGGCAACCGGAACGTGCGTCTGGCAGCGGGACACTCTCTTGGAAGGCGGTCATTCGAAATCAGTGAATTCAAGAGGTTTGAACCCACATGTTGCTGATGATTGATAACTACGATTCCTTTACCTACAACGTTGTGCAGTACCTGTGCGAACTCGGTGCCGAGGTCAAGGTGGTGCGTAACGATGAACTGACGGTTGCCGAAATCGCTGCCCTGAACCCGGAGCGCATCGTGGTTTCGCCTGGCCCTTGCACGCCGACCGAAGCGGGCATCTCTCTCGAAGCCATCCAGTATTTCGCCGGCAAGTTGCCGATTCTGGGCGTGTGCCTGGGCCACCAGTCCATCGGTCAGGCCTTTGGCGGTGATGTGGTGCGCGCGCGCCAGGTGATGCACGGCAAGACCAGCCCGGTATTCCATAAGGACCTCGGTGTATTCCACGGTTTGAACCTGCCGGTGACGGTAACCCGCTACCACTCGCTGGTGGTCAAGCGTGAAACCCTGCCCGAGTGCCTGGAACTGACGGCCTGGACCCAACTGGAAGACGGCTCGGTCGACGAGATCATGGGCCTGCGCCACAAGACACTGAATATCGAAGGGGTGCAGTTTCACCCCGAGTCAATCCTGACCGAGCAGGGCTATGAGCTGTTCGCCAACTTTCTCAAGCAAAGCGGCGGCACGCGCTAAGGACCTTCCATGGATATCAAGACTGCCCTGAGCCGTATCGTCGGCCACCTGGACCTGAGCACCGCTGAAATGAGCGATGTGATGCGCGAGATCATGACCGGCCAATGCACCGATGCGCAGATTGGCGCGTTCATGATGGCGATGCGCATGAAGAGCGAAAGCATCGACGAAATCGTCGGCGCCGTATCGGTCATGCGTGAGCTGGCGGACAAGGTCGAACTCAAGACCCTCGACGGTGTGGTCGATGTGGTCGGCACCGGCGGTGACGGTGCGAATATTTTCAACGTATCCACGGCGGCGTCCTTTGTGGTCGCAGCGGCTGGCTGCACCGTGGCCAAGCACGGTAACCGTGCGGTCTCCGGCAAGAGCGGCAGTGCCGACCTGTTGGAAGCCGCCGGGATCTACCTGAACCTGACGCCAGTGCAAGTGGCGCGCTGCATCGACAGCGTCGGCATTGGCTTCATGTTTGCCCAGTCCCATCACGGCGCGATGAAACACGCCGCCGGCCCGCGCAAGGACCTCGGCCTGCGCACCCTGTTCAACATGCTCGGCCCGCTTACGAATCCGGCCGGTGTGAAACATCAGGTGGTAGGCGTGTTCAGCCAGGCACTGTGCCGGCCATTGGCTGAAGTCCTGCAGCGCCTGGGCAGCAAGCATGTGCTGGTGGTGCATTCCAAAGATGGCCTGGACGAATTCAGCCTGGCCGCCCCAACCTTTGTGGCGGAGCTGAAGAATGACGAGGTCACTGAATATTGGGTCGAGCCTGAAGACCTTGGTATGAAAAGCCAGAGTTTGCATGGACTGTCCGTAGAAAGCCCGGCAGCGTCTCTTGAGCTGATTCGTGATGCCCTGGGGCGCCGCAAGACTGAGAACGGCCAGAAAGCGGCAGAAATGATTGTGCTCAATGCCGGTGCGGCGCTGTATGCCGCGGATCACGCCTACAGTCTTAAAGAGGGCGTGGCCCTCGCTCATGACGCTCTGCACACCGGGCTTGCTCGCGAGAAACTCGAAGAGCTGGGTGCCTTTACTGCGGTGTTCAAAATGGAGAATGAAGGATGAGTGTTCCGACCGTTCTGGAAAAAATTCTGGCCCGCAAGGCTGAAGAAGTCGCCGAGCGCCGCGCCCGTGTCAGCCTGGCCGAGTTGGAAGGCCTGGCGAAAAGCGCCGATGCACCGCGTGGCTTTGCCAATGCCTTGATCAAGCAGGCCAAGGAAAAGCAGCCCGCCGTCATTGCCGAGATCAAAAAAGCTTCACCCAGCAAGGGCGTGATTCGCGAGATCTTCATTCCTGAAGACATTGCCAAGAGCTACGAGAAGGGCGGTGCCACGTGTTTGTCCGTGCTGACCGATATCGACTACTTCCAGGGCTCCGATCTGTTCCTGCAGCAGGCCCGCGCCGCGTGCAAGTTGCCCGTGATCCGCAAGGACTTCATGGTCGACCCTTACCAGATCGTCGAAGCCCGTGCCTTGGGCGCCGACTGCGTATTGCTGATCGTCTCCGCATTGGATGACGTGAAAATGGCGGAGTTGGCGGCAGTCGCCAAAAGCGTCGGCCTGGACGTGCTGGTCGAAGTGCACGACGGCGACGAACTTGAGCGAGCGCTGAAAACCCTCGACACACCGCTGGTGGGGGTCAACAACCGTAATCTGCACACCTTTGAAGTCAGCCTGGAAAACACCCTCGACCTGCTGCCACGTATTCCACGCGATCGCCTGGTGATTACCGAAAGTGGCATCGTCAACCGCGCCGACGTGGAACTGATGGAAATCAGCGGTGTGTATTCGTTCCTGGTGGGCGAGACCTTCATGCGCGCCGAGAACCCGGGCGCGGAACTGCAACGCCTGTTCTTCCCTGAGCGTGGCGTGGCCGTCAGCGGTTCGACCCTGGATTGATTGAAGTGCGGTTCAAATGTGGGAGCGGGCTTGCTCGCGAAGACGGAGTGTCAGTCGATACATGTGCTCGCTGATCCACCGCATTCGCGAGCAAGCCCGCTCCCACATTTGGTTTTGTGTCTATTCATAGAAATAGGTGTTCGATGCTCAAGCCAGTGCCGATGACAGTTGAAGCAGGCCTTGCCGCCGAGCAGGACCTGCTGGCGGCCGTTTGCGCGGGCGAGCAAGAATTCGGCCTGCTGTTCTGGCAGCCCAGTGATCAGGCCTTGGTCATGCCGCGCCGGTTGAGCCGCTTGCCGGCTTTTGATGCGGCCAGCCAAGTCTCGGCCGATGCCGGTTGGCCGGTATTGCTGCGCGAAACCGGCGGTGAACCGGTGCCGCAGTCTGCTGCGACCGTTAATATCGCGCTGGTTTACGCACCGCCGCGCAGTGAAGGCGATCAAGGGCGGATCGAAACCGGCTACCAGCGTTTGTGCCAGCCGATCTGTGACTTTCTGATTGAGTTGGGCGGTGATGCCAGTGTCGGTGAGATTGACGGCGCCTTCTGCGATGGCCGTTACAACGTCAACCTCAACGGTCGCAAGATGGTGGGCACCGCCCAGCGCTGGCGGCAAAGCGGCGGCCGCCCGGTGGGCTTGGTGCACGGTGCTTTGTTGCTGGATAACGACCGCGAGGAGTTGATTGCGGCGGTCAATCGCTTCAATGAAGCGTGTGGCCTCGACCAGCGGGTGCGTGCCGACAGCCATATTGCCTTGCACGAAGCCTTTCCCGCGCCGGATGCGATCACCCGTCTGGATACGTTGTACCGTCAGATGCTGGCCGGGTTCCTGCCGGTTTAACGCGTACCGAACACCACCATCGTCTTGCCTTTGACGTGCACCAGGTTGCGTTCTTCCAGGTCCTTGAGCACCCGACCGACCATTTCCCGTGAGCAGCCGACAATGCGCCCGATTTCCTGGCGCGTGACTTTGATCTGCATGCCGTCAGGATGGGTCATGGCGTCCGGTTGCTTGCACAGCTCCAGCAGGCAACGGGCCACGCGTCCGGTGACATCAAAGAACGCCAGGTCACCCACTTTGCGTGTGGTGTCGCGCAGCCGCTGGGCGATCTGACCGCTCAGGGCGTACAGGATGTCGGGATCATGCTGGGCCAGTTCGCGGAACTTCGTGTAACTGATTTCAGCGACTTCGCACTCGACCTTGGCCCGCACCCAGGCGCTGCGTTCCTGCTCTTTGCCCGCCTGTTCAAACAACCCCAGCTCCCCAAAGAAATCGCCGGTATTGAGGTAGGCGATGATCATTTCGCGGCCCTCTTCATCCTCGATCAGGATGGTGACCGAGCCCTTGATAATGAAGAACAGTGTTTCCGAACGTTCGCCCGCGCAGATGATGTTGTGCTTGGCCGGATAACGCCGGCGCTGGCAATGCATCAACAGTTTGTCGAGGTTCTTGATCTTGGGTGTGGGAGTAAGAGCAACCATGGTTGTTTCCCGGAAAGACTGCACGGTGTGGTTGGATTTATTTTTTTATCCAGCGGTGTCGGCATTGAGACACGCTGTACAAAGGATGGCAATGCGCCATTGAATTGGCGCCAGCTTAACAGACACATTCTGCTTCGATTAAGGAATTTACCGGGCAAAGACTGCTATTTATCGCTTTCATGCTGGGCGCTGCGGTTTCAAAGCCCTGTGCTAAGCTGGCGACCCTTTTTTAGCAGTGGAGTCTGGGCGATGAAGGCACGCATCCAATGGGCGGGCGAGGCCATGTTCCTCGGTGAGTCGGGCAGTGGCCATGTAGTGGTCATGGATGGCCCGCCGGACGCCGGTGGCCGTAACCTGGGCGTACGCCCGATGGAAATGCTCCTGCTGGGGGTAGGCGGTTGCAGCAACTTCGACGTGGTCAGCATCCTGAAGAAATCCCGTCAGGCCGTGGAAAGCTGCGAAGCCTTCCTGGAAGCCGAGCGCGCCACCGAAGATCCCAAGGTGTTCACCAAGATCCACATGCATTTCGTGGTGAAGGGGCGGGCGCTGAAGGAAGCCCAGGTCAAGCGTGCCATTGAGCTGTCAGCTGAGAAGTATTGCTCGGCGTCGATCATGCTCGGCGCGGCCGGTGTGGCTATCACTCATGATTACGAGATCATTGAGTTAGGTTGAGACACACCGCAAAAGAAAAAGGCGCTTCGATAGCGCCCTTTTTTGTGGCTCAGTTTTGACGCACTTAGATGCGATAAGTGCTTTTGGTCATCACTTTGGCCAGCAGGCTCATACCAAACCTCACCGGCGCCGGGAAGCGGAAGCCGCCCGCATCCAGTGCGCTATCTGCGTGATGTTCTTCATCAATACGCATCTGCTCAAGAATGGCGCGAGACTTTTCGTCCTCAGCCGGCAGTTGCTCCAGGTGTTCATCCAGGTGTTTGCAGACCTGATGTTCCGTGGCGGCGACAAAACCCAGGCTGACCTTGTCGCTGATCAAGCCGGCAGCGGCGCCGATACCAAACGACAAACCGTAAAACAGTGGGTTGAGCACGCTGGGATGGCTACCGAGCTGGCGAATGCGTTGCTCGCACCAGGCCAGGTGGTCGATCTCTTCTTCGGCCGCATGTTCCATCGCTGCACGTACTTGCGGCAGCTTGGCGGTCAGCGCCTGGCCTTGGTACAACGCCTGGGCACAGACTTCACCGGTATGGTTGATGCGCATCAGGCCGGCAACGTGGCGGGTGTCGGTCTCGCTCATCTGCGCGTCGGGCTGCACGATGGCAGGCGATGGGCGGTACGGTTGGCCGCTGAACGGCAACAGCGTGCGCATGGCCGTGTCGGCTTGCAGCAACAGACGGTCAATCGGCGAGTAGTGACGTTGGGTAGTCATGCTGACCTCCGGGAAGAATCTCGGCGGTCAGTTTACCGCAAGAGAGGGTGAAGCGTTTGCGCTGAGTCAAGGGCATTGGGTCGCAGCCCGGGGCTGCGACCGTGGTTGCAGGGTTGATCAGCCCGGTGGCCAGTTCATCTGGCGCTGACCCAGCACGTGCATATGAATGTGATAAACGGTCTGCCCGCCATCCTCATTGCAGTTCATGACCACGCGAAAGCCCTTCTCGCAGCCTTGCTCCACCGCCAATCGCTGAGCGGTGAACAAAATGTGGCCAGCGAGGGCTTTGTCTTCTTCGGTCAGGTCGTTGAGGGTACGAATAGGCTTTTTCGGAATCACCAGAAAATGCACGGGCGCCATTGGGGCAATATCGTGGAAGGCGAGGACCTGGTCATCTTCATAGATGATCTTCGCGGGTATTTCCCTGTTGATGATCTTGGTGAACAGAGTATCCACAGCTGTTTCTCCATTGTGAAAGTGCAGGGGAGTGTACCCAGCCAGTCAGCGTGGGCAATAGGCCTTGTTGATCGCACCGGCGATCTTGCGTGTCAGCCAGCGAGGGCTGAAACGCGGGCTGAAGGCCAGCCAACGGTTGCGTCGCCCGGGAATGATGATGGCTTTGTTTCTTTCCAGCGCACGCACGGTGTAGAGCGCAACTTCTTCGGGGCTCATCAGTTGCTTGCTGCGGTCCAGCTTGGCGGTGTCCATTTGAGCGGTGCCGAAGAATGCGGTGCGCGTAGGGCCGGGGCACAGTACCGAGACTTTGATGCCGCAGGTCTTCAACTCTTCGCGCAAGCCTTCGGAGAAGTGCAACACATACGCCTTGCTGGCGTAATAGCTGCTCATCCACGGGCCAGGCTGAAAGGCTGCGACCGAGGCAACGTTGAGAATCTGGCCCCCACCATTGAGGGCCATGGCGTTACCAAGGGCATGGCACATGCGGGTCAGGGCCAGGATGTTGACTTCGATCAGGTCTTGTTCAGTCATCCAGTCCTGGGCCAGGAATGGCCCGCTGGTGCCCATGCCGGCGCAATTGACCAGCAGGTCTATCTGGCGCTCACCTTCTTCAAGTTCCAGCAGAAACCCGGACAAGCGCAGCGGCTCGCCCAGGTCGCAGGCACGAAACAGCACCTCGACGCCGAAGCGTTGAGTCAATTCAATTGCAATGCTTTCCAACTGATCACGCTGGCGGGCCACCAGAATCAAGCTGCGGCCGCGACGGGCCAGTGCTTCGGCCAAAGCCAGGCCGATGCCGCTGGAGGCACCGGTGATCAGAGCGTAACGGGTCATGCCTTTCTCCATCGCAACGCCGCCGGGCCTGTGACAGAGGCATCACAGGCGGCGGGCGTTTCTTCACTGTTCTGGAGAGTCTACAGGTTCGGCCGTGTCGTCAGCACTTTGCGCGCCTTCTTCTTCATCAACGGTGACGCTTTGATCGGTGGCGTCATCGGAGGTGATGGAGCTGCTTTCGTAGCTGCTGTCCATATTGGCTTCGAGTTGGTTCAAGTAGCCGTTCATACCCAGCGCCACCACAATGGCGAACATCACCGGAATGAATGCCAGCCACAGGGCAGCCAACACTTTTACCGCGGTGGAGTTGCGCGGAGGCGGCGCGCCGTATTGGTTGGCGCCTGCATTACCCGGCAATACCAGCAACAGGATCGGGAAGACGCTGTTCACCAAAGGCACCAGGTGCAGGAACCACAGCCAGCCCGACCAACCCAGGTCGTGCAGGCGTTGCACACCGATTTGCACACTGACCCAGACAATCGCAACAACCAGCGCGAAGCCCAGCAGCGAGCCGAGAATGATGCCGGCGGTCGGTGAGGCGGTCGCCACGGCAAAGCTCGCGGTGCTGATGATGCCGCCAGCGACCAGCATTGCCAGGGTCAACACCAGCGTCCAGGCGAGATACCGGAGGCGGCCGATACGCCCGTTGATGGTGAAGACCTTGAGTGTCGAGTACTCCTCGGTGTGGTCACCCACTGCCGCACGCGGCGGAGCATAGGGCGAAGCAGCGGAACGCGAGAAGTCAGACGCGCGGGTATCCGTTTCGTGAGCTTCGGCCAGGCTGAAGGCCACGGGTTGCTCAGGTTCGATACGTGCATCGACCCCGGCGTTTTTCAGCGCCGTGAGGTAGGTTTCGGCATCGGAGCGGGACAGGTCACGCTTGAGCGCGACCGGGCGGCCGGTAAAAAGCTTTTCGATGGCTGCCACATCGCTTTTGAACAGTTCGGCGAGGTTCAGCTTGGCAGTGGTGCTTTCGACACCCGGGAGCAGGGCTCCGTCAAACACAATCTTGAAACGGTTGTCGCTCATGCGGGCATCCTTGTCACTTGAATCAGGGAAGGAGTACAGGCCGACTTCGGTCAGCAGGCCTGGCGGTTATCAGCGTGGCCAGCGAAGTTGTGCCGCGTGCTCGCGTGCCTTGCGGTATTCGGCATCCAGGCGGGCAATCAGTTCATCGACGCTGGGCAAATCATTAATCTCACCGACGCCCTGGCCGGCGGACCATACGGTCTTCCAGGCTTTGGCTTCGTCGCTCAACGGCTTGAGCTTGGAGCCGAAGTTTACTTCACCTTTGCCTTGTAAGGCAGCGAGGTCGAAACCGGCGTTTTCCAGGCTTTGGCGCATGAAGCTCGCCGGTACGCCGGAGACTGCGGGAGTGTGCACGATGTCGGCGGCGCGCGATGTGAGCAGCATCTCTTTATAGGCATCCGGGGCGTGGCTTTCAGTGGTGCCGATAAAGCGCGTGCCGAAATAGGCGAGGTCTGCGCCCAGCACTTGGGCGGCGAGGATCTCGTGCCCATGGTTGAGGCAGCCGGCCAGCAGCAGGGTTTTATCGAAGAATTGGCGAATCTCGGCAATCAGAGAAAATGGGCTCCACGTGCCGGCATGGCCACCGGCGCCTGCGGCCACGGCAATCAGGCCATCAACACCGGCTTCTGCGGCTTTCTCGGCATGGCGCCGAGTGGTCACGTCGTGAAACACCAGGCCGCCGTAGCTGTGCACGGCATCGACCAATTCCTTTACTGCGCCCAGGCTGGTGATGACGATCGGCACTTTGTGCTCGACGCAAATCGCCAAGTCGGCTTCCAGGCGTGGGTTGCTGTTGTGCACGATCAGGTTCACGGCATATGGCGCAGGGTTGTCCAGTTGCGCCAGGCCCGCTTCGATTTCTTCCAGCCAGGCCTTGAAGCCGCTGCTCTCGCGCTGGTTGAGCGCCGGGAAACTCCCGACCACCCCATTGCGACAGCACGCCAGGACCAGTTGCGGGTTGGAAATCAGAAACATCGGCGCCGCCACCACGGGCAGGCGCAGACGTTGTTCGAGCAAAGCAGGCAATGACATTGGAGGTACCCCGAGTAATTGAAATTAGAACGGTTTGACCACGACCAAAATTACGATAGCCAGCAATATCAGAACGGGCACTTCATTGAACCAGCGATAAAAGACATGGCTGCGGGTGTTTTCGCCACGGGCGAAGCGTTTTACCTGGGCGCCGCACATATGGTGGTAGCCGATTAGCAGCACCACGAGCGTCAGCTTGGCGTGGATCCACGCGCCGGATTGAAAGATGGCGGGGTTGAGGTAGATCAGCCAGCCGCCGAACACCAGGCTGGCAATCATCGCCGGGCCCATGATGCCGCGGTAGAGCTTGCGCTCCATGACGCTGAAGCGTTCTTTGCTGACGGTGTCTTCACTTTGGGCGTGGTAGACGAACAGGCGTGGCAGGTAGAACAGCGCGGCAAACCAGCAGACGATGCTGACGATGTGGAAGGCTTTGACCCATAGATAGAGCATTTCTAGTTATTCCCAGGTTCACGGTAACTGAAGATAGTAGTGGCTCATGCGCCCTTACGTCACGTTGGCGGTTGTCGCAGGACGATACGGCCCCTATTATCGACGGCTTTCCAGTGGGTTCGTTGAGGGCAGGTTTATGGTCAAGGTCGGTATCGTCGGCGGCACGGGTTACACCGGTGTCGAATTGCTGCGTCTGTTGGCTCAGCATCCGCAAGCTGAGGTGGTGGTCATCACTTCCCGATCCGAGGCCGGGCTGGCCGTTGCCGATATGTATCCGAACCTGCGAGGCCACTATGACGGCCTGGCGTTCAGCGTTCCGGACATCAAGACCCTTGGCGCGTGTGATGTGGTGTTCTTTGCTACCCCGCACGGAGTGGCCCATGCACTGGCTGGCGAACTGCTTGCTGCCGGTACCAAAGTCATCGACCTGTCGGCTGACTTCCGTCTGCAGGACGCCGATGAGTGGGCCAAGTGGTACGGCCAGCCGCACGGCGCCCCTGAGTTGTTGGAGGAGGCGGTGTATGGCCTGCCGGAAGTCAATCGCGAGCAAATCAAGCAAGCGCGCCTGATTGCGGTGCCAGGTTGCTATCCAACCGCGACGCAGCTGGGGTTCCTGCCATTGCTGGAAGCGGGGTTGGCGGATACTTCGCGCCTGATCGCGGACTGCAAGTCGGGTGTCAGCGGCGCCGGTCGTGGTGCTGCAGTGGGTTCTCTGTACTCCGAGACGTCGGAAAGCATGAAGGCCTATGCAGTAAAAGGGCATCGTCACTTGCCGGAAATCCGCCAGGGGCTGCGTCGTGCTGCCGGTAAGGATGTGGGCCTGACCTTCGTTCCGCACCTGACGCCGATGATCCGTGGCATTCACTCCACGCTGTACGCAACCGTTGTCGATCGCTCGGTAGACCTGCAGGCGCTGTTTGAAAAGCGCTATGCGAATGAACCGTTCGTCGATGTGATGCCTGCCGGCAGTCACCCGGAAACCCGCAGCGTGCGTGGTGCAAACGTGTGCCGTATTGCGGTTCATCGGCCGCAGGATGGCGACCTGGTGGTGGTGTTGTCGGTGATCGATAACCTGGTCAAGGGCGCGTCGGGCCAGGCGGTACAGAACATGAACATCCTGTTTGGCCTGGATGAGAAGCTGGGCCTGTCCCACGCAGGCATGTTGCCTTAAGGCTTCGCGGTTGATTGCCAAAGGCCCGATGATCGGGCCTTTTGTGTTTTTAATGGCAGCAGCGCAGATTGATATACCGTAACAATAGTTGACCGCTTTTCTAGGAGAAGCGGATAATGCCCGTCATTACGCATATGGCGGCGGTACGCCGGGAGATTATCAGCATGAGCGTTGAATCCTTCACCCCCACGGCTTTGCAATTCACCCACGGTGCTGCGCACAAGGTGAAGAGCCTGGTCGATGAAGAGGGTAATGATCGCTTGAAGCTGCGCGTATTCGTTACGGGCGGCGGTTGTTCAGGGTTTCAGTACGGTTTTACCTTCGATGAAGATGTAGCCGATGACGACACCATCGTTGAGCGCGAGGGCGTCAGCCTGGTCGTGGACCCGATGAGCTTCCAATACCTGGCAGGTGCCGAGGTGGATTACCAGGAAGGTCTTGAAGGTTCGCGTTTCGTGATCAAAAACCCTAACGCCACCACGACCTGTGGTTGCGGGTCTTCGTTCTCGATCTGATCGGCAACGGAAACAAAAACGCCGCTTGGCTTAATAGGCCAAGCGGCGTTTTGCTGTCTGCAGATTCTGAAGGGGTAGTCAGGCGGGGTAGATCGCGCCCAGTACCCGCAGCCCGTGTGCGCCGGTGACGCTGGGGCGGTTGGCGGCGATGCCTTCCAGGCAGCAATGGGCCAGCCAGGCGAAGGCCATGGCTTCAACCCAGTCGGGGTCCACGCCGTAAGTCGCGGTGCTGCTGACCTGGGTGGACGGCAACAGCGCCGCCAAACGGCTCATGAGTGCTGCGTTATGCGCGCCGCCGCCACACACCAGTAACGTTTTGGTGTCGGCTTGTGCCGCTTGCAGGGACTCGACGATGGTCAACGCGGTCAGTTCAAGCAGGGTTGCTTGTACATCCCGGGGTTGGAAGGCTGGCAATCTGCCAAGGTGATGTTGCAGCCATCCCAGGTTGAAGACTTCACGCCCGGTACTTTTGGGGCCCCGGGTCAGGAAGAATGGATCGCTGAGTAGCGCGTTAAGCAACTGAATCTCGACTTTGCCACTGGCGGCCCATTGGCCGTCGCGATCAAATTGTTCGCCACGTTGATGGTGAATCCAGGCGTCGAGCAGGACGTTGCCTGGGCCGCAGTCGAAGCCGGCTACAGGTTTGCCGGTCTCGATCAGGCTAAGGTTGCTGAACCCGCCGATATTCAACACCGCGCGGTTGCAGGTATGTTCCCCGAACAATGCTTCATGAAAGGCAGGCACTAATGGTGCGCCCTGGCCCCCGGCGGCGACATCGCGACTGCGAAAATCACTGACGACAGTAATGCCAGTCAGCTCGGTCAGCAGGGCCGGGTTGCCGATCTGTACGGTAAAGCCCCGTGCAGGTTCGTGGCGAATGGTCTGGCCGTGGCTGCCAATTGCGCGAATGTCATGAGGCGTGAGGTGCTGCTGGCCCAGT
Source organism: Pseudomonas sp. M5A4_2d (assembly GCF_053345295.1). Taxonomy (NCBI): domain Bacteria; kingdom Pseudomonadati; phylum Pseudomonadota; class Gammaproteobacteria; order Pseudomonadales; family Pseudomonadaceae; genus Pseudomonas; species Pseudomonas sp. M5A4_2d. Next base: position 3,372 of record NZ_JBKEZW010000002.1, on the reverse strand, counting down.
AAGGCGTGAATGCCTTGGGCTGCAAGTGTCACCCAGTGTTGCTGGGCAATGGCCGAACGAGCGATTTCGTCCGGGCCGCTGGCGCACAGGCTTAGCAGCTCTGCGCGCAGGGTGTCTGGCATAGGGATGTAGTGCGTGGCGATCAAGTTGATCGCCGGGTTTTGTTCGATCAGGGCGATATCCAGGCCATCAAGGCTGGTCCCCGACATCACACCTATATAGCGCGGCATACCTTAACGCTTCGCCGAGGCCAGCAGGGTGGAGCGCTCCTGGTCCATGCGTGCCATCAACGGCTGGCTTTGTTGCAGGAAGCGCGCGCGCTCTGCTTTGGCGATGGGGTCGGCCATCGGCAGCTTCTGACCCAATGGATCGACGTGGACGCCATTCACCTGGAACTCATAGTGCAAATGCGGGCCGGTGGACAGGCCTGTGGTGCCGATGTAGCCGATCACCTGGCCTTGCTTCACGTTACTGCCCGTGGAGACGCCTTTGGCGAACCCTTGCATATGGCCGTACAGCGTGCGGTAGGTGTTGCCGTGCTGGATGATTACGGTATTGCCGTAGCCACCGCGACGTCCGGCCAGCAGGACCTTGCCATCACCGGCCGCTTTGATTGGCGTGCCGCGTGGAGCGGCATAGTCGACGCCTTTGTGGGCGCGGATTTTGTTCAGGATTGGATGCTTGCGACCCATGGAGAAGCGCGAGCTGATGCGAGCAAAGTCCACTGGCGTGCGGATGAAGGCTTTGCGCATGCTATTGCCGTCAGCCGTGTAGTAGCTGCTATTGCCTTGTTTGTTGGTGTAGCGCACAGCGGTGTAGGTCTTGCCACGGTTGGTGAAGCGCGCGGAAAGAATGGCGCCGGTGCCGACCACCTTGCCGTTGGCGACTTTTTGTTCGTATATCACGTCGAATTCGTCACCCTGGCGAATGTCCTGGGCGAAATCGATGTCGTAGCCAAACACGCTGGCCATGTCCATGGTCATGCTGTGTGACAAGCCGGCGCGGGCGGCCGATTGTGACAATGAGCTGTTGATCACACCGTGTACGTAGGCGGAGCGCATAACCGGTTTGGTGGTGATGCGGTTGAAGGCAAAGCCTTTGGCGCCCTTGGTGAGGGTAATGCTCTCGAGGTCGCTGACATTACTGTGCAGGTTCTTCAACTGGCCATTGGGTGCCAATTCGAACTCAAGCTTCTGGCCGTGTTTGAGCTGGGTGAATTGCTTGGCTTGTTTATCGCTGGCCAGCACCTCATTAACAGTAGCAGTGGGCAGGCCGACCTTTTCGAACAGCGTTGAAAGCGTATCGCCTTTGGCGACGATTACTTCGCGGTGCAGGGGATTCTTTGGGACAACCGCTGCAGGCTGCTCTTGAGCGGCGTGTTGAGTGTCTTCGGGAGTGCTTTCTATCTGTGCAAATGGTGATTCGGCTGGTGCGTTTGTGGCTTGTTGCGCGTCGGAAGCGTCTTGATCTTGTGTCAGTTGTTCAACTGGACTTTCCAGGTCAAGGCTCAGGGATGTTCGTTTGGCTTCTACGTCACTGGAAGGGAATACCAGGAGTGCCAGGCTGAGAAGGGCGGCGATACCACTTGCGGCGAGCAGGTGGGTCTTCGGGTAAAGCGGCGGCGCTTTAGACGGTTCTGTGGTCATAAGTAATTTTGACTTTGAAGATGAAATGGAAAAGATGAATGACATGATGAAGATGAAATAACTGTATAAAATATAACCAAATCATCTGTGGCGCAAGCTCGCGAACGCTGGGCTTGCTGAACGGTGTCCGTGCGCAGGGCAAAACTTGTAATTAGTCCCTGATCTTGTATGGTTGGTTCCCTTTTGAATCTGAGCCTTGCGGGTCTGTTATGAAGTCGGTTGAAGAGCAGCTAGCGCTGATAAAACGTGGTGCGGAAGAACTGTTGGTCGAGGCCGAGCTGATCGAAAAGCTCAAGCGTGGCCAACCCCTGCGTATCAAGGCTGGCTTTGATCCGACAGCGCCGGATCTACACCTGGGTCACACCGTGCTTATTAATAAGCTGCGCCAGTTCCAGGAACTGGGGCACCAGGTGATCTTCCTTATAGGTGACTTCACCGGGATGATTGGTGATCCGAGCGGCAAGAGCGCGACGCGTCCGCCGTTGACTCGTGAGCAGGTTCTCGATAATGCCGAGACCTATAAGACCCAAGTGTTCAAGATTCTCGATCCGGCCAAGACCGAGGTGGCATTCAACTCCACCTGGATGGATCAGATGGGGCCGGCGGATTTCATTCGCCTGACATCCCAGTACACCGTAGCGCGCATGCTTGAGCGTGATGACTTCGACAAGCGCTACTCCACCAATCAGCCTATCGCTATCCATGAGTTCCTCTACCCGCTGGTACAAGGGTATGACTCGGTGGCATTGCGCGCAGACGTTGAGCTGGGCGGCACCGACCAGAAGTTCAACCTGCTGATGGGGCGTGAGCTGCAGCGCGCATACGGTCAAGAGGCCCAGTGCATTCTGACCATGCCGTTGCTGGAGGGGTTGGACGGCGTCAAGAAGATGTCCAAGTCCTTGGGTAACTATGTGGGTATCCAGGAAGCGCCGGGTGTTATGTACGGCAAGCTGGTTTCGATTCCAGATGCATTGATGTGGCGTTACTTCGAGCTGTTGAGCTTCCGCTCGATGGACGAGATTAATGCACTGCGCGCTGAAGTCGAGGCGGGCGCCAATCCGCGTGATGTGAAGATCAAATTGGCGGAAGAGATTGTGGCACGCTTCCATGGTGAGGAGGCTGCGGCCAATGCTCACCGTGCAGCGGGTAACCGTATGAAGGATGGCGAGCTGCCGGATGATCTGCCGGAGATCGAATTGACTGCTGCTGAGGCGATGCCGATTGCTGCCGTCCTTAATAAGGCGGGTCTGGTGAAGAACTCCGCGGTTGCTCGTGACCTTTTGGGTTCCGGTGGTGTGCGTATAGATGGTGAGGTTGTGGATCGCACCTTTATATACGAGCTGGGCGCTACCCACGTTTGCCAGGCCGGCAAGAAGGCATTTGCGCGTATTACGCTCAAATCCGAATAAAGCTGGAATTAGGTGTTGACGGCGATTTATATCTGTCTATAATTCGCCCCACTTCCGGCGCAGTCGAAACGGAAAACTCCTTGGTAAACAAGAAGTTATACAGAGTTCGACAGCGAGTTGCTTCAGTTGATCGAAGCCCAGAAGGAGTTGGTAGGGCAGTGTTGTTTGGCTCTATTAACGTTTCGATCCTCTCGGTCGAAAGCGGAGAAAAAGAGGTGTTGACAGCAGCGTGTAACGCTGTAGAATTCGCCTTCCGCTAACGAGAGATCGGAAGCGCAAGTGGTTGAAGTTGTTGAGGAATTCTTCGAAAACTTCTG
>NZ_JBKEZW010000019.1:0-40622 GCF_053345295.1 Pseudomonas sp. M5A4_2d | reverse complement strand
GCCCAGGCGAGGCACCGAGTGGTGGGGCAAAGCGTTTTTTGGTTACTTTTTTAGGCGCTTTGTAAAAAAGTGACCCGCCGTAAGGGCGGAACCCTAAGCAGCCGTTACCGCAGCAACGGATATGTACCCCCACACAAATCACAAATCACAAATCACAAATCACAAATCACAAATCACAAATCACAAATTCTCATACCGATTCATATCCAACACCCCCGCCTCAACCGGCGTAGTCTCCAGAACATACCGCGACAAGTCGTGGAAATACTGCCAAAACAGCGGATGACTGCGCCGCACACCCCACCGATCAACAATCTTCTCAAACTGCTGAGCATCCCTGGCACTCTCCATCGCCAAAACAAACCCCGGCACCTCCTGCGCCGGAATGTTGAAAATGAAGTTCGGATAACTGCTCAGCACCCCTGGATAAATGGTCACAGTATCCAGCCCCGGCTGATAGCGATAAGCCTCACCCAGCAAAAACGCCACATTACTGTGCGCCCGGTTACGCAACATGCTGTAAACCACCCGCTTGCCGCTGGCGGTCTCGATCCGCAACATAGTGGCCTCAGGCAGTTGCTCAATCACCTTGAGCCCCGCCGCCGGCCTCGACGTGAGGCGACTGAGGGCCTGCTCCGCATCCCGCAACGCCGGATCAATCCCATCGCGCGAGCAATAGGCACCGGCACAACGGTTGAGCGGGTCCGGACTGGCGTTCAAATCGCCATAACGCGTCAATAACTGATTGGCAAAATCGCGCTTCGGGTCCTTCTTATCCAGATGCAACCCACTCGGCGTGTCATCGTCAATCGCCTCGTAGTCCAGCCAGAGCTTGAGTTTCCCGCTGTTCTGGTACCAATCGTCCATAAAGTCGTCGCGTGTATCGGCCGGCATCAGGCGCAGGAAGTTCTGCTCGGCACCATTGCGGATCAGGTCGAAGTAGAGCCGGGTCTGGGCCTGGTGCGAGACATTGCCGAACACGTCAAAGTTGACCACCAGTTGGTAGTAGGTGCGCTCCAGCAACGGGTAATCGAACAACCACATCGTCTGCGGGACTTCACCGATCAGGCCTTTATTGACCGAGGCACTGTCAAAGTGGCGGAAGATGCTCAACAGCGCATTGTCATTGCCGGCCCACAGGGTTGACCAGCTTGGTGCCGGCAGGTCGGCATAACTGTCCCGGCGCAGGGCTTCGTACTGGTTGCGCTTGTCGCGGTACTTGAGCCACAGGCTGAGCACACTGCCCACGTCATCATTCTGCCCCGGCATCGCCAGCAACGGCGTCGCCTGGCCGCGATAGCGGGCATCTGTGATGTACAGATCGTGATCCGGCGCCTGAAACAGCGCCCAGAAGTTGTCGCGGATCACGTCCGTCGCAATCTGCCCGCGGCACACCGGGCCACGAATAAAAGTGCGTACAAAATACTCGGCGTTGTCCAGCATGAACTGGTAACGCGCCTGTGCCGGGATCGCCTCGAAGGTCTCGAATGGGTTGGCACGGCGCCCGGGGCCGTAGCCCGGCGACGCGGTGACCTGCCAATCACCGCTGTAGAACAGGGATTTGACCCGTGCCATTTTCTGCGCACTGAGAGGATAGGTGATGTGGGTTTTATGCACGATCACCCCTTGTACCGGCCACAGGCGGTAGTACACCCGAGTGCCGGGGTCGTCGTTGGGGCGGCGGGTGTTGATCAGGTCAATCGGCTGGCCGCTGGGGGTACGTGAGCGTACCCACTGAAAGAAATGCCCGGGTTCGCCGCCCTCGAAATAAAGATGCGCAATAAACAGGTGTTCGTACAGCCAGCGCGCCACCAGGCTTTGGCGAGCGCCGGGGGCGTTGAGCAGGTTTTCCCATTGCAGCACCTGGGCGGCTTCCTGGGCACTCGGCGCCACGCCTTGCTCATCGATCGGCGCACCGGAGGCCAGCCAGCGTTGCAGGGTCTGGTATTGCTGGTCACTCAAGCCGGTGACGGCCAGCGGCATGCCCTCATTGGGGTGTGCGCCGGCGTAGGCGTCGAATTCACCTGGCGACGGGCACATGTTTTCGCGGTTCAGGCCCAGCACGATGTCTTCAGGCAATTTGCCATTGGGCTGCAAGGGCGCACGACGGTGGCCCAACTCCAACATGCGCGCCATCAGCGCGGCCTGGCTGCCCTGGGCATCAAGTACCGAGCTGAAGCCTTCGCGCTGCCAGGCGGCTTTACCGAAGGCGTCATAGAACAGCCGGACCGGCTTGGTTGCCTGGCTGCGCTCACCGTCGTAGACCGGCACTTTGGTCGCGCCCCGGGCCGCGCCTTCGCCGCTGCCCAGGTTCAACTGGCAGGCCGAGTCATAGCAGGCATGGCACGCCACGCACTTCTCGGTAAAAATCGGTTGAATGTCACGGGTGTAGGAAATCGCCGGGGCGGGATCTTGGGCCTGCGTAGTGGTGCCAATCAGCAAAAGTGCAAGGCTGACGATGATGCGATACGGCATGAGCCTTGTCCCGATATGAAGCCAAAATGATAAATCCCGGGAATTCTACCGACCTGCATCCTGCACCAACATGAACGATATTCATGCAAAACCTGGACATGCTCTAAATCGGCACAGGTTTGCTATGATTCGTCCCCTCCGAAATGCCTGACCAGAGTAGTCCCATGTCCGATCGTAGCGCTCGTCTGCAAGCCCTTCATCAAGCCCTCAAGGAACGTATCCTGATACTCGATGGCGGTATGGGCACGATGATCCAGAGCTACAAGCTTGAGGAACAGGATTATCGTGGCAAGCGCTTCGCCGACTGGCCGAGCGACGTCAAGGGCAACAACGACCTGCTGGTCATCACCCGTCCGGACGTGATCGGCGGCATCGAAAAAGCCTACCTGGATGCCGGCGCCGACATTCTGGAAACCAACACCTTCAACGCCACGCGCATTTCCATGGCCGATTACGGCATGGAAGCCCTGGCCTACGAATTAAACGTAGAAGGCGCACGCCTGGCGCGCAAGGTCGCCGACGCGAAGACCCTGGAAAACCCGGCCAAGCCGCGTTTCGTCGCTGGCGTGCTCGGCCCTACCAGCCGTACGTGCTCGCTGTCGCCTGATGTGAACAACCCCGGCTACCGTAACGTGACCTTTGATGAGCTGGTGGAAAACTACACCGAGGCGACCAAAGGTCTGATCGAGGGCGGCGCCGATCTGATCCTGATCGAAACCATCTTCGACACACTCAACGCCAAAGCCGCGATCTTCGCCGTGCAAGGCGTGTTCGAAGAACTGGGTATCGAGTTGCCGATCATGATTTCCGGCACCATCACCGACGCCTCCGGCCGTACCCTCTCGGGCCAGACCACCGAAGCGTTCTGGAACTCCGTCAGCCACGCCAAGCCGATTTCCGTAGGTCTGAACTGCGCCCTTGGGGCGAGTGAGCTGCGCCCGTACCTGGAAGAACTGTCGAACAAGGCCAGCACCCACGTGTCGGCGCACCCAAACGCCGGCCTGCCCAATGAGTTCGGCGAGTACGACGAGCTGCCGTCGGAAACCGCCAAGGTCATCGAAGAATTCGCCCAGAGCGGCTTCCTCAACATTGTAGGCGGCTGCTGCGGCACCACGCCGGGCCACATCGAAGCCATCGCCAAGGCCGTGGCCGGTTATGCGCCGCGCCCGATCCCGGACATTCCAAAGGCTTGCCGCCTGTCGGGCCTGGAGCCGTTCACCATTGATCGCAGCTCGTTGTTCGTCAACGTCGGCGAGCGCACCAACATTACCGGTTCCGCACGTTTTGCCCGCCTGATCCGTGAAGACAACTACACCGAAGCCCTGGAAGTCGCCCTGCAGCAGGTGGAAGCCGGCGCCCAGGTGATCGACATCAACATGGACGAAGGGATGCTCGATTCGAAGAAGGCCATGGTGACCTTCCTCAATCTGATTGCCGGCGAGCCGGACATCTCCCGTGTACCGATCATGATCGACTCCTCCAAGTGGGAAGTGATCGAGGCCGGCCTCAAGTGCATCCAGGGCAAGGGCATCGTCAACTCCATCAGCATGAAGGAAGGCGTGGAGCAGTTCATTCACCACGCCAAGCTGTGCAAACGCTACGGCGCCGCCGTGGTGGTGATGGCCTTTGACGAAGCCGGCCAGGCCGACACCGAAGCGCGCAAGAAAGAAATCTGCAAACGCTCCTACGACATTTTGGTCAATGACGTCGGCTTCCCGCCGGAAGACATCATCTTCGACCCGAACATCTTCGCGGTCGCCACCGGTATCGAAGAGCACAACAACTACGCCGTCGACTTCATTAACGCCTGCGCCTATATCCGCGATGAGCTGCCGTATGCGCTGACCTCGGGTGGCGTGTCCAACGTGTCGTTCTCGTTCCGCGGTAACAACCCGGTGCGTGAGGCGATCCACTCGGTGTTCCTGCTGTATGCGATCCGCAATGGCCTGACCATGGGTATCGTCAACGCCGGCCAGTTGGAGATCTACGACCAGATCCCGGCCGAGCTGCGCGATGCGGTCGAAGACGTGGTGCTCAACCGCACACCGGAAGGCACCGACGCCCTCCTCGCCATCGCCGACAAATACAAAGGTGACGGCAGCATAAAAGAAGCCGAGACCGAGGAATGGCGTGGCTGGCCGGTGAACCAGCGCCTGGAGCACGCGCTGGTCAAGGGCATCACCACGCATATCGTCGAAGACACCGAGGAATCCCGCCAATCGTTCGCGCGCCCGATCGAGGTGATCGAAGGCCCGTTGATGTCCGGCATGAACATCGTCGGCGACCTGTTTGGCGCCGGCAAAATGTTCCTGCCCCAGGTGGTTAAATCCGCCCGGGTGATGAAGCAGGCCGTGGCCCACTTGATCCCGTTCATCGAACTGGAGAAAGGCGACAAGCCGGAAGCCAAGGGCAAGATCCTGATGGCCACCGTAAAAGGTGACGTGCATGACATCGGCAAGAACATTGTTGGCGTGGTGCTGGGTTGCAACGGCTATGACATTGTCGACCTGGGCGTGATGGTCCCGGCCGAGAAGATCCTGCAGGTGGCCAAGGAACAGAAGTGCGACATCATTGGCCTGTCCGGCCTGATCACGCCGTCCCTAGATGAGATGGTGCATGTGGCCCGCGAGATGCAGCGCCAGGACTTCCACCTGCCGCTGATGATCGGTGGCGCGACCACGTCCAAGGCGCACACTGCGGTGAAGATCGAGCCCAAGTACAGCAACGACGCGGTGATCTATGTAACCGACGCCTCCCGTGCGGTGGGCGTGGCCACGCAGTTGCTGTCCAAGGAATTGAAGCCAGCCTTCGTCGAGAAAACCCGCCTGGAATACATCGACGTGCGCGAGCGCACCTCGAACCGCAGCGCCCGCACCGAGCGTCTGAGCTACCCGGCCGCGATCGCCAAGAAGCCGCAGTTCGACTGGAGCACCTATACCCCGGTGAAACCGACGTTTACTGGCGCCAAGGTGCTGGACAATATCGACCTCAAGGTGCTGGCCGAGTACATCGACTGGACGCCGTTCTTTATCTCCTGGGACCTGGCCGGCAAGTTCCCGCGCATCCTCGAAGACGAGGTGGTGGGTGAAGCGGCTACCGCGCTCTACGCCGATGCCCGGGAAATGCTGAAAAAGCTGATCGACGAAAAACTCATCAGCGCCCGCGCAGTGTTCGGCTTCTGGCCGACCAACCAGGTGCAGGACGATGACCTGGAAGTCTACGGTGACGACGGCCAGCCGATTGCCAGGTTGCATCACCTGCGCCAGCAAATCATCAAGACCGATGGCAAGCCAAACTTCTCCCTGGCCGACTTCGTCGCGCCAAAAGACAGCGGCGTGACCGACTACATCGGTGGCTTCATCACCACCGCGGGTATCGGCGCGGAAGAAGTGGCCAAGGCCTATCAGGACGCAGGCGACGATTACAACTCGATCATGGTCAAGGCCCTGGCCGACCGCCTGGCCGAGGCCTGCGCCGAGTGGCTGCACCAGCAAGTGCGTAAAGAACACTGGGGCTACGCCAAGGACGAACAGCTGGATAACGAGGCGCTGATCAAAGAGCAATACAGCGGCATCCGCCCTGCCCCGGGCTACCCGGCGTGCCCGGACCACACCGAGAAAGCCCAACTGTTCCAACTGCTCGACCCCGAGGCCCGCGAAATGCAGGCGGGCCGTAGCGGCGTGTTCCTGACCGAGCACTACGCGATGTTCCCGGCGGCGGCAGTCAGCGGCTGGTACTTCGCCCATCCGCAGGCGCAATACTTCGCCGTGGGCAAGGTCGACAAGGACCAGGTGCAAAGCTACACCGCGCGTAAGCAACAGGACTTGAGCGTCACCGAACGCTGGCTGGCGCCGAACCTGGGTTACGACAACTAAGACTCTCGGCCCTATTTGCGGTATCCCCCTACCGTACTCGCCACGACGAAATCCGATTTCCTGTAGCGGACCGATCATCGGTCCGCTGACCCGGCAGCCAACCCGCACCGGATTGAAACAGGAAACAGGATTTCGTCATGCCCGACCCAACCTACCCCGTGTTACCCACAGCCCTGGGCCAATTACCCGCCCAGGCTGTCCATGAGCGTTTCGCCACTCGCCCAGCTTTGTTTTCAGTGGTGTTCAACGCCCTGCGCGAGCGCATCCTGCAGCGCTACCCGACCCTGCAACTGGACCTGCTCTCGGTCAAGCTGGCCACCCCGGCCCCCGCTGGCGGTTATACCTACCCGCTGTTGATGAACATCGCTATCGCACATGTCTTGAACCCGCAGCTGCTTGACCTGCAGCCACGCCGTGAACTGCCGTTCTACCTGACGCAAAACGTGCCTACGGTGCTGAAGCCCGCAGCGCTGCCGCTGATCGACATGCAGGTCATCGCGCAACTCATCGACGCGTTACCCTCATCGCTCTACCTGTATTTCCAGCACACCCTGGCTGACTACTGGAGCGCCACCGACAGCCACGGCAGCAGTCGCTGGCAATGGCTGGGCGAATTTCTCAATGGTCAGATGACCGCGGTAGCAGCAGGCCCCTCAGGCCTGACCGAAATACAACGGGACATGCTGGCTGTCACCGCCGCCTGGCCCGGGCGCCTCGAGCGTCTGCCCCGCTCCAGGCCCACCACGTATGCCTATTTCATTGAAACCACTCTTTCCAGCGCCGGGAAAGCAGTACGCCTGCTCACGCCGGACCTGCTGCTGGTGCGCGACCAACAGGTGCTGCTGTGCAGCCTGGCGGGGGCTGTCGAGCCGTTTGACTCGATGGATGCCTTTGGCGAAACCTGGGGGGCCAGGATGCAGAACCAGTTCCAGTGCGACAGCATCACCTGGCGGCGCAATGAGCCTGAAGGCAACGTGTTCGAACAGCAGGCCGGGCTTATTCTCAATCAGCAACTTGAAGACCTGGCGAGTTTGTCATTTCAAGGCCAAAGCGAAGCAGCGCTTAACCAGGCCCTGAATAAACTCACGGACCCAGCCCTACTGTTTACCAAGGTCCCGGTACCTTCTGCTGCGCACCTGCAAAAGGTCGACCGCCAGCTGCCCGCGTGGCTCAAGCACGCCAGTGCCGATGACCGCTTTGCCTACCACCGCCATCTGCAGGACATGGCGCGAGTGATGAAACAGAATCAGGGCCGCTCTTTCAACGAAGGCATTGCAAACATCCACAGTTTCAGCCGCGACGCATTGCGCAAACAGATGCAAACCGACCATGAGGATTACGACCCCGACGAGCTGGTGTTGGATTTCGCCGTGGCCGCCGGCTACCCGGGCGGCGCCGGCATTATCGAGCATGTACGCATGTCGCTGACGGAGCTGGCGCTGAAGAACCTCGCCGGCAAGCCCAAAGGCACGCTGACACTCGCCGCCAAAAGTGCCGAGACACTGCCGGACTGGATGACCACAGACTACTTGCTGGGTAGCCAGGGGTTGATCCAGCGCGTCGACATTGGCACGGCCTATCCACAGAAGATCAAGGACCTGTTGCTCACCGACACGAGCGACGCGCGCCAACGGGAGACCCTGTTTACTCGCGAACTCAAGGTCCACCTGCCGATGCAGGCGCTGGAGTACCGGATCAGGCAGCAGTATGGCGTCACCACCACAGGCTATCGTTATGTGAAGGCGTTGATGGGCGACACCCCCGCCGACAGAATCGTCGACGGCCAGGAGATCGTCCTGCGCCCACTGGCCCTGTGCCGAAAAGCCGGAGCTACGCCCGACACCGTCAATAACATGTTTGTTATCGAGCCTCGGGACGCCAACATCGGCCCGCACCTGCTGTATCGACCGCTGTATACCGACAGCCTGTATCAATACCCCACACGCCAGGCGCTGCTGGATGCGCTTGCCACTCCCAGCGCGGTGCAGACGAGCGTGCTGACCTGGCTAAGCGACAAGGCGCGCCCGATCTACGATCACGGTGGGTTTAAAGAGCCGCACATCATTCGCTTCCTGGCCGGGGATGAATTCGCCCCGCCTCAACAGCCGGCCCCCGCGACGCTGGCAGTCGATGAGGGTGCCGATGAATGGCTTCAATCACAGGTCAACGGCGAGCTGCTTAACCACCTGTTCGGCAGCACGGCACGGGCGATGGTCGACCTGGCTGATCGCGAGTCGGTGTCCAACAGCGAAAGCCGCTGGGCTATCTTGATGGAAGGTGCCGGGTTGCTGTTCAACACCTTGTTGCTGCCATTGGTGCGCGGCCCGGCCATGTTGGCGGGCTGGTTCCTGGTACTGGTCAGCAGCCTGGAACAGGATTTAGTTGGCCTGGACAGCGATGACCCGACCACCCGCGAACTGGCGCTGATTGACCTGTTGCTCAATACCGCGATGGTGCTGTTGCATGCCGCCACACCCTCGGATAGCGCCCGACAGCCATTACCGGAACTCTCCCCGCAAGACAACGCTCTGCACCTGGCGTCCTGGCGCCGCACTGCGGGTTTGCCGCCTCCGGAGAGCACTGCACCGGTCCAACACGGCTCGGTCGCGCTACCGGGTGAGCCTCCGGCGACAGGCCACACCGCACTCGACTTCAGCCGCTCGATAGCCAGCCCCCAGAGCAGCGCGAAGTTGCTCAAGGCGCTGCTCGATGTTCACGTGCCGTGGCCCGAAAGCTTGCCACCCGCCGAGGCAAGCGGCCCGTTCAAGGGGCTGTACAGAATTGACAATACCTGGCACGCCAGCGTCGGCGGGCTGCTGTTTCAAGTCAGCGTGGTAGCCGGTTTCGGCGAGGTCTACCTGGTTGATCCGCAACACCCGCAGCGTCCTGGCTTCAAGTTGGGCAGCGACGGACAAGGGCATTGGCGACTGGAACGAAAGGCTCGGCTGGAAGGCGGTATGCCCAGGGAAAAGCTGGATAAATGGCAGCGACAGCATCGAGATCGGATAGCCGCACTGAAGAGAGACCTGGAAAGTCTCAATGCCGAAATGCTGCCATTGGCGATCACGTTTCTTCCGTTCAAAACAGCGCTGGACACGGCCAGGACCCAACTGGTCGAACATAAAAAAGCGTTGCGAGAGGATTGGATAAGGCTCGGCACCTCGACTGCGCTTCCAGAACTGCACGCCAGAATCACAGAGCGGCATGCCCAAAGACAACTCATGACCGCGCAAGCCAAATTGCATTGGGATATCGCATTCGACAACTACCGGCAAAACGCGGAGGTGATTAACCCGACAATGCAGAAGATCGAAGTCAAGAACGGCGAACTGATGGAAGCCGACAGAACGGACCCGAGACACAAACGATCACGCGACGTCGCAACCCAGTTTGCCTATAACTATTGGGGGTCGATCTTTGAGGTGGTGTCGCAAAAATTTACCGACACCCTGGAAACCGAACGCGGTGAAAATACCGTGGAGCTCGGTAGCCGCGTCAACAGAGAGTTGCGCGACAACGTCACAGACGCCTACGAGGCGTACATCACGACCAAGAAGCTACAGAATGAGGTGCTCGAACAGATGATTGAGCCCGCAGAAAAGATAGAAACCTTCCTCAAGCAAGCAGACCCCGCGCTGCGCAACTTTCTATTGAAAGATAGGCCCACCGATCAAAAGATATCCTCCATTGCCATAAAACAACACGCACTGCTCAACCTTACCGAGCTGGTATTGGACCGAACCCATGATTCACGTGAGCCGGAGGAGTTTCTTTTCATCCAGGAACTCACCGACCCGAAAACCACCGCCAGCGTATTGGCTCACACGGAAATGCGTACGACCAGCGGCTACTCAACAGCCGAGCAAATTGATGTACTCAAGGGCGTCCTTGAACGCTATGAGCGACTGGAGAACGCCGTCAATTCATTGGCTGAAATGGGCTCCGGCTTCGTACGAGAAGAGTATCAAGCCGCGTTCCTGGAGCACCTCCTTGACACCCGTACCAGCCTTGAAGCACAGCTGGCTGATTTGATCCTGACGGACGAAGGGTTTGCCCTCCTGCCAAGCTCCGCCAGCCCGACCCGAGCGAAACCCGCCGCCAGGAAAGTCATCAAGACGCGCAACAACAGCAGCCTGGTGGGTGATTTGCGCGCCCCCCGACCGGAGGACCCCGGCCAATTTGTCGACATCAACGACCCCATCACCGGGCAGATCGTCGCCACCTACCTCGAACACGCCAATGAAGGCGTATGGGTCGAGGTTGTTGCGGCGACGCCAGCCACACAACCGCCTGCGCCGGTGGTTCGCTCATTGGCCGCGATTAAACGTGAGGCAGAAAGCGCGATACCCCAAAGGGCGGAAATCGAACGCAAGATACGCGGCCTGCAGAGAAAGCTTCAGGACCCGACACGCGGCGAAATGCTCAACCCGCTGGACTGGCAAGACATGTTGACCCCGCATGCGAACAAAATGGCCGCCCTGGCCGATGAAATCGAACGTAATCATGCCTCGCATGCAGATGCCAACGCCATGATGAACACCTACCGCGACGAGTCATCCACCACACTCAAGCTGGCACGTGAAGTATGCAGCGAGGGCTACAAGCAACAGCGCCCCAAAGCGTCCAATATTGCGTACCTGTGGCAACACGGTTTTGTCGATATCAACCTGGCCAAAAGCCGAGTTTTATTGAAGGCAGGCGACTATCTCAGCGAATACGTGATACGCGATAAAAGCCAAATAAGACATGGGAAACCGTATGAAGAAACCGTCCTGTGGTACGCGCACTTTCATTACCCGGCGGCCGATACTCCAGCATTAACACCGGCCTTCGGCCATCTAAAGACTAAAGCTGAGCGCCTGTTTACGCGTAAAGAACTGATCGAACGGGCTCGCGCTGACAACCGAGCCGTGGTCAATTTGGATAAAGCCGAGATCAAACCGCCGCTGGATAAGGAGCTGTTCCTTAAGCTGGAACTGCCCAGGCCGTGAGTGAATCGCACTAACTCCACCCATGTGGAAGCTGCCTGAACTTGACAGCTTCCACATCCTCCAAAAAACAGCCCCAATACCGTCAACCGTTATCTCAATCGTACTAACCTGCAGCGGGCTGCCTGGGGCATAACAACGTCTTGTCGACGTCGATTTCCACCTGGAACTGTTCTTTCAACGCCTTGAGCAGTAATGGCTTGGCGAATGCATCAACGTCCTGGAACGTCGACATGGTTTTGTCCAACTGAACCTGAGCGACGGCGCTGGCCTTGACGCTCGCGTTGACGGTCTTGCGCTGTTCGGGCGAGGCGTTTTTGTACCAGTCGGGCAAGACCGGCGCGGTTTCTTTAAGTGCCAACCGGCGGGCTGGCGTCGCGTCGACCAGCCATTGCGGAACGGCCTTTTCGAGGAAGTCGCCGTGAACACTCAGGGTCGCCACTGGCGGCTTGCCAGTGGCGGGACGGCGAGATGAATCGGGCATGGTGTCACTCCTGTGATTGGGAGTGACAGCACATCACCGCTCAGCCTTTGGTCGGTGGTGCATACATACAACGGGCGTGGCCTGACCGAGAGATTGTCTATGCTTTGTAGGGAGATCTACCTGACGAGGGATGTATGAACGGTCCAGTCGACAACAAGCCACCGACCTTCTGGCAAATGCTGCACAGTGTGATGGCCGCCGCCTTCGGTGTGCAGAGCGGCAAGAACCGCGCGCGGGACTTTACCCACGGCAAGCCCAGCCACTTTGTGATCCTGGGCATTCTGTTCACGGCGGTGTTTGCGCTGGCGCTGTTCGGCATCGTCAAGCTGGTGCTGCACCTGGCCGGCGTCTGAGAAGGGTCAAGGCAACACAGCGCGCAGGCTGAACGGGTAACGATAGCTTTCAGGTTTGCCCAAGGCCGATAACGCCTGAAAATCCACGCTGTAATCGCTGCCGGCATTGATTTGCAGCAAGCGGCGCGCCTGCTCCGGCCCAATCAGCTGGAACAGCGCGACCTCACGCTCGCTCCCGCCGTGCCGGGCGATATCCACCCCATGGGCATCGTCATACAGCAGCACCATGGCCCAACCGCCCAGGGTGAAATGCCCCGCCACCAGGACACTCAGTCGACCGTCGAGACGAGCCTCAAGGATGGGCGACGAGCTGTTGATCGCACTGAACAACACATCCTTGCCCGGTACGCGGCCACTGTCCTGCAGAGCCTGCATGGCGCCCAAGGCCATCTCATCATTGGCCGACCACACCAGCGCCGTCTGCGGGTGCCGCTTGAACAGCTGAGTGGCTTGTTCAAGGGCGCGTTGGCGGTTCCATTCGCCGTACACCAATTGGCGCAACCGGACTTCGGGGTGTTCATCCAGCGCCCTGCGCAAGCCCTTCTCACGCAGCAGCGAGACAGGCGTGTTCTTGACCCCGGAGAACGCCAGCAAGTCGAGGGTCTGGCCGGGCGCAATGGGGCCATGTTGACGCAGCAACTCGGTGAGCATCAGGTAGCCCGCCTGCTCGTCATCGGCAACGATGCTGCCGAGCAGGTCAGGCTGATTGGACACGTCCAGGAACTGCACCTGATCCGGGGTCAGGGCGTTGTTGACGAGCAGCAGCTTGACCCCGCTGCCTTGGGCCAGGCGCAGAATCTGCGGGGCAACATACTGTTCGTTGACCAGCACCAGATAATCGGGGCGGTCAGCGCCCTGCAACGCCTCTCGCGCCTGCGTCAGGGTGTTATTGCTGTCGCGCTCGGAATAGCGCACGCGCAAATCCAGGCCGAGGTCCTTGGCAGCGGCCTGCATGAATTGCGAATAGCCGACCCAGAAGGGTTCCGTGGACGTGCCCGGGTTAAGAAAGACCACTGACGTCGCATGGGCAATCGCCCCGTACGCCGATCCCAGTAACCACGCACACGCAATCAGAACCTTCAACATAGTCGTTTGAGCCTTGAATGTTGACCGCCATGATAGTGGCAAACTGGCAGTCAATCGAGGCTCAACCAACCTTCTTTTATTGGTGGCTAACCCAGAACACGGCGGTTCCGACCACCAGAACTATCAGGAACAAAATGGCCCAGGCGTCAACGGTACTGTCAGGTTTACGGGCTTTGGTCGAATTGCTCATCGCATCGCCTCTTGTCGGTTTTATAGGTGATTGCACTAAGACTCGACGACAGTAAAGATCATGATTGCCCGCATGACAAATGTGGGTATCGCGATAACCGTTCTCATTAGTCAATTTGGTTATTTACATATACTCAAACATCACTTTTGCGCATAAACGCAAACTGGTATCGTGCGCCGGCTCCGTTGGGAGTGCGCGGCCGTGCGCGCAGATTTGCCGAGAACAGGACCTATATGTACGTATACGACGAATACGATCAGCGCATCATCGAGGACCGCGTCAAGCAGTTCCGTGATCAGACCCGACGCTACTTGGCAGGTGAGCTGAGCGAGGAAGAGTTCCGCCCTCTGCGCCTGCAAAATGGCCTTTATGTTCAGCGCTTTGCGCCGATGCTGCGGGTGGCCGTGCCCTATGGCCAACTGACCTCGCGCCAGACGCGCATGATGGCCAAGATTGCCCGTGACTTCGACAAAGGCTATGCCCACATCAGTACCCGCCAGAACGTGCAGTTCAACTGGCCGGCGCTGGAGGACGTGCCGGACATCCTGGCTGAACTGGCGACCGTGCAGATGCACGCCATTCAGACCAGCGGTAACTGCCTGCGCAATGTGACCACCGACCAATTCGCCGGCGTAGCCGCCGACGAGCTGATCGACCCGCGCCCCTGGTGTGAAATCGTCCGTCAGTGGACCACCTTTCACCCGGAATTCGCCTACTTGCCGCGCAAGTTCAAGATCGCCATCAATGGCTCGACCTCGGACCGCGCCGCCATCGAAGTGCATGACATTGGCCTTGAGCCGGTGCACAACGCAGCCGGCGAGCTGGGCTTCCGTGTGCTGGTCGGTGGCGGCCTCGGTCGTACACCGGTCGTCGGTGCGTTCATCAATGAATTCCTGCCATGGCAGGACCTGTTGAGCTACCTCGATGCCATTTTGCGGGTCTACAACCGCTACGGCCGTCGTGACAACAAGTACAAGGCCCGGATCAAGATCCTGGTCAAAGCGCTGACCCCTGAGGTGTTTGCCCAGAAAGTCGACGCTGAAATGGAACACCTGCGCGGCGGCCAGACCACCCTGACCGAAGCCGAAGTACACCGCGTCGCCAAGCACTTCGTCGACCCTGAGTACAAAGCCCTGAGCAACCAGGAAGCTGCGCTGGCCGACCTTGAGCAGCAGCACGCAGGTTTCGCCCGCTGGCGTACCCGCAACACCCTGGCGCACAAAAAGCCGGGCTATGTCGCGGTGACCCTGTCGCTGAAACCCACCGGCGTTGCACCGGGCGACATCACCGACAAACAGCTGGACGCCGTCGCCGACCTGGCCGAGCGCTACAGCTTCGGCCAACTGCGCACCTCCCACGAGCAGAACATCATTCTCGCCGACGTTGAACAGAGCCAACTGTTCACCCTGTGGGGCGAGCTGCGCGAAGGCGGTTTCGCCACGCCGAACATCGGCCTGCTGACCGACATCATCTGCTGCCCGGGCGGCGACTTCTGCTCCCTGGCCAACGCCAAATCGATCCCGATCGCCGAATCGATCCAGCGCCGTTTCGACGACCTGGACTACCTGTTCGACATCGGCGAGCTGGACCTGAACATCTCCGGTTGCATGAACGCCTGCGGTCACCACCACGTCGGCCACATCGGCATCCTGGGCGTGGACAAGAAAGGCGAAGAATTCTACCAAGTGTCCCTGGGTGGCAGCGCCAGCCGCGATGCGAGCCTGGGCAAGATCCTCGGCCCGTCCTTCGCCCAGGAAGCCATGCCCGAGGTGATCGGCAAGCTGATCGACGTGTACATCGAACAGCGCACCGAAGATGAGCGTTTCATCGACACCTACCAGCGCATTGGCATCGACCTGTTCAAGGAGCGCGTCTATGCAGCGAATCATTAAGAACAACGAAGTCCTCGACGAAACCTGGCACCTGCTGCCCAAGGACGCGAGCTTCGATGGCATTTCCAACTGCGACGACCTGATCGTACCGTTGGCCCTGTGGCGCGAGCACGCCCATGCGCTCAAGGCCCGCGACGGCGGCCTGGGTGTGTGGCTGGACGCCGATGAAGAAGCCGAAGAAATCGGCGACGACGTGGAACACTTCCAGGTCATCGCCCTGAACTTCCCGGCCTTCACCGACGGTCGCAACTACTCCAACGCACGCCTGCTGCGAGACCGCTACGGTTTCAAAGGCGAGCTGCGCGCGATTGGCGATGTGCTGCGCGACCAGCTGTTTTATCTGCACCGCTGCGGGTTCGATGCCTTCGCGTTGCGCGCCGACAAAGACCCGTACGAAGCGTTGGAAAGCCTCAAGGATTTCTCGGTGACGTATCAAGCCGCAACGGATGAACCGCTGCCCTTGTTCCGTCGTCGCTAAACGTTAGCGCATGAAAAAGCCCTGGCATGCCAGGGCTTTTTTATGAATTGATTTTGATCGACGCCAGCACGTGCTTCTGCCCCATGGAACACGGCACATCTGCCGGCTGGGCCCGCACCGCCTCGATCACGCCCAACAACTGAGCTTTGCTCTGGGCCAACTGCGCCTGCATCGCTTCGATCTGCTGCACCTTACGCTCGAGTGCCTCGATCAATTCATCGCGCTTGTGCTCGCCTGGGGCTGGCATCAGCGCCTTGAGTTCCTGCAAGGTAAACCCGGCCTGCTGCGCGCTCTGAATCAGTTGCAGGGTCTGCAACGCTTGTGCTGAATAGCGTCGATAGCCATTGGCCTGGCGCCCCACCTGGCTGATCAGCCCTTCGGCCTCGTAGAACCTGATACGCGACGCTGCCAGCCCGCTTTGTTTTGCCAGCTCACCAATATTCATTGCCACGCCCTGCTTGACATTAAAGTTAACTTTAAGCTTAGCCTGAGGCCTCCCCCGCCCAGGAGTCAATCCATGTCGCCCTTTGAAGCCTTGCAACTGCCCAACGGCCAAATCCTTACCAACCGCATCGCCAAGGCGGCGATGGAAGAGAATATGGCCGACACCCGGCAAGCGCCCTCGCGCGAATTGAAGCAGTTGTACAAGACCTGGGCGGACGGTGAGCCCGGTTTATTACTGACCGGCAACGTGATGATCGACCGCCACGCCATGACCGGCCCCGGCGGCGTGGCCCTGGAAGATGAGCAGCACCTGGAGAGCTTCCGCGAATGGGCCGATGTTGCCCGCGCCAAGGGCGTGCACTTTTGGGTGCAGCTCAGCCATCCGGGGCGCCAGACCATGGCCAATCTGGGCCAGCAAGCCTTGGCGCCCTCAGCGGTAGCACTCGAGCTGGGAGGTTTTTCGAAGATGTTTGCCAAGCCCAGGGCCATGACCGAGCACGACATTCAAGACGTGATCAAGCGCTTCGCCACCAGCGCGCGCCTGGCCGAGAAAGCCGGGTTTACCGGGGTGCAAATCCACGCAGCGCATGGCTATTTGCTCAGCCAGTTTCTCTCGCCGCTGAGCAACCTGCGTACCGATCGCTGGGGCGGCTCGCTGGAAAACCGTGCGCGCCTGCTGCTGGAGGTGATCAACGCAGTGCGCGCCAACGTCAGCCCGTCCTTTTGTGTGGCGGTAAAGCTCAACTCGGCGGACTTCCAGCGCGGCGGGTTCGAAGAGGCCGATGCGCGCGCGGTGGTCGAGATGCTCAACCCGTTGCCCATCGACCTGCTCGAGTTATCCGGCGGCAGCTATGAGGCCCCGGCGATGCAAGGAGACGCGCGGGACGGCCGCACCCTGGCGCGTGAAGCGTACTTCCTGGAATTTGCCAAAGCGCTTGCAACCCTCGCCAAAATGCCGCTGATGGTCACCGGCGGTATTCGTCGCCTGCCAATCGTGCAGCAGGTGCTGGACAGCGGCATTGCCATGGCCGGCATCGCCACCGCCCTGACGCTGGAACCGCAACTGATCAAACACTGGCGCGAAGGGCGCGATCTAAACCCGCAACTCAAACCCATCAACTGGCAGCGCAAACCCCTGGCCGCCCTCGCCACGCTGGCGGTGGTGCGTTACCAGATGCGCCGCCTGAGCCGCGGCCACCTGCCCAAGCCGAAGGTCGCACCGTGGATGGCGTTGGTCCGCGACCAGTGGTTTATCGCCCGCCGCACCCGCCAATACCGCGCCGCCATGACGCAATCTTCACATTAAGCGCGGAGCATTCGCCGTGATCGAACTGTCCCCTATTGATCAGCAATTTTTTACCTCACTGACGATTGGAGTTCTTCATGGCGAAAATCAACCTGGCCCAGCAATTGGCGACCACCCTTGAACAGGCGGGCATCAAACGCATCTGGGGCCTGACCGGCGACAGCCTCAATGGCCTGACCGACGCCCTGCGCACCATGGACAGCATCGAGTGGATGCACGTGCGCCACGAAGAAGTCGCCGCCTTCGCCGCCGGTGCCGAAGCCGCCGCCACCGGCGAACTGACGGTGTGCGCCGGCAGTTGCGGGCCGGGCAACCTGCATTTGATCAATGGCCTGTTCGACTGCCATCGCAACCATGTCCCGGTGCTGGCCATTGCCGCACAGATTCCCTCCTCGGAAATCGGCCTGAACTACTTTCAGGAAACCCATCCCCAGGAACTGTTCAAAGAGTGCAGCCACTTTATCGAGCTGGTGACCAACCCCGAGCAAATGCCCCAGGTGCTGCACCGCGCCATGCGCTCGGCGATCCTCAACCGTGGCGTGGCGGTGGTGGTGATTCCTGGCGATGTGTCGCTGCTGGAAGTGCAAGACAAGCTCAAGCCGTGGCCGGCCCTGCACGCACCGCGCACCTTGCCGGCGGAGCAGGACCTGCAACGCCTCACCGAGATCCTTGAGGGCAGCCAGAAAGTCACCCTGCTGTGCGGCAGCGGCTGTGCCGGCGCCCACGACCAAGTGGTGGCCCTGGCCGATGCCTTGGGCGCGCCGGTGGTGCATGCCTTGCGCGGCAAAGAGCATGTGGAGTGGGACAACCCGTTTGATGTGGGCATGACCGGCTTGATCGGTTTCAGCTCCGGTTATCACGCCATGCTCAACTGCGAAACGCTGATCATGCTCGGCACCGACTTTCCGTACCGCCAGTTCTACCCGACCGACGCGAAAATCATCCAGGTCGACCGCAACCCGCAGGCGCTGGGGCGCCGGGCCACGCTGGACCTGGGTATCGCTGCCGACGTCAGCGAGACCATCGACGCGCTGTTGCCGCGCCTGACCCGCAAGGCCGACCGCAGCTTCCTCGACACCTCGTTGAAACACTATGAGAAAGCCCGCCAAGGCCTGGATGACCTGGCAGAGCCCTCAAAGCCTGACCGGCCGATCCACCCGCAATACGTGGCGCGCTTACTCAGCGAGTTGGCGGATGACGATGCCATCTTCACCGCCGACGTCGGCTCACCCACCGTCTGGGCTGCGCGCTACTTGAAAATGAACGGCAAACGCCGCCTGATCGGTTCGTTCAACCACGGTTCGATGGCCAATGCCATGCCGCAGGCCATCGGCGCACAAGCGGCTTTCCCCGGGCGCCAGGTCATTTCGATGTCCGGCGACGGTGGGTTTGCCATGTTGATGGGCGATTTCATCTCGTTGGCGCAATTGAAATTGCCGGTCAAAGTCATCGTGTTCGATAACTCGTCACTCGGGTTTGTCGCCATGGAAATGAAAGCCGCTGGCTATCTCGACACCGGCACCGAGTTGAAAAACCCGGATTTCGCGGCCATGTCCAATGCCATGGGCATCCTCGGCATTCGCGTGGAACAATCCGAAGACCTCGAACCGGCCTTGCGCCGCGCCCTGGCGCATGACGGCCCGGTGCTGGTGGACGTCGTTACCGCCACGCAGGAACTGGTGATGCCGCCCAGCATCAAGTTGGAACAGGCCAAGGGTTTCAGCCTGTACATGCTCAAGGCGGTGATGAGCGGGCGCGGTGATGAAGTGATCGAGTTGGCGCGCACCAACTGGTTGCGCTGAGGGTGGTGGGGGGGTTGTGTACATATCCGTTGCTGCGGTAACGGCCGCTATGGGTTCCGCCCTTACGGCGGGTCACTTTTGATAAGAGCCCAAAAGTAACCAAAAGGCTCTTGCCCCACCACTCGGCACCTCGCCTCCGGCTCGGTGTGCCCTCACGCAGGCTTTGGACCGTGGGCCGCCGCCATGGGCCATCCTTGGCCCATCGCGGCTAAACCGGCGTCCTGCCGGTTTACCCACGTTCCAAAGCCTGCGTTCGGCCAGCGTGGTTAACGGGGCGCCTAAGATCAACAGCAGATCAAAATCAAAAGCAGAGCACGGCGGCCTGGTAGCCGACCTGAGTGGTTAGATCAAAAGCAAAACCGAGGCGGCCTGACAGCCGACCTGATCTTGGAAGCTGAACCCAATCAAATGTGGGAGCGGGCTTGTTGGACCGCCGAACAGCTGCAATGGCATCAGCTGGGCGTGCCTGATGTACCGAGGTGCCGGCATCGCAGGCAAGCCAGCTCCCACAAAAAAGCAGTTCTGCTTCTGATCTGCTTCTGCTGTGCTTTTGCCCTGCTTTTGCTTCAACCACTCAGGTCGGCTTTCAGGCCGCCGTGCTCTGCTTTTGATCTTGATCTGACAGGCCCCGTTAACCACGCTGGCCGAACGCAGGCTTGAATCCGTGGGTAACCCGGCAGGACGCCGGGTTAGCCGCACTGGGCCAGGGATGGCCCATTGCGGCGGCCCACGGATTCAAGCCGGAGTGCGGGCATGCCGAGCCCAGGCGAGGCACCGAGTGGTGGGGCAAAGACCTTTTGGTTACTTTTGGCTGGGCCGGCATTCCGGGCGTTTGCCAAAAGTGACCCGCCGTAAGGGCGGAACCCTAAGCCGCCGTTACCGCAGCAACGGATATGTACTCAATCTCCCTAACCCCCTCACAGGCTTAAAGCGAACCAAAGAGTTGCGTAGATACCTATGGCTATCGCAGGCAAGCCAGCCCCCACACTGATCTCACTATGACATTAGTTTGCCGGGGTTTGCAGACCAGCGGCAGCCTCATTCCTCTAAACACTGACCTGCCGCAGCATCTCTGTAACATTCTGCAATGATCATGAATGCCATCCTTCCCACACTGGATGCTCCGGCATGGCCACCCCTTCCCTGACTGCCTCCTCCACCGCCTCACACGCTGACCCCAAACCCAGGCTGGACAAGAAACCCGGCCTGTTGACGGTGATCATATTCTTCGCCGTGCTCGCCATGGGCCTGTTGTTCACCGCCTACAGCCTGATGCACGACATGCACGAACTCGGCACGGTGGTCACCACCTGGACGCCATTCCTGCTGCTCGGCGTAGCGCTACTTATCGCGCTGGGCTTTGAGTTCGTCAATGGCTTCCACGACACCGCCAACGCAGTGGCGACGGTGATCTACACCAACTCGCTGCCGCCGCATTTTGCGGTGGTGTGGTCGGGCTTTTTCAACTTCCTCGGCGTGCTGCTCTCCAGCGGCGCCGTGGCGTTCGGCATCATCGCCCTGCTGCCGGTCGAGCTGATCTTGCAGGTCGGCTCATCCGCCGGTTTCGCGATGATCTTTGCCCTGCTGATTGCCGCCATCCTGTGGAACCTGGGCACTTGGTGGCTGGGCTTGCCGGCCTCGTCGTCGCACACCCTGATCGGTTCGATCATCGGCGTCGGCGTGGCGAATGCCTTGATGCACGGGCGTGACGGCACCAGCGGCGTGGACTGGAGCCAGGCGCTCAAGATCGGTTATGCCCTGCTGCTGTCACCGTTGATCGGCTTCGCCTTTGCCGCCTTGCTGTTGCTGGCCCTGCGCGCCTTTGTGAAAAACCGCTCGCTGTACAAAGCGCCGAAGGGCGACACCCCGCCGCCATGGTGGATTCGCGGCATGCTGATCGTCACCTGCACCGGCGTGTCCTTCGCCCACGGTTCCAACGATGGCCAGAAAGGCATGGGCCTGATCATGCTGATTCTGGTCGGCACCCTGCCGATGGCCTATGCGCTGAACCGCACCATGCCCGCCGAGCAGTCCTTGCAGTTTGCGGCGGTGGCCGAGGTGACCCAGGTCGCCCTGGTAAAAAACGCGCCGCAACTATTGCCGGGCGACCCGCGCCCGATTCTCTCGACCTACGTGCGCACCAAGGAAGCCACGCCGGACCTGGTGCCGGCCCTCGCCGCCCTCGCCGGCCAGATCGGTGATGAAGTAAAAGGCTACGGCTCCCTGGCCAAAGTCCCTGCCGAAGCCGTCGGCAACGTGCGTAACGACATGTACCTGACCAGCGAGACCATTCGCCTGATGGACAAGGACAAGGTCGGCAATTTCGACGCTGACACCCAGGGCAAGCTGCAATTGTTCAAGCAACAGATCGACAATTCCACACGCTTTATTCCGCTGTGGGTGAAGATCGCCGTGGCCATCGCCCTCGGCCTGGGCACTATGGTGGGCTGGAAGCGCATCGTGGTGACCGTGGGTGAGAAGATCGGCAAGACCCACCTGACTTACGCACAAGGTGCGTCGGCCGAGACAGTGGCGATGCTGACGATTGGTGCAGCGGATATGTTCGGGCTACCGGTGTCGACCACCCACGTATTATCGTCGGGTGTGGCCGGGACCATGGTCGCGAATGGCGGCGGGTTGCAGATGAAGACCATCCGCAACCTGCTGATGGCCTGGGTGCTGACCTTGCCGGCAGCGATCTTGTTGTCGGGCAGTTTGTACTGGCTGTTCACCAAACTGTTCTGACACAACCCCGCTTAAAAATGTGGGAGCTGGCTTGCCTGCGATGGTGGCGGGTCAGCTTCCCTATCTGTTGACTGATCCACCGCTATCGCAGGCAAGCCAGCTCCCACAAGAGTTTATGGTGTGTCAGGAGGTGAACAGTCCAGCCATTGCCTTCAGCCGTTTTTTGTACACCCGCCGCGCCTCCAGCGCTTCTTCCAACGTCACCGCCACAAACCCCGCCCGTTGGTTCGGCTGCATCTGCCCGATCAAGTCCAGGTCTGCACTGATCACCGTGCCGATCATCGCGTAGCCACCGCCCGACACCGCATCCCTGTGCAGCACAATCGGTTCCAACCCCGCCGGCACCTGGATCGAGCCTATCGGGTAACAGCTGTCGACGATATTCGACGGGTCGGACCCCGCGCCAAACGGTTGCTCCCGGGGCTGAAAGCTCAACGCACTGCCGCCTTTGAAGCGATAGCCGATGCGGTCCGCCTCGGACCCCACGGTCCACGGCTCGGCAAAAAAACTGCTCTTGGCCGCGTCTGTCAGGCGCTCGTAATACAGGCCCGGCACCACGCGCAACGTCACGTCGCCACCAACTGAACGCCGCAGCGCCATCGGCAAACTGTTGCCCGCACGGCCCTGGCCGCTCGGCTCACCGATCGGCAGTTCATCCCCTTCCTCCAAGCGCCGCCCCTGAAACCCACCGAGTGCACCGAGGGTGTACGTCGAGCGACTGCCGAGCACCCGCGGCACATCAATGCCACCGGCCACTGCCAGATAAGTCCGCGCGCCGGCCTTGGGAAACTCAAAGTGCAAGACCTGCCCGGCGCGCACCTGGAACGCGGTGTCCTGGTGCACCACTTCACCGTCCAGGCGCGGCGACATGAGCGCACCGCTGAGTGCCACCAGCGCGTCCTGTCGGAACTCAAGTTCAGGGCCGATCAAGGTGCATTCCAGGCCCGCCGCGCCACTCGGATTGCCCACCAAATGGTTGGCCGCACTCAACGCGTATTGGTCCAACGCGCCCGACGGCGGAATGCCCAAGTGGTAATAGCCTTCACGGCCGAGGTCCTGCACGGACGTGGCGAGGCCGGGTTTGAGGATTTTGATCATGCCAGCGCCTCCTGCAGGGTTTTCGGATAGCCGACGGGGTCGGCGAGAAAGGCGTCGAGGGAAAATTCCACCGGGCGGATGCGCAAGTCGAAACGCCCAGCATCCACCTCGGCAACCGCCAGGTCATAGGCCTCGCGGTCCATGGGTTTGAACTGCACGATGTCACCGGGCCGAAAGAACACCATGTGTTCCTTGAGGTACGCCAACTGCTGGGCCGGGTCGTAGATGGGTGCCGGGGTCACCCCAAACATCTGGTAACCACCGGCGCCGCGCACCGAGTAGATGCAACCAAAACAGCCACCATGGCCGAGGGTCAATTTGGGCGTGTCGGTGCGCGGGCGCAGGTACTTGGGCACCTGTAATTGCCGTTCACGCTCGACCATCTGGAACATGAACGGCAGGCCCGCGACAAAGCCGACCATCGACACAAACCACGGCGCGCCACTGTGGGCCGCGATAAACGCGTCGACGTCAGCCAAGCCATTGATGCGCGCGGCGTATTCCATATCAGTGCCTGTGGGGTCTTGATGCCGGTCGCGAAAACGCATCAGGGTTTCATGGGTCCACGGGTCGTTATAGAGCACCGGGATTTCGATGATCCGCGTGTGCAAGGTGCGTTCGGCCACCGCCTGGGCTTCAGCGCTCTGCACGGCGTCGAGCAGCACATGCGGCGCGATACGGTCGGGGTCGAAGCGAATCTGGAACGATGCATTGGCCAGGCACACATCCAGCACGCCCTCCAGCGCCAGGCGCTCCACGGCGCGGGTCACGGCCATGCCTTTGAAAAAGGCCTCCAGGGACATGCTGTCGCTGACCTCGGCAAACAGGTGTTCATCACCGCCGAAGCTGTAGCGGATGGGGGACGTTTGAGCCATGTCTGTTCCTCTTGGAATCATTGTAGAAAGGCAGGCAAAAAGTACAGGTTGGACCTTCTTATTGAGGCGTTCTGACGACGATGCCCGCCTGGTCCAGGGCTTCGCGGGTGGCCTCCACCAGTTCGAGGGCGCCGGGGGTGTCGCTGTGCAGGCAGATGGAATCGAATTCGATCAACAGGTCTTCGCCTTCCACGGTGCGTACGCGCCCGGTCTGACAGGCACGCAGGACCCGCGCCGCGACGGTGGCAGGATCAAGCGCGCGCACAGTCCGCGTAAATACAATGGAGCCGCTTAGATCGTACTCACGGTCGGCGTAAAACTCGCGCACCACCGGCTGCCCAAGCTCTTTGGCAACGCGCCAGATGACCGAGTTGGGCATGCAGTACAGCAAGAGGGTCGGCTCAATGATTTGCAGGTTTTGCACCAGCAGCCGGGCAGCTTCTTCGTCGCGGGCCAGGTGCATGTAGAGCGCGCCGTGGGGCTTGATGTGTTGCAGCGTGACGCCTTGGGCGCGGGCGATTTCGCGCAGGGCGCCGAGTTGGTAGAGCATGTCGTCCACCAGCTCCTGGGCCGGTGCATTGATATGCCGGCGGCCAAAACCCACCAGGTCGCGAAAGCCCGGATGCGCGCCGATGGCCACGCCGAGTTGCTTGGCGCGCGCAACGGTACGGCGCATGGTGCCGGGGTCGCCGGCGTGGAAACCGGTGGCGATATTGGCCGAGCTGATATAGGCCATCAGCTCCGCGTCAACGCCATCGCCGATGGTCCAGGGGCCGAAGCCTTCGCCCATGTCTGAATTGAAATCCACTGCCTGCATCGGGAATTGCTCCGCCAAAGGTGACGCCAGGAAAGTAGGCTGGGGCTTGACCCCTTGGGAAGATCTATTATCAGATGGCCTATCTTCTGAAAAACAGATAAAGCCATGTCCCTGACGTTGCGCCAAGTCCGCTACTTTATCGCCACTGCCGAAATCGGCCAGATTTCCCAGGCGGCGATTCATCTGAACATCTCCCAGTCGGCGGTGACCACGGCGATCAAGGAGTTGGAGGCGATGCTCGGCGTGCAGCTGTTTGTGCGCTCGGCCCAGGGCATGAACCTGACCGACGCCGGGCGGCACTTTCTCAACCGCGCCTACGTGATCGTGCGCAGCGTGGATGACGCACTGAACAGCCCGCTGCCGGACTACCGCGCCAGTGGCGTGCTGCGTGTCGCCGCCAGCTACACCGTGCTCGGCTATTTCCTGCCCCACCACTTGCAGCGCATGGAACACTGGCACCCGGACGTGACCATCGAGGTGTTCGAACAGGAACGCCAGGCCATCGAACACGGCCTGCTCGACGGCCAGTTCGACATGGCCGTGGTGCTCACCGCCAACCTCACTCATCCGGATATCGTTTCCGAAATCCTGTTCAATTCGGAACGCCGCCTATGGCTGCCCAGCCACCATCCCTTGTGCGAGCGCGGCGCCGTCAGCCTGGCCGATGTGGCGCAAGAACCTTACATCCTGCTCACCGTCGATGAAGCCGAACACAGCGCCATGCGTTACTGGGAACAGGCCGGGCAAACGCCCAAGGTGCGGCTGCGCACCAGTTCGGTCGAGGCCGTGCGCAGCATGGTTGCCAACGGCAGCGGCGTGGCGATTCTGTCGGACCTGGTGCACAGGCCGTGGTCCCTGGAAGGCAAACGCATCGAAACCCTGACCGTGACCGACCCGGTAGCGCCCATGAGCGTCGGCCTGGCCTGGCACCGCGAACGCGCATTTACCCCCGCCATGCAGGCCTTTCGGGACTACTTCCACGACGCCTTCCTCGCGCCGCAACAATTGTCGGCACGGCGTTAGAGCTGCGATTGCAACGTGGCGGCCAGCCAATCCATAAAAACCCGCACCCGCTGCGGCACATGCCGCTGCCCGGCGTACAGCAACGACACGTCCAGCGCCGGCGCCGGATAGTCCGGCAATACGGCCACCAGTTCGCCGCTGTCGAGTAAATCGCGAATGCCCAGCACGGGAACCTGGGTAATGCCGAAACCGCCCAGGCACGCCGACTTGTACGCATCGGTGCTGTTGACCGTGACCCGCCCGGCCATCGGAACACGGTGCACTTTGTTGCCGTGCTGGTATTCGAAGCCCGCCGAGCGTGCACCCAATGGCCGCACGTAATGCACCAACTGGTGATGCGCCAGATCGGCCAGGGTCTCGGGCATGCCATAGCGCTGAAGGTACCCGGCGCTGACACAGTTGATCATCGGCATGCTGCACAACCAACGCGCCACCACCGACTGATCAGGCTGCGCGCCCACCCGCAACACACAGTCGAAACCTTCGGCGAGCAGATCGACCTGGCGGTCGGTGGTGCTGATTTCCAGCTCGATCAATGGGTGTGCGTGCATAAATTCGGGCAGGCGCGGCAGGATCAAATCCCGCGCCATGACGTTGGGCATGTCCACGCGAATACGCCCGCTCAATTGCGCCTCATCCTGGCGAAACAGGCCTTCGAGCTCCTCCATGTGTGACAGCAAATCTTTGCTGCGCTCATACAACACACGCCCGTCCTGGGTCGCTTGCACCTTGCGCGTGGTGCGCTGCAACAGGCGCGCACCCAGCAGTTCTTCCAGCGCCTGCACATGCTCGGACACGGTGGAGCGCGGCAGGCCGAGGCTCTCGCCCGCCTGGGTGAAACTCGACAACTCGGTGACCCGTACGAAGGTCCGCAAAAGCTCAAGCTTGTTCATTGGATTGTTCGCCTTTTCCGGCCAGTGATTCCGATTAACCTCTATTTATCACGTTATGAGCGGACAAATACACTGGCTCGCACGATCACTCTCAGAGGCACTCACCATGACCCGTAAAATCGCATTGATCACCGGCGCCAGCCGCGGCCTGGGCAAAAGCGCTGCGCTGCATTTGGCGGCACAAGGCGTCGACATCATCGGCACTTACCACAGCGCGGCGGGCGAGGCCCAAGCGGTGAAGGCACAGATCGAAGCCCTGGGTGGCCGCGCCGCCATGCTGCAACTGGATGTGAGCCAGAGCGGTACGTTCAATGACTTCGTCGGCGAAATCGCCACGGTGCTGAAAGATGTGTTCGCACAGGATCACTTCAACTTTCTGGTCAACAACGCCGGGATCGGCGCCCATGCCAGCTTTGCCGAGACCACCGAAGAACAGTTCGACCGCCTGGTGGCCATCCACTTCAAGGCGCCGTTTTTCCTAACGCAAAAACTGCTGCCGCTGATCAGCGATGGTGGGCGCATCATCAATATTTCCAGCGGTCTGGCGCGGTTCAGCCTGCCGGGGTACGCGGCGTATGCCTCGATGAAAGGCGCGGTGGAAGTGCTGTCGCGCTACCAGGCCAAGGAGCTGGGGCCGCGCGGTATCACCGTGAACACTCTGGCACCCGGCGCGATTGCCACCGACTTCAGCGGCGGCGCCGTGCGCGATAACCCGGCGCTGAATGCAATGGTCGCCAACAACACCGCGCTGGGCCGAGCCGGTTTGCCGGACGACATTGGCGGGGCGATTTCGACCCTGTTGGCCGAAGGCAGCAACTGGATCACCGGGCAGCGCATCGAAGCCTCGGGCGGCATGTTTCTGTAGGCATTCTGCGCTAGCATCAATGCCTTCAGATCACCGACAGGCAATCACCGATGAGTTTTGATCCAGGCTTGGCCGGCGGTATGGGCGTATTGGCCGCAGTGGTCGATAGTGGCAGTTTTGCCCGTGCCGCCGACAGCCTGGAGATGACGCCTTCGGGGGTCAGCCGGGCGATTTCCCGCCTGGAAAAACGCTTGGGGATTCGCCTGTTCGACCGCACCACGCGCTCGGTGCAATTGACCGATGAGGGGCGGCGCTTCTACCAGCAAATCGCCCCGTTGCTGGCCGGTCTCGAAGAGGCCGCCAACGCGGCGGCCGACAGTGCGCTCACCGTGCGTGGGCGTTTGCGGGTGAACATCGACCCGTACTTCTCGCGATTGGTTTTGGGCCCGGTGTTGGGCAACTTCATGCGCAGTTATCCGCAACTGCAACTGGACCTGCACACCCGTGACCAACTCGGCGACCTGGTCGCCGATGGCTTTGACCTGGCCATTCGCTTCGGCATCCCGCAATCCTCCTCGCTGATCGCACGCAAACTGATGGAAGTGCGCGTGCTCACCGTCGCCTCCCCCGCCTACCTTGAACACTACGGCCGACCGGCCATTCCCCAAGACCTGGAACACAGGCATATGTGCCTGGATTTTCGCGACTCGCAAACCGGGCGTCCGTTTGCCTGGGAATTCCACCGCCCTGGCGAACAGGTCATCGTGCACACCAATGGCCGCCTGGTGGTCAACGACGCCAGCACGTTGTACAGCGTGTGTGAGCACGGGCACGCGGTGGCGCAAATGCTCGATTTGGGCCTGGCACCGGCGCTCAAGGCCGGCAGCCTGGTGGAGTTGTTTCCAGACTGGCCGGACGAGCGTTTTCCGTTGTACGCCTACTACCCGTCGCGGCATTTGCCCGCCGCGAAGGTGCGGGCATTTCTGGAGTTTGTCGCGTCGCTCAAGCTTGGCTAGGCAAACGTTGCTGGACGATTTTCTCCCGAATCACGTCATAGCCCCAGTGATACACATAGGTGTACGGCAGGAAGAACAGCAGCACGCCGATGTCGAGGATGAAAGCGTCCAACAGGCTGATCTTCAACACGGCGGCAATCAGCGGCACCGCCACGATGATCAGGCCGCCTTCGAACAACAGGGCATGCAGCACCCGGGTCCATCCGCCGTTGGCCAGTTGCAGCCGCGCTTTGAGGCGGTCGAACAGGCTGTTGAAAATGATGTTCCAGGTCAGCGCCAGCACGCTGACACCCAAGGTGACTGCGCCCATTTCCAGGGCCGGTCTGCCGGTGATCCAGACCAGCAGCGGCGTACAGATCAACAAGGCCAACCCCTCAAAGCCCAGGGCCTGGCAAACACGTTCAGTAATCGATTTGGTAGGGTTCATAACCCGGCTCCGTGAATGACTAGGGTTGCCATCATTACCCTGCGAACCGATACTTCATAACCAATAACCATCGATCAGGGCGATAGTAATGGCCTCTAATGAAGTGCTGCAGGCGTTTGTGCAGGCGGCCACCCAAGGTTCGTTTTCGGCGGCGGCGCGCAAACTGGGCAAGAGCCAGTCCACGGTCAGTGCGGCAGTGGCGAGCCTGGAGATTGACCTGGATGTGGTGTTGTTTGATCGCAGCAGCCGCAAACCGACGCTCACCCCCGCCGGCCATGTATTGTTGCAGCGCGCCGAACAGGTGCTGGAGGCCAGCAGTCGTCTGGAGTTGGCGGCCAGCCAGTTGGCTCAGGGCCTGGAGCCGAAGCTGAGTATCGCCATGTCCGATACGTACCAGTCGGAGCGTTTTGAACTGGCCCTCAAAGCCTTTGAACAACGCTACCCGGACCTGGAGCTGGAATGGCTGATCGCCGAGTGCGAAGACCTGATCGCCCTGGTGCAAAGCGGCCGGGCGCAGATTGCGTTGATCGAAGCCCAAGAGGTTTACCCGCCCGACCTGACCCGCGCGCCCGTGGCGGAGCGCACGGAAATCGCCCTGTTCGTCGCCCCAGGCCATCCCTTGGCCAATCTGCAAAACATCGACCAGCACGCCTTGCAGCAACACCGTGAATTGCGTCTGGCGAGCATCATCAGCCCCAATGAAACCAGGCCTGCAGGCCGCGTGTGGTCGGCGCCGAGCTTTCTGATGCTGATGGAAATGGCCCAACTGGGTTTCGGCTGGGCAGCGCTGCCGCGCTGGTTGGTGGAGCGCTTCGGCAATGCCGGGCTGGTTGAACTCAACGTGCGCAGTTGGCCGCGTTCGGTGGCGGTGGATGCACTGTGGTCGCGGCAACACCCGCCGGGGCCGGCGGGGAGCTGGATGTTGGGGCAGATGCTGGAATGATGCTTCCAGACACCCTAAAGGTCTAACTGGGGGAGCGGGCTTGCTTGCGAAAGCGGTGGGTCAGCCACACATGTACTGGCTGGCACACCGCCTTCGCGAGCAAGCCCGCTCCCACAGTTGATCTTCGTGGGTCGGTTATTTGAGTTCGGCCAGGCGTTGCTCTATGAAGCGTTTTTCTGGGGTTTGCTGGGTCAGTGACAGGGCTTTTTCGAGACGCCCCAACTGCCGACAAAACGTGTAAACAACGCTGTTTAATGTGGGAGCTGGCTTGCCTGCGATGGCGGTGGGTCAGCCAACCGATGTAGAGGCTGACCTACCGCCATCGCAGGCAAGCCAGCTCCCACAGTTGATCTTCGTGGGCCGGTTATTTGAGTTCGGCCAGGCGTTGCTCTTTGAAGCGTTTTTCTGGGGTTTGCTGGGTCAGTGATAGGGCCTTTTTGATACGCCCCAACTGCCGCCAAAACGTGTAAACAACGCTGTTTAATGTGGGAGCTGGCTTGCTTGCGAAAGCGGTGGGTCAGCCAACCGATGTAGAGGCTGGCACACCGCTATCGCAGGCAAGCCAGCTCCCACAGTTGATCTTCGTGGGTCGGTTATTTGAGTTCGGCCAGGCGTTGCTCTATGAAGCGTTTTTCTGGGGTTTTCTGGGTCAGTGACAGGGCTTTTTCGAGACGCCCCAACTGCCGCCAAAACGTGTAAACAACGCCGTTTAATGTGGGAGCTGGCTTGCCTGCGATGGCGGTGGGTCAGCCAACCGATGTAGAGGCTGACCTACCGCTATCGCAGGCAAGCCAGCTCCTACAGTTGATCTTCGTTGGCGGGTTATTTGAGTTCGGCCAGGCGTTGCGCTATGAAGCGTTTTTCTGGGGTTTGCTGGGTCAGTGACAGGGCTTTTTCGTACGCCTCACGGGCCTCTTCGATACGCCCCAGCTGCCGACAAAACTCGCCGCGTGCCGAATGCGCCAGGTGGTAATCCAGCAAATCCCCTCGCCGTAAAATGCTGTCCACCCGCTCCAAACCGGCCAATGGCCCTTGCCACATGGCTACCGCCACGGCGCGGTTCAATTCGATTACCGGCGATGGCACAGCCCTGAGCAACACATCGTAAAGCCCGACTATCTGCGGCCAATCGGTCTCGCCGGCGCTCGGGGCTTCGGCATGTACCGCCGCAATCGCCGCTTGCAGGCAATATGGCCCAAAGCGCCTTGTGGTCAGTGCTTGCTCTACCAACGCACAGCCTTCAGCAATAAGGGACGCATCCCACAGGGCGCGGTCCTGTTCATCCAGCAGCACCAACTCACCGCCCGCCGAAGTGCGCGCCGCTCGGCGGGATTCGTGCAGCAGCATCAGCGCCAGCAAGCCCATGACTTCAGGTTCCGGCAGCAACGCCAGCAGCAAGCGACCGAGGCGGATGGCTTCACGCGTCAGCTCTTCCCGGGTGAGGTCCGCGCCCATGGACGCCGAATACCCCTCGTTGAACACCAGGTAAACCACGCGCAGCACACTCTCTAAACGCTCGGGTAACTCGACCAGGGACGGCACTTGATAGGGAATCTTTGCCTCGCGGATCTTGCCCTTGGCGCGAACGATGCGTTGGGCGATGGTGGTGGGCGTGGTGAGAAAGGCGCGGGCGATTTCCTCGGTGGTGAGGTCGCAGATCTCACGCAAGGTCAGCGCCGTCTGGGCGTCGGGCGCCAGTGCCGGGTGGCAGCAGGTGAAGATCAGGCGCAGGCGGTCGTCTTCCACGTCTTCCTCACTCCAGTGCGCCGCTTCCAGCGCGTCGGCCTGCTCCTGCAGCAACGGGGTAAAGCGGGCCTGTCGGCGCAGGCGGTCAATGGCTTTGAAACGGCCGGTCGACACCAACCAAGCCCGAGGATTGCTCGGCACACCGTCCTGCTGCCAGCGCTCGACCGCGACGAAGAACGCCTCGTGCAAGGCTTCTTCGGCGAGGTCGAAATCACCGAGCAGGCGAATCAGCGTGGCCAGCACGCGCCGCGATTCGCTGCGGTAAATCACTTCAAGCTGAG
This sequence comes from Pseudomonas sp. M5A4_2d, assembly GCF_053345295.1. Taxonomy (NCBI): domain Bacteria; kingdom Pseudomonadati; phylum Pseudomonadota; class Gammaproteobacteria; order Pseudomonadales; family Pseudomonadaceae; genus Pseudomonas; species Pseudomonas sp. M5A4_2d. The sequence goes on along the minus strand of NZ_JBKEZW010000019.1, from coordinate 8,580 downwards.
GCGTCAATCGGGCATGCCTTGGGTCACCAACGTCACCAGGCGATCCAGGCTCTGGCCCCAGCCGTCATGAAAGCCCATGGCTTCGTGTGCTTGTTTGTCGGCTTCGCTCCAATGCATGGCGCGCGCGGTATAGAGGGTTTTGCCGTCGACCTCTTCGAAGGTGACTTCGGCGGTCATGAAGGGCTTGCCCGACGGAATCCACCCCGGCGCATACGCATCGGTGAACACCAGCCGGCTCGGCGCCTGGATCTCCAGGAACACGCCCTGGGTCGGGTATTCGGCGCCATCCGGCGCGCGCATCAGCGTGCGGAACACGCCGCCGACCCACAGGTTCATTTCGCACTCGGGGGTGGACATGCCGTGTGGGCCCCACCATTGCTGCAACAGCTCGGGGGTGGTCCAGGCGCGAAACACTTTGCTACGGGGCGCGTCGATCAAACGGCTGATGCGCAGTTCAAATTCGGCGGGTTGGGTGCTCATGGGGTCAACCTCCTCACGTCTTTTGGTTGTTGTCGTCAGAGATTCAATTCGCGCACCGGGCGCACTTCCACACTGCCGACCCTGGCCGCCGGAATGCCGCCGGCCACCTGGATCGCTTCATTCAAGTCCTTGGCCTCGATCAGGTAAAACCCGGCGAGCTGCTCCTTGGTTTCGGCAAACGGCCCGTCGGTGATCGACAGCTTGCCATTGCGCCTGCGCACGGTGGTGGCGGTGCTGACCGACTCCAGCGGCTCGGCGGCAAGCATCCGCCCGCTGACCTGGATAGCCTGGGCATAGGCGAAACATTCCGGGTCTTCGGGGCTGTCCGGCGAGGTGTGCAGCGCCTGTTCGTTGCTGTAAATCAGGCAGAGGTATTTCATGGCTGTCTCCGTTTTCGGCTTATCCACTATAGTTCCCGGCGATCAGGGTTCCAGCGCGAACAGTGCGGTCCCACTTTCCATATCGAAAGGTGCCGACCAATGCTCATGCACCACACGCCATTGGCCGTTGATTCGCTGGTAACCGGCGGTCACGCGCATCCAGCACGCCTTCACGACACCGTCCGGCCCGGCCCCGCCGCAATGCGCCAGCCAGTGGGCAAACGCGCTGTCCGGTGCCTCCACCACATGCAGCTCATGAAACTCGAAAATACCGGGCCCGGGGCAATGCTTCATGCATTCGTCCCAGTGCGCGCGGCAGGCGGCCTTGCCCTTGAATTGCAGCGCGGTAACGGCGTCGAACGAGACGATATCATCGGCGTAAAAGCTGACAATTTTGTCGATATCCCGGGCAAGCACGGCGTGCTTCCATTGATCGATCAGGGTGTTGATTGCGGTGCTCATGGCGATACTCCTGGGGGTTGGAAAATCACAAGGGACACCCTTAGTCGAATGCCTCATTCGCCAATCGACAGCCCATTGAAAAATAATTTCGCCCCCGGCAAAGCCGCTAGAATCCACGCTTCTTTGTAGGATTTCGGATGCGCCCCCGATGGAAACCCGCCTCGTCCCCTATGAGACGCTGAGTCTTGTGCAAAAACAGCAACTCGACACACTGCAAGTGCATCCCGCGCAACTGGCGTTCTCCGGTGATATCTACTGTGCGCTGAACAGCCTGCTGGTCAATCCCAACCCTGCGGCTATCAAAGGCTTCGCCCTGCTCGCCGATGAACTGCCCGTGGCGTTCCTGCTGCTTAAACGCCCGCCTTGCCTGCCCCATTGGGCAAGTGAACACAGCGCCACGCTGCATGCGTTGCAGGTGGATCGACAGCAGCAAGGGCGTGGGTTCGGCAAAGCGTGTTTGCAGGCGCTGCCGGCGGTGGCGAAGCAGGCATGGCCGCAAATCAAGGGATTGGAGTTGTCGGTGGACGCCGACAATGTGGCGGCAATGGGCTTGTATTTGGCCGCCGGTTGGGTGGACAGCGGCGAGGCCTATAAAGGCCGTATCGGCTATGAGCGCAGGTTGAGCTGGGTCTTCAACCCACACGCGCCTGATACCCGCTAAATGTCACGTAAACACGCCGGTTGAAGCCCATTTCATGTTTACGTGACAGGGGTTAATGCTTGAGTGTCGCCAGGGGTTTCAAGAAATACACCACGCGCTCGGTTTCGGCAAAGCCCAGGGCTTCATGCATGGCGTGGCTGACGTGGTTGTCCAACAACGCGTCGGACGCCAGTTCGGCGCAGTTCATGTCCCCGGCCCACTGTTCAACACCCGCGACCAACTGGCGTGCGATGCCTTGGTTACGGCTGCCGGGCGCGACAAACAGCCCTTCAAGAAACGCCACCGGCGAGGTGCTGGTGCCATTCACATAGTCCTCGCGAATCGAGGCTTCGGCGAAACCTTGGGTTTGGCCGTTGGCATCAATGAACGTGAGGACCAAATAACGATGCGGCGCGTTGAGCATCGACAGTGTGTCGCGCTCATTGTCCGCTGCCGAACCCGGCCACAGGGCTTCGCGCAAAGGTAGCCAGCCAGCATGGTCGAGCCAGGTGCAGCGCTTGATCATCGGAGTAACACCCGCAAAGCAATTGGCCGAACAGCATAAAACATCTTCGGACAAGGTTCAGGCCTTGGCCTCGACCGGCAACCAGATTTCCACACTGCCCGTGCCCTTGCGCACATCAAAATCCGCGCTGTAGCGCTCGAAATCCGCCCCGGCGACCTTGTAGGCGGAGTGTGGCAACCACTCGAACATGATCCGCTCGTACGTCTGCTCCAGTGCTTGCACCGGCCCGTAGTGCGGGAACACTGCGTAGTGATGGGGCGGGATTTCTATGGACTCGAAGTTACTCGGCACATCGCCCTTGCTCGGTACTTCAACCCCGGCCATGTAATCGAATTCACCATGACTGGGGTTATGGCAAACCCCGTAGGTCACGCCGCCGACGCGACGCTTGATCTCTTTGAAGCAGGTATCAAACAACTCCCACAATTTGGGAATGTCACCCACGGTGGCCTTCGAATAACGCCCTTTCACGCCCGCGATCACCAGGGCCTTGCCGTCTTCCATGCGTGGCTGCAACGGTTGTGTTGTTTGCTGATCCATCTGAACAGTCTCCTTCTTATAAGGGAACAAACCCGCATCGAGTATAGGGGCATATTCGCGCTGTGCCCCAAGCAGAAATTTTTCCTGCGCCATCTGGACAACTGGCCACTATCGACCGTATTGTCTGCCCCGCAGGCCACCGCAGTGGCCGACGTCGCTCGGACGGTTCCGGGCGCTTACGTACCTCGAGGCAACAATGGCAGACCAAGGTTCGCCGCGCCGCTTTGCGCGCATAGATCGACTCCCCCCTTACGTTTTTAATATCACTGCCGAGCTGAAGATGGCTGCGCGTCGGCGCGGCGAAGACATCATCGACTTGAGCATGGGTAACCCTGACGGCGCCACGCCTCCACACATCGTGGAAAAAATGGTCACCGTCGCCCAGCGTGAAGACACCCACGGCTACTCCACCTCCAAAGGCATTCCGCGCCTGCGCCGGGCGATTTCGCGTTGGTACAAAGACCGTTATGAAGTGGATATCGATCCGGAAACCGAAGCCATCGTGACCATCGGTTCCAAGGAAGGCCTGGCGCATTTGATGCTGGCCACCCTCGACCAGGGCGATACCGTGCTGGTGCCCAACCCGAGCTACCCGATTCACATCTACGGTGCCGTGATTGCCGGCGCCCAGGTGCGCTCGGTGCCGCTGATTCCCGGCGTGGACTTTTTCGCCGAGCTGGAGCGCGCGATTCGCGGCTCGATCCCCAAGCCGAAGATGATGATTCTGGGCTTCCCGTCCAACCCCACCGCGCAGTGCGTGGAGCTGGATTTCTTCGAACGGGTGATCGCCCTCGCCAAGCAATACGACGTGCTGGTGGTGCATGACCTGGCCTACGCCGACATCGTCTACGACGGCTGGAAAGCCCCGTCGATCATGCAAGTACCCGGCGCCAAGGACATTGCGGTGGAGTTTTTCACCCTGTCCAAGAGCTACAACATGGCCGGCTGGCGTATTGGTTTCATGGTCGGCAACCCGGAGCTGGTCAACGCCCTGGCACGGATCAAGAGTTACCACGACTACGGCACCTTCACCCCGCTGCAAGTGGCGGCGATTGCGGCGCTGGAAGGCGATCAGCAGTGCGTGAAAGACATCGCCGAGCAGTACCGCCAACGCCGTAACGTGCTGGTCAAAGGCCTGCATGAGCTGGGCTGGATGGTCGAGAATCCGAAGGCGTCGATGTACGTCTGGGCGAAGATTCCCGAGGCGTATGCCGCCATGGGCTCGCTGGAATTTGCCAAGAAACTGCTGCTGGAGGCGAAGGTGTGTGTGTCGCCGGGGATCGGGTTTGGTGAGTACGGTGACGACCATGTGCGCTTTGCGCTGATCGAGAACCAGGACCGGATTCGCCAGGCGGTGCGCGGTATTCGCGGGATGTTCCGGGCGGATGGCCTAGTGACTAAGGCCTGACCCGAACCAGCAGTAGACATACGCTAAAAAAATGTGGGAGGGGGCTTGCTCCCGATTGCTGAGTGTCAGTCACTGCATCTTGTGACTGACCCACTGCTATCGGGAGCAAGCCCCCTCCCACATTTGGATTGGGTTTTCACCCCAGTTTCAGGGTGTGTCTGTCAGACCACCAACGACAGCAACATAATAAAGATCAACGCCACCACCGACAGGATGGTCTCCATCGCCGTCCAGGTCTTGAACGTCTCGGCCACGGTCATGTTGAAGTACTGCTTCACCAGCCAGAACCCTGCATCGTTGACGTGAGACAACACCAGCGACCCCGCCCCCGTCGCCAACACCAGCAGCTCACGGTTCACGCCCGGAATCATGCCCACCACCGGCACCACAATCCCCGCGCCCGTAATGGTCGCCACGGTCGCAGAACCGGTGGCCACACGAATCACCGCCGCCACCAGCCACGCCAGCAGGATCGGGTTGATCTGCGCGTTCACGGCCATATGGCCAATCACATCACCCACGCCGCTGGTGACCAGCATTTGCTTGAAGCCACCGCCGGCGCCAATGATCAGGATGATCGCCGCAGTCGGTGCCAGGCTCGCGTCGAGCAGCTTGAGAATTTGCTTGGAATGAATGCCCTGGCGATGACCAAAGGTGTACAGCGACAGCAGCAGAGCCAGCAGCAATGCAGTGATCGGGTGGCCGATCATGTCCATCCAGTTACGGATGGCATGGCCGTCCGGCAGCGCGACGTCAGCAAAGGTTTTGAGCAGCATCAGGAACACCGGCAGCAGCACGGTGATCAGGGTGATGCTGAAGCTCGGCAAGGTTTTCGACTCTGGCTCACGGGCCAGTTGGTCGACCAGTTCCTGGGACGGGTTGCCCGGGATGTACTTGGCGATAAACGTGCCGAAGATCGGGCCGGCAATGATGGCGGTCGGCAGCGCGACGATCAGGCCGTACAGGATGGTCTTGCCGATGTCCGCGCCAAACACGCCGATGGCCAGCAGCGGGCCCGGGTGCGGTGGCACCAGGCCGTGCACTGCCGACAGGCCGGCGAGCAGCGGGATGCCGATTTTGATCAGCGACACACCTGTGCGACGGGCGACGATAAACACCAGCGGGATCAACAGCACAAAGCCGATCTCGAAGAACAGCGGGATGCCCACCAGGAACGCGGCGAACATCATGGCCCACTGGACTTTCTCTTTGCCGAAGGCGCGGATCAAGGTCTGCGCGATCTGATCGGCGCCGCCGGATTCAGCCATCATCTTGCCGAGCATCGTGCCCAGCGCAAGGATGATGCCGACAAAACCAAGCACACCGCCGAAGCCGTCCTGGAACGCCTTGATGATCTTGTCCACGGGCATGCCCGAGGTCAGGCCGAGAAAGCCGGCCGCGATGATCAGTGCAATGAACGGGTGCACCTTGAACTTGGTGATCAAAAAGATCAGCCCGATGATAGTGACCACTGCATCTAGCAGCAGGTAGGACTCGTGGGACATGCCAAACATGGGGGGTCTCTCCTGTTTGTTGTTGTTATTAAAGCGGGTATTGAATTTCTCGCCGGGGATAGCGCTATCTTTCCGGCAAAAAATCAGTGGGTTGGTTCAAAGCCGTGTTGCAGCCACCAGGCGTTGGTTTGCTCGGCCAGGTCCTGGATGCTGTCTTCGCTGGCGTTGAGCGCCAGGGTCAGCGGCTCGCCCACGGGCGATTCAAGGGTGGCGAACTGGCTGTCGATGAGGCTTGCCGGCATGAAATGGCCGGGGCGATGGGACACACGGTCGGCGGCGACTTCACGGGTCAACTCCAGAAATACAAAGCCCAAGCCCGGCGCGGCTTCGCGCAGGTGGTCGCGGTATTTCTTCTTGAGGGCCGAACAGGTGAGCACGGGGTGTTCGCCGGCCTTCAGCGCGCGGCGCAGTTCATCGCACAGGATGTCGAGCCAGCCGGCGCGGTCGTCGTCGTTGAGGGGGTGGCCGGCGCTCATCTTTTCGATGTTCGCGGCAGGGTGAAAGCTGTCGCCTTCAATGGCGGTGGCGCCGTTCAGGAGGCACAAGGCTTCGCTGACGCTGGACTTGCCACAGCCGGAAACACCCATGATGACCAGGGCGGTAACAGGTTGACTCATGAAACACCTCAGGACGCAGATAGCGCTACCTTCGCACGCTGTAAGGCTAGTGCAAAAACAGGCTTTTCCCGCGCCGACTTGTCTTTTTTTATGGAGTGACGCGTGCATCCTCGCCAAACGGCCTACACAAGAACAGACCGGATCAGGCAACCCAATGTTCAAGCATTTGCAGCCTTTTGGAGACAGCGCTACCTTAGTGCCTCGATTTTTGTTTGGCAACCGCCTGATGACCTCCAAGAACGATAAAAATACCCGCACTACCGGTCGCCCGACCCTCAATGAAGTGGCGCGCCTGGCCGGCGTCAGCCCGATTACCGCCTCCCGTGCCCTGCGCGGCGTCAGCACAGTGGCCACCGAACTGGTGGAAAAAGTGCAACTGGCCGCCGCCGAACTCAACTACGTGGTCAACCCGGCGGCCCGCGCACTGGCGTCGGCCCAAAGCCACTCGGTGGTGGTCATCGTGCCGTCGCTGTCCAACCTGCTGTTTATCGAAACCCTCGAAGCCATCCACCAAGTGCTGCGGCCCAAGGGCTTTGAAGTGCTGATTGGCAATTCGCACTATTCGCGCGACGAAGAAGAAAACCTGCTGCGCAACTACATGGCCTACCAGCCACGGGGTCTGCTGCTGACCGGGTTTGACCGCACCGAAAGCGCGCGACGGATGGTCGAGGCCAGTAATGTGCCGTGTGTGTACATGATGGACCTGGACCCTAACGCCGGCGTGAACTGCGTGGGGTTTTCGCAACTGAGTGCTGGCGAAACGGCAGCGGCGCATTTGCTGTCCCGAGGGCGCAAGCGCCTGGCCTATATCGGCGCGCAGTTGGACCAACGCACGTTGCTGCGCGGTGAAGGGTTCCGCCGCGCCCTGCAACAGGCTGGCCTGTACGACCCGGCGCTGGAACTGCTGACGCCGCGCCCCTCCTCCGTGGGCCTGGGTGGCGAGCTGTTTTTGCAACTGCTGGCGGCGCACCCGGATGTGGATGCGATCTTCTTTGGCAACGACGACTTGGCCCAGGGCGCACTGCTGGAAGCCATGCGCCACGGCATCAAAGTACCGGAGCGGGTGGCGGTGCTGGGCTTTAACGATTTGCCGGCGTCGTCGTTCATGGTGCCGCGCCTGAGCAGTATCAGCACACCGCGTGAAGCGATTGGGCGGCGTTCGGCGGAGCATTTGCTGACGATCATGGCGGGCAACAGTATTGCCAAGCCGGTGGTGGACATGGGGTTTGAGTTGCAGGTGCGCGAGAGCACCTGATGTTCTAAAGGCCAAACACAATCAAACGGTGGGAGCTGGCTTGCCTGCGGTGGCCATAGGTATCTACCTATCTTTTTTTACGGGTTGAGTGCTGTGGTTGTCGGGGGCGCTGAGTGCATATCCGTTGTTTGGGTCACGGCTGACATGGGTTCCGCCCTTACGGCGGGTCACTTTGGAAAAGCCCCAAAGTAACCAAAGGGCTCTTGCCCCACCACTCGGCACCTCGCTTAGGCTCGGTGTGCCCTCACGCAGGCTTTGGACCGTGGGCCGCCGCCATGGGCCATCCTTGGCCCATCGCGGCTAAACCGGCGTCCTGCCGGTTTACCCACGCTCCAAAGCCTGCGTTCGGCCAGCGTGGTTAACGGGGCGCCCAAGATCAAAATCAACAGCAGATCAAAGTCAAAAGCAAGGCACGGCGGCCTGGTAGCCGACCTGAGTGGTTAGATCAAAAGCACAAGCGAAGCGGTGTGTCAGTTGATGCAGTTGGTGACTGGCACACCGCATTCGCGAGCAAGCCCGCTCCCACATTTGGAACTGGATACATCAGGCAGAGGGTGGCTGCTCTTCAGACTGTATTGGGTCAATCCGGGAGCTGGCATGGGGTCTGCGGCTGGATATGCCTGATGTACCGAGGTGTCTGCATCGCAGCGGTTCGGCGGTCCGACAAGCCAGCTCCCACAGAAAAGCAGAGCACTGCGGTGCTGGCAGCTAAACTCGGTCAAAATTGTGGGAGCGGGCTTGCTCGCGAATGCGGTGGG
>NZ_JBKEZW010000018.1:0-58770 GCF_053345295.1 Pseudomonas sp. M5A4_2d | reverse complement strand
GCTAACCCGGCGTCCTGCCGGGTTACCCACGGATTCAAGCCTGCGTTCGGCCATCGTGGTTAACGGGGCCTGTCAGATCAAGATCAACAGCAGATCAAACGCAGAGCACGGCGGCCTGAAAGCCGACCTGAGTGGTAGAAGCGAAAGCAGGGCAAAAGCAGATCAAAAACAGGGCTGCTTTTCTGTGGGAGCTGGCTTGCCTGCGATGCAGACACCTCGGTACATCAGGCATACCCAATTGATGCCATCGCAGCGGTTCGGCGGTCCGACAAGCCAGCTCCCACATTTGATTGAGTTTCAGCTTCAAAAATCAGGTCGGCTGTCAGGCCGCCTCGGTTTTGCTTTTGCTTTTGATCTAACCACTCAGGTCGGCTACCAGGCCGCCGTGCTCTGCTTTTGATCTTGATCTGCTGTTGATCTTAGGCGCCCCGTTAACCACGCTGGCCGAACGCAGGCTTTGGAGCGTGGGTAACCCGGCAGGACGCCGGGTTAGCCGCGATGGGCCAAGGATGGCCCATGGCGGCGGCCCACGGTCCAAAGCCGGAGTGAGGGAACACCGAGCCTAAGCGAGGTGCCGAGTGGTGGGGCAAGAGCCCTTTGGTTACTTTGGGGCTTTTCCAAAGTGACCCGCTGTAAGAGCGGAACCCAGGGCGGCCGTTACCGAAGAAACGGATATATAGCCATTCAAAAACCAACAACACCCACTCCCGACTACCGGCTATTGTCAGAATTTTCCCACAAGAGTACAAATGTACTCCATGACGACTTTAACCCCCCGCCGTACTGCCATCCTGACCTTTATCCGCGACCGTATCGCGCAACAAGGCCAACCCCCCAGCCTCGCCGAGATCGCCGAGGCGTTTGGCTTTGCCTCGCGCAGTGTCGCTCGCAAGCATGTGGTGGCCCTGACCGAAGCCGGCTTCATTGAGGTCAACCCCAATCAGGCGCGCGGTATCCGCCTGCTCAACCAACCGGCACGCCCCGAATGGCTGGACGTCCCCGTCCTCGGCCGCGTCGCGGCAGGCTTGCCCATCGGCGCCGACGCCGAAGTGCACAGCCGCCTGCAACTCGACCCTGGCACCTTCGCGAAAACCCCTGACTACCTGCTGCGCGTGCAGGGCGACTCAATGATCGAAGACGGCATCCTCGATGGCGATCTGGTGGGCGTACGCCGCAGCGCCGAGGCCTTGAATGGGCAGATTGTAGTGGCGCGCCTGGACGGCGAAGTCACCATCAAACGCTTCGAACGTCACGGCGACCATGTACGCCTGCTGCCACGCAACCCCGCGTATCAACCCATCGTGGTAGGCCCTGATCAGGACCTGGCTATCGAAGGGGTGTTCTGCGGCCTGGTGAGGCAAGGCTGATGGGCGCCGTCGTTGCCCTGGACTCGCTGTTCAATGGCGGCCGAGTCTGGAAGGGCCGGCCTGCCGCACCGGCGGCCAGCGTGCATCCCACAGGGCTTGCGGCGCTGGATGCGGTGCTGCCCAGCGGCGGCTGGCCAGAATCGGCCTTGAGTGAAATCCTGATGGCCAAGGAAGGTGTCGGCGAACTGCAATTGGTACTGCCGACCCTGGCGCGCTTGTCGGCGGCAGGGGAGCGCATTGTGCTCGTGGCACCGCCCTACACTCCGTACCCTCACGCCTGGCAGAACGCCGGGGTGGATTTGCGCCAGCTCTCGGTGATCCAGGCCGACGAACGTGATGCATTGTGGGCGGTGGAGCAGTGCCTGCGTTCCGGTAGCTGCGGCGCGGTGTTGTGCTGGCCGCGCAAGGCCGATGACCGGGCCTTGCGCCGCTTGCAGGTGGCGGCGGAAACCGGGCAGACCCTGGCGTTTGCCTGGCGATCCTTGAATGAGGCGGTCAACGCGTCGCCCGCCGCCTTGCGCCTGGCGGTCGAAGCCAGGCCTGCCCAGGTGCGGGTGCTCAAGTGCCGCGGTGGGCTGGCCCATCCGGCGCCGATTGCGCTGGCGGGGCACTGAGGTTGCCATGCGCTGGGTGTGTATTGTCTTCCCGCAATTGGCGCTGGACGGGGTGCAGCGTGTGCATCCCGAACCCGACCAACCGCTGGCGCTGCTGGCCGGTACGCCGCAGCGCCGTGTGCTGCAAACCGTCAATGACGCCGCGCGCGCCTTGGGTTTACGCCCCGGCCAATCCCTGACGGCGGCGCATGCCCTGGCCAAGACCTTTGCCAGCGCCGAATACGACCCCGCAGAGATCGAGCGTTGGCAGCAGTTTCTCGCCGCCTGGGCCTACCGTTTCAGTTCCCAGGTCAGCGTGTATTACCCGCGCGCCTTGTTGTTCGAGATCGAATCGAGCCTTGGGCTGTTCGGGCCGTGGCCGCAGCTCGAGGCGCGTTTGCGCCAGGAGCTGACCGAGCTGGGGTTTCGCCACCGTATCGTTGCCGCGCCCAACCCGGCGGCGGCGCGGGTGCTGGCGAATAGTTACGATGGCCTGGCCGTGGCCGATGATCACGCCTTGATGCAGGCGTTGGCGCCACTGCCCATCGACCGCGCCGGTCTCGACCCGCAGGCTGCCACGGCCTTGTCGCGCATGGGTCTGCGTACGTTGGCCCAGGTGCAGGCGTTGCCCCGGCATACTCTGGCACGGCGCTTTGACGCCGATTTGCTCAAGCACCTGGATGCGCTGAGCGGACAGCGGCCGTTGGCCCTGGCGTTCTATCAGCCGCCGGACCGTTTCGATGTGCGCATCGAGTTGAATTTCGACGTGCAGTCCCACCAGGCGCTGCTGTTCCCCTTGCGTCGTTTAACTGGCGACCTGTCCGCCTTCCTGTGTGGGCGCGACAGTGGCGTGCAGCGTTTCGACCTGCATTTGGAACACACCCAGGCGCCCGACAGCGTGATCAAGGTCGGCCTGCTCAGCGCCGAACGTGAGCCGGCGATGCTGTTCGAGCTGGCCCGAGGGCGCCTGGAGCAGATGCAAGTCACCGCGCCGGTACGCGGCTTTCGCTTGGTGGCCCAGGACTTGCCGGTGTTTGTGCCGCAACGCCAGGACCTGTTCGACGATCGCCCGCAACAGACCTTGCCCTGGGCGCAACTGCGCGAACGCCTGCGTGCGCGTCTGGGCGATGAGGCGGTGCAAGGCCTGCGTTTTCACGCCGACCACCGCCCCGAATGCGCCTGGCAAGCGGCCGCCGACAACCACGCGTGCCCGACCTTGAACAAGGTGCAACGCCCCGGTTGGTTGCTGCCTGAACCGACCTTGCTGGCCGAGCACGGTGTACAGATTTTGATGGGCCCGGAACGCATCGAATCCGGCTGGTGGGATGGCGCCGATATCCGCCGCGACTATTACCTGATCCAGACCCGCGCCGGCCAGCAAGGCTGGGCCTATCGCACCGTGGGGCAAAGCGATGGGCTGTGGCTGCAAGGCTGGTTTGCATGAGCTACGCCGAGCTGCATTGCCTGTCCAATTTCAGTTTCCAGCGCGGCGCCTCCAGTGCGCTGGAGTTGTTCGAGCGCGCCAAGCGTCAGGGCTACAGCGCCCTGGCGATCACCGACGAATGCACGTTGTCGGGCATCGTGCGTGCCTGGCAGGCAGCGAAGGCGGTGGACTTGCCGTTGATTATCGGCAGCGAGATGCGCATCGAGAACGGCCCGAAACTGGTGTTGCTGGTGGAGGACCTTACTGGCTACCAGCACCTGTGCCGCTTGATTACCGTGGCCCGCCGCCGCGCCGAAAAAGGCCGCTATCGCCTGCTGCACGAGGACTTCGCACAACCGCTGCCCGGCTTGCTGGCGCTGTGGGTGGCCGAAGACAGCGACACCCAGGCCTCGATCCAATGGCTGCGCCGCACCTTCGCCGAACGCCTGTGGCTGGCGGTGCATCTGCACTGCGGCCAGGACGATACGCGCCATCTGGAGCAGCGCTTGCACCTGGCCGCCAGCCTGCAGATTCCGGCGGTGGCGTGCGGCGATGTGCACATGCATGCGCGTGGCCGCCGCGCCCTGCAAGACACCATGACCGCTATCCGCCATCACGTGCCGGTGGCCGAAGCCGGCACGCGTTTACATCCCAATGGCGAACGGCACTTGCGCAGCCTGCAGGCCCTGGCCGTGTTGTACCCGCAAGCCTTGCTTGACGAGACCTTGGCCATCGCACGTCGCTGCACCTTCGACTTGAGCCAGTTGCGCTACCACTACCCGCGCGAGTTGGTGCCCGACGGCCATAACGCAAAATCCTGGTTGCGCGCCGTGACCGAAGAAGGCATCGCGCAGCGTTGGCCGCAGGGCGTCGATGCGAAGACCTTGCAGCAGATCAACCATGAACTGGAGCTGATCAGTGAGCTGGGCTACGAAAGCTATTTCCTCACGGTGCACGACATCGTGCGCTTCGCCCGCAGCCGCTCGATCCTGTGCCAGGGCCGGGGCTCGGCGGCCAACTCGGCGGTGTGTTTTGCCTTGGGCATCACCGAGATCAACCCGAGCCTGATGAACATGCTGTTCGAGCGCTTCCTGTCCAGGGAGCGCAACGAGCCGCCGGATATCGATGTCGATTTCGAACACGAACGCCGCGAAGAAGTGCTGCAGTACGTGTTCCAGCGCTACGGCCGCACCCGTGCGGCATTGACGGCGGTGGTCAGTTGTTACCACGCAGCCGGCGCGGTGCGCGATGTGGCCAAGGCCCTCGGCTTGCCGCCGGACCAGATCAATGCCCTGGCCGAGTGCTGCGGGCGCTGGAGCGAAGACGCGCCGCCGCTTGAGCGCCTGCGTGAAGGCGGCTTCGACCCGCAAAGCCCGATCCTGCGCCGGGTGCTCACGCTGACCCAGCAATTGATCGGCTTCCCTCGGCACCTGTCCCAGCACCCCGGCGGCTTTGTGATTTCCGAATACCCGCTGGACACCCTGGTGCCGGTGGAAAACGCCGCCATGGCCGAGCGCACCATTATCCAGTGGGACAAGGACGACCTCGACGCCGTCGGCCTGCTCAAGGTGGATATCCTGGCGCTGGGCATGCTCAGCGCGATCCGCCGCTGTTTCGATTTGCTGCGCCGCCATCGCAACCTGGACCTGTCACTGGCGGACATACCCAAGGAAGATGCCGCCACCTACGCGATGATCAGCAAGGCCGACACCATCGGCGTGTTCCAGATCGAGTCGCGGGCGCAGATGTCGATGTTGCCGAGGCTGCGGCCGCAAACGTTCTACGACCTGGTGATTGAAGTCGCCATCGTACGGCCCGGGCCGATCCAGGGTGGCATGGTGCATCCGTATTTGCGTCGGCGAAACAAGGAAGAACCCACCACCTATCCTTCCCCGCAGCTCAAGGCGGTGCTGGAGCGTACCTTGGGGGTGCCGCTGTTTCAGGAGCAGGTGATGCAAATCGCCATGGTGGCCGCCGACTACGGCCCCGGCGAAGCCGACCAGTTGCGGCGCTCGATGGCTGCCTGGAAACGCCACGGAGGGCTTGAACCGCATCAGGAGCGCCTGCGCACCGGCATGCTCAAAAACGGCTACAGCGAGGCCTTTGCCGCGCAGATCTTCGAGCAGATCAAAGGCTTTGGCAGCTATGGCTTTCCCGAGTCCCACGCGGCCAGTTTCGCCTTGTTGACCTACGCCAGTTGCTGGCTCAAATGCCATGAACCGGCGGCCTTCGCCTGCGCGTTGATCAACAGCTGGCCCATGGGCTTCTACAGCCCCGACCAGATCCTGCAGGACGCGCGACGCCATCGGTTGCAGGTGCGCCCGGTGGATGTGCTGGCCAGTGACTGGGATTGCAGCCTGGAGCCCATCGACGGCCAGCAACCGGCGATTCGCATGGGCCTGCGCATGATCTCGGGGTTTCGTGAAGAGGACGCGCGGCGCATCGAAGTGGCGCGCCAATACCGGGCCTTCAGTGACATCGCCGACCTCGACGCGCGCGCCGGGCTGGATGCCCGGGCCCAAGCGTTGCTGGCAGATGCCGGTGCGTTGCGCGCGCTGGCCGGCAATCGACACGCCGCGCGCTGGGAAGTCGCTGGCGTACACAAGCAACTCGGGCTGTTTGCCGGCCTGCCCAGCCCTGACGAAGCCGTGGTAGAACTGCCGGAGCCCACGGTCGGTGAGGACTTGCAGGCCGACTACGCCACGGTTGGCACCACCCTTGGCCCGCACCCGTTGGCGTTGTTGCGCGATGAACTGCGTAAGCGGCGCTGTCGCAGCTCCCTGGAGTTGATGGCGGTGGCGCATGGGCGCAATGTCAGCGTTGCCGGCCTGGTCACCGGCCGGCAACGCCCAGGCACTGCCAGTGGCGTCACCTTCGTCACTCTGGAGGATGAGTTCGGCAACCTCAATGTGGTGGTCTGGCGCGACCTGGCTGAGCGTCAGCGCCAGGCCCTGGTGGGCTCGCGGCTGCTGAAAGTCGACGGGCGCTGGGAGGCGGTGGGCGAAGTACGGCACCTGATCGCTGGGCGTTTGACTGACCTGACGCCGTTGCTGGAAGGGATCAATGTGCGCAGTCGGGATTTTCACTAGTTGCCCATGTCTTCATGGATAAGCTATATGGAATGAAACGATTTATTGCAGCCAGGCTCCAAGCTTTAATAAGTGGAGCTACGCCACCTACCCACCGTTTTGTTCGCCAAGAGCCAACCGATGCATTTTTTATCCAACACCCATGGCTGCGAAGGCTGGGGCGGTGAAATGGCCCAGCGGATCCGTGCGTTCGACTGGTCATCAACCGAGTTGGGGCCCATTGACGCGTGGCCCTACAGCTTGAGCTGCGCCGTACAAATGCTGCTGGCATCGCCCATGCCCATGGTGATGCTCTGGGGGCCGTTGGGGTACATGATTTACAACGACAGTTATTCGGTGTTTGCCGGTGGCCGGCATCCATACCTGTTGGGCACACCCGTGGAGCTGGGCTGGCCGGAAGTCGCTGACTTCAACCGCAATGTGCTGAATACGTGCCTCGCGGGTGGCACCTTGTCGTACCGCAACTTTCCGTTGGAGTTGCTGCGTAACGGTATGCCGGAAGAAGTCTGGATGGATCTTTCCTACAGTCCCGTGGCCGATGATAACCAGCAACCGGCCGGGGTTCTGGTGATCGTTACCGAGACCACTGAGCACGTGAAGTCCGAACGGGTGCGTCAGGAACTGACCCACAACCTCGAACAACGCGTGGCCGCCGAAGTGCAGGCACGTTCCGCCGCTGAAGACCAACTGCGTCAGTCGCAAAAGCTCGAAGCCATCGGCGGCCTGACCGGCGGCGTGGCCCACGACTTCAATAACCTGCTGCAAGTGATCGCCGGCAACCTGCACTTGCTGGCCCGGCATGAGCCGGACAATGCCCAGGTGCAACGCCGTGTCTCAGCGGCCATCGCAGCGGTGGAGCGTGGGGCCAAATTGTCATCGCAGCTGCTGGCTTTTGCACGTCGCCAACCGTTGTCGCCGGCGGTGCACAACCCGCAACGCATCTATGCAGGGCTGGGTGAACTGCTGCAACGGGCGCTGGGGGAAACCATTCATCTCGACGTGCAACTGCCTCAGGACTCCTGGTGCATCAATGTCGACCGCAACCAGCTGGAAAACGCGCTGCTCAACCTGGCAATCAATGCCCGGGATGCCATGCAAGGCGAGGGCGTGATTCGCATCAACGGCGAAAACATCATTCTTAACCCTGGCGATTGCATCGGTAAAAGTATCAAACCGGGTGAATACGTGCGCCTGGCGGTGACCGACACGGGCGTCGGTATGACGCCGGAGGTGCTCAAGCGCGCCTTCGAGCCGTTCTTTACCACCAAGCGTGAAGGGCACGGCACCGGCCTGGGCCTGAGCATGGTGTTCGGCTTTGTGCGGCAAAGTGGCGGGCATGTGGAGGTGTGGAGCGAGGAGGGCAACGGTTCGGTGGTGCAGATGTATTTCCCCCGCAGCCTGGAACCGGAAAGCTTCGATGAGCACAGCGAGATGGCGCCCCACAGCGGTGGCCAGGAAACCATTCTGGTGGTTGAAGACAATGAGGGCGTGCGCCTGACCGTCGTCGAACTGCTGCAGCAATCGGGCTACACCGTACTCACGGCCGAGGACGGCGACCGAGCGATGCAAGCGTTGCAAGGCGGGGTGCAGCCGGACCTGATCTTTACCGACGTGGTGATGCCGGGTCGGGTCAAAAGCACTGACCTGGCCGACTGGGCGCGCGTGCAGCAGCCGCCTGTCGCGGTGCTGTTCACCTCCGGCCACACCCGCGACATCCTCTCCACCAATCACCTGTTAAGCCCCGACATTCATCTGCTGAGCAAACCCTATAGCCCCGAAGCGC
The DNA here is from genome assembly GCF_053345295.1 of Pseudomonas sp. M5A4_2d. Lineage (NCBI taxonomy): Bacteria > Pseudomonadati > Pseudomonadota > Gammaproteobacteria > Pseudomonadales > Pseudomonadaceae > Pseudomonas > Pseudomonas sp. M5A4_2d. The sequence goes on along the minus strand of NZ_JBKEZW010000018.1, from coordinate 50,515 downwards.
TTACGCATAGGGTGCGCAGCGTGCTCACCGCAAGACAAGGCTGCTCATGACTTCACAGCGCAACATCCCCCCGATCACGGCCCAACACCTCGGGTTTGTCCGTGTGCGGGGTGCCCGCGAACATAACTTGCGTAACGTCGATGTGGACATTCCCCGGGATGCCCTGGTGGTATTCACCGGTGTCTCGGGTTCCGGCAAATCATCCCTCGCGTTTTCCACGGTGTATGCCGAAGCCCAGCGCCGCTATTTCGAATCGGTGGCGCCCTATGCGCGGCGCCTGATCGACCAGGTCGGCGTACCCGATGTGGACTCCATCGAAGGCCTGCCACCGGCCGTGGCCTTGCAACAGCAGCGCGGCACGCCCAGTGCGCGTTCTTCGGTGGGCAGCGTCACCACCTTGTCGAGCCTGATCCGCATGCTGTACTCCCGCGCCGGCAGCTACCCGCCGGGGCAGGCGATGCTGTATGCCGAGGACTTTTCGCCGAACCTGCCCCAAGGGGCCTGCCCGCAATGCCATGGTTTGGGCCGTGTGTATGAGGTGACCGAGGCGCTGATGGTGCCCGATCCTTCCTTGACCATTCGCCAGCGCGCGGTGGCGTCCTGGCCGTTGGCATGGCAAGGGCAGAACCTGCGCGACATCCTGGTGACCCTCGGCTATGACGTGGATATCCCCTGGCGCGACCTGCCGAAAAAGCAGCGTGAATGGATCCTCTTCACCGAAGAAACCCCGACTGTACCGGTGTACGCAGGCTTCACCCCCGAGCAGACCCGCGACGCGTTGAAACGCAAGTTGGAGCCGAGCTACCAGGGCACGTTCAGCGGCGCGCGGCGCTATATCCTGCACACCTTCACCCATACCCAAAGTGCGCTGATGAAAAAGCGCGTCTCGCAATTCATGCAGGGCAGCGCCTGCCCGGCGTGCGAGGGCAAGCGGTTGAACCAGGCGGCGCTGTCGGTGAAGTTTGCCGGGGTGGATATTGGAGCGTTGTCGCAGCTGTCATTGGCGCAACTGGCCGAGTTGTTGCGTCCGGTGGCGGCGGGGCAGGACACCCTGAAACTGTCGGTGGAAAAGCGCCTCGCCGCCCAGCGTATTGCCCAGGACCTGCTTGAGCGCGTCAGCACGCTGACCGAGCTGGGCCTGGGCTATTTGTCCCTGGAGCGCAGTACGCCGACGTTGTCCTCCGGGGAGCTGCAGCGCCTGCGCCTGGCGACGCAATTGGGCTCGCAACTGTTCGGGGTGATCTATGTGCTGGATGAGCCGTCCGCGGGCCTGCACCCGGCGGATGGCGAGGCACTGTTCACCGCGCTTGATCGATTGAAAGCCGCAGGCAATTCATTGTTTGTGGTGGAGCATGACCTGGAAACCATGCGCCGCGCCGACTGGCTGATCGACGTGGGGCCAGCGGCCGGTGAGCACGGCGGGCAAATCCTCTACAGTGGGCCGCCAGCCGGTTTGGCGGATGTGCAGGCCTCGCAGACGCGCGAGTATTTGTTCGCTGAGCGACGCCCGTCGCCCCCGGCGCGACGTGAGCCCGCTGGCTGGCTGAAGCTCGAAGGCGTGACGCGCAATAACCTCAATGAGGTGCGCGTGGACTTTCCGCTGGGCTGCTTTACGGCGGTGACCGGTATCTCCGGCTCGGGTAAATCCAGCCTGGTCAGCCAGGCGCTGCTGGAACTGGTGGGCACCGGCCTGGGCCGCGTGGTGCAAAGCGACGAAGAACCGAGCCTGGAAGACGACACCCCGCAAAGCAGTGGCGGGCGGATCAGCAGCGGGCTGGAGCACATCCGCCGTCTGGTGCAGGTGGACCAGAAACCCATCGGCCGCACGCCGCGCTCCAACCTTGCGACCTACACCGGGCTGTTCGACAACGTGCGCAAACTCTTCGCCGCCACACCCGCGGCCAGGAAGCGCCACTATGACGCCGGGCAATTCTCCTTCAACGTCGCCAAGGGCCGCTGCCCCAATTGCGAAGGGGAAGGGTTTGTCAGCGTCGAGTTGCTGTTCATGCCCAGCGTGTACGCGCCATGCCCGACTTGCCATGGTGCGCGCTATAACCCCGAGACGTTGGCGGTCACCTGGCAAGGCTTGAGCATTGCCCAGGTGCTGGGGCTCACGGTGGAGCAGGCGGTGGAGGTGTTTGCCGAACAGCCCGGTGTGTTGCGTTCGTTGCAGGTGCTGCGGGATATCGGCTTGGGGTATTTGCGCCTGGGCCAGCCGGCCACCGAACTGTCCGGTGGCGAGGCGCAGCGGATCAAGCTCGCCACCGAGCTGCAACGCAATGCGCGGGGCGCCACGTTGTATGTGTTGGATGAGCCGACGACCGGCTTGCACCCACGGGATGTGGACCGCTTGCTCAGCCAGCTTAATCAGCTGGTGGACGCGGGGCATACGGTGGTTGTGGTGGAACACGAAATGCGCGTGGTGGCCCAGAGTGACTGGGTGATTGATATCGGGCCCGGGGCCGGGGATTTGGGCGGGAAGGTGGTGGCCTGTGGCACGCCGCAGACAGTCGCGAAAAGCAAGAACAGCCGGACCGCTCCGTTTCTGGCGCGAGAGCTGCCCTAAGCGTCAACGCCGAACAAAGGTGGGAGCGGGCTTGCTTGCGAATCGCGTGTGTCAGTTTAAATAGCTATCGACTGATCCAGCGCATTCGCGAGCAAGCCCACTGCCACAGGATTACCCGTGTTCAGCCAGCTGTTGCTTGGCCAGCTTCACCACGTTTTCCAGCGTAAACCCGAACTTCTCCTGCAAGTTGGCCAGTGGCGCCGACGCGCCAAAGCTGTTCATCACGACTTTGGCGCCGGTCTGGCCGACATAGCGGTCCCAGCCCAAGGGGCCTGCCTGTTCCACCACCACCCGCGCCTTGACCGCTGGCGGCAGCACGCTGTCGCGGTAAGCCGCGTCCTGCTCTTCAAACAGCTCCCAGCTCGGCATCGAGACCACCTGCGCGGCAACCCCTTCGGCTGTCAGTTGTTCATACGCCGCCACTGCGAGGCTGACTTCACTGCCCGTCGCCAACAGCAGCACTTCAGGCTTGTCCGCACCGGCCAACACGTAAGCCCCCTTGGCGGCACCCGATGCGGCCGCGTACTTCGTACGATCCAGCGTCGGCAACGCCTGACGTGACAACACCACGCAACTTGGCCGATGGGTTTGCGCCAGGGCGACTTTCCACAGTTCCAGGGTTTCGTTGGCATCGCCCGGGCGCAGGGTCAGCAGCCCCGGCGTGGCACGCAGTTGAGTCAGGTGTTCGATCGGTTGGTGGGTCGGCCCATCTTCGCCCACGCCAATCGAGTCATGGGTAAACACGAACACCACCGGCAATTCCATGATCGCCGCCAGGCGGATCGGCGGCTTCATGTAGTCGCTGAACACCAGGAACGTCGAGGTATACGGGCGCAGGTAGGACAGCGCCATGCCATTGGCGATTGCGCCCATGGCGTGCTCGCGGATGCCAAAGTGCAGGTTGCGCCCGCTGTAGTCGTCAGCACTGAAACGCCCGGCCCCGTCGAAGGTGAGGTTGGTCTTGGTCGACGGTGACAGATCCGCCGAGCCGCCGAGCAGCCAGGGGATTTGCTGGGCAAAGGCATTGAGCACCTCACCACCGGCGGCACGGCTGGCCACGCCTTTGGCGTCGGCGTCGAAGGTGGGCAACTCATCCTGCCAATGCTCCGGCATTTCGCCGGCGCGCATGCGGCTCAGTTCATCCGCCAGTTCAGGCTCATACTGTGCCAACTGCGACAAGTGCTGGTTCCATTCTTCATACAGCGGCTCGCTGCGCTCCAGCAGTACATCACGCAGCACCGTGCGGGCTTCATCGGGCACCAGGAAGCTGGAATCCTGCGGCCAGCCGTAAGCGGCTTTGGTCAGGCGGATTTCTTCAACGCCCAAGGGTTCGCCGTGGGCGGCGGCGGTATTGTGTTTGTGGGGCGAGCCGTAGCCGATCACGCTGTCGACCACAATCAGGGTCGGCGCGCCGGTGTTGGTCTTGAAGGTTTCCAGCGCTGCGCTCAAGGCCTGCAGGTCATTGGCATCGGTGACGTGCACGGTGTGCCAGCCATAGGCCTGAAAGCGCTTGGCCACGTCTTCACTGAACGCCAGTTCGGTGTGGCCCTCGATACTGATGGTGTTGTTGTCGTAGATCCAGCAGAGGTTATCCAGCTTCAAATGCCCGGCCATGGACGCGGCTTCGCTGCTGATGCCCTCCATCATGTCGCCGTCACCGCACAGGGTGTAGACGTTGTAATCGAACAGCACTTTGCCGTCGCGGTTGAAACGCTTGCCCAGCCAACGCTGGGCCATGGCCATGCCCACGCTGTTGGCGCAACCCTGGCCCAGCGGGCCGGTGGTGGTTTCTACGCCGGTGGTCATGCGGTACTCGGGGTGGCCCGGGGTCTTGGAACCCATCTGCCGGAACTGCTTGATATCGTCCAGGCTGATCGCCGGCTGGCCCGAGCGTTTGCCGTGGGCATCAATCTCGACCACACCGGCCAGGTGCAGCAGCGAATACAACAGCATCGACGCATGCCCCACCGACAACACAAAACGATCACGGTTGGGCCAATCGGGATGGTGCGGGTGATAGCGCAGGAACCGGCTCCACAGCGTGTACCCCACCGGCGCCAGGCCCATGGGCGTGCCGGGGTGGCCGGAGTTGGCCTTCTGCACGGCGTCCATGGCCAGGGTGCGAATCGTGTTGATGCATTGGGTGTCGACAGCAGTGGCAGCATGAGTCATGAAACCGTTCTCCCTCAGGTGGCGATCTACAGTGGAGGGCAGGGGGCGGCAAAGGTTTGATCCCATCGGTCGCGCTGCGACGAACGGGGCCGCATTGACCCAAGACATGACAAGACCCCTTGGAATGGGCTAGCTTCAAGAGCGTAGGCCATTGATCAACTTGCGGAGGTACTCCATGCCAGTGAAACACGACCTGTATCAGGATTTGGGTTTGAGCAAGGAAGTCGTTCACGAACGCAGGAGGAGCGATGACCGCTTGAATTCGCTGCTCGAACAATACGATGCCGCCGACAAGGAGGTAGTCGTTTTCGAATCGTCAGGCGGAGCGGATGACGAACTGGAGAAGTTGAAGAAGAAACGGCTGTCGGTCAAAGACAAGATTGTGCTGCAACTCGCTCCTACAACGGGGCGGTAATATTTGTTCAGAATTGTCTGAGGGACAGGCGGCGTTTCACTGATTATGATGCCCGCCGTCCACCCGGCTCTGGGGACTGTTGCGGCGCAAGGATTGCGCTGCTGAGCCGGGTGGGCAACCTGTTTCACACCCGCCTCATACCCCCAGCGCTTGAATGCATTCATCCATCGAGCGTTGCTGCGTCTCGCCATACAGCCTCAATTCATCAATCGTCTGGCGCCCCAACGCCGTCTCGAACTCGGCCTGATTCGATGTGGCCGCATAGTGACTTTGCGCCGCATCGCCCAGGTTTGACTGGAAGATCCCCGCTGCACTCACCGGCAGAAAGTCTTCATACACCAACGGCTCCACATCCACGTGCCCGGCAGCAATCAACGCCTCCAGCGTTTGCGGTTGATCGGCCTGGCCGCGTGCCGCCAAGCCTCGCTCCGTGGCGAAGTAGCGAAAGTACGCGAGGCCCTGCTCACGCATCTGCGCGTGGTTATCGGGGAAGGCCTGGAAGTGTTGCTCCATCAACGCCACATAACGTGCCGCGTTACCCTCATTCGGGAATGCGCCCAGTTCGTCGCGCGCCGCGTTCAGCAGTTGGTCGTACAGGGCGCGGCCTTTGGGCGTCAGCGCCACACCGCGCTGTTCAATTTCGCCGAAACGCGCACTGTGGCTGCCTTGGGCGTCGGTGAAGGCGATGGGCTCGTCGAGGGCCTTGAAGCTGGTCTGGCGCAGCAGGATCGGACACTCGCGGCGTGGCGGACCTTCGATCACCGCTTTAGGGGTAATGCCTTTGCCCGGCATGGCGGCCTGCACCTGGTCGATGTCCAGGGTGCGCGGTGTCAGGTGGTTGATGTGCGGGCCTTTGAACGCCACCACGTCGGCGACCAGGCGGTGTTGGTCGCTCAACTGCTGGTACTGCGCGCCGGTGACGGTGGCGGTGTGGTGCCAGCGAAAGGTTTCCAGGGCCTGGTGGATAAATGCATCGGCATCAGACGCACTCAGGCCGCCGTCCCGTTCTGCTTGTTCGACCAACGCCAGCGCGCCGGGGGTGAAGATCGAGCGCCTGGCCAGGGCGTTTTCGGCGAAGGCGCGCAGTTCGAGGTTTTCGATCAGTTCCAGGCGTAACAGTGAGGTAAACACCCGGAACGGGCTGGCCTGCAATGAACGTTCATGCACCGCGCGAAAGGCGGTGGAGTGCACGGGCACGCCGGCCGGCGTCAGGTCGTAATAGCCCACCGGTTGCATGCCCATCACCGCAAACAGGCGGCTGATGGTTGCCAGCTCAAGGGCGGTGCCCAGGCGGATGGCGCCGTGACGTTCCATGTCCAGGCGCTCTATTTCGCCAGTGCGCCGCAACTGCCGGGCCAGGCTTGAATCACTGCCCAGCACCCGCGCATTGGTCTCGGCTACCAGCTCCATCAGCGCGCCATACAGTGGAACTTCATCTCGGTACATGTCGGACATGGCCCTGGAAAAGTCTTTGCGTATCTCGTCGGGGCTGACATAGGCGGCGCTTGGCATAGAAAAATTCCTGAACACTGTAAAGGAGGCTTGGCATTTCTCTGGATTTTGTTGGGCTGGCGCTAGGCTTGCAAACGAAGAATCCTCAGGACTTCATTCTGCAAATGACTGATATGACGCGAATATGACAAAAGCTGACGTTTGAAAAATTTCATTTTTCATGGGCTTTTCTAACAAATTCTTCACGAGGCGCGCCCCGGTCCTCATGAAACAATCGTCACGTTTGTAGGGATGAAAACGCCGTTTGCACACAACGCACATAAAAAAATGTTTAGGGGCTGCCACACATGAAAATTTCTACACTGGCGTTATCCATCACCGCTGCATTGCTCGCGCAACAAGCTTGCGCGGATGATTTCGGGCTCGGCGCTCTGGGCACTGGCACGGGGCACAGTGGCTTTCTTGAAGACAGCCACGCGGCGGTCAGTTCGCGGACGATGTACTACAGTGCGGACAACCGCTCGGGCACCAGCAACGATCTGCGCGAAGCTGCGACATTGCTGCGGTTCGACTACAAATCCGGCTACACCCAAGGCACCCTTGGCGTCGGTTTCGACGTGATGGCGTTCGGTGCCCTGCGCCTGGACGGTGGCGATGGCCACGCCGCAGGCCCAGGCCTGTCGGGTAACGGCAACAGCTTCTTCCCGACCAAAAACAACGGCACCGAGCCTGCCGACAGTTTCGGCCGCGCTGCGGGTAACGTGAAATTCCGCATTTCCCAGACCGAGTTGCACGTCGGCGGTGCTTTGGCCCCGGTGTTGCCTATCCTGGTCTCCAACGACAGCCGTGTTGCACCGCAGACCTTTGACGGCGGCATCCTCACGTCCAGTGACATTCCTAACGTGACCTTTACCGGTGGTGAGCTGAACAAGGCCGAAGGCCGTGCTTCCAGCAACTCCACAGGCTTGAGCGTCGCTGGCGGTACCCGCGACAGCGACAGCTTCAAGTTCGGCGGTGTGGACTACAAACCGTTCGGTTCGTCCGACAACGCCATCGCTAAAAACCTGACGTTGCAGTACTACTACGCCGACCTGCAGGACTTCTACAAACAGAACTACTTCGGCCTGGTTCACCTACTGCCGCTGGGCAACGACCAGTCGTTCAAAACTGACCTGCGTTACTTCGACAGCACCAGCGATGGCAAAAACGGTGAGGCCGGCTACCAGTTCAACAACAACGGTGGCTACGCCAAGCACGCTGGCGAAGTGGATAACAAAACCTACAGCGCCGCGTTCACCTACCAGTTGGGCGGCAGCAGCCTGATGCTCGGCCACATCGGTGTCAGCGATGACGGCGGCTTCGTCTGGGTCAACCAGGGCAGCATCGCCGATCCAAACGCACAAGGCGCGGGCGGCAGCGACTTCTACCTGTTTACCGATGCCGTGGTGGGCCAGTTCTCCCGCGCGGGCGAGCAGGTCAATTTTGGTCAGTACTCGTATGACTTCAAGGCGTTCGTACCTGGCCTGAAAGCGTCCGTGGCTTATCTGGACGGCACGGGCATCAAGTCCAAAGTCGCCGGCGGTCCTGACCAGAAAGAAAACGAAACCGACTTCCGCCTGGATTACGTCGTGCAGCAAGGCCCGCTCAAAGGCTTTGGTACCACCTTCCGTACCGGTACCTACAAGGGGCATAACACCGGTACTGCGGATCAGGACCAAACGCGTCTGATCTTCAACTATACCTACGCGATCTTCTAAGAACGCGCGTGCTTTTGCAGCGCTAAAAAAACGCAGGCCGCCTAATCAGCGGCCTCTTTTTTTGCGCGAGCGGATGAGACTTCATGTGCATCCGCGCATGGATGGGTTCTACACTGCCCCCACTGTGTCAGTGATGGAGGACCCGATGACGGCCACGCCTGCAACCCACATCCGCGCAACGATTGAAGGCCAGCGCCTGGCAACCCAAGAGCCCGAGCGTTGGCGCGACTGGGGCCCTTACTTGAGTGAACGCCAATGGGGCACGGTGCGCGAAGACTACAGCGCCGACGGTGACGCCTGGACCTACTTCCCCCATGAACATGCCCGCAGCCGCGCCTACCGCTGGGGCGAAGACGGCTTGGCCGGTTTCAGCGACAAGGCACAACGCTGGTGCCTGGGCCTGGCGCTTTGGAACGGGCGCGACACGATCATCAAGGAGCGTCTGTTCGGCTTGAATAACGCCGAGGGCAACCACGGTGAAGACGTCAAGGAACTGTACTTTTTCGTCGACGGCGTACCGAGCCATGCCTATATGCGCATGCTCTACAAATACCCGCATGCCGCCTTTCCTTATGCTGACCTGATCGCCGAGAACGCCCGCCGTGGGCTTGAAGATGCCGAGTATGAAATTCTCGACACCGGCGTGTTTGAAGACAACCGCTATTGCGATATCAGCGTCGAATACGCCAAGCATCATCCCGACGATATTTTCATGCGGGTCACCGTGCATAACCGTTCGGACCAGCCGACGCAGCTGCAGGTGCTGCCCCAGTTGTGGGCGCGCAATGACTGGAGCTGGACCTTTGACGCGCCCAAGCCGCAATTGCGGCTGGACGGCGAGCAGGTGCTGGCCCTTCATCATGAACTGCCCGATCGCCATTTCAGCGCCTGGGGGCAGGACGGGCTCGAGTGGGTGTTCTGCGAAAACGAGAGCAATATTCCCCGGTTGGATGGGCAGCCGGCGCCTGGGCCGTTCAAGGATGGCATCAATGATTACGTGGTGGACGGCGTTCAGTCGGCGATTCGCCGTGACGCGGGCACCAAAGTCGCGGCGCGTTTCACCCTTGAACTGGCGGGCCTGGAGAGCAAAACCCTGTACCTGCGGTTTGCGCCTACGGATGCACCCGAGGTCAACGCACGCAAGCTGTTTGAGCTTCGCCGTCAGGAGGCTGACGACTTTTATGCGGCCCTGCAACAGGGGATCACCGATGAAGATGCGCGCAACGTGCAGCGCCAGGCACTGGCCGGTTTGCTGTGGTCCAAACAGCTTTACTATTTTGACGTAAACCAGTGGCTCGACGGCGACCCGGCCCAACCGGCGCCACCGCCCGAGCGCTTGCATATCCGCAATACCCATTGGCGGCACCTGTCCAACTTCGACATTCTCACCATGCCCGACACCTGGGAATACCCGTGGTACGCCTCCTGGGACCAGGGCTTCCAGGCGGTAGCGATTGCGCTGATTGATCCGGAGTATGCCAAGCAACAGTTATTGCTGTTGGTGAAAGACCGCTTTATGCACCCCAATGGTCAACTGCCGGCGTATGAATGGCGTTTCGACGACGCCAACCCGCCAGTGCATGCCTGGGCCAGTTGGCGGGTGTATCAGCAGGACAAGGCGCTGACCGGGGTTGGCGACATGGATTTCCTTGAGCGCATTTTCCACAAGTTGCTGCTGAATTTTTCCTGGTGGGTCAACCGCAAGGACGCCGAGGGCCGCAACCTGTTCCAGGGCGGGTTCCTGGGCCTGGACAACATTGCCTTGTTCGACCGCTCCGCGGCATTGCCACCGGGCTACCAGCTGGATCAGGCCGACGGCACGGCGTGGGTGGCCGCCTATGCGCTGGACCTGATGCGCATTGGCCTGGAGCTGGCCAAACGCAATGTGGTCTACGTCGATATCGCCGTGAAGTTTTTCGAGCACTTCCTGTATATCGCCGGTGCGATCAACCGCGTCGACGACAGCGCCGAGGGCCTATGGGATGAGCAGGATCAGTTCTTCTATGACGTGCTGCACCGCCCCGACGGCCAGAACGAGCCGGTGCGCCTGCGTTCCATCGTCGGCCTGATGCCGTTGTTCGCGGTGCTGGTGCTGGAGCAGCGCGAACATGAAGGCCTTGAGGGGTTGCGTGAACGGTTGCTGGGGTTCATGAAGCACCGGCCGGATTTGGCGAAGCTGGTGTCGCGCTGGAACGAACCCGGGCAGGGCAATCGCCTGCTGCTGGCGTTGTTGCGCGGCGAGCGCACCAAGGATTTGCTGCGGCGCATGCTCGATGACACTGAGTTTTTGTCGGCCTTTGGCGTGCGTTCATTGTCCAAGGCCTTTGCCGAGCAGCCGCTGGCGCTGAAGATGAATGGCGACACGTTGTGCGCGCGCTATCAGCCTGGCGAATCCGACTCACGCTTGTATGGCGGCAACTCCAATTGGCGTGGGCCACTGTGGATGCCGGTGAATTACATGCTGATCGAATCGTTGCGCGAATTTCACCGCTACTACGCGGACAATTTCTCTGTGGAGTACCCGTCTGGGAGTGGTTATCTGGCGTCCCTGGAGGAAGTGGCTGACGGCCTCAGTCAACGCCTGACTCGGTTGTTTTTAAGGGATGAGGAGGGGCTGCGGCCGTCGATGGCGGGGTATGCGCAGCTGGAGGCGGACCCGGCCAGCCGTGACCTAGTGTTGTTCCATGAGTATTTCCATGGTGAAACCGGGCGTGGGTTGGGCGCGTCACACCAGACCGGGTGGAGTGCGTTGGTGGCGTTGCTGCTGCAGCCAAAGATCTAAGCGGCACCACTGATCTGTTGTTCAGTGGGAGCTGGCTTGCCTGCGATGAAGTCGACACTGTCTGCATCCATGGCGATTGCTGTCGCAGGCAAGCCAGCTTCCACATGGAAAGGACATAGCTTAGAAATGGCAGGTAAAAAAATCCCGCCGGCAAAGGCGGGATCGGTATTCAAGGCTGCCCTTGAATCAAGCCGGGAACAGTTCGCTCAGCTTCATGGCCAGCATCATGTCGCCTTCGGTGCGCAGTTTGCCGCCCATGAAAGCCTGCATGCCGTCGGTGGAACCGTCAACGATGCCTTTCATGGTTTCGCCGTCCATGACCAGTGTCACCTGGGCGTCCGGGTTTTCGCCTTCCAGCAGTTCGCAGGTGTTGTTCTTGACCACCAGCGAGAAGTTCTGGGTGTCGTCGATACGGAAACCGAATACCAGGTCCAGGCCGTCGGCAGCGGCTGGGTTGAATTTGGCTTTCATTGCTTCTACAGCTTTGGCTACGTCAGTCATGGTTTCGATCCTTTATGGGTGAGTCCAGTGACCTAGGGGTCACGGTTGGCCGCAATTCATCGGAAAGTGATGAGCTGCGGCGCCTTCAACAGTTGCAAGTGGGTATGACTGTTGAAGGAAGCCAGTGCCACCTCGCGACCACGGAATTTCAGCTGGTTAAGCGAGGTGTTAACAATTTGCCAGTTCAATTCGAAAGCCTGGGCAGCAGGCATTCGGGTAATCAGGTGGAGCAGGGCAGTGATGGTTCCGCCGGAGGTAAACACGGCGATCTTGTGCGCGTTATCGGCCGCTTCAAGAATGCGTTGCAGGCCACCTTGTACACGTTCGACAAACCCCAGCCAGCTCTCCAGCCCGGGCGGATCATAGGTGCCGGCCAGCCAGCGCTCGATGATCAGCGCGAAGATGCGTTGGAATTCGCTGCGGTTCTGCGCACCATTGCGCAGCACATCCACAGCGTGGGGTTCGCTGGCGAGCAAGTCAGGGAGCAGGGCGCGGATGATCGCTTCGCCGTCGAATTCGTTGAAGGCAGTGTCGATTTCCAGCGCTGGTATTGGCTGGCCGAGGGCGCTGTATTGTTCGAATGCGGCAGTGGCGGTGTGTTGCTGGCGACGCAGGTCACCCGAGACACAGCGGTCAAACGTAATGCCCAGGTCCGCCAGGTGGCGACCGAGCACTTGCGCTTGTTCCACGCCGACGGGCGACAGGACGTCATAGTCGTCTGCACCGAAGGAGGCCTGGCCATGTCGAATCAGATAAATGCTGCCCACGTCCGTTTTCCCGGTACGTTGAAAGTCTGGCGAGGTTATGAGGATGCCTGCGAGCTGTCAATGAAAAAACATACGCTTGTTTTAAAAGCGCGTTAGAGGGCCGCTGCTGGCGGTTTGAGCACTGGTCCGAAGGCAGTGCCATCGGTATGCTGAGACCATCCGCGCCTGGCGCACTGCAACTTGTAAGGAGTCACATGGATTTTCTGGCCGAATACGCGAGTTTTCTGGCGAAGACCGTCACCTTGGTGGTCGCTATTCTGGTGGTACTGATCAGCTTCGCGGCGTTGCGCAGCAAGGGCCGTCGCAAATCCGCCGGCCAATTGCAGGTCAGCAAGCTCAATGACTTCTATAAAGGCCTGCGTGAGCGCCTGGAATCGAGCCTGCTCGACAAGGACCAGCTCAAGGCCTTGCGCAAGTCCGAAAGCAAAACCGAAAAGAAGAAAGGCAAGAAGAAACCCGAGGCCAAGCCACGGGTGTTCGTGCTGGATTTTGACGGCGACATCAAGGCTTCGGCCACCGAGAGCCTGCGCCATGAAATCACCGCGCTGCTGAGCCTCGCCACGCCGAAGGACGAAGTGGTGCTGCGCCTCGAAAGCGGCGGCGGCATGGTGCACAGCTATGGCTTGGCCTCTTCGCAACTGGCGCGTATTCGTCAGGCGGGCGTGCCGTTGACCGTGTGCATCGACAAGGTCGCGGCCAGCGGCGGCTACATGATGGCGTGCATTGGCGAGAAGATCATCAGCGCGCCGTTCGCCATCCTCGGCTCCATTGGCGTGGTGGCGCAGTTGCCTAACGTGAACCGCCTGCTGAAAAAACACGACATCGATTTTGAAGTGCTGACCGCCGGTGAATACAAACGCACCCTCACCGTGTTTGGCGAAAACACCGAGAAGGGTCGCGAGAAATTCCAGGAAGACCTGGACATCACTCATCAATTGTTCAAGAACTTCGTGTCGCGCTATCGCCCACAGTTGGCAATCGACGAAGTGGCGACCGGTGAAGTGTGGCTGGGTGTTGCCGCCCTCGACAAACAACTGGTCGACGAGCTGCAAACCAGCGACGAATACCTGGCCACCAAGGCCAAGACCGCCGAGGTGTTCCACCTGCACTATGCCGAGCGTAAAAGCCTGCAAGAGCGGGTAGGCCTGGCGGCCAGCGGCTCGGTAGACCGTGTGCTGTTGACCTGGTGGAGCCGGTTGACCCAGCAGCGCTTCTGGTAAGTCCAGAAGGTAGCCGATCCCAATGTGGGAGCGGGCTTGCCCGCGATAGCGATGTCCCAGTCGATACATCTACCGACTGACCCGCCGCCATCGCGGGCAAGCCCCACATTTAGTTCTGAGTCAGTCTGGAAGACTGTTGTTGTACTGAGGGAATTGGTTTTCGCATCAACATCCCCACCACCAACGCCCCCAGCAGCCCCAACAATCCCGCCACCCACAACACCGTGCTGAACCCGCCCACAAATGCCTGCCGTGCCAGCGGCTGAGCTACTTCCCGTGCCTCCTGCGGCAGCAAGCCCATCGCCGCCGGCATATCCCCGGCCACTACCCGCGAGGCGATACCCGCCACCTGGTCCTGCCATTGCGTGTCGATACTCGCGCGAAGCAACTGCTCACTGTGGCTGCTCAGCAATGCCCCATACACACCAATGGCCAACAGGATCGCGCTGAAGCGCATGGTGGTGCTCATGCCCGACGCCATCCCCGCCCGGTCGCGTGGCACGCAGGCCATGATGTTTTTCTGCGTGTCGCCATTGAGCAGGCCGGCCCCGGCGCCCGTGACGGCAATCGCCAGCGCGAAGGCCAGGTAGCCGCCGACATTCACCGCCCAGGCGCTCAACACGTTGCCGCAGCCGACCAGGGTCAAACCCGCGGCCATCATAGTCGCTGGCGCAAAGCGCACCGCCAGGTGTGCACCGATGCGTGGGCAGATCAGCATGGTCAGGGCAAACGGCAACATGCCCAGGCCCGAAGCAATCGCCGAGAAGCCCAGGCCGTTCTGCAAGTAGAACGGCAGCAACGTCATCATCACCTGGGCGCAGCCGGCATAGGCAAACATCCCGAGCAGGGCGCCGATAAACCGTGGGTGGCGGAACAGTTGCAGGTCCACCATGGGCCGTTGTTGCGCGCGCTCGACCAGTACAAACACACCCAGCAACACAGCCCCGCCGATCAGGCGCGCAGAGGTCAACGGACTGTCCCAACCGATGCGGTTGGCCTCGATCAGCCCCCAGATCAGGCACAGCAGGCTGGCACTGAATGCCAGGCTGCCCCATGGATCCAGGCGTGCTGACTGAGTGTCGCGGGACTCTGGAATCGCACGCAGCACCAGCGCCATCAACCCCAGGCCCACGGGCAGGTTGAGGTAGAAAATCCAGCGCCAGCCCAGGTATTGGGTAATCAGGCCGCCCAACGTTGGCGCGGCGGTCATCGCCACGCCCATGCACGCGCCCCAGAACGCCCAGGCTTTGGCGCGTTCCACTTCATCGTGAAAGGTATGGCCGATGGAGGCCAGGGCCGACGTCAGCAGCAAAGCCGCGCCGACGCCTTTGACGGCGCGGGCAATGTCCAGAAACATGGCATTCGGCGCTGCGCCACACCCCATGGACGCCAGGATGAAAAGGCTCAAGCCCCAGACCAGGGTCTTCTTGCGCCCGAAACGGTCGGCGATGCTGCCGGCCGGTAACAGCAGTGCGGCGAACGCGAGCATATAGGCGCTGACCACCCACTCGATATCGGCGAAGTTGGCGCCCAGGTCGCGGGCAATGCTCGGCAGCGTCACGGCGACGATATTGGTGTCGAGCACGATCAGCGAACAAACGCCGGAGGCGGTCAGCAACGTCAAGCGCGGACTGACCTGGCTCATGGCTGAATTACCTTGGGGGCAATATGGAAAAGGCAGTTGACGTACATCGCAAGGGCTCTCTAGTGTTGAGGTCTTGTGAGCTTATCCCTGGCGCTTGCTTGAGTTGTTAGCTGGGCTGAAGCACTTCATTACCTTTGAGCTAATCCTGCGATGGAAATCCGCCACTTCCGCTATTTCCTGGCGGTCGCCCGCCAGCGCAATTTCACCCGCGCTGCCGAGCAATTGGGCATCGCGCCGCCCACCCTGAGTCGGCAGATACAGGACATGGAAACCGCCCTGGGCACGCGTTTGTTTATCCGTCAGCAGCGCGAAGTCAGCCTTACCGAGGCGGGCGCTGCGTTACTGATCGAGGCGGAAGCCACCGTGCGTCAGTTCGAGTTTGCCCAGCGCAACGCCCAGCGCGCCGGACGTGGGGATATCGGGCATGTCGAACTGGGCTACGTGGCCTCGGCGGTATACTCGGGGCTGTTGCAGCGGCAAATGCAAGCGTTCAGCCAGGCGTTTCCGGATGTGAGCGTGAATGTGCGCGAATGCGCGATGGCCACATTGCCGACGGCGGTGGCGGACGGGCGCTATGACATCGGCTACATCCGCTCGCCGATGACGCTGCCCGATGGGGTGGAGGCAGTGCGCCTCGACAGCGAAGGTTTTGTGCTGGCGCTGCCGCAGGATTCCTGGCTGCTGGGGCTCAAGGCCATCGGCTGTGAACACCTGCAAAACGAGACCTTTATCTTGCCGGAGCAAATCAGCGGGACGTTGCACGTGGCGGCGCAGGGCGGTTATGCGCCGCGCCTCGGGCCGCAACCGGGCGGCTTGGTGGCGGTGGTGGCGCTGGTGTCGTTAGGGCAGGGCGTCGCGGTGGTGCCGGCGTCGATGGTCGGGCATGTGAGCTTGCCGGGTGTGGTCTACCGCAGTATCCACGGCAGCGAGGCGGCGTCCTGGCTGTCGTTGATTCACCGGCGCTTTGAGCAAGCGCCGGCAGTGGCACGGTATATCCAGCAAATCAAACGCTCAGTCGGGGCTGCACCGAGTCAGCCAGGCGCGTGAGGATCAGGCAGCACGACACGGCGCCGGCATCCAGCACGCCGAGGGAGCGCTCGCCCAAACGGCTGGCCCGGCCGATTTTGGCGACCAGGTCTTTGGTTGAATCGCGGCCTTGTGACGCGGCGGCTTTCATCGCCTCCAGTGCATCGTTGAAACCAGCGCCTCCCGCATGCGCATGTTCGAAGGCTTCAACCGCCGGGATCAGCGTGTCCATCAAACACTTGTCACCCACGCCCGCTTCGGTGATGTCCTGCAGTGAGGTCAAACCGCCGCGCAGCAAGTGCGCAAAGGTCGCGGCGTCGATATTCTCGCTGCTGCGCACTTCGTCGGCCATGCCGATAAACAGGCTGCCATACAACGGCCCCATGGAGCCGCCGATGCCTTCCATCAGGCTCAGGGTCAGTTCATCCAGGGCCTGGGCCAGCGTCAGTTGGCGGCCTTCGATCATGCGGCCGCAATGGGCGAACCCCTTGGCCATGTTGATGCCGTGGTCGCCGTCGCCAATCGCGCCGTCGACTTCGCTGAGGTATTCACGGTTGGCCACGATCACGCTGACCAGGTCGGCGACGATGGCGCTGCCGTCGCGGGTGGAAAAATGCTGGCTCATGGTTCACTCCGCCTGGGTCATGCCGATGGAGCGGCACGGTTGGTCGATAAGGGTTTTCAGCTCGGCGTCGAGGCCGAGCAGGGTGAGGGTGACGCCCATCATCTCCAGGGAGGTGAAGTAGTTGCCCACGTAGCAACGGTGAATCTTCAAGCCCTTGGCCTTGAGCTGTCGCTCAACCTCGGCGTAAAAAATATACAGCTCCATCACCGGCGTGGCGCCCAGGCCCGAGACCAGCACCACCACACTGTCGTCCTTGCTGAAATCACGGTCAGCCAGGATCGGCGCGAGCATGCGCTCGGCCATGGCAGCGGCGGGTTCGATGGGGACGACTTCAATGCCCGGTTCGCCGTGATGGCCGATGCCCAGTTCCATCTGGCCGTCGGGGATCTGGAAGTTTGGTTTGCCCACCGCCGCAATGGTGCAGGGCGTGAGGCCGATGCCAATTGAACGGCAGTGATCGACCGTTTTCTGGGCGACGCGAATCACGCCATCGAGGTCGTAATGCTGGGCAGCCGCGGCACCGCCGATCTTCCACATGAAGATCTCCCCGGCCACGCCGCGCCGCTTGGCGATATCGGCCTGGGGGGCGGAGGCCACATCGTCGTTGGCGACCACGGTACGGATGCGCATGTCTTTGCTGGCGGCCATTTTCATTGCCAGCTTTACGTTCATGTTGTCGCCGGCATAGTTGCCGTACAGGCAGGCTACGCCGGCGCCATGGTCGGCGGCGCGGAAGGCATCGAAAAAGCTCTTGGCGGTGGGCGAGGAGAAAATCTCGCCGACGGCCACGGCGTCCACCAGGCCCGGGCCGACGTAGCCGAGAAAGGCCGGCTCATGGCCCGAACCGCCGCCGGTCACGATGCCAACCCGGCCTTGCCCCGATGGCCTGGCTTTGACGATGACCCGAGGGTTGCTCTCGTATTGGCGCAGTTCGGGGTGGGCGACCAGAATACCGTGCAGCATGTCCTCGACCACTTGGTCCGGATCGTTGATGACTCGATTCATAACGCGGGTTCCTGTTCTTGTTCTAAAGGGCAACAACAATTCAATGTGGGAGCGGGCTTGCTCGCGAAAGCGGTGGTTCAGTTGATGCATGTGTTGCCTGGCACTCCGCTTTCGCGAGCAAGCCCGCTCCCACAGTTTGATAGGTGGCGTTCTTAAGGTTCGAGTACAACTTTGAGCGACTTGTCCCCGCGCTCCATCACCGCAAACGCTTCCTTGAAATCCGCCAGTGCGAATTTATGGGTCACCACGTCGCGCATGTCGATCTTGCGGTTGCCGATAAAGTCGATGGCGCGCGGGTACATGTAGGGCCCCAGGTGCGAGCCCAATATGTCCAGTTCCTTGCGGTCGCCGATGATCGACCAATCTACCGTGGCTTCGTCATTAAATACGCTGAACTCGACGAAGCGCCCCAGCTTGCGCAACATCGCCAGGCCCTGGTTCACCGCCTTGTGGTGCCCGGTGGCTTCGATATAAATGTCGCAGCCATAACCGTCGGTGATCGCGCGGATTTTTGCCAGGACGTCGACGTCGGCCGGGTTCCACACTTCGTCGGCGCCCATGCGCAGGGCGAGGGCGGCGCGTTCGGGTTTCATGTCCAGCACGATCAGCTTTTTCGGGTTGCGCAGGCGCACGGCGCCAATGATGCCCAGGCCCAGGGTGCCGGCACCGGCCACCACCACCACGTCGTCATGGTCGACATTCGCGCGCTCGGCGGCATGCAGTGAGCAGGCCAGCGGTTCGATCAGGATCGCTTCGTCGGGGGCGATGGATTCCGGCACTTTGTGGATGATGCCTTCCTTGGTGAAGATCATGTACTGGGCCATGGCGCCCTGCACATTGTTCTGGAAGCCATACAGGTCATGCTTCTGGCACATCCAGTACTGGCCGTGGTTGCAGAAGCGGCAGCCCCAGCACGGCACGATCTGCTCGGAGATCACCCGGTCACCCACCGCCACGCCGCGTTTTTCGGCGCCTGGGCCGAGGGCAACCACGCGGCAGACGAATTCATGCCCGGGGATCATCGGCGGTTTCACGTAGCGCGGTTGCTCGGCGTCGCCCCAGAACGACGGTGCGCCGCGATAGGTCTTGATGTCGCCCATGCAGATGCCGCACAGCTCGACTTTGGTGAGAATCTCGTCAGGCCCGGGCGTGGGCACGTCGACGGTTTCCAGGCGATAGTCTTCCGGGCCATGGCAGACCACGGCCTGCATGGTTTTCGGGATGCTGGGGGCGAGCTGTTCAGGGGTGCGTTCGGTGACGGTGGACATGACAAAACCTCACGACAAAAGATGAATTACTGAATGCTGTAGCCGCCGTCGATCACCATGTTGGCGCCGGTGATCATCTGCGCGGCATCGCTGAGCAGGTACAACGCCAGCCCGGCGATTTCTTCCGGCTGGGCAAAACGGCCCGCCGGGATCTGCAATTTGGCCCGTTCACCCACTTCACCGGCCCAGGCTTTCTTGCCCAGGGCGGTCTCGACGATGGTCGGGGAGATGGCGTTGACGTTGATCTGTGGCGCCCACTCCATGGCCAATACCTTGGTCATGCCGACGATGGCCGCCTTGCTCGCGCAGTAGGCGACGTGGCGGTCCAGGCCGATCACGGCGGCCTGGGAGGCGAGGTTGACGATGCGTCCGCCGCCGTTGGCGAGCATGTGTCTGGCGCACGCCTGGGCCACGAAGAAGCTGGCTTTGAGATTGATATCCAGGGTGCTGTCCCAGGCGCTTTCGCTGACGTCGACGGCCTTGTCGAGCAGGACGATGCCGGCGCTGTTGATCAGGTAATCCAGGCGCTGGAAGTGTTCGAATACGTGGTCGATGGTGTGCTGCACCTGGTCGATCCGGCTGAGGTCGACCGCAATACCCAGATGCCCGGCGCCCAGGCTCGCGGCCACTTCCACCACGGCGGGGTCACGGTCCAGCAACGCCACGCGTGCGCCGCGCTCCACCAGCAGGCTGGCGCAGGCCAGGCCGATGCCGGCAGCGCCGCCGGTAATCACCGCGCAACGGCCGGTGAGGTCGAAGGCTTGGTTCCAGAATCCAGACATACGCTTACTCCATTTTTGAAAACGGTGGAGATCCAATGTGGGAGCGGGCTTGCTCGCGAAAGCGGTGGATCAGCTGACGGATGTGCTGACTGACACACCGCTTTCGCGAGCAAGCCCGCTCCCACAGTTGGAATGCATTCACAGGTCGAAACCGCTACTTACCGCCGCTGACCTGTTTGTACAGCGCATCGGCATTGGCATTGGTCACCGGCACCCACGGCAGGATGTAGTTCTTGGCGGTGCCGTCACCCCATTTCACGTCCTTGGCATAGCGTTCCCAAATCACCGACTGCGGCTTGTAGTCCTTGCCGGCCAATGCGCGCAATGCCACGTCCAGCGCGCCCTGAGACTGGGCCTGGGCGTCTTGCAGGAAGGTGGTGACTTCGTCTTTCTTCGCCGCCTGGATCGCATCCGGCATGCCGTCGATCGAGGTGACCGGCACGTCTTTGGACGACAAGCCATGGGACTTCAGGGCTTGCACGGCGCCGAGGGCCATGTCGTCGTTCTGGGCGATCACGCCGTTAATGCCTTTGGGGTGCGCGTTCAGCCAGTCTTCGGTGAGTGTCAGGGCCTGGGCGCGGTCCCAGTTGGCGGTTTTTTTCTCGATGATCTTTATGTCGGGGTGTTTGCCCAACACTTCCAGCTCGCCTTTTTCCCGGTCGATCTGCGCCGACTGGCCAATGGGGCCCTGGATGATCACGACGTTGCCACGGCCGTTGAGCTTGTCGACCATGGCCTGGGCTTGCAGGCGGCCGCCTTCCACGTCGTCATTACCCACATAAGGCACGGACGCATCGGCTACTTTCGTATTGGAGGCGATGACGACCACGTCGTTGCTCATGGCTTGTTTTACGGTGCCGACACCGCCCTTGGTGTCGATCGGCACGAACAGGATGGCGTCGTAGTGCTGGGTCACCATGTTTTCGATCTGGTTGTTTTGGGTCAGGGCGTCGTAGTTGCCGTCGAACACGGTCAACTGCACGGTGCCGTCCTTGACCGCCGGATGTTCCTTCAGCTCGCGGACCCAGTTCTGCATGAACTGGCCCTTGAGGCCGTACACGGCGGCGCCGATTTTGTAGGTCTTGCCATCGGCGGCCAAGGCAATACTGCTGGCGAGCAGGGAGAGAGCCGCAACGGCGGCCAACGTCATTCCAGGTTTCATGGTGAGAACTCCGCTTATTGTTGTAGGTCGTTCAGTTCATTTTTTGGAGGAAAAGCGACTAGCGTTTTTTCTTGCGCCACACGTCGATCAGTACTGCGAACACGATGATCAGGCCCTTGGCGACCTGCTGGTAATAGGACGACACGCCGAGCAGGTTCAGCCCGTTGTTGATCACGCCGATCAACAACGCACCAAATAGCGTGCCGACAATGCTGCCGGTGCCGCCCGACAAGCTGGTACCGCCGATGACCACCGCGGCAATCGCATCCAGCTCATAGGAAACCCCGGCCTGGGGCAGGGCGGAGGTGGTGCGGGCCGACAACACTACGCCGGCCAGCCCGGCGAGCAGGCCGGACACCACGTACACCGAAAACATCACCTTGCGCACGCCGATGCCGGAGGTGCGTGCGCTCTTTTCATTGCCGCCCACCGCGTACACATAGCGGCCGTAAGTGGTGTAGCGCAGCACCATCCAGAAGATCAGCGCGACCACGGCGAAGATGACGATGGGCACGCCAATCGGGCCGATCTTGCCAATGCCCAGCGCCAGGTAGGCGTCGGGCAGATCCGTGATGGGGCTGCCGTCGTTGAGAATGAAGGTCATGCCCCGTGCGACGCTGAGCATGCCGAGGGTGGCCACGAACGGCGGGATCGACAGGTTGGCGACCATAAAGCCGTTGACCA
Organism: Pseudomonas sp. M5A4_2d; assembly: GCF_053345295.1. Taxonomy (NCBI): domain Bacteria; kingdom Pseudomonadati; phylum Pseudomonadota; class Gammaproteobacteria; order Pseudomonadales; family Pseudomonadaceae; genus Pseudomonas; species Pseudomonas sp. M5A4_2d. Next base: position 28,686 of record NZ_JBKEZW010000018.1, on the reverse strand, counting down.
CGCCGAGCATGGCCCCGGCAAACATCCCGGCACTGACCGCCGCCAGCAGGCCATAACCCTGGGTTGCGACCATCGCGCTGCACAGCCCGGCGAAGGCCAGGATCGAGCCCACCGACAGGTCGATGCCCTTGGTCAGAATCACGTAAGTCATGCCCACGGCGAGGATGCCGTTGATCGAGGTCTGGCGCAGGATGTCCATCCAGTTGCGCCAGGTCATGAAATATTCGCTGGAAAACGCCATCACCACGCACAGCAGGATAAACACCAGCGGCAGGCCGAAGCGGTCGAGGGATAAACGCAGTCGATTGCGCGGCGCGGCAGTCATGGGTGCAGCGATGGTTTTGGCATTCATGAGGCAAGACTCAACAAGGCTTCCTGGGAAAGGGCGGTGTCGGTGCTGATGGTCACCAGCCGGCCGCCCTTGAATACGGCGATACGATCACTCAGGTGCAGCAGCTCGGGGGCTTCGGACGACACCACAATGGCGGCGCCACCGGCGCGCACGAACTGGTCGAGCAGGTGGTAAATCTCCTGCTTGGCGCCTTCATCAATGCCCCGGGTCGGTTCATCGCACAGCAGGCACACCGGTTCGGTCGACAGGCATTTGGCAAGCACCACTTTCTGCTGGTTGCCACCGCTCATGGAGGCCACCGGCAGTTCCAGGGATGTGGTTTTGATCTGCAGGCGCTTGACCATGTCCTGGGCGAGTTGGGTTTCCTTGCGCGCATTGATCAGCGACCAGCTCGACAGGCGTTTGTAGGCCGACAGCGCAATGTTGGAAAGAATGCTGCCGGTGAGTACCAGGCCACTGTCTTTGCGGTCCTCGGTGACCAGCGACATGCCGGCGTTGATCGTGGCTTTGGGCAAGCCGATCGGCATGGGTTTGCCTTGCAGGGTCACGCTGCCGGAATCCGCGACGGTCAGGCCGTAGATGCAGTTGAGGAATTCGCTGCGCCCCGAACCCATCAGGCCATAAATGCCGAGGATTTCACCCTGGCGCAGTTGCAGGCTGATGTCGTGGAATTCGCCGTTGCGGCTCAGGTTGTCGACTTGCAGGCAGGTCGTGGGGGCGCATTCGCGGCCGACCTTGTGATCAATGCGCGTCAACTCCTGGCCGACGATGCCGCGCACCAGGTGGTTGCGGTCGATATCGGCCATGCGTCCGCTTTCCACAAAGGCGCCATCGCGAAAGATGCTGTAGTCATCGGCGATCTGCGCCAGTTCGCTCAGACGATGCGACACATAGACGATACCGGCGCCTCGGGCAGTGAGGCGGCGGATGGCTTTGAACAGGGTTTCTGCCTCGCGCTCGCCGATGGCCGAGGTGGGTTCGTCCATGATCATCACCTGGCAGTCATGGCTGAACGCCTTGGCGATTTCTACCAGCTGGATCTGCGCCACGCTCAAGCGGTGCATGGGGCGGGTGGCGTCGACGTCGAACTCCAGGCTTTCGAGCAGCTCGCGGGTGCGGCGATTGAGGGTCTTGCTGTCGACAATGCAGCCGGCATGGCGCGGTTCGCGGCCCAGCCAGATATTTTCGGCGACGGTCATGTAGGGGATGGGTTCCAGCTCCTGGGTGATCATCGCGATCCCTGCCGCCAGGGCTTCACTCGGGCGGTTGAACTGAACGGGGGTGCCGTTGAGCGCAATGGTCCCGGCGTCGCGTTGGGTGATGCCCATCAGGATGCTCAGGAACGTCGACTTGCCTGCGCCATTGCCGCCGCACAACGCATGGACGCTGCCGGCCCGCAGAGAGAGGCGCCCGTCACGCAGGGCAGGCACCCCGGCGTAAGCCTTGGCGACGTGTTCAGCCTGGAGCAGTAATGGCGTGGCCATCGGCGTGTCCTCGTGCTGTGAATTCTTATTAGGTCGCACAGTCATGTTTCGCTGTGATCATATGTGTATCAAATGAAATTCTGATCAGTCAATCTCTTTCACTTAAAACGTAGGAATCTCATCCTGAGTGGTAATGGTGCCCTGTTATAGGGCTTTGACTGTCGGGTCAGTTAAAACTCACTTGACAGAAAGGGCTTAATGCCCGCGAAATGACTGAGAGAAATTTCATCTACTGATCATTTGATCGGTCTTAAATGCCCTCTCGGCAGTGGAGCCAGACGCCATGAACACACCTTTCCAGGTGGCTATCGGATGCGATGAAGCGGGTTTTGAGCTCAAAGAGCTGTTGAAGCGCCATATCGAGGCGCTCGGCTATCCGGTGACCGACTTCGGTACTCACTCCACGGCGCCGGTGCTGTATCCGGACATCGCCCTGGCCGTGGCCACCGCCATCAATGCCGGGCAGCAACGCCTCGGTGTGCTGGTGTGCGGCACCGGGATCGGCATGGCGATCTCGGCCAACAAGGTGTTGGGCATTCGTGCGGCCCAGGCCCATGACACGTATTCGGCGGAGCGCGCGCGCAAGAGCAACGATGCGCAAATCCTGTCCATTGGCGCGCGGGTGATCGGCGCCGAACTGGCCAAAAGCATCGTCAAGTCGTTCCTGGAGTCGGAGTTCGAGGCTGCGCGTTCTGGGGCCAAGGTCGAGCGGATCAATGCGATCGAGCGCGATGGGCATCAGTAGTGGACGTAACGGGGCAAGAGTCGGGAGAATGCGCCTTTGACGCCGAAACGGAAGCCCGTCCCCATGAGTGACAGTACCCAGCGCATTGCCAGCGATATCGATCAGATGACCGAAGTGGCGATGCTCTATTACCTTGAGAACGTCACTCAGGAAGCCATTGCCAAACGCTTCGACCTGTCGCGGGCGAAAGTCAGCCGCTTGCTCAAACGTGCGCGCGATGAAGGGATTGTCGAGGTGCGCGTCTTGCAGCACCCGGCGATGAACAACGAGCTGGAGCGGGCGTTGGTGGAGCGCTTCAAGCTGGACCGCGCCTTGATCGCGGTCGACCACAGCGACCCCGACACCCAGCGCTCGGCTGTCGCCAGCCTGGTGGCGAACTACCTGAACAAGACGCTGAGCGACGGCATGATTGTCGCCGTGGGCATGGGGCGTAACGTCGGTGCCGTGGCGGATAACGTATTTTTGCCGGTGACGCGCAATTGCACGTTTGTCTGCGCCATCGGCGGTTCGCTCAAGGCCGGCGAATACATGAACCCCGATCATATTTGCCGTCGCCTGGCCCTGCGTTTTGGTGGCGAGAGCGAAAGCCTGTACGCCCCGGCGCTGGTGGCAAACCCCGAGTTACGGGGCGTGCTGATCAACAATGACACCGTGCGCTCGACCCTGGACCGTGCGCGGCGCGCGGACATTGCGCTGATTGGCATTGGCGACATGAGCGAGAACAGCAACATGGTGCGCATGGGCTGGTTCTCGCCGCAGGAGATCGCGCAGGCGCGGTTGTCGGGCACCGTGGGCGACATGATGGGGTATGACTTTATCGACATCCATGGCCAGCCGGCGGTCAACGCGATTCAAGGTCGGGTGATCGGGTTGACGGTGCAGGAGCTGTTTCGTATCCCGGATGTCGTGGCGATTGCCAGTGAGAACACCAAGGCAGCGGCGACGCTTGGCGCGTTGCGCTCGGGGGTGATCAATACGCTGGCGACCACGGTAACGAATGCCCACACCATCCTGGCGCTGGATGATGCGACGCGCAAAACCTGATATTGCGCAGGTCAAAATGTGGGAGCGGGCTTGCTCGCGAAGGCGGTGTGTCAGTCGACATATGGATTGACTGAACCTCCGCATTCGCGAGCAAGCCCGCTCCCACATTGGTTTTGTGTGTGATTTGGGACAGATTTTGTAATAATTTTGCGTTGTAGGAAGTTTGGGTTTCGCCTGTACGATTCAAGTCCTTTTCTCATTGCAGGACTTGCATGAACACCCTCTCGGAGCCTCCCAGTCGTCTTTCCCCAAGACATCCGCTGTCGCTGTTCCCGCTGAAGCACCCCGTATTCCAACTGCTAACCTTGTCCCGGTCCACTGACCGCGCTTTGCCGTGTCTGGCATTCTGAAACCTATAAAGAGACTCTATAAATGGAATGGTTAGCGGATCCAACGGCCTGGCTCGGCCTGTTGACCTTGATTGTGCTGGAACTGGTGCTGGGCATCGACAACCTGGTGTTTATCGCGATCCTGGCGGACAAGCTGCCGCCGGAGCAGCGCGATCGCGCGCGGTTGATCGGTTTGTCCCTGGCGTTGCTGATGCGTTTGGGCCTGCTGGCGAGTATTTCCTGGCTGGTGACGCTCACGCAGCCGCTGTTCGAGGTGTTCGACAAGAGCTTCTCCGGCCGTGACCTGATCATGTTGTTTGGTGGCGTGTTCCTGTTGTTCAAAGCCACCATGGAATTGCACGAGCGCCTTGAAGGCCATGTGGCGCAGCGCACGGGCAATGTGGCGTACGCGATGTTCTGGCCGATCGTGGCGCAGATCGTGGTGCTCGACGCGGTGTTCTCCCTCGACGCGGTGATTACCGCCGTGGGCATGGTCGATGAGCTGGCCGTGATGATGATCGCGGTGATCGTGTCCATCGGCCTGATGATCGTGGCGAGCAAGCCGCTGACCCGTTTCGTCAACGCGCACCCGACAGTCATCATGCTGTGTCTGGGCTTTTTGATGATGATCGGTTTCGCGCTGACCGCCGAAGGCCTGGGCTTCCATATTCCCAAGGGCTACCTGTATGCGGCGATTGGTTTCTCGATCCTGATCGAGCTGTTCAACCAGATTGCCCGCGCCCGCCGCAAGAAGTCGGCGCAAGGCGTGTTGCCGGTGCGTGAGCGTACCGCCCATGCGGTGATGCGCTTGCTCGGCGGCCGAAGCCTGGCGGTGGAAGAGGTGGGTGAAGACGTGGCCGACTTGCTGGGCGAGCGGGATGCGACCCAGGGTCCGCTGTTTGATCGACGCGAGCGCGTAATGATCAGCGGCGTGCTGCAACTGGCCGAGCGACCGATCCGTACCTTGATGACGCCACGGGCCAAGGTGGACTGTATCGATCTGGCGGACGATCCCGACACGATCCGCCGCAAACTGATGCATTCGTCCTACTCGCGCCTGCCGTTGATCCGCAACGGCGCGGTGGATGAGCCGCTGGGTTTCGTGCACAAAAAGGAATTGCTCAAGGAATACCTGGCCGGCAATGAGCCTAACCTGGAGCACCTGGCGCGTCGGGCGATCAACCTGCTGGAGAGCTTTTCGATCCTCAACGCCCTGGAGCAGATGCGCCAGGAGTCGACCCACATTGCCTTCGTGATCAACGAATTCGGCGACTTCATGGGCGTGTTGAGCATGACCGACATTCTCGAGTCCATCGCCGGTGAATTGCCGGACGCCAGCGAAATCGAGGGGCCGGATATTGTCGAGGAGGGCGAGGGGTTTCGCGCCAATGGCGCCTTGAACCTCAACCTGGTTCGTCAGCGTACCGGTTTCAATGCCGTTTCCACCGAGGATTATCAGACCCTAGCTGGCTTGGTGATGAGCCTGCTCGATCGCCTGCCGATGGTCGGTGACAGTCTCGAGCATGAAGGCTGGCGCCTGGCTGTGGCGGCGGTGGAAGAGCGACGGGTGACGCAGGTGCTGTTGGCGCCGGTGACGCGTAGTCTTTGAACACCTCCTCCAGGAGTGTTTCCTGTTCATGGGGGTCACCGATGCCCTTGAGGTTTTCGACCTCAAGGGCGTCTTTGTAGACCACCAGCGTGGGGGTGCCGCTAACCCCGTGAATCGGCGGGGTTTGGGTGGTGTCGAGGATCATGCTTTTTACACGCCCGGCGTATTGAGCGGCGATGCGATTGAAACGCAGGTCAGCCCCCAAGCACGCCGGGCAGTAGGGGGAAGTGAACAACACAATCACCAGCGGGTGTTCAGTCAGGATTCTTTGGTATTCGTCGAGGTCACGAATAACCGTTTTTGCAACACCCATGATGATCTCCTTGCGAGCCCGGCCAAATGGTTGCGGGTACGCTAAATCGCGAGATCACCACCGTCTACTGTCAACCTTCACAGGTACCGCTGTTCACGCATCGTCCGCGCGCTCCATGCGTTCCCGGGCCTTTCGCGCCTGATTCGCGCATTTCTTGTATTCCTCATTGTCCCTGGACGCCTTTGCCCGCCGGTAGTCATGGTGGTTCTGACCGGTGTAGTCGGCATTGAAGGCTTCCTTGAGTTTCTGCAGTTGTTCCTTGCATTCGTGGCGGTCGTTAGCGGCCGAGGCGCTGCCGGCTGCCAGGAATGAAAGCAAAACCAAAGTGAGGCTGAGCTTCATCAGAAAGGTCGTCCTTGTTGGCTTGAATGTGCCAAGGCTAGTCCAGCGTGGGGATTTTTGCATGGTGCCCCGCGCCGCAAGGGTGCGGGGTAACACCGTTGTGGTGCACCCGGTTGGGGCCTTTCACGGCGGTGTGGGGCCTTGGGTAGCAATCTGATTTCCCATGATGGCATCACGCTGTACACCCCATGAGAAATTATCCTTCTGATTTATAACGAATTTATCCTTGGCATATTTTTCTGTTACTGCGTGTGGCACACTTTCTGCTGTCTATTCCGTTGTTACATACTAAGTTCCGGTATAGCGGAATACACAACTCCTGGAGTGCTTGTCATGCATCACCGACCTTCCGTGTTTAAAGCGTGTGTTTTTCTCTTCGCCGCATCGGCTTCCCTCGCAAGCATCGTGCACGCGGCGGACAGCAAGCTCGATGATGTGCTCAAGCGTGGGCATCTCATCGTGGGTACAGGCAGTACCAATGCGCCGTGGCACTTCCAGGGAGCGGATGGCAAGTTGCAAGGTTTTGATATCGACATCGGCCGCATTGTGGCCAAGGGATTGTTCAACGATCCAAGCAAGGTCGAATTTGTGGTGCAGTCGTCCGACGCACGCATTCCCAACCTGCTGACCGACAAGGTCGACATGAGTTGCCAGTTCATCACCGTCACCGCCAGCCGTGCGCAGCAGGTTGCCTTTACCTTGCCGTACTACCGCGAAGGCGTGGGCCTGCTACTGCCGAACAACAGCAAATACAAAGAAATCGAAGACCTGCAAGCCGCAGGCGACAGCGTCACCGTGGCCGTGCTGCAAAACGTCTATGCCGAAGAGCTGGTGCACCAGGCACTGCCCAAGGCCAAGGTCGATCAGTACGACAGCGTCGACCTGATGTACCAGGCCGTGAACTCCGGTCGCGCCGATGCTGCCGCCACCGACCAATCCTCGGTCAAATACCTGATGGTGCAGAACCCGGGCCGCTACCGCAGCCCGACCTACGCCTGGAGCCCGCAAACCTACGCGTGCGCCGTCAAGCGTGGCGACCAGGACTGGCTGAACTTCGTCAACACAGCGTTGCATGAAGCCATGACCGGCGTGGAATTCCCGACCTACAAAGCCTCGTTCAAGCAGTGGTTCGGTGTGGACCTGCCAGAGCCTGCGATTGGTTTCCCTGTTGAATTCAAGTGATGTGTAAACCGGGGGCGCAGCGTGTTGCGCCCCGCTTCAGGTACTGCCGACCATGAACTATCAGTTGAACTTTGCCGCCGTGTGGCGTGATTTCCCCAGCTTGCTGGCGGGGCTCGGCCTGGGTCTTGAGCTGGCGTTGCTGTCGATCGCGATTGGCTGTGTGATCGGCTTGATGATGGCCTTTGCCATGCTGTCCAGGCACCGGGCGTTGCGAGTCTTCGCGTCGGTGTATGTGACGGTGATCCGCAATACGCCGATCCTCGTGCTGATCCTGTTGATCTACTTTGCCCTGCCGTCGCTGGGGATTCGTCTCGACAAAATCCCTTCCTTCATCATCACCCTGTCACTGTATGCCGGTGCCTACCTGACCGAAGTGTTCCGTGCCGGGCTGTTGAATATTCCCAAGGGCTTGCGTGAAGCCGGCTTGGCCATCGGCCTGGGCGAGTGGCGCATTCGTGCCTACATCACCGTGCCGGTGATGCTGCGCAACGTGTTGCCGGCGCTGTCGAACAACTTTATTTCGCTGTTCAAGGACACCTCGTTGGCCGCCGCTATCGCGGTGCCGGAGCTGACCTATTACGCCCGCAAAATCAACGTCGAAAGCTACCGGGTGATTGAAACCTGGATGGTTACGACCGCGCTCTACGTGGCCGCCTGTTATTTCATCGCCATGCTGCTCCGTTACCTGGAACAGCGTCTGGCGATCCGTCGTTAAGGAGGGTTTCCATGTACGAGTCCCCCAGCTGGCTGCATGAGTTGTGGATCGCCCGGGATACCCTCTGGGCGGGGTTTCAGACCAGCATCTACTGCTCGGTGCTGGCGATTATCTTTGGCACGCTGATCGGTATCTTCGCGGGGTTGATCCTGACCTACGGCAAATTCTGGATGCGTGCGCCGTTTCGTCTGTACGTTGACCTGATCCGTGGCACGCCAGTGTTTGTGCTGGTGCTGGCGTGTTTTTACATGCTGCCGGCGCTCGGTTGGCAGATCACCGCGTTCCAGGCCGGTGCGGTCGGGCTGACGTTGTTCTGCGGCTCGCATGTCTCGGAAATTGTGCGCGGCGCGTTGCAAGCCATCCCCCGTGGGCAACTGGAAGCGGGCAAGGCGATTGGCCTGACGTTCTACCAGTCCCTGGGTTACGTGCTGTTGCCTCAGGCGCTGCGACAGATATTGCCGACCTGGGTCAATTCCTCCACGGAAATCGTCAAGGCCTCGACCTTGCTTTCGGTGATTGGCGTGGCTGAATTGCTGCTGAGCACGCAGCAAGTGATCGCGCGTACTTTCATGACCCTGGAGTTCTATCTGTTCGCCGGGTTTCTGTTCTTTGTCATCAACTACGCCATCGAGTTATTCGGGCGCTACATTGAAAAGCGGGTGGCCTTGCCATGAACCAACCACACACCAACCCACCGCTGCTGAACATTCGCGGCCTGCGCAAACAATACGGCCAGGTGGAAGTGCTCAAAGGCGTCGACCTGTCCATGCAGCGCGGCAACGTGGTGACCTTGATCGGCTCCAGCGGCTCGGGCAAGACCACGCTGCTGCGTTGCGTCAACTTGCTGGAAGAATTCCAGGGCGGCCAGATCACCCTGGATGGCGAATCCATCGGCTACAGCGAAATTGCCGGCAAGCGTGTGCGCCACCCTGAACGCGTGATTGCCCAGCACCGCGCGATGACCGGCATGGCGTTCCAGCAGTTCAACCTGTTTCCGCATCTGACGGCGTTGCAAAACGTCACCCTCGGCCTGCTCAAAGTCAAGAAAATGGGCAAGGACGAAGCCGTGGCCCTGGCCGAAAAATGGCTCGACCGCGTCGGCCTGCTGGAGCGGCGCAACCACTTCCCCGGCCAATTGTCCGGCGGCCAGCAACAGCGTGTGGCGATTGCCCGTGCGATCGCGATGAACCCCAGCTTAATGCTGTTCGACGAAGTCACCTCGGCCCTCGACCCGGAGCTGGTTGGGGAGGTGCTGAGCGTGATCAAGGGCCTGGCGGAGGAGGGCATGACCATGTTGCTGGTCACCCACGAAATGCGTTTTGCCTATGAAGTGTCGGACAAGATTGTATTCATGAACCAGGGCCGCATTGAAGAGCAGGGCACCTCGAAGGACATCTTCGAGCGTCCGCAATCGCCGCGCCTGGCGGAATTTTTGAAGAACATTCGTTTTTAATCAGGAGCAACGTTATGACCATTACTCGTTACGGCACCGGCAGCACCGCCGGCGGTGGCCAGCCACGTCCTTTCGCCCGCGCGGTGGAAGCGGACGGCTGGCTCTACGTCTCGGGCCAGGTGCCAGCGGTGGACGGTGAAATCATCAACGGCGGCATCGTCGAGCAAACCCGCCAGACCCTGCGCAATGTGGTGGCGATTCTGGAAGAGGCCGGCTACGAACTCAAAGACGTGGTGCGCGTGGGTGTATGGCTGGAAGACCCACGGGACTTCTGGAGTTTCAACAAGGTATTCGGCGAATACTTCACCCCGGAACACGCCCCGGCGCGTGCCTGTGTACAGGCCAACATGATGGTGGACTGCAAGGTCGAGATTGATTGCGTGGCCTACAGGAAAAAAGGCTAAATGCCCCATTCTTGAAGCCATAGGAGATCCAATGTGGGAGCGGGCTTGCCCGCGATGACGGAGTGTCAGCCAGCCCATCTGGCACTGACCCACCGCAATCACGGGCAAGCCCGTTCCCACAGGGGATCACTGTGCAGCACCCACCTTTGACGGGACCGATTACTGCCATGACCGAAGACACCATCAAACGCCGCGCCAAAGGCCTGGACCGTGCTTTCGATATCCTCGATTTTCTCAAGGAGATCGGCCAGCCCCTGCGCCCGAATGATATTGCCAGCGGCATCGGCAGCCCCAAATCCACCGTCTATGAGTTGGTCGCATCCCTGCTGGAGCGGCGCATCCTGGAAACGGTGGGCAAGGACGGCCACGTCTACCTCGGCCGCCAGCTGTACTTCCTCGGCCAGGCGCACTTGCGCCATTTCGACCTGACCCGCGAGGCCGACCACGCCTTGCAGGAAATTGTCAGCCAAACCCACGAAACCGCGCAGATGTGCCTGCTCAACGGGCGCAAATACACGGTGGCGCTGATGCGCGAAGGTGAGCGGCATTTCCGTATTTCATCGGACATCGGCGAAAACGCACCCATCCCGTGGACTGCCTCCGGGCGCCTGTTGCTGGGGCACTTGAGCGACCAGCAAATCATCGACCTGATCGACTACGACGATTTCATCCTGCCGGACGGCCAGCGCCTGGCGCTGGAAACCTTCCTGGCGCAAATCCGCCAGGCCACGCTCGACGGTTTCTTCTCCTTCGACAGCGTGGCCGACACCTTTACCCATTGCTTCGCTGCCCCGGTCCGCGACGCACAAGGCATCAGCATTGCGACCTTGTGCATCGTCGCCCCACGGGCCGACGCGATTAAAAATTACAACGACTATCGCCGGGTGTTGATCGACAGCGCCAACAACCTGGCCCGTCGCATCAACGAATAGGAGTTTTCCATGTCTGCCTTCAACGCCGTTGAAAAAGGCGCCGCCGCGATTGGCGCCCACCTGGTCCGCGACGTCAGCCTGCCGGCCCTGGTGCTGCACCGTGACGCCCTGGAACACAACATTCGCTGGATGCAAGCGTTTGTCAGCAACAGCGGCGCAGAACTCGCGCCCCATGGTAAAACCAGCATGATGCCCGCGCTGTTCCAGCGCCAGATCGCCCAAGGCGCCTGGGGTATTACCCTGGCCAATGCGGTGCAGACCCGCGCCGCCTACGCCGGTGGCGTGCGCCGCGTGTTGATGGCCAACCAATTGGTTGGTGCGCCGAACATGGCGTTGATTGCCGACCTGTTGGCCGATCCTGATTTCGACTTCCACTGCATGGTCGACCACCCGGACAACGTCGCCGATCTGGGCCTGTTCTTCGCTGCCCGTGGCTTGCGCCTGAACGTGATGATCGAGTACGGCGTGGTCGGCGGCCGTTGCGGTTGCCGCAGCGAGCAGGAAGTGCGCGAGCTTGCCAAGGCGATCAAGGCCCAGCCGGCCCTGGCCCTTACCGGCATCGAAGGCTATGAAGGCGTGATCCACGGTGAACATGCCATCAGCGGCATCCGCGAGTTCGCCGCCAGCCTGGTGCGATTGGCCGTGGACCTGCAAAACAATGGCTCTTTCGACCTGCCCAAGCCCATCATCACCGCATCGGGGTCGGCCTGGTACGACCTGATCGCCGAGTCCTTCGAAACGCAAAACGCCGCCGGCCGTTTCCTCAGCGTGTTGCGCCCGGGCAGCTACGTGGCCCACGACCACGGTATCTACAAAGACGCGCAATGCTGCGTGCTCGACCGCCGCAGCGACCTCAATGAAGGCCTGCGCCCTGCGCTGGAAGTCTGGGCGCATGTGCAATCGTTGCCCGAGCCCGGCTTTGCCGTGATTGCCCTGGGCAAGCGTGACGTGGCCTACGACGCCGGGTTGCCGGTGCCGCTCAAACGCTACAAGGCCGGTATCCTGCCGGCCGAAGGCGATGACGTGACTGCGTGCAAAGTCACGGCGGTGATGGACCAGCATGCGTTCATGACGGTGGCGCCAGGGGTTGAGTTGCGTATCGGTGACATCATCTCGTTCGGCACCTCGCACCCTTGCCTGACCTTCGACAAATGGCAAGTGGGCTGCCTGGTGGATGAGCAGTTGCAAGTGATTGAGTCGCTGCATACCTGCTTCTAGACCGAGTCGCGGCCATCGCAGGCAAGCCAGCTCCCACATTGACCGCGTTGTATCTGAAGGAATGCAGTCAACTGTGGGAGCGGGTTTGCTCGCGAAGGGGCCATCAGCCACACCAGAGATTAGCGGCCATCGCAGGCAAGCCAGCTCCCACATTGACCGCGTTGTATCTGAAGGAATGCAGTCAACTGTGGGAGCGGGCTTGCTCGCGAAGGGGCCATCAGCCACACCAGAGATTAGCGGCCATCGCAGGCAAGCCAGCTCCCACATTGACCGCGTTGTATCTGAAGGAATGCAGTCAACTGTGGGAGCGGGCTTGCTCGCGAAGGGGTCATCAGCCACACCAGAGATTAAAGGCATGAACACACAACCGCGCATCGCCCTGATCGGCGAATGCATGATCGAACTGCAGCACCGCGCCGACGGCAGCCTGCATCAGAGCTTCGGCGGCGACACCCTGAACACGGCGGTGTACCTGCGCCGCGAGCTGGGCGCTGTTGGCACGGTCGACTACGTCACCGCGTTGGGCGATGACAGTTTCAGCGATGCCATGTGCCAACAGTGGCGCGACGAAGGCCTGGGCCTGGACAGGGTTCAGCGCTTACCCGGCCGTTTGCCGGGGTTGTATTGCATCCAGACGGACGCCAACGGCGAACGCAAATTCCTCTATTGGCGCAATGAAGCCGCAGTGCGTGATTGCTTCACCACGCCGGCCGCCGAACCGATCCTGGCGGCCTTGCCGGATTACGCCGTGGTGTATTTCAGCGGTATCACCCTGGCGGTGCTCGGTGAAATCGGGCGTGAGCGCTTACTGCAAAGCCTGATCGAAACCCGCCGTCGCGGCGGCAAGGTGGTGTTCGACAACAACTACCGGCCGCGTCTGTGGGCCAGTGTCGAGGCGGCGCGCGCGGCGTATCACACGGTGTTGGCCGAGGTGGATATCGCCTTGCTGACCGAGGATGACGAACGTGCATTGTTTGGGTATGCCGACACTGAGCAGGTGTTTGCGGCGTACCCGGGCATTGAGGAAGTGGTGCTCAAGCGCGGGGCGGATGCGTGTTTGATACGTTGCGCAGGCGAGCGCTTTGCCGTGCCGGCGTTGCAGGTCGACCAGGTGGTGGATACGACGGCGGCGGGGGATTCGTTCAGTGCGGCGTATTTGGCCAGCCGGCTGAAGGGTGGTTCGCCAGAGGCGGCGGCCTTGGCTGGGCATCGGTTGGCGAGCCGGGTGATTCAAGTGCCTGGTGCACTGATCCCAAGATAGTCGGTGAATGGCCGCCTGCGGCGGTTCGCGGGCAAGCCCGGCTCCCACATTTGCTTGCATTTCAACTGAAGGAACTCGGTCAACTGTGGGAGCGGGCTTGCTCGCGAAAGCGGTCTAACGCCAAACCCTCAGTCTCGGTAAAACACCTGCACCAGGTGATAGCCAAACTTGCTCTTGATTGGCCCGTGCACCACCTTCACCGGCTTTTTGAAGATCACCGCATCAATCGCCCCGACCATCTGCCCTGGCCGCACTTCACCCAAATCACCGCCGCGCTTGCCGGACGGGCAGGTCGAGTATTTCTTGGCCAGCACATCAAACGCTTCGCCCTTGGCAATGCGCTGCTTGAGCTGTTCGGCTTCTTCGCTGGTCTTCACCAGAATGTGACGTGCTTGGGCTTTCATTGATTTCTACCAGGTGTGCGGCGGCGCGCGATTATGCCTGAACTCATTCGTCGACGCTGATCATGCTGCGGATTTTTGTCGCCAGCAGGTCAATGGAAAACGGCTTGGCGACCATGTCCATGCCGTCCTCCAGGAAGCCCTGGCGCTCGGCGGCTTTTTCGGCGTAACCGGTCATGAACAACACGCGCAGGCCCGGCCGGTGCTGACGGGCGATTTCCGCCAGTTGTCGGCCGTTCATGCCCGGCAGGCCGACGTCGGTCACCAGCAGGTCCACGCGCAAATCCGACTCCAGCAACGGCAGCGCCGTGCGTGCGTCCGCGGCCTGGTGTGCGGTGTAACCCAACTCATCCAGCACATTGATCACCAGCATGCGCACCGCCGGGTCATCCTCGACCACCACCACCGACTCACCGGCCAGCGCCAACGGGGCTTCGCTCAGATGTTGCGGCAGGTGGCTTTCCAGGGCGGTGCCATGCAGGCGCGGCAGGTACAGGCGCACGCAGGTGCCTTGGCCGGGTTCGCTTTGAATCGTCACGTGGCCACCGGATTGCTGGGCAAACCCATAGATCATCGACAGCCCAAGGCCTGTGCCCTGGCCGATAGGCTTGGTGGTGAAAAACGGGTCGAACGCCTTGGCCAGGATCTTCGGTGCCATGCCGGTGCCGTTGTCGCACACGCCCAGCATCACGTAGTCGCCGGCCTTCACCGGTTCGAGGGTGGTGATATCGCTGCCATCGAGGTAGCTGTTGGCGGTTTCGATCAGCAATTCGCCGCCGTCGGGCATCGCGTCGCGCGCGTTGATCACCAGGTTGAGCAGGGCGTTTTCCAACTGGCTGGCATCGGTATTCACGGGCCAGATATCGCGGCCCAGTTGCACCTTGAGCGTGATATGCGCGCCCTTGGTTCGCCGGAACAAATCTTCCAGGGACACCACCAGCTGGTTCGGGTCAAGCGGGCGGCGGTCCAGCGACTGGCGGCGGGAGAACGCCAGCAGCCGATGGGTGAGGGCGGCCGCGCGATGGGCTGAAGACACCGCGGCGTCGGTAAAGCGGCCGATTTCGTCGCTGCGCCCGGCACTGATATAGCGCTGCATCAGGTCCAGGCTGCCGATAATCCCGGTCAGCATATTGTTGAAATCATGGGCAATGCCGCCGGTAAGCTGGCCCACGGCTTCCATTTTCTGCGCATGACGCAGCGCATCTTCGGCGCGCTCGCGTTCAAACATTTCGTTTTGCAAGCGCTGGTTGGCCTCCGCCAGCGCCTGTGTGCGCTGGGCGACGCGCTCTTCCAGGTTCTCGTTGAGGTGGCGCAAGGCCTCTTCGGTGAGTTTGCGTTCGGTCTCATCGATGACAAAGATATAGAAACCGTTCACCGAGCCGTCATTGCTGAAGCGCGGCAGGTACTTCATCAAGGCGTGGCGCGGCCGGCCGTCGTGATGCGGCGTAACAGTCATGAAGCTGCAGGCCTTGCCCTTGAGCGCGGCAGCGATCTTGTCTTCGCGACCGGCATACAACTCGTCGCCGATCACCTCACGGATGGTTTTGCCGTACAGCTCCTGGGGCGTCATGCCATACCAGTCCAGGTAGGCGCTGTTGTTCAGGCGAAAGCGCTGTTCGTGGTCGACGTAGCCAATCAGCACCGGCATGGCGTTAATGATCAATTGCAGCTCGGTCTGGCTTTGGCGTAGCGCCTGCTCGGTGTGTTTGCGTTCGGTCAGGTCCAGCGCGGCGCCAAGGAAGCGTGCCGGGCGGCCTTGCGGGTCTTTGTAGCAGCGACCACGGGCGAACACCCAGCGCACCTGGCCATCGGCTTGCAGCAAGCGGTATTCCTCGGCGTATTCGGTGCCGAAAGTGATGCAGTGCTTGATGCTGCGCGCCACCATGCCGCGGTCTTCGGGATGGACGCCTTGCAGGTAGTCGCTGATGGGCAGCAGGCCGGCGTCACTCGGGTCGACGCCATGCAAATAGGCGAAGTGGGCGTCGGCGATGAAGCGGTCTTCGCCGATGTCCCAATCCCACGTACCTACCGCATCGGTGGCGGCCAGCGCCAATTGCAGACGTTGTTCGGTGCTGTGCTGGGCCTTGAGGCTGTCATCGGAGCGCTGTTGCAGTTCGATGGCTTTGCTGCGGCGCTCGTTGGTTTCGATGGCGGTGACCAGAATACCGGCGACGGCGCCGCTTTCGTTGCGGACCGGGCTGTAGGTCAGGTCGAGCCAGATTTCGGTGTCGCGGTGGTTGCGTTGCAGGACGAAGCGCTGTTCGGTGAACGTGCGAACCTGGCCGGTGAGTACGGCGTCGTAGATCGGGGCGGTGAAGCTCGCCAACTCCGGCCAGCTCTCATGCGCGGGTTGGCCCATGGCGCCGGGGTGTTTGTTGCCCGCGAGCGCGGCGAAGCCGTCGTTGTAGAGCTGCGTGAGCTGGCTGCCCCACAGCAGGAGCATCGGCATCGGCGAGTGGACCACGATATCGACGGCTGTGCGCAGGCTTTGCGGCCAGTCATCGGCCTCACCGAGGGGGCTTTGCGCCCAGTCCAGCCGCGCAATCAATGCAACGGCTTCGCTTCCGGTGGATGTTACTTTCATGAAAAAGCCCTAAACCCGACACTTTGAAATACGACAAAGCCGATTATCCCGCGACACGGGAACGGCTGACTACCCCTCGAAAAATAGCATGCATTGGGGTTTTGTCTTCAAATGAGTGCTTACAGGCTGAAACCTTTCATCCTTGTGCCAGCTCCGGGCGGTCACGAAACTGTGCCAGTGCCTCCGGGTTTGCCAACGCGTCAGTGTTTTTTACCGGCTCACCGTGCACCACGTTGCGCACCGCCAGTTCGACGATCTTGCCGCTGATGGTGCGCGGGATATCGCTGACGGCGAGGATCTTCGCCGGCACATGGCGCGGCGTGGTGTTGGCGCGAATCACCTGGCGAATCTGTTGCTCCAGGGCTTCATCCAGTTCAATGCCGTCATTGAGGCGCACAAACAGCACCACCCGCACATCGTCCTGCCAGCGTTGGCCGATGGCCAGGCTTTCCAGGACCTGCGCGACCTTTTCCACCTGGCGATAAATTTCCGCCGTGCCGATGCGCACGCCACCCGGGTTGAGCACCGCATCGGAGCGACCATGGATCAACAGGCTGCCATTGGGGCACTGTTCGGCGTAGTCGCCCTGGGCCCATACACCGGGAAACTGGCTGAAATACGACGCGCGCAGTTTCTGCTGATCCGGGTCATTCCAGAGCCCGATCGGCATCGCCGGAAAATGCCGAGTGCAGACCAATTCGCCTTTTTCCCCAATCAATGGCTGGCCCTGGTCGTCCCACACTTCGATAGCCATTGCCAGGCTCTTGCACTGCATTTCACCGCGCCGTACCGGTAGCACCGGGTTGCCGATGACAAAGCAGGAGACGATATCGGTGCCGCCCGACATCGACGACAGGCACAGCTCGCCTTTGATGTCGCGGTACACGTAGTCGTAGCTCTGCGGCGACAGCGGCGAGCCGGTCGAAATCAGCCCTTTGAGGCTGCTTAAATCATGACTCAGGCGCGGTTGCAGGCCGGCTTTTTCCAGCGTGGCGAGGAATTTCGGGCTGGTGCCGAATACGCTGATTTTCTCCGCATCGATCAGGTCGATCAGCCGTTCGGGGCCCGGGTGAAAGGGCGAACCGTCATACAGTACGGCCGTCGCGCCCAGGGCCAGCACCGACACCAGCCAGTTCCACATCATCCAGCCGCACGTGGTGTAGTAAAAGAGGCAGTCATCCCGCGACAGGTCGGCATGCAGACCGTGTTCCTTTAGGTGCGTGAGCAGCACGCCGCCGGTGCCGTGGATGATGCACTTGGGCACGCCGGTGGTGCCGCTGGAATAGAGGATGTACAGCGGGTGATTGAACGGCACGGCGACAAACTCAGGTTCGCCGCCGGGTTGGTAGAAGTCGCTCCACAGTGTGACCCTGGCCTGGGTCTGATAGTCCTCGACTGTCGCCTGCGGGCGGGCATACGGCACGATGATCAACTGTCGCAGGGAGGGCAGGCGCGCAAGGATTTCATTCAGCTTGGTGCTTTGGTCGATGGTCTTGCCGGCGTAGCGATAACCCGCGCAGGTGATCAGCACCTTGGGTTCGATCTGGCCGAAACGGTCGATCACGCCTTGGGTGCCGAAGTCCGGCGATGAACAGGACCAAATCGCACCGAGGCTGGTGGTGGCGAGCATGCCGACCAGGGTTTGCCAGGTGTTGGGCATGCACGCGGCCACGCGGTCGCCCACGCCTACACCCGCTGCGCGCAGGCTGTTTTGCAGGCCGGCGACGTGGGCAGCCAGTTCGGCGTAGGTCAGTTGTTCGCGCTGGCCGTCTTCGCTGATAGCGACCACTGCCGGGTGATCATCGCGGCGGCGCAGCAAATGTTCGGCAAAGTTCAGTGTCGCGTCGGGGAACCACTGTGCGCTGGGCATTTCACGGTCTTCGATCAGCGTTACCGAGGGCGGGCTGCGAAATTGCACGTCAAAGAACGCGACGATGGCCTGCCAGAAGTCGGGGCGCTGGTCGATGCTCCACTGGTGCAGGGCCGGGTAGTCCGGCAACTGAACGCCGTAGCGGCCGTTGATGAAGCGTCGGAACTGGTCCATCCGCGTGTTGGCGATGCGTTCGGGGGAGGGTTGCCAGAGGATCTCGGACATTGCGCAATCTCTTGTTCTTAGATGAAATCTACCCAACAACACTGAGCAAATGTGGGAGCGGGCTTGCTCGCGAATGCGGTGGGTCAGTTACAAACTTGCTGGCTGACACTCCGCCTTCGCGAGCAAGCCCGCTCCCACATTTTAAAACTCCTGCGTTTGGAATAGCGGGGGTTTACTGCGCCAGCCAGCCGCCATCGATATTCCACGCCGCGCCGCGCACCTGGGCGCCGGCCTCACTGCACAGAAACAACACCAACTCACCCAACTGCGGCGGCGTCACGAACTCCAGCGACGGCTGTTTCTCCGCGAGCAAATCATGCTGCGCCTGCTGTGGATCAACACCGTTGGCCGCACGGTCATCAATCTGCTTCTGCACCAGCGGCGTCAGCACCCACCCAGGGCAGATGGCGTTGCAGGTGACGTTGCTGGTGGCGGTCTCCAGGCCCACCACTTTGGTCAGGCCGATCACGCCATGCTTGGCCGCCACATACGCGGCCTTGCCCACCGAACCGACCAGGCCATGCACCGAGGCGATATTGACGATACGCCCCCAGCCTTTGGCCTTCATGCCCGGCAGGCTCAAGCGCGTGCTGTGGAATACCGACGACAGGTTGATCGCGATGATCGAATCCCAGCGCTCCACCGGGAAATCCTCCACCGCCGAAACGTGCTGAATGCCGGCGTTATTGACCAATATATCCACGCCACCGAACTCGCGCTCGGCATAGGCCAGCATGTCGGCGATCTGCGCCGGGTCGCTGACGTCTGCCGGGTGATGGCCGACTTTGCCGCCGAACGCCTGCACCTGGGTGATCACCGCGCTGGCGTCGCCGAAGCCGTTGAGAATCAGGTTGGCGCCGGCCTTGGCCAGGCTCAGCGCTATGCCCAAGCCGATGCCGCTGGTGGAACCGGTGACCAGGGCGGTCTTGCCGTTCAAGTTCGTCATGTAAACCTCACACAATGCCGGTGGTGTAGAAAGTACCGATCACCACGAACACCGCGAGGGTCTTGATAATCGTGATGCCGAAAATATCCTTGTAGGCTTCGCGGTGGGTCAGTCCGGTCACCGCCAGCAGCGTAATCACCGCGCCGTTGTGGGGCAGGGTGTCCATGCCGCCGCTGGCCATGGCCGCGACCCGGTGCAGCACTTCAAGAGGGATATTGGCCGCATGGGCCGCCGAAATAAAGCTCTCGGACATCGCCGCCAGGGCGATGCTCATGCCGCCCGAGGCGGAACCGGTGATACCGGCCAGCAGGGTCACGGTGATCGCTTCGTTGACCAGCGGATTGGGGATGCCCTTGAGCCAGTCCGCCAGCACCAGAAAGCCCGGCAGCGAGGCGATGACCGCACCAAAGCCATATTCCGACGCGGTGTTCATCGCCGCCAGCAGCGCACCGCTTACCGCGCTTTTACTGCCTTCGGCGAGCTTATCGCGAATCGCCGACCAGCCGAACACCAGCACCATGACGATGCCCACCAGCAACGCCGCCTGCACCGCCCAGATCGCCGTGAGCTTGGCGATCTCGGTGGTCACCGGCGCGCTCATGCCCGGCAAGCTCAGGCTGTGGGTCTTGCCATACCACTGCGGAATCCAGTGGGTGAACAGCAGGTTCATCACGCCCACCAGAATCAGCGGTGACAGTGCGACCCATGGGTTGGGCAAGGTGAGGTTTTCAGCGGTTTCCGGCTCGTTACGCAGCTCGGTGCCATAGCCTTCGCCGGCTCGTTGCGCCTTGTTGCGCTGGCGCGCCAGGTAGAGCATGCCGGTGCAGAACACGAAGATGGTGCCGATCAAGCCCAGCCACGGCGCAGCCCAGGCGGTGGTATTGAAGAACGTGCTGGGGATGATGTTCTGGATCTGCGGCGTGCCCGGCAGGGCGTCCATGGTGAACGAGAACGCGCCGAGGGCGATGGTCGCGGGGATCAGGCGCTTGGGGATATTGCTCTGGCGGAACATCTCTGCTGCGAACGGGTAAACCGCAAACACCACCACAAACAAGGACACGCCGCCGTAGGTGAGCAGGGCGCAGACCAGCACGATCACCAGCATCGCCTGGCGTGTGCCGAGCAAACGGATCGCGGCGGCAACAATCGAGCGCGAAAAGCCCGATAGCTCGATCAGCTTGCCGAACACCGCGCCGAGCAGGAACACCGGGAAATACAGTTTGATAAAGCCGACCATTTTTTCCATGAACACCCCGGTAAAGGCAGGGGCGACGGCGGACGGGTCGGTGAGCAGCACGGCGCCGAGGGCGGCGATGGGAGCAAACAGGATGACGCTGTAGCCACGGTAGGCCGCCAGCATCAGCAGCGCGAGGGCTGCCAGGGCAATGATCACACTCATGGTGTGTCTCCAAATCGGATTGTTATTGTTGTGGGGTGGTGCTTTGGAGAGGGGCTATAGCGAGATGTGTGCCAACACGTTAACGCGTTGAAATATAAGAATATTATTTGATTTTACATCGGCGGGTCAGAATTTTGTCTCTATCTAGAGACAGGTGAAGACCCAATGTGGGAGCGGGCTTGCTCGCGAAAGCGGTGTGTCAGTGCTAGATGTGCTGGCTGAAGTACCGCATTCGCGAGCAAGCCCGCTCCCACATTAGATTGTCTTCATATATAGAATTGTTTCTCTGTTTTGAGACTAGGCGATGCCAAGGGCAACCATTTTCTTGTACAGGGTCGACCTACCCAGCCCCAACCGCTTGGCCGCGTCCACCACATTGCCTTCACAGGCCTTCAGCGCCGCTGCAATCAGCTGCCGATCAAACCGCTCCCGCGCCGCCGCAAACGTCTCGCCCTCGAGCGTTTCCACCGCGTCACGCTGCACCGGGCTAAACGTCCCAATCGCCGCGCGAATCTCCCTGGCATCCAGCACCAGGTCATCACTCAACAACGCTGCGCGTTCCAGCACATTGCGCAACTCACGGATATTCCCCGGCCACGCATGTTGCGCCAACAGCGCGAGGGCCTCGCGGTCCAGTTCGTGCTGGCTGCGCAGTTCTTCAAGAATCGCCTCGCTCAACGCCGGAATATCATCCAGTCGCTCCCTCAAAGGCGGCACCTGGATCGGCAGCACATTCAGCCGGTAATACAAATCCGCACGGAACTCACCGCGCTTGATCGCCGCCTCCAGGTCCATGGACGTGGCGGCAATCACCCGCACATCGCTGTGCAGCATGTCGTTGGAGCCTACCGCTTCGTATTCCTTCTCCTGCAACACCCGCAGCAGTTTGCTTTGCAGCGGCAGCGGCATATCACCGATTTCATCGAGAAACAGCGTGCCGCCCTGGGCGATCTGCAACTTACCCGGGCGGCCTTTGCGGTCGGCTCCGGTAAACGCGCCCGGCGCGGTGCCGAAAAACTCGGCTTCGAGCAGGTCATGGGGAATCGCGGCGCTGTTGATACTGACGAAGGCTTTGTGCGCACGCGGCGAGGCGCCGTGGATCGCCTGGGCCAGCAGCTCTTTGCCGGTGCCGGTTTCGCCCAGCAGCAACACCGGTGACTCGGCGCTCGCACTGCGCCGCGCTCGGCGCTTGACTTCCAGGCTGGCCGCGCTGGTGCCGATAAAGTGCGCGAAGTTGTATTTGCTCTGCCGCGAACGCAGCAACGAACGCGTGGAAGCAAGCTCCTGCTGCATGCTGAGGTAGCGCTCGATCAGTGGCGACAGGTTGCGCAGCTCATCAAACAACGCAAACCCAATTGCACCAATCACCGCGCCGGCATCGTCGTGAATCGGCAGGCGCATCACCACCAGCGGGCCCTTGGGCGTGTCCTGGATATCCAGCAAAATCGGCTGATCGTTGCGCACGACCTGGCGCAATAAACTGTTGGCGATCACCTGCTCACAAGGCTGGCCGATGGCATCGTCGGCGCTTTTAAGCCCGAAACGCTTGGCGTAGCGCTCGTTCATCCACACGATATTCGCGTCACGGTCGACAATCACCGTGCCTTCGCTGGACTGCTCGATAATCTCGAACAGCGACTGGATAGCCAGGCCGCGAACCCGTTGGTAATCCTTGAGGCTTTCGTTGCTATTCATGCACCCGCCGCCAACACAAAATATGAAGAGGGTCGCGCTCCTACAAGGGAATATGCGCTGCCGCCAGAAGCTCTTTGGTGTACGCGTGCTGCGGCGCTTCGAACACATCATGGCTCGCGCCGCGCTCCACCACCTTGCCATCCTTGATCACGATCATGTCGTGGGCCATGGCGCGTACCACGGCCAGGTCATGGCTGATAAACAGGTAGGTCAGGCCGTATTTTTCTTGCAGTTCACGCAGTAACGCCACGACCTGCTTTTGCACTGTGCGGTCGAGGGCGGACGTGGGTTCGTCCAGCAACATCATCGCCGGCTTGAGCACCAAGGCGCGGGCGATGGCGATGCGTTGGCGCTGGCCGCCGGAAAACTCATGGGGGTAACGATGACGGCTGGCGGGGTCGAGGCCCACATCCTTGAGCACCTGGATTACCTGCGCATCGCGGTCGGCCAGGCTGCACGGCGCGTGCACTTCCAGGCCTTCGCTGATGATCTGCTGCACCGACATACGCGGGCTGAGGCTGCCGAACGGGTCCTGGAACACCACCTGCATCTGCTTGCGCCACGGGCGCATTTGCTGGTTGTTCAGGGGGTCGAGGGCTTCGCCCTGGAAGCGGATGCTGCCGGTGGAATCCAGCAAACGCAGGATCGCCTGGCCCAGGGTCGACTTGCCTGAACCGGACTCGCCGACAATCCCCAGCGTCTTGCCGCGCTGCACGCTGAGGCTGATGCCGTCGACTGCGCGCAGGTAAGTTTTGCGCCGGAACAGCCCGCCGCCGAGGGGGAATTGCACGGTCAGGTTGTCGACCTGCAACACCGTCTCGCGCTCGTCGTTGCACAGCGCACTGCCGGCAGGCTCGGCATCCAGCAGCAGGCGGCTGTAAGGATGCTGCGGTGCGTTGAACAGCGTCTGGCAGTCGGCCTGCTCGACAATCTCACCGGCGCGCATCACGCACACGCGTTGGGCAATGCTGCGCACCAGGTTGAGGTCATGGCTGATCAGCAGCAGCGACATGCCCAACCGTTGTTGCAGGGACTTGAGCAGCAGCAGGATCTTGCGCTGCACGGTCACGTCCAGCGCGGTGGTGGGTTCGTCGGCGATCAGCAGTTCCGGCTCGCAGGCCAGGGCCATGGCGATCATCACGCGCTGGCGCTGGCCGCCGGACAGTTGATGCGGATAGGCCTTGAGGCGCTCCTGGGGTTTCTGGATGCCCACCAGTTCAAGCAGTTCGAGGATGCGCGCCTGCGCCGCCTTGCCGCCCAGGCCCTTGTGCAACAGCAGGGTTTCGCCGATTTGCTTTTCGATGCTGTGCAACGGGTTGAGGGAGGTCATTGGCTCCTGGAAGATCATCGCAATGCGGTTGCCGCGCAGCTTTTGCAACGTGCCCGCCGACGCGCCGATCAACTCCTGGCCGCGGTACTTCACCGAGCCGGTGGTTTCGGTGCCGGCTTCGGGCAGCAATTGCAAAATCGAATGGGCCGTCACCGACTTGCCCGAGCCCGACTCGCCCACCAGTGCCAGGCACTCGCCGGGGCGGACATCCAGGCACAGTTTGCTCACCACGGTCTGGCCGCTGAAGGCGACGCTGAGGTCGCGGATTTCGATCAGGTTCATCTGCAGTCACTCATGAACGTGGGTCGAAGGCATCACGTAATGCCTCGCCAATAAAGACCAGCAGCGACAGGATCAGCGCCAGGGTGAAAAACGCCGTCAAGCCCAGCCACGGCGCTTGCAGGTTTTGCTTGCCCTGGGCAATCAGCTCGCCCAGCGACGCGCTGCCCGCCGGCATGCCGAAACCGAGGAAATCCAGGGCGCTCAAGGTGGAGATCGCCCCGGTCAAAATAAACGGCAGGTAACTCAGGGTGGCGGTCATGGCATTCGGCAGGATATGCCGGCGAATGATCTTGCCGTCGCCCAGGCCCAATGCGCGGGCGGCCTTGACGTATTCCAGGTTGCGCCCGCGCAGGAACTCGGCGCGCACCACGTCCACCAGGGCCAGCCAGGAAAACAGCGCCATGATCCCCAGCAACCACCAGAAATTCGGCTCGACAAAGCCCGACAGAATGATCAGCAGGTAGAGTACCGGCAATCCGGACCAGACCTCCAATATGCGCTGGCCAAGCAGATCCACCCAGCCGCCGTAGTAACCCTGCAAGGCACCGGCGGCAATGCCGATGGCGGCGCTGATTGCCGTCAACGCCAGTGCAAACAGGATCGACACCCGTGCACCAAAGATCACCCGCGCCAGCACATCGCGTGACTGATCGTCGGTGCCCAGCCAGTTCACCGCCGAGGGTGGGCTGGGGGCAGGGCGGGTCAGTTCGTAGTTGGGCGTGTCGTCGCTGAACGGGATCGGCGGGAACAGCATCCAGCCACCGTCCTGCTTGATCAGCTTTTGCACGTAGTCACTGCGGTAGTCGGCCTGGAACGGCAACTGGCCGCCGAACTGCTGCTCGGTGTAGCGCTTGAACACCGGAAAATACAGCTCGTTCTTGAAGCTGAGCACCAGCGGTTTGTCATTGGCGATCAATTCGCCGCCCAGGGTCAGGATAAACAGGCCGATAAACAGCCACAGCGACCACCAGCCGCGCCGGTTTTTCTTGAACCGCTCAAAACGCCGACGCGCCACCGGGGATAAATTAAGCATCAGGCGTTCCTCGCGGCGAAGTCGATACGCGGGTCCACCAGGGTGTAGCAGAGGTCACCGATGAGTTTTATCAAGAGCCCGAACAAGGTGAAGATAAACAGCGAGCCGAACACCACCGGGTAGTCACGGGACACGGCGGCTTCGTAGCTCATGCGGCCCAGGCCATCGAGGGAGAAGATCACTTCGATGAGCAGGGAACCGGCGAAAAACACGCTGATAAAGGCCTGGGGAATCCCCGAGATCACCAGCAGCATCGCGTTGCGGAACACATGGCCGTAGAGCACGCGTCGTTCGCTCAAGCCTTTGGCGCGGGCCGTGACCACATACTGGCGGGTGATTTCATTCAAGAATGAGTTCTTGGTGAGGATTGTCAGGGTGGCAAACCCGCCGATCACCAGCGCCGTGACCGGCAACACCAAGTGCCAGAAGTAGTCGGCGATCTTGCCGACGGTGCTGAGTTCATCGAAGTTCTCCGACACCAGCCCGCGCACCGGGAACCAGTTCAGCGACGTGCCACCAGCGAACAGCACGATCAGGAACATCGCAAACAGGAACGCCGGCATCGCGTAGCCGATGACGATGGCGGTGCTGCTCCACACGTCAAAGCTGCTGCCATGGCGCACGGCTTTGCGAATGCCCAGGGGGATCGACACCAGGTAGGTGATCAAGGTGGCCCATAAACCCAGGGAAATGGTCACCGGCATTTTTTCCAGGATCAGGTCGATCACGGTTTTGCCGCGGAAGAAGCTGTTGCCGAAGTCCAGCTGGGCGTAGTTCTTCAGCATCAACCACAGGCGTTCCGGGGCGGGCTTGTCGAAGCCGTATTGTTTTTCGATGTCCTTGATCAGCTTGGGGTCGAGGCCACGGCTGGCGCGTGAGCCGCTGATGCTTTCGCCGGAAGAACCGCCGATGCCGCCCCCGCCGATCCCTTGCAAGTGCGCGATAGCCTGTTCGACCGGCCCACCGGGCGCGGCCTGTACGATCACGAAGTTCACCAGCAGGATGATCACCAGCGTCGGGATGATCAGCAGCAGGCGCCGCACGATATAGGCAAACATCAGCGGGCACCTGCGCGTTTTTTCAACTCGGCGTCCATTTGCTCATTCGTCAGTGGCGTGGGGCTGATTTCCCACCAGGTTTCCAGCGCTTCGTCGTTTTTGGCCGCGATGGCCGGGCGCCCGAAGCGGTTCCACCACGCGGCGGAGGTGCCGGGCGGGTAGTAATTCGGAATCCACAGGTAGCTCCATTGCAGCACACGGTCCAGGGCGTGGGCGTAGGTGAGCATCTGGGCGTGGGTGTTGGCCTTGACCAGGCCGTTGATCAGGGTGTCGACGGCCGGGTCTTTCAACACCATGTAGTTATTGGCGCCGGGGTCGTAGGCTGCCTGGGAGCCGAAGTAGTTATACAGCTCCATCCCGGGTGAGGTGGTCACCGGGAAGCCAATCACGATCATGTCGTAATCGCGCGCCATCATGCGGTTGACGTATTGCGAGGAGTCGATGCGGCGGATATTCAGGGTGATGCCGATCTGCGCGAGGTTGCGTTTGTACGGCAGCAACAGACGTTCCAGGCCCGGCTGGGCATTGAGGAAAGTGAATTCCAGCGGTTCGCCTTGGGCATTCACCAGCTTGTCGCCGTCCGGTGTCCAGCCGGCTTCTTCCAGCAAGGCCAGGGCTTGTAACTGCTTGTCGCGGATCATGCCGCTGCCGTCGGTGATCGGCGCCTTGAAGACCTGGGTGAAGGCTTCGTCTGGAATCTGCCCGCGCAGGGGTTCCAGAATCGCCAGCTCTTCTTTGGTCGGCAATTGGCTCGCCGCCAGCTCGCTGTTGGAGAAGTAGCTCTGCTGGCGGATGTACATATTGCGCATCATCTGGCGGTTGGCCCATTCGAAGTCCCACAGCATTGCCAGCGCCTGACGTACACGGCGGTCCTTGAACATCGGCTTTTGCACGTTGAACACATAGCCTTGGGCCGGTTGCGGCATCTCTTTGGCCAAGTGCGCGCGTTGCAGGCGGCCGTCGTCGAGGGCCGGGCCGTTGTAACCGATGGAATAACCGGTGGCGGAGAACTCGCGGTTGAAGTCGTAGGCGCCGCCGCGCAGCACCTGGCGGGCCACTTCGGTGTCGCCGAAATACTCCAGGCTCAGGTGATTGAAGTTGTACAGGCCACGGCTGACGGGCAAGTCCTTGCCCCACCAGTCCGGGTCGCGAGTAAACGTGATGGTGCTGCCGGAGTCGATCTTGCTGATTTTGTAAGGGCCGCTGCCCAGCGGGGCTTCATAGCCGCCGCCATTGGCGAAATCGCGGGTCTTCCACCAGTGTTCGGGGAATACTGGCAAGGTGGCGATATCCAGGGGCAGGGTGCGGTTTTCATTGCTGGAAAAGTCAAAACGCACCTGGCGCTCGCCTTCGACTTCGACGTGCTTGACGTCGGCGAACAGGGTGCGAAAACGCAGGCTGCCTTGGGTCATCAGCAGGTCGAAGCTGTAGCGCACATCTTCGGCGGTGATCGGCTTGCCGTCGGCAAAACGCGCCTTGGGGTTGAGGTAGAAACGCAACGACAGGCCGTCGTCCGAGCGTTCCATCTTCTCTGCAACCAGGCCGTAAACCGTGTAGGGCTCATCCAGCGAACGCTGGGCCAGCGGGGCGTACAGCCAGCCGTCGACCTGGGAGACGCCGATGCCTTTGTCGATATACGGCAACACATGGTCGAAACGCCCGATCTCGATGGCCGAGCGGCGCAGGCTGCCGCCTTTGGGGGCGTTAGGGTTGGCGTAGTCGAAATGGGTGAAACCGGCAGGGTATTTGGCGGGTTCACCGTATACGGTCAAGTAAGTTTGCGGGGCCGCAATCGCGGCGGTGCTGGCCATTAGAAGGGCCAGGGCAGTGCCGAAGAGTTTTAGGGAAAAAGCCAATCGCATTATCAGCCTTGAACGCCAGGTGAAGAAGAATAGGGACGGGTACGTTAACGGCTTAAGCGTCGCCCGTCACCCCATGCACAACGGCCCGCCAAAAGGCGGGCCGTTGTTTATAGCAGCAGCGCAGACTGGATCAGTCCTGGCGGCTGGTGACTTCCAGCAGGTGGTAACCGAACTGGGTTTTCACCGGGCCTTGCACGGTGTTGACCGGGGCGCTGAAGACGACGGTGTCGAACTCTTTAACCATTTGGCCTGGGCCGAACGAGCCCAGGTTGCCGCCGTCGCGGCTGGATGGGCAGCTGGAGTTGGCTTTGGCGATTTCTGCGAAATCGGCGCCGCCTTCGATCTGGGCTTTGAGTTCGTTGCACTTGTCTTCAGTGGAAACGAGGATGTGACGGGCGGTGGCTTTGGCCATGGGGAGTAACTCCTTGATGTAAAAAGGGTGAGCCTACCGGATTGAGGCGTTTATTTCCTGGCAAAGTTCCAATGTTTTGTTGGGTGGGTGGTTGGCTGGTTGGTTGGGTACATATCCGTTGCTGCGGTAACGGCGGCTTAGGGTTCCGCCCTTACGGCGGGTCACTTTTTTACAAAGCGCCTAAAAAAGTAACCAAAAAACGCTTT
>NZ_JBKEZW010000017.1:0-60783 GCF_053345295.1 Pseudomonas sp. M5A4_2d | reverse complement strand
GCCATCGTGGTTAACGGGGCCTGTCAGATCAAGATCAACAGCAGATCAAAAGCAGAGCACGGCGGCCTGGTAGCCGACCTGAGTGGTTGAAGCAAAAGCCAGGTCAAGGTCCGGATCAAGAACTGCTTTTCTGTGGGAGCTGGCTTGCCTGCGATGCCGGCACCTCGGTCCATCAGGCATACCCAACTGATGCCATCGCAGCGGTTCGGCGGTCCGATAAGCCAGCTCCCACATTGACCGAGTACAGCCTGAAGAGCGGCATACCCTCTGCCTGATGTGCTGAGTTCAAAATGTGATTAACAGGGCCTGTCAGATCAAAATCAAAAGCAGAGCACGGCGGCCTGGTAGCCGACCTGAGTGGTAGAAGCGGAAGCAGGGCAAAAACAGCGCTGCTTTTTTGTGGGAGCCCATTCTCCACTGAGAGACGGTTATCGCAGGCAAGTAGCTCTCACAGTGTGTTTGATCTCAAAAACTAGCGCGCAGTCGCGCTGGCAATACCCTGGCAAGACTGGATGATTTTTTTCAACCCGTTGTTGTTTTCCGGCAAAGCGAACGTTGCGGTCAACGGCTCTGCGCCTTCTGTGGCAGGGGCTAGCGAAAGTTTTAGCGTTTGGCCTCGCGAAGCATCGCTGATCCAGTAGGCTAATTCATCGGGCGCAACAGAGGTGCTGAGCGCAAAGACCGTACCGATCTGGAAAGCCCCGGCGTAAGTCCAAACGCCATTTACCGGGCGTTCGATGCTCGCGCGTGTTCCGGTGGTAATACGCAACGGGCCGTTTGCGCTGGCATCTTTGCCTTCAAACGGATCGCTGTCGAAACCCAGTGATTGCGGGGTGATCTGCAGCGCAAGGCTGGCCGTCGGGTTCTGCGGGTGACAGCTGATTTCCAGGCTGGCCTTGATGTGAAAGCCGCCGTAGGCGCTGACACCAAAAGTACGCGCGGTGAGCATCGGGCTGTCTGCGTAGGGTTGCTCAAGTAACCACACAGGGTGCGCTGGGGTGATGATGGCAGTTCCGATACCTGACTCGTCGCCTGCCTGTGCTTGAGCATTAAGAGGTAGCGCGAAAATGGCAGCGAACAACGTAAAGGTGAAGGCTCGCATAGAGGTATTCATCCGCGTGTAAGACTTGAGCTAAGGAATGAATGCATTTTGCCTGTCAGCGATAACCGGTTCTGTCGGGTTTTTCGCAAATGCAGCGCGGCTCAGTAGCTTGGTTTCCAGGTGGTCCAGATGCTCGGTCATCAGGCTGACTGCGCTGTTCACATCCCGTTGCTCGACGGCGTCGACAATGGCTGCATGCTCCTGCCACGCACAGTACGTGCAGGCGTGCGCCTCATATTGGGCGATGATCAGCGAGGTCAGCGGTACCAGGCTGTTGAGAAACTGCGCCAGCGGAGCATTCCGCGCCATCGCGGCCAGTTGCAGGTGGAATTCCCCGGACAGGCGAATCGCCGGCCCGCGTTGATCGCGCTCGATGCACTCACGTTCACGAGCGATCAGCTCATGCAGGTGCCGAACCTGGGTCGGTGTGGCGTGCACACAGGCCAACTGCACCACGGTGATTTCCGTCAGGCGTCGCGCTTCCAGAATCTGTCGCGTCTGCAGGGCATCCGGCGCGGCCACTTGGGCGCGCTGGTTGGGGCGCAGAATGATGACTTGCTGATGCGACAGCTTTGCCAGTACCCGGCGAATCACGCTGCGGCTCACACCAAAGGTTTCGCCCAGGCTTTCTTCGGTAAAACGGCTGGCGGGTGCGATGCGTTGTTCCAAAATGGCGTCGAACAGGCGCGGGTAGATGTCTTCCACCGACGGCTTTTTACCTGCCACCAGGCGCATCGCGGGCAGGGCGGTGAGGACTGATTTGCGGTGCAGCGCGTGAGCGGTCATGGCCTGTCTCCAAAAAGTCAGCTGCCCAGATGGTCGTCCGGGATGTTCAAGCGAATGCCCATGCGCAGGCCTTCCTGGAGGATGTGCCGACGCATTTCGGCACTCGCCAGGGCGCTGTTCTTGTTGCGGATCGCGCGCACCACGGCCTCGTTTTCCTGCAGGCGTTCCGCCAGGTGTTCGGGTGAGTTACGCAACACCTGGGCGCTCTGCTTGAGGGCGTTGCTGGTCTGTTGCACCACGTTCTGGAAGATCGGGTTGGAGGTGAGGGCGAACAGTTCTTCGTGGAAGCCAATGTAGGCGTTCATGCCCGCTTCGGCATCGCCGGCATCCAGAGCTTCGCGCATGTCCATGAGTGTCAGGCGCAGTTGGCCGACTTCCTTGCTGCTGATGGACTGAGCGACCAGGCCGACGATGAAGGGCTCGAGGGTGTAGCGAAGTTGCAGGATGTCTTCGAGGCTTGCGTCCGCCACGGCGTCGCTCGATTGCGGTTCGCTGAGGCTGGTTTCCAGCACCACCACGCCCTTGCCCGGCATCGAACGCACCAGGCCGAGGGTTTCCAGCACGATCACGGCTTCACGCAGGCTCGGGCGACTGATGCCCATCTGCTCGGCCAGTTCGCGCTGGCCGGGCAGCATTTCGCCACGCCGCCACTGGCCCCGGGCCAGGGCCGCGCGCAGTTTTTCTACGACTGAGTTGACGACGGTTGAGGTGCTGATCACGTCTACGTCTCCTTGAGAGTGCAAATACAATGGCCAAACTGGCGACGGTCAAACTGTGGGAGCGGGCTTGCTCGCGAATACGGAGTGTCAGTCAGCCTATTATTTAGCTGACCCAACGCCTTCGCGAGCAAGCCCGCTCCCACAGTTGATCTGTCTCGCTCATAGAATGGGTCAGAACTCCTGATGCGCCGGCAACACCGGCTTCTTGGCCTGAAAGGCATAGCCTTGCTCGCCGTGCAGCACCTTGTTGGCGCGCTGGATATCGATGTCTTTTTCCCAGCGTGCAATGGCCACGGTGGCGACACAGTTGCCGATCAGGTTGGTCAGCGCGCGGCCGATGCCCATGAACCAGTCCACCGCCAGCACCAGCACCAGGCCCACCACCGGAATCGCCGGAATGGCCGTGAGGGTCGCCGCCAGAATCACCAGCGCCGAGCCTGGAATCCCGTGGGCGCCTTTGGAGGTAATCAGCGACACCAGCAAAATGGTCAGCAGGTCGGTCATCGACAACGGCGTGCCGGTGGCATTGGCGATAAACACGATGGCCAGGGTCAGGTAGATCGAGAAACCGTCGAGGTTGAACGAGTAGCCGGTTGGAATCACCAGGCCGACCGTCGAGCTGCCGATGCCCAAGTGTTCAAGTTTGCGCATGATCTGTGGCAACACGGCGTCGGACGACGCGGTGCCCATCACGATCAGCAGCTCTTCGCGCAGGTACTTGAGCAGCGGCAGCATGCGCAGGCCGGACAGGCGCATCACCAGGCCAAGCACCAGCCCGACAAAGGCAAAGCAGGTCAGGTAGAACAAGCCCACCAGGCTGCCCAGGTGTTGCAGCGAATCCAGGCCATAAGTGCTGGTGGTGAAGGCGATGGCACCGAACACGCCGATGGGCGCCAGGCGTACGATCATGCCCATGATGCGGAAGATGACATGGCTCAGTTCATTGATCAGCCGCGAGATGCCGGAAGCGGCTTCACCCACCAGGTTCAGCGCGCTGCCGAACAGCACCGAGAACAGCAGCACTTGCAGCACATTGTTGTCGGCGAAGGCGCCGATCACCGAGTTGGGAATCAGCTCCATCAGGAACTGGCTGGTGCCGCGGATATGCTGGCCCTTGTCGGCCAGTTCATTCAGACCGGCGGAGGACAACTGCTCCAGGTGGATATTGGCGCCGGTGCCGATACCGATGCTGAAGGCCATGATCAGGCCGATCACCAGGGCGACGGTGGTGAGCACTTCAAAGTAGATCACCGACTTGAGGCCGATACGCCCGACTTTTTTCAAGTCGCCGGCCCCGGAAATACCGCTGACCACCACGCAAAACACGATCAGGCCAATCAGCATCTTGATCAGCTTGATAAAGCCGTCACCCAAGGGTTTGAGTTGCGAGGAGAATTCGGGAAGGGCCAGGCCGCAGACGATGCCGAGCATCAGGCCAATCACGACTTGCAGGAAAATCGAACGCGAGCACCATCTGAGCATGGGAGGGATCTCTATTCGGTGCCCTGGTGGTTCCAGGGCTTAATTGTTGTGGTCTTACCGGTAAGTCCAGTGCGCGGCCAGTCTACGCCGGGTTTTTTTGAAACCACAAGTAAATATTCGGTGCTTGACTGGTCCCGGTCTGACCAGTTGGTCGGTGATTGCGATGCTTGAGCGGTTGGCGGGTCGGAAAAATTTTCGCTTATCATCCGCCGCTTGTTACGCGAGGTGATGATGGACAAACCAGGACTGACCACGAATGCAGCAGGGCTGACTCACTGCACCTGGCGCACGGCGGCGCCGGAGTACCCGCGTTACCACGATGATGAATGGGGCGTGCCGGTAGCCGACGATATCCAGCTGTACGAGAAGATCTGCCTGGAAGGTTTTCAGGCGGGCATGGCCTGGATCACCATTTTGCGCAAGCGCGAGCAGTTTCGGGCCGCGTTTGAGGGCTTTGACTTTCGCCGCGTGGCGCAATACACCGAGGCCGACATCGCGCGGCTGCTGAATGACCCGGGCATCGTGCGCAACCGCGCGAAGATCGTTTCTACCATCAACAATGCGCGCAGAGCGTGTGAACTGGTGGATGAAACCGGCTCGCTGGCGCGCTGGCTGTGGGCATTTGAACCTGTGGATGATGAGCGTCCGCGGGTGGTGGACATGGCTTACTGGACAGGCAACCCGACATCACCGGCTTCGGTGCGTTTGTCGAAAGCCTTGAAGAAACGCGGCTGGACCTTTGTCGGCCCGACCACGATGTATGCGCTGATGCAGGCCATGGGCATGGTCAATGACCACTTGGAAGGGTGTGCCTGCCGACCGCGGATCGAAGCGCTACGCCAACAGTTCAAGCGCCCCTGAACCAATCGGCTTCAAGCTTGCGCATGATCGCGCTGTGCCGGTCAATCCAATGGCTGGCACGCCGCTGTCGCGGGCGTGCCAGCTCTCAGAGGGATGTGGTTGTGCCTGGCGGGTCAGGACAGGAAACCACCGTCCACATTCAGCGATACACCGGTGGTGTAGCTGGAGGCATCGCTGGCCAGGAACAACACCGCGCCGGCCATTTCGCTGGGATCGGCTACGCGCTTGAGTGGGATCTGTGCCAGGGCCATTTTCAGGATCGCGTCGTTCTTCACCAGCGCCGAAGCGAACTTGGTGTCGGTCAGGCCAGGCAGCAGGGCGTTACAACGGATGCCGAACGCCGCGCACTCTTTGGCAAATACCTTGGTCATGTTGATCACGGCGGCCTTGGTCACCGAGTAAATACCCTGGAATACACCTGGGGAAATACCGTTGATCGACGCCACGTTGATGATGCTGCCGCCGCCGTTATCGCGCATCAGCTTGCCGGCTTCCACGGACATGAAGAAGTAGCCGCGAATGTTGACGTCAACCGTCTTCTGGAAGGCGCCGAGGTCGGTGTCGAGCACGTTGCAGAATTGCGGGTTGGTCGCGGCGTTGTTGACCAGGATATCCAGGCGCCCGAACTGTTCACGGATGCCGGCGAACACCTGGGTGATCTGTTCCATTTCGCCGATATGGCAGGCCACGGCGGTGGCCTTGCCGCCTGCGGCGATGATCGCATCGGCCACGTGCTGGCAGCCTTCAAGCTTGCGGCTGGAGACAATCACATGGGCGCCTTGCTGGGCCAGGAGCTTGGCAATGGCTTCACCGATACCGCGGCTGGCGCCGGAAACAAAAGCAATCTTGCCGTCGAGGTCGAACAGGTGAGTCTTGGACATAAGGTTTCCTTCAGAGGGCGGATTTGCCGATGACATTCAGGCTCATTTGCTCCAGCAGCTTGTTCATATGGATGAACTGCGCAAAGCGTTTGTCCTGGGTTTGGCCGTGGAAAAAGCGGTAGTAGATCTGCTGCACGATACCGGCCAGGCGGAACAGGCCGTAGGTGTAGTAGAAATCGAAATTGTCGACCTGGATGCCGGCTCGCTCGGCGTAGTAATCGACGAACTGACGGCGCGTGAGCATGCCGGGGGCGTTGCTCGGCTGGCGGCGCATCAGTTGCACGGGCGCCGGGTCAGCGGCTTCGATCCAGTAGGCGAGGGTGTTGCCCAAATCCATCAGCGGGTCGCCCAAGGTGGTCAGCTCCCAGTCCAGCACGCCGATGATCTGCATCGGGTTGTTGGGGTCGAGGATCACATTGTCGAAGCGGTAGTCGTTGTGCACGATGCTGGAGGTAGGGTGGTCGGCCGGCATCTTGTCGTTGAGCCATGCGCGCACCGCTTCCCAGCGTGGGGCATCGGGGGTCAGGGCTTTTTCGTAGCGGTCGCTCCAGCCGCGAATCTGGCGCTCTACGTAGCCTTCAGGCTTGCCCAGGTCGGCCAGGCCGCAGGCGGTGTAATCGACCTGATGCAGTTCGACGAACTTGTCGATAAAGCTTTTGCACAGGGCTTCGGTCCTGGCCGCATCCAGGCCCAGCTCGGGCGGCAGGTCGGAGCGTAGAATAATGCCGTTGACCCGTTCCATCACATAGAACTCGGCACCGATCACCGACTCATCGGTGCAATGCACATAGGCTTTGGGGCAATAGGGAAAGCCGTCTTTCAGCTGGTTGAGAATGCGGTATTCGCGGCCCATGTCATGGGCGGACTTGGCCTTGTGGCCAAACGGCGGGCGCCGCAGCACGAATTCCTGGCCCGGGTATTCAAGCAAGTAAGTCAGGTTCGACGCACCGCCGGGGAACTGGCTGATTTTGACCGTGCCGCTCAAGCCCGGAATGTGGGCCTTGAGGTAGGGATCGATCAGGCTGGCATCAAGTTCTTCGCCTGGGCGAATCTGGGTCGATTGGTCGTTAAGCGCCATGCTTATCCCTTCTGCTTATTCTAAAGGCCTTGGACTATTGGCTAATCTAATGCGCACCACCGCCCAGCGACAAGGTCGGGGCGGCTTAATAGGTTAGCGTGTTGGATGATGATCAGCGGGCTTGATGTGTTCAAATCACCAGCATCGCCCGGCCACCGGGGTTGCAGGACAGGTTGGCACCTATTTCGACTTTTGCCAGGTCGATGCCCAGGCCGGCGAGCAGGCTGTTGACCAGTGGGTCGAGCAATGGGCTGAGCAGGCTTGAGATGATACCGCTGAGCAGGTTCAGGACCTCGGTCAGTATGCCGACCACCAGGCCGAGCACTAAGCCTAGAAGCCCGTCGAGCGTCGGTGTATGGCTGGTCAGCCGAATACCGTTGAGGGTGTTGCTCAAGCTGCCGATGACGTTATTGGCACTGAAGCTGAAATAGCTCGGTGGCTGCTTCACCTCCGGAGGCGCCACGTAGACATGGTTGCGCGTGGTCTCGGCCACGCTGCTGTCGACCCTCAGGCTGAGGCCGCCGACTGCGTAGGGCTGCCTAGGCTCGCACACGCCCTGACTGCATTTTTTGACGCCAAGGTCGAGCAGCGGAAAATCGTCGACTTTCAGGGTTTCGGTGGAGGAAAACAGGTTTTTCGGATCTATCTGGCCCACCATCAATCGCACCGCAGACGTGCTGCCTGACACGGACAGTGATTTGTCTGCGGGCCCGTTGCAGCGGTAGCCGGTGACGTAACTGCTGCCGCTGGCGGCCTCGAGGGCTATGTCTATTTGCGTGCCCGGCACAGGGTCGAGTGAACTGCCCAGCAGCAAACCCACCACATCGGTGACCAGGCCGATCACTTTATTGAGCACGTCGATGACGGGCAACTTCAGGGAAATCCAGGTGCGGACTTGCGCGGTCCTGACGAAAATCGGCTGGGTGTCGATCAACTGCGGGTTGCCAATTGCAGAAATCTGCGCGGGTTCGATGACACGGGTCTTGACCGTGATATTCAGCAGCCCCAGTACGTCCACCGGCAACTCGACGGCCACCGCGCTGGCTTTGTTGGATAGCTG
This sequence comes from Pseudomonas sp. M5A4_2d, assembly GCF_053345295.1. Lineage (NCBI taxonomy): Bacteria > Pseudomonadati > Pseudomonadota > Gammaproteobacteria > Pseudomonadales > Pseudomonadaceae > Pseudomonas > Pseudomonas sp. M5A4_2d. The sequence goes on along the minus strand of NZ_JBKEZW010000017.1, from coordinate 52,814 downwards.
CACAAAGCCCTGAATCAGGTTGAACAGTTGCAGGTTGACGTCCAGGGCGCTCTTGTCCGTGCCGTTTTGTATATTGATCAGGTCGCCCAGGTGCAGGATCTGCGTGCCTGGCGCAATCAGCTTGATTGCTTCGAGGTTATTGATCACCACCTTGACCGCATCACCGCCCAGCTTGAGCACATCGATGGCGGCCTGGATCAACTGGCCGACGGTCGCGTCGGTCTTGAGCAACTGGTCGTAGTTGCCGGCGCTGACATTCAGGCGGATAGCCAACGCGTCCAGGTAGCTGAGCAAGCTGATGTCCGTGTTGATCAAGCCTTTCCAACCCACCGCATCGATTTGCAATTTGCCGCCCAGCAAACCGCCGATCAAGCCATTGAGTGCCGCCGATTTGGTGCTGTCCACCGTCAACAAGGTACTGCGAACGGTGAGGGTCGCCACGGGCGGCGAGGGTGCGGCAGCGACCGCCGTGGCGCTCAAGAGAGAGGTCTGGCTGAGGGTTCGTCCCGAGAATAATGAGTGGATGGCGTGGCCAACGCTGGTCGCGACGCGATGGGTGGCGATGACCCGGATGGCGTCGGCCTTGTTGGGATCGGCGCTGAAGGTGCGCATAAAGTCGGCACCGGTGGCCAGGGTGCCGCAGGCGATTGCCAGCGTGCGATCGGCGTCGACCTTGAAGTTGTTGCGTTCCGCGCTTTGCGTTGCGAATTGCGCTGCATTGTTATTGGGCGCCGCGCATGTGCCGCCGCGGCTCACCGCTTCCAGCGCCGCGGTATCGGCGACGCGCTGCAACTTGCGCTTCTCCAGGTACAAGCGACCGCTGTCGATCACCAGCAACAGAAACAACAACGCGATCCCGAGGGTTACAGCGCCCACCAGGCCGATGACCCCGCGTTGGCGGGCCGGGCCGAGTCCATGGCCAAACATTGTGCGTTCCTTCGCCGGTCATGCACCGACGTCCTGAGCATCCCCGAAAACAGTGTAGTCAGGTTTTGCGCAGGCGCTGGCTAATCGCTACTAGTTGCGTGGCGGCAAGGTAACGGGCGTCAGAACGGGGCGGCCCGCGAAGTATTCCACCAGATTGTCGGCCACGCGCTGCACGGTGTCATGGGCCGCTTCCGGCGACAGGCCGGCCACATGGGAGGTGAGCACGGTATTGCTCAGGTGTTTGAGGGCGTCGGGCACTTTGGGCTCATCGTCGAACACATCCAGTGCGGCACCGCCGATACGCCGCTGCTCAAGGGCGGTCACCAGGTCAGCGGTCACAACCACACTGCCGCGCCCGATGTTCACCAGGTAACCGTGCGGCCCCAGGGCGTCCAGAGCGTGGCGATCAATCAGGTGACGGGTGCTTGCGCCACCGGGTGTCGCCAGGATCAGGAAGTCCGATGTGCGCGCAAGCTCCACGGCCGTTGCGCAGTAGGTGTAATCCACGTCATCGCGGGGCTGGCGGTTGTGGTAACTCACCTCCATGCCGAACCCGAGGGCGGCGCGCTTGGCGATCTCCATGCCCACCGCGCCAAGGCCGAGAATGCCCAGGTGTTTACCGCCCAGGGAAGGACGCATCACCTTCGGCCATTCGCTGCGCCGTACGGCCGCGTCCGTTTGCGGAATGCCGCGCACCAGCGACAGCAGCAACGCCATGGCGTGGTCGGCCACTGACGGTGCGTTCACACCCGCGCCGTTGGTCACAACAATCCCGCGATTGCTCGCCGCCTGCAGGTCCACATGCTCGTAGCCAGCGCCGATCACGCAGATGATCTCCAGCAGCGGCAGCGCGGCGATTTCCTCGGCATACAAGCCCAACGGCCCACGAGTCAGCACCGCCTTGATCTGCCCACCATGGGCCTTGATCGCTTGGGCGCGCTCGGCCGGCGTCGGCGCCAGAATCACGTGAAAGTCGTTGCTCTCAATGATTTGCAGGTATTCGTTGATGGTTTCAACCAGGACCAGAACAGTGGTGGACATCGGAAGGCTCTTCCTGAAGGGTTTGAGAGAATGAGTATGCGGGATTTGTAAGACGGAACGTTTTGTTCAGTCACAAAAAAATCCCGCATAGGTATCACTGGAAATCAATAGTCTGCGCTGTCACCCGCTTCACAAATGCCCCGGCCAGGGTCGCGTTGTGATGCTCGATGATCGCCTCGGCCGACAACGTCGGAGTGTCCATGCAAGTATGGCCGTCCTGCGGCAATACCACCGAAAACCCAAGCTCCACCGCTACTCGGCAAGTGGTGTCGATGCAGAACTGGGTTTTCATCCCGACAATCACCAGTTCATTGACCTGCGCGGCGGCCAACTGATTCGCCAGATCAGTCCCCAGGAAGCAGCTGGGGCGGGTTTTATTGAACAGGTGGTCGCGCGCTTCTTCGACCTCCAGGCCGTGCCACAGCTGCCAGAGTGGGCTGCCGGCTTCAATCGGCGAGCCCGCGGGGCCAGTGTGCCGGGCAACGAAGATCGGTGCGTTGGCGCTGCGGGCGCGATGGATAAGCTGGTTGATGGTGTCGAGCACACGTTCGCGCTTGAAGGGTTTTTCCGGCCCGTCGTATAAACCGGTTTGCATATCGATGATCAGCAGGGCGTTTGCCATGGTCTTGCTCCTTGCAGTGGCCAGAGGGCGGAGCAATAAAAAGGCCCCGTCCATTGCTGGCGGGGCCTTGGGTTGTTTCTGGGTGTCTCTAGTTCACGCACCCACAGCAACCGCACGACCCGCCATAAGCGGTCGTGGTGGTGGTGCGGGTGAGGCGTCGCTGAATAAAGTTCATGGCTCGATCATGCTGGCGTGTGCGCGCGACTGTCAACGGGGGCGTCGAGTCTCTTTGAATAACAGATGGGCAAAAATTCCGTCTTGTACGCCCCCCAGGCCGTGTTTTCCATCGCTAAATTGACCACAGCCAGGCGCGATGCCGGAAGGCGCAGGACAAGTGCCTTCATTTGCATTTTCTTTAGGATCGAGCTGATGTCCAAGGTGGCGTACGTGTCAGTCGCAGCCAAATGGTTCCAATTGATCCTTTTTTGAATGGTGGCATTTGGCTATTCTTTGTGGCAGCCTTCTCCTAAGCGCCTGTTGCCTCTAATGATTTGGCCCGGCAAAGCCGTTCAAGATTTGTTTCTCCATTTTAATACGCTCGAGAGGTGAGAATGATCTCAAATTTATTAAATCCCACCGGTTATTTAATCAGCTTGGGTATTAAGAAAATTGTCGAGAATATTTCAGACTCGGACAATTCTGTTCCAATCAATACACTCAAAGAAGAGTCGTTGCGTGCTGAAATAAAAGCCAAAGCTCTGCTTGCACAAGCGAAAGTCGAGCAAGAGCTTGCTATATCTCGCCGTATAGACAGTGCCGAAGAAGTAGAGATTGAAGAGTTTTACGACGTCTCGGGTAAGGCAAGCGCAGGGCTCAAGGCAGAGGCAGAAGCCGTCACCCTCGGCCTGGCGGGTGAAGGCCGGCGAGTCACAAAGCGGGTTATAAAGTTCAAGGGCTATTCGCCGATTGTGCAACAGCCGAGCACGGAAACGTAACGTTGTAGAGCGCTTTTGTTTATCGATTGTTGGAAGTGTGTAACAGGGATGTGAACGTGAAAAAAGTCTTATTGCTACTGCCTTTTCTGTTGGTCGCCTGTGGCGGTGAAAGTCAAAATATCGGCATTGTTAAAAATCAGGTCATCAAGGACCTTGACCCCTCTCGCACGCTTGGCGCGGCGCTTGAACATCGGGAGAGGTGTTCATCCTATGAATGGAGTGAAAGTGTCGATGCTGGCGGAAGGCAAGTCGTAACCTATAAGTGCCAGTTACGGCCAAGCGCTTCTAATGATGTATTGCAGGCCAGCTATTCGCGTATCGCCACTGACATCGAGTCAGCCATCTCTACGTATCATCAGCTGATTGACTTACAGAAGAAAACACCACCCTGTACGTTTGAAGATGATAGCAGCGTGAGTGCCTGCGACGTGATGAAGCAAGGGAAACTTAAACAAATAGCAGCGAGTGAGCAGGGCCTTGAAAGACTTGGAAAAATTCGCCGCAACGATATTGATAGTCTACAACAGCTGATAAGTTGGGGGGTGATTGGCAACCCTGCTGCGGTTGTGTTGCTGTCTGCGAAGTACCAGATAAAGATGGATGACAATCAGGTGTATACGCTTGGTCAAGGCAGGGAAGCCATGCTGGATGTCTATAGTAATAATGAAGGTTATAGTCCAGTCACGAAACTCGCTCGACAATTGTTTGTGCCGACGTGTGTGAATTGCCAGTAGGGAAGTGTGGGGTCGAAAAGTATAGATCCTGTGGGTTCTTGAATGGGGGAGGAAAAGAGTGTCAGGTAATAATAGTCTCAATGAGTTTGTTGATTTTCAGCGCGGCGCTACCGTTACTGCTGTCAGTATTGATGTTGATTGGTCTATGCAGAAACTTTCTGAAATAACTATAAGCAACGAGGAGTTGAAAGGCCTCGTTGAGGCGCTATCTAATTTTGGCATATCGGTGGTTGCGGATTATCGGCTGGACGCGGGCTATGTGACGTTTGATATCCCTGTGCAACTATTCAAACAGGTCTTCCTCAGCGGGCCGGTTAATCTGTCATTTGGCATGAGGAGCAAGAGCTTACCTATCGCGATCAGCATTAAATGTCATCAGCTACACACTGCGCTTGAGGTAATGCCGCATGCCTATCGCGTTCGTGCGACGTCTGTCGGGGAGCGGGGTGGGACGTCAAGTGAACACGAGCCTCATTTTATTGACGTGTCCGAATTTCGGCAACGAGGTATTGCTATTGGAATCGCCACCTATATTGACGCGATGTTGGAATGTGTCGTGGCTGGAAGTGGCAAGTCTGCTGAAAAAATGTCTTTTTCTCAAAAAATAGTACACTGTCGTGATAATGATTTGTTGACCGTCGCTTGTTGTGCGCGCTTGGATTTATTAAGGGATTTACGAAATAATGCGGCGCATGAATTTGAGTGTTTGGCAGAGGGTGAGCAACAAAATCATTACAAAGTAGTGCGGGTGCCTGGTTACAGTGAAAATTTTTTAGCCAACGTCGAGGTGTTTGTGGCGCAATGTGAACAGGCGTATGGTGCTTTGCCTGGTCGGACACGGCGGCTGTACCTCGCGGCCAATTATTTGGCGGGGGAGATCAATGCTGTGGCTAAACTTGAGTCGGTCTTCGTGTTGGGCGTTAACTACCCCGAAGTGTTGGAGTCTTATTTCGATTAGTTGATCTAGCAAAGTCTGGATTAAGCGAGAGTTGTATTCGGTAGTTGTCAATTGATTTTCAAGGGATTTGCATGGGTTTAGTATTCGCTCCAACTAAAACATCTATTGCACTGCTGAGTGTTGCAGTAACAGCGCTGGGTCTCATTATTTTAATGCACGTGCTCAGCGGGTATCCGCCGTTCAAGGATCAATATTTTTTTCAGCTATTTGGTATTGAGGGGCGAAACTGGTTTGTGGGCGGGAGAGAAGCTGTTCACTTTTTTGGGTTCATTGGTTGTATGTTGTTTGGTTGGTCCTATCTTTACTCGATGACCTTTAAGGGGATGTTGAAATTCCATTTTTTTATCATTCCCATTGTGCTGGGTTTTATGCTCGTGCTGGCTAAGGTCGTTGATCTGGGTGTTTTTCCCTACTTTTTTGTGGTGTCTGCTCTGATAGCTGTAGTCGTATCTGTTTCAATGGTGTTTTGGATGAGAAGTCCTAAGCGCAGTGCAAAATACCCGAACATGATTATTTGGGTTGTTCCAACGCTTGGCTGCCTCTCAGTATCCTGGGGATGTGAGTTTTTTTGGGAGCCAGCCCTGCGCGCTTGTGGTTGGAAACAAAGCGAGGGCATCACTTGGTCGCAATTGGTAGGGGCGGATAGCCCTTGTGTCTGGGCACACCTTCGATTCCAGTGGGCTCAGATCATCATCGATTTGGCCGCGATCGTTGTAGGCTTGTTGATTGCGCTTGTTATTTATAAGTGTTTAGCGAATCAAAAGCGCTGACGACGGACGACGTCTGATGAGGCTCCTTGGTAGATTATTCTGTGCGGGGTTTTGGTGAGTGCTCAAGGGTGCCAAACAAATTGCTAATACCTTGCTGATTCAGTCTCGCTCTTTATGCCAAGTATCCTGCGAGACGGTGCCAAATCCGACGCGCGCTTAAAAATCGCCGCCATTGCCATCTTTGAACGGCTGTCGTGCCTAACCATTCCTCTGCTAAGTCTTTGCTTATTCACAAGAATCCCGGACAATCGCGCCCCTGTTGTGGTCGGGGCGCTGGGTGTAATGAACGGCCTCAAGGAACTCGTCTGACAAACCTGCTGCTGCGTATCGTGCGAGCGAGGGTGACGCCATACCGTTCAGCCGCGAGGTGTCCCTATTGAGCCGCGCCAGCCTGCCGCGCCTTGATTTGCTCTGCCTGTGCTATCGGCATGAAATCATAGGTGGGGAAGAATTCCGTCTTGTAAACGCCCCAGGCAGTGTTTTCGATCGCTAAATTGACCTCAGCCAGGCGCGATGCCGGAAGGCGCAGGACGATGACTTGTCCGATGCCCATGGTGATATTCCAACTCACGACTTCCACGCCGGCAGGCGGAAATACTTTGTGAAACTCCTGCTTGGCCAGTTGGGCTTTCAACGCACTTAACGGCCGTGACTGATCGTGTTTAAGAAATACGGTCAACATAACGGCGTTGTCGGCTGTGGCGGTAATATCTTTTGCGCTGGAACTTGCGCCGGCCTGCGCGGTGACCACGCCTGGCAGCAGGATAATCGCGAGCAGTGCAGGTATTAACAGTGACGTACGAGGAGTGAGTATGTTCATGTGTCGGTACCTTGCTTTTTTTATAGAAAGGCGTGCTCATATAGCCAAGTGAGGGCAGTGCGCGCCAATAACATTGCGGTGGGTATGCCGAGTCAACGTGGCATTCTAATGCAGTGTTTGAGTTCGCTTAGTTCGACATGGCTGTCTTTATGGGGCCGTTGTAAGGGGCGTGCACCACATAAATTCGAACCGTTGGCTGATTGGCTACCATGTCGCGAGGTACTTCTCGAGAATAGGTGAACTCGCTGCTATCCAGCTTTTCCAGCCGTCTGACAACGGTTCTGGTAGGTCCAGCGTCAGGCACCAGAATGTGGGTTTTCCTGTCGCCCGTGACCAGGAAATACCCGCCACCGCCATCCGCGTATTTTGATCGCCCGGTATCGGTATAAAAGAACTCATAGCGGTTTCGCTGAGGGTCCCACATTGATATGCCCACTACGCCGGGGTAGTTTGCCTTGACGTCTTTTTCCGGGTCCCCTTCGATATAGACCTTGGTGGTCAACCATTGAGGGGAGGACGCCAGCGCACGGATATCCCGTTCAGGCTCCGCTTGTTGTGCGTAACTTTTGGATGGGTTGAATATCCCAGCCATAAGCAGGCCGGCCAATACAAGAGTGAGTCTTCGCATGTTTAACTCCTGGGAGTTTAGTCAGTGTTTACCTCCAGTGCGTGGGGATATTAGTGTGGGTGGCCGAGATTGCTCAATGGCTATGAATGTTCCTGTAACAGTTAAAGTGGTGTTTTAGTGAAAATATAATTTAGATGCAGGCAGTGTCTTGTCGTGCTGTAGGGTATTTCTTGAAAAGCTCGAATTCCTAAAGGGATGTGCGCTGTTGATGTGCAGTGTTTACGCGACTCCTCAGTGTTCACAAACCGCAGCCAATGCTGTCTGTGAACGGCTGCCGTGCCTAACCATTCCTCTGCTAAGTCTTTGCTTATTCACAAGAATCCCGGACAATCGCGCCCCTATTGTGGTCGGGGCGCTGCCTGTCAGGTTTTTCTGACTCGCCCCGGCCGTGAAAATGCGGAGATCCGACCGGATGAATGATCAGGCCAATAGCGTCGACGAACGCTATGCAACGACACCTGCAACCCTCACAAGCTGGAGCCGCCAGGACACCACCTGGATGCTTGGGCTGTTCGGCACCGCCATCGGCGCCGGTACTTTGTTTTTGCCGATCAACGCGGGCCTGGGGGGCTTTTGGCCACTGGTGATCCTGGCGCTGCTGGCATTCCCGATGACATTCTTTGCCCACCGTGGGCTAACCCGTTTCGTACTGTCCGGCCGCGAAGGTTCCGACATTACCGACGTGGTTGAAGAACATTTCGGTGTCAAAGCCGGTGCGTTGATCACCTTGTTGTACTTCTTCGCCATCTTCCCGATCCTGCTGATCTATAGCGTGGCGCTGACCAACACCGTCAGTAGCTTTATGGAACACCAACTGCACATCCTGCCGCCGCCGCGCGCGATCCTGGCATTTGTGCTGATTCTCGGGCTGTTGGCCGTGGTGCGTTGCGGCGAACAAGTGATCGTCAAGGCCATGAGCCTGATGGTCTATCCGTTTATCGTCGCCTTGCTGTTCCTGGCGGTGTACCTGATCCCGCATTGGACCGGCGGCATTCTCAGCACCGCCAGTGAGGTGCCGGCGCCGTCGGCGTTGCTCAGCACGCTGTGGCTGGCGATTCCGGTGATGGTGTTCTCGTTCAACCATTCGCCGATCATCTCGGCCTTCGCGGTTGACCAGAAGCGCCAGTACGGCGCCAACGCCGATGAGCGCAGTTCGCAGATCCTGTCCCGTGCGCACCTGTTGATGGTGGTGATGGTGCTGTTCTTCGTGTTCAGCTGCGTGCTGACCCTGTCGCCGGCGCAGTTGGCCGAAGCGAAAGCGCAGAACCTGTCGATCCTGTCGTACCTGGCCAACCACTTCGACAACCCGACCATCGCCTTCGCCGCACCGTTGATTGCGTTCGTGGCGATTGCCAAGTCGTTCCTGGGCCACTACATCGGTGCCAGCGAAGGCCTCAAGGGCCTGGTGCTTAAAACCGGTCGCCGTCCGGCAGCCAAGGTGCTGGACCGCATGACAGCTGCGTTCATGCTGGTGGTGTGCTGGATCGTCGCCACGCTTAACCCGAGTATCCTGGGCATGATCGAGACGCTGGGCGGCCCGATCATCGCGTCGATCCTGTTCCTGATGCCGATGTACGCGATCCGTAAAGTGCCGGCCATGGCCAAATACCGTGGGCAGGCGTCCAACGTGTTTGTCACGGCGGTAGGCTTGGTTGCGATTACTGCGTTGATCTATTCGCTGCTGTCCTGACGGCAGGCTGCACGCACCAAGGCCGATTCGCGCACAGCGCGAATCGGCTTTTTTTTCGCGCTGAAAAAACTGGCCAATCAATGAGGGCTAAGCTGTCGGCTTATTGGTTCCCTTTTTGGAGACGCCCATGGCCCGGCCCCGTCCGCAACTGGTTACAGGCAAGCTGGAAAAACTGCACCCCACTCAATTGACAGTGGGCCTGGCTGAAGTCGCCACCAAGCGCGAAGCCTGGACCAAACTCAAGCGCAAGGAGCGCGCCGCCGCGCTCGACAAGCACTGGTTTCCTTGCGTGCTCGGCCCGGACGAGCGCTATTACATCACCGATCATCACCACTTCGGGTTGGCGCTGATGCTGGAGGGCGTCAAGAGTGTGTCCTTGTTGATGCTCAAGGACCTGTCATTTGTGGACCGCAGCACGTTCTGGAACGTCATGGCGTTCAATCAATGGGTGCACCCTTACGATGCGCGTGGTTTGCGGCGTACCTACGAAGCCATTCCGCGCAAGATTACCGATTTGCAGGACGACCCTTACCGCAGCCTGGCGGGCATGTTGCGCACGGCCGGCGGTTACGCCAAGGACGCGACGCCATTCAGCGAGTTTCTGTGGGCGGATTTCTTGCGCAGCCGCATTGGCAGCGACGTGGCCAGCCAGCCAAACCCCAAGTTGTTGAGCAAGGTCATGGTCCTGGCGCGCAGCCAGGAAGCGCGTTATTTGCCAGGATGGGTTGGGCCGATTGAAAACTGAAACCGAAACGCCTGTTGTTGCACCGCCCAATCGTACCCAGGACATCCTCGCCGGGTTATCCATTGCCGGTTTGCTGCTGCCGGAGGCCGTGGCGTATTCGAGCATTGCCGCGCTGCCGCCCCAGGCCGGTGTGATTGCCTTGTTTGCCGGGCTGGTGTGTTACGGCCTGTTCGGCACCAGTCGCTTTGCGATTGTCTCGGCGACGTCATCTTCTGCGGCGGTGTTGGCGGCGGCCACGTCCAGTCTGGCGGGCGATGACCCGGCGCTGAGGCTGTCCCTGGCGTTTGGGCTGGTGTTGATCACCGGGGTGCTTTTCCTGTTGGCCGGGTTGTTCAAGCTGGGCGGTGTAACGTCGTTTATCGCCAAGCCGGTGTTGCGTGGCTTTGCCTTCGGCCTGGCGCTGACCATCATCCTCAAGCAGTTGGCCAGCGTGGTGGGCGTGCACCTGGTCGACAACAACCTGATCCGCTTCCTGCCGCAGTTGCTGGAGCAACTGCCCCGTTGGAATTGGCCGGCTGCGTTGGTTGCGGCGGCTGCGTTGGTCGTGTTGTGGCTGTGCGCGCGAATACCGCGCCTGCCAGGCGGATTGTTGGTGGTGGTCCTCGGTATCGGCGCCGGGCAGTACCTGGATCTACAGGCCCACGGCGTAGCGTTGATCGGCCTGATCGACCTGCGGCTGGAATTGGGCCACTTCCCGGTCCTGCCGTTCGCGGACTGGTTGCGCCTGGGCGAATTGGCGTTTGCCCTGGTCATGATCCTGTATGCGGAATCCTACGGCTCCATCAGTTCGTTCGCGCTTAAACACGGCGATCGGGTCTCATCCAATCGCGATTTGCTCGCGTTGGGTGCGGCTAACCTGATCTCGGGATTGTTCCACGGCATGCCGGCCGGCGCAGGCTATTCGGCGACGTCGGCCAATGAAGCCGCTGGCGCCGGCTCGCGGCTGGCAGGCATCGTTGCCGCGCTGGTGGTGTTGGTGATCGTGTTGACGGTGCTGCCGTATGTAGCGCTGACCCCGGAGCCGGTGCTCGCCGCCATTGTCATCTATGCGCTGGGTCGCGGCTTGAGCCTGCAACCTTTGGGGCGCTACTTCCTATGGCGGCGTGACCGTTTGCTGGTGATCTGTGCCGTGGCGGCCGTGCTGTTGCTGGGCGTACTGGACGGGCTGCTGGTGTCCGTGGCGATCAGTGTGGTGTTGATGTTGCGCCAGATGTCGTCGGCAGATATTCAGGTGCTTGGGCGTTTGGCTGACAGTCACGACTTTGTCGATCGCCAGCACCATGCCGATGCGCTGGACGTACCTGGCGTGTTGATCGTACGGCCCAACGAAGCGCTGTTTTTCGCCAATGCCGAACGCGTCCTCGGCGCGGCGTTGCGCCTGATGCGTCAATCGCAGGCCGAGGCCGTGGTGCTGAGCCTGGAAGAGTCCCCTGACCTCGACGGCACCAGTATCGAAGCGCTGGCAGCTTTTTTCGCGCAAGTGCGGGGGGAGGGCAAGCGCCTGGTACTGGCGCGCGTGCGGCATGAGGCCCGCGAGGTGTTGCAGGCGTTGCCTGAAGCCTCGGCGCCACAGGTATTGCTCAGCGGCTTGAGCGTTGACGACGCAGTACAGCTTGCGCTGAGCGTCAATTCACAGGCATAAAAAAACGCCGCGCATCTTTCGATACGCGGCGTCCTTTACGTCAACACACCTTAGGCTTGAATCACCGGGATGTTGGCGCTTGCTGCGATTTTACGGAACTCGGCGATCTGGTCGAAGTTCAGGTAGCGGTAAACGTCACTGGCCATGGTGTCCAGTTTGGCCGCGTAGCCCATGTACTCTTCGACGGTCGGCAGGCGACCCAGCGTGGAAGCTACAGCCGCCAGCTCAGCCGAAGCCAGGTAGACGTTTGCGCCATCACCCAGACGGTTCGGGAAGTTACGGGTCGACGTCGACACAACCGTCGAGTTCGGCTCTACACGTGCCTGGTTACCCATGCACAGCGAGCAGCCCGGCATTTCCATGCGCGCGCCAGCCTTGCCGTAGATGCCGTAGTAGCCTTCCTCGGTCAGTTGGTGAGCGTCCATCTTGGTCGGCGGCGACAGCCACAGACGGGTTGGCAGCTGACCCTTGACCTGTTCCAGCAACTTACCGGCAGCGCGGAAGTGACCGATGTTGGTCATGCACGAACCGATGAACACTTCGTCGATCTTCTCGCCGGCAACGCTGGACAACAGACGAGCATCGTCCGGGTCGTTTGGCGCGCAGAGAATCGGCTCGTTGATTTCGGCCAGGTCGATTTCGATGATTTCGGCGTATTCCGCGTCGGCATCGGCTTCCATCAGCTCCGGGTTGGCAACCCAGGCTTCCATCGCTTGGGCGCGACGTTCCAGGGTACGTGCATCGCCGTAGCCTTCGCCGATCATCCAGCGCAGCAGGGTGATGTTGGAGTTCAGGTACTCGGTGACGGAGTCTTTCGACAGCTTGATGGTGCAACCGGCAGCCGAACGTTCAGCCGAAGCGTCGGACAGCTCGAAAGCCTGTTCCAGCGTCAGGTCGTTCAGGCCTTCGATCTCCAGGATGCGGCCGGAGAAGGCGTTCTTCTTGCCTTTCTTCTCTACGGTCAGCAGGCCAGCCTGGATCGCGTAGTAAGGAATGGCGTGAACCAGGTCACGCAGGGTGATGCCAGGTTGCATTTTGCCTTTGAAGCGCACCAGGATCGATTCCGGCATGTCCAGTGGCATAACGCCAGTGGCTGCAGCGAACGCCACCAGGCCCGAACCGGCCGGGAACGAGATGCCCATCGGGAAACGGGTGTGGGAGTCACCACCGGTGCCGACGGTGTCCGGCAGCAGCATGCGGTTCAGCCAGCTGTGGATGATACCGTCGCCTGGACGCAGCGATACACCGCCACGGGTCATGATGAAGTCAGGCAGGGTGTGGTGGGTGGTCACGTCGATCGGCTTTGGGTAGGCCGCGGTATGGCAGAACGACTGCATTACCAGATCGGTCGAGAAGCCCAGGCACGCCAGGTCTTTCAGTTCGTCACGGGTCATAGGACCGGTGGTGTCCTGGGAACCTACGGTGGTCATCTTCGGTTCGCAGTAGGTGCCAGGACGAACGCCTTTGCCTTCTGCCAGACCGCATGCACGGCCGACCATTTTCTGCGCCAGGGTGAAGCCCTTGTCGCTTTCAGCCGGCGCTTCCGGCAGCTTGAACAGGGTCGAAGGCGGCAGGCCGAGTTCGGTGCGAGCCTTCTCGGTCAGGCCACGGCCGATGATCAACGGGATACGGCCACCGGCACGCACTTCGTCCAACAGCACCGGGGTCTTCATTTCGAAGGTGGTCAGGACTTCGTCAGTGCCGTGTTTGCAGACTTTGCCAGCATGCGGGTACAGGTCGATCACGTCGCCCATATTCATGTTGGTAACGTCGAATTCGATTGGCAGTGCGCCCGCATCTTCCATGGTGTTGTAGAAGATTGGAGCGATCTTGCTGCCGAAGCAGAAACCGCCGGCACGCTTGTTCGGCACGTAAGGAACGTCGTCACCGAAGAACCACAGTACGGAGTTGGTCGCCGACTTACGGGACGAACCGGTACCGACCACGTCACCGACGTAGGCGATCGGGAAGCCCTGGCCGCGCATCTCTTCGATCTGCTTCATCGGGCCGGTCTTGCCTTGCTCGTCCGGCACGATGCCTTCACGGGCCATTTTCAGCATGGCCAGAGCGTGCAACGGGATGTCTGGACGGGACCAGGCATCAGGCGCCGGGGACAGGTCGTCGGTGTTGGTTTCGCCAGTCACCTTGAACACGCGCAGGCTGATCTTGTCGGCCAGGGTCGGGCGGTTCTTGAACCACTCGCCGTCGGCCCAGGACTGGATTACGGCTTTGGCGTGTTCGTTGCCGTTCTTGGCTTTTTCAGCCACGTCGTGGAACGCATCGAACATCAGCAGGGTGTGCTTGAGTTGGGCGGCAGCTACCGGTGCAAGCGTGGCGTCGTCCAGCAACTCGACCAACGTCACGATGTTGTAGCCGCCTTGCATGGTGCCAAGCAGTTCAACAGCGCGTTTCTTGTCGATCAGGGGGGAAGTGGCTTCGCCCTTGGCCAGGGCAGACAGGAAACCGGCCTTGACGTAGGCAGCTTCGTCAACGCCTGGTGGAATGCGGTTGGTGATCAGGTCAACGAGGAATTCTTCTTCGCCAGCCGGAGGATTTTTCAGCAGCTCGACCAGGCCTGCGGTTTGTTCGGCGTTAAGCGGCTGGGGAACGATACCCAGTGCTGCGCGCTCTTCGATATGTTTGCGGTAGGCTTCAAGCACAGTTATTACCCTCATCAGTGGTCCCACGGGACGCTCATCCAGAAATGAACGGCACGCATGCGCTCGGGGGCTTTTTGGGCCGCAAAGCCAGCGCTGCCGGCATTCCTCACAGAAGCTGCTTTCAAAGTTTTACGCCTGCAGAACGGAGCTGATGAGGGTTGGCGCGGGCTCTGACCTACCGGGTCAAATCCACGCCAACACCGTTCTGAAGGAACGACTGTGCTCGTGACGCTTTGAAAACAGCTTCCAGCGGATTATTGGCGCCTTACAAGGCCGGATGATTCTACGGCAAAAAAAATCTAAAGGTAAGTTGCCTAACCAAGTTTGCTGGGTGATGAATCTTAGACAAAGGGCTAACATGGCGCATTGTTTCGCTGATTTGCGTGTCGTTACCCATGCCCAACCAAACCATCAAGACCCCTTGCGTCGGCCTGTGCTCCACGGTGTACGGCGATCTCGTGTGCCGTGGCTGCAAGCGCTTCCACCATGAAGTCATCCAGTGGAATGGCTATAACGAAGAAGAAAAACGCGCAGTCTGGCTCAGGCTCGAGCAACTGCTGGTGCTGGTAATGGCCGGTAAACTGGAAGTCTTCGACCCCAAGATGCTGCGCGGGCAACTGGAGCAGCGCAAGATTCGCTTCGTGCCGCACCAGTCCGAGTACTGCTGGGCCTACCAGTTGATCGCCCGTGGCGCACGGGTGATTTCCAACCTGGAAGCCTATGGCATGGTGCTGTTGCCGGAGTTTCGTGACTGGGCGTTGCCGGAGTTGCGTGATGCCATCGACCGGGAGTTTTTTATCCTGTCCGAGGCGCATTATCAGCGTTATATCGCGCCGGGGTTTTTGAAAGACGCGCTGGGACACTGACGGCAGAGGTCAATGTGGCAGCTGGCTTGCCTGCGATGGCTGTCTGCCAGGCGACACAACGTTGACTGATCTATCGCTATCGCAGCATAGGTAGCTACGCAATTCTTTATGTTGCTCTGAGCCTGTGAGGAGTTTAGGTAGATTGAGTACATATCCGTTGCTGCGGTAACGGCGGCTTAGGGTTCCGCCCTTACGGCGGGTCACTTTTGGCAAACGCCCCAAAAGTAACCAAAAGGTCTTTGCCCCACCACTCGGTGCCTCGCCCAGGCTCGGCATGCCCTCACTCCGGCTTGAATCCGTGGGCCGCCGCAATGGGCCATCCTTGGCCCAGTGCGGCTAACCCGGCGTCCTGCCGGGTTACCCACGGATTCAAGCCTGCGTTCGGCCAGCGTGGTTAACGGGGCCTGTCAGATCAAAATCAAAAGCAGATCAAAAGCAGGGCACGGCGGCCTGAAAGCCGACCTGAGTGGTTGAAGCAAAAGCAGGGCAAAAGCACAGCAGAAGCACAGCAGAAGCACAGCAGAAGCACAGCAGAAGCACAGCAGAAGCAGAACTGCTTTTCTGTGGGAGCTGGCTTGCCTGCGATGCGGACACCTCGGTCCACCAAGTACACCGAGTTGATGCTATCGCAGCGGTTCGGCGGTCCGACAAGCCAGCTCCCACATTTGATTAGGTTCAGCTTCCAAGATCAGGTCGGCTGTCAGGCCGCCTCGGTTTTGCTTTTGATCTAACCACTCAGGTCGGCTACTAGGCCGCCGTGCTCTGCTTTTGATCTTGATCTTGATCTGTTTTTGATTTTGATCTTAGGCGCCCCGTCAACCACGCTGGCCGAACGCAGGCTTTGGAGCGTGGGTAAACCGGCAGGACGCCGGTTTAGCCGCGATGGGCCAAGGATGGCCCATGGCGGCGGCCCACGGTCCAAAGCCTGCGTGAGGGCACACCGAGCCTAGGCGAGGTGCCGAGTGGTGGGGCAAGAGCCCTTTTGGTTACTTTTGGGGCTCTTTTCCAAAAGTGACCCGCCGTAAGGGCGGAACCCATGTCAGCCGTGACCCAAACAACGGATATGTACTCAGCGCCCCCCCCCCAACAACCACAGCACTCAACCCGTAAAAAAATGTGTAGATACCTATGGCTGTCGCAGGCAAACCAGCTCCCACAAGGGCGCCTCATTGTCTGAAGGATTTGTCTCAGGCTTTGTTCGCCAGCTCCTCCAGGTGATCCATCAGCTCCTGCGGCTTGAGCACCAGCACATCGCCTTCCACCGCATCCAGCACCACTTCCGCCGTATTGCCGATCAACGCCCCGGAAATACCCGTGCGCGCCACGGTGCCGATGATGGTCACCGCCGCCTGCAAGGCATGTGCAGCATGTGGGATCAATACATCGGCCGGGCCTTCTTCGATATGCAGGTGCGCGTCATCCACGTCGAACTCGGCCTGGAACGCCTTGCACTGCTCGCGATAGCGCGCCTCAATGGTTTCCTTGAGCTGGAATGTGGGATCTGCCGCCGACAACATCGGCGACGGGTGGGCGCTGATCACGTGCAATTGTGCCTTGGCCAGCCGTGCAATGTCGAAGCCATGGTCGATGATGGTGTTGTGCAACGCCTGGTGTTCGCTGTCACGGTTGCCCACATCAATTGCCGCCAGCACGACCTTGTCGGCCCAGGGCGTTGACGTTTTCACCAGCAGCACCGGGCTGGGGCAGTAGCGCAGCAATTTCCAGTCCGCCGGCGTCAGCAGGGCCTTTTTCAGCGGGCTGTCCGCGAAGTGTTGCTTGATCACCAGGCCACAGCCCTCGGCCTGCTGCACATCGATGATGGTTTCGTGCAGGCTGTCATTCCACGCTTGCTCGGTGGTCACGCTGTAGCCGTCTTCGTGCAAGCCGGACTTGAGCAGGCTCAGCATCGCCGAGTGCTCGTGTTTTTTGTCGCAGACCAGCAAATGCAGGTGCGCGCCGGTTACCCCGGCGATCAACTTGGCGCGCTTGAGGGCCAGGCTTTCCGAATGCTCGGGCTCGATGACCACGAGGATGCTGCGGATGGCTTGCATGGACGGATCTCCAGAGACGGAAGAAGAGGGGCCTGGGACAACTATAGTTGCTGCCCGCCAGACGTCATGTTGATGCACATCAAAGCCTGCGGCTGGTGGTCTGCAGCGGGGTCGGTATAATCGGCGCCCTTTTGTGATCCTTTTGCCCGTGAGCCCGATGAACCTGCCCGAAATCCACGAATTCCTCGGCTGCCGCACCCCCGACGCCTGGGTCCAGGCCGCGTTGGCCGATCAGGAAACCCTGCTGATCGACCACAAGAACTGCGAATTCAAAGCTGCCAGTACCGCCTTGAGCCTGATCGCCAAGTACCACGCCCATGTTGACCTGATCACTATGATGTCGCGCCTGGCCCGCGAAGAACTGGTGCACCACGAACAAGTGATGCGCCTGATCAAAAAGCGCAAGATCGAGCTGCGCCAACTGCACGCCGGCCGTTATGCCTCGGGTTTGCGCAAAGTGGTGCGCAGCCACGAGCCGGTCAAGCTGGTGGATACGCTGGTGGTCGGCGCCTTTATCGAAGCGCGCAGTTGCGAGCGTTTCGAAGCGTTGGTGCCGCATTTGGACGACGAACTCGGCAAGTTCTATTTCGGTTTGCTCAAAAGCGAAGCGCGGCACTTTCAGGGTTACCTGAAGCTGGCGTACCAGTACGGTGACGCCAAGGACATCGCTCAGGTGATTGAGCGGGTAAGGGCTGCCGAGCGGGCGCTCATCGAATCACCCGACGTCGAGTTCCGCTTTCACAGTGGCGTGCCAGCCTGAGGCCACGGCCACGCCAATCAGTGCGGTGATGCCGGCTAACAGCAGGATCACCGTCTGCGTGCCCAAAGGTGCGGCCAGCACGGCAATCGCCAGGCCCGCCAGCGGCTGGGCCAGGTTGTTCAATAATGTGATAACGCCCACCGTCTTGCCAAAGTCCTGTACCGGAATCACCCGCTGACGGGTGCTGCGCAGGTACACGTTGAACATCTTGTCGAAGCCGGTGACCAGCAGGAAACCAACCGTGTAGGCCCCAACCCCGGGGCTGATGGCCGTGATCAACGCGCCCACGGCAATCATCGAATACGACAGCCCACCCACTACCTTCAACGGCAGTGTGGCGCGTGCCAGGTAAAACAGAATGCCGATCGTCACCACAGCGCCCGCCGCCTGCAGCAAGGCATAGGCATCCTTGCCCGCTGCAAACTGGCCGGTGACCATCGCCGCCGAAGTCGCCAGCGTCACACCGATGATCAGGTTCACACCCACTGCCAACGTGATGATGCGCTTCAATTCCACCAGGTTGCAGATATGCCCGAATGCGACGCGCAGGGGGTGCAGCCATATATCGCGATGCTGTTCATGACGCTCTAAATTCACCGTGGTGTTGCGCTGCCACACCCGCATCGCCAGGTCCGCCAGCACAAACAGCCCGGCAATCCCGATGACGACCCAATGCCAGCGCCAGACTTCCAGCATCAGTGCCGCTACCAGCGGCCCCAATACCAGGCCGCTCTGGTCGGCGATTTGCGAGTAGGACAACGTTTTGGCGTAGGTGTAGTGCTTGAAGATATGCGGCATGACCACTTCCCGCGCCATGATGCCCTGGGTGGTCAACACGCCGCACAGCGCAGACAGGATTACCAGCCAGTAAATACCGTCGAACACCCCGTACAGCGCCACTGCCACCACGCACGCCAGCGCCCGGTAAACCTGGCTGATATGCAGAATGCGCACGGGTGAAAACTTGTCGCACAAGGCGCCGCACACCGGGAACGCCAGGTAACGCGGCAGTGATTCGACAAAGAATGCCAGCCCCGCCCATGAAACACTCTGGGTGGTCTGGAACACGATCAATGGCACGATAAACAATAGAATCTGGTCAGCCAGCCGCGACAGGAACAGCGAAACAAAAAACGCCAGGTAATCCTTGCGCATACAACTCCCTGTGAATGGCGTTAAAGATTGCGGGGTATTTGTTAAAAACTCTTAAAAGCATGAAGCTTCGTCGGCCCGTAATGGCCGGTTGCTTCTGTTGTTCAGCTTGCCACCTATAATGCCCGCACTTCAATCCGCGCATCCACACTGAGAATTTATGGAAAACCTGGGTCTGGGCAAGGTCCTGCTCGTTGAGGACGATGAAAAGCTGGCAGGGCTGATCGCGCATTTCCTGTCACAACACGGTTTCGAGGTGCGCGTTGTGCACCGAGGCGATCAGGCCCTGGCGGCATTCCTCGACTTCAAGCCGAAGATCGTCGTGCTCGACCTGATGTTACCCGGCCAGAGCGGCCTGCACGTGTGCCGCGAGATTCGTAATGTATCCGACACGCCCATCGTGATCCTGACCGCCAAGGAAGATGACCTGGACCATATTCTGGGCCTGGAGTCCGGGGCCGACGACTATGTGATCAAACCGATCAAACCGCCGGTATTGCTGGCACGCTTGCGCGCCCTGCAACGCCGCCAGGTGCCCGAGCCCACCGTGCGTGGTTCACTGGAGTTTGGCCGGTTGTCGATTGATCGCAGTTGCCGGGTGGTCAGCCTGGGCGATGAGAAGATCGACCTCACCACCATGGAATTCGAGTTGCTGTGGTTGTTGGCCAGCAGCTCGGGGAAAATCCTCTCCCGCGACGACATTCTCAACCGCATGCGCGGTATTGCCTTCGACGGCCTTAACCGCAGCGTCGACGTTTACATCAGCAAATTGCGCGGCAAGCTCAACGACAATCCTCGTGAGCCGGTGTGCATCAAGACTATTTGGGGCAAGGGTTACCTGTTCAATCCGTTTGCGTGGGAGGTTTAGATGCTGCGCCTGTTTCTGCGCCTGTATGTGATTCTGGCGCTCGGTTTGGCGGGGGCGATCTGGTTGGTCAACTACACCTTCGACGAGTTATTGCCCGAGGCCAACGAAGTGTATAACCGCGAAGCCCTGCGCGGCCCGGCTTACGGGCTGGTGGAGCAACTGCGGCCTCTGCAAGGGCCGGCCCGGGACGCTCGCCTGGCAGAGCTTCAACCCCATTACGGGTTGCGCCTTAAGTTGGTGTTGCGCGATAGCCTGGCGCTGGATGAGCGCGAGCAAAAACTCCTGGCGGACGGCCAACTGGTGGTGCGTGGGGACTTTATGGAGTTCATCACCAATATTGACGACGGCCCGCAGTTGCTGGACATCAAGTTGCCCGAAGAGCCCAAATGGTTGTACCTGTGGGCCTATGGTTTCCTGGGGGTGAGCCTGGCGATCGTGTTGTATTTCTGGGTACGCCCGCACTGGCGCGACCTGGAGCATATTCGCCTGGCTGCGCAACGCTTTGGCGACAACGACCTGGCGTCGCGCATCCTGCTGCCGCGCCGCTCCACGGTGCGTGAGCTGGCCGGGCACTTCAACCAGATGGCCGAGCGCATCGAAAGCCTGATCGCCAACCAGCGTGAACTGACCAACGCCGTCTCCCACGAGTTGCGCACGCCGATTGCGCGCTTGTCGTTTGAACTCGATCAACTCAAACAACAGGCCGACCCGCGCCAGAGCCGCGCGCTGATCGCCGACATGTATGCCGACCTGGGCGAACTGGAAGAAATGGTCTCCGAACTGCTCACCTACGCCAGCCTGGAGCGCGGCGCCACCCAGGTCACCCGGGAAAATATCGAGGCCCACAGTTGGCTCGACAGTGTCATCGGCAGCGTGGCCCTGGAGGCGGAAGCGGCGGGGGTGCAGCTGACGTTGCGCACGTGTGAGGTTGACTTTATCCAGATTGAGCCGCGCTTTATGGCCCGCGCGGTGATCAACCTGCTGCGCAACGCCATTCGTTATGCCGAGCGTCGTGTGGAAGTGTCGTTGGTCAAGTTCGGCAGCGGTTACGCGGTGCAGGTCAATGACGATGGCCCGGGTGTGCCGTTGGACGGCCGCGCCAAGATCTTCGAGCCTTTCCTGCGTCTGGACACCAGCCGCGACCGCCGCACGGGTGGGTTCGGCTTGGGCCTGGCGCTGGTAAAACGGGTCAGCCAGTGGCACGGCGGGCAGGTGGAAGTGCTGGATTCGGAGTGGGGCGGGGCGTCGTTCCGGATGACGTGGGCGTATGCCGAGTAAGGCTTGAGGCAAGCAGGCTGTTGTTCTGTTAACCGATTCAGTGTGGGCGCTGGCTTGCCGGCGATAACGGACGGTCAGCTAATATTTGTATAGCTGACACACTGTCATCGCAGGCAAGCCAGCACCCACATTTTTATCAGGCTACCCGATCAGAACGTGTATTCCACAACCCCCATCACCGACGTCTGCAACCGTCGCTCCACAATCGGGCTTTTGCCCGCCTCATCTGCCAGGTACTGTACATCCAGCAAGGTCGAGAACTGGGTGTGCTCACTAATCGGCAGGCTCCACACCAGGTTCATGCCATTGCTGATATTGCCCGCACCGGCCTTGTATGCCTTGAACCGGCTTTGCGCGGCCTGGCCGGTGGTCACGCCGTACCAGGTTTGCAGGTAATTACGGTCGCCGAAGTGGCTGCTGAGGCCGGCATCGACGGAGCCGAAGCGGCCCTCATAAAGCGTGGTTCCCAGGTTCAGTTCCAGGTGGGTGTAAGCCTTGCCGGTGTCCTTGTGGTCATCTTCCTTGAGCGCGTGTTCCAGGGTTACGCCGACTATCACACCGCCCAGGTTGTAGGCCGCACTCACGCCCAATTGCGCGCGTGACTTGATCTCGCCCAGGCCTTTGAGGCGGTTGGAGCCGGCATGCAAACTTTGGTTTTTATCCTTGCGTGAGGCGCTGGCACCCACATAGGCGCTAAAACTCAGGGCATTGCCTTCGTAACCCCAGCCCAAGCCCTTGCTCGTATCGAGGAAGATCCCCCAAGGGCTGACGATTTCGCCGCCCAGCACTGGCGCGGTCATGCGTTCGTCGCTGCCGCTGTAGCGTGGCGCGTTGGCCACGCCGGCCTTGAGGCTGTATTGCCAGTCTTCGGCAATCGCGGTGTCGGCGGCGGCGAGCAGGCACAGTGAGGTGAATGACAGGCACAGGTTTTTTGAGCGCATCAGGCGGTTCTTCCGTGTTAGAAATTCAAGAGGTTGTGGGGCGATTGCGTGCGTTTGAAGGAGTAGCCCGAAGCGCTGAGGCCGTTGACCTGGCGGCTCACGGTGTCGCCAAGGCCGTAGCCATTGCCGGCCAGCACGGCGTGAGCGTTGTCGACCGGGAGCAGGATGTAGTCGGTCAGCGGCTCGTTGTGCAATTGGCCGCGAATCACCAGGAAGCCTTCTTCGAGGCGCACGCTGATACCGCTCAGCGGTGCGTCGGGCTCATGGGTGTTAAGCACCTGGTAGGTGCCGATGGTGTCGGCCCAGGCCACTGGCAAAGGCGGCGGTTCGATGCGCTCGCCGATGGCAAGGCGCTGGCCGTGGCTACGAGCAGTGAGCATCTGGCGACCTTGCACCGTGACCACGTCCAACTGCACGCGGCCCAGTTCGCCGAGGTCCTTGAGCCAGACGCCGAGGACTTTTTTCTGCGCGCGCAGCCAGCCGTGCTCATCGCGCAACAATTCGAAGTCGAACCCGGCCAGCTCGCCGGATAGCCGCTTATTGTCATCCTTGATCCGGAACACTCCCCAGGCCGTGGCATAAAAGCCGGCCAGACGCTTGCGGTCGATGGCGGCGGGCACGTGACGCAACTTGAGCCCATGGTTGGGTGCCTGGCAGTCGTCGGCGCAGATGGATTGGCCGGTTTGCGCCTGGAGCATCAGGCGCAGCGTCTCGGTGGCCATTCGGGCGACCAGTTCTTCGGCGTTGCCGTCATTGGCCATGATGATCACCGCCAATTGCTGGTCCGGCAGCACGCTCAACTGCGCCGCAAAATCGTCGCCGCCGCCACTGTGCTGATAGGTGCGCACACCGGGGCCGATCGGTTCATCGCCGCACGGTGCCAAAAACCAGCCCAGGCCCATCTGGCAATCGAAATCCAGGGCATTGCCGGTGTTTTGCTGGGTGAACATCTGATCAATCGATGCACTGCCCAACACACGATGACCTTTATAGAGGCCTTGTGCGAACAGCATCTGCACGTAGTGGCTGAGGTCTTTGGGGCTTGCCCATAAGCCCCCGGCGGCGAGGTCACGTACCTGTGCATCGGTACTCGCCACACCGTCTTCGTAGCCCAACGCGCGGAAGCTCAACTGCGTACCGGTGCCGACAAAACTCGACTGGTTCATCTCCAGTGGCTTGAGCAGGCTGCTTTGCAATTGCGCTTCGAAACTTTTGCCGCTGCTGCGTTCAATGGCGGCGCCGACCAACGAATAACCCAGGTTGGAATAGGCGACTTGCGAGCCTGGCGGGCTGCTTAGCCAAACACCGGATACGCGCATCGGCATCTGGCCCATGGCGAAAGTGCTGCGCACGTCACGCAGGTGTTCGCTGGGCAAACCGGACTGGTGGCTGAGCAAGCGGCGCAGGGTGATATCGCTGTCGGCGACCGCCTGGTCGCTGTGAAAGCGCGAGCGCACGTGGAACTCGCGCAGCGTCTGCTGGATCGGCGCATCCAGCGCCAGGCGCTGTTGCTCGACCAATTGCAGCGCCGCCGTGGCCGTGAGCAGTTTGGCGATGCCGCCGGCGCGAAACGCCGTGTTGGGTGTCACCGGCACACCTTGGGCCTTGTCGGCCACGCCGAAGCCGCGCGCCCAGATCAGCTCCTGGCCATTGACCAGCGCAATCGACAGGCCGGGTACGTTCTCACGTGCCATTTCCTGGGGAATGCGGGTTTGCAGGTAACGAATGATCGCGCCGTAATCGCCTTTGGGAATCGGCGGCGGGGCAGGCGGTTGCACATGGCAACCGATACTGCCGAGCAGGCAACCCAATAGCGGAATACCGCGCAATGTGCGAAACATGAAGAGCACCCGGATGGTGGTTTGGATGCTCGAATGCTAGGGCGCCGCCGGCCAACAATCTTTGAGAGCTTTGTCGGGAAACTGTCAAAGACTGTTAACGCGTCAGCCCTAATCGCTCATGCCATTGGGCAATGGACTCTTCGGGGTATTCATCGAACTGCACGTCGCCTTCTCGCACGCTGACTTCGACCCATGGGGCCTTGGAACCGAGCATCAAATGCGTGTGTTGCGGCGGTACCGGCAACGGCGTGTCGATGGCCGACGCGAAGGGGTGGATCAGTTCCGGCCACTCTGGGCTGAACAGCCACAGGGCGCTGCCGCATTGCGAGCAGAAATGCCGTTCGGCAGTGCTTGCATGGGCGCGGCTGGCGCCGTCCGGCTTGAGGCGGGCGTGGTAGATCGAAATGTGTTTGCGGCCTTGAACCTTCAGGCTTTGCGTATCACCGGCCAGGTTGATCGCATAACCGCCGCCGCCCTGGGTCTTGCGGCAGATCGAGCAGTAGCAGCGTTGGTAGGGGTAGGGGTGCTGGCTGGTCAGGCTGAACGTGACGGCGCCGCAATGGCAGGACCCTTCAAGTTGCATGGGAGTCTCCTCTGGCAAGGTGACTGTTGAGCTTAGGCGCTTTGCGGCATCAATGTGGCAATCAACGCCCGAAGGGTGCTCGGCAGTGTTTCCAGTTCACGCACCAGGATACTGCGTTCGCGAATGGTCCAGGGCTCATCCAGCTTCACCGAGGGCTGATTGGCCAGCGGGTGGTCTAGCGGGACCATTAACACCCGCTCATCCGTGCTGAAGTGCAGCACCTGCAAGCCCGCGGCTTCTAACGGCTCGGCAATGATGCCCATGTCACTGGTGCCATCCAGCACGCCGCGCACGATATCGCGGGACAGGCGTTTCTTGCAGGTCGACGGTCACGTCCGGGCGCTGGGACAAAAAGCCCGCCAGCACCCCCCGGCAGAAACGCGGTCACCGCCGTGGTGTTGGCAAAGATGCGGATATGCCCCGCGGAGTCCACGCCGTACTGGGTGAATTCGCTTTTCAGGTAATCCACCTGGCGCATGATCAGCCGCGCAGGGTGCAGCAACCGATCGCCCGCCGGGGTGATTTCCACGCCACGGCTGTCGCGGTACAACAGGCGCGTATCCAACTGGCCTTCCAGCGCCGTGATCCGCGCACTGGCAGCGGCCGGCGAGTGAAACGCACGCTTGGCGCCCTGGCTCAGGCTGGGGGATTCGGCGATATGGATAAACAGGCGCAGGTCGGCGAGATCGAAGTGCTTGGCGGCTCCGGTGTGTACACGAATCTCATCACAATAAAGATCCAAGTGTGGGAGCGGGCTTGCTCGCGAATACGGTGTATCAGCCACAGATGTGTTGACTGACACGCCGCTTTCGCGAGCAAGCCCGCTCCCACATTTGGTTTTTGCCAGGCGTTAGTGGTCCAGCGCGCTCAAGATCGTATAGGCCAACTTGACCCGCTCAGCATTCGGGTAGTTCTTGTTTGCCAGAATCACCACGCCCATGTCCTTGCTCGGCACGTACACCACGTACGCCCCAAAACCACCGGTTGAGCCGGTTTTGTTGTACAGCACGTTGGCCGGCTGCGGCTGTGCGGGTGTCAGCCAAGTGACCTTGTGCGGCTCCATCGCCATTGGCGTGGAGTTGCCGTCCAGCAATGCGTTCAGCGTGATCGGGTAGGGGTAGCGTTCCCAACCCAGGCCCTGGGTCATGCCGTTCACGGTGTAGTAACCGGCGTGAGTCGCTGCGATGGCTTGTTGCAGCGGCTTTTCCAGGGTTTGCGGGTGCATGTTCACCATCACGTAGTGAGCCAGGTCCTGGGTGCTGGTCTTGATGCCGTAGGCTTCGCTGTCGAGTGCGCCAGGGCTCACGCGCACGGGTTTCTGGAGCTTGTCATAGCCTTGGGCGTACTGGCCGGATTTGTCGGCGGGCACGCTGACGTGGGTGTTGGTCAAGCCCAGTTTCGGCAGCAGGGTTTTCTGCATGGCCACGTTGAACGGCTGGCCAAGGCTTTGCGCCGAGAGGTAGCCGAACAGCCCGATGCTCGGGTTGGAATACAGGCGTTGCGCGCCCGGTGCGTAAGTCGGTTTCCAATGCTGGAAGTAGCCGAGCATGTTCTCGGCGCTGTCGGCGGCGTCGGGAAACTGCAGGGGCAAGCCGCCTGGCGTGTAGGTCGCCAGTTGCAGCAGGCTGATCTGGTCGAAGGCGCTGCCGGCCAGTGCGGACAGGTGCTCGCTGGCCTTGTCCGAGAGCTTGAGCTTGCCGGTCGCCTGGGCATAGCCGCCGAGGGTGGCGGTGAAGGTTTTGCTCACTGAACCGATTTCAAACAGGGTGTCCTCGGTCACCGGCTGTTGTGTGTCTTTGTTCGCTACGCCGTAGTTAAAGTATTGCGCCTTGCCTTTGTTGACCACGGCGATGGACAGGCCGGGGATGCCTTGTTGTTGCATCAAAGGTACGACGCTGGTGTCGACGACCTGGCGAATATCGGCGTCTGCCATGCAGGTGCCGGAGCCGAGCAATAAGGCCGATATCAGTATTTTTTGTAGTGTGTGGTTCATGGTGGTTCGCTTCCCTATAAATGGTGCTCTGACAATCGAGGCCTGCGCAGGCGCCGCAAATCTAAGTGGATTTTGCCCCTTCGACAAACGATGATATCTCGCACCAGCCATTAGAAAAATTTGGGGTAAGCCATGCTGCGTTCCCACTTGCCGCTCAATGCCCTGCGTGCATTCGAGGCGTCGGCCCGTCACTTGAGCTTTACCCGGGCAGCCATTGAGCTGTGTGTGACCCAGGCGGCGGTGAGCCATCAGGTCAAAAGCCTGGAAGCCCAACTGAATGTCACCTTGTTCAAGCGCCTGCCACGCGGCTTGATGCTGACCAGTGAGGGCGAAACCCTGCTGCCGGTGTTGCGCGAGTCCTTCGACCGTATTGCACATACCTTAGGCCAGTTCGAGGGCGGGCATTACCGCGAAGTGCTCACCGTGGGCGCGGTCGGCACTTTTGCCGTCGGCTGGTTGTTGCCGCGCCTGCCGGAGTTCCAGAGCCGCTATCCGTTTATCGACCTGCGACTGTCTACGCACAACAACCGCGTCGACGTGGCCGCCGAAGGTCTGGATTACGCTATTCGTTTTGGCGCAGGCGCTTGGCACGGCACCGAAGCGTGCCAATTATTGGAAGCGCCGTTGACGGTGCTGTGCGTGCCTGCACTCGCCGAGCAATTACACACACCTGCCGATGTGCTCAAACATACCTTGCTGCGCTCCTACCGCGCCGATGAGTGGAACCTGTGGTTCCAGGCCGCCGGGCTGCCGGCCGACACCCTGGTACCGCGCAATATCGTGTTCGACTCCTCACTGGCAATGATGGAGGCAGCCTTGCAAGGCATCGGCGTGGCGCTGGCGCCAGCGATGATGTTCTCGCGGCAACTGGCGACGGATGTGATTCGCCAGCCGTTCGACGTGGGCATCACCACTGGCAGTTATTGGCTGACGCGCTTGCAGTCGCGGGCTGAAACCTCGGCAATGCACGCGTTTAAAAGTTGGCTGACCGAGTGTGCACAACAGCAATGAGATTTTTCCTTGAAACAAAATGAAACATTCTCGACGGGCTACCCTCTACTGTCTCCCTCGTCACGAGTTCACCCATGAAAACCCCGCGTCCCTCCGATCGCATGCCCCACCTCACGCAATTGCGCAACTTGAAGATGGCGCGTTCCGCCCACGCCTACGTGCGTGGCAGCACGGTGCAGTTCTATGAATGGCTGCACAGTCTCCCTGGCCGCCGTTTGCCCCACGGCCCGGCGATCTGGATTTGTGGTGATTGTCACGCGGGTAACTTGGGGCCTACCGGCGACAACAAGGGCCGCATTGACATGCATATACGTGACCTTGACCAGACCGTGATCGGCAACCCGGCCCACGACCTGGTGCGTCTGGCCTTATCCCTGGCCACCGCCGCGCGCGGCTCGGACCTGCCGGGGGTGACCACCGCGCGCATGCTCGAAGAAATGATGGTGGGCTACGAGCAAGCCTTCAAAGACGAACCCGACGAAGTGCCGCCACGCCCCTCCCAGGTCAAGGCCGGCATGCGCAGCGCGGTGGAGCGCACCTGGAAAAACCTGGCGCGTGAACGCATCGAAAATGCACGGCCGACGATTCCACTGGGCAAGCATTTCTGGTCGTTGTCGCGGGCAGAGAAGAGCGCCCTGCAAACGCTCTGCGCCTCCGATGAGCTTCATCAGTTGGTCACCTCACTCAAAGGCCGGCCCAAAGACGCCAAGGTTGAGCTGCTGGACTCGGCTTATTGGGTCAAGGGTTGCAGCTCCTTGGGCTTGTTGCGCTATGCGGCGCTGCTGGGCGTAGGCGACAAGGACGATCAGGAATATTGCCTGATCGACATCAAGGAAGCCGTCGGCGCTGCCGCACCCCGCGCAGCGCGGGCCAAGATGCCCCGCGACAATGGCCGGCGTGTGGTGGAAGGCGCCCGCCAGCTGTCACCGGGCCTGGGTGGGCGCATGATCGCGACGCGTTTTCTCGACCATGGTTTTTTCATCCGTGAATTGCTGCCCCAGGACATGAAGCTGGAGCTGGACGAACTCAGCGAGACCGACGCCATGCACGCCGCCGGATACCTGGCCCGCGTAGTCGGCATTGCCCACGCACGGCAGATGGACCGCGAGACGCGCAAGGACTGGATGGCAACATTGCAGGAAAACCGCTCTAAACAACTGGATGCGCCGTCGTGGTTATGGACCAGTGTGGTGCAGTTGGTCGGCAGCCATGAGCAGGGTTATCTCAACCATTGTCGGCGGTATGCGTTGGAGCACTAACGACGCTAAGGCGTCGCACTGGAACACATTAGGGTGTTCCAGTGGATGCCCTTCATCACTTGGAGTTGAGGTGCCGCAACAGCGGAATACGAGAGTAACTTTGTTACTGTTTGTGTTTTTTAAGACGTTTCGCGCAAATCCTAGGCGATCTCCTATTTAAATTTTTATTATTTTGTGAGTGTCAAGTGCTTGTCATTTGCCGTTCATCTGAAATAGTCATGGTTGTTTAAAGTGATAAATTAAAAAAGTGATTATAAATCAATGGCTTAATAAATATTCTAACGTAAATATCACGGTTGCCAGAATCTTGGCATGCTCCAGGTTCGATGATAGCTTGCCGCCATTGTTTTTCGACGGAACGAAATATGTACCTGCTCACGCCATGGACTCGGCCATTACTGTGCCTGACGTTATTGTGCCTTAGTGCCCCTGACAGCGCATTTGCCGCGACCAATCCTGGCGACCAGGACTTGATTCGCGACCGGCAAAACCGCCTGTTGGAAGAACAACAACGGCGTCTTGAAGAACTCAAGGACCTGCCTGGCAAAGAGGTAAACCCGGTGGCTCCCGCCGGCCCGGTGGACACCCGCTGTTTCCCCATCCAGCACATCGAACTCAAAGGTGCCGACAGCCTTTCTGGCGTTGAGCGCGAGCGCCTGCTCAAGTCCTATGTTGATCAGTGCCTGGGCGTTTCCCAGCTCAATCAACTACTCAAGCGCGTTACCGACTATTACATCGTCAAAGGCCTGGTCACCAGCCGCGCCTACTTGCCGCAGCAAGACCTGTCCAGTGGTCGTCTGCAAGTCTTGGTAGTGGAGGGCAAACTTGAAGGCGTAAAAGGCGCCGACAACAGCAAGCTGTCCGATCGCGAACTGGCCATGGCCTTTCCCGGCAACAACGGCGACTTGCTCAACCTGCGAGAAGTCGAGCAAGCCATCGATCAGCTTAATCGCTTGCCTTCCAACCAGGCACAAATGGAACTGACGCCGGGCAGTGCCGTTGGCGGCAGTACCGTGTTGGTCAAGAACAACCCGCAAAAACCTTGGCGTGCCAGCCTGTCGCGCAATAACGATGGGCAACGCAGCACCGGCGAGCAGCAGTGGGGCACCGGCTTTGAGTGGGATAGCCCGCTGGGCCTGGCTGATCAACTGGTGCTGCGCGGTGGCCACGACGCCATCAGCGATCACCAGAAAACCTCAAAAAACGCGATGCTCTACTACAACGTGCCGTGGGGTTGGTGGAACTTCAGTTACAGCTACAACCAGAGCGATTACCGCTCAGTGGCCCAAGGCGACGGCTTTGACTTCAAGCAAACCGGCGACAGCCAAAACCACCAGTTGCGCGCCGAGCGCGTGATCCACCGCGACGCCCTGAGCAAAACCTCGGTGAACGTTGGCCTGGCCCACCTGCGCACCAACAACTACATCAACGACAACCACCTCAAAGAGAGCAGCAATCGCCTCAGTGAGTTGCAGTTGGGCATCAACCATGGGCGCCGCATTGGCAGCGCCTTCGTCAACCTCGACGTCGGTATGCAGAACGGCACCGGCGCCTTCGACGCCCAGGGCAATCACAACCCGGGGCCTGGCGTGCCGGACGCGCGCTACCGCAAATACACCGCCACCGTCAGCTACCTGCAACCGTTCAAGCTGTGGGGCGAGTCGTTCAGTTTTATCAGCCTGGCCACCGGCCAACGCAGTGAAGACGTGTTGTTCAGCCCCCAGCGCATGAGCCTCGGTGGCGCCTCATCGGTACGCGGTTTCAAAGACCAGCAGCTCAATGGCGACAGCGGCGGCTATTGGCGCAATGACCTGCGCTGGAGCCGCCCGGTGACGCTCGACTGGCTGCGCCCGGTGTTCGGCGAATACGGCGCCAGTGTCGGCTATGACCAAGGTGTTATCCGTAACGCTCGCTACAACCGGGAAGTGCATGGCCGGGTGTCGAGCAATTCGTTTGAGCTGTTCGCCCGTGGCCAGCACGTTAGCACCAGCGTGACCTTTGCCCACTCGCTGGAACGACCGGCCGCGCTGCTTGACCGCGAAGCGCCGATCTACTTTCGCATGGATTTTTTCCTCTAATTCAACGCCCAGTTGCATCGAGAATTTGAAATGGATGTTCGCCAGTTTGCCTTCCTCGCTCGCCAGCCTTCTGCTGCCCTGAAACGCCGTGACTCGTTCATCGGCCTGCCCAAACGCGGGCTGGCGCTGATCCTGGCCAATGCATTGTTCTGGCAGCCGTTGTTGGCCAATGCCGAAGGCATCGTGGTCAGCGCCCCGGGCACCAGCCTGGGCGCGGCGGGCAATGGCGTGCCGATCGTAAACATCGCAGCACCCAATGGCAGTGGCTTGTCCCACAACCAGTTCAAGGACTACAACGTCGGCACCAATGGCGTAATCCTTAACAACGCCACCGACCGCACCCAATCGACCCAACTGGGCGGGATTATCCTCGGCAACCCGAACCTGCAAGGCCGCGCCGCCAACATCATCCTCAACGAAGTCAACGGCGGCAGCCCCAGCCAATTGCGCGGCTACACCGAAGTGGCGGGGCAGTCGGCCAAGGTTATCGTGGCCAACCCGTACGGCATCACCTGCAGCGGCTGCGGTTTCATCAACACCCCGAATGTGACCCTGACCACCGGCAAACCGGTGCTCGACAACGGCCGCCTGGACCGTTACCAGGTCGATGGTGGCGCCGTGACCATCGACGGCCAGGGCTTGAACGCCAGTAATGTCGACCGTTTCGAAATCATCACCCGTTCGGCCAAGATCAATGCCCAGATCAACGCGCGCAACTTGACCGTGGTCGCCGGGCGCAACGACGTTAACGCGCAGACCTTGAATGCGACGGCGCGTGCCGATGACGGCAGCGCCAAGCCGGAACTGGCGATCGACTCGTCGGCATTGGGCGGCATGTACGCCGGTGCGATCAAACTGGTGGGCACCGAAGCCGGCGTGGGCGTGAAACTCGACGGCACACTGGCGGCCAGCGGCGGCGATATCCAACTGGATGCCAATGGGCATTTGAGCCTGGCGCAGACCGCCGCCACCGGCAACATCAAGGTCACCGCACAGAGCGTCAACCTGACCGACAAGGTCTACGCCGGCAGCAGCGTGCAGGTCACCAGCGCCCAAGGCCTGGTCAACCAGAAAAGCCTCGCCGCCCGCGACAGCGTCACCCTGGCCAGCACTGGCCAGGTCACCAACACCGGGATTATCGAGGCTGGCGTCAACGCCGATGAAACGCGCAATGCCAACGGCGATGTCAGCGTGTCCGCGGGCAGCCTTAAAAATACCCAAAGTGTGGTTGCCAGCCGCACCCTGACGGTGACGGCTGCACACAACCTCGACAACCAGAACGCGACGTTGAGCGGCGCGAGCGCGGTGGTCAGCGCAGGCCAAGTGGATAACCGTGGCGGTCGCGTGCTGGGCACGGCATCCCTCAAGGTCAATGCCACGGGCCTGGATAACCGCGCCGGTGGTGTGTTGCACAGCGACAACAGCACCGACGTCACGGCGGCGACCCTGCAAAACCAGAACGGCCGCGTGATCGGCCTCAATTCCCTGACGCTCATTGCCGGGCAAGTGGGCAATGAAAACGGCTTGCTGGCCAGCCAACAACAGGCCCACGTAACCGCCGGCCTACTGAGCAACCAGGCAGGCGAAATCTCCGCCAACCAAACCACCGTTACCGCCACGACCCTGGATAACCGCGCCGGCAAACTGCTGGGCGCCAACCTCACTGTGCTCGCCAGCGGCGCCATCGACAACCGCCTGGGGATCTTCTCGGCCACCAGCCTGCTGACCGTGCAGGCGGCCAGCCTGGACAACAGCGGCCAAGGCACTGTCGCCAGTCAGGGCAACCTGACCGCGAACATTGCCGGGCTGTTTGATAACCACAATCAAGGCAACCTGATCAGCCAGGGCGCGCAACAGGTTAGCGTCGGCCAACTCAACAACGTTCAGGCCGGGCTGGTATCGAGTAAAAACACCTTGGTACTGCACGGCGATACGCTCGCCAACCAGGGCGGCCTGGTGATTGCCGACGGGGCGATGACCCTCACCGGCGGTAGCGTCGACAACAGCCAGCAGGGCGTGATCAGCAGCAAGGCCAACACCCGCATCGAACTGGCCAGCCTGAACAACAGCACTGGCGGCCGACTGAGCAGCGACGGCGGCCTGACCCTCAGCGCCAGTCAAATCGAAAACGGCGCCGGGCGTATCAGCGCCAAGGGCGACCTGCTGGCAACCGTCGGCGTGCTCAACCAACAAGCTGGCGAATTGGTCAGCGAAGGCGTGCTGAGTTTTACCGGCACCGCCCTGGATAACCGCAACGGCGGCCTCATCGCCGCCACCCGTGGCGTAGACCTGTATAGCCCGAGCATTCTCAACCAGCAGGGTGAAATCTCCAGCCAGGCCCGTGTGCGGCTGGGTGCCGATCAACTCACCAACAGTGGCGGCAAGGTCATTGGTGACGGCGGCCTGGTACTGACCGTGCAACGCCTGCTCAACCAGAACAAAGGCCTGTTGGCGGCACGCCAAAGCCTGCAATTGAACGGCGGGCAACTGGACAACAGCCTGGGCGGGCGGGTCATCAGCCAAACGGGCGTGAACATCAACCTGAGCGGCGATCTGCTTAACCATGGGCAGGGCGTGTTACTCAGTGACGGCGCGTTAACGCTCAATGCCAGCACGCTGAACAACAGCCAGGCCGGTGTGATCAGTGCCAAACAACAGCTTGACCTGCGCAGCGCGGGCCTTAACAACAGCCAGCGCGGCAGTATCAGCAGTGACGCCGGGATCCTGCTTAAAACCGGGCAACTGGACAACAGCCAGCAAGGCTCGATCTTCGCCAAGTCCACGCTGCAGGCAAACCTCGCCGGGCTGGACCAGCATGACCGCGGCGAACTGGTCAGCAATACCAGCATCGACCTGGACCTGAACCACGGGCAACTGATCAACCGTGACCACGGCCTGATTGCCACCCCTGGCCAATTACTGCTGCGCAACCTCGGCAGCGTCGACAACAGCCAGGGCGGCGAGCTTTCCAGCACGCAATCATTCCTGTTGGCGGCCGACACGCTGAATAACCGTGGCGGCAAAGTCATCAGTGGCGACAGCTTGCAGGTGCGCATCGCCCAGGCGCTGGATAACAGCGTCGAGGGCGTGGTGTCGGCCAAGAACCTCTTGCAGGTGGAGGCGGGCAGCCTTAACAACCAGGCCGGTGGCGCGATTGCCAGCCGTGGCGCTTTGGACCTCAAGGTCGCTGGCGCCCTGGACAACCGTAACCAGGGCCTGATCAGCGCTGCGACCACGTTGGATGCAACGGCGGGCGCATTGAACAACAGCGACAAAGGCCGGCTCTCGGCCGGTACCCGCCAAACCCTCAGCACCGGCGCGCTGGATAACAGCCAGGGCGGGCAACTGGTCAGTGATGGCAACCTCACGCTGACGGCGGCCGATGTGAGCAACCGCAACGGCGTGATTGGCAGCCAACAGGCCTTGAGCCTGAACGTCGCTAACCTCGACAACACCGCAGGCCTGATCAACAGCCAGGGCGACCTCAGCCTGGCGGGGCAGCGTGTGGACTCAAGCCTTGGCGGTGAAGTCTCGGCCAAGGGCAACCTGCAACTTGTCGTGCAAAAGCTGATCCAGCGCCAGGGCCACCTGATCGGCGAACGCGCCGTGGCCATCGACCTGCAAGGCGGCGACCTCGACAACAGCGCCGGCCTGATCAGCGCCAAAGGGCCGCTGAGCTTTGCGCGCCTGGCTAACCTCACCAACCGCGAACAAGGCGAAATCTCCAGCAATATCGGGTTCAGCGTGGCGGCCCAGCGTATCGACAACAGTGATCGCGGGGTCATCCTTAGCACCGATCAACTGCGTGTCGAGGCGAACACCCTGATCAACGCCAACAAGGGCCTGATCTCCGGCTGGAACGGTTTGACCGTGGCCGGCGGCAGCCTCGACAACAGCGCCGAAGGCACGCTGTCGAGCAAAAACGGCAGCTTGCAAGCCAACCTCAGCGGCGCTCTCGATAACCACGCGGCGGGCGCTCTGGTGAGCCAGGGCCTGCAAACCCTCAGCGCGGCGAGCCTCAACAACGCCCAAGGCATCATCTCCAGTCAGGGCGATGTGGGCCTCAGCATTGCCGGGCGCCTGGATAACAGCAACAACGGCTTGATTTCCTCCAGCCAATTGCTGGGCTTCAATCACGCCCAAAGCCAGATCCTCAACCGTGGCGGCCAGATCAGCGCGGCCAACATCAACCTGATCGGCCAGAGCCTGGACAACAGCGCCGGCCAACTGATCAGCCAGGGCAGCCTGCAAGGTACCCTCAGCGGTGCGCTGATCAACGCCAACACCGCGCGCCTGGCCAGTGGCGGCGCGTTGCTGCTGAACGCCGCCAGCCTCGACAACCGTGGCGGCCAACTGGTCAGCCAAAACCGGCTCGACCTGACCCTCGCCAGCGGCGATTTGAACAACAGTGGCAAAGGCACCCTCGCCAGCCAGCAAGACCTGCTGATCAAACTGCTGACCGGTGACCTCAACAACCAGCAAGACGGCCTGATCTACAGCCAGAAGGGCAAGCTGGAACTTGCCGCACGCACCCTCAATAACCAGCAGGGCACCTTACAAAGCCAGACCGACAACCTGCTGCGTCTGAGCGGCGCCCTCAACAACCAGGGCGGTCGAGTCGACAGCCTCAGCGGCAACCTGGACCTGAACGCGGCCAACGTGGCCAACACCAGCGGCGGCATCCTCAACAGCGGCAAAGGCTGGATCAAACTGGTCAGCGGCCTGTTCGACAACGGCGGCGGCATCACCCAGGCGCAATCGCTGGATATCGACGCCAAGGGCGGTGTGCTCAACCAACTGGGGCACCTGTCCGCCCTGGGCGGTGAAAACCGCATTGTCACCAGCAGCCTGAACAACCAGGGCGGCGGCGTGTATGCCAACACCTTGCTCAAGGTCACCGCCGCAGACTTCGATAACCAGGGCACGGCGGCCAACAATGGCGGCAAGGTCGGCGCCCGCAGCATCGACTTCGGCCTCACCGGCACCTTGAGCAACCGCTTCGGCCTGATCGAAAGCGACGACACCCTGCGCCTTGCCGCGCAAACCCTCAACAACGCTGGTGGCAACCTGCGCGCCATGGGCCGCGCGGGCAACACCGATATCAACGTGTCAGGGCTGTTGGATAACCGCTCCGGCGCGCTGGAAAGTGCCAACGAAAATCTCAACCTGCAAGCCGGCAACCTCGACAACAACGGTGGCCGTATCGTGCACACCGGCAGCGGCAAATTCGACCTGACGTCTGATCAAGTCACCCGTGCCGGCGGCAGCTTTGTCACCAACGGCCAGTTGGACATCAAGGCAGCGAGCTGGACCAACAGCAGCGTGATCCAGGCCGGGCGCTTGAACCTCGACATCGGCCAATTCACCCAGACCGCCAGCGGCCAATTGTTGGGCGCACAAAGCCTGACCGGCACGGGCGACACCTGGACCAACGACGGCCTGCTGGCGAGTGACGGCAGCCTCAACCTCACGCTCAGCGGCGGCTACAGCGGCAACGGCCGGGTCAGCAGCCTCGGCGCCATGACCCTCACCAGCGCCAGCATGGACCTGGGCGAAAACGCCCGCATTGCCGGCGGCGCGGTCACCCAGGTCAACAGCAGCACCCTGACCAACCGCGGGCGCCTGACCGCCCTCGGCGACCTCACGGTAAACGCCACCACCCTGAACAACTACGGCACCTTGGGCGGCGCGGAAAAAGTCCGCCTCAACGCCACCCACCTGCTCAACCACAGGGGCCTGCTGTTCAGCGGCAACGACATGACCTTGCGCGCTAACGATGTGCGCAACAGCTACGGCGACTTCTACAGCCTCGGCGGCCTGGACATAGCCCGCGACGATGCGGGCGCGCGCAGCAGCCTGATCGAAAACCTCTCCGGCAGCCTGGAAAGTGCCGGCAACATGCGCCTGCTGGCCGACACCTTGAGCAACCGCCGCGACCAGTTCAGCACGGAAAAGAAACTGGTCTCGGGCAACCTCAATATCTATTCCAACGACTTCTGCAAGGGCAAAGGCTGCGAGCTGTACTTCACCTCCGTAGAGAAATACGAAGACGTGCTGGTCGGCAGCTCGGCCTCGGCGTTCATCAACGCCGGTGGTGATCTGACCGTCGGCAGCCAGACCTTCGATAACCTCTACAGCTCGGTGTCTGCCGCCAAGAACATCCTGATCAACACCGACGTGCTGACCAACCGTGGCGCGGCCGGCGGCGAAGAAGTGCACCTGAATTCGGGCTTTTATACCCGTGACCGCAGCTTCTACAACACCTTCATGGAGCGCCAGAACCAGTTCAACGTCTATAACAACCCCAACTCCGGCGACTACCGCCCAGGTGAAATGACCCTGGCCAAGATCATGGCCGGCATCGGTAACTTTTACGAAACCAGCACCTACGTGGTGCCGACCGCCGGCAGCGTTATTGCCCAAGCGGTGATTCAGGCGGCTGGATCGGTGACGGTCAACGCCACGCAGAAAATCGACAACAGCGTGATTCGCCCCAACGCCACCGACATCAAGGCCCCGGCGCAAAACCACAACACCAACTCCGACGTGTTCGCCTCCACGGTGAAACCGGCGATTACCGCGCAACTGCCGCCAGACCTGGCCCAGCGCCAAGTCAACCCGGCCACCTTGCCCGGCTTCAGCCTGCCCACCGGCCAGAACGGTTTGTTCCGCTTGAGCGGCCAACAAGCCAAGGCGGACAGCGCCGCCAGCGCCTCCACGGGCAATGGCGACTTCAGCGTCGGCGGCCGCCAGATTGCCGACAAAGACCGCGAAAAACCGCTGGACTACAGCGCCGTGCAAGAGCGTGGATTCAGCGTCGATGGCCAGCCACTCAGCGGCGCAGTCACTGGCCAGGGCCCGCTGAACCTGGACATCCGCGCACCGACGGTTACCCGCGTGCAAGGGCTGCCGCAAATCGCCGCGGTCGACAACAGCCACAAATACCTCATCGAAACCAACCCGGCGCTCACCGACCTCAAGCAGTTCATGAGCTCCGATTATCTGCTGGGCAAACTGGGCTACAACCCTGATACCGCCTGGAAACGCCTGGGCGATGGTCTCTATGAGCAACGCCTGATCCGCGAAGCCGTGGTGGCCCGCACCGGCCAGCGCTACATCGACGGCATCGCCAGTGACGACGCGCTGTTCCGTTACCTGATGGACAACGCCATCAGCTACAAGGACTCGCTCAAGCTGCAACTCGGCGTGTCGCTTACCGCCGAACAAGTCGCGGCGCTGACCCACGACATCGTGTGGATGGAAGAAGCCGAGGTCAACGGCCAAAAAGTCCTGACCCCGGTGCTCTACCTGGCCCAGGCCAACAACCGCCTGGCGCCCAACGGCGCACTGATTCAGGGCCAGGACGTGAGCCTGATCACCGGCGGCGA
This sequence comes from Pseudomonas sp. M5A4_2d, assembly GCF_053345295.1. Classification (NCBI taxonomy): domain Bacteria; kingdom Pseudomonadati; phylum Pseudomonadota; class Gammaproteobacteria; order Pseudomonadales; family Pseudomonadaceae; genus Pseudomonas; species Pseudomonas sp. M5A4_2d. The sequence continues at coordinate 14,573 of NZ_JBKEZW010000017.1, read as the reverse complement.
CCTGCACAACAGCGGCACCCTGCGCGCCACCAACAACCTCAGCATGGTCGCCGGCAACATCGACAACAGCGGCCTGATGCAAGCCGGCAACCGCCTGGAAATGCTCGCCACCGACTCGATCCGCAACACCCGTGGCGGCATCATCAACGCCCGCGACATCAGCGCCACCGCCGTGACCGGCGACATCCTCAACGAGCGCACCGTCACCACCTTCAAACAGGAAGGCGAGGGCTACCAACTGCGCAACGACGTGGCCAGCGACGCCTCGCGCTTCGAAGCCACCGACACCCTCAAGCTCAACGCCGGGCGCGATGTGCTCAACATCGGCAGCGACCTCAAGGCCGGTGGCAACGCCAGCGTGACCGCCGGGCGCGACGTGGTGATCGCCAGCCAGACCGAACAGGACGACTACGCCTACCAACGCCGCCGCGTCAAAGGCACCGAGCAAACCACCCTGCAACACGGCTCGAACGTGGACGTGGGCGGCAACCTCGCCATCGACGCCCGCCGCGACATCGCCGTGGTCGCCAGCACCGTCAGCGCCGCCAAAGACCTCAGCGTCAAAGCCGGCGAAAACCTCACCCTGGCCGCCGCCGCCAACGAACAACACGACTACTCAAAAGGCAAAAAAGGCGGCACCAAAACCACCACCCAACTCGACACCGTCACCCAGCAAAGCGCCGAACTCAAAGCCGGCGGCGACCTCATCGCCATCGCCGGCACCGACCTGACCCTGGTCGCCAGCAAAATCAGCGCCGGCAACGAAGCCTACGTACACGCCGACAACGAACTGAGCCTGCTGGCCGCGCAAGACAGCAACTATTCGCTGTACGACATGAGCAAAAAGGGCGGTTGGGGCAGCAAGAAAACCCAGCGTGATGAAGTCACCCAGGTGACGAATGTGGGGAGTGAGATCAAGACCGGTGGCGACCTGACGTTGCAGAGCGGCGGGGACCAGAAGTATCAAGCGGCGAAGCTCGACAGTGGCGGGGATATTGCGATTGTCAGTGGTGGGGCGGTGACGTTTGAGGCGGTGAAGGATTTGCACGACGAGAGCCACACCAAGAGCAAGGGTGATCTCGCCTGGACTAGCTCCAAGGGCAAGGGCAACACCGACGAGACTCTACGCCAGACGCAGATAGTTGCAGAAGGCAACGTCGTGATTAAAGCCGTCGATGGCTTGAAGATTGATATCAAGCAGATCGATCAGAATACGGTTAGCCAGACGATTGATGCGATGGTTAAAGCCGACCCGCAGTTGGCTTGGCTGAAAGAGGCCGAGAAGCGCGGAGATGTGGATTGGCGCCAGGTTAAAGAGCTGCATGACAGTTTCAAATATAGCAATTCAGGCTTAGGCGCCGGCGCGCAAATCATCATTGCAATCATCGTGACGTACTTCACGATGGGTGCCGCCAGCGGTGCAATTGCTGCTGCAGGGACTGGGACGTCGATGGCAGGGGCGACGGCTGCTGCCACCGCTACCTCTGCTGCGGGCTGGGCCAATGCTGCGGGGAGCGTCGTTCTCGGCGGCATGGCGAGTAACGGTGCAATCAGCACCATCAATAACCGTGGCAACCTGGGCGCTGTCTTGAAGGATGTAACTTCGAGCGATGCGATGAGGGGCTATGTGGTATCCGGTGTCACTGCTGGCTTGACTGCTGGTGTTTATGACAAGTGGACCAGCACTCAGACCGGTACTTCCACCGCACTACCCAACACTGGCGCTGTTGCCACCGTAAGTCCGTTGAGCACTTGGCAAGGCGTGGGGCAGTTCACGGCCAACCAAGTACTGCAAAACGGAACATCCGTCTTGGTGGATCGCGCGCTCGGAGGGGAAGCCCGTCTTGGGGAGGCGTTGCAAAATAGCTTGGCCAATGCATTTGCGGCTTATGGATTTAACCTGGTCGGGGATGTTTCCAAGGGCCGGTTTGCAGAGGGTGGCATTACCAAGATTGGGTTGCATGCGTTGATGGGCGGGTTGGCAGCAGAGGCTTCTGGAGGCGACTTCCGCACAGGAGCGCTGGCAGCTGGCGTAACTGAAGCATTGGTAGATAGCCTCGCCAAGAACTACGCCGCCATGCCCGATGACCAGAAGAAAGGTTTGCTGGTCATGAACTCGCAGTTGATTGGTGTGCTTGCGGCTTCGGTACTAGATGGTGCTGATGCGAAAAGTCTGCAAACGGGGGCATGGGTGGCGGGTACTGCGACACAGTACAACTACCTGTTTCACCACGAAGTAGAGGAGATGATTGAGGAGGTTGATAGCAAGAAAACTGAGGATGAGAAAAATGAGATTCGTGCCCGTTACGCGCAACTTGACGAGGATAGAAACGTAGAGTTGCGATCGGTTTGCAAAGCTGCTCCCACCGCATGTGACGCAGCATCAAGTCGACTAATCGCTGATGAGCCCAAGCTGCGTGAATTGGCCAAATCGCTCTATGCACAAGGTCATACGAATGAAGCCACTACGATCGCGGCAATTATCATCAGCAACAACACGACTGCGACTTTAACGATCGCAACGGAGTTGGCTGCACTGCGAGATGGAGACCAGTCTTCATTTTGGGATGCCGCTGCTGGTACATTACTAGGTGCGACACTTGGAGGGATGAGGCCGAATGGAGGTCCGAAAGGCAATCCAGGCATAAGTCGTAGCGCGGAGATAGCTGAGCTGTTTAGTCCTACCAATACCAGAAGTGGAATCCAAATTGGTGATCGCTCTCTCATTGAGGTTCCGAACACGGGCAATGCTAAAATATTCTCTGGTGCAACAGACGTAGAGGTTAAGCGATATTTTTCAGAGCTAACAAGGTCTACTTCTTTACCTTCTCCCCGCACTATTCCAGGGAAAGGTGATATTTATGTTGTAAGTACTCCGGAAGGGAACTTCACCTTGAGAAACTTCTCGTCTTCATCCGGTCAGACTGGGCCTGCGTGGACCATAGATGTTCCCAAAGCAGCTACAGGTACCACGTACAATCCGGAAATAAAATTTTTGATTGGGAAGCCATGATGACTGTAAAGTTTTTTGATGAAATAGTGCGTGATTCGTTTGGTCTATGGGTATCGGCTCTTTTTAGCTCAATTGGCTCATGGAACCCTGAATTTACATTTGAACAGAGAAAAGATGCGTTTTTTTACATGGTCGAGTGTCTCCTGGTTAACGGTAAGATTAAATTCATTAAGCCAGGTGCTGATTGCTATATTTCCCCAAGTAATCCACTTCCCAAGCTCTCTATTTATGATGAAGCAGCCCATTGGGATCTAAGTGTGAAAGAGATTATTTCTTATCTAAGAGAAGGCTGGCCTAAAGGCGCAGAATCTGAAAATGATGTAGAATTAACAGTTTATTTTTATGAGATTCCTGGAGTGATTTGGATAGATAAAAACGGGTGTTTTTTTGCATCGTAAAGGAAGAGAAATGAAAAAATGGGGTCAGACCACTATTCTTCTGACGGAGCACTAAACGTGGTCTAACCGCTGCTTTTTTCTGTTTTTTTGAAATTTTCACCTTTGGACTGGGATGACAGATGATTACAGTAAAGTTTGAGGGAGGTGACTGCCTAGAGCTTTCTATTGAAACCTTTGTTGGTGCGCATCTTAAAGGTATTAGTTTTCATCGTGCGATATTTGAGGGCTTAGATTTTAGTAAGGCCGACTTTACAGGTTGTGATTTGAGGAATTCTGTATTTTATTTTTCTGTATTGAATGATGCGAGAATGATAAATGTTTCATTGGTTAATGCGATATTGATCGGATCCAAAATGAGAGGGGTTGATCTTTCTGGATCTTTACTTATGTATTCTGATTTCTCTAAGGTTGACTTTAGCTTGGCAAGCTTAAGAGGTGCCACCGTAGTTGGGGGGGACTTTCGAGACGTTGAGTTTTCAGGTGCGGACGTCACTGTTGTCGGGCTGGATCAGTGTAATCTGGAGGGGGCTTCGTACGATGATCAAACTATATGGCCGGAGAATTTCAATCCCGAAGAACATGGTTTAATAAATAAAAGGCGAAATGGGGACGGATTTATTTAAGCAACAAAGGACCTCGGAAAATTAAATAAAGAAGCGGGTTGCTTTTGTACTCTCTTGTCAGGTCGCCAAACCTGATCGCCATATGGGCGACGGGCCGGAATAAAAGCCCCGCGCCCAACCCCCCGCAAGGCATCAAAGTGCTGACCCACGCACAACGCTTCACGTCTTCATCCCCATGGCCGACACCCTGGCGATGATTAAACGCATCAAAGAACCCGCGCCGGCCAATCGCCGGCGCTCTCAACCCGCTCTACCGTCACACCACAAGGAAGAAGTACATGATCAAGCTGTTCTGCAAAGCTGCTGTTGTATTGTCCCTGGCCACGCTGTTTGGCTGCTCCTCGACGCCGTCGGTGGAGAAGATGCAGGCTGACGTGGCGAACTACTCGTTGCCCAAGGCCGCGGTCGCCGATAAAGGCCTGGTGTATGTCGTACGCCCAAGCAACGTGGGGATGATGGTGCGGTTCAACGTGTTCCTGGATGACAAGGAAGCCGACTCGGAGATGGGTTACAACCGTGGTAACCAGTACATTTATTTCTTCGTGACGCCGGGTAAGCACGTGATCAGTTCTAAAGCTGAAAACTGGGCTGACATGCCGATCAACGTCAAGGCCGGTGAGGTGGTTTACCTCAAGCAGGAAGTCGAAATGGGCTTCGCCGTGGCGCGCAACAGCCTCAAAGTGCTGAGCGATGTGGAAGGCCGTTATCTGGTCAAGGACGCGTCGTTGGGTACCGTGGCAAAAGAAAGCAAGTGAGTTAAAAAGCGCTTGAGGCGGCCGGGCGCTGAGCTCGGCCGTTGTTGCTGTTTACATAAGCCGGAGTGACACTGTATGGACGCAATTGCCCCCGCTAAACGGCCGACCATTCTAGACAGCATTGGCCGTCGCTTGCTGGCCCGAATCATCGAATCTGGCATCGCGGTGCTGATCTTTTTCATCGTCAAGTTCAGCGCCGAGGTGCTTTCGGCGTTCGTCCCCGCCGTGACGGCCAAGGGTGGGTTCCTTGCGGCGTTTTTGAGAAATAAATCTCTCCCCTTTTTTGCCTCGTACTTTTGAAGTGTGACAAAGAGAGCTGGAAAAGGGCGGTAGAGTTGTTTGATTTTCTCAGAACTTTTTTAAAGTAATTAATATAAAGGTGTCTGGGTGGTAAGTGTGATGTTCACTTGCGTAAATGATGCGAAGAAAAAATGGCCTTCAAATAAGTAATCTACGTGAGGTTGTGAAATTGAAAAAATTAATATTGGTCGGCCTCGTTGCTTTGCATTTGACAGGTTGCACGTGGACGGATGCCAGTAAAATTGCACCGGGTGAGTATATGATTACCAGCAGTGGTAGTATTTTCAATTCAAGGGCGGGGCTATTGGAAAATATTAATCAAGAGGCTAAAAAGGCCTGTGGTGGTGCGGATTACCATTTAGAAGGAGACAAAGACGCCAATATGCTCGTTAGCACCGTATCTCATTTGGGGCCTACTCCAACTACAATGCTTGGGCTCAAAGCAGTGTGTGAGGGACGTAGTGAGTAGTTGGAGTGCAAAAGGATAAGCAGATGTTTTTCTGACGCCTGCCTGTCAGGAAGTCGGGGTTAGACCCTGAGGGATCCCCACAAATTTACTCCAAGCTCTGCGCTTGATGATGCAAAAAATGCGGTCAGACCACTATTCTACTGGCGGAGCACTAAACGTGGTCTGACCCTTATTTTTCATTTTGGATACGCCTGACCTGGCATAAAACGTCCCAGCGCTGTCAGCGTCAGGCGACGGCCTTGCAGTAACGAACTGACACAACTCATCAGCGTTGTCAGGCGGCGAGAATGGATTGAAGGCAGTGCTTGAGCGAGCGCTCTGTGTAAAAATCGGATGGCCTGCATGGGTTCGGGTTCTTGTTTTTGTGTGGTGCAAACCAAGTTGCCGACTCATGCAGGCCTCTTCAATATTCCAACTTCTTGATTTTTGGTAAGAAGAATCGGGGATCCCTCAGGGTCTGACCCTTATTTTTCCCTTATTTTTCAAACGTGGTCTGACCTTTATTTTTATGGGTTATAAGAGGAGATGAGAAAATGATATTTGGAGATCCGCATAATTTTGCGATTTTGGTACAGTACTTACCTGAGTGGGGTGATAGCTTATCCAAAAATGGAGTATTTCATTTTTGTGTTGATGGTTATTTTTTTCCGGAAGAAATAAATTCTTCAACACTCTGGGTAGATATCTGCTCTCTGCTTGATAGCGCGAATCCCTTATGTTTTTTTCAGGAAGATAAAGATATTTTTGAGAAAGATGCTAGGTCTGCTTTCGTTCACATGCTTGGAATGGTTTCCCCAGAGTTAATAGGGGGGGAAGAGGCGGAAGAGTTTGAGCAAAATTATAGGTTTCAGGCATCAACGGAAAATATTAATGACTCTGGTTACATTTGTTTTGCTGTTTCAGACAATAACTTGGTTAGGGTTGTCGGTGCAAGACACAGTAAGTTAAAGCAAGATGGAAAGGGTGGGTGTCATTGGGAGCGAATAGTGAATTTTGATGTAAAAGAAGCGTATGTTGAAAAAAATAAAATGAAAGATCTGCTTGCTAGCGTTAAAAATTACTATGCGTCTATATAGGTTTGACAAGAAATTTGACAAGCGGAAAAAGAAAGCCCGGTTAGGCCGCGATTTAGTTGCTCTGGAAGGTTTTAGTTTATTTAATTGTATTCTGATCCCTATTTTTCTTTTCCGGTTTTTCTATTTTTAGTTCAACTGGTGGTCAGCCATGAGCAGGGCTATCTGAACCATTGTCGGCGGTATGCGTTGGAGCATTGATTCCGACAACAGTGAGTGTCCAATGTGGGAGCTGGTTTGCCTGCGATGCAAACACCTCGGTTTTTCTGCCAGACCCAAGTGATGCCATCGCAGGCAAGCCAGCTCCCACCTTTGTTTTGTGCCGTGTCAGGGGCGCTGGCTTATGCCCTGGGCTGCAGGCAATCCAGTGCGCGGTCGGCAAGTGTGCGGGCCATGTCGATCAGGTGCTCGGTTGCACCCGCCATGTGGCGTTGATCGCCGCTCAGGCCTTGGGTGGTGTCGGCAGCGGTGGCCGCAGCACAGCGCAGCAGGTTGCAGATTTGGGCGAGGGCGTCTTCGAAGCTTAGGTCTTGATGCACGGTAAACGATTGCGGTGAAGCGGGTTGCAGATAGTGACTCAGGGCGCGATCAAAGATCTTGCGGTCGGGGGTGAAGCGAGTTGAATCCGAATGGCTTTTGCTCATACATAAGCTCCTGATAAGGGGGCCTACTTGTTCTCAGGTTTCCACTCCTGTTCGCTGATAGGCAGCGACAGAGCGAAGGCTAGCCAGTGGCGTGAGCAGGCGCAAGGCCAAAGGATTGTCTAGGAAACTTCCTGCAAATTAAAGCGATATGGATTGCTGGCCTTTGACCATGCATGGCGAGCGGGCAGCACCGATCAAATGTGGGAGCTGGCTTGCCTGCGATAACGCCAGGCCGGCCAGCACATTTGTCACTGGAAGACCGCCATCGCAGGCAAGCCAGCTCCCACCTTTCAGATTGTGATCAGGCCAGGTATTTGTGGAACCAGCCGAGGGTTCTATCCCACGCCAGATTCGCCGCCGCCTCGTCATACCGTGGCGTCGAATCATTATGAAAGCCATGATTGGCGCCTTTGTAGATATACGCCTCATAGGTCGTGCCTGCGGCCTTCAACGCTTTCTCATACGCCGGCCAACCCTCGTTGATCCGCGTATCCAGCTCGCCGTAATGCAGCATGATCGGTGCTTTTATGCGTGGCACGTCCTTGGCCTCAGGTTGGCGCCCATAGAACGACACCGCCGCACCCAGTTCCGGATAGGCCACCGCCGCCGCATTGGTCACGCCGCCGCCATAACAGAAGCCGGTGATCCCGACTTTGCCGGTGCTGCTGTCGTGGTGCATCAGCCATTCGATGGCGGCGAAGAAGTCGTTCATGAGTTTTTCGGGGTCGACTTTCTGTTGCAGCTCTACGCCTTTTTCATCGTTGCCGGGGTAGCCGCCCACTGAGGTGAGGCCGTCGGGTGCCAGGGCGATGAAGCCGGCTTTGGCCAGGCGGCGGGCGACGTCTTCGATGTAGGGGTTCAAGCCTCGGTTTTCGTGGACGACCACCACGGCGGGCAGTTTGCCGCTGGCTTTGGCCGGGCGCACGAGGTAGCCGCGCACGGTGCCGTTGCCTTTGGGCGAGGGGTAGGTGATGTAGTCGGCGATGATGTCCGGGTCGGTGAATTTGACTTGTTCGGCCAGCGCGTAGTTGGGGCTCAGGGCCGCCAGCAGCGCGGAGGCGGTGAGGCCACCGAAGGTGAACAACGCGGCGCGGTCGAGAAATTCGCGGCGGTTGAGCTTGCCGTGGGCGTAGCCGTCATAGAGTTCCAGCAGTTCGGGGGCAAAGTCTTTCGCGGTGAGACGAGTCATCGGAGCAGTCCTCGATTAGCAGTGGCATTCAATGTAGACCAGGATCAGCCTTCGCGGCCATGGGCGGCGGCAGCCAATTGGCCGGTATCGACGCGCACAAAGACCGAGTCGCCGATGGCCGTGAGCACGTCACCGGCGTACACCTCACAGACCACGCGGCTTTTGCGCCCCACGTCACCCTCGACCCGTGCGCGCAGGCTCAGCGTTACGCCCATCGGCGTCGGCTTGATAAATTTGATCCCCAGGTTGCCGGTCACGCAGTCGATGCGCGGCAGGCTGCCGGGCGCGCGTTGCTCGGCGCGGTAGTGGTAGGCCATGGCGGTCCAGTTGGAATGGCAGTCCACCAGCATGGCGATCAGGCCGCCGTAGACCAGGTCGGGCCAGCCGCTGTATTTGGCGTCCGGCTGATGCTCGGCAATCACATGGACGCCATCGATGTCCCAACGGCTTTTGATGTGCAGGCCGTGCGGGTTGCTGCCGCCGCAGCCGTAGCAGATGCCTTCCGGCGCGGTGGTGTCCTGCAGAGAAGGGGTGTGCATGCAAAGTCCTTATTGTTCTGGGGCGACTACTCTGTTTAACAGGACAAACGCCTGATGGGAATACATCCACGGCGTGGCGTGTAAGCTCAGCACGCGTGTTCTTTTCTCCTGCGGAGTTTTCCATGAAGCGTCGAACGCACCCGGTCGTAATGCTGGCTCTGGTTGTGGGTTGGTTTTCCAATGCCCAGGCCGTGGAGTACAAAGACGTCAACCGCACGGCCAGCCAGATCAGCTTTACCTTCCAGCAATTCGGGCAGCGGGTGTACGGCACCTTCAGCGACTTCGAGGGCAGCCTGACCTTCGATACGCAAAAGCCCGAGGCGGCGCACGCATTGCTGAAGATCCAGCTCGCCAGTATCGATGCCGGCAGCCAGGACGCCAACACCCAGTTGCAGCAACCGGCGTGGTTTGACACCGCAACCTATCCGGTGGGCGTGTATGAATCCAACGGTGCCCGCGCGCTGGGGGACAACCGCTACAGGATCACCGGCAACCTGACGATCAAGGGCATTACACGGCCGGTCAATATTGAGGTCGTGCTCAAGGAGCAAAGCGGTATCGGCGTGTTCGACGGTGAGTTCATCCTCAACCGTGACGACTTCAAAATTGGTGAGGGCGAGTGGGCTGGTAATAGCGTGGTGTCCAACGGCATCAACATCAAATTCAAGATGGTCGCGCCACAACGCTAGGGCCGTTAACGGGCGAACCGTTTCGCGCCGGCCACGCAGCCGATCACTGCGACCGTCACCAGCACCATGCCCAGGCTGACCGGCTCATGCAGCAGGCCCGCCGCCAATGCCAGCCCGAAGAACGGTTGCAGCAACTGCAACTGGCCGACGGCGGCAATGCCGCCTTGGGCCAGGCCGCGATACCAGAACACAAAGCCGATCAGCATGCTGAACAGTGCCACATAACCCAGGCTCAGCCAGGCCGGCAGGCTGATGCCGGCCAGGGTCGAAGGCGCCAGGATCAGGCTCAAGGGCGCCACCACCGGCAGCGACACCACCAACGCCCAGCAGATCACCTGCCAGCCACCCAGGCTGCGCGACAGCTTGGCGCCTTCGGCATAACCCAGGCCACAGGCCAACACCGCCAACAGCATCAGCACGTCACCGGCGGGGGCGGCGCTCAAGCCTTGGGCCACGGCGTAGCCCATCACCAGCAGGCTGCCCAGGCTCGAAAATAACCAGAACACCGGGCGCGGACGCTCGCCGCCGCGCAGCACGCCAAACACTGCGGTGGCGAGGGGCAGTAAGCCGATAAACACAATGGAATGTGCGGAAGTGACGTACTGCAAGGCCAGGGCGGTGAGCAAGGGAAAGCCGATCACGACGCCGAGGGCCACGATCACCAGGGGCAGCCATTGATTGCGCGCGGGGCGCTTCGCCTGGAACAGCCGCAGCAGGCATAACCCCAGCACGGCGGCGAGGGTGGCGCGGATCATGGTCAGGAACACCGGGTCGAATTCCATCACCGCCAAGCGTGTGGCCGGCAATGAACCGCTGAAAATCACGACGCCGATAAAACCGTTGATCCACCCTTGGGTGCTGCTGTCGAGGGGGTTGAGCGCTGAGGTACGTTCCATGGGCTGTGCTCGAAAGGAGGGGTTGCGTGACGGGCATCCTAGGGTCGAATATCAGCACAATCAAAAAATTGTAATGGATACACCGTCTATGCCGCGCGCCCGCTACAAGTCGCTGGTCGACACCTTTGCCGAGGACATCCGCAGCGGGGTTTTGCCGCCCGGCACGCGCCTGCCCACCCACCGGCAACTGGCCGCCGACCACCGCCTGGCACTGGTGACCGCGAGCCGGGTGTACGCCGAACTTGAGGCCATGGGCCTGGTCAGCGGTGAAACCGGCCGTGGCACGTTTGTGCGCGAGATCGCGTTGCCGCCTGGGCAGGGCAGTGGGCAGATGACCGTCGCGACGGGGATGCTCGACCTTAACTTCAACTACCCGTCGCTGCCGGGGCAGGCGGAGCTGTTGCGCACGGCTTTGCGCCAACTGGCGTTATCGGGCGACCTGGAAGCGTTGCTGCGTTACCAGCCCCATCCCGGCCGTTTGCATGAGCGCGCGGCCATGGCTCGCCACCTGTTGAGCCGAGGGCTGGCGGTGGAGGCCGAGCAGGTGCTGGTGGTCAGCGGGGCCCAGCACGGTTTGGCGGTGGCGATGATGGCGTTGCTCAAGCCAGGGGATGTGATCGCCGTCGACGCGTTGACGTATTCGGGGTTCAAGGTGCTGGCGGAAACCTTGCACTTGGAAATCGTCGCAATCGCGGTCACTGCCCACGGCCCGGACCTGGCGGCTTTGCAACGCCTGTGTCGCCAGCGGCCGGTGCGCGCCGTGTACAGCATGCCGACCCTGCATAACCCGTTGGGCTGGGTGATGAGCCTGGAGCAACGAACACAACTGGTGGCCATCGCCCGCCAGCACCACCTGATGGTGATCGAGGATGCGGCCTACGCGTACCTGGCCGAGGACGCACCGCCGCCACTGGCGGCCCTGGCGCCTGAACGCACGGTGTACGTCGGCGGGCTGTCCAAGAGTGTCGCCACCGGCTTGCGCGTCGGTTTTGTTGCGGCGCCTGTGGCATGGGTAAAGGCGATTGAACGCACCATCATGGCCACCACCTGGAACGTGCCCGGGGTGATGAGCGCAATTGCCGTCGCCTGGATCGAGGACGGCACCGTCGCACGCCTGGAAGCGCAAAAGCGCCAGGATGCCCAGGCGCGACAAGCCTTGGCCGCGCAGGTGTTGGCCGGGGTGCATTACATCAGCCACCCCTCGTCGTATTTTTTGTGGTTGCCGCTGCAAGAAGAGGCGCGGGCCGATCAGGTCGCCATGACCCTGCAACGCGAGGGCATTTCGGTGTCCACCGCCGAGCCGTTTGCCGTCTCGGCGTGTGTGCCGCATGCGCTGCGCCTGGCACTGGGCTCGGTGGACATGACGGCGCTGCGCACGGCGCTGGTGCGCGTGCGCAGGGTGGTGCAGTGGTGAGCCGAGCTTGGGCGGCTCAACGCCGTCATCAGTATTTGTACGCCTGACGCCCGATCAGCAGCCACTTGCCTTTTTGCTTCTGCCAGACCTGAAAGTTGTCGATGTCGGTCGGCACGTCGACGCCGCTGTTCACGGCCAGCGCGTGAAAGTGGTTGCGCACCAGGGCGGTGTCGCCTTGCAGGGTGATGGTCTGGTTCTGCATTTCGAGGGTCTTGAAGGCGCTGGTGTGGGTTTCCAGATCGGCGATGAATTGCGCCTTGTCCTGCACTTTGCCACTGGAATGGCCGTAGGTGAGTTTGTCGGACGTCAGCGCGTGGAGCTGCTTGAGGTCCAGGTGCAGCATGGCTTGGGTCAGTTGGTCGACCGCTTGAGCCACATCCTTTTCAGCGGCGGCAGGCGCCGCTGCGACATAACCGGAAAACAGGCACAGAAAACCGATCAGCACTTTGACGTTTGGCATGGGTGTTTCCTTATTGTTGTGGGGGGCGCAACGACCACTTTAGTCGTCGTACAACCATGCAATATTTTCGTCTGGGAAGGAAAGTGAAATTTTTAAAAGTCTTAAAAAGTTAAGGCCTAAAGGCTTCATGGAAATAAGACTATCTTATACGACGTCCCAACACATCAAATAAGCGCCAAGGCTTGCGCTTGCCACTTCCTGCACCAGTAGCACATCGCTATGCTACTGCCGAAACAACAACTCGCCCGAGGTGCAAAATGGATTTTGACTGGCACAGCGGCGTCATGACCCGCGCCACCCCGGTGACGCCACACTATAAAAATACCCAGAAAGTTCGCCGATTCATGCTTGAACACTGCGGCTCGGCGTTCAAGTTCGACCGGCCGTTGATGGCCTGGATTCGCAACGACATCCCCAAGACGCTGGGCGATGTGGTGGATGAATGGCAACGTCGCCAGGAGGATTCACGCGTATGACACCGGATCAGAAATACCAGGCCGCGCAAGAGCGCATCGGCTATCTATTGGAAGCATTCAAAATCGGCGGCAACTACACGCCGCTGGTGCGCGACGGTAACCACCTGTACATCAGTGGCCAGATTCCCCGTGTCGGCGACACCATCGTGCTGCCGGGCAAAGTCGGTGAAAGCCTGACCCTGGCCCAGGCGCAAATCGCTGCGAGTATCAGCGCATTGCGTTGCCTGGGGTTGCTCAAGCAGGCCTTGGGTTCGCTGGATCAGGTCAAGGCAATCCCGCGCATTGCGGTGTACGTGCGTAGCGCTGAAGATTTCGACCAGCAGAGCGAAGTGGCCAATGCGGCCTCCGACCTACTGCATGAAATCCTCGGTGCCGCCGGGGCGCATACACGGACATCGGTTGGTGTGATGCAGTTGCCAAAATCAGCGGCGGTTGAAATCGAAATGCTGGCCATTGCTCACGCTTAACCTGCGGGAATAACCGTTGATGATTACCTCAGGCATGGTGGTGCTGGTCAACTACGCACGCTACCTGGCACCCGGCGTGCTGCTGTTTGGCTTGTGGTTCGCGCTTACGCCCAAAGCGTTGGCCGCGGTACGCATCCTTATCTTGCTGATGGCATTTGTGTTGCTGCGTGATGCGATGACGCCGTTGGGCATCTGGTCGTTGAGCGGCGATGTGCAGATTGCATTCAGCGGCAATGCCTTTGTGTTGGCGGCGCTGGGTGGTTTTTCGCTGCTGTTGATAGTGCTGCTTGCACGGATAGCACCGGAGCTGTGGCAGTGGGTGCGCTGGTCCATCGGCAACCCGACGGTTGGCCTGGCTGTCGCGCTGGCCGTGGGCTGCTTGATCGGCGTGCCGTTGCGGGTTTACCAAGGCATCGAGGCGTCCGCGATCCACGGCTACTGGGTGTGGCTGCCGGGCATGGTGGTATTGGCGTATGGCGCCAATGCGTTGGAGGAGGTGCTGTTTCGCGGCTTTTTACAGGGCTATCTGGAGCAGCAGGTCACACCGTTGCGGGCGGCGTTGATCAGCGGCGTGGCCTTTGCAGCCTGTCATGCTTTCCTGGCCTTAAGCGTCACCCAATTGGGCTGGCCGGTGTTGCTGTTTACCCTGATCGAAGGCCTGGCGTGCGCGCTGGTGCGCATGCGTTATGGCGTGTTGCCGGCGACGATCGCCCATGGCACCGCCATCCTGCTGATTGCCGTGCCCTACATGGCCTGATCTGAAACACAGCTCCCACCTGGCTCGACTTGAAATACAGTCAAAATGTGGGGGCGGGCTTGCTCGCGAAGACGGTGTCAGTCACCAGATGCATTACCTGACACTCCGCTTTCGCGAGCAAGCCCGCTCCCCCAGGTTGATCGCGTTTAGGCCGTTGTGGCGCTGCATGCCCTGATCTAAAACACAGCTCCCACCGAGCTCGACTTGAAATACAGTCAAAATGTGGGAGCGGGCTTGCTCGCGAAGACGGTGTGTCAGTCACCTGATGCATCGCCTGACACTTCGCTTTCGCGAGCAAGCCCGCTCCCACAGGTTGATCGCGTTCAGGCCGTTGTGGCGCTGCATGCCCTGATCTAAAACACAGCTCCCACCGAGCTCGACTTGAAATACAGTCAAAATGTGGGAGCGGGC
>NZ_JBKEZW010000016.1:0-60917 GCF_053345295.1 Pseudomonas sp. M5A4_2d | reverse complement strand
CATCCTTGGCCCAGTGCGGCTAACCCGGCGTCCTGCCGGGTTACCCACGGATTCAAGCCTGCGTTCGGCCATCGTGGTTAACGGGGCCTGTCAGATCAAAATCAAAAGCAGAGCACGGCAGCCTGGTAGCCGACCTGAGTGGTAGAAGCGAAAGCAGGGCAAAAACAGGGGCTGCTTTTCTGTGGGAGCTGGCTTGCCTGCGATGGCATCAACTGTGTGTCACTGACAGACCGAGATGTCTGCATTGCAGGCAAGCCAGTCCCCCCCATTTGAATGCGTTCAGCGTCCAGGTTCAGGTCAGCTGCTAGGCCGCCGAACTCCGCTTTTGAGCTTTTTGATTTTAGGCGGCCCACTTAGGAACGCCGGAGTACGAGCACACCGAGCCTGGGCGAGGTGCCGAGTGGTGGGGTACTTTTGGTTGGGCCGGCATTTCGGGCTCTTTTCCAAAAGTGACCTGCCGTAAAGGCGGAACCCTAAGCCGCCGTCACCGCAGCAACGGCTATGTCCATCAACCAAACAACCCCATCATTGACCATCCCCCACGCACTGCGTAGCCTTGCACCTTCGAGGTTCTTCGGCCCAGGTCGAAGCTAAGAAGGGAACGCGGTTCAAGCCGCGGCTGCCCCCGCAACTGTGAAGGGTTCATCTGACTGCCACGCCACTGCCAATACGGCGGGAAGGCGCAGCCAGCGCCGGTCGCAAGACCCGCATGCCCCAAGCCAGGAGACCTGCCTCGTCACCGATTTTCTACTTCAACCGGGCGGGGTGATCCGGTGACGAAATCAGCTTCTGCGCATTGCCGCAGGGCCTGTCGTCCCGTATGCCCGCCCCAAAGGGCATCCGATGAAAACACTGGCCAAACTCCCCGTCACCATCGTTACCGGCTTCCTCGGCTCGGGCAAAACTACCTTGCTGCGCCATATGCTCGACAACGCCCAGGGCCGTCGCATCGCCGTGATCGTCAACGAGTTCGGCGAGCTGGGCATCGACGGTGAAATCCTCAAGCAGTGCTCCATCGGTTGCACCGAGGAAGAAGCCAACGGCCGCGTGTACGAACTGGCCAACGGCTGCCTGTGCTGCACCGTGCAGGAAGAATTCTTCCCGGTGATGCGCGAATTGGTCGCCCGTCGCGGTGACCTCGACCATATCCTGATCGAAACCTCGGGCCTGGCCCTGCCAAAACCGTTGGTCCAGGCCTTCCAGTGGCCGGAAATCCGCAGCGCCTGCACGGTTGACGCGGTGATTACCGTGGTCGACAGCCCGGCCGTCGCCGCCGGCACCTTTGCCGCGTTCCCGGATCAGGTTGATGCCCAGCGCAAACTCGACCCGAACCTGGACCACGAATCGCCCCTGCACGAGCTGTTCGCCGACCAACTGGCCAGCGCCGACCTGGTGATCCTCAACAAAGCCGACCTGATCAGCCCTGAAGACCTGGCACGCGTGCGCCTTGAAGTCGCCGAAGAGCTGCCGCCGGCCGTGAAAATCATCGAGGCCAGCAGCGGTCGCGTGCCGCTGGACGTGTTGATTGGCCTGGGCGCCGGCTCCGAAGAACACATCGACGGTCGCCACAGCCATCACGATCATCACCACGAAGGTGAAGACGACCACGACCACGATGCGTTTGATTCCATCTCCATCGACCTGCCGCAAGCTGATGAAGCGCTGCTGCTCGACGCCCTGAATCAACTGGTGGTGCAACACGGCATCCTGCGTGTCAAAGGTTTCGCGGCGATCCCGAACAAGCCGATGCGCCTGCTGATCCAGGGCGTGGGCACGCGTTTCGACAAGCATTTCGACCGTGCCTGGGGTGCTGATGAAGCCCGCATCACGCGTCTGGTGCTGATCGGCCAGGAGCTGGACGCGGCGGGCCTCGAAGCGCAACTGCGCGCTGCGCTCAGCGTTTAACCCATGCACCTGCTCAGGACCCAGCCCGGCGGTTTCGTCTCGGAAGACAACATTGCCGACTTAGGCCAAACCCCCGCCGAGCTGGTGATTCTGTGCAGCGGCGATTCCAGCCTGGCACTGCTGGCCGAAGCGGCCCAGCAGTTGCCCGACGATTACCCCAGCTTTCGCCTGGCCAACCCGATGCAGGTGCAAAACCATGCCTCGGTCGACCTGTACGTCGATGAGGTGCTGCGCCACGCCAAGGTGATCCTGATTTCGCTGCACGGCGGCATCGGTTATTGGCGCTACGGCATCGAGCGCCTGGTGGAATTGGCCGAGCGCGGCGTGCAGCTGATCCTGGTGCCGGGTGATGATCGCCCGGACCCGGAACTCAGCGGCTTGAGCTCCGTAGGCGTAGAAGCGCGCGACCGCCTGTGGCACTTCCTGCGCCAGGGCGGCCTGGGCAACGCGCTGGATTTCTATCGCTGCCTGGCAAGCAGCTACCTGGGCCGCGACTACGCCTGGGCCGAACCGCAAAGCCTGCCGCGCACCGCGATTTATCACCCGCACAAAGCCAACCCGCGCTTGAATGACTGGCAGTCGGATTGGCAGGCAGATTGGCCGGTAGCCGCAGTGCTGTTCTATCGCTCGCATTTGCAGGCGGCCAATACCGGTTTTATCGACGTGTTCTGCCAACGCTTGCAGGCGGCGGGCCTTAATCCGTTGCCGATAGCGGTGGCCAGTTTGAAAGAGCCCGGCTGCCTCACGGTGGTCGAAGACTGGCTCGATGACGTGCAGGCGGCGGTGATTCTGAACACCACCGGCTTTGCCCAGTCCAGCCCGGAAGCCCCGCATTTACGCCCGTTTCGCCGCAATATTCCGGTGATCCAGGCGATTTGCGCCCAGGACAACCAGCCCGGCTGGGAGGCCAGCGAGCAAGGCCTCGGCCCGCGCGACCTGGCGATGCATATCGCCTTGCCGGAGCTGGACGGGCGCATTATCAGTCGTCCCATCAGCTTCAAGGACCTGGCCTGGCGCAGTGAGCGCAGCCAGTCCGACGTGGTGTGCTACCGCGCTGCGCCCGAGCGCATGGATTTCGTCGCCGAGCTGGCGCGGCGTTGGGTCGAACTGGCACGGGTGCCGAATGCACAAAAGCGCATCGCACTGATCCTCGCCAACTACCCGACCCGTGACGGCCGCATTGGCAATGGCGTGGGCCTGGACACCCCGGCGGCGGCGCTGAATATCCTGCGCGCGCTGCAAGCCGAAGGTTATCCCGTGCCCAGTGAGTTGCCGCACAGCGGCACGGCCTTGATTCATGATCTGCTCGGCGGCGTCACCAACGATCTGGACAGCCTCGACCTGCGCCCGTGCCACCAAAGCCTGGGCCTGGACGACTACGAGGCGATGTTCAAGCGCCTGCCTGAAGCCAATCGCCAGGCGGTATTGGCGCGTTGGGGCGCACCGCATAACGATCCAATGTGCCGCGACGGCCGCATGATGATCGCCGGCCTGCGCCTGGGCCTGACTTTCGTCGGCATCCAGCCGGCGCGGGGTTATCAGGTTGACCACAGCGCGGTGTACCACGACCCGGACCTGGTGCCGCCCCACGGCTACTTGGCGTTTTACTTTTGGTTGCGCCACACCTACGGCGCCCATGGGGTGATCCATGTGGGCAAGCACGGCAACCTCGAATGGCTGCCGGGCAAGGGCGTGGGGCTGTCGGAGAACTGCTGGCCCGACGCGCTGCTGGGGCCGTTGCCGAATATCTACCCATTTATCGTCAATGACCCGGGCGAGGGCGCCCAGGCCAAGCGTCGCACTCAAGCGGTGATCATCGACCACCTCATGCCGCCGCTGACGCGTGCCGAGACCTACGGCCCGCTGCGTAACCTCGAGCTGTTGGCCGACGAGTATTACGAGGCGCAATTGCTGGACCCGCGCCGCGCCCTTGAATTGCAAAAAGACATTCTCAAGCTGGTGCGCGAAACCCATATCGATCAGGAGCTGGAGCTGGATAACGACGCCGACGCCACGGTCTGGTTGCCGCGCCTGGACACCTACCTGTGCGATTTGAAGGAGTCGCAGATCCGTGACGGCCTGCATATTTTTGGCGAGTCGCCCGAAGGCCGTTTGCGCATCGACACCCTGCTGGCCTTGCTGCGCATCCCGCGCGGCGATGGGCGTGGCCCGCAATCGAGCTTGCTGCGGGTGCTGGCCAAGGCGTTTGAGCTGGGCTTTGACCCACTCGATTGTGCCCTGGCCGAGCCCTGGACCGGGCGTCGCCCCGAGGTTTTGCAAAACATTGATCAGCAGCTCTGGCGCACCGCCGGTGATACCCGCGAGCGCCTGGAGTTATATGCCGCGCGTTTGATCGAGCAAGCGCTGGAAGGGCCGATCGAGCAGTTGGAGGAACCTGGCTGGGAGGATGTGAAGTCGGTCATCGAGAGCCTGCGCTTCGTCGTGGCACCGCGTCTGGACGCGTGCGGGCCTGCGGAAATGCAGGGTTTGCTGGAGGCGTTGAGTGGCCGCTTTGTACCCGCAGGCCCCAGCGGTGCACCCAGTCGTGGGCGCCTGGATGTACTGCCCACCGGGCGCAATTTCTTCACCGTGGATGTGCGCAACCTGCCCACCACCACGGCCTGGCGCATTGGCTTCCAATCCGCCAACCTGATCCTTGAGCGGCACCTGCAAGACCATGGCGACCACCTGCGCCAGCTCGGCCTGTCGGTCTGGGGCACCGCCACCATGCGTACCGGCGGTGATGATATTGCCCAGGCCATGGCGCTGATGGGCGTGCGTCCGGTATGGGCCACGGGCAGCCAGCGCGTGGATGACTTCGAGATACTGCCGATCAGCCTGTTGGACCGCCCGCGCGTTGACGTGACGCTGCGCGTGTCCGGGTTCTTCCGTGATGCCTTTGCCAACCTGATCCGGCTGTTTGATGCAGCCGTGCAGGCAGTGGCGGCCCTGGATGAGCCGGATGACATAAACCCGCTGGCGGCCAAGGTGCGCAGCGAGCGCGAGGCGCTGCTCAGCGCGGGCCTGGATGAAGAAGCGGCCGCGAAACAGGCTGGCTGGCGCATCTTCGGCGCCAAGCCTGGCGCCTATGGCGCGGGCGTACAGGGTGCGATTGACGGTCGCCTGTGGCAGAGCCGCGAGGATTTGGCCGAGGTCTACCTGAACTGGGGGGGCTATGCGTATGGCGGTTCCGATGAGGGTACTGCCGCCCGCGAACAGTTCGCCCAGCGCCTGAGCCAGGTGCAGGCAGTGTTGCAGAACCAGGATAACCGCGAGCACGACCTGCTCGACTCCAACGACTACTACCAATTCCAGGGCGGCATGCTCGCGGCCGTGGAAACCCTGAGCGGCGATAAGGCCGCCAGCTATCATGGCGACCATAGCCAGCCGGACCTGCCCAAGGTCCGCACCCTGAAGGAAGAGCTGAACCGGGTCATCCGTTCCCGTGCCGCCAATCCCAAATGGATCGACGGCGTGAAGCGCCATGGCTATAAAGGCGCGTTCGAAATGGCCGCGACGGTAGACAACCTGTTCGCGTTCGACGCCACCACCGCGCTGATTGATGATCACCAATACGCCTTGCTCGCCGACGCTTACTTGCTCGACCCTGACACCCGGGCCTTTGTGCAGCAGCACAACCCCGATGCCTTGCGCGATATGACCGAGCGTATGCTCGAAGCCCAGCAGCGCGGCATGTGGCAAGAGCCCGGAGCGTATCGCGAGGCGTTGGAAAACCTGTTGCTGGATATAGAAGAAGACAGCTGATGACTGATATTTCGCATTTTCCGCTGTCCGCCGTGGTCGGCGCCGACGACTTGAAACTGGCCCTGTGCCTCACCGCCATCGACCCGAAAATCGGCGGTGTGCTGATCGAAGGCCCGCGCGGCATGGCCAAGTCCACGCTGGCACGAGGCCTGGCAGATTTGTTGGCCAGCGGTCAGTTTGTCACCTTGCCGTTGGGCGCTACCGAAGAGCGGCTGGTGGGCACGTTGGATCTGGACGCTGCGCTGGGCGAAGGCCGCGCGCAATTCTCCCCCGGTGTCCTGGCCAAGGCTGACGGCGGCGTGCTGTATGTCGATGAAGTCAACTTGCTGCCCGATCACCTGGTGGACCTGCTGCTGGATGTGGCCGCCAGCGGCACCAACCTGATCGAGCGCGACGGGATTTCCCATCGGCATTCGGCGCGCTTTGTATTGATCGGCACCATGAACCCGGAAGAGGGCGAATTGCGCCCGCAACTGCTCGACCGCTTTGGCTTCAATGTGGCATTGAGCGGGCAAACCCTGCCCACCGAGCGCGGGCAAATTATCCGCCGCCGCCTGGATTTCGACAGCGATCCCGTAGCGTTCTGCAGCCAATGGGCCACGCAGCAAGCCGCCTTGCGCGATCGCTGCACCCAGGCGCGGGCGCGGCTCGACAGCATTGCGTTGGATGATCAGGCGTTGGCGCAGATCACCGAGCGCTGTTTTGCCGCCGGTGTCGATGGCTTGCGCGCAGACCTCGTGTGGTTGCGCGGCGCGCGCGCCCATGCGGCCTGGCGTGGCGCTGGCGCCATCGCCGAGGAAGATATCGAAGCCGTGGCCGAATTCGCCTTGCGCCATCGCCGTCAGGCGCAAACCCCTCCGGCGAGCCCGCCCGATAAAGGCCAGGCGCCACAACCCTCGGACTCCTCGCCCGGCCAAGGCCAATGGGGCGATATGCCCGCACCGGCCTTGCCCACGGGCGCACGCCGGGATGTGCCCACCTGGCCAAAAAAGCCCTAGGCATTCGCCCCCGACCTGACGCGGGGGCGGATGCCCGGCCCAAGGCGGGGCGACTGGAAAAAGGCAGGCACGGCAAAGCGCGTCGTGCAACGTTGGGTTCGATCAACTGGCCGGGCACCTTGCTCGGTGGTCGGCCGCAAACCCGTGAGGATGTGGTCTACCACCTGCGCAGCCGCTCAGCCCATGAGTTGTGGCTGGTGATTGTCGATGCCTCGGCGTCCACTCGGCGCCATGGCGCGTTGAGCGACGCCAAAGGCCTGCTGGCCCAGTTATTTGATGACGCGTATCGGCAGCGGGCGCGCATGGCGTTACTGACGGCCAGCGGGCAAGCGCCCAAATGGCAGGTGCAGGGGTTGAAGGCCGCCAAGGGCTTGGCCGGGTGGCTGGCTCAACTCGGCGCCGGCGGCGGCACGCCGTTGCTGGCGGCGTTGTCCGAAGCCGGGCATTGGCTGCGCGCGCGGCGTAAGCGTTACCCGGCCGAGCAGCAGCGTTTGCTGGTGATTACCGATGGGCGGCTCAAAGACATCGCCGGATTAGCGGCGCTCGATTGCCCGGGGCTGCTGGTGGATATCGAGCGCGGCCCGATCCAGCTCGGGCGCGCCAAACAGCTGGCGCTTGAGCTGCAGCTGGACTATCGACATATCGACAGCGTGTCGCTGCAATAAAAGTGAACGTTCCCTGATTCCCGCTTGTCCCCGCTTCCCATGTCACCCCCTGCCTGCCAAATCCCTTAATTTTCCAAGCCTGCCGGAAGCCTCTCCAGGCCCCCGGCTGCGCCCGCGATTTTTTTCAGGGCGCCCAGCACACCCGATCCAAGCGGCAGCTGAAAACGGACTTTCTCCTCAACCGTGACTTATCAGGCAGGTTACCCCCATGCAGTTCAGCGAATTATTGGCAGCGATTTCCACCCATGCGATCCGTCTGCAACTGGAAGAGGGCGACCTGATCATCCTGGGCGACGACGAAGCGCTGGATGACGCGCTGTGGGACCAACTGATTGCCCACAAACCCCGCCTGCTTGAGTGGGTGGCCGAGCATGGCGGTGACTGGCTGAGCCCGGCCTACCGCATCACCCCGGACATGCTGCCCCTGGTCAGCCTCGACCAACCGGCCATCGACCGTATCGTCGCCGCCATCCCCGGCGGTGCGGCGAATGTGCAGGACATCTACCCCTTGGCGCCGCTCCAGGAGGGCATGCTTTACCACCATCTCTCGGCGGAGCAGGGCGATCCCTACGTGCTGCACGCGCAGTTTGTATTCGACAACCGCGCGCGTTTGGATGCGTTTGCGCAAGCGCTGCAATGGGTCATTGACCGCCACGATATCCTGCGCACGTCGATGGCCTGGGAGCGCCTCGACGAGCCGCTGCAAGTGGTGTGGCGCAAGGCAACCCTGGCCTGCGAAGAAGCGCACGTGAACGGCGGTGATGCTTTGGCGCAACTGCTGGCGCGCTACGATGCACGCACTTACCGCATGGACCTGGGCCAGGCGCCGTTGCTGCGCCTGGTGTTTGCCGACGACCCGGCCAACCAGCGTGTGGTGGCGATGCTGCTGTTTCACCACACCATCCTCGACCACACTGCGCTCGACGTGGTGCGCCATGAAATCCAGTTGTACCTGGCCGGTCAGCAAGCCCACGCCGCCGAGCCGGTGGCGTTTCGCAGCTATATCGCCCAAGTGCGCCACGGCGTCAGCGAGCAGGCGCATGAGGCGTTCTTCTGCGAGATGCTGGCGGATATCGATGCGCCGACCTTGCCGTTCGGGCTGCAGGATGTGCGGGGAGACGGGCAGGGTATTGATGAGGCGCGCCTTCTCGTCGACAGCGCCGTGAGCCGTCGCCTGCGCACCTTGGCGCGACCGCTTGGCGTGAGCGTGGCAAGCATGATGCACGTGGCCTTGGCGCGCGTATTGGGCGTGGTCTCGGGTCGCGAGTCGGTGGTGTTCGGCACGGTGATGCTCGGCCGCATGGGCGCGGGCGAGGGCGGTGAGCGGGCCTTGGGCATGTTCATCAACACCTTGCCACTGCGCGTGGATGTGGGCGCGCAGGCTGTGCGCGCCGAGGTCAAGGCCACCCACGCGCGCCTTACCGCCTTGCTCAATCACGAACATGCCTCCCTGGCACTGGCCCAGCGTTGCAGTGGTGTGGCGGCTCCGACGCCGCTGTTCAGCGCAATGCTCAACTACCGCCACAGCGCCGCCACCGACATGGCCGCGGTGATTGAGGTTGCCGAAGGCATTCAGGTGCTGGGCGCCGAAGAGCGCACCAACTACCCGCTAACGGTCAACGTGGATGACCTGGGTGAAGACGTTGCGTTGACGGTAATGGTGGATGCATCCATCGGCGCGCAACGCGTTGCCGGTTACCTGCATACCGCGCTGGAAAGCCTGGCCGATGCCCTGGAGCAGCGACCGGATCAACTGCTGAGCGGCCTGAATATCCTGCCCGATGCCGAGCGTCACCACCTGCTGCACAGCCTCAACCAAAGCCCCGCGCACTACACCGACACCGCGCTGATCCACCACCAGGTCGAAACCCACGCCGCCGCCCAGCCCGACGCCATTGCCTTGCGCTTCGAACACCTGCGCCTCACCTACCGCCAACTCAATGAACGCGCCAACCAGGTCGCCCACCGCCTGCTGGCCCAAGGCATTCGCCCGGATGGCCGTGTGGCGATCTGCGTGGAGCGCGGCCCGGAAATGATCATCGGCCTGCTGGGCATCCTCAAGGCGGGCGCCGGTTATGTCCCCATCGACCCGGCTTACCCGCTGGAGCGCATCGCCTACACCCTGGCTGACAGCGAACCCTTGGCGGTGCTGGTGCAAGCCACCACTCGCCATTTGGTCGGCGACCGGCTGTCGATTGACCTCGACAGCGTGCGCGGTGAGTCCATCGTCAACCCGCGGGTCAACCTCAGCCCGGCCAACCTGGCCTATGTGATCTACACCTCAGGTTCTACCGGTTTGCCCAAAGGCGTGATGATCGAGCACCGCCAGGTGGCGCGGTTGTTCACGGCCACCGAGCAGTGGTTCGGCTTCAACCCTAACGATGTGTGGGCGCTGTTCCATTCCTTCGCGTTCGACTTCTCCGTGTGGGAAATCTGGGGCGCGCTGATGCACGGTGGCCAGTTGCTGATCGTGCCGCAACTGGTCAGCCGCTCGCCGGATGAGTGCTACACGCTGCTCTGCGAAGCGGGCGTGAGCATCCTCAACCAGACGCCCAGTGCCTTCCGGCAACTGATCGCCGCGCAGGGCAACAGCCTTCAGTCGCATTCCTTTCGCCAGGTGATTTTCGGCGGCGAAGCGCTGGAACCCGGCATGCTCAAGCCGTGGTACAGCCGCTCGATCAACGCCGGAACGCAACTGGTCAACATGTACGGCATCACCGAAACCACCGTGCACGTCACATATCGCGCGCTGGAGGCGGCGGATGCGCAGTTGGTCGGCGTAAGCCCGATTGGCGTGCGTATTCCCGACCTGCAGCTCTACGTACTGGACGAGCATCGCGAGCCGCTGCCGTTTGGCGTGGTCGGCGAGTTGTACGTCGGCGGCGCTGGTGTGGCGCGCGGTTACCTCAACCGTGATGCGCTTAACGCCGAGCGCTTCCTGGCCGACCCGGCCACCGGCCTGCGCATGTACAAGACCGGCGACCTCGGCCGCCTGTTGGCCGATGGCAGTGTCGACTACCTGGGCCGTAACGATGACCAGGTAAAGATCCGCGGTTTCCGTATCGAGCTGGGTGAAATCGAAGCACGCCTGGCCACCGCCAACGGCGTGCGTGACGCCGTGGTGATCGCCCGTGAGGACGAGCCGGGTAACAAACGCCTGGTAGCCTATGTGATTGCCGAGCACGAAGTCAGCGCCGCCGAACTGCGCGACCACCTGCTGCTGAGCCTGGCCGAATACATGGTGCCCAGCGCCTTCGTGCTGCTGGATAAGTTCCCGCTGACCACCAACGGCAAGCTCGACCGCAAGGCCTTGCCCGCACCGGATGCCGATGCATTGGCGCGGCGTGACTATGCCGCCCCGCAAGGTGCGATTGAAACCGCCATCGCCGGTATCTGGCAGGAGCTGTTGAAGCTCGACAAGGTGGGCCGCGACGACAACTTCTTTGAACTCGGCGGCCACTCGCTGCTGGCGGTCAAGTTGATCGAGCGCATGCGCCAGATGGACTTGAGCGCTGATGTGCGCGTGCTGTTCGGTCAACCCACGCTGTCTGCACTGGCGGGCGCGGTGGGCGGGCAGCGGGACGTACAGGTGCCGGTCAACCTGATCGCGCCAACGAGCGCCCACATTACCCCTGACATGCTGCCGTTGGTGGCGCTGGACCAGGCCGCTATCGACCATATCCTGCGCACCGTGCCCGGTGGCATCGCCAACGTGCAGGACATCTACGGCCTGGCGCCGTTGCAGGCCGGTATTCTTTATCACCACCTGGCAACCACCGAGGGCGACCCCTACGTGTTGCAGGTGCAATTCAGCTTTGCCGACCAAACAGCGCTGGATGCGTTTGTCCGTGCGTTGCACAGCGTCATAGAACGCAACGACATCCTGCGCACCGGCATTCTCTGGGAAGGCCTGGATGAACCGGTACAAGTGGTCTTGCGCCAGGCGCCGCTGGCGGTTGAGCGCATCGACGTACAGGGTGTTGATGCCCTGGCGCAGCTGCAACAACGCTTCGACCCACGCCACTATCGCCTCGACCTGTCCCGCGCCTCGCTGATGCATTTTGGTTACGCCCAGCAGCAGGATGGCTTCGTCGGCATTCTGCTGCTGCACCATATCCTGATCGATCACACCGCCTTGCACGTGCTGGTGGAAGAAATGAGCGCAAGCCTGGCCGGTCGCAGCGCGCAACTGCCGGACGCGGTGCAGTACCGTAACTACGTGGCCCAGGCGCGACTGGGTACTACGCAGGCGCAGCATGAAGCCTTCTTCAGCGACATGCTCGGCGATATCGACGAGCCGACGCTGGCGTTCGGTTTGCAGGATGTCAATGGCGACGGCAGCGGTATCGTCGACGCTCACCTGCCGCTGGACCCGGCCCTCAGCCAAGGCCTGCGCGAACAGGCGCGGCAACTGGGCGTCAGTACCGCCAGCCTGGTGCACCTGGCCTGGGCCCAGGTGTTGGCGCAAGTTTCCGGCCAGCAAGACGTGGTGTTCGGCACCGTGCTGCTCGGCCGTATGCAAGGCGGCGAGGGCGCCGACCGTGCGCTGGGAATGTTCATCAACACCTTGCCGCTGCGGGTCAGCCTCGGCGCGACCAGTGTACAAGCCGGCGTACGCGCCACCCACGCACGCCTGGCGCAGTTGCTGGGGCATGAGCACGCCTCGCTGTCACTGGCCCAGCGTTGCAGTGGCGTGCCGGGTTCGTTGCCGTTGTTCAGCACGCTGCTCAACTACCGCCACAGCGCGGCCGGGGACGCGCCGGGAGAGAGCCCGTTCGCCACCTCCGGTATCGAAATTCTCAGTTCCGAAGAACGCAGCAATTACCCGCTGGTGCTGAACGTCGATGACCTCGGCACAGGGTTTGCGCTCACCGTACAAGGCGTGGCCACACTGGATGTGCAGCGCGTGGGCGACTATATGCTCACCGCGTTGGCCCACCTGGTGACCGCGCTGCAACAAGCGCCGACCACGGCATTGCAGGCGGTGTCGATTTTACCCGCAGCCGAACGCCACCAAGTGCTGGTGGGTTTCAATGCCACCGCCCGCGAATACCCGTCGCAGCTCACCGTGCACCAACTGTTCGAAGCCCAGGCGCTGGCCCGTCCCGAAGCCGTGGCGGCGGTGCATGGTGCATTGTCCTTGAGTTATCGCGACCTCAACCGCCGGGCCAATCGCCTGGCCCATCACCTGATCAACCAAGGCGTGCAACCGGGCGAAAGCGTCGCGATTGCGCTGCCACGCTCCCTGGATTTGCTGGTGTGCCAACTGGCGGTCCTCAAGTGCGCGGCGGTGTATGTGCCGCTGGATGTCAACGCCCCGGTCGAGCGCCAGGCCTTCATGGTGCAGGACAGCGGTGCGCGCCACGTGCTGAATGCCCTGGCCGACCTGAACCTGGATGCGCTGTCACCGCGCAATCCCGACCTGGTCCAGTCGTCGCACAGCGTGGCGTACATCATGTACACCTCCGGCTCCACCGGCGCACCGAAAGGCGTGCAAGTGCCACACTGCGCGGTCTCGCGCCTGGTGCTCAACAACGGCTACGCCGATTTCAACGAGCGCGACCGTGTGGCCTTCGCTTCCAACCCGGCCTTCGACGCCAGCACCCTCGACGTGTGGGCGCCGTTGCTCAATGGCGGTTGCGTGGTGGTGGTCGAGCATGCGGTGCTGTTGTCGCAAGCGGCGTTTGCCTCGCTGTTGCAAGAGCAAGCGGTCAGCGTGCTGTGGATGACCGCGGGCCTGTTCCATCAATACGCTGATGCGTTGTTGCCGGTGTTCCGTCAGTTGCGTTACCTGATTGTCGGCGGCGACGTGCTTGACCCGCTGGTGATCGGCCGTGTGCTCAAACACGGCAAACCCCAACACCTGTTGAACGGCTATGGGCCGACCGAAGCCACCACGTTCTCCACCACGTTTGAAATCAGCGCGGCGGGCGCGGGCGGCGTCCCGATTGGACGGCCGATTGCGAATGCTCAGGCCTACGTGCTGGATGCGCGCCAGCAACCGCTGCCGCTGGGCGTGGTCGGCGAGCTGTATATCGGCGGTGCGGGCGTGGCCAAGGGGTACTTGAACCAGCCGCAACTGACCGCCGAAAAATTTATTCCGAACCCCTTCGGTGAAGGCCAGCTTTACCGCACCGGCGACCTGGCCTGCTGGCAGGCCGACGGTAACTTGCTGTACCAGGGGCGCAATGACCTGCAAGTGAAGATCCGCGGTTTCCGTATCGAACCCGGTGAAATCGAGAGCTGCCTGGCCGCCATCCCTGGCGTCAAGGATGCGGTGGTAATGGCCCGCGAAGACGAGCCTGGCGATAAACGCCTGGTGGCCTACTACACCGCCCAGGCACCGTTGGAAATCGAAGCGCTGCGCGCCCACGTGCAAGGCCGGTTGCCGGACTACATGGTGCCGTCGGCCTATGTCTGGCTGGAACTGTTGCCGCTGACCGCCAACGGCAAACTCGACCGCAAGGGCCTGCCGGTGCCGGGTCAGAGTGCGTTGCTCAGCCGTGGCTATGAGGCGCCGGAAGGCGCGGTGGAAACCCTGCTGGCGCAGATCTGGCAGGACGTGCTCAAGCTGGAGCGCGTCGGGCGCCATGATCATTTCTTCGAATTGGGTGGGCATTCGTTGCTCGCAGTCAGCCTGATCGAACGCATGCGCCAGGTCGGCCTGAGTGCCGATGTGCGCGTGCTGTTCAGCCAACCCAGCCTCGCGGCCTTGGCGGCGGCGGTTGGCAGCGGGCGCGAGATCGTGGTGCCGGCCAATGGCATTCCATCGGGCTGCACGCGTATCACCCCGGTGATGTTGACGCTGCTGGACATTGACCAAAGCGCTATCGAGCGTATCGTCGCCACTGTTCCTGGCGGCGCGGCCAATGTGCAGGATATCTACCCGCTGGCGCCGTTGCAGGAAGGCATTCTGTATCACCACATCAGCGCCGAGCAGGGCGACCCGTACCTGCTGCAATCGCGCATGGCGTTTGACAGCCTTGAGCGCCTGCACGGCTTTATGGGCGCGCTGCAACAGGTCGTGGCGCGTCACGACATCCTGCGCACCGGCGTGGTCTGGGAAGGCCTGGACAGCCCGGTGCAAGTGGTCTGGCGCGAAGCACAGTTGACGGTTCAGGAAGTCGCCCTGGACCCGGCCGACGGCGGCATCATTGAACAACTGCATGCGCGCTTTGACGCCCGTCATTACCGTCTGGACATCACCCAGGCGCCGCTGCTGCGCATGGTCTACGCCCACGACCCGGCGAATAATCGGGTCGCCGCCATCCTGTTGTTCCACCACCTGGCGCTCGACCATACCGCCATGGAAGTGGTTGGCCAGGAGATGCGTGCGTTTCTGTTCAATCAGGCGGATGCCTTGCCGGTGGCGGCGCCGTTCCGCAATTACGTAGCCCAGGCGCGCCTGGGGGTCAGCGTGGCTGAGCATGAGCAGTTCTTCCGCGACATGCTCGCCGATGTCGATGAGCCGACCCTGCCGTTTGCCGTGCAGGATGTGCAGGGTGACGGCCGTGATATCGAAGAGGCCGAGCAGCCCCTGGACGCGGGGTTGGCGTTGCGGGTGCGTGAGCAGGCGCGTGTGTCGGGCGTCAGTGCGGCCAGCCTGATGCACCTTGCCTGGGCTCAAGTGTTGGGGTGGGTGTCGGGGCGCGACGACGTGGTGTTCGGCACCGTATTGATGGGCCGCCTGCAGGCCGGCGATGGCGCGGACCGCGCGTTGGGTATGTTTATCAACACCTTGCCGCTGCGTGTTGATGTGGCGGGCGGCGCCGCGAGTGCGCTCAAGGCAACCCATTCACGCTTGAGCGCTTTGCTGGGGCACGAACATGCGTCCCTGGCGCTGGCTCAGCGTTGCAGCGGCGTCCCGGCCGCGGTCCCGCTGTTCAGCGCCTTGCTCAACTACCGGCATAGCACCCCCGACGAAATGGCCCGCGACGGCCACGGTATTTGGGAAGGCGTGCAACTGCTGGGCGGCGAAGAGCGCAGCAACTACCCGCTGACCCTCAGCGTCGATGACCTCGGTGCAGGCTTTGGCTTGACCGTACTGGCGTTGCCGCAGATCGGCGCCCAGCGCCTGTGTGGTTACATGCATAGCGCCGTGGAGCAGTTGGTCGCGGCACTGGAGCTGGCACCGAACACCGCACTGAATCAGTTGCAGATGCTGCCGCCGGCAGAACGCGACACCCTGCTGCGTGAGTTCAACGCCACCGCCGCCGATTTCCCTAGCGGTCAGACCGTTCAGGGTGCCTTCGAAGCCCAGGTCGAACGCCAGCCCCACGCGATTGCCGTGCAGCAAGACGGCGAATCCCTGACCTATCAGCAGCTCAACCAACGCGCGAACCAGTTGGCCCACCACCTGCTGGCGCTGGGCGTACAGCCGGATGATCGGGTAGCGATCTGCTGCCGTCGTGGCCCGCAGATGTTGGTCGGGCTGCTGGGCATTCTTAAAGCCGGCGCCGGTTATGTGCCCATCGACCCGGCGTATCCCGCCGAGCGTATCGCTTACCTGTTGCAGGACAGTGCGCCGGTGGCGGTGCTGGCCGAAGCCAGCACCCGCGAGCTGTTAGGCGCAGTCGCCAGCCTGGACCTGTTTGACGACAGTCGGCAACACCTTGCCGTGAGCAATCCTCAGCTCGCCGGCCTGACTGCGGCCCATTTGGCCTACGTGATCTACACCTCGGGCTCCACCGGCCAACCCAAAGGCGTGATGGTCGAACACCGCACCGTGGAAAACCTGGTGCACTGGCACTGCGAAGCCTTCGGCCTGGATGCGCGCAGCCACACCAGCAGCGTCGCCGGTGCAGGGTTCGACGCCATGGCCTGGGAGGTCTGGCCCGCGCTGTGTTCAGGTGCAACGCTGCACTTGCCGCCGGCCAATGTCGGGAATGAAAACATCGACGAATTGCTCGCCTGGTGGCTGGCGCAGCCGCTGGACGTGAGCTTCCTGCCGACGCCGGTGGCCGAATACGCGTTCAGCCAGAACCTGCTACACCCGACCCTGCGCATCCTGCTGATCGGCGGCGACCGCCTGCGCCAGTTCACTCAAGAGCGGCGCTTTGCCGTGATCAACAACTACGGGCCGACCGAAGCCACGGTGGTCGCCACCTCTGGCCGTGTGCGCGCCGGGCAGGCGCTGCATATCGGCCGGCCGGTCGCCAATGCCAGCGCGTACTTGCTCGATGCACAACGGCGCCTGGTGCCGGTGGGCGTGGCCGGCGAACTGTATGTGGGCGGCAGCGGCGTGGCGCGGGGTTATTTGAACCGCCCGGACTTGACCGCCGAACGCTTCCTGCAAGACCCGTTCAACCCAGGGCGCATGTATCGCACCGGCGACCTGGCGCGCTGGTTGCCCGATGGCAATATCGAGTACCTGGGCCGTAATGATGACCAGGTCAAAGTGCGCGGCGTGCGTGTCGAACTGGGCGAAATCGAAAGCCGCCTGGCTGCACTGGACGGCATTGGCGAAGCCGTGGTGTTGGTGCGCGAGGGCCGTCTGATCGCCTGGTTCACCGAACAGTACCCGCTGGCGATTGACACCCTGCGCGCGCACCTGCGCGATCAGCTCCCCGACGCGCTGGTGCCGGCAGCCTACGTCAAGCTAGACGCGCTGCCCCTGACCGCCAACGGCAAACTGGACCGCAAGGCCCTGCCGCAACCCGATCAAGCGGCGTTGCTGAGCCGCGACTATGAGGCACCTCAAGGTGAGGTGGAAACCACCCTCGCGCGTATCTGGGCCGAGGTGTTGCAGGTCGAGCAAGTCGGCCGTCACGATCACTTCTTCGAACTGGGTGGCCATTCGCTGCTGGCCGTCAGCCTGATCGAGCGCATGCGCCAGGTCGGCCTCAGCGCTGATGTGCGCGTGCTGTTCAGCCAGCCAACGCTCGCTGCCCTGGCCGCCGCCGTGGGCAGTGGTCGCGAAGTGCAGGTACCGGCTAACCGCATCGCCGCCGACTGCCAACGCATCACCCCGGACATGCTCGCGCTGGTGACACTCGACCAATCGACGATTGATCAGGTGGTCGCCTGCGTCCCCGGTGGCGCCGCCAATGTGCAAGACATCTACCCGCTGGCGCCGTTGCAGGAAGGCATTCTTTATCACTACATCACCGCCGAGCAGGGTGACCCGTACCTGCTGCAATCGCACCTGGCTTTCGACAGTGTGGAGCGCCTGAATGCCTTTGCCCAGGCGCTGCAAAAGGTCATCGACCGCCATGACATCCTGCGCACCGGTGTGGTGTGGGAGGGCTTGGCGCAACCGCTGCAAGTGGTGTGGCGCGAGGCCGAGCTGAGTGTGCAGGCGCTGCACTTGCAAGGCGATGTACTGGCCGGTCTGCACGAGCGTTTCGATGCGCGGCGCTACCGCCTGGATATCAGCCAGGCGCCGCTGATCCGCCTGATGTATGCCGATGACCCGGCCAACGCGCGTGTCGTGGTGGTGCTGCTCTATCACCATATCGCCCTCGACCACACCGCATTCGACGTGGTGCTGCGCGAAATGCAGGGCTATCTGCTCGGTCACCCGGCCCCCACGGCGGCGCCGATGCCGTACCGCAACTATGTGGCCCAGGCGCGTTTGGGCGTCAGCGAACAGGAACACGAACGCTTCTTTCGCGAGATGCTCGGTGATGTGGACGAACCCACCTTGCCGTTCGGCTTGCAGGATGTGCGCGGCGACGGCAGCGAAATCGAAGAACACTGCCTGCGCCTGGACAGCGACCTCAACCGCCGCCTGCGCGCCCAGGCCCGTTTGCTCGGCGTGAGCACGGCGAGCCTGTTCCACCTGGCCTGGGGCCAAGTGCTGGCGGCCACGTCAGGGCGTCACAGCGTGGTGTTCGGCACGGTGCTGGTTGGCCGCATGCAAGGCGGCGAGGGCGCTGACCGGGCGCTGGGGGTCTTTATCAATACCTTGCCGCTGCGCCTGGAAATCGACGCGCAAGGTGCCCGCGTTGCGGTGCGTGCGACCCACGCCCGACTCACCGCGTTGCTGGGGCATGAGCACGCATCGCTGGCCCTGGCGCAGCGTTGCAGCGGAGTGGCGGCACCGGCGCCGCTGTTCAGCTCAATGCTCAACTACCGCCATCGCGGCGCCGCGACTCAATCGGCAGATGCGCAACAGGCCTGGGAAGGCATGCAAACCCTGGTCAACGACGGGCGCACCAACTACCCGCTGACCTTGAACGTGGATGACCTGGGCGATGGCTACGAGGTCACCGCCCTGGTGCAAATCGACGCGCAACGGGTGTGTGGCTATATGCAAATAGCCTTGGCCGGGCTGGTCGAAGCCCTGGAGCAGGCGCCGCATCAGCCGCTCAATCGCTTGCCGATTCTAGGCCATGACGAGCGGCAAAAACTGCTGGTCGAATTCAACTCAACGGAGGTGAACTACAACCTCGAGCAGACCCTGCACGGCCTGTTCGAAGCCCAGGTCGAGCGCACGCCGGACGCCATCGCGGTCAAAGCCGGTGACCTGCACCTGACCTATCAGGCGCTCAACGCACGCGCCAACCGTCTCGCCCATCACCTGCGCGAGCGGGGCGTGCAGCCGGATTCGCGTGTGGGTATCTGCGTCGAACGGAGCCTGGACATGGTCATCGGCCTGTTTGCCATCCTCAAGGCCGGTGGCGGTTATGTACCACTCGACCCGGCGTACCCAGCGGAGCGTATTGCCTACATGCTGCAAGACAGCGCGCCCGTGGTGGTGCTGGCGCAGGGCGCAACCGTTGAGTTGCTCGGCGACGTGCCGGTACTCGACCTGGACCAGGACACCTGGCAACACCAGCCCGCAGCCAACCCCCACGTGCCGGGCCTCACCGCCCAGCATCAGGCCTACGTGATCTATACCTCCGGTTCCACCGGCCAACCCAAAGGCGTGATCAACGAGCATGCTGGCGTGGTCAACCGCCTGCTGTGGATGCAGGACGCGTACGGCCTCAAAGCCCATGACGCAGTGCTGCAGAAAACCCCCTTCAGTTTCGACGTGTCGGTGTGGGAGTTCTTCTGGCCGCTGTTTACCGGCGCACGCCTGGTGATGGCGCGTCCGGGTGGCCACAAGGAACCGGCGTACCTGTGCGAAGTGATCGCAGCGGAGCACATCACCACGCTGCACTTTGTGCCGTCGATGCTCGATGTGTTCCTGGCCCACGGCGATGTGAGCCAGGCCGCCGGGCTGGTGCGCGTGATGTGCAGCGGTGAAGCCTTGCCGGGCAGCCTGGTGCGGCGCTTCAAGCAACAACTGCCGGGGATCGGCCTGTACAACCTGTATGGCCCGACCGAAGCGGCCGTTGATGTGACGGCCTGGAACTGTGCACGCCCCGACGTGCCGGACAACACGCCCATCGGCAAGCCGATTGCCAACACGCGCATGTACCTGCTGGATGCACAGTTGCAGCCGGTGCCGTTGGGGGTGGTCGGCGAGCTGTTTATCGGTGGCGTGCAAGTGGCGCGCGGCTACTTGAATCGGCCTGAGCTGACCGCCGAACGCTTCCTCAAAGACCCCTTCACGGGCGGCCGTATGTACCGCACCGGTGACGTCGGCCGCTACTTGCCCGACGGCAATATCGAGTACCTGGGCCGCAACGATGATCAGGTGAAGATCCGCGGTTTGCGCATCGAACTGGGCGAAATCCAGGCGCGACTGCTGGAGCATACGCAGGTCAAGGAAGCTGCGGTGGTGGCCCGCGAAGATCGCCTGGTGGCTTACTACACCGGTGTGCCGGCCGACATCGAACACCTGCGCGCCCACCTGTTGCTTCAGTTGCCGGACTTTATGGTGCCCGCGCTGTTCGTGCACCTTGACGCGTTGCCCCTGAGCCCCAACGGCAAGCTCGACCGCAAGGCCTTGCCCGCGCCTGGCATGGAGGCGCTGATCGTGCGTGAGTACGCGGCGCCGCAAGGTGACACCGAGATCCTCCTCGCGCAGCTGTGGGCGGAACTGCTCAAGGTGGAGCGGGTAGGGCGCCATGACAACTTCTTTGAACTGGGCGGGCATTCGCTGCTCGCCGTGAGCTTGATCGGACGCCTGCGCCAGGAAGGCATGGAAGCCGATGTGCGGGCGTTGTTTGAACAGCCGACCCTGGCCGGCTACGCCGCCATAACCGAACGAATGGAGATCGTCCTGTGAGTATTCTTGAGCTGTTGGCGACGCTGAAAACCAAGGACATCCAACTGGCGCTCAAGGGCGAGCAGTTGTCGGTACAAGGCAATAAACAAGCGCTGAGCGACCCGGCGATCCTTGCCGCGTTGCGTGAATACAAACCCGCGCTGATCGCGTTGATCCAGGCCGGGGAGTATTCGGCGAGTAAGGCCGGTGAAGTCGAAGTGCCGGCCAATGCTATCCCGGCGGGTGCCGAGCGCATCACACCCGCCATGCTGACCTTGTCGACGCTGAGCCAGGACGAGATCGACCGTATCGTCTCGACCGTCGATGGCGGCGTGGCGAATATCCAGGATATCTACCCGCTCGCGCCCTTGCAGGAAGGCATTCTGTTCCACCACGTCAGCGCCGAACAGGGCGACCCGTATGTGATGCAATCGCAGTTTGCGTTCGACAACCTGGCGCGCTTCGAGGCATTCGCCCAGGCCTTGCAAACCGTGATGGACCGCCACGACATCCTGCGTACCGGCGTGGTCTGGGACGGCTTGCAGGAACCCTCGCAAGTGGTATGGCGCCAGGCGCGCCTGCCGGTGCAGGCCCTTCAACTGAACCCTGCCGACGGCGACATCGCCGCGCAACTGCACGCGCTGTTCGACGCCCGCCACTATCGACTCGACGTCACGCAGGCGCCGCTGCTGCGCCTGGTTCGTGCCGAAGACCCGCTGAATCAGCGCATCGTTGCCACCTTGCTGTTCCACCATATGGCCCTCGACCACAGCGCCCTCGAAGTGGTGTGCCACGAACTGCAGGCGTGCTTGCTGGGGCAGGGCGCAGCGCTGGGCCAGGCCGTGCCGTTTCGCAACTATGTGGCCCAGGCGCGACTG
This sequence comes from Pseudomonas sp. M5A4_2d, assembly GCF_053345295.1. NCBI lineage: Bacteria > Pseudomonadati > Pseudomonadota > Gammaproteobacteria > Pseudomonadales > Pseudomonadaceae > Pseudomonas > Pseudomonas sp. M5A4_2d. Next base: position 39,607 of record NZ_JBKEZW010000016.1, on the reverse strand, counting down.
GGCATCAGCGAGCAGGAACACGAAGGTTTCTTCCGCCAGATGCTCGGCGATATCAGCGAGCCGACCTTACCGTTTGGTTTGCAGGATGTGCAGGGCGATGCCCGGGGCATTGCTGAAGTCAGCCTGCCATTGGCGCCGGTGTTGGGGCAGCGCTTGCGCGCGCAAGCCCGGCAACTCGGCGTGAGTGCCGCCAGCCTGTTCCACCTGGGCTGGGCTCAGGTGTTGGGGGTACTGGCCGGCAAAGAACAGGTGGTATTCGGCACCGTCCTGATGGGCCGCATGCAAGGCAGCCATGACACTGATCGGGCGCTGGGGATTTTCATCAACACGCTGCCGTTTCGCGTGGACGTGGATGGCCAGGACGTGCGCACCGGGGTCAAGGCCACCCACGCACGGCTGACCACCTTGCTGCGCCATGAGCACGCCGCTTTGGCGCTGGCCCAGCGTTGCAGCGGGGTGGTGGCGCCGACGCCGCTGTTCAGCGCCCTGCTCAATTACCGTCACAGTGCGCCGGCGGCCGGTAACGCGGCGGTATCGGCCTGGCAAGGGATCGTCGCGCTCAGCGCCGAAGAACGCACCAACTACCCGCTGACGTTGAGTGTGGATGACCTCGGCGACGGCTTCGGCTTGAGCCTGCTCGCCAGCACCTTGGTCGACCCGCAGCGCGTCTGCGCCTACCTGCAAACCGCCCTGGAAAACCTGGTGACCGCGCTGGAGCAAGCGCCGCATACGGCGCTTAACCTCGTGTCGGTGGTGCCTGCCGCCGAGCAACAACAACTGCTGGAGCAGTTCAACGCCACTCAGGCCCACTTCCCGCAGGGCACCACATTGCACGGGCGTATCGAAGCCCAGGCCGCCCGCACGCCCGAGGCCATCGCAGCGGTGCACCAGGGCCGCCAACTGACTTACGCCGAGCTGAATCAGCAAGCCAACCTGCTGGCCCATCACCTGCTGGCGCTGGGCGTCAAACCGGACGATCGCGTGGCCATCGTCGCCCGACGTGGCCTGGACACCCTGGCCGGGTTGCTGGCGATCCTCAAGGCCGGAGCCTGCTATGTGCCGGTCGACCCGTCCCACCCGGCCGAGCGTTTGAACTACCTGTTGACCGACAGCGCCCCGGTGGCGGTGCTGACCCAGCACGCACTGCTGGAACGCCTGCCCGCCCTTGAAGTGCCGGTGATCAACCTGGACCGCTTCACCTGGCAGCACCATTCGGCCGGCAACCCCAAGGCCGCCGCGACCCCGTCGAACCTCGCCTATGTGATCTACACCTCCGGCTCCACCGGCCTGCCCAAAGGCGTGATGGTCGAACACCACACGGTGGCCAATCTGGTGGACTGGCACTGCCGTGCCTTTGACCTGTGTGCCGGGCGCCACACTGCCAGCGTCGCCGGTTTCGGCTTTGATGCGATGGCCTGGGAAGTGTGGCCGGCACTGTGTGTCGGCGCGACCTTGCACCTGCCGCCCGCCAATGACGGGGCGCAAGACATCGACGCCTTGCTGGCCTGGTGGTGCGCGCAGCCGCTGGACGTGTGCTTCCTGCCCACGCCGGTGGCCGAGTACGCGTTCAGCCAACAGATCGAACACCCCACGCTGCGCACCTTGCTGATTGGCGGCGATCGCCTGCGTCAGTTCGCACGTGCCCAGCGTTTCGAGTTGATCAACAACTACGGCCCAACCGAGGCCACGGTGGTTGCCACTTCCGGCAAGGTCGAGGTTGGCCAGCCGTTGCATATCGGCAAACCCGTCGCGAATGCCACGGTGTACCTGCTGGACGAACAACAACGGCCAGTGCCGTTGGGGGTGGCCGGTGAGCTGTATGTAGGCGGCAAGGGCGTGGCGCGCGGTTATTTGAATCGCCCGGAACTGACGGCCGAACGTTTCCTGCAAGACCCGTTCAATGCGGGCCGCATGTACCGTACCGGCGACCTGGCGCGCTGGTTGCCGGACGGCACTATTGAGTACCTGGGGCGCAATGATGATCAGGTGAAAATCCGTGGCGTGCGCATCGAGCTGGGCGAGATCGAAACCCAGCTCAACCAGTTGCCCGGGATTCAGGAGGCCGTGGTGCTGGTCCGTGAGGATCGACTGGTGGCCTACTTCACTGAAAATGCTCAGCTCGACCCGCTGGCCATCGATGATATCCGCGCCCATCTGGTGGCGCACCTGCCGGACTACATGGTGCCGGTTGCCTATGTGAAGCTTGACGCGCTGCCCCTGACCGCCAACGGCAAACTCGACCGCAAAGCCCTGCCGGCGCCCGATAGGGCGGCCGTGTTTACCCGCGAATACGAGTCGCCCGAGGGCGAGATCGAAAGCGTGCTCGCCCAGATCTGGGCCGATGTGCTGCACGTAGCGCGTGTCGGGCGCCGCGATCACTTCTTTGAACTGGGCGGGCACTCGCTGCTGGCGATGCGCATGGTGTCGCAAGTGCGCCAGCGCCTGGGAGTTGAACTGAACCTCGGCGACTTGTTTGCCAATGCAGAACTGGCGGCGGTCGCCGAGGTGCTGGCCCGCTCGGGTCGCAGCACGTTGCCGGACATCCTCCCGGCCAACCGTGATGAAGCTGTGCCGCTGTCCTTCGCCCAGCAGCGCCTGTGGTTTCTGGCGCTGATGGAAGGCGCCAACACGGCCTACAACATCCCGATCGGCTTGCGTTTGCGTGGGCAGTTGCATGTCGAGGCCTTGCAACGGGCGCTGGCGCGTATCGTCGCGCGCCACGAAACCCTGCGCAGTCGTTTTGCCCAGCACGGCGACGACGCCCATGTGCTGATCGTGCCCGCCGAAGACGTGCTGCCCTTGCAAGTGCAGGACCTGCGCCGTCACCCGCAACCCCAACAGGCGCTGGATGCGTTGATCCATGGCGAGGCCTCGGCGCCGTTTGACCTGGAGCGCGGCCCGTTGCTGCGCGGGCGACTGGTGGTGATGGCGGACGAGCACCATGTGCTGTTGCTGACCTTGCACCATATCGTCTCCGATGGCTGGTCGATGGGCGTGCTGACCCGCGAACTGATGGCGCTGTATCAAGCCTTCAGCCACGGCCGGCCCGACCCGTTGCCGCCGTTGCCGATTCAGTACGGCGACTTTGCCGTGTGGCAGCGCTTGTGGCTCAGTGGTGAAGTGCTGCAGCGCCAAAGCAGTTATTGGCAGCAAGCCCTGGCCGGTGCGCCGGCCTTGCTCACACTGCCCACCGACCGCCCGCGCCCGGCGCAGCAGGACTATGCCGGCAGCAGCGTCGACGTGCGCCTGGATGAACGCCTCACCGCCGGGCTAAAGGCCTTGAGCCAACGCCACGGCACCACGCTGTACATGACCTTGATGACCGCCTGGGCCTCGCTGTTGGCGCGGCTGTCCGGGCAACACGATCTGGTGATCGGCTCGCCGGTGGCCAACCGCAACCGCAGCGAAATCGAAGGGTTGATCGGCCTGTTCGTCAACACCCTGGCGGTGCGCATCGACACGTCGGGCGAGTTGAGCACCGAGGCGTTGCTGGCGCGGGTCAAGGCGCTCACGCTGCAAGCCCAGGCCCATCAGGACTTGCCGTTCGAACAGGTGGTGGAAATCACCCGGCCGGTGCGCAGCCTGGCCCATAGCCCGGTGTTCCAGACGCTGCTGACCTGGCAGGACAGCAGCGCGCCGATCCTCGCGCTGGGTGATCTGGCCCTGGAAGGTATCGTCGAGAACAGCCACTTTGCCAAGTTCGACCTGTCGCTGAACCTCGGCGAAGTGCAGGGCAGCATTCTCGGCGCACTGGAATATGCGGTGGCACTGTTTGATGAATCGACCGTGCAGCGTTATGTCGGCTACTTCACCCGCGTGCTGCAGGCCATGGTCGATAACGACCAGGCGGTGCTGGAGCATGTGCCGCTGGTGGGTGAACGTGAGCGGCAGCATTTACTGTTCGATTTCAACGCCACCGCCGTCAGTTACAACCTTGAGCAGACCTTGCACGGGATGTTCGAAGCGCAGGTGGCGCGCACGCCGGACGCGATGGCGATCAAGGCGGGCCAGCAGCACCTGACCTATGCCGAGCTGAACGCGCAGGCCAATCAGTTGGCCCATCACCTGCGGGCGCTGGGCGTGCAGCCGGATTCGCGCGTGGCGATCTGCGTCGAGCGGGGCCTGGAGATGGTCATCGGCTTGTATGCGATTCTCAAGGCTGGCGCGGCGTATGTGCCGCTGGACCCGGCCTATCCACACGAACGCATTACCTACATGTTGCAGGACAGCGCACCGGCAGTGGTCCTGGCCCAAGGCGCTACGCGTGGGTTGCTGGGCGAGGTGGCGGTGGTCGACCTGGACCAGCCGACCTGGCAGCATCAACCGGTCGACAACCTCGGTGTCCAGGGCGTGAGCGCCTATGTGATTTACACCTCCGGCTCCACTGGCCAGCCCAAAGGCGTGATCAACGACCATGCCGGTGTGGTCAACCGCCTGCTGTGGATGCAGGACGCCTATGGGCTCACGGCGCAGGACACGGTGCTGCAGAAAACCCCCTTCAGTTTTGACGTGTCGGTGTGGGAGTTCTTCTGGCCGCTGTTTACCGGCGCACGGTTGGTGATGGCGCGCCCGGGCGGGCATAAAGACCCGGTTTACCTGTGCGAAGTGATTGCGGCCGAACACATCACCACCTTGCATTTCGTCCCCTCAATGCTCGATGTGTTCCTCGCCCACGGCGATGTGACTCAGGCCGCCGGGCTGGTACGCGTGATGTGCAGCGGTGAAGCCTTGCCGGGCAGCCTGGTGCGACGGTTTAAACAACAGCTTCCAGGCAGCGCGCTGCATAACCTGTATGGCCCGACCGAAGCCGCTGTGGATGTGACGGCGTGGAACTGCGCAGGCGCGGTGACGCCGGACAATACGCCCATCGGCAAACCCATCGCCAATACACGCATGTATGTGCTCGATAGCCAGTTGCAGCCGGTGCCGTTGGGCGTGGTGGGCGAGTTGTTCATTGGTGGCGTGCAAGTGGCGCGGGGGTATCTGAACCGGCCGGAGTTGACCGCCGAGCGTTTCCTCGACGACCCGTTTACCCACGGCCGGATGTACCGCACCGGTGACGTCGGCCGCTACCTGGCCGACGGCACTCTCGAGTACCTGGGGCGCAATGACGACCAGGTGAAGATCCGTGGTTTGCGTATTGAGCTGGGCGAAATCCAGGCGCGGCTGCTGGAGCATCCTCAGGTCAACGAAGCCGCCGTGGTGGCCCTCGAAGAGCGGCTGGTCGCCTATTACACCGGCACTCACAGCGACATCGACGATTTGCGCAGCCATCTGCTGCAGCACCTGCCTGAGTTCATGGTGCCGGCGATTTTCGTGCACATGGAGGGGCTGCCGTTGAGCCCCAATGGCAAGCTCGACCGCAAGGCCCTGCCGGCGCCGGGCCTGGATTCGGTGGTGGTGCGCGAGTACGAAGCGCCGCAAGGCGATACGGAAATCAGCCTGGCCAGCCTGTGGGCCGAGTTGCTCAATGTGGAACGCGTGGGCCGTCACGACAATTTCTTTGAACTGGGCGGGCACTCATTGCTGGCGGTCAGCCTGATGGGCAGGATGCGCCGCCTCGGGTTGTCGGCGGATGTGAAAGTGCTGTTTGGTCAGCCGACACTGGCCGCCTTGGCTGCGGCGCTGGGTGGCGGTCGCGAAGTCGCGGTACCGGCCAATCGCATTGCCTCTGATTGCGCCCATATCACGCCGGACATGCTCGCGCTGATCGCGTTGGACCAGGCCGCCATCGAGCGCATTGTCGCCTGCATCCCCGGCGGTGCGGCGAATGTGCAGGACATCTACCCGCTGGCACCGTTGCAGGCGGGCATTCTTTATCACCATCGCGCCGTGCTCGACGGTGATGCTTATCTGCTGCAGGCGCAGTTTGCCTTTGACAGTCCGCTGCGCCTGCAAGCCTTTGCCCGGGCGTTGCAGGCGGTGATTCAGCGACATGACATCCTGCGTTCGTCCTTCCATTGGGACGGTCTGGAAGAGCCGGTGCAGGTGGTTTGGCGTGAGGCCTCGTTAAGCGTCGAAACAGGCCCGTTGCCGCAGCGCCTGGACCTGGCCCAAGCCCCCTTGATGCGCCTGGTGTATACACAGGAGCCGCAACGAGTGGTCGCCACGTTGCTTTTCCATCACTTGGTGATGGACCACATTGCGCTGGAAATCCTGCAGCATGAAATGCAGGCGTTTCTGTTGGGGCAAGAGAAAGAACTGGGCGCGGCGGTGCCGTATCGCAACTATGTGGCCCAGACTCGCTTGGGGCTTGATGATCACGAGGCCTTCTTTCGCGAGATGCTGGGTGAGATCGACGAGCCAACCGAGGTCGCAAACCTGGGCGCCGATGAAAAGGTTCAGCGGGCAATTGAGCCTCAATTGAGCCAGCGCCTGCGTGCCCAGGCGCGCCAATCGGGTGTCAGCGCCGCCAGCCTGATGCATATGGCCTGGGCCCATGTACTGGGCAAAGTCAGCGGTCGCGAACAGGTAGTGTTTGGCACGGTGATGCTCGGTCGCCTGCAAGGGGGCGAAGGCGCCGAACGGGCCATGGGCGTGTTTATCAACACCTTGCCGTTGCGGGTCGACCTGGGCCAACACTCAGTGCGTACGGCGCTGCGTGCAACCCATGCACGGCTGACCCAACTGCTCAGCCATGAACATGCGCCGCTGGCGCTGGCCCAACGTTGCAGTAAGGTGCCGGTGGCGACGCCGTTGTTCAGCGTGCTGTTCAACTACCGTCACAGCGCGCCGCAAGCCGGTGGCGTGGCGGCGGCATGGCAGGGCATTCAGCTGCTCAAGGCCGAGGAACATACCAGTTACGGGCTGTCGGTGAGCGTGGATGACCTGGGCGATGGCTTCCGCTTTGAAGCCATGGGGCCGGGCGCCCGACGTTTGTGTGACTACCTGCACACTGCACTTGAACAGGTGGTGGAGGCGCTGGAGCACAATCGCGAAATCGCCATCGGCTGCCTGCCGATCCTGCCGATCGCTGAGCGCCAACAGCTGGCGGACTTCAACGCTACCGCCCGGGCGTTTCCCCGCGAACACACGGTGCAGCGCCTGTTCGAAGCCCAGGCCCAGGCACGACCGGATGCCTTGGCGGCGTTGCACGGCGAGCAAGTGCTCGGTTACGGCGAACTGAACACTCGCGCCAATCGCCTGGCTCATCACTTATTGAGCCTGGGCGTGCGTCCTGCCGATAACGTGGCGATCTTGCTACCGCGCTCGTTGGACCTGCTGGTCAGCCAACTGGCGATCCTCAAATGCGCCGCTGCCTATGTGCCGCTGGACATCAACGCGCCCGCCGAACGCCAGGGCTTTATGGTGCATGACAGCGGCGCGACCTGGGTCATTACCCGCAGCGATGCCGCCATCGAGTACCCGGCCCGGCGCCTCGACCTGGACACCCTGGCGCTTGACCCTCAACCGAGCCATAACCCGGACCTGTCGCAGTCCTCGGACAGCGTGGCGTACATCATGTACACCTCCGGTTCCACCGGCACGCCGAAGGGGGTGTTGGTGCCCCATCGCGGTATCACGCGCCTGGTGCTTAACAACGGCTACGCCGACTTCAATGCCGCCGACCGCGTGGCGTTTGCCTCCAACCCGGCGTTCGACGCCAGCACCATGGACGTGTGGGGCCCGCTGCTGAACGGCGGCCAGGTGCAGGTGATCGACCACGCGACGTTGCTCGAGCCGGCGGCTTTCGGTCGGGCGTTGAGCGGGGCGACGGTGCTCTTCGTCACCACGGCGCTGTTCAACCAGTACGTGCAGATGATTCCCGATGCGCTGGCCGGCTTGCGCGTGCTGTTGTGCGGTGGCGAACGTGCCGACCCGGCGGCGTTCCGCACCCTGCTGACCCGCGCGCCCGCCTTGCGCCTGGTGCATTGCTATGGGCCGACGGAGACCACCACCTACGCCAGCACTTATGAAGTGCGCGCTATCGCGTATGACGCTGAAAGCGTGCCGGTGGGGCGGCCGATTTCCAACACGCAAATCCATGTGCTGGATGCGCAATTGCAGGCGGTGCCGCTGGGTGTGACCGGTGAGATTTGCATCGGTGGTGACGGTGTGGCCAAGGGGTATTTGAACCGGCCGGAGCTGACGGCGGAAAAGTTTGTCGATGACCCGTTCAACGCGGGCGCCTTGATGTACCGCACCGGCGACCTTGGCCGCTGGACGGCGGATGGCCTGCTGGAATGTATCGGGCGCAATGACGACCAAGTGAAAATCCGCGGCTTTCGCATCGAACTGGGTGAAATCGAAGCACGCCTGGCGAGCTTTGCGAGCATCCAGGACGTGGTGGTGCTGGCGCGTGAGGACGTGCCGGGTGACAAGCGCCTGGTGGCGTATTTCACCTGGGCGGCCGCGCCTGTTGGCATCGACAACGTGCGTGCGCACCTGCACGGCCAGTTGCCGGACTACATGCTGCCGTCGGCCTATGTGCCGCTGGCGCATTTGCCGCTGACGGCCAATGGCAAGGTCGATCGCAAAGCCTTGCCTTTGCCGGCCTTGGACGCCTTTACCCACCGCGATTTTGAAGCGCCTGCCGACGGGTTGGAAGACACCCTCGCACAGCTGTGGGCCGGTGTCTTGAAGCTGGAACAGGTCGGGCGACACGACAGTTTCTTTGAACTGGGCGGGCATTCATTGCTGGCGATTCGACTGGTCAACCTGATGGATGAAGCGGGCCTGCAGGTGTCTTTGGCCGAGTTGTTCCAGCACGCCAGCGTCGCCAGCGTGGCCGCAATGCTGCGCCAGCGCACGGATGAACCGGTGGTGCGTGACAGTGCATTGATAACGGTGCGCAGCAGCGGCTCGCAGCCGCCGCTGTTCCTGATCCACGAATTCAGCGGCATGGACGTGTACTTCCCGGCACTGGGCCAACACTTGCCCGGTGATTATCCGATCTATGGCCTGGCGGGCCTGGCACTCGGTGAGGCGCACCTGAACACCATGGAAGGCCTGGCGGCCCGCCTGGTCGGCCTGATACGCAGCGTTCAGCCCCATGGGCCTTACCGTGTGGCGGGCTGGTCGTTCGGCGGCGTGCTGGCGTATGAAGTGGCGATGCAATTGCTGGGGCTGGATGAAGCGGTTGAGTTCCTCGGTTTGATCGACAGTTACGTGCCGCGCATGACCGACCAGGGCAAGGCGCGCTGGAGCGGGCCGGATGCCCTGAAGCGGCATTTGTTGTTGCAGTGCACAGCGTATTGGAAAGCACAGGGAGGTGTGGATGAGCTGGCGAGCCTTGAACAGTTGGAGGCGGGCATTGGACAGCTGGACTTTGCGGCTCTGCTGCAACGCTGTCGCGATGAAGGTTTGCTATACGCGCAAATGGCAGCGGCTACGGACGCGGACCTCTTGAGCTTTATCGAGCGGGAAGTGGGGCATGGGCATGCGCTGGCGCATTACAGCGTGTTTGCGTTGCCGGTGCCGGTGCAGCTCTTCAGCGCCATGGAGCGGCCCACCGAGTTGTCGCGGCGCAGTGTTTCGCTGGGTTGGGAGGATGCGTTGGCACCTGGGCAATTGCGCCGGATAGACGTGCCAGGGGACCACCAGAGCATGATGCAGGCGCCGCACATTCAGGCGTTGGGCCGTGCGATGAGCGAGGCGCTGGCGACAGGTTCGGCGGTGAAGGAAGGGGTGCATCAGCCGCTGTTGCGCATTCAGAGTGGGCGGGCGGGGTATGCGCCAGTGTTCTGTGTACCTGGGGCGGGGGACAGCGTCACCGGGTTTGTCGGATTGAGTGAAGCGCTGGGGCGCGACTGGCCGCTGTTCGGGTTGCAGCCACGAGGCTTGGATGGCGAGGCGGTGCCCCATAGCCAGGTGGAAGCGGCAGCCCAGTGTTATCTGACGGCGCTGGAGCAGGAGTGCCCGCGCGGGCCGGTGCATCTGGTCGGGCATTCGTTCGGCGGCTGGGTCGCGCTGGAGATGGCCGTGCGGTTGCAGGCGATGGGCCGAGAGGTGGCGTCGTTGACGGTGATCGACAGTGAGTCGCCGGGGGGCAATGGCGTGGTAGGGCGGCCGTATACGTCGACGGCGGCGTTGTTGCGGTTGATTGAAGCCATGCAGTTGTCCGCCGGAAAGTCCCTGGACATCGACCCTGTGGCGTTTGCCGGGCGCGATGAAGTGGCGCAGCGCCAGTGGCTTCACGCCGGTATGGTCGCGGTTGGTTTGTTGCCGGCGCGTGCCAGTGTGGACGCGATGGCGGGGCCCGCACGCACGTATGCCGCAGCCTTGCGCACGGTGTATCGACCGACTCAGCGCTACCACGGGGTTGTGCGATTGGTATTGGCGCAGGACCCGGCGCTGGATGCGGCGGGCAATCAACGGGAGCAGGGGTTAATGATCGACGGTTGGCGGCGTCAGGGCAGTGGCCTGGAGGTTTGGTATGGCGGCGGGAATCACTTCACGTTGCTCAAGGCCCCGAATGTTCACGGGCTTGCGCAGTGGTGGCTGGAAGGTGTGGTGATTGGGGAGGTGGTTTCGTGAAATTTCGTAAAACAGGCGTGTTCCTGGCAGTCGCCATCGCGGCCGGTCTGGTCGTCTACACGGTGCAAGCACCCGCCGATGCCCCGCAATACCTGACCGCTACGGCCGAACGGGGTGACATCGAAAACGCTGTATTGGCCACGGGGGTGCTGGAAGGCGTCAAGCAAGTGGATGTCGGCTCCCAGGTTTCCGGCCAATTGAAATCCCTCAAAGTCAAAGTCGGCGACAAGGTGAAAAAGGGCCAATGGCTTGCCGAAATCGACCCATTGATCCTGCAGAATACCCTGCGCAAAGCCCAGGTTGACGAGGAAAACCTGCAGGCCCAGCGCCGTGCCACGGCCGCTCAACTCAAACAGGCCAAGTCGGTTTACGAGCGCTATAAAGGCTTGCAGGTTGACGAGTCGGTCTCGCGCCAGGATTTCGAAGACGCCGAATCGACGTTCCAGGTGCAGCAGGCCAACCTGTTGTCCCTGGATGCGCAGATAAAAAGCGCGCATATCCAGATCGACACCGCCAAGGTCAACCTGGACTACACCCGTATCGTCGCGCCCATCGACGGCGATGTGGTGGGCATCGTCACCCAGGAAGGCCAGACTGTGATCGCCAGCCAGCTGGCACCGGTGCTGCTCAAGCTGGCGGACCTGGACACCATGACCGTCAAGGCTCAAGTGTCCGAAGCGGATGTAATCCATATCAGCCCCGGCCAGCAGGTGTATTTCACCATCCTGGGTGAGGCCGACAAGCGCTACTACGCCAAGTTGCGCGGCACTGAGCCGGCGCCGCAGAACTTCCTCGAAACCCAGACGGCCGGTACACCCAAGCAAAACACCGCGGTGTTCTACAACGCGCTGTTCGACGTGCCCAACCCCGAACACCGCCTGCGCATCGCGATGACTGCGCAGGTACGCATCGTGCTCGACACCGCCCAGGCCGCATTGATGGTGCCGGTGGCGGCGCTCGGTGCGCGCAACGCCGATGGCAGTTACCCGCTGCGCGTGCTGGATGCCAAGGGCAAGGCGGTGTCGCGCAACGTGAAGACCGGGATCAATAACAACGTCAAAGTGCAGATTCTGGAGGGCCTGGCCGAGGGCGACAAGGTCGTGATCGGCGACGCAACGCCCGCTGTGGCGGGGAGCTGACGCATGACCCAGCCACTGTTGGAACTCAAGGGCATCACCCGTACTTTCATGGCCGGCGAGCGTGAGTTCATTGCGCTCAAAGGTATCGACCTGACCATTCATGCCGGGGAAATGGTGGCGATCATCGGCGCCTCGGGCTCGGGCAAGTCGACCCTGATGAACATCCTCGGCGGCCTGGATTACGCCACCGCCGGCAGCTACAAGATCAATGGTATCGAAACCCGCTCACTGGGCGATGAGCAGTTGGCGGAGCTGCGCCGCGACTACTTCGGTTTTATCTTCCAGCGCTACCATTTGCTCGCGCACCTGAGTGCATTGCATAACGTCGAAATGCCGGCGATCTACGCCGGCACACCGGAGACCCAACGCCACAGCCGGGCGCGGGAATTGCTCACGCGCCTGGGCCTGTCCGGGCACACCACCCACCGGCCCAGCCAGCTTTCGGGCGGGCAGCAGCAACGGGTGAGTATCGCGCGGGCGTTGATGAACGGCGGCGAGGTGATTCTCGCCGACGAACCCACCGGCGCACTCGATACCCACAGCGGCAAGGAGGTTATGCGTATCCTTGCTGAACTGCACGCCGCCGGGCACACGGTGATTATCGTCACCCACGACCCGAAGGTGGCGGCGAATGCCCAGCGCATTGTCGAGGTGTGCGACGGTGAGATTGTCAGCGACAAGGCCAATGACAGTGTCGGCCTGGAGCTGCCCAGCGAGGCCCCGATCGAGTCCAAGCGCAGCGGCGCCCGGCGTTTGGTGGCGAGCCTGGGGTTGTTCAAGGAAGCGTTCAACATGGCCTGGGTGGCGCTGATTTCCCACCGCATGCGCACCTTGCTGACCATGCTCGGCATCGTCATCGGCATCACCTCGGTGGTGTCGATTTCGGCCATTGGCGAAGGCGCCAAGCGCTATGTGCTCAAGGACATCCAGGCCATCGGCAGCAACACCATCGACATCTTTTCCGGCACCAGTTTCGGTGACAGTCGCGCCTCGGCCATCGAGACACTGATGCCGTCGGATGTGGAGGCGTTGAACCAACTGTACTACGTCGACAGCGCCACGCCGGTGGTCGGCCGCAACCTGTTGTTGCGTTTCGGCAATATCGACGTGGATGCGCAGGTGAATGGGGTCAGCGACCGTTACTTCACCGTGAAGGGGCTGAAACTGGAAGCCGGGATTGCCTTCAGTGAAAGCGACGCGCGGCGCCAGGCCCAGGTGGTGGTGATCGACCACAACACCCGGCACCGTCTGTTTGGGCCAAACGTTGACCCGTTGGGCCAGGTGATCCTGGTAGGCAACCTGCCGTGCACGGTGATTGGCGTGACGGCTGACAACAAAAACATGTTCGCCGCCAGCAAGGCGCTGAACGTGTGGGTCCCGTATGAGACGGCGGCGGGGCGGTTGTTGGGGCAGCGCCATCTGGACAGCATCACCGTGCGCATCAAGGACGGCCAGCCGAGCAAGGTGGTGGAAGACAACGTCAATAAACTCATGCTGCAACGCCATGGCACCAAGGATTTTTTCACCAATAACCTCGACAGCATTATGCAGACCGTACAGAAAACCAGCCGCTCCCTGGCGCTGCTGTTGTCGCTGATCGCGGTCATTTCGTTGCTGGTAGGTGGTATCGGGGTGATGAACATCATGCTGGTGTCGGTCACCGAGCGCACCCGTGAAATCGGTATACGCATGGCCGTGGGCGCGCGGCAGTCGGACATCCGCCAACAGTTCCTGGTGGAGGCGGTGATGGTCTGCCTGATCGGCGGGATGATTGGTATCTCGCTGTCGTTTGCGATCGGCTATCTGTTTTCGTTGTTTGTGAAGGAGTGGGAAATGGTGTTTTCCCTGGGGTCTATCGTCACCGCATTTGCCTGTTCGACGATGATCGGGATTGTGTTTGGCTTTGTGCCCGCAAGGAACGCGGCGCGGTTGGACCCGATTGAGGCGCTTGCAAGGGACTGATTTCGCTCAAGCAACCGTTATCAGGTGTGGGAGCTGGATTGGCTGCGACGCAGGCACCGCGGATGGTCATTAAGACTCAATCGATGCCATCGCCGCCAAGCCAGCTCCCACCGGATTTTGCGCTGAGTTAAAGCGGCGTGGCTATCCCTTCCTCAGTCGCGTACATCCACCGCAACAACGAGTGCCGCCCGCTGATCCCCAGCTTGATCGCCGCGCGCTTGAGGTAGCTCTCGATGGTGTTGACCTTCAACGTCAATTGCTCGGCCAACTCCGGCGCAGTGCGCCCGGCCAGCAGGCCTACGCACACCTCAAGTTCACGGTTGGACAGGCGCAGCCCCGATTGCACCAGGCGTTCTTCGATGCGTCGGCGCAGGGTTTCGATGCCTTGTTTTTCCGGCTCCGCTGCGTCGTTGCTCTGGCGGCCGGGCTGAATGGCGGTGATGTGCTTCTCGACCATGGGCAGCAACAGCGTGGAGAAGTCCTGCAGCATGTTGCGTTCCTGCGCCGAAAAGCTCTCGGACTGATGCGAGCGATACACCGACAGCACGTAGCGCACATCGTCCTTGCGGCGCGTCAGGTGCAGTTGTGCGGCGGGTTGCTCTGCGCCCAAAGCCGCCACCGAGTCGGTGTAGACCGGGCTGATCCGGCGTCGGGTGTGCCCCTCGGCACTCACCCGCAATTGGGTGATATGGGTGGCGTCCACTGCCAGTTGAGTAAGGATCAGGTCATGCAGCATGCGCGGGAAATGGCGACTGCCGGTGCTGGCGATGACCTTGCCTATATGGGGGAACAGGTGTGAGTTCATCAGTTCGTCCATGAGTTTTAAATGTCGGTATTCAGCCTTATAACGACGGGGTCCAAGAAGGTAACCAAGGTGAATAACCTACAGTGATAATGCTCCCGCCGAGAACCTATGCTAGTACAGCCTGGCAAAAGCATGGGGATCCAATCTGGAAAAAATCAGATTAAAAACGCATAACGGCGGTCGGACCAGTCCGACCACCGTTTGTGGGAAATGATTACATCAAACACAGGACTTACTTCATGGCGTGCGTATCGATCAAGGCCCGACGCGGCGCAGTGCGGCTGCATTTGGCCAGCGCCTGATGGATGTCTGCCAGCAGGTCGGCGACATCCTCAAGCCCGACCGACAGCCGCACCAGGCCCTCGCTGATACCGTGTTGCGCACGTTCTTCCGGGGTGTAGGTGGAATGGGTCATGCTGGCCGGGTGCTGGGCCAGCGACTCGGCATCGCCCAGGCTGACTGCGCGGGTGAATAACCCGAGGGCATTCATAAAGCGCCGACCGGTCTCGATGCCGCCCTTGAGTTCAAACGCAATCATGCCGCCGGACAGTTTCATCTGGCGTGCCGCCAATTCGTATTGTGGGAAAGAGCGCAGCCCGGGGTAGGTCACCCACTGCACGGCCGGGTGCGCCTGCAAGGCTTCGGCCACCGCCTGGGCGTTGCTGCAATGGCGGTCCATGCGCAGGGCCAGCGTCTTGAGGCCGCGCATCAACAGTGAGGCGTCCTGGGGCGACATCACCGCGCCGGTCAAGTCTTTGAGCCCTTGCAGGCGGATGCGTTGCGCCAGGGCCTGATTGCTCACGGCGATACCGGCGGTGATATCACCATGGCCGCTGAGGTATTTGGTGGCCGAGTGCACCACCACGTCGGCCCCCAGCTCCAGGGGGCGTTGCAGATAAGGCGTGCAGTAAGTGTTGTCGACCACCACGGTGACGTTGGGCTGCTGATGTGCGAGGTCGGCCACGGCGGCAATATCCACCAATCGCAGGTTGGGGTTGGCCGGGGTCTCACAGTAGATCATGCGGGTGGCGGGGGTGAGTGCAGCGCGCAGGGCGGCCAGGTCGGTGAGGTCGACATGACGCACCTTGATACCGAATTCACCGATGCCGTGGTGCAGCAGGGCGAAGGTGCAACCGTAGAGGGTCTGGCTGACGATCACTTCATCGCCCGGGCGCAGCAGGGTCCAGAACGTCGCGGCAATCGCGCCCATGCCGGAACTGAAGGCCACGGCCGCCTCACCGTTTTCCAGGGTCGCCATGCGCGATTCCAGCAGCGCCAGGGTCGGGTTGGAAATACGCGTATAAAAATGGCCGCTGGCTTCACCGGCAAAGCAGGCAGCGCCGTATTCAACCGTGGGAAAAGCGAACGTGGCGGACAAGTAGATCGGCGGCACGAGCGCGCCGTGATGGTCCTTGGGGTCATAACCGTGGTGGATAGCGCGGGTGGAAAAGCCGAATGTGTTGTGTTTATTGTTCATGTCGGGCGCTCCTTATTTCCTACAATGCTATGCTCATAACCACAGATGAACGTTGCAACATTGGCAGGAAAATCCCGGATTAAGGGACGAAATATCCATAAAAATAATGAATAGAGGCAAGCTATGCCCGTCAGCCTGGATCGCACCGACAAAGCACTTTTAAACGCATTGCAAGGCAATGCCCGCCTGACCGTGGCCGAGTTGGCCGACCGTGTTGCCCTGACTACTTCGCCGTGCTGGCGACGGGTGCGCAACCTGGAGGAGAGCGGGGTGATCAGCGGCTATCAGGCGATCCTCTCGCCCAAGGCGCTGGGGTATGGCGTGACGGCATTTGTCAGCATCATGATGGAGAGCCACACCCAGGAAATCGCCCGTGCGTTTGAGCAACGATTGCTGGACATTCCCGAGATCGTGGCGTGCCATAACGTGTCGGGGCGCTATGACTTTTTACTCGAGGTAGTGGCCAAGGACCTGGAGTCGTTTGGCGAGTTTGCGCGGGAGGTGTTGCAGACCTTGCCTTGCGTCAAAGAGATCTATTCGAGTTTTTCCTACAAGTCGGTACGGCGGTTACGGGTGATTCCGCTACCGGGCTGAGGCTTTGCGCCGCTGCCCGGGTTGACGACCCGCTGTCCGCCCCCCTCAGAAGTTGACCGAAGCACTCAGGCGCGCCGTCAACGGTGCGCCCTGGAACAGATAGTCATCGCCCATGTACTCGCCCGCATCGCGCCAATAGCGCTTGTCGAACAGGTTGTCGACGCTCAGGCGAAACACCGTTTCATAACCGTCGATTTTAGTGGTGTAACGGCTGCCGACATTGACCACTGCGTAATCGCCCACCTCCACGTTGCCGGTGCGGTTGGCGTATTTCCTGGCGCTGTATTGCACGCCGCCGAGCAGCGCTAAACCATTCATCCATGGCAACGCGTAGTCGGCGTACACACTGGCGCGCAGTGTGGGCACATTGATCGCCTGGTGGCCTTCATAATCTGGCGTGCCACTGTTGTTCACCCGCGCGCGAATCGCCGCCACGCTGGTTGCGATTTGCAGGCGGTCGGTGGCCCAGCCGTTGGCGGACAGTTCCAGGCCAGTGTTTTTTTGTTCGCCTTGTTGCACGTAGGTGAAGGTGTCGCCTGCGGGCCGGGCGTACTGATAAGCCTGGCGCGTCTGGAATACGGCGGCGGCGAAGCTGATGCGACGCCAGTCATATTTAGCGCCGGCTTCGATTTGCCGCGAGACAGTAGGTGCCAAGGTGTCCCCGCTGTTACTGGCGAACCACGGCGCAGTGCCGCCCAGCGAAAGCCCCTTGCTGTAGCTGGTGTACAGCGAGATATTTTCCACGGGTTTGTAGATTAACGAGGCTTGAGGCAGGAACACGTATTGCTGGGTGTGGCGTGACTCGTTGCCATTCTCATCGAAAGCTTTTTCATCCAGGCGCACTTCGCGACCGCCGAGGATGGTCTGCCATTGCTCGTTGAAACGGATGCGGTCGGTGACGAACAGCCCGTATTGGCGGCTGTCGAGGTTGCGGTGGCTGTCGTTCAGGGGTTTATCGGTAGGCGTGAAGGTGGGCGCATCCTCATAGATATTGCCGCTGCCGATCCACTCATTGACTGACTTACGTTTGTCGATCACCCGGCGAAACGCACTGGTGCCGAAGGTCAACTCATGGCCCAGGCCAGCTGTTTCGAATAGCCCTGTCATGGCGGCCTGGACTTCATCGTTGCGGCGGGTGTCGTCGGGGCTGCGGTAGTCGTAGATGTCGTAGTTGCCTTCGGGGGTGAAGTAATTGCCGACGCCCTGAGTGTCTCCACCCCACGCAAACGAACTGTAGTCATCAATCACCACCTGGCTGCGCGCCGCGCTCACGCTGCCTTTCCACTGATCGCTGAAGCGGTATTCAAACTTGCCGTTGAGGTTCAACGAGTCGATACCGACCTGATGGGAACCACTCTGGTGGCCCAACAGTTTCTTTGGCGAAGCGTCATGCGGCACTTGCGTTCCGCCCAATAGTTGATAACCCGGCACCGAGCGCTGTTGCTTGTTCTGGTATTCCGCATCCAGTTGCAGCAGCGCGTCGGGGCTGATGTTCCAGTCGAAGGCCAGGGACACAAAGTCGCGCTGGCCATTGGCATGTTCCACATAGGCATTGAGGTCTTCGTGGGCGACGTTGGCGCGCAGGCCAAACTGCTGTTCGCTGCCAAACCAGCCGCCGACATCGGTGGCGATATAGCCACTGCCACGGTCATCGGTAGACACCGTCACCGAACGTACATTCTCCGGGCGTTTGGTCACGTAGTTGATCACGCCGCCGGGCTCGGAAATCCCGCTTTGCAAACCGGCCAGGCCCTTGAGCACTTCCACCTGCTGCTTGTTTTCCAGGGCGACGTTCTGTTCGCCGGTGATGGTGCGCCCGTTGATCTTGTAGCTGCTCGCGGCGTTCAGCGAGAAGCCGCGCACCACGAAGTTTTCGTAGTAGCCGATGGGCGCATAGCTGTCGCCCACCGAGGCATCGTTGCGCAGCACTTCACTGAGCAGGCGCGCTTGTTGGTCCTTGATCAGTGCGGCGTTGATCACCGTGATTGACGCCGGGGTGTCCAGCAAGGGGGCTTCACTGAAGCCGCCGACCGAAGCGGTGTCCGTGCGGTAGCCCGATTCCTCCTGGCCCTGGACCTGTACCGCCGGCAGTTCTATGTCAGCCGCTGGACTGCTACCGATACCGCCACTGAGCAGCAAGCCAAGGGCAAAACGTGAAGTGACGACGGGACTAAAACGCAACACCATGGGGGCAGGGCCTTAAAGCGCAGGGCAGGGGGGCGCATAAACTAGGGGTATGTGTGAGGTTTTACAAGATGCAAAGCGCGGACTCGGCCACCGGTTGACGGTGGGTCAACCGTGGCGCTTGAGGGTCTCGCTGGGCAGTTCCTTGAACAACGCCCGATAGCTGTTGGAAAACCGCCCCAAATGCCAGAACGACCAGTTCATCGCCACTTCGGCCACGGTGGTGTCGGTGGCATTGAGCAGTTCGCGTCGAGCCCCGTTCAAACGCCGCAGGCGCAACCACTGTGCCGGGCTCATCCCGGTGTAGGTCTTGAACCCTTGCTGCAATTGACGCAGCGGCACGCCGGCAATCTGCGCCAGCTCCAACAGGTTGACGGTTTCATCCGGCGCATCCGCTGCCCACTCGCCGATGCGCGCCATCAACTGGCGTTCTGCACTGCGGCGCTGTAACGAGCTACGGTCCAGGCACACGCAAGCGTTGTCGAGAATGAACAGGCAATCGTCGAGTAACTGTTGGGTGAGGGTGTCGCGGCTGATCGGGTCGAGCGTGGCGGACAACCGTGTGAGGGTGCCGCTGAGCCAGCGCGTGAACAGCGCGTTCTGCTGGCACGTCAGCGGTGCCATGAACAACCCTTCCAGTTTCGCCACGTCCAGCCCATGGCGCTGGACGAACTGCGGGCCGAACACGACGGCCACTTCACGGTAATTCTCCGGAGTGATCCAGGTGTTGCGGCTTTCGCCATTGAGCATGTACAGCGCGTTGTCGCTGCCGTCGAAACAGAACGCCAACGCGCCCGGCGGGGCATTGAAGTGCTGTTCCACGCGCGTGTTCATGCACTCTTCGTACACTTGTACCCCTTGCAGGTCGAGGTAGCGGATCTGCCCGGCAAAATGCCCCGGGGACATCTGCTGGTACTGCTGCACCCAACCGGGTGTCGCACTGCATTGAGCGGCCACATCACCGGTGGTGAAGGCCTGTACGCGCAAAGCTGTTGCCTGTGTCATGGGTAACCTGGGCGCACTCTATTGGTGCGTTATGGTTCGTGCAAAGTGGATAGATACCGACGTGCGGCGGCATCAAGATAGACCTCAATGCGCCGAGAGTACAAGCCGACGCCGCATCCAACCCATGACGAGGTCCTTATGAACGCCCCCTTCGATCAGCTGTCCGCCTGGCTGAAAGAACACAAGATTACCGAAGTCGAATGCGTGATCAGTGATTTGACTGGCATCGCACGCGGCAAGATTGCGCCCACCAACAAGTTCCTGCATGAGCGAGGCATGCGCCTGCCGGAAAGTGTGTTGCTGCAAACGGTGACCGGGGACTTTGTCGACGATGATATCTACTACGACCTGCTCGACCCGGCCGACATCGACATGATCTGCCGCCCGGTGTCCAACGCCACGTACGTGGTGCCGTGGGCCATCGAGCCTACGGCCATCGTGATCCACGACACCTTCGACAAGCAGGGCAACCCCATCGAGTTGTCGCCGCGCAACGTGCTGAAAAAAGTCCTGCAGCTCTATACCGACCAGGGCTGGCAGCCGATTGTCGCGCCGGAAATGGAGTTCTACCTGACCCAGCGCTGCGAAGATCCGGACCTGCCGCTGAAAACCCCTGTAGGCCGTTCCGGTCGGGCTGAAACCGGGCGCCAGTCGTTTTCCATCGACGCCGCCAACGAATTCGACCCGCTGTTCGAAGACGTCTACGACTGGTGCGAACTCCAGGGCCTGGACCTCGATACGCTGATCCACGAGGACGGCCCGGCGCAGATGGAAATCAACTTCCGCCACGGCGACGCCCTTGACCTGGCCGACCAGATCACCGTGTTCAAACGCACCCTGCGCGAAGCCGCGCTCAAGCACAACGTGGCGGCCACCTTTATGGCCAAGCCAGTTGCCGACGAACCGGGCAGCGCCATGCATTTGCACCAGAGCGTGGTGGACATTGCCACGGGCAAGCCGGTATTCGTCGACGCCGACGGCAAGATGAGCCAACTGTTTTTGCACCACATCGGTGGCCTGCAAAAGTACATCCCCAAGCTGCTGCCGATGTTCGCTCCCAATGTGAACTCATTTCGCCGCTTCCTGCCGGACACCTCGGCGCCGGTTAATGTCGAGTGGGGCGAAGAAAACCGCACCGTCGGCTTGCGCGTGCCGACCTCCAGCCCCGACGCGATGCGCGTGGAAAACCGCCTGCCGGGCGCAGATGCCAACCCCTACCTGGCGATTGCCGCCAGCTTGCTGTGTGGCTACCTGGGCATGATCGAACAGATCGACCCGAGCGCGCCGGTGGAAGGCCGTGCCTATGAACGCCGCAACCTGCGCCTGCCGTTCACCCTCGAAGATGCGCTGGCACGGATGGAGGACTGCGACACGGTCAAGCAGTACCTGGGCGACAAGTTCGTGCGCGGCTACGTCGCGGTCAAACGCGCCGAGCATGAGAATTTCAAGCGGGTGATCAGTTCCTGGGAGCGTGAGTTCCTGCTGTTGAGCGTCTAAAAAAACTAAAAGGGGTGTCGATATGCGTCTTGTGAAAAAGCTTCTCCCGCTGGCTCTGGTGGCGGCGTTCAGCAGTGCAAGCCAGGCCGCGCCGACGGTCAGCGTCTACAACTGGACCGATTATATCGGTGATACCACCCTGGCCGATTTCCAGGCCAAGACCGGTATAAAAGTGGTCTACGACGTGTTCGACTCCAACGAAACCCTGGAAGGCAAGCTTCTCGCGGGGCGCACGGGTTATGACGTGGTGGTGCCGTCCAACCACTTTCTGGCGCGCCAGGTGAAAGCCGGCGCGTTCCTCAAGCTGGACCGCTCGCAGTTGCCGAACTTCAAGAACCTCGACCCCAAGTTGCTCAAGCTGCTGGAGAAAAACGATCCGGGCAACGCCCACTCGGTGCCGTACCTGTGGGGCACCAACGGCATCGGCTATAACGTCGACAAGGTCAAGCAGGTGCTGGGCGTCGACCATATCGATTCGTGGGCGGTGCTGTTCGAACCCGAGAACATCAAAAAACTGCACGAGTGCGGCGTGGCCTTCCTCGATTCGGCGGACGAACTGTTCCCGGCGATCCTCAACTACATGGGCAAAGACCCGCGCAGCGAGAACCCCGAGGACTACAAACAGGCTGAGGCCAAGCTGTTGACGCTGCGGCCGTACATCACTTATTTCCACTCCTCCAAGTACATTTCGGACTTGGCCAACGGTGATATCTGCGTGGCCTTCGGTTATTCCGGCGACGTATTCCAGGCCGCCAACCGCGCCAAGGAAGCCAAGAACGGCGTGAATATCGCGTACGCGATTCCCAAGGAAGGCTCCAACCTGTGGTTCGACCTGTTGGCCATTCCCGCCGACGCCACCAACCCGAAAGAAGCCCACGCCTTTATCAACTACCTGCTCGACCCTGAGGTGATCGCCAAGGTCAGTGCCTCGGTCGGTTATGCCAACGCCAACCCGGCGGCCAAGCCCTTTATGGCGCCGGAACTGGTGAATAACCCTGAGGTGTACCCGTCTCAGGAAGTGCTCGACAAACTCTATATTTCCACCACGCCGACCCCGGCGACCATGCGCCTGATGACCCGCGCCTGGAGCAAAGTGAAGACCAACAAATGAAGCACGCCAGCGACCACGCCCAGTCCTATTACCTGGCTTCGGCCAATGCCATGCCTGAGCGTCCGTCGCTGGGCACCGACCTGAGCGCCGATGTGTGCGTGATCGGCGGTGGTTTCACCGGGGTCAACACCGCCATTGAACTGGCTCAGCGCGGGCTTTCGGTGATCCTGCTGGAAGCCCGGCGCATTGGCTGGGGCGCCAGCGGGCGCAACGGCGGGCAATTGATCCGCGGTATCGGCCACGATGTGTCGGGGTTTGCCAAGTATGTAGGCGAGGAGGGCGTTCGCTACCTGGAGCGGGCCGGAATTGATTCAGTCGCATTGGTGGGCGAGCGTATCCGCGAACACGCCATCGATTGCGACCTGCGCTGGGGCTTTTGCGAGTTGGCGAATACCCCGGCGCAGTTCGCCGCGTTCAAAGGCGAGCAGGACAGTTTGGCGGCGATGGGCTATGCCCATCAAACCCGTCTGGTCGGCCCGCAGGATATGCCACAGGTCGTCGGCTCGGTGGCCTATGCTGGTGGCCTGGTCGATATGGGCTCCGGGCACTTGCACCCGCTGAACCTGGTGCTGGGCGAAGCGCAGGTGGCCGAGTCCCTCGGGGTGCGGATTTTCGAGCACACCCAGGTGCTTGAACTGATCCACGGCGACACGGTGCAGGTGCGTTGCGCCGGCGGCACCGTGCGTGCCGCCAGCCTGGTGCTGGCGTGCAATGCACATTTGGACGAATTGGAGCCGCGCTTAAGCGGTAAAGTCCTGCCGGCGGGCAGTTACATCATCGCCACCGAGCCATTATCCGAGACGCTGGCCAAGCAATTGATCCCGCAAAACTTCGCGCTGTGCGACCAGAAAGTCGGCCTGGATTACTACCGGCTTTCCGCTGATCGACGCCTGTTGTTCGGCGGTGCCTGCCATTATTCGGGGCGTGACCCGGCGGACATCGCCGCGTATATGCAACCGAAGCTGCTCAAGGTGTTTCCGCATTTGGCAAACACGCCCATCGAGTTTCAGTGGGGCGGCAAAATTGGCATCACCGCCAACCGTTTTCCTCAGGTCGGGCGGCTCAAGCAATACCCGAATGTGTTCTACGCCCAGGGCTACTCCGGGCATGGGCTCAACGTGACGCATTGGTGCGCGAAGCTTTTAGCCGAAGCCATTCATGCCGGCCACAGCCAGGGCCTGGATATTTTCAGCCAGGTGCCGCACATGACTTTTCCGGGCGGCAAGGCCTTGCGCTCGCCGCTGTTGGCGTTGGGGATGTTGTGGTTTCGGCTGCGCGAGTGGGTTAGCTGATGCGCCGCGGTCTGAGTGTGGGAGCGGGCTTGCCCGCGATGCAGGGTGTCAGGCGATGCATTCGGTGACTGATTCACCGCCTTCGCGAGCAAGCCCGCTCCCATATTTAATGCATCGTCAGCCTTCAGGTTCGGTGAGCACCTTACGGAAGGTTTCGACCAAGGGTCGCAGGTTGATCCGATGCCACGCGGCCCACAGCGGGGTGGTGTAAGTCAGCCATGGTAATTCGCGCAACACCACGCCGGGCGGGGCATTGCGGCTCAGGCCTTTTTGTACCATTGCCACGCCCAATCCCGAGGCTACCAGGCCGAGTGCGGTAAACGGCTCGCTGGCTTCCATGGGGATTTGCGGCGTGAAACCGGCGCGAATGCAGGCGGCGACGAAGTCATCGGCCGGGTTGGCGCCAGGTTTGCGCTGGACGCCGATCCACTCCTGATCGGCCATATGTTCGGGTAACAGCTCGCTTTGGCGGGCCAAGGGATGATGCTCCGGCAGGGCCAGCAGCATCGGGTCGTCCAGCACTTGCAGGGCGATCAGGTCCGGGTCATCAGCGGCCGGTGGTTCGCTGACCAGGGCAATATCGAGGCTGCGTTGGCGCAGGCCCTCGAGCTGCTCCAGGGAGGGCAAGTTGTACAGCTTGATATGCACGGTCGGCCGGTCGCCCCGCAATACACGCAAGGCATTGGGCAGCACGCCGGCGTGCATGGCGTTTTCGATATAGCCGATGCACAGGCCGCCTTCTTCGCCGCGACCCAGGCGCTTGCCCAACGACTCCAGGCGATTGGCATGGGTCAGCAGCGCCTTGGTTTCGGCAAGAAAGGTCTGGCCATCGCGGGTCAGTCGGATGCGTTGCTGGCTGCGTTCGAACAAGGTCAGGCCCAGGCGTTCTTCGAGCTGGGCGATCTGCCGGCTCAGGGGGGACTGGGATATGTGCAGGCGTTCGGCAGCGCGGCCCACGTGTTCTTCTTCTGCGACCACTTCGAAGTAGCGCAGTTGGCGGAGATCAATCATGTTAGACCTGCGAGGACTCAAGTTGGTCGCAGTATGTCTTGGACGGTCTGATCTGCGCAATCTAGGATCTGCTCAACGGTCACAGCGACCCTGAACCCGATTAAGGATCCACCATGAGCTTGAAAGACAAATTGCCCGGCCCATTGGGCTTCGGCACCGCCCCATTGGGCAATATGTTCCGCGCCATTCCTGAAGACGAAGCCCGGGCCACTGTCGCAGCCGCATGGAATGCGGGCGTGCGCTACTTCGATACCGCGCCGTTCTACGGCTCGGGCCTTGCGGAAATTCGATTGGGCCAGGCCCTGTCGCAGTACAACCGCGATGACTTCGTGCTCAGCACCAAAGTCGGACGGGTGATTCTCGATGAAATCGAACACAGCACCCGCGACCTGGGCGAAAAAAGCGGCGTGTTTGAGCACGGTCGACCGAACAAGATGCTCAACGACTACAGCGCCGACGCTACCTTGCGTTCCATCGAAGACAGCCTTGAACGCCTTCAAACCGATCGCCTGGACATCGTCTGGATTCACGACATCGCCCAGGACTTCTACGGCGACCAGTGGCTGGACTACTTCAACCAGGCCCGCACCGGCGCCTTCAAGGTATTGACCCGCTTGCGCGAAGAAGGCGTGATCAAGGCCTGGGGCCTGGGCGTGAACCGCGTTGAGCCCTGTGAGCTGACCCTGGACCTCAGCGAGGCCCAGCCCGATGGCTTCCTGCTGGCCGGCCGCTACACGTTGCTCGACCATGAGCGTGCGCTGCAGCGTTTGATGGACGCAGCCCTGGCGCAGAACGTCGAGATTGTCGTCGGCGGCCCTTACAGTTCGGGCATCCTGGCCGGCGGCGCGCACTTTGAATACCAGTCCGCCAGCCCGGCGATTATCCACAAGGTCGAGCAGATCAAGGCCATTGCCCAGGCGTTTGGCGTCAGCGTGAAAGCGGCCGCTCTGCAATTTTCCCTGGCCCACCCGGCGGTGGCCGCAGTGATTCCGGGTGCCAGTCGTCCGGGGCGGATTGCCGAAGACGTCGCAGCGTTGTCAGAGAATATTCCGGCGGCCTTCTGGCAGGCGCTGCGCGATGCCGGCCTGGTCTCGACCCGTGCGCCGTTGCCGCTTTAATTTCAGGAGTCTGATATGAACATCGATGTAAGCGGCAAAGTAGCCATCGTCAGCGGCAGCACCGCAGGCATTGGCCTGGGCATCAGCCAGGCGCTGGCAGAGTCCGGTGCGACCGTGGTGGTGATCGGGCGTGAAGCAGGGAAGGTCGATGACGCCCTGGCGAGCATTCGCCAGGCGGTACCGGGCGCTGATCTGCGTGGCTGGGTGGCGGATCTCGGTACGGCTGAGGGCGCAGCGACACTGTTCGCCGCCGAACCGCGCGCCGACATCCTGGTCAACAACCTGGGCATCTTCAATGATGTGGATTTCTTTGAAGCGCCAGACAGTGAGTGGACGCGCTTCTACGAGGTCAATGTGATCGCTGGCGTGCGCCTGGCGCGGCATTATGTGCCGGGTATGGTCGAGCAGGGCTGGGGGCGGGTGATCTTCCTGTCGTCGGAGTCCGGCGTGGCGACACCGGCGGACATGATCAACTACGGCGTGACCAAAAGCGCCAATTTGGCCGTGTCCCACGGCCTGGCCAAACGTCTGGCCGGTACGGGCGTGACCGTCAACGCGGTGCTGCCGGGGCCGACCTTTACCGACGGCCTGGAGCATATGCTCAAGGACGCCACGGCGAAGTCCGGGCGCAGTGCGCGGGACGAGGCGGATGTATTCGTGCGTAATGCGCGGCCTACTTCGATCATCCAGCGTGCGGCAAATGTGGATGAAGTGGCCAACCTGGTGGCGTACATTGCTTCACCCCTGTCTTCTGCAACCACAGGTGCCGCGTTGCGGGTCGACGGCGGTGTTGTCGACAGCATGGCGATCTGAAGTCTTATTTTTTCTGGAGTATTTATTGTGGCGACAGCTTCTTCTGTTATTGAAATTCCGGTCTCGGCCGATCAGGTTTGGCAATTGGTCGGTGGCTTCAACGCGCTGCCGGATTGGCTGCCCCTGATCGTCAAGAGTGAGGCGAGTGAAGGCGGGCGTGTGCGTCACCTGGAAACCGCAGATGGCGGCGTGGTGGTCGAGCGTATGCAGAGCTTTGATAACGTGGCGCGCACCTACAGCTACACCATTGAGCAGTCGCCGTTTCCGGTGAGTGCTTACCTGGCGACCTTGCAGGTTGAAGCGTTGACCGAGGCGTCGGCGAAAGTGACCTGGTCCGGCGTATTTACCCCGGCTGCCGGGACCACGGATGCGGAGGTGGAGGCCTTGTTTGCCGGTGTTTACAGCGGCGGGCTTGAGGCGCTGCGCGCTAACTTCTAACAGGCAAAGCAGGCCTGATGTGGGAGCGGGCTTGCTCGCGAAAGCGGTGAGTCAGTCGATATTTTAAGTGGCTGATACTCCGCATTCGCGAGCAAGCCCGCTCCCACATTTTTTACCGCTGTGATGTTCAGGCTTCGGGCATCAGTTGCTGCCGACACTCCAACACCAACCGCGCACCGCCACTCTGGCTGCTGCCGACGTCCAGCTTGAACCCGTGCAAGTTGATGATCGCCGCGACAATCGACAAGCCTAGGCCGAACCCGCCTTGCTGGTCGCTTTCATCCACGCGATAGAAGCGCTGGAACACCGCATCGCGTTCCGCCGCCGGAATGCCCGGGCCTGAATCGTGTACTTCGATGCGCGTGCTGCCGCTGTCATTGACCCCGCGCAATATCACTTCACCGCCCGGTGGCGAGAACTTGATCGAGTTGCTCAACAGGTTGGCCAAGGCCTCGAACAACAATGCGCGGTCGCCGGTGATCCACGGCAGTGAGTCCGGCACTTCGAGCCGCAGCTGCAATTCGCCTTCTTCGGCCAGC
Source organism: Pseudomonas sp. M5A4_2d (assembly GCF_053345295.1). NCBI lineage: Bacteria > Pseudomonadati > Pseudomonadota > Gammaproteobacteria > Pseudomonadales > Pseudomonadaceae > Pseudomonas > Pseudomonas sp. M5A4_2d. The sequence goes on along the minus strand of NZ_JBKEZW010000016.1, from coordinate 12,146 downwards.
GGTAGATAGAAGTCATGCAACTCGCGCAGCAGTGGTAACGGGTCCATTACCAGGAAGCCTGAGCGGCGCTGGTGGTCTTCCAGCTCCGAGATCCGCAGCAGCCCACGAAAGCGCGCCATCAGGGTGTCGGTTTCGGCAATCGCGTCGTCCAGTTTCACCGCGTAGCCCGAATCTTGCTCTGCCTCTTGTTTGATGCGGTAGAGCTGCGCACGCAAGCGTGTCAGTGGGGTGCGCAGATCATGGGCGATGTTGTCGCACACGCCCTTGACCTCGTTCATCAGCTTCTCGATACGGTCGAGCATGGCATTGACGATGGCGGCAAGCATGTCCAGTTCGTCACGCCGGTTCGACAGCGGCAAACGGTGGGTCAGGTCGCCGGCGACGATAGCTTCGGCGCTGGCCTGGATCCCGCGAATGCGTCGCAGCGGGCGCCGGCGCAACAAATGCCAGCCGGCCGCTCCGGGAATAATCGTCAGCGACAGCGCCCACAGCAGCGCATGCCAGATGATCCGTGTAACGCCGAACAGCGAACCGTTGGCGCGTACCAGCACCAGCCAGCGACCGTCTTCGGTGTGGGTGGCCACGGCGTCGCAGCTGTCCTTGGGGAGTTTCGGGTCGTCGGAGTCGACGCAATTGGCCAGGGCGTGGATCTTGCCGTCCAACGGCAGGTCCGGTGGCACGGCGCGGATCGGGCCGCTCAAGGGGCGAAATTGCTCATCGAACAGGCCGTAGGCGTCCACGCCCTTCATGTCGAAGGTCATGCTGGTGGTCAGGGCTTCCACCAGTTCTTCGCCGTCGAAACGCTGGAACAAATGCTGACGCTGCATCAGGGAGTGGCGCGACAAGTCGCCGAGGTACCCTGACACCTCGTAGTACAGCACCCCCATGAGGATGCAACTCCAGGCCACAAACAGCGAACTGTAAAGCGCCAGCAAGCGGCTGCTGGAGGAGCGCCAGCCCTTAGAGGGGTTCAGCAATGACATAACCGGAACCTCGTACCGTGCGGATCAACGGCGTGAGGCCCGGCGGATCAATTTTTTTGCGCAGGCGACCGATGTGCACGTCGATCAGGTTGGTGCCCGGGTCGAAGTGATAGCCCCAGACTTCCTCGAAAATCATCATCCGCGACAAAATCTGCCCGGTGTTGCGCATCAGGAATTCGAGCAGTTTGTATTCGGTCGGCAGCAAGCTCAGCGGTTGTTCGGCGCGGCTGGCTTCGCGGCTGATCAGGTTCAGTTCAAGGTCGGCCACGCGCAGGGCGGTTTCGAATTCCTTGACCGTGCTTTTGCGGCGCAGCAGCACTTCGACGCGGGCGGCCATTTCGTCAGAAGCGAACGGTTTGGTCAGGTAGTCGTCACCGCCGGCACGCAAGCCACGCACACGCTCGTCGACATCGGAGAGGGCGCTGATCATCAGGATCGGCGTCGACACCCCGATGGTGCGCAGGGTCGTGACAATGGCCAGGCCATCCAGCTCCGGCAGCATACGGTCGAGGGTGATCAGATCGTAATCACCACTCACAGCGCGGACCAGGCCTTCGCGGCCGTTGTCCACCCAATCCACGTCCAGTCCATGGCTACTCAGCTCGGCGACGATCTCGCGGGCCGTTACGGCGTCATCCTCGATGGTCAAAATACGGGTCATAGGATTACCTGGTGAGCGATTCACACTAGAAGTGGGGCCATTTTGCCAAGAACCAGCTGAATGTTTCCTAAATTAAACTTCATGTTGGCAAAACCACCACAAATTTAATCACTGAGCCGGTCCGGTGTGGGCGATGGGTTGCCGGCGATGGCAGTGTGCCGGCAACCGTTTTGTCATTGGTACACCGCTATCGCCGGCAAGCCAGCTCCCACAGGCACCGCGTTTGGGGGGAGATTGCAGAACGCCCGCCCCGAACAGGCATTTCTTGCAACTTGCATGGTTTAACGAAGTTCAATTTAGTTAACGTATTGAAATATAAGGATTTTAATTTTTGCGCCGACTGGCACGCTGCCTGCACTGTCCCTTTTGAGACTTGTAACACTATTTTTCCTGCCGGGAGCAAAACAACAATGATCACATCCTCATCCACGCTGCAAGAGTCGAGTTCGCGCTCCGGGGTTTCCTGGGGTGCAATTTTTGCCGGGGCCGCTGCGGCGGCTGCACTGTCCCTGATCCTCGTGTTGCTGGGCTTCGGCCTGGGCTTTTCGGCGGTGTCGCCGTGGGCCGATAGCGGCATTAGCGCCAAGGGGCTGGGCATTTCCACCATTGTCTGGCTGGCATTTACCCAGATCGTTGCCTCGGGCCTAGGCGGTTATATCGCCGGTCGGTTGCGCGTGAAGTGGGCCAATATGCACGGCGATGAAGTGTACTTTCGCGACACGGCCCATGGTTTCCTCGCTTGGGCGGTTGCGACGCTGGTCACTGCGGTGCTGGTAGTCGGTTCGGTCAGCAGCGTGGTCAGCGGTGGCGTTAAAGCCGGTGCCAGTGTTGCAGCGGGTGCCGCCAGCGGCATGAGCCAGGCAGCCGGCAGCGCAGCCAAAGGCGCCAACAGCGGCGACTTCGACTATTACGTCGATAGCCTGTTCCGCGATGACCGCCCAGCTGCCGTCAGCGACGACGCCGTACACGGCGTGGTAGCACGCATCCTCACCCGTACACTGAGCAACGACGGCCAACTGGCGCCGGAAGACCGTACCTACCTCGCCCAGTTGATCAGCCAGCGCACCAACCTCAGCCAGGCCGACGCCGAAGCGCGGATCGACAAGGTCTACGGCGAAGCCCGTAAAGCCATCGAAGACGCCAAGCTCAAGGCCAAGCAAGCTGCCGATACCGCTGCGAAAGTCGCTGCCTACACGTCGCTGTGGACCTTTGTTGCGCTGTTGATCGGTGCCTTCTTCGCCAGCTTCGCTGCTACCTTCGGCGGCCGTCGTCGGGATGCCGTGGTGTATGTCGAAACCGAACACTTTGTCCGTTAATTCAAGGAGAACATCATGCGCTCATTACTTCTGTGGTTCCTCGGCGTGCCTATCCCGGTCATTATTCTGATCGCGATCTTCATGCACTAAACCTGAGCCTGGCTCGGTCCCCAGTGGGAGCGGGCTTGCTTGCGAAGCGGTCTTTCAGCGACTCATGAGCTGACGGATACACCGCTTTCGTGAGCAAGCCCGTTCCCACTTTTGGTTTGGCGCAGGGTCAGCCAGCCTGTGACCAGCAATGCACTGGCGACCAGGGTCATGATCACCAACGGTTCTGAAGTACCGTCCGACAGCAGCCCGGTCGCCCAACTGCTGACCGCCGTGAGGAACATCTGGGTAAAAAAGAACAACCCCGATGCCGTCCCCGCAATCGCGCCGTAAGGCTGCAATACCGAGAGCTGGCAGGCCGGAATCACCATCCCCACCGACACCATGATCACCACCATCGGCAGCACAATTGCCAGCCAATCACCCGGCAGCAGGGCCGTAGCCCCCGCGAGCATCAGGCTACCCAGCACGTTCAGGCCGATTGCGGCGCTGATCAAAGCGTCGGGTTCGAAACGCAGCACCAGGCGCCGGAACAGGTTTGCCCCGAGCATATAACCGCTGATGGTTGCAGCAAACACCAGCGCGTAGGCCGTGGCGGACAGGTGGAAGCCCCGTTGCAACAAGGCCGAAGATTCGCTGATAAACGGGAAATAGGTGCTGTACACGCAGCCGATGGCCAGGGAGTAACGCAGGAAGTAGCGGTCGCGCAGGAGCTGGCCGTAGAGGCGCAGCAGGTTGCCTGGCGGCGCCGCGGCGACTTCCGGCGGGCGGGTTTCTGGCAAGCGGCGATACACCACCAGGTACAGCCCCGCGCCGATGACGCCGAGCACCACAAACAGGCCACGCCAGTTGATAAAGGGCAGCATCAGGCTGCCCAGCACCGGCGCGGCCATCGGCGAGATCGCCATGGCCATGGAGATCAGGCCGAGCAGGCGCGCCTGTTCATGACGCTCGAAGTAATCACGCACGATTACCCGACCGATCACCGTGGTGCAGCAACCGCCCAGGGCCTGGAACAGGCGGGCGACGATCAGCACCTCAAGGCTGTTGGCCAGCGCACAGGCCACGGTCGCGAGCACATACAGAAACAGCCCGGCCAACAAAATCGGGCGACGCCCGAAGCGGTCCGTCAGTGGGCCGCTGACTAGCAGGGAAATCGCCGAACCCAAGGTGTACAGCGTGAGCGTCAGTTGCAGTTGGCTGTCGCTGGTGTGGAAGTAATCGGCCATGGCGGGCAGGGCCGGCAGGTGCATGTCCAGGGTGATACGTGGCAGGCCGATCAGTACGGTCAGCAGTACCAGCCAGAAGCAGGAGGAGAGGGCGCGTTGAGTCATGGGAAGCTTCTTCGCAATGCATTGAACCCGAACTCTAACGGCTTTGTGGTTTAATCCTCAGGGCCACTTATGCATAGAGTGATTGGACCACTATGAGCCGAGGAAAAGCCGCATCCGCCCTGGACCTGCCGCGCCCCGATACATTGGAGGCCGGCAAGCAGCAGGGCGCCTACGAGGCCTTGCGTGCGGCGATCTTGAACCGCCAATTGCCGGCCGGCAGCCGATTGCCGTCCACCCGCAGCCTGGCCGAACGCTGGCTGCTGTCGCGCGGTACGCTTGAAGCGGCGTTCGAGCGATTGCACAGCGAAGGCTACGTGCAGCGCGTGGCGGGCTCCGGCACGCGGGTGTGCGCGGTGATCCCCGAGCAATTTATTGCGGCCGTGGCGCCCACCGAAAGCCCACGCCGTATGGCCGTGCCCGATCAGCCTGATGCGGGCGTGCAAAGTCACGTGCCCTTCGTTGCACGGCGCCCGGATGCCGGCCTGTTCGATCTGAAAGCCTGGGCACGCTGCATCTCCCGCGGGCTGCTGTCGGCAGGGCCGGGTGCGCTGGAAGCTTCCCACCCGGCCGGGTTGCCGGCGTTGCGCGCGCAAATTGCCGATTACTTGCGCAGCTATCGCGGCATGCACTGCGAGGCGGACGAGGTGATCGTCACCACCGGCATTCGCCATGGCCTCGACCTGATTGCCCGCACCTTGCTTAAGCCGGGCGACACGGCGTGTGTCGAAGACCCCGGCTATACACCGGCGCGCCGCCTGTTCACGCTGGCAGGCGCGCAGGTTGTGCCGATCCCGGTCACGGCCGAAGGCCTCGACACCGCGCAACTCCCGGGTGCTGCACGCTTGGCGTATGTCACGCCTGCACACCAGGCGCCGTTGGGCATGACCCTGTCGGTCTCGCACCGCCTGGCGCTGCTGGATTGGGCCGCGCGCGCGGATGCCTGGGTGGTCGAAGACGATTACGACAGCGAATACAACTACAGCAGTGCGCCCCTGGCGGCGCTCAAATCCCTGGATTCCGGCGATCGGGTGATTTACTGCGGCAGCTTCAACAAGAACCTGTTCCCCGGCTTGCGCGTGGGCTTCATGGTCGTGCCCAGGACGCTGCGACCCGCGTTGCTGCGTACCTTGCAGCTGACCGGGCATTCAGTGGGCGCCACGGATCAAGTGGGATTGGTGGAGTTCCTGGGCAGCGGGGCCTTTGTGCGCCATCTGCGCGCCTCGCGTCAGGCGTATCAGGCCCGGCGCGATGCCTTGCTGGCCTGTCTCCCGCAAGGCTGCACGGTCAGCGGCCAGCAGGCCGGGTTGCACTTTGTGCTGTGGTTGCCGGCCGGCAGTGATGAGGCGGATTTCTGCACGCGTGCCGCCGCTGTGGGGCTGACGTTGCAGCCGTTGGGCAAGTTCTGCGTCGAAGCGAGCTTGGCGCCGGCAGTGATCATTGGCTACACCGCGTTGACCCTGGCGCAGATCCGTTTTCACGGGCGAGTGCTCACGAAATTGTTAATGGCGACTTAACGCCCGCTTGGCTAGACTCGCGCCCCATGAGCCGCCTGCTGCGTTTAATCCTGGTCATGCTGTTAAGCCTCACGCTTCCCCTGACCGGGATGGCGGGTGTGCCGTCGAGCACCGAGCCTTGCCCGATGCAGATGTCGGACATGCAAATGATGACGGACATGTCCCCCGATTGCTGCCAGGACGGCGTCGACCATGGCAAGGCCTGCAAGCCTGGGCAGGAATGCAAGAGCGGTGGCTTGCTGCAACTGTCGATGCCGGTGCTCAAGGCCCCACTGACCCTGGCACACCCTTTAACCGCCAGCCTCTCCTCGGACTTCATCCCCGACCGCACGCCGCCCGGCGTCTGGCGCCCGCCCCGTCGCTGATTCCTGTTGCACCTGAAGACCCATCCCGACTCGGGATGACCTTGCTGTGGGCCGCTTAAAGCGCGACGCAGCGGAACAGATCAGGAATCTTCAACATGAATTCCCTCTACATGCGCGCCCTGGTGGTGGGCGTGCTGGTGTGGCCGGCGCTGGCCTCTGCGCTGACCCTGGATGACGCCCTGCGCCTGGCGCAAAACAACGCGCCCTCACTGACGGCAGAGTCGGCCAAGCTGCAAGCCGCCACACAGGGGGCAATTGCGGCCGGTGAATTGCCCGACCCGAAACTGGTGGTAGGCCTGCAAAACTTCCCCATCGGCGGGCCCAATCGCGGCACATTGTATGGCGATGACATGACCGACCAGATGATCGGTATCCAGCAACAGGTGCCCAGCCGCGACAAGCGCAAGGCCCGCGTGGAGCTGGCGGATGCAACGATAGAACGCACGGCAGCTGAAGGCCGGATCGAGCGGCTGAGCGTGCGCCAGGCCACGGCCCAGGCGTGGATTCGCGCCTACGCCGTGGAGCGCAAAGAGGCCTTGTTCAAAGACTTTTATCGGCAGAATCGCCTGCTGCAAGACAGCGTGCGTGCGCAGTTGGCTGCGGGACGTGGCCAGGCTTCTGATGCCGTTATTCCCAAGCAGGAAGCCGCCGAGTTGGCGGAGCGCGAGGACGAGCTGACCCAACAACGCGCCCAGGCGCGCGCCGCCCTCAAGCGCTGGATCGGCGCGGCCGCCAATGAGGCGCCCAGCGGCCAGTTACCCAAATGGACCATCGACAGTCTCGGCTACAGCCACAACCTGCATCAACACCCTGAGCTGCAAGCCTTTGTACCGCGCACTCGCGAGGCGCAGGCGCGCTTGCAGGAAGCCAGGGCGCAAAAGACCTCGGACTGGAGTTGGGAGGTCGACTACCAGCACCGGGGCCGGGAATACGGCGATATGGTCAGCCTGCAATTGAGTTTTGACCTGCCGATTTTCCCTGGCCGCCGACAAAACCCGGGTATCGCTGCCAAGCAGGCCGAGGTGGATCAACTGGATGCCGAGCGCGAAGCCGCTACCCGTGAACATACCCAGATGCTCGATGACGACCTCGCGGTGTATCAGCGCCTGGACCGCGCCGTGCTGCGCAGCCAGGACAGCCTGGTGCCGCTGGCCGAAGAGAAGGTGGCGTTGAGCCTGGCCGGTTATCGCGCGGGCAAGGGCGACTTGTTGAATGTGGTCAGTGCCCGTCGCGAGCTGGTCCAGGCCCGCTTCAAACAGATGGATGCCATCGAGCAGCGCGCCTTGATCGGTGCCCAGTTGTATTTCGCCTATGGGGAGCCCAGCAATGAATAATCGAATCGTCGCAGCACTGGTGCTGCTGGGGCTGGGGGCGGGCTACGGGTTGGCGCAGTTGCATCCGCAAACCTCGGTTGCGCCTGCATCGAAAGACGATAAGCAGGCGTTGTACTGGTACGACCCGATGTACCCGCAGCAGAAGTTCGACAAACCCGGCAAGTCGCCCTTCATGGATATGCAATTGGTTCCGCGCTACGCCGAAGCTGAAGGTGCTGCTGCAACTATGCCAACGGTACAGATCGACCCACGGCAAACCCAGAATATCGGCGTGCGCCTGGCGAGCGTGACCCGTGGCGTGATGACCTCTACGCTGGACCTGTCGGGCATCCTTGCCTTCAACGAGCGTGAGGTGGCGGTGGTCCAGGCGCGGGCCGCCGGGTTTGTCGAGCGGGTGTATGCGCGCGCGCCGGGGGATGTGCTAAAAGCCGGCGCGCCCTTGGCGGACCTCCTGATCCCCGAGTGGGCGGCGGCCCAGGAAGAATTCCTCGCACTGCGTCACAGCGGTGACAGCGGGTTGATCGCGGCGGCCCGGCAACGCTTGCGACTGAGCGGCATGCCTACCGGTTTGATCCAGCAAATGGAGCGCAGTGGCCGGGTGCAGTCGGTGTTGACGGTCACCAGCCCGTTGAGCGGCGCATTGCAAACCCTGGAGGTGCGCGAAGGCATGACGCTGGCGGCGGGGCAGACCCTGGCGCGGATCAACGGGTTGGATCAGGTGTGGCTGCAGATCGCCGTACCGGAGGCCCAAGGGGCGACATTGGCGGTGGGGCAAACCGTGCAGAGCCGGTTTGTCGGTTTACCCGGCAAGCGCGTCTCCGGCACCGTCAGCGCGATCTTGCCGGCCACCGCCATGGACAGTCGCACCGTGCAGGTACGTGTGGAATTGCCCAACCCCGATGGCACCTTGCGCCCGGGCATGACCGCTCAAGTGCGCCTGGCGCAAACCAGCGGGCAAGCGGTGCTGCAAGTGCCCAGCGAAGCCTTGATCCGCACCGGCAAACGCGTGCTGGTGATGCTGGCCGAGGAGGGCGGGCATTATCGGCCGGTCGAAGTCGAAGCCGGCGCGGAAAACCGGGACCAGACGGTGATCCGCAGCGGTTTGCAGGAAGGCCAGCAGGTGGTCGCTTCCGGGCAATTTCTGCTGGACTCGGAAGCCAGTTTGAGGGGAATTACCGCGCCACCGTCCGGCATGCCTGAAATGGGTATGCAACCGGGAGCCCAGCCATGATCGCCCTGCTGATTCGTGGGGCGGTGGCTAACCGTTTTCTGGTGTTGCTCGCCACGCTATTCATCACGGCATGGGGCGTTTGGGCGGTGCAAAACACCCCGGTCGATGCCTTGCCAGATCTCTCGGATGTGCAGGTGATCATCCGTACGCCGTTCCCGGGCCAGGCGCCGCAGATCGTGGAAAACCAGGTCACCTACCCGATGACCACCACCATGTTGTCGGTACCGGGCGCCAAGACGGTACGCGGGTTTTCGTTCTTCGGTGACAGCTACGTTTACGTGCTGTTCGACGAAGGTACCGACCTGTATTGGGCCCGTTCGCGGGTGTTGGAATACCTCAGCCAATTGCAGGCACGCTTGCCTGCCTCGGCCAAACCCTCGCTGGGGCCGGACGCCACCGGGGTCGGCTGGATCTACCAATACGCATTGGTGGACCGCACGGGCCAACACGACCTGGCGCAGTTGCGTGCCTTGCAGGACTGGTTTCTTAAATTCGAACTCAAGACCCTGCCGAATGTGGCGGAAGTCGCGACCATCGGCGGCCAGGTCAAGCAGTACCAAGTGCAGCTCGACCCACCGGCCATGGCCAGCCACGGCATCACCCAGGCTAAAGTTGCGCAGGCTATCGGCAAGGCCAATCAGGAAACCGGCGGCTCGGTGCTGAATATGGGTGAGTCCGAGTACATGGTGCGAGCGTCCGGTTACCTGAAAAGCCTGGCTGATTTTCGCGCCATTCCCTTGCGCCTCGACAGCAACAATGTGCCGGTGACGCTCGGCGATGTGGCAACGGTCCAACTAGGCCCGGACCTGCGCCGTGGCATCGGCGAGCTCGACGGCGAAGGCGAAGCGGTCGGCGGCGTGGTGATTCTGCGCAGCGGTAAAAATGCGCGTGAAGCCATCGCTGCGGTCAAAACCAGGCTGGAGCAATTGAAGAGCAGCCTGCCGCCCGGTGTGGACATCGTCACCACCTACGACCGCAGCAAATTGATCGACCGTGCCGTCGACAACCTGAGCCACAAGCTGCTGGAAGAGTTCCTGGTGGTGGCGCTGGTGTGCGGGATTTTCCTCTGGCATCTGCGCTCATCCCTGGTGGCGATCATCTCGCTGCCGGTGGGCGTGTTGATCGCGTTTATCGTCATGCGTTTCCAGGGGCTCAACGCCAATATCATGTCCCTGGGCGGCATCGCGATTGCCATCGGTGCGATGGTGGACGCGGCGGTGGTGATGATTGAAAACGCCCACAAGAAGATCGAAGCCTGGCACCACGCCCATCCTGGCAAAACCCTTGAGGGTGATGAGCACTGGAAGGTGGTGACCGATGCGGCGGTGGAGGTCGGGCCGGCGCTGTTTTTCTGTTTGCTGATCATCACCCTGTCGTTTATCCCGGTGTTCACCTTGCAGGCCCAGGAAGGCCGCTTGTTCGGCCCGCTGGCTTACACCAAGACCTACGCCATGGCGGCAGCGGCCGGGTTGTCGGTGACGTTGATCCCGGTGCTGATGGGCTATTGGATTCGCGGGCGCATTCCCGACGAGCAGCGTAACCCGCTCAATCGCGGTCTGATCAAACTCTATCAACCGGCCCTGGATGCCGTGCTGCGTTGGCCGCGCGTGACCTTGCTGGTGGCGCTGCTGATGGTCGCCAGCGTGCTGTGGCCGGTGGCGAAACTCGGTGGCGAGTTCCTGCCGCCGCTGGACGAGGGCGACTTGCTCTACATGCCGTCGGCATTGCCGGGGCTGTCGACGCAGACCGCAGGTGAACTGCTGCAACGCACGGACCGCCTGATCAAGAGTGTGCCGGAAGTGGCCCATGTGTTTGGCAAGGCCGGCCGCGCCGAAACCGCCACCGACCCGGCGCCGCTGGAGATGTTCGAGACCACGATCGAGTTCAAGCCCCGGGACCAATGGCGCCCCGGCATGACCCCGCAAACATTGGTGAAGGAGCTGGACCGTGTGGTGCAGGTGCCGGGCCTGACCAATATCTGGATTCCCCCCATCCGCAACCGTATCGACATGCTCGCCACCGGCGTCAAAAGCCCGATCGGCGTGAAGGTGGCGGGCACCAGCCTGATGCAGATCGACGCGGTGACCCAGGCCGTGGAGAAGGTCGCCAAGGGTGTGCCCGGCGTGAGTTCGGCATTGGCCGAGCGCCTGACCGGCGGGCGCTATATCGATGTGGATATCGACCGCGCGGCAGCCGCGCAATACGGTCTGAACATCGCTGATGTGCAGTCGATCGTGTCGGGGGCCATTGGCGGGGAAACCATTGGCGAAACTGTAGAAGGTCTGGCGCGCTTCCCCATCAGCCTGCGTTACCCCAAGGCCTGGCGCGACTCGGTGGAGTCGCTGCGCAATCTGCCGATCTATACGCCACAGGGCAGCCAGATCACCCTCGGTACGGTGGCCAGGCTCAAGGTCAGTGAAGGCCCGCCGATGCTCAAAAGTGAAAATGCACGGCCTTCCGGTTGGGTGTATATCGACGTGCGTGATCGCGACTTGGCGTCCGTGGTCAAGGACCTGCGTGAGGCCATCAACCAGCAGGTGCACCTGCAACGGGGCATGAGCCTCAGCTATTCGGGGCAGTTCGAGTTTCTGGAGCGGGCCAATCAGCGTTTGAAGCTGGTCGTGCCGGCGACCTTGCTGATCATCTTTGTGTTGCTGTACCTGACCTTCCGCCGTGTGGACGAGGCGTTGCTGATCCTCGGTACATTGCCGTTCGCACTGACCGGTGGCGTCTGGTTGCTCTACTGGCTGGGCTTCAACCTGTCGGTGGCTACTGGCGTGGGCTTTATCGCGTTGGCGGGCGTGTCGGCCGAGTTTGGTGTGATCATGCTGCTTTACCTGAAAAACGCCTGGGCCGAGCGCAAGGACGGTGACCTGCTGGCGGCCATCACCGAAGGCGCAGTGCTGCGGGTGAGGCCCAAGGCGATGACCGTTGCGGTGATCATCGCCGGGTTGTTGCCGATCCTGCTGGGCGGCGGCACGGGCAGTGAGGTCATGAGCCGCATCGCCGCGCCGATGATCGGCGGCATGCTAACGGCGCCGTTGTTGTCGCTGTTCGTGATCCCGGCCGCGTATCACCTGATGCGCCGTGCCAAGGCCAAACGCTGAGCAAACATGGGGGAGGGGGCTCGTGTGGGAGCGGGCTTGCTCGCGAATACGTTGTGTCAGTCGCCAGATACATTGACGGACCCACCGCCATCGCGGCATAGGTATCTACGCAACTATTTGTGTCGCTTTAGGCCTGTGAGGGGGTTAGGTAGGTTGAGTACATATCCGTTGCTGCGGTAACGGCTGCTTAGGGTTCCGCCCTTACGGCGGGTCACTTTTTTACAAAGCGCCTAAAAAAGTAACCAAAAAACGC
>NZ_JBKEZW010000015.1:0-88862 GCF_053345295.1 Pseudomonas sp. M5A4_2d | reverse complement strand
GGTTACTTTTTTAGGCGCTTTGTAAAAAAGTGACCCGCCGTAAGGGCGGAACCCTAAGCCGCCGTTACCGCAGCAACGGATATGTACTCAATCTCCCTACCCCCCTCACAGGCTTAAAGCGACACAAAGAGTTGCGTAGATACCTATGCGCATCGCAGGCACGCCAGCGCCCACATTTGATGTGGGTTGCTCAAACAGCTGCATCAGCTCAAACAGTCGTTGCAAACACCTCGCGAAAACGCGCCATCTCCTGCTTGTTCCCCACCGTCACCCGCACCCACTGCGGCCAGTTTTTCCACACCCGCCCGATCAATACGCCGTGTGCAGCCAGCTTCTCGATGACCTGCTCCGCCGGTTGCTTCACATCGATCATGAAGCAGTTGCTCTGCGACGCGGTGCAGGTAAACCCTCGGTCCTTGAGCCACGCCACGGTTTCATCGCGCAACTGGGTGTTGAGCGCCTTGCGTTGCGCCGGCAGCTTGGGGTCTTCCAGGCTCGCCCGGGCGCCGAGCAACGTCGAGGCAGCCGGCACGTTGTCGCCGCCGAACACTGCCAGACGCTCCAGCAGTGCCGGGGCGCCAATTGCCAGCCCCAGGCGTGCGCCGGCCATGCCGTATATTTTCGAGAAGGTGCGCAGCACCAGCAAATCGTCGTGGTCCTTGACCCAACTGACACAGCTTTGGGCGTCGGAGAAGTCGATGTAGGCCTCGTCCACCACCAGCACACTGCCTTTGGGCTTGTTCGCCAATGCCTGGCGGATCGCTTCGCTGGGCGTGACGGTGCCGGTCGGATTGTTGGGATTGCACAGGTACAGCATGCCCGCCTGGGGATCGGCGGCGAGCATGGCTGGCACATCATGGGCGTGACGCGCATCGAGGTTCACTTCCCGCACCGGCGCCTTCCACGACTCGGCCGCCTGGCGCGGCACTTCGTAGGACGGCGTGGCCATTACCAGCCCGCGGCTCGGGCTGGTAAACGCCAATACGGCGTAGCGCAAGGCCGCCATGGAACCGGCAAATACCGCGACCTGTTCTTCGGCAATGCCTTGCTGGCGGGCAAACAGGCCGGCCAGGGCATACATGTGGCCGTAGGGGTAACGCCCGGAGCTGCCGATGCCGCGCTGCATCGCCTCGCGAGCGGCGTCCGAGGGGCCATAGGGGCTTTCGTTATAGTTGAGCCGCACCGTGTCAGCCGCTGCCGGCGGCGGGCTGGCAACCGCCCAATCGAGGCGCCCCAGCACCGGCAAAGCGGCGCCGAAGGCGAGAAGGGACCGGCGACTGACACTGACCATGGAGCTACTCCTTGTAGGCGGGTGATGAATTCGCACAGCACGTACAAAGGAGTATGACGAGGCAGGTGTCGGCTGATTTAGCTCAGCTGCAGCTTCTGCTTCAGGCTCTGCATGACATCCGCCTTGTTCTGCAGGTAGTCACTCAAGCCTCGCGCGCGCAGGTTGCACGCGTCGCAGTTACCGCAACCGGCGCCAATAATGCCGTTGTAGCAGGTCAGGGTCTGGTGCTGAACCAGTTCCAGTTGGTGGTGGTAGTCAGCCAGCGCCCAGGTCTCGGCCTTGTTCAGCCACATCAGCGGGGTGTCCAGGCGCAGCGTGTAATCCATACCCAGTTCAAGTGCCTTGTTCAGCGCCTTGACGAACTCATCCCGGCAATCGGGGTAGCCCGAGAAGTCGGTTTCGCACACGCCGGTAATCACGGTTTCAGCTTTAACCTGATAGGCGTAGATCGACGCCAAGGTCAGGAACAGAATATTGCGGCCCGGCACAAAGGTGCTTGGCAGGCTTTCGCCTGTGCTGTTCACGGTCGGCACAGGAATGTTATCGCGGGTCAGGCTGCTGATGGCCAACTCGTTGAGCAAGGACACGTCCATCACTTTATGAACGGTTGCCCCCAGTTGTTGTGCCAAGCGCTGTGCGACTTCAACTTCCGCCACATGACGCTGGCCATAATCGAAGGTAATGCAGTGCACCTCGTCATACAGCGGCAGCGCCTGGATCAAGCAGGTGGTCGAATCCTGCCCGCCACTGAAGACCATAACGGCTTTTTTACTCATCACGTTGCTTCCTGCATTTGTAGAAGGTGGGAATAGTTTAAAGGGCATGCCATAAAAAACCCCGCGCTTCTTGCGAAGGCGGGGTTTTTTAATGCTTGAACGATCAGTGAGCGTAGGTCAGCAACAGCTCTTTCGGCACTTGGAAATCCAGGGACATCATCACGCTGAGCGCGGTGATGGTGAAGATCGAGAACACGAACAGCTTGCGCGCCCAGACAGTGTCATCCACTGCCTTGTAGCCGGTCCAGGCCATGTACAACCAGTACATGCCCATGGCGGCGGCGACGGCGAGGTAGCTCATGCCGGCGTAGCCACTGAAGGTCAACATCAAGGTCGCCACAAGGAAGGCCAGGATGTAGAGCAGGATGTGTTTCTTGGCAACCTGGATGCCACGCTTGACCGGCAGGACCGGAATCGAAGCAGCCAGGTAGTCATTGAAGCGGAAGATCGCGATGGCATAGGAATGCGGCATCTGCCACAGGCTGAACATCACCAGCAGCACCAGCGCGGCCATGTCGAAGCTATTGGTTACAGCCACATAACCAATCACCGGCGGCATCGCCCCCGACAGACTGCCCACCAGCGTGCCGTGAACCGACTTGCGCTTGAGGTACAGGCTGTAAAGGCCGACGTAGATGACAAAGCCGATCACGGCAAACAGCGCCGCCAACGGGTTGGCCACCTTGTACAACAGTGCCACACCGGCAACACCCAAGACGGTCGCGTAGATCAGTGCCAGTTTCAGGGAGATAAGGCCCTGGACCAGCACACGATTCTTGGTGCGTTCCATCTTGATATCGATGTCGCGGTCGATGCAGTTGTTGAACACGCAACCGGAAGCTACCACCAGGGACGTACCGATCATTGCCGCCAGGAAGATGGCCAGATCGACATGTCCCTTGGAGGCCAGGAAGAAACCGCCTGCCACAGAAAGCACGTTACCGAAAATGATCCCCGGTTTGGTGATTTGGATAAAGTGCTTAAGCGACATCGGGTCTTACCTCACTTCGCCATCATGAACGTATGGATGCTGAACATGATCCATATCGACAGGCCAACCAGCAGCAGGATCACAAGACCTGCGAACACGAATGCAATCACGTTATCGCGCTGCTCTTTGGAGCGATCCAGGTGCAGGAAGTACACCAGGTGAACCAGAACCTGAATCACCGCGAACGCCAGAACGATCATCAAGGTGATCGACTTCGGCAAGGTTGGGTACATCACCAGGCCGAACGGGATCAGGGTCAGGATTACCGACAGGATGAAGCCGATAGCGTAAGACTTTACGCTGCCGTGGCTCGCATCATGGCTGTCATGGTCATGGGAGTGTGCATTAGCCATTACAGGGTCCCCATCAAGTAGACGACGGTGAATACGCAGATCCAGACCACGTCCAGGAAGTGCCAGAACAGGCTCAGGCAGCTCAGGCGGGTCTTGTTGGTGTTGGTCAGGCCGTGTTTATTGACCTGATACATCATCACCGCCATCCACAGCAGGCCGGCAGATACGTGCAGACCGTGGGTGCCTACCAGCGTGAAGAACGCAGACAGGAAGCCGGAACGGTGCGGGCCGTAGCCTTCGGAGATCAGCAGGTGGAACTCGTTGACCTCCATGCCGATGAAGCCCAGGCCGAACAGGAAGGTCAGTGCCAACCAGCTCAGGACGCCTTTCTTGCTGCCCTTATAGAAGGCCAGCATGGCGAAGCCGTAGGTGATCGAACTGAACAACAGCAAGGCGGTTTCGCCGAGCACGTAAGGCAGTTCGAAGATGTCGTGGCCCGACGGGCCACCCGCTACGTTGTTTACCAGTACCGCGTACACCGCGAAGATCGACGCAAACAAGATGCAGTCGGTCATCAGGTAGAGCCAGAAACCGAAAACGGTCATCGGCCCCGAGTCGTGGTGATGGTCATCGTGCCCATGGTCATCGACATGGGCGTGTCCAGCATTGGTCACTAAGTTCGACATGGTTTAAGCCTGTTCCAACGAGGTTTCTACACGGTTGGCCGGGATTTTCTTCTCGGCTACCAGGCGAGCGTGTTGCTCGGCTTCGATGCGCTCGATCGTTTCGACCGGCACCATGTAGCCTTGATCATCACGGGCAGCGTGAATGATGAAGTAACCGATAGTGCCAACCAGGCCCACGATTGCCAGCCACCAGATGTGCCAGATCATCGCGAAACCGAACACGGTCAACAGCGCACCCATCACCACGCCAGTGGCGGTGTTGTTTGGCATGTGGATCGGCTCGTAGTGCTTGGGTTGCTGGTACGCAGTACCGTCTTCCTTCGCTTCGGTGAACGCATCGATCGTGTTCGCAGTAGGAATCACAGCGAAGTTGTAGAACGGCGGTGGCGACGAAGTCGACCATTCCAGGGTGTGGCCATTCCATGGGTCGCCGGATTCGCACATGTTCTGCTTGCGATCACGCACGCTCACATACAGTTGGATCAGCTGGCAGGCGATACCCGCAGCAATCATCACCGCACCGAACATGGCGACGTACAGGTACGGCACCCACTCAGGGTTGGTCGTAGCGTTCAGACGACGGGTCATGCCCATGAAGCCCAGAGCGTAGAGCGGCATGAACGCAACGAAGAAGCCCGAGATCCACAACCAGAATGCAGCCTTGCCCCAGCCTTCGTGCAGCTTGAAGCCGAACGCTTTCGGGAAGTAGAAGCTGAAACCAGCGATGTAACCGAATACCGCACCACCGATGATCACGTTGTGGAAGTGAGCGATCACGAACAGGCTGTTATGCAGTACGAAGTCAGCACCCGGGATGGCCAGCAGTACGCCAGTCATGCCGCCGATGGCGAAGGTCACCATGAAGCCCAGGGTCCACAGAACCTGGCTGGTGATACGCAGACGGCCGTGGTAGATGGTGAATAGCCAGTTGAATAGCTTCACCCCCGTCGGGATGGAAATCAGCATCGTCGCCAGGCCGAAGAAGGCGTTGACGCTTGCCCCCGAGCCCATGGTGAAGAAGTGGTGTAGCCAAACCATGAAGCCCAGTACGGAGATCGCGCCGGAGGCGTAGACCATCGAGTGGTGACCGAACAGGCGCTTGCCGGTAAAGGTCGAGATCACTTCAGAGAAGATACCGAACGCTGGCAGGATCAGGATGTACACCTCAGGGTGACCCCATGCCCAGAACAGGTTCACGTACATCATTGGATTGCCACCAAGTTCGTTGGTGAAAATGTGGAAATCCAGGTAACGGTCAAGCGACAGCAGCGCCATGGTAGCGGCCAGGATCGGGAACGAAGCCACGATCAGGACGTTGGCCCAGGTGCAGGTCCAGGTGAAGATAGGCATGTCCATCAGTTTCATGCCAGGGGCGCGCATTTTCAGGACGGTGGCCAGGAAGTTGACCCCCGTCAGTGTCGTCCCGAGTCCTGATAACTGTAGCGCCCAGATGTAGTAGTCCACACCTACGCCAGGGCTGTACTGGATACCCGACAATGGCGGATACGCAACCCAACCGGTCTTGGCGAATTCGCCGACGCCCAGCGACAGGTTGATCAGCACAACGCCGGACACCAGCAGCCAGAAGCTCAGGGAGTTCAGGAACGGATAGGCAACGTCACGCGCACCGATCTGCAGCGGCAAGGCAAGGTTCATCAAGCCGGTGAAGAATGGCATCGCCATGAAGATGATCATGATCACACCGTGAGCGGTGAAGATCTGGTCATAGTGTTCAGGCGGCAGGTAGCCAGGCGAACCCTCGGTGGCCATGGCCAACTGGGTACGCATCATGATGGCGTCGGCAAAACCACGCAGCAGCATGACCATGGCAACGATGACGTACATGACACCGATTTTCTTGTGGTCGACAGACGTCAACCACTCGGTCCACAGGTAGGTCCATTTCTTGAAATACGTGATTGCAGCAAACAGTGCCAGACCACCCAGCGCGATCATGGCGATGGTCACCATCACGATCGGCTCGTGGAACGGGACCGCATCCCAACTTAATTTACCAAACATCGTTTACTCCTCTGCCCCAGCAGTTGAATGCGAGCCCGTGTCAGAACCTTCAACCACGGCCACTTCTTTCTTCTCGTGCTTGACCGGCTTGCCTGGCTTCATACCTTCGTACTTGTCGACGATTTTCTGAAACAGGTCCGGCGTGTACGCGGAGTACAGAGCGGCTGGGTTGTTCTGGCTTGGTTTGGCAAGGGCATCGTATTCAGCTTGATCAAGCTGTTTAGGTGCGGCCTTGACTTTGGCTACCCAGGCGTCGAAATCTTCCTGGCTTGTCGAGATCGCTTTGAATTTCATGCCGGTGAAGCCAGCGCCGCTATAGTTGGCGGAGATGCCTTCCATTTCAGCTTTCTGGTTGGCGATCAGGTGCAGCTTGGTCTGCATGCCTGCCATTGCGTAGATCTGGCCGCCCAGAGCTGGGATGAAGAACGAGTTCATCACGGCGTCGGAGGTGATCTTGAAGTTCAGCGGAGTGTGTTCCGGGAACTGGATTTCGTTAACAGTGGCGATACCCAGGTCCGGGTAGATGAACAGCCACTTCCAGTCCAGCGCAACCACTTCGATGTTGATCGGCTTGACGTCGGATTCCAGCGGACGGTACGGGTCCAGTGCGTGGGTGGACTTGTAGGTCACATAACCCAGGGCAATGATGATGAGGATCGGCACCAGCCACACTGCGACTTCGATCTTGGTGGAGTGCGACCACTTCGGCGCGTAGGTCGCGCTGGTGTTCGACGCACGGTATTTCCAGGCGAAGGCGAAGGTCATGATGATCACGGGGACCACGACCAGCAGCATCAGCAGGGTGGCGGTGATGATCAGGTTTCGTTCATCCAGACCGACCTGTCCTTTTGGGTCGAGCAAGGTCCACTTGCAGCCTCCCAGCATTAACATCATGCCAAGCAGCGGCAAAAAGCCTAGTAATCGGGGGTACCTGTTTTTACTCATCTCACGACCTCTAAAGCAGCTTGCGCAATGC
Organism: Pseudomonas sp. M5A4_2d; assembly: GCF_053345295.1. Classification (NCBI taxonomy): domain Bacteria; kingdom Pseudomonadati; phylum Pseudomonadota; class Gammaproteobacteria; order Pseudomonadales; family Pseudomonadaceae; genus Pseudomonas; species Pseudomonas sp. M5A4_2d. The sequence continues at coordinate 81,827 of NZ_JBKEZW010000015.1, read as the reverse complement.
AGTTGGGTTTTGATCGCCAACACTTCACCCTGCCAAGGGTTGGCATTTCTCTTCGATTGAATAAGAGCCTGCCCGGCACGCCATAAATGGACGTTTCACGGACCTGCGGTGAGTTCTTATTCGATTTCGTGGTTAAAGGCCTTGTTACAGACCAATTCCATTTGGTGCGGAAAGTTGAAAGGCTGCCGGAACCTGGGGTCGCACAGAGCCATCCATCTGCCCCTCGACCGCTCCAATGCTCAAATATTGAACAGCACCGGACATCCAGTGCGGGCGATTGTAGTTAGCTAGCGATGTATAAACCATGTCTTATAAAGAAATAATTTTTATCGATTCCAGCAACAATCCTTCACCATTCCTGCAAAGGTTCACGATCTTATCGTGTTCGATTCTCCACAAAAACCACAAAAATTGCCGTGTTATTGAGCACAGCCCCTCAACCCTTACACGCTGTAAGGGCATGCAAAACGCATCCAAGTCCCCATAATACAAGGCATTCGGACATCACCGAACGGCTCGAACCATGCGGCACTCGCGGCATCATTCAAACCACGAACTGACAGCACAATTTGGCCGTGTGGCGCAAATTTAAGGGCAGGCCCGACGCACCAGAAACGTCCTGCGGCGGCTTCCGTGTGACAACATGTCGCACGCTGCGCGCACCTCAAGTTGCCCCTCGTCACAGCGCTTTCACAAATCCCTACAAACAAAAACGCCCCGGCCTTCCTTCAAGGAGGACCGGGGCGTTTCAGTGAACGGGCTCAGGCGTTGGGTCGACGGTTCCGGTAAATGCCCAGTGGCACCAGAATCACCGTCAGCACGAACGCCACCAGCGCCCATTGCGCCAGCGACAGGCCGAGGATCGGCGGGTACGGCGTGCTGCAGAAGCCATCGACCTGGAACCCCAGCGGGAACACCTTGGCCAGCGGCAAGTCATCAACAATCGGCTGCAGCACATCGATGCCGCAGCTGACTTGCGGGAAGAACTGGGTGTACACATGGTGGCCGGCCGCAGCGACGCCGCCCAGCGCACTGAGTACGACCAACCCTTCAAACAGCGTGACTGCGCCTTTGCGGCGCATTGCAGCCCCGATGAACGCAAATACCGCAATCAACAACAAGGCATAGCGCTGCAGGATGCACAGCGGGCACGGCGCCTCGCCCAACACGACTTGCATGTACAGCGCACCGCCGATCAGCGCCAGGCAGATGATGCCCAGCAACACCAGAAAGCGCCGCTCCCTGCCTATACGCAATTCGTCACTCATCCCCGTTTCCCTTTACCTGATTATGGTTTATGCCTGATGGCCGCAAGTTTACACACAGGGGATGGTTAAAACAGAAGGGGGTTAACAGCGGATTAATCAGGGGGAAATGGAGGAGAAATGTGGGAGCGGGCTTGCTCGCGAAGGCGGCGTGTCAGTCGACATTTTAAGTGACTGATCCACCGCTTTCGCGAGCAAGCCCGCTCCCACAATTGGGCAGCGTCGTTTCCGGACAATTATTCCAACGCCGCAGCCGGGCCGAAGAATTCGTAGCGCGCCTGTTGCTCGGGAACGCCCAGAGCCTTGAGGTGGCGTTTGATCGCCACCATGAAGCCTTTAGGGCCCAGGAAGTAGGCGTCCAGGTCGCGCTGTTCGGGCAACCATGCCGCCAGTTGCTCCTGGCTCAGCATCCCGACCTTGTCCGCCGCAGGGCTTACGCCGTCGTCCTCGGCATAGCAATAAAAGCGTTTGAGTTGCGGATGCCTGGCCGCCAGGGCGTCCACCCAATCACGGAACGCATGCACCCCGCCGTTACGGGCGCAGTGGATAAAGTGCACCGGGCGCTCAGTCGCCAAGGCCGCTTCGAGCATTGGCAGGGTCGGGGTAATGCCCACGCCACCGCTGATCAACACCAGCGGTTTATCGCTGGCGACCAAGGTGAACTCACCCGACGGCGGGAACAGGTCAATGGTCGCGCCGACGTGCATTTGGTCATGCAGGAAGTTGGACACCCGGCCACCGGCCTCGCGTTTGACGCTGATGCGGTAAAGGCCCGCGTCGCTCAAGGCTGACAAGGAGTAATTACGGCGCACTTCTTCGCCGTCAACCACCAGCTTCATGCCAATGTACTGGCCCGGCGCGGCAGCCAGGATCGGGCCGTTGTCCACCGGGGCAAAATAGAACGAGGTGATCTCGTCGCTCTCCTCCACCCGCTTCACCAGCAGGAACGGCCGCGCACCGCGCCAGCCGCCCGGGGCCTGGGCTTTTTCGTCATAAATGGCGGCTTCGGCGCCGATCAGGATGTCGGCCAACTGGCCGTAGGCGGCGCCCCAGGCGCTCAGCACCTCAGGCGTGGCAATTTCGTTGCCGAGCACTTCGGAAATGGCGCGCAGCAAGCAGGCGCCCACAATCGGGTAGTGCTCCGGGAGGATCTGCAAGGCCACGTGTTTGTTAATGATTTTGGCGACCAGGTCGCCCAGTTGGTCCAACTGGTCGATATGCCGCGCGTACATCAGTACGCCATTGGCCAGGGCGCGGGGTTGGTCGCCGTTGGCCTGATTGGCCTGGTTGAACAGCGGGCGAACCTGCGGGTACTCGCTGAGCATCATGCGGTAGAAATGCGTGATCAGCGCTTCGCCGCCGCTTTCCAACAGGGGCACAGTGGATTTGACGATGGCACGGTCTTGGGCACTAAGCATGGCAGACTCCTGGGTCTTCTTACTGAATGCCTTTACTTACTCAGTATTCATGCCAACTTATTATTGTTTATTTTTCAATGACTTAAATATTAAGTAGTCAATATGACTTCCTACGCAATATAGTCACAAGGACTACAAGGAGTCATTATGACTGCGCAATCGCTGCTCACCACCCTGCTGCCTCTGGTCGCCGACCTGTCCCGTGAATTGCCCGAAAGCGAGCGCTATCGGCGCCTGCTGCAAGCCATGCGCGCCTTGCTGCCATGCGACGCCGCTGCGTTGTTGCGCCTGGACGGTGAATGGCTGGTGCCCCTGGCGGTGGATGGTTTGAGCCTCGACACCCTCGGTAGGCGCTTCAAGGTCAGCGAACACCCGCGCTTCGCCGTGCTGCTGAGCAGCCCCGGGCCTACCCGTTTTGACAGCGACAGCGAACTGCCCGACCCCTACGACGGTTTGGTCGATGGCCTGCATGGGCACCTGCAAGTGCACGACTGCATGGGCTGCCCGCTGTTTATCGACGACAAACCCTGGGGCCTGCTGACCCTCGACGCGCTGGACACCGAGCGTTTCGAGCGCGTCGAACTGGATGCCCTGCAAGCCTTCGCCAGCCTGGCGGCGGCCACGGTCACCGTGGCCGAACGTATCGAGCGCCTGGCATTGCGCGCCGAAGATGAGCATCAGCGTGCCGAGATCTACCGCCAGGCCAGCGGCCAGCAGCACAAGGAAATGATCGGCCAGAGCAAGGCGCACAAGCGTCTGGTCGAGGAAATCACACTGGTCGGTGGCAGTGACCTGACCGTGCTGATCACCGGCGAGACCGGCGTGGGCAAGGAGCTGGTGGCCCAAGCCATTCACGCAGCATCGCCCCGCGCGGATAAGCCGATGATCAGCCTCAACTGCGCCGCCCTGCCGGAAACCCTGGTGGAGAGCGAACTGTTTGGGCATGTGCGCGGCGCCTTTACCGGCGCGCTGAATGAGCGTCGCGGCAAGTTCGAGCTGGCCAACGGCGGTACCTTGTTTCTGGATGAAGTCGGCGAATTGTCGCTGACCGTGCAGGCCAAGCTGCTGCGCGTGCTGCAAAGTGGCCAGTTGCAGCGCCTCGGTTCGGACAAGGAACATCAGGTGGATGTGCGCCTGATCGCCGCAACCAACCGCGACTTGGCCGAAGAAGTGCGCAATGGCCGCTACCGTGCCGACTTCTATCACCGCCTGAGCGTGTACCCGCTGCAAGTGCCGGCGTTGCGCGAACGCGGTCGCGATGTACTGCTGCTGGCGGGGTTCTTCCTGGAACAGAACCGCTCGCGCATGGGCTTGGGCAGCCTGCGCCTGAGCAGCGATGCCCAGGCGGCATTGCTGGCCTATAACTGGCCGGGCAACGTGCGGGAGTTGGAACATTTGATCGGACGCAGCGCACTCAAGGCCCTGGGTAACTGCCGCGAGCGTCCGAAAATTTTGAGTTTGAATGCGCAAGACCTTGACCTGCCCGACGTCAGCGCGCCGCCGGAGATCGAAGCCCAGGCCGAGGCAGTCCCGGTTGTCACCGGCGACCTGCGCCAGGCCACCGAGCATTACCAACGGCAAATCATCAGCGCCTGCCTGGAACGCCACCAGCACAACTGGGCCAGCGCCGCCCGCGAACTCGGCCTGGACCGCGCCAACCTGGGCCGCATGGCCAAGCGTCTGGGCCTCAAATAAACCAACGGGGTTGCCAAGCGGCGGTAGACACCTCGGTCCATGTGGGAGCGGGCTTGCTCGCGAATGCGGCGTGTCAGGCAACAACTCTGGCACTGATACACCGCTTTCGGGAGCAAGCCCCCTCCCACATTAGATTGCCTTCGCCTTGTAGACAGGGGTCACAGGCTTGGGCTTACGAAACACCAGCACATTCCCCAACATCACCAGCACCAACCCCATCAGCGCCGGGGCCGTCCACTGATACCCCTCGGCAAACGCCGACACATTCAGCGCCACCACCGGGAACAACACCGTGCAGTACGCCGCGCGCTCCGGCCCCATGCGGCCGACCAGCGTGAGGTAGGCGGTAAAACCAATCACCGACCCCGGAATCACCAAGTACCACAATGCGCCGACATAACGCGCACTCCAATCCATCTCGAACGGAATCCCGCGCACCGCGCAGTAGGTTGCGAGCATCGCCGAGCCATACGCCATGCCCCAGGCATTGGTGGTCAGCGGCTTGAGCCCGGCCTTCTGTTGCAGGCTGGAGAGCATATTGCCCGCCGAAAAACACATCGTGCCCAACAAGGCCAGGCCCAGGCCGAGCAAGGTCTGTGGGCTGGCAGTGTGCCCCGCCAATTCCGGCCAGAACAAGAAACCCAGGCCCATCAACCCGAGCGCGCCGCCCATCAACACGTTCCGCGCAACCCGCTGGCCAAAAAACACCCGGGCATTGAGGGCGTTCCACAGCGTGGCCGTGGAGAACACCACCGCGACCAGGCCACTGGGAATCCACTGGCTGGCGGTGAGAAAGCACATGAAGTTGACGCAGAACAGGCACAGCCCTTGCGCCAGGCAGATCAGGTGCCCGCGGCGGTTCATCACCTGCAACTTGCGACTCAGCAGCAACAGTACAAACAGCACCAGCGCCGCCAGGCCAAACCGGTAGACGATCGACACCGGAATCGCCACGACGCCCAGTTGCCACTTGAGTGCAATCCACGTGGTGCCCCAGATCAGCACGGTGAGTAAATACAGGAAAAGGTTCATAGCGGGCTCCGTCGATTGAGCCACAGTGTCACCCGCCACCCCGGGAGCGCTCTTGCACATTCTTGCGCTTTTGTCGGGCAGTGGGCTCACAGCGCCAGCGGCGCGGAGTAGGATGCAAGGCGTCGGAGAGCACACGCCATGCCTGATCTGGAATCCCTGCAAGTCTTTCAAGCCCTCAACCGCTCGCCCAACGCTCGCCTGGAAGCGTGCGCCGAGCTCGGTGACGGCTTGTCTGCGGCCTTGTGGAGCAACCATCACGACTCGCAGGATTACCAGGCGCCCAGCCATCACACCTTGTCCTGCTACATCGGCGGCGGCACCGGCACCTTTCGCCGCGACCAGCCGGGCACCAAGGGCGGCCCCGACAAGCTGTGCATCCTGCCGGCCGAACACCAGTCGGCCTGGGTGATCAACGGCGAGATCCGCCTGGCCCACGTGTATTTCAGCCCGGAACAATTTGCCCTCGGCTGCGTCACCCTGCTCGACCGCGAACCACGCGAACTGCAACTGCGCGAAAGCACGTTTCTCGAAGACGCGAGCCAGGCCCGGCGCTTTCACCAATTGATCGCCCTTAACTGGCACGAACCCGCCGAGCGTTTGCTGACCAGCAGCCTGGCCCATGAAATGCTCAGCCACACCTTGCTCAGCCAGGTAGGCGCGCGTGACGGCCTGCGCCTCAAAGGCGGGTTGGCCGCACATCAGCGGCGGCTGTTGGTGGACTACATCGACCACCACCTGGAGGACCCGATCAGCCTGGGGCAACTGGCCGGCCTGTGTGCGCTGTCGGAATACCATTTCGCGCGGATGTTCCGCCAAAGCTTCGGCTTGCCGCCCCATCAATACCTGCTGGCGCGACGGCTGGTTCGTGCACAAACCCTATTGCGCGGTGGCGCCCTGCCCCTCGGTGACATTGCCTGGATGTGCGGTTTCTCCAGCGCCAGCCACTTCACCCATCGTTTTCGCCAAGCCATGGGCGCGACGCCGGGTGAATACCGCCAGGCCTTCTGCACCGCCTGAACCGTCAACCCCGCATCAAGCCCAACGTCTTGGCTTTGGCCACCGCCTGGGTGCGTCGCTCCACGCCAAGTTTGCTGTGAATACGCCGCGCATGGGTCTTGACGGTGTGCAGCGAGATAAACAGCCGATCGGCGATTTCCAGGTTGGAGTTGCCAAGGGCGATCAAATGCAGCACTTCCAGTTCGCGTTGGCTCAGGGGGTTTTCCGCCACGCCGCCAGGCGACGCCGGTGTCTCCAACCCCAGCTCACTCAATAACCCGGGCGCGCGCAAGCGCAGCTCGCGAATGGCTTGCTGTACCTGGCAACGCGCCGCCAGTTCCAAGCCGGTTTGCAGGGCGTGACGGGCCAGGGCCGTATCGCCCAGGCGCCAGGCCACTTCGCCCAGCACGAGGTGCAATTCGGTTTCCAGGCACAGCATGCCGCGTTGCCGGGCGGTGTCGAGCAAGGCATTGAGCCGCACCATGGGTTGGTCGGCGCAGCCCAGCCGAACCTCGGCCAGCACCAGCAAATACTCCAGGCGTGGAATCAACTCCAGCGTGGCCGGCGGTGCCTGTCGGGCCTGCGGCCCACGGAAGTGGCGCAACACCCGGCGCACCGCCTCCACGGTCAAGTCGGCGCGGCCCTGCTGCAACCAGAAGTGGCCACTGACCAGCAGCAGCACCGCGCGATACACCGAGTCCGGCACCTGGCGTTGCTGCATCAAGCGCTCGGCTTCGCGCAGTTGAATAAAGGCCTGGGCGTAATCGCCATGGTTGGCCGCCAGCAGTGCCAGGCCGAGAAACCCGTACAGCACGCGTTTGTCCTGGCTGTGCAGACACATCGTCAGCCCGGCCTCGAAACACTCGCCGGCGAGTGCGTCCTGCCCTTGACGCAGCGCCAAATGCCCGCGCCGCAGGGCGATGCGCCCCACCAATGGCCCGGCCTTGAGCCGCTGCTGCATCAGCATCGCCTGCACATTTTCGAGCAGGCTTTGCGCCCGATACGGGGCGCCGCGTTGTTCCAATAATTGCGCGTGGTCCAGCTCCAGCAACGCCTCCAGTACCAACGAGCCGTGGGCCCGCGCCAGGCACAGGGCTTCGCGGTTCAACGTTTGGCCGACGTCCAATTCACCCCGCAGCAAGGCTTGCTGGGTCAGGCCCGAGAGGCACATCACCCGCGACGTCCAGGCGTTATCGGGCAAGGCTTGCAAGGCTTCCAGAAAATGTTCGCGGGAACGCTCGGCATCGCCGCCCAGATGCAACAGCCAACCCCATTGCGCCTGCCAGCGGGCCAACAAATGGCGCTGTTGCGCTGCGCTGGGTTGCGGGGCAAATCGGGCAAGCTGGTCGATGCACACTCCCGCCTGGTCAAAACGCCCGGCAAACAGCAGCGCCGCCGTCAACAGCCCCACCCGTTGCGCGGAACCGAGCATCAAGTCATCGCCCTGCTGCTCATGCAGGCGCAACAGCAGCAGCGCGTTCTGCTGGCGGAACAGGTCTTCAAAACTGAAGTGCTGTAACAGGCTCACCGCCACTTCGTACTCTTCGGCCAGCAAGGCCTGTTCAAACGCGGCTTGCCAGTCGCGCTCACCGGTAAACCACTGGCAGGCACGCCGATGCCAGGAGCGCTTGGCCGGCCAGGGCTCATCGCATAGCAATCGCGCCAGCGGCGGGAACACTTGAAGCCAATCGGTGGTGCCTTCCCATGGCTGGATAAATGCACCCAGTGCCTGCAACTCCCGCAGGTACTGATCGCCGTCGCCAGAGCCGAACAGGTGCTCACACAAGCTCGGGTTGAAACGCGGCAGATGCGCCAGCACACGCCAGGCATCCGCCAGTTCGACCGGCAAGGTACTGAATAGCTCGTGCTGCAGGTAGTCGAGCAGGGTCTTGTCCGGATGACCGTCGCCCAGCAGGGCGATACGCACACCCGCACACCAACCGGCGCTGAACTGCATCACGCTGTCGACAGTCAGCCCGGGGCCAAGCAATTGCTGGACCTGCGCGGGGCTGAATGCCAACTCACTGCATTCCAACAACTCATCGTCGAGCAACAGCCGTGGCCAGTTGCACACCGGCCGGCGTCGCGCGCCCAGCCACCAGGTCAGTGCGGGGTTGGCGACGTTGAGTAAACGATCGAGCAACGCGTCCAGCCCAGGCGCGGGCAGACGGCAGAAGTCATCCAGAAATATCCAAGCCGCGTGCTGCCAGCGGCTGAGGTCGAGCAACAAGCTGGCTTCATCGACAAAGGGCAGCCCCAGGTTGTACGCCAGACGCTCACAAAATTCGTAGGGGCTGAGGACCGCGCCATTGAGCGGCAGCCAGTAGACCTGGCAGCCTTTCGGCGCCTGCAACGCACACTCTGCGAGCAACGCACTCTTGCCACTGCCTCCCGGCGCGCAGAGCAACTTGACCCTGACCGGCGCTGCGAGCAAAGGCTCGGTCAGGCGCGGGCGCAACAGATGGTGAGCGGACAGCCGTGGCATGAATCCAGGACGGTCCAGGCAGCGTGTCATGGCGGTCATTGCTGCATCCTGCTTTTTATTGTTATGCAACCTGACGCCTACCCTAGTCCTGTGGTCGGCGGTTGTTGAAGAAGTATTCAGCGGGGTGATTGGCAGGCATAAAAAAGCCGGGATTCCACTTCACCCTAAAGTGGAAGACGGTCACTGTGGGAGCTGGCTTGCCTTCGATGGCGATGTAGCAGTGACAGGTGGGCCGGCTGACCCACCGCTATCGCAGGCAAGCCAGCTCCCACAGGTTGATTGCATTTCAAATGGAAGATCAGCGAACGCCCGTAGACCTCAACGCCGCCGGCGTGTAATCCGCCGCCTTGGCCGCAAAGCCGAACACGAAGCTGCTCTTCTCCTCATTTTTCATCCCCAGCGCGATGTAGCGACCGGCGATGATGTCGTACAGGGTTTCCACGGTGTAGGCCGGCACCTGGTGGTCGTAATAGAACTGCGCATGGCCTTCGGCAACACGCCACAGCTGGCCACGCCCGTCGTAGTGGTCCACCAGCGCGACTTGCCAGCTGTCCTCGTCAATGTACATGTGGCGCTTGGCGTAGATATGTCGCTCGCTCGGCTTGACGGTGCCGACCACTTCCCACACCCGATGCAGCTCGTAACGGGTGAGGTCCTGGTTGATATGCCCGGCCTTGATGATGTCGTCGTACTTGAGGGTCGGCGAGTCCAACTTGTAGCTGTTGTAAGGGATGTACATCTCTTTTTTGCCGACCAGTTTCCAGTCATAGCGGTCGGGAGCGCCGGAGAACATGTCGAAGTTATCGGTGGTGCGCAGGCCGTCGGAGGCAGTGCCCGGGCCGTCATACGACACTTGCGGCGCACGCCGCACACGGCGCTGGCCGGCGTTGTAGATCCAGGCCAGGCGCGGCTCTTTCACCTGGTCGAGGGTCTCGTGCACCAGCAGCACGTTGCCCGCCAACCGCGCCGGGGCGGTGACCGATTGTTTGAAAAAGCTCAACACGTTGGCGGCCTTGGCCGGGTCGATGTCCGGGATGGCCTGTGGCACCGCCACTTCTTCCTCGAAGCGGATCGGCGTGTAGCTGCCGTTCGTCTGCGGGGTGGCCTGGGTGATGATGCGTTTCAGGTTGCCGCCGTGGTAACGGGTGATGTGGTTCCACAGCACTTCCACGCCGTTCTTCGGAATCGGGAACGCGTAGTAGCGGTTGCCGGTGAAGTTCTCCAGGCCGTTGCCGTCGTTGATCGCGTGCACATTCAGGGCGCTGCGCTTGATCGACTCATAGATGTCCGGCGGCAGGTTGACCGTGCGGTGCGTCGGGTACACCGGGATCTTGTAGGTCTCGGGGTAGCGTTTGAACATCGCCACCTGGCCGTCGGAGAGTTTGGCCTTGTACTTGTCCACCGTGGCGGCGGTAATCACGAACAGCGGCTTTTCATTGGCAAATGGGTCGGCGAGAAAGCCCTTGCTGTCCACTGCGCCGGCGTTTTTCGGGATGCCGCCCGTCCAGGCCGGGATTGAGCCGTCGGCGTTGCCGGCTTTTTCGGCGCCGACCGGCGTCAGGCTGGTGCCGAGCTTGGCGGCCTCTTCGGGCGACACGGCGGCCAAGACTTGGGCAGCCAGCATACTCAGGGCCATCACTGCAAATAGCTTACGCATAGGTTCTTGTCCTTCCTTAAACCAAGTCAGAAGTTCACGCCGAAGCTGAGGGCGATAAAGTCGCGATCGGTGAGGGTGTTGTAGTCGCCGCCAAAAAAGTCGGTGTAGCTGAGGCTGGCGGTGTAGGTGTTGCGGTAGTCCGCATCCACGCCGACGCTGATCGCCTTGGCGCCTTCGTTGAACAGGCCGTTGGGGCCATAGCCACTGACGTCCTGGGACCAGGACAGGTTGGGCTTGAGGTTCACCCCGGCAAACACGTTGTTGTAGTCAAGGATTGCCCGGGCGCGATAACCCCAGGAGTTGGCCGTGACGAAACCATCGGTGTCGCCGCCGAAACCGTAGGCGCCGTACACCGAATCACGGCCGTAGCGCAGTTTGGTTTTGGATTCCAGCCCGCCGACGTGCACGAAGGCCGCCTCGCCCACCAGGGTCAGGCGTTCGGCGCCCAGTACCTGGTCGAAGAACTGGGTCATGGTGCTCTGGATCTGAGTGATTTCCTTGCGGCGGTAGCCTGAGTTATCCGAACCGAACGAACTGCGGATCGGCGAGGCGGTTTGGCCGGCAATCGGGTTGACCAGCGCCAGGGTCAGGTCGGTGGTGTTGAGTTGCACCGGCGCATTCGGGCGATAGCTGATTTCGCCGGTCCAGGCCGTGCCGGTAGGCAAGGTGGTGGAGAAACTCGCGCCGTACAGGCGAATGTCTTCCGGGTAATCGAGGTAATACTGGCCACGGCCGAGCATGGTGCTCTGGGCCAGGCCCGAGCCGCTGCCGGGTGCGATGGCGTTGGCGGTCGCCGCGATACGCCCGATGGTGGCCAGGTTGGTGTTGGCAGTGATCGTGCCCACAGTAGGCGTGCGGCTGTGGTAATTCATGAAGTACAGGCCGTACTCGGTGTCATCGCCGAGCCAGCGCAACGCCGCGCCGAACTGTCCGCCATCGCGGGCTTCACGGTCCGACGCACGTTGCACAACCACACCTTCGCGCGTCACCTGGAAGCCCTGGCCGAACGCTGCGGCCACCGGTTGCAATGGCGCAATCGCCGGGCTACCGACGGTGTAGTTGCCGTTGCAGCCATGGGCCACCACGTCGTTACCGAAGAATGTGCCGCAGTTATCCACCACGGTGTTTTCCCAGTTCAGTTGGTAGAAACCTTCCACCGACAGCTGATTGGTGAGGCTCTGGGAGGCGAACAGCATGTTCACCGGAATCAGGCCTTCCTTGATCTCGGCACCCGGGCGGCGGAAAGCCGACACGTCGATCGGGTTGATGCTGTTGATCGAGTTACCGATAAACGTACTCTCGCCCCAGCTCACCACCTGCTTGCCGACACGCACGTTGCCCGGCAAGTCGCCGATGGAATAGTTGTGATAGACGAACGCATCGAGCAGCTCGTAACCGGAGGAGCGCGCGCCCTCGTCGCGATGGTTATTGCTGATTTGCTTGAATTCGCGGTTTTCGTCCTGCAGTTCGAAGTCGTACCAGTATTTGCCGCGCACAAACACGCCGCTGTCGCCGTACTTGAGCTCCAGGTCGTGAATGCCCTTGAAGATCTTGGAGAAGGTTTCGCCCTTCTTGAAGTTCAGCCGCCCGTCATCCCCGGTGGACGCCTGCCCCGTTCCGCCATTGGGAATCCCCACCAGTTTTTTGTCGGCATCGCGCATGCCCCAACTGGCGCCGACCGACAGCGAGGAATCGAATTGCCCTTCGATTTCGCCAATGTTGAACGACACAGCCTGCGCCTGGGCGCAGCAGCCCAGCGCAACCGCAGTGGCCAGCGCCTGTGGCGTGAAGATGGCGCGCATTGTTGTTTTTGTCATGCGTCTTCCCCGGTGAGTGACAGAAGGCCCCACCCTACTGCCGCTCGTCAGGAGCGATAAGCGCACCAAAGGGGTATTCGCACTGTCGCTCGAAAGGATTAGCAGGGGCTCTGGCCGGGGTTTGGGCGGGGCTATGGATCAGGTGGATGGCGGGTTATCAGGGGAATGGATCGCTCACTTCAAGACTGTTGCAAATTAAGTAACAGTCCTTGTCATGAACCGCTATTACTCATTTTGTTACAACCGACTATTCTTACCGGGCTTTCAGGGCAAACCGCCCGCTCCCGACTTCGGGAGAAAAGTCGAATTTCAATAGATTGGTTAATGTATTCAATCTGTTACCTGAGTTCACTGACGTTGATTTATCGCTCCTTGATCCAACGTCTTACTTCGGCCGCTGCCTTTGCAGCGGCCTTTTTTATGTGCAAAAAAAACGGGGCGCCCTTAGCGCCCCGTAAGATTAAACAGTGTTCAAGCAACGATCAGAGGCTGAACTTCTGCAAGTTGGCCATCATCTGCGCCAACGCTTCGATCGTGTCCTTGGGGTGCACGGCGCCCTCGAAGTCACAAATCTGCGCCCAGTGCGCCGCCACATCGTCCGGCGAAAACCCGGCCTCCGGGTCGAACCCCACACCCAGGCTGCGTTCCCAACGGGTCTTGCCGATCCAGCCGCCGCCGACTTCGAACAGCCCGGAGGTTTCCTGGCACGCCTCGCTGCCCAAGTACACCACCAACGGGCTGACCAGTTCCGGCTTGAGGCGTTCGAACACTTGCGGCGGGATCAGGCCTTCGGTCATGCGCGTGCCGCCGGTGGGGGCAATAGCGTTGACCAGGATGTTGTTCTTGCGCCCTTCCAGCGCCAGGGTGCGGGTCAAGCCATACAGGCCAAGCTTGGCCATGCCGTAGTTGGACTGGCCGAAGTTGCCATAGATGCCCGAGGTGGACGCGGTGAAGATCACACGGCCATAACCTTGCTCGCGCATATGCGGCCAGGCAGCGCGGGTGACTTTGTAGGCACCTTCGACATGCACCCGGTAAACCAGGTCCCAGTCACTGTCGTCCATTTTTTGGAAGGTCTTGTCACGCAGGATGCCGGCGTTGTTCACCACGACGTCAACACGACCGAAGACGTCGAGCGCGTTCTGCACGATTTTGTCGCCGTCGGTAACGGAGTCATGGTTGGCCTCGGCAATGCCGCCGGCCTCGCGGATTTCATTCACCACACGGTCGGCGGCCGAGGCACTGGCGCCTTCGCCCTGGGTTGAACCGCCGAGGTCGTTGACCAGCACTTTGGCCCCGTGCCTGGCGAACAACAGCGCATGGGCCCGGCCCAACCCGCCGCCGGCACCGGTGACGATCACGACCTTATCCTGGAACTGCACTGACTCACTCATACCGAACTCCGCTGGCGACAATGGGAATGGGTTGAGTGTCAGGCACGCAGCCTCTGGTCACAATAAAGTCAGCCGAGGCTGAATGGTGCTCAATAAGGCAGCGGGATGATTACCCCACAACAGCAGGCCGCTCAGGAATAGGCAACACATGGCGCCGGCTGGCCCATTCGCTCGCGAAACTCGAGGTAATGCTTGAGCACAAGCACGGGCGCCTCGATCTGCGGATAGTGGCCGATATTGGCCAGCAACACCGTGTCGGCGTTGGGCACCAACTGATGATAACGCTCCACCATATGGGCACCGGAGATCGGATCGACTTCGCCGTCGATCACCCGCATTGGCACGCCGTCGCGCTGCATTGCCGTCACCCAGCGCTCACGCAGGCGGCGGCGCTGGGGAATATAAGCGATCAGTTTATGCAGGATGCGCGGGCCGTCATTGCAGCTGATCAGGCTCCAGAAGTCATCCAGAGCACTTTCACTGGGCCGCGTATTCGGGCCGAAAATCTGACTGAAGCTATCCGACAAGGCATTCCGCCCGAAGGCGCGGCCGATCATCCAGCCGATGGGGCTGAGCAACAGTTTCTGCACCAGGGCCGGGCGGTGGGTTTCCGGAAACAGCCCGCCGTTGAGGAACACACAGCTGGCCATCGCGAAGCGAGCTTCGTAATGGCGAGCCAGTAATTCCTGAGCGACGCTGTCGCCGTAGTCATGGGCCAACACATGCACCGGCTGCTCCACGCGCAGGTAGTCGAGCAGCGCCTGTTGCAGGTCGGCCTGCGCCAACAGGCAATACGCGTGATCCAGCGGTTTAGCCGAATCGCCAAACCCCAGCATGTCGCATGCAATCACCAGGTTACGCTGGGCCAGGGGCTGCCACAGGTAATGCCAGTCCCAACTGGCGGTGGGAAAACCATGAATCAACAGCAACGGCTCGCCCTGCCCGGCCACCCAGTAACGGACCGTGTGGCCACGAAACACGAACGTCTGGGCACGTTTGCGCCAGGCTCTGAGCGGGATTTCGGCGAGAGGCATCAGCTTTTATACCCGGGATCTTGCACGTCCAATTTACGCAACAGCGCCGGCCACGCCAGTGCACCGCCCATACCTTGGGCGCTCTTTGTGACAGCTGCCACCATTGCCTTGGCGCCCGCCAAAATCTGCGGCTCGATCGCAATCAATTCGGCGCCACCGTTTTGCGCCAATACCTGGATATCGCAGGCGCGCTGAAACGTGAACATCATCAGGAACGTGTCGGCGATGGTGCCACCGCACGTCAGCAGGCCGTGGTTGTGCAGCATCAGGAAGTTGCTGTCACCCAGGTCCGCCTGCAAGCGCGACTTTTCTTCGTGGTTCAGCGCCACACCTTCATAGGCGTGGTACGCCAGGCTGGACAACACAAAGGTGGCTTGCTGGCTGATCGGCAACACGCCCTGCTTCTGCGCCGACACCGCAACGCCGGCCGCCGTATGGGTGTGCAGGACACAGACCACGTCTTGGCGGACTTCATGGATGGCGCTGTGGATGGTGTAGCCCGCAGGGTTGATCTCGTAGGGGCTGTCCATCAGTTTTTTGCCCGCCTGGTCGACCTTGACCAGACTCGAAGCGGTAATCTCGTGAAACATCAGACCATAAGGGTTGATCAGGAAATCATCGGTGCCGGGCACTTTGGCGGAAATATGCGTGAAAATCAGATCGTCCCAGCCATGCATCGCCACCAGCCGATAGCAGGCCGCCAGGTCGACGCGGGTTTGCCATTCGGCAGCGCTGACCTGGTCTTTGACATTCTGTGACGATGGAACGGGGGCTAGGCTCACGGTAACAACCTCCTTGGTTCACGTTCTTATTGTTTTTTTGAATGAAGGGCCAGTCTAGTCAGACGCCGTGGCGCAAGTAGTTGCCTTCGCAGCCAGCTTGATGACTGAGCGAGTCAGTCATGAGAATAGTCCAACTCGCGTCAGAGAAGCGCCGCCAATAAAGGCACGGCGAACAGGTTGAGCAAACCCGTCAAGACCATCACCAGCCCCGCGACCGAACCTTCTTCGCCGCCCACTTCCTGCGCCCGGCTGACGCCCGCGCCGTGGGCGCCCACGCCAAACAACGCACCCCGCGCCAGGGGTGTGCGCAGCGGCAACCATTTGAGCAGCACACCACCGAGCATGGCGCCGAACACGCCGGTGAACATCACAAATACGGCAGTGAGTTCCGGTACGCCACCGAGGTCGGAGGATACCGGCATGGCAAACGGCGTAGTGATCGAGCGCGGCAACAAGGACAGGGTCACCGAGCTGTTTAACGCCAGCGCCTTGGCCAGCCCGAACGAGGTGCCGATGGAGGCCGCGCTGCCCGCCACCATCCCCAGCAGCAACGCCGACCAGTGGCGCGCCAACAAGCGGCGCTGTTGCCAGATAGGCACGGCAAACGCCACGGTGACCGGCCCCAGCACCAGCATCAACCAGTGGGTGTCGGTGGCGTATTCGGCGTAGGCGGTTTTCATCGGCACGGCCACCGCCAGCAGCAGCGCCGGCACCAGGATCAACGGTGATAGCAGGTAGCGCCCGGTGCGGCGGTAGAGCCAGCGGCTGAAAATATAGGCGCCCAGGGTCAGGGCGAGCCAGAACACCGGCATCAGCTCAAGCTTCACGGCGCATGCTCCAGCGGCAGACCATTTCCACGGTGAACGCAGTCACCAGCATCACCGACAAGGTACTGAAGCCAATCACCAGCAGGATGCGCCAGCCGTCATTACGCACTAGGCCACCGTAGTCGAGCAGGCTCATCAGGGCCGGAATAAAGAACAACAGCATTTCTGCCATCAACACCCCGGCACCCAGTTGCAGGGCGGCCGGCTTGACCAGCCCACTGGCGAATGTCGCCAGCAACAGCCCCAGGCCCACGACGCCACCCGGGATTGGCCAGGCGAACCAGACCGACAGTTGAGTGCCCAGCAGATAGATAGCCAGCAGTACGACCAGCTCCGTCAGCAGGCGGCCAAGATGTTTGAAGGTAAAACGTTTCATGAGCTTTGGGTCCTCGCAGGCCGCCATTTTAAAGAGGCCGCCCTCATCCCCACAGCGAATTGTTAGACTGCATGCTATTCCAAACTGGAATCCTGATAATGGAATTCAAACAGCTGCGCAGCTTCGTCGAAGTGATCCACCGAGGGGGGTTTACCCAAGCCGGGAAAACCCTGCATATCAGCCAATCCGCCGTCAGCAAGCAGGTCGCACAGTTGGAACAGAGCCTCGGTACGGCGCTGCTGGAACGCACCGGCTCACACATCCGCCTGACGGCTGCCGGCACGGTGGTATTGCAGCGCGCAGAGGCCATGCTGCGCCTGCAAACCGAATTGCTCAGTGAACTGGATGATATGCAGCAACTGACCCGTGGCGAGTTACGCCTGGGCCTGCCGCTATTGGCCGGCGATTCGTTGTTTGCGGGGCTGTTCGCCGAATACCGCAGGCGTTATCCGAAGGTCACCATCCAATTGCTGGAGGGTGGCAGTCGCACCATCGAGCAAGCGATTTTGAACGGCGAGCTGGATGTGGGCGGCAGCCTGATGCCCAGCGACCCGGCGTTTGCCTGGCAGGCCTTCTGCGATGAACCGCTGGATGCCTTGTTGCCGATGGATCATCCCCTGGCCGACAACGCCCAGGTGCGCCTGGAAGAATTGGCAGACACGCCGTTCCTGATGTACCAGCGCAGTTTTGTACTCAATGACCGGCTGATGCAGGCATGTCAGCAATTGGGCTTCACGCCCAAAGAAATCGGTCGCAGCGGCCAGGCGGACTTTCTGGCGGCCCTGGTCGCGGCCGGCCAGGGCGTGGTGTTGCTGCCCAGTGTGGTCGCCCGCGGGTTGGTGCGGCCAGGCGTGGTGCGCCTGACACTCAAGGCGCCCGACTACCTGCGCTGGGACATTGCCTTTATCTGGCGTGAGGGCGCTTATCTGTCCAAAGCCGCCCAAGCCTGGCTGGCGTTGCTGCGCGAATTCCCGGTCAACCGCGCAGTGCAGTGACCAACTCGGCCAGCCAAGGCTCGGCATCAGCTTCCGGGGTGACACTTTCACTGGCGTCCAGACGCAGCATCGGCAGCACTTCGCGCACGCCCAGCTCGCCAAACAGCTCACGCATTTGCTCGCCGCCACCGCAGAACGTGTCGCCGTAACTGGCGTCGCCCAGGCCGATGACTGCACCGGGCAGGCCACGCCAGGCGGCGGGCAGTTGGTCGCGAATCATCGAATACAGCGGTTGCAGGTTATCGGGCAACTCCCCCATGCCGGTGGTCGAGGTCACCGCCAGAAAGGCTTCAGGGGCAAAGGCCTGCACGTCGGCCAAGCTGGCGCGAGGGTTGTGCCAGGCGTCAAAACCGGCCTCTTTGAGGATGGCTTCAGCGTGGCGGGCAACTTCTTCAGCCGTGCCGTAGACCGAGCCGGAAAGGATGGCGACTTTCATCAATCTGATCCTGTAGTTGAGCGAAAGCGTGGGATATTAGCAGCTGACGCAAATATTTCAGTGCGCACGGTGCAACATTCAAAACTTGCCATAAACTCCAAGCTCTGAAAAACCAGCCATGGACTGCTCAATGATTAACGCCAAGCTGATGCAAATGGTGATCGCTGCTTCCAACGACGGCATCGTCGTCGCCGAACGAGAAGGCAAAGACAAACCACTGATCTACGTTAACCCGGCGTTCGAGCGCCTGACGGGGTATGCCCTGGACGAAATTCTTTATCAGGATTGCCGCTTCCTGCAGGCGGGTGATCGCGATCAGCCGGCGCTGATGGCCATCCGCGAAGCTCTCGACAGCGGTGGATCCTGCCGGGAAATCCTGCGCAACTACCGCAAGGACGGCACGCATTTCTGGAATGAGCTGTCGCTGTCGACGGTTTATAACGAGGCGGACAAGCAGACGTATTTCGTCGGCGTGCAAAAAGACGTCACGGCGCAGGTGAAAGCGCAACAACGCGTCGCGCAGCTGGAGGCGCAAGTGGCTCAGCTTAAAGCGCAGTTGGCAGCACTTGAAACGACGAGCGGAAATAACAAGTTGTAGTAAACGAGGCCTTTAGAGGGATAATGGCTTTTTAGTACCTCATCCTTGAGCTACATCCATGCACCGCGACGCTCTCTTGACGCAGGACGAACTGGATTTTATCCAGGACATGCAGCACAACCCGCAGCTCAATCTGCGGGACGCATGGTCGAGCCTGACCGTCAACGGCGGTGCACAGATTCGCGACTTGCTCACGCGGTTGGCCGCTCACGACCACGTCACCATCCAGGCGCAGTTCGACAACCAGCAACTCACCTTCCCTTTGCACCTGGTGGAGGATGAGTTTCATGCGGTTCACTTGCGCTTGGGGGTACCGAGCATTTTTGAAGACGGCCCGATGATCCGCCCGTGGCGCCTGGCGCTGGAAACACCGGTGGTGATGGAGACCGCCAAGGGCAACCCCGGCGCGCTGTGGGTGCATGAGGTGTCATTCAAAGGCGTGCTGGTGGAGATTCGCGGCCGGGTCAAACCGCCGAAAACCTTTTCCCTGTGGTTCAGCCCGTCCGGTTACGAGCGTATTGCGCTGCGTGGCACGCTGGAGCGGGAGACCGCCCGAGGTTTGTTCGCCTACCGCCTGAGCCAAAGCGATGCGGAGGAGATCGAACGCCTGCGCCAGTTCATCCTGCACCAGCACCGACTGGTCCACCCGCATGTACACGCCTGATATCAGGTATCCAGCCCGCCGCTGAGAAACTGCTGCAAGCGGCGCCGCATCAAGCTGCCTTCATTGCCCAGGCAGCCTACGGAGGAACCCGCCAAATCCTTCTCGGCCAGCTCCGAAGCGACACCGGCGAGAAACAGCGGGCAATCCAGGGTCAACGCCAGGCGACTCAAGCGCCCAGCCAGATCCTGATTATGTGAATGGTTGGAGAAAATAATCAGCGCCTGGGGATGCATTCTTTCACACACCAGCGTCAATTCTTCAAAGGGCTGGCCCATGCCAAGCACCTTCACCGCCAGGTCATCGCGACTCATCAGCAACGCCGCCACCAGCAACTCCAATTTACGGCACTCGCCAGGCATGGCTGTCAGCAATACCCGGGGCGCAGGTGAGACACACGCGACCTGCAGGCGCAGAAAGGTCTGTATGCGCAGGAAGGAATCGTAAAAAAGCCACTCGCTGGCTTGGCCGAATCGGCCCTGATGGCGCAGCAGGTCATTCCACAGAGGCATGAGGATATCCTGGAACGCCACGCCAAGCGGGTAGGTCGCAAGAATCTGCCCGTACAGGCTCTCCAACTGACGATCGTCAAAGGCACTGACTGCCTGCACCAACCGCGCCCGCCACTGCGGCCATTCGCTCTCCTCGACGGCATCGCGTTCTGCGCGAACGGCGCTGGCCTGCTGATCATCGCGCGCAAGAATCTTGCCGACCTTGCTCACGGCCACGCCTCGCTCAATCCAATCGAGAATGCGATTGACGGTCTCAATATCAGCGTTGGAGTAGAGGCGATGCCCACTTTCGGTGCGTGTAGGCTGGATGAGGCCATAACGACGCTCCCATGCACGTAATGTGACGGGGTTCACACCTGTCAATCTTGAGACTTCACGAATCGGAAACAACGCTGCGGAATCAGCGCGATTTTCAGAGGCAATTTCGTGAGTAGGCGCAGTAATTTCGGGCATCAGAGGTCGAAAACGTCCGCGTGAATTTGGAGCCCATTTAACGCCTTAATACTTGTCCTTTTCAAGGGCCTGGATCTTCGGACCAATGTCACTGGCGTAATTTTTCAAAACAGGAATAATCCTTGCCTGTTTTTCAGGTGGTGGCCTAACCCGGCCGCCATCTTTGCGCGTTACCTACCCGGTTCAGCGCACCTGATATTTGGAGATACACAATGTCTACCTCACCCGTCACCTTGATGGTTGCGCGCCGCGTGGCCAAAGGGCGCTATGAAGAACTGATGGCCTGGCTGCGCGAAGGCGAGCAATTGGCCACCGACTTCCCCGGTTACCTGGGTTCCGGCGTACTTGCACCGCCGCCCAACGATGATGAGTTTCAGATTATCTTCCGCTTCGCCGACGAAAAAACCTTGCACGCCTGGGAGTTCTCCGCGTCGCGCGGCGCCTGGCTAAGCCGTGGCAGCGAGCTGTTTGCCGACCCGTCCGAGCATCGCGTCAGTGGTATTGATGGCTGGTTCGGCGCCGTGGGTGCGCGACCGCCGCGCTGGAAACAGGCCGTGGCGATCTGGCTGGCATTTTTCCCGGTGTCGCTGCTGTTCAATTTTGGACTGGAGCCGCTGCTCAGCGAGCTTGACCTGTTCAGCCGCGTTTTGGTCAGCACACTCGCGCTCACGCCCCTGATGGTTTACTTCTTTATTCCGCTGTCGACGCACCTGCTGGCGAGCTGGTTGCACCCCGCGCCGCCGCGTAAGGTCACCGAAGCGGCTGCGTGAGTACAGGGCTGGCCGGTCGCTGGTATAGTTTCAATCTGCCAGCGACTTGAGCCTCCCATGACTGCAACGAACGCCCCGATCCTGATTACCGGTGCCGGCCAGCGTGTCGGCCTGCATTGCGCCGAACGCCTGCTGGACGAGGGCCATTCGGTGATTTTCAGCTACCGCAGCGAACGCCCAGGCGTTGCGGCCTTGCGTGAACGTGGTGCGCTCGGCGTGTTTGCCGATTTCTCCAGTGAAGCCGGGATCCTGGCCTTCATCGCCGCACTCAAAACCCATACCGACAGCCTGCGCGCGATCATCCACAACGCTTCGGCGTGGGTCGCAGAAACGCCCGGCGACGAAAGCCGCGCGTTTACCGACATGTTCAGCGTGCACATGCTTGCGCCGTACTTGATCAACCTGCATTGTTCACCTTTGCTGCAACGCTCTT
This sequence comes from Pseudomonas sp. M5A4_2d, assembly GCF_053345295.1. Taxonomy (NCBI): domain Bacteria; kingdom Pseudomonadati; phylum Pseudomonadota; class Gammaproteobacteria; order Pseudomonadales; family Pseudomonadaceae; genus Pseudomonas; species Pseudomonas sp. M5A4_2d. Next base: position 60,191 of record NZ_JBKEZW010000015.1, on the reverse strand, counting down.
CACCCGCCGATATCGTGCATATCAGCGATGACGTGGTGCGCAAGGGCAGCCGCCAACACATCGCCTATTGCGCCACCAAGGCAGGCCTGGACAGCCTCACGTTGTCATTTGCCGCGCAGTTCGCGCCAACGATCAAGGTCAACGGCATCGCCCCGGCGATGGTGATGTTCAACGAAGGCGATGACGCGACCTACCGCGCCAAGGTCCTGGCCAAATCGGCACTGGGCATCGAGCCTGGGCCGGAGGTGATCTACCAGAGCGTGCGTTACCTGCTGGACAACCCCTATGTCACCGGTACCACCCTGACCGTCAACGGCGGGCGGCATATCAAGTAAGCCGTTTTTGAGGATGTTGTATGACCTTGTCCCTGCCCCAACACTACCGCGAGATCCTCGAAGGCCTGGGCGAAGACCCGGAACGCGAAGGCTTGCTCGACACCCCCAAGCGCGCTGCCAAGGCCATGCAGTACTTGTGTCATGGCTACGAGCAGAACCTGGACGAAATCGTCAACGGCGCGCTGTTCGCGTCCGACAATGACGAGATGGTGATCCTCAAGGATATCGAGCTGTATTCACTCTGCGAGCACCATCTGCTGCCCTTTATCGGCAAGGCCCATGTAGCCTATATTCCGACCGGCAAGGTGCTCGGCCTGTCGAAACTGGCGCGCATTGTCGACATGTACGCGCGGCGCCTGCAGATCCAGGAAAACCTCACGCGGCAAATCGCCGACGCCATCCAGCAGGTCACCCAGGCCGCTGGCGTGGCCGTGGTGATCGAAGCCAAGCACATGTGCATGATGATGCGCGGCGTGGAAAAACAGAATTCAACCATGAACACCTCGGTGATGCTCGGCGCTTTCCGCGAGTCGAACACTACGCGCATGGAGTTCCTGCAACTGATCGGACGGAGCAAGTAGCAATGCCACAACTTCAACCAGGCATGGCGCGCATCCGGGTCAAAGACCTGTGCCTGCGCACCTTTATCGGTATCAACGAGGATGAGATCCTCAACAAGCAGGACGTGCTGATCAACCTGACCATCCTGTATGCCGCTCAGGAAGCCGTGCGCGACAACGATATCGACCACGCGCTGAATTATCGCACCATCACCAAGGCCATTATCGCCCACGTGGAAGGCAACCGCTTCGCCCTGCTGGAGCGCCTGACCCAGGAGTTGCTGGACCTGGTGATGAGCAACGAATCGGTGCTGTACGCCGAAGTCGAAGTGGACAAGCCCCACGCGCTGCGTTTTGCCGAGTCAGTGTCGATTACCCTGGCAGCCAGCCGCTAACCCTTGAATCAGCAGTGAGCCCTATGAACGACCAACAACGCCTCGAACTCGAAGCCGCCGCCTTCCGCCGGTTGGTGGCGCACCTGGACAGCCGCAAGGATGTGCAGAACATCGACCTGATGAACCTCTCGGGCTTCTGCCGCAACTGCTTGTCCAAGTGGTACAAGGCCGAGGCCGACGAGCGCCACATCGAGCTGAGCCTCGATGACGCCCGTGAAGTGGTGTACGGCATGCCGTACGCCGAGTGGAAAGCCCAATACCAGAAAGAAGCCAACGCCGACCAACAGGCGGCGTTTGCCAAAGGAAAACCCCATGACTGACCTGAACACCCTGCGCGCCAGCCTCGACAGCGGCGAACACCTGTTTGCCGACACGCTGGCCTTTATCGCTGCCGGTTACGACTACCAGCCGCAAGCTTTCACCAACGGCAGCGTGGAAAACGCCGCCGGTCAAAACGCAGGCTCGTGCAAGACCCTGGGGCTGGCGCTGCTGGAAGGCTTGAGCGATCAGCAAGCGTTGCTGGCATTTGGTGAGCATTACCGTTCGGTGGTGGCGACGCCTGAGGGCAGTGATCACAGCAATATTCGCGCATTGATTGCGCATGGTTTGGCCGGTGTGAAATTTGCTGCGCAGCCACTGACCCGCAAGTTCTGAGTCAAACACAACTCAAAATGTGGGAGCGGGCTTGCTCGCGAAGGCGGTGGATCAGTTGATACATGTGTTGCCTGACACACCGCTTTCGCGAGCAAGCCCGCTCCCACATTCGATCTGTGTTGGTCATCAAATCCTGTGCATAAAAAAACCGGCCTCTCAGCCGGTTTTTTTATTTCAACGGATTTAGAACGCAGCGTCCTTCAAACCGTCGAGGTAACGCTCGGCATCCAGGGCCGCCATGCAACCGGCGCCGGCCGAGGTGATGGCCTGGCGGTAGACGTGGTCGGCCACGTCACCGGCGGCAAAGATACCTTCGATGTTGGTGGCGGTGGCGTTGCCTTCACGGCCGCCCTGCACCACCAGGTAACCGTCTTTGGCTTCCAGCACGCCTTCGAACAGCGAAGTGTTCGGGGTGTGGCCGATGGCGATGAACACGCCGTCGACTTTCAGCTCGTCGAAGCTGCCGTCGTTGTTTTTCAGGCGAGCACCGGTCACGCCCATGTTGTCGCCCAGGACTTCATCCAGGGTGGCGTTGAGCTTGAGGATGATCTTGCCTTCAGCGACACGGGCGTGCAGCTTGTCGATCAGGATCTTCTCGGCGCGGAAGGTTTCACGGCGGTGAACCAGGGTCACGGTGCTGGCGATGTTGGCCAGGTACAGCGCCTCTTCCACGGCGGTGTTACCGCCACCGACCACGGCGACCGGCTTGTTGCGATAGAAGAAACCGTCGCAGGTCGCGCAGGCCGAAACGCCCTTGCCCATGAACGCCTCTTCGGAAGGCAGGCCCAGGTAACGGGCGCTGGCGCCGGTAGCGATGATCAACGCGTCACAGGTGTAGACGCCGCTGTCGCCGGTCAGGCTGTAAGGCTTCTTGGAGAAATCGACTTTATTGATGTGGTCAAAAACGATCTCGGTTTCAAAGCGCTCGGCGTGTTCTTTCATACGCTCCATCAGCACCGGGCCGGTCAGACCGTGGACGTCGCCCGGCCAGTTGTCGACTTCAGTGGTGGTGGTCAACTGACCGCCCGCCTGCATGCCGGTGATCAGCAGCGGCTTGAGGTTGGCCCGGGCAGCGTAGACGGCAGCGCTGTAACCGGCAGGGCCGGAACCGAGAATAATCACTCGCGAATGACGGGTATCAGACATGACTCACTCCTATCGACCACCCGGACAACAAGGCGGCTGGAATAAAAAAGGACCGCGAAGCACTTGGGGAAGGCTTGAACTCGCAGGTCCTGAAAAATAATGGGTGCAGCGTATCGAGGGGGGCAAGATTAAGGAAATACGGAATAACAATCCAGCTCATAGGCGGTCTCTATGCAGTCGGCTGGGTTAATCGACACCTTTGTTACCTTTGATGTCGTCACACCGACCGCGCTTTCGCGTTGAATGCAAAGCCGGTAAGGTCGGCCCGTTCGTCATCCTGCTCGGAGTTCTCCATGCCTGCCCCTGCTCTTTCCGGCCCGCAATACCTGCGTGAAGGCCTCAAACTGGTGTTGAGCCCTGGCCTGCGTCTATTTGTGCTGCTGCCATTGGCGATCAACCTGGTGCTGTTCGTCGGTTTGATCTATTTCGCCGGCCATCAGTTCAGCCTATGGGTCGACACCTTGATGCCGACACTGCCTGGCTGGCTGAGCTTCCTCAGCTACATCTTGTGGCCGCTGTTTGTCGTGCTGGTGGTGTTGATGGTGTTTTTCACTTTCACCATGCTCGCCAATGTCATCGCCGCGCCGTTCAACGGTTTTCTTGCGGAGAAGGTTGAGGTCGTAGTACGCGGCACCGATGACTTCCCTCCCTTCAGTTGGGGTGAGCTGATTGCCATGGTCCCGCGCACCCTCGCGCGGGAAATGCGCAAGCTGGGTTACTTCCTGCCCAGGGCCATCGGCCTGTTTATCCTGTCGTTCATTCCGGTGGTCAACCTGATCGCCGCACCGCTGTGGCTGCTGTTTGGCGTGTGGATGATGGCGATCCAGTACATCGACTACCCGGCGGACAACCACAAGCTGGGCTGGAACGAAATGCTCGCCTGGCTGCGCCAGAAACGCTGGCAGAGCATGAGCTTCGGCGGCATCGTCTATCTGGTGCTGCTGGTGCCGGTGGTGAACCTGCTGATGATGCCGGCGGCGGTGGCCGGGGCCACACTGTTCTGGGTGCGCGAGCAAGGTGCTGAGGCCATGGCACGGCAAAATGTGGCCACGTCATAAATCCATCATCCCAGTGACACAATGACGACATGGCCCACAGTGACACTGTGGGTCATGACGACAGCTTCGCTTCACATCACCCTGATTACCGAAACCTTCCCGCCGGAAATCAACGGGGTGGCCAATACCCTTGGCCGCCTGTGTGAGGGTTTGCGCGCGCGCGGACATCAGGTGGAGTTGGTGCGCCCGCGCCAGGGTGCCGACCAGAGCCGCCCCAGCGACGACGAATTGCTGCTGTGCCGCGGCTGGCCGCTGCCAGGCTACCCCGGCCTGCAATGGGGCCAGTCGTCGATGCACAAATTGCTGCGACGCTGGACTCGCCAACGCCCGGACGTGCTGTACATCGCCACGGAAGGGCCACTGGGTTTATCCGCATTGCGCGCAGCGCGTCGTCTGGGGATCAGCGTGGTCAGCGGTTTTCACACCAATTTCCAGCAGTACTCGAACCAATACGGTTTGAGCATGTTGAGCCGCATGGTGACCCACTACTTGCGCTGGTTTCACAACCGCTCGAGCCTGACCCTGGTTCCCAGCGCCAGCCAACGCCTGGAGTTGGAGCGTCGAAATTTCGAGCGTTTGGGGATGCTGTCTCGCGGGGTCGATAGCCAATTGTTCCACCCCGCCAAGCGCGATAACGCGCTGCGTGAAAGCTGGGTACTGAACAGTGATCAAATCGCCGTGCTGCATGTGGGCCGACTGGCGCAGGAAAAGAACCTGGGGTTGCTCAAACGCTGCTTCGAAACCTTGCAAGACACTTACCCACTGCGCCAGATGAAACTGATCATCGTGGGTGATGGCCCGCAGCGGGCAATGATGGAAAAGGAATTGCCCGAGGCGATTTTCTGCGGCGCCCTGCGCGGCGAAGAACTTGCCCGGCATTACGCGTCCGGTGATGTGTTCCTGTTCCCCAGCCTGACCGAAACCTTCGGCAACGTGGTGCTGGAAGCCATGGCCTCGGGATTGGGGGTGGTGGCCTACGACCAGGCAGCCGCGACCCAGCATATTCGCCATGGCTACAACGGCGTGCTGGCGATGCCAGGGGATGAGGATGCGTTTTGCGATGCCGCCAACTGGCTGCTGGAGGATGCCGAGAGCTTGCGCCGCATGCGCTTGAATGCTCGCCAACATGCCAGCCGCCAGGGCTGGCCGGCGATTATCGAGCAGTTCGAGCGCCACCTGCGCGGGGTGTGCGGCGAGCAACCGGTGATTGCCGCGCAGTCGCGTTTGATCTGACGGGGTGTTAGCTGTCAGATCACGCTCGCGGGCGCCACTTACACCAACGTCGTCAACGCCTCACGACTGAACGGCAGAATGTCGCCTTCACGACCTTCACGCACCTTCACGGCCCAGTCCGGGTCCACCAGCAAGGCACGGCCTACAGCCACCAGGTCGAATTCGTCGTTGTTAAGGCGCTCCAGCAGTTTCTCCAGGCTGGCCGGCTGCGCAACCTTGTCGGTGTTGACCATGAACTGCAGGAACTCACCATCCAGACCGACACTGCCGACAGTGATGGTCGGTTTCCCGGTGAGCTGACGGGTCCAGCCCGCCAGGTTGAGGTCGGAACCTTCGAACTCCGGCTCCCAGAAACGGCGGGTGGAACAGTGGAAAATATCCACACCGGCGTCAGACAGCGGCTTGAGGAATTCCCCCAGGGCTTCAGGGGTTTGCACCAGGCGTGCGGTGTAATCCTGCTGCTTCCACTGAGAAAACCGCAGGATGATCGGGAAGTCCGGGCCCACGGCAGCGCGGGTGGCCTGGATCAACTCGATGGCAAAGCGCGAACGATTGGCCAGGCTCCCGCCATATTCGTCGGTGCGCTGGTTGCTGCCTTCCCAGAAAAACTGGTCGACCAGGTAACCGTGGGCGCCGTGGATCTCCACGCCGTCCATGCCGATGCTCTGAGCATCCTTGGCGGCCTGGGCGAAGGCGTTGATCACGTCCTTGATGTCCTGGGTGGTCATGCCTTGGACCACCACGTTGCCATCCTTGAGCTTTTCCATCGGACCGTAGGCCGGCACGCTGGCATCAGGCTCGGTACCGATACGGCGCACGCTGCCCACGTGCCACAACTGCGGGACAATCTTGCCGCCTTCTGCGTGCACGGCATCGACCACTTTCTTCCAGCCGGCCAACGCGGCTTCACCGTAAAAATGCGGGACGTTCGGGTAGCCGTTGGAGGCTTGATGGCCGACCACAGTACCTTCGGTGATGATCAGCCCTACGCCGGCGGCGGCGCGGCGGCGATAGTATTCGATAACCTTGGAATTCGGCACGCCACCTGGCGAGAACGAACGGGTCATCGGCGCCATCACCACACGGCTCGAAAGCTGCAGTGCACCGAGCTGGAACGGTTTGAACAAGGCTTGGACAGGCATGGGAGCACTCCACAGAAGAGGTGTTTATGATGTGGATAATATGGAGAGCGCGCAGTGCTGGGTAGCACTATTGATCTGGGTGATTAAGGGGTAAAAGCGAGGGAAGTCAGGTGCCGCTAACCTGCGGCGAGGGCGTTTGCTCCCTCACCTTCGGCAGGAACGATTTAGCTCAGGGCTTTTTCGATGGCCTGGATGACCGTTGGATCATCCGGCGCCGTGCGGGGCGAGAATCGCGCGAGCACTCGCCCGTCTTTGCCCAGCAGGAATTTTTCGAAGTTCCAGGTGATATCCCCTGGAAACTCGGCGCCCTCGCCCGCCAGCAAGCGATAGAGCTGATGACGGTCGTGGCCATTGACGTCAAGCTTGCTGCCCAACGGGAACGTCACGCCATAATTCAAGCTGCAGAACGCCTGGATCTCCTCCTCACTGCCCGGCTCCTGGCCTGCAAACTGGTTGCAGGGCAGGCCAAGCACGGTAAAACCCTGGCCTTTGTACTGCTGGTAGAGGTTTTCCAGCGCCGCGTATTGCGGGGTCAAGCCACATTTGGAGGCGACGTTGACTACCAGCACAACCTGCCCTTTGTAGGGCGCCAGCGGCAGGTCTTGTCCGTCTAAAGCTTTGAGTTTCAGATCGTGGAAAGCACTCATGACGAACTCCAGATATCCCATGTTCTTCGCATTGCGGCAGTTCGAGATTACAGACCGCAAGCCTGCAATCATAGACGCCGATTGAAAAACTCGCCCGCCGGTTACTGCGCCGTTGGCCAGGGCAAAATTGGAATAGCGGTGACCGCATTCTGCGGGCTGCCTTCGATCAGACGGTCGCTATAGACCAGATACACCAAGGTATTGCGCTTCTTGTCGAGGAAGCGCACCACCTGCATGGTCTTGAACACCAGCGAGGTGCGCTCCTTGAACACTTCGTCGCCATCCTTGAGCTCGCCCTTGAAATGAATCGGGCCAACCTGGCGGCAGGCAATCGAGGCTTCGGCGCGGTCTTCGGCCAGGCCCAGCCCGCCTTTCACGCCGCCGGTCTTGGCGCGCGACAGGTAGCAGGTCACGCCGTCGACCTTGGGGTCATCGAACGCCTCGACCACGATCCGGTCGTTGGGGCCGACGAATTTGAATACCGTTGACACCTGGCCGATTTCTTCAGCGCTGGCCAGCAGCGGCATGACCAGCAGCAGGCCGAGCAAACCCTTCATGACTCGCATCGTGTAGTTCCTTTGTTTAGACCAGGATCAGGTTATCGCGGTGCACCAGTTCCGGTTCCGCCATGTAACCCAGGAGTCCGACAATCGCTTCAGACGATTGTCCAATTATTTTCTGCGCTTCCAGGGCACTGTAGTTGGCCAGGCCACGGGCGATCTCACGACCGTCCGGCGCCACGCACACCACCATCTCACCACGGCGGAAGCTGCCCTGCACCAATTTGACGCCCACCGGCAGCAGGCTCTTGTTGCCTTGGGACAACGCCGACACGGCGCCTTCGTCCAGCACCAGCGTGCCACGGGTTTGCAGATGACCGGCCAACCACTGCTTGCGCGCCGCCAACATGCCACGTTCCGGCGACAGCAGCGTACCGATGCGCTCTCCGGCCTTGAGGCGGTCCAGCACCCGCTCCAGGCGCCCACCGACGATGATGGTGTGGGCGCCGGAACGCGCAGCCAGGCGCGCTGCACGCAGCTTGGTCTGCATACCGCCACGGCCCAGGGCGCCGCCGACACTGCCGGCCACGGCGTCCAGCGCCGGGTCATCGGCGCGGGCTTCGTAGATCAACTGGGCGTCGGGGTTGTTGCGCGGGTCGGCGTCGAACATGCCGTCACGGTCGGTGAGGATCACCAGCAGGTCAGCCTCCACCAGGTTGGCCACCAGTGCGGCCAGGGTGTCGTTGTCACCAAAACGGATCTCGTCGGTGACCACGGTGTCGTTCTCGTTGATCACCGGGATCACCTTGAGCTCCACGAGCGCGCGCAAGGTGCTGCGAGCGTTGAGGTAGCGCTTGCGGTCGGACAGGTCGTCGTGGGTCAGCAGGATCTGCGCCGTGTGGCGGCCGTGCTCGGCGAAGCTGGACTCCCAGGCTTGCACCAGGCCCATCTGGCCGATGGCGGCGGCGGCTTGCAGTTCGTGCATCGCGCTGGGTCGCGCGGTCCAGCCGAGGCGGCTCATCCCGGCGGCAACGGCCCCGGACGACACCAGCACCAACTCGACACCGGCCTCATGCAAGGCCACCATCTGCTCGACCCAGACGCTCATGGCTGCGCGATCCAGACCTTTGCCATCTGCCGTCAACAGCGCACTTCCGATCTTTACGACCCAGCGCTGCGCACCTGTCACTTTGCTCCGCATCATCTTCAACCTTAGAGTGAGGGCCGCGCGACCCAGCGCCGCCCATAACGTTATTCGTGACTACATTCCTGACTGCATAAAACCCAGATACCAAAACGCCGCTCGAGTGAGCGGCGCTTAAGTTTACTGCAACGAATCAGTCGCGCACGTAAATGATTTCCGGACCGTCTTCATCATCCACGTCTTCTTCGTCCCAATCATCGTCGCCGATGTCATGGACCGACTTCACGCCGCTGCGGCGCAGGGCACGCTGGTCGTCCAGGGCCTGCAGTTGGGCACGGGCTTCGTCTTCGATCTGCTGATCGAGTTCGGCCAGTTCGGCCTTGAATACCGGGTCAGCCGCCAAGCGGTCGGCGCGGTCTTCCAGGTAGCGCATGATGTCGCGGCACAGACGCTCGGTACCTTCTTTGGCGATGGCCGAGATCACGTAGACCGGACCTTCCCACTCCAGGCGATCGACGATTTCCTTGACGCGCTCTTCGTGCTCTTCTTCCAGGATCTGGTCGCACTTGTTCAGTACCAGCCAGCGATCACGCTCGGCCAGGGCCGGGCTGAACTTGGTCAGTTCGCTGACGATCACTTCGGCGGCGTCCGGTGCGCTGGTGTCATCAAGCGGCGCCATGTCGACGAGGTGCAGCAGCAAACGGGTACGCGACAAGTGCTTGAGGAAGCGAATCCCCAGGCCTGCGCCGTCGGAAGCGCCTTCGATCAAGCCAGGAATGTCGGCGACCACGAAGCTTTTCCAGCGATCGACGCTGACCACACCCAGGTTCGGCACCAGGGTGGTGAACGGGTAGTCGGCGACTTTCGGCTTGGCGGCCGAGACCGAGCGGATGAAGGTACTTTTGCCGGCGTTCGGCAGACCTAGCAGGCCTACGTCGGCCAATACTTTCATTTCGAGTTTCAGGTCACGCTGCTCGCCCGGCTTGCCCGGCGTGGTCTGGCGTGGTGCACGGTTGGTACTGGACTTGAATCGGGTGTTACCCAGACCGTGCCAGCCGCCCTGCACAACCATCAGCTTCTGGCCGGCCTTGGTCAGGTCGCCAATCACTTCCTGGGTAGCGGAGTCGATGATCGTGGTGCCGACCGGTACGCGCAGTACCAGGTCTTCGCCCTTTTTACCGGTGCAGTCGGTGCTGCCGCCGTTGGAGCCACGCTCGGCATCGAAGTGCCGGGTGTAACGGTAGTCGACCAGGGTGTTGAGGTTTTCGTCGGCCATCATGTAGATGGAACCGCCGTCACCGCCGTCACCGCCGTTGGGGCCACCGTTTTCGATGAATTTTTCGCGACGGAAACTCATGCAACCGTTACCGCCGTCGCCTGCTTTTACTCGGATGGAAACTTCATCAACGAACTTCATAACAAAACGCCTCTCGTCGCATGGACGAGCTTAAGAAACCAAGACATAAGACTCTTGCAAAAATGAGCGCAGCGACCTCAATAACGACCGCAAATCCAGCGCCTGAGCCCATTACAAACAGCTTTGCAAGAGACTCACTCCACAAACGAAAAAGCCCCGTCGCGAGACAGGGCTTTTCCAGCGATCGCGCAATTAAGCGGCGACAACGCTCACGTAACGGCGGTTGAACGCGCCTTTTACTTCAAACTTGATCACGCCTTCGATTTTCGCGAAGAGGGTGTGATCTTTACCCATGCCAACACCGTAACCGGCGTGGAATTGGGTGCCGCGCTGACGCACGATGATGTTGCCCGGAATGATTTTCTGGCCGCCATACATCTTAACGCCAAGGCGTTTGGCTTCTGAGTCGCGACCGTTACGGGTACTACCACCAGCTTTTTTGTGTGCCATGAGTCAATTCTCCTAGTGAGGAATTAGGCTGAAATTAAGCCTGAATACCGGTGATTTTGATCTCGGTGTACCACTGGCGGTGGCCCATACGCTTCATGTGGTGCTTACGACGACGGAACTTGATGATGCGGACTTTATCGTGACGACCTTGGGAGATCACTTCAGCCACAACGGTAGCGCCAGCAACAACTGGAGCGCCGATGTTCACGTCATCGCCATTGGCGACCAACAGAACGCGATCAAAGGTAACGGATTCGCCAGTAGCGATTTCCAGTTTTTCGATCTTCAGGTATTCACCTGGGGCGACCTTGTATTGCTTGCCACCAGTAACAATTACTGCGTACGACATGGTATTTCTCCGATAATCCTGCTCACCCAGCGCTTTATAAGAAGAGGTATTGGCTGGCATGGCTGCATGGGATGGACGTCCCGAATGCAATTGCGTAAGGCAGGTGCTGCCCAGGAAGTTCAGGGTGCGCGATTGTACGCAAGGTAAATGGGTGATGCAAGTAGCCGCCAATCGCCGTGAAAGCGTAGCGAGCGAAGGGAAGACCAGGAAAAAACAGGCGAGGAAGCGGAGTTTACTGGCTGTAAATGAGCATTCCGAGCCTGTTTTTGACGCAGGATTACGCGCGTAGAGCCGAAGGCTCCCAGCCTGCAGTAGCTTTCACAGTGATTGGGCGCGCCTTGACACCCGGGGGTGAGGGTCCTAGCATGCCGCGCAACCCTTCTGGAGCGACTGTCGCTGATGCAACCCCAAGCTTTCTACCGCGCGGTCGCGGACGATTTTAGCGCCGTCGACGGCATCATCAAGCAGCAGCTGACGTCTAAAGTGCCGCTGGTCTCCAAAATTGGCGACTACATTACGTCGGCGGGCGGCAAACGCCTGCGTCCTTTATTAGTGTTGCTGTGCGGCAAGGCCCTTGGCCGCGAAGGCGATGACTTGCGCCTGCTGGCAGCTACTATCGAATTCCTGCACACCGCCACCCTGCTGCATGACGACGTGGTCGACATGTCGGGCATGCGCCGCGGCCGTGAAACCGCCAATGCCATGTGGGGCAATGCCCCTAGCGTATTGGTAGGCGACTTCCTGTATTCACGCTCGTTCGAAATGATGGTCGAGCTGGGCTCGATGCCGGTGATGAAGATTCTTTCACAAGCCACGCGCATCATCGCCGAAGGCGAAGTGTTGCAGCTGTCGAAGGTCCGCGATGCCAGCACCACCGAAGAAACCTACATGGAAGTGATTCGCGGCAAAACCGCGATGCTTTTCGAAGCCTCCACCCACAGTGCCGCCGCCCTGTGTGGCGCCACTGCCGAACAGGCCGAAGCCCTGCGCACCTTTGGCGATCACCTGGGCGTGGCGTTCCAACTGGTGGACGACCTGCTCGACTACCGTGGCGACGCCGAAACCCTGGGCAAGAACGTCGGGGACGACCTGGCCGAGGGCAAGCCGACCTTGCCGCTGATCTACACCATGCGCGAAGGCACGCCGGAACAGGCTGCACTGGTGCGCAAAGCGATCCAGAAAGGCGGGATTGAAGACCTGGAAAGCATTCGCGCTGCCGTGGAAGCCTCGGGCTCCCTGGATTACACCGCACAGTTGGCGCGTGACTACGTCGCCCGTGCCATCCAGTGCCTGGAAGCACTCCCCGCCAGCGAATACCGGGATGCCCTGGTTGAGCTGAGTGAGTTTGCGGTCGCGCGTACTCACTGATTCTGCTCCGCTTCATGTGGGAGCTGGCTTGCCTGCGATAGCGTCAACTCGGAACAACAGACACACCGAGTGGATAGCATGGCGGTAAGCCAGCTCCCCCATTAGATCCAAGCCCCCGCCACACTCTAAATCCCTATATAATGTGCGACTTTTAGCCATCCTGACTTTCAAGGAGCTTTAGTGAGCACGTTGCCACCCTGCCCGAAATGCAATTCCGAATACACCTACGAAGACGGCGCCCAGCTGATCTGCCCGGAATGCGCCCATGAGTGGTCCGCCAATGGCGAGGCCGAAGCGGCCGGTGATGAAACCGTGAAGAAAGACTCTGTAGGCAACGTCCTGCAAGACGGCGACACCATCACTGTCATCAAGGACCTCAAGGTCAAAGGCACTTCCCTGGTGGTCAAAGTGGGCACCAAGGTCAAGAACATCCGCCTGTGCGACGGCGACCACGATATCGATTGCAAGATCGACGGTATCGGCCCGATGAAACTCAAGTCAGAGTTCGTCCGCAAAGTCTGAATCTGCTGCATCCATCCCGCGCCCGCCGCGGGATGGCGTTTCGCCCTCCCCGTTGATCGAACGCACTATCCCCACAGAAAAATCAGCAAATCGCCAATAGGCACTTGCTATTCTGCTAATAAGAATTATTCTCATTGAATCCCTCAAGGAGAATGACCATGACTTATTTGATAGATGCCTGGCTGGACCGACCACACCCTTACCTGCGGATCCTGCATCGGGAAACCGGTGAAGTCTGTGCCGTGCTGGAAGAAGAAGCGCTCAATGAGCTGCAGGACCAGGGCGACCTGGACGTGAGCGGCCTGAGTTCCAGTGAACCTGGAGTGCTTAAGGAGGTGGTGCGCAATCTGTTTCTGTTCTGCTATGCCCGAGCGTTGCGCCCGGCCACGGAGCTCAATGGCAAGTTTCACCCATGAGACACCGCGCAAAACCTATATGCACCGGCTTTATGGGGGAGCCGGGCTCGCTCACGATACCAATGACTCGGTCATACCGGCTACCGAGTTGATGCCATCGCAGGCTAGCCAGCTCCCACACAAAGCCGGGGCCGACATTACCGAGTATTACAGAACGTCGAGCAGCTCAACGTCGAACACCAGAACGCTGTGCGGCGGGATGCTGCCAACGCCTTGAGCGCCGTAAGCCAGTTCGCTCGGCACGTACAGACGCCATTTGCTGCCAGCATTCATCAGTTGCAGGGCTTCGGTCCAACCGGCGATCACGCCGCCAACCGGGAATTCTGCAGGCTGGCCACGCTCGTAGGAGCTGTCGAACACAGTGCCGTCGATCAGAGTGCCGTGGTAGTGAGTACGCACTTGGTCTTCACGGGTCGGCTTGGCGCCATCACCGGCGGTCAGCACTTCAAATTGCAGGCCGGAAGCCAGGGTAGTGATGCCATCACGCTTGGCGTTTTCTGCCAGGAACGCCAGGCCAGCGCCAGCAGCCGCTTCAGCCTTGGCAGCCGCTTCGGCTTGCATGATTTCGCGGATAACTTTGAAGCTGGCAGCCATTTGCTCTTGATCAACGCGGCTTGGCTTGCCTGCGAAAGCGTCGGTCAGGCCAGCCAGGATGGCGTCGATGCTAACGCCCGGTGGCGGGTTGTCGCGCAGCTGGTCGCCCAACTGACGGCCGATACCGTAGCTGACGCGGGTTTCGTCGGTGGACAGATTAACTTCGGACATGAAGAGGCTCCGCTGTAGGACAGCACGATTTCCCGTGCCATCCAAAACTAAAAGGGCCCGCAGACTAGCACACAAGACCGGCCCGTGATGAGCCCCCTGCCCCGCGCCGCAAACCCGACAGGTCAGCATTGCCATACGGTGATAGCCACCCTTCGTCGAACCGGTAAGAAAAGTATTTCAGATTCATCCCCCGCCGCCGATACAGCCCTACACACTTTGGCTGGCTCAAACAACAACACCGCCCAGCAGACAAACATCATTCTTGCGGAGCATTCGATGAATAGCTGGTTCGGCAACATCAGCGTCAACCTTAAACTCGGCCTGGGCTTCGGCCTGGTGCTGGTCCTCACCTCGATCCTGGCACTGACCGGCTGGACCAGCCTGGGCAGCCTGATCGACCGTAGCAACTGGATGAGCGACATCACCCAGCTCAACGCCTCCCTGACCAAGCTGCGTATCGTGCGCCTGCAATACATGCTGGCAAACGGCGATGAAGCCGTGGCACAGAACGTACAGACTAGCCTGGACGCCTTTGCAGCCCAGCAACAGAAGCTACTGGACAGTTTCAAAAGCCCGGAAAACCTCAAGCTGCTCACTGAGCAAAAAGCCGTCATCACCGCCTACCAGCAGTCGCTGAACAAAATGCGTGAGGCCTACCGTAACGGCAACGCCGCGCGCCAGGTCATGGGCGATAAGGCTGATATTGCCAACACCCAGATCGACGCACTGGACACCAGCGTGCAGCAGATGCCCGACAGCCCGGAGCGCTACACCCAATACCAGGCCATCACCCACGCCAAGGAAGAATTCCAGCTGGCCCGCTATGAAGTGCGCGGTTACACCAACACGGTCAACGCAGAGACCGAAGCCCGCGCCGCTGCGCAAATCGAGAAAGCCATCGGTGGCTTGAAAGGCCTCAACGCCGCGTTCGGCACCAGCCAACAAAGCGCATTGACCTCGCTGGAAACCGCGCTGGGTGCCTATCGCAGCGCTGTGCAGAGCTACAAGGCAGCCAACGCCAACATCGTCAGCGCCCGTGCCGAAATGACCACACAAGGCGCCGATATCGTCACCATCAGCGACAAGCTGTATGACATTCAGCTTGATCGCCGCGACGCCGAAAGCGCCCAGGCCCGCAGTCTGCAGTTGATCAGCACATTGCTCGCCCTGCTGGTCGGCATCATTGCTGCACTGGTGATTACCCGCCAGATCACGCGCCCGATCCAGGAAACCCTGGCCGTGGTGGAACGCATCGCCTCCGGTGACCTGAGCCACAACATCCAGGTGACCCGTCGCGATGAACTGGGTGTGCTGCAGCAAGGCATCCAGCGTATGGGCACCACCCTGCGTGAATTGATCAGCGGTATTCGCGACGGCGTGACTCAGATCGCCAGCGCCGCCGAAGAACTGTCAGCCGTTACCGAGCAGACCAGTGCCGGCGTCAACAGCCAGAAGATCGAGACGGATCAAGTCGCCACAGCGATGCATGAAATGACTGCTACCGTGCAAGAAGTTGCGCGCAACGCCGAGCAGGCGTCCCTGGCCGCTGCCGACGCTGACGGTCAAGCCCGCGCAGGTGACAAAGTGGTGGCCGAGGCCATCGCCCAGATCGAGCGCCTGGCCGCCGAAGTGGCGCGCTCTACCGACGCCATGACGCACCTGCAACAAGAGAGCAACAAGATCGGCAGCGTGATGGACGTGATCAAGGCCGTAGCCGAGCAGACCAACCTGCTGGCGCTCAACGCAGCGATTGAAGCGGCGCGTGCCGGTGAAGCCGGTCGTGGGTTTGCCGTGGTTGCCGACGAAGTACGCGGCCTGGCCCAGCGTACCCAAAAATCCACCGAAGAAATCGAAGGCCTGGTCGCCGGCTTGCAGAACGGCACCCAGCAAGTGGCCACTGTGATGAACAACAGCCGCAGCCTCACCGACAGCAGCGTCGAGCTGACCCGTAAGGCCGGCGTATCGCTGGAAAACATCACCCGTACGGTGTCGAACATCCAGTCGATGAACCAGCAGATTGCAGCGGCGGCGGAACAGCAAAGTGCCGTGGCCGAAGAAATCAGCCGCAGCATCGTCAACGTGCGGGATGTGTCGGAGCAGACCGCCACCGCGAGTGACGAGACGGCCAAGTCGAGCGTGGAACTGGCGCGTTTGGGCAGCCAGTTGCAGCAGATGGTCAGCCACTTCCGGGTTTAAAAAACCAAAAAAGCCGCCTCGACTTAAGCCGAGGCGGCTCCACTTCTCAGACCTTACAGGTCATCAAAGCTGTCCCGCAGGAATGTCCACACGTGATAGACACGCAAGGCATTCACTACGAGGTTCCACGTACGTCGTGCAAACTTAGACATACTCGGCCCTCCCTGAGTTGGGCCTTACCTCCAGCGCACTTACCGGAACACGTGAGCCTTGGGATGCACATCACTGCTTCCTCTGAGGCGGCCGGGCTTTGGTTCCTCCCGCATGAATCCGGCACGGATTACTAGCCCGTGGCGTTCGGTCCATTATTCTGCGCGCGTACCCAGCCACCTACAAAACGACGCACTTGGAACGGAGCTGATACTAACCAACATCCCGGCAAAAGGTGTGACGAGCGATGATAAAACCTACTTCAAGATCAGCAAATTCATTGCCAAACTTTACTGCTAATTGTGCATACAAAATGAAAAGCACCGACCGTCGTCAAGTCTTGCCTGATGCAATAACCGGCAGTAGTATCCGTGTTGCACATCATTGCTTCCAATGAGATAGCAACCCCAGCCACAAACTGGGTTCGCAATAAAAAACCGCCCTACTAAGGCGGTTTTTTATTGCCTGCGATTTGCCAATCAGCCGTCGCCTTCCTCAACAAACACCAGCCGATTGCCAAACGGATCGCTGATGCTCATCTCCCGCGAGCCCCAAGGCGTTTCCTCAACCCCAGGCTTGGCATACCGGTAATCCTTGGCCAACAACTGCTGCTGATACGCGTCCACCCCGTGCGCCTGAATCCGCACCGCCGCCCCCGGCGAAGCATCGCCATGATGCTCGGACAAATGCAGCACGCATTCCCCCAGCGACACCTGCAGATACAACGGAAAATTCGCCTCAAAACGATGCTGCCAGTCGACCTTGAACCCGAGGAACTCGACGTAGAATTCCAACGCCTTGGCCTCGTCGAAAATACGCAAGATGGGGGTGACCTTTCCTAAGTGCATGGCAACAACTCCGTGTAAGAGAGCGCCCCACTATAGAGACGAAAAACCACCGCGCAAATCCCCATTACGCGCCAGAAACCGCCCAGGTCGCTGACCATTGGCCTGGCCATCGATGTAGCTCAACACCCCGTTGATCCACACACCATCAATGCCCTCAGCCGCGCGTTGCGGCGCTTTGAAATCCGCTACATCACGCACCCGCAACGGGTCGAACAACACCAGGTCGGCCCAGTAGCCTTGACGAATTTCGCCCCGCTCAGCCAAACCAAAACGCGCTGCCGACAACCCCGTCATCTTGTGCACCGCCGTGTGCAACGGGAACAGCCCAACGTCGCGGCTGAAATGCCCCAGCACCCGGGGAAACGCGCCCCACAAACGCGGGTGAGGAAACGGGTCTTCAGGCAGCCCGTCAGACCCCACCATCGACAGCGGATGCGCCAGGATACGTCGCACATCCGCTTCATCCATCCCGTAGTACACCGCCCCCGCCGGTTGCAGACGGCGTGCTGCGTCCATCAGCGAAACGTCCCATTCGGCGGCGATAGCCTGCAAGTCGCGCCCACCCACTTCAGGGTGCGGTGTGGACCAGGTGATGGTGATACGAAAGGCATCGGTGACCTGCTTGAGATCCAGCGTCGAAGAGCTGGCCGCATAGGGATAACAATCACACCCCACCGGGTGGGTTTTCGCTGCGGCTTCCAGCGACGCCAACAACTGCGGACTACGCCCCCAGTTACCCGCCCCCGCACATTTGAGGTGGGAAATAATCACCGGCACCTTGGCATGTCGGCCGATGAGAAACGCCTCGTTCATCGCCTCCAGCACCGGTTCGAATTCGCTGCGCAAATGGGTGGTGTACACCGCACCGAAGGCCGTCAGTTCTTCACTGAGTTGCAGCACCTCATCGGTCTCGGCATTGAATGCGCTGGCGTAGGCCAGACCTGTGGATAAACCAAGGGCACCCGCCTCCAGGCTTTCCTGCAATTGCGTGCGCATGGCGGCGATTTCGTCGGGCGTGGCGGTGCGGTGCAGGTCGTCCATATGGTTGCTGCGCAGGGCCGTATGGCCGATCAGCGCGGCAACGTTCACCGCCGGATGCGCGCTTTCCACGGCAGCACGGTAATCGGCAAAGCGCGGATAAACGAACGCTTCACGCGCCCCCAAGAGGTTCATCGGGTCCGGCGGGTCGCTGCGTAAATTGACCGGCGACGCGCTGATGCCACAGTTGCCGACAATCACCGTGGTCACACCCTGGCTGAGCTTGGGCAACATCTGCGGGTGACGGATCACCACCGTGTCATCGTGGGTGTGCACGTCGATAAAGCCCGGCGCCAACACACGGCCATTCGCATCGATTTCGTGCTCAGCCTGCGCGGTCGACAGGTCGCCAATCGTTTCGATCCGCCCTGCCCGCACACCTACATCAGCGACATAGCCCGGGGAGTTGCTGCCATCTATGATCAGCGCCTGGCGAATCAGCGTGTCGTACTTCATATCAATCTCCAAGCGGCAGGCTATCGGGGCCGCCGCGATAATCGTCCAGGGCCAGCTTGATCCGGCGCAGGCGTTCCTGGTTGTCGTCCGGCATGGCCAGCGCCAGCTCGGTGGCGAGCAAGTCGATGGCCAACAGCATGCCGTAGCGCGCTGCGGTCGGCTTGTAGATAAAACTGGTTTCGGCCGGCTGCAATGGCAACAACACGTCTGCCAACTGGGCCAGCGGTGAGTCGGCCAGCGTGATGGCAACGATGGGCGTGTCGTAGTTGCGCGCCAGCCTCACCACGTCCAACAATTCGGGAGTGAGGCCGGAGAGCGAGCAAACGATCAAGGCATGTTCAGGGCCCAACGTCGCGGCCGTGACACGCATCATCACCGGGTCGCGGCAAGCGGCAATCGGGTAACCCAGACGCACCAGTCGCACCTGCAGTTCCTCACTGCACAGGCTCGACGGGCCGCCCATGCCGAAGGCGTGGATCATCCGCGCCTTGCCCAACAGGCTGACTGCATCGACAAAACTCGCCTGGTTAAAGCCTGACAAATGCTGGCGCAACGTCGCTTCGACATCGCCGAGAATCTGCCGATGAAACGCCGACTGTTCCGGCAACCCTGCCGGGTCCAGAAACCGGCTACCCACCCCGCTGGCCTGCGCCAGTTGCAGGCGCAAATCCCGCAGATCGCGGCAACCCACACTGCGCGCAAACCTCGACAAGGTCGCCGTGCTGACCTCGGCCCGTTGCGACAACTCTTCCAGGCTGGCCGACGCGGCAAAGCCCACGTCATCGAGCATCAGCCTGGCGATACGCCCTTCGCCGGCGCTGAAGGAATCCTGGCGAGCACGAATCTGGTAGAGGATGTCCATGAGGTCTCCGAATTACAGGATGCAGGACAGACCGTAAGTCAGACCGAAGGCGACCACCGAAATCAGGGTCTCCAGCACGGTCCAGGTCTTGAAGGTCTGGATCACTGTCATATTGAAGTATTCCTTGATCAGCCAGAAGCCGCCGTCGTTGACGTGGGAAAAGATCACCGAACCCGCCCCAGTGGCCAGCACCAGCAATTCGGGGTGTGGATAACCCAGGCCCATGGCAACGGGCGCGACCACACCGGACGCCGTCGTCATGGCCACGGTGGCCGAGCCCGTGGCGATCCGCATCAGCGCGGCGAACAACCAACCCATCACCAGTGGCGACAAATGGAAAGCATGGGCCAAGCCGAGGATCTCATTGGTCACGCCCGCGTCCACCAGAATGCGGTTCAAACCGCCGCCCGCGCCGACCAGTAAGGTAATACTGGCCGTCGGCGCCAGGCATTCATTGGTGAACTTGAGGATCGCTTCACGGTTAAAGCCCTGGGCCAGCCCCAAGGTCCAGAAGCTCACCAAGGTCGCCACCAGCAGCGCGATCACCGAGTTGCCGATAAACAGCAGGAACTGATTAAAACCGGTCCCCGGTGTAGAAATCACGTTGGCCCAGCCGCCGATCATCATCAGCACCACCGGCAACAGGATGGTGCCCATGGTCAGCGTAAAGCTCGGCAAACGGGTACGCGGCTCACGCTCGATGAACTGACGCTCCAGCGGGTTCTCCGCCGGGAGGTGAATGCGCGGCACGATGAACTTGGCGTACAGCGGACCGGCGATGATTGCCGTAGGAATACCAATCAAGATCGCATACAGCACGGTCTGCCCCACTGA
The DNA here is from genome assembly GCF_053345295.1 of Pseudomonas sp. M5A4_2d. Taxonomy (NCBI): domain Bacteria; kingdom Pseudomonadati; phylum Pseudomonadota; class Gammaproteobacteria; order Pseudomonadales; family Pseudomonadaceae; genus Pseudomonas; species Pseudomonas sp. M5A4_2d. Next base: position 39,706 of record NZ_JBKEZW010000015.1, on the reverse strand, counting down.
CGCGTTATACGCCAGCACCGCCATCATCGCCGCCGGGTGCGGTGGCACCAGTGCATGCACCACCGACAAACCGGCGACCATCGGCAAGCCGACCATCAGGATCGACACGCCCACACGCCGCGCCACGGTAAAGGCGATCGGCACCAGCAACACAAAACCGACCTCGAAAAACAGCGGCAGCCCCACCAGGAAAGCGATACACACCATCGCCCAATGCGCATTGCGCTCGCCGAAACGGTTGATCAAGGTGCGCGCTACCTGCTCGGCGCCACCGGATTCGGCCATCATTTTGCCGAGCATGGTGCCCAACGCTACCACCAGGGCGATATGCCCCAGCGTCTTGCCGACACCCGCCTCATACGAGCCCATGATGGTATCGGCGGGCATCCCGGCCATCAGCGCCAGGCCGATAGACACCAGGGTGATGACGATAAACGGGTTGAGTCGGTAACGTGCAATCAGCACGATCAATGCAATGATGGCGATGGCAGCGTATGCCAGCAGCCCCAAGCCCAGTGGTGCGGCCATGCGGTACTCCTCGGAAAGGGTCACGTCGAATTGGTTGTGAAACTCATAAATCATTACCGAGGAGTATTTTCAATTTTTATGAAAGTAATTTTCGCCCACAGATAAGCGCTGTCGCTTGGGGATATGCCCTACGCCGGCGCATGAAAATTCGTAGGGCGTTCTTACATGAAGTTTTGTGCGGCGCAGAAACTCAATGGCCAGGGCCGAGTCTCAGATTGCGGCCTCAACTACGATCAGGAATCCCCCCAATGAATCGCAAGACCCTGCTTGTTCCCTTCGCCGCCAGCGCGCTGCTGCTGGCCCTGTGCGGCAACGCCTCGGCCGCCGACAACGCTGCCTTGAAGAAATGCATGGACGGCGCCAACACCACTGCCGACATGGTCAATTGCAACGCCAAGGAAGCCAAAGTGCAGGACGAGCGCCTGAACAAGGCCTACAAAACCGCCCTCGCCGCCCAGGAAGGTGCGCGCAAGCAGCAATTGCAGGATGTTCAGCGCCTGTGGATCAAATACCGCGACGCCAATTGCGGCTTCGCAGGCAGTGCCACCGGCGGCACCATCGACCAGGTCAATGGCTCCGGCTGCCTGCTGGACATGACGCAGACCCGCGCCCAGGAACTCGAAGACCTGGTCGGGCCGTGACCCCGGTGGGAGCGGGCTTGCTCGCGATATTCTTTAACGATGACACGGACTCGCTGGGACTCAGCCCGATCAGTCGTGATGAACCTTCGCGCGCTTGAGCAGCTTCTTGCAGCGCTCCGACAAATGCAGCACACGCAGATGTTTGCCGGCCTTGCTGTAACGCTCACGCAGGGTCATCAGCGCGGCAATCGCCGAGTAGTCGACAAAGCTTAGGTGACGGCAATCCAGCGTCACCTCGGCCGGGTCATTGGCCGGGTCGAACCGGTTCAAGAACGGTGTAGTTGACGCAAAAAACAGCGTGCCGTGCAGGCGATAGAGTTTGCTGCCGTCGGCTTCCAGGTGTTCATCGGCATACAGCTCACGCGCCTGTTGCCAGGCAAAGTTCAGCGCCGCAATCACAATGCCGCACAGTACGGCCGTGGCCAGGTCGGTAAACACGGTAATCACCGTCACCGCGAGAATCACCAGCACGTCGTTGAACGGCACCTTGTTGATCACCCGCAGCGACGCCCAGGCGAAGGTCTGCTGGGACACCACAAACATCACCCCCACCAGCGCCGCCAGCGGGATTCGCTCAATCAGCGGCGACAGAAACAGAATGAACAACAGGATCATCACCCCGGCAAATACCCCGGAGAAGCGCCCGCGCCCGCCGGAGCTGAGGTTGATCACGGTTTGCCCGATCATCGCGCAACCGCCCATGCCGCCGAACAGGCCAGAGACCATATTCGCCGCGCCCAGGGCCACACTTTCGCGGTCGGGGTAGCCACGGGTCTCGGTGATCTCGTCGGTGAGGTTGAGGGTGAGCAGGGTTTCCAGCAGGCCCACCATGGCCATCAGGAACGCGTAGGGCGCGATGATCGTGAGGGTTTCCAGGGTCCAGGGAATCTGCGGCAACGCAAAGGTTGGCAGGCCACCGGCAATGTGAGCCATGTCGCCGAGGGTACGGGTCGGCAGGCCGAGCAGGTACACCGCCAGACCGACCCCGAGGATCGCCACCAGCGCGGGTGGCACGGCGCGGGTCAGGCGTGGCAGCAGGTAGACAATCGCCATGGTCAGCACAACCAGGCCCGTCATCACATACAACGGCGTGCCGCTGAGCCAGCGTTCACCGCTCTTGAAATGCTCCAGTTGCGCCAGCGCGATAATGATCGCCAGGCCGTTGACGAAACCGAGCATCACCGAGTGCGGCACCATGCGCACCAACTTGCCCAGGCGCAACAGGCCGAACGCGACCATGATCAGACCGCCCAACAACACCGTCGCCAGCAAATACTCCACGCCGTGCTGCACCACCAGCGCGACGATCACCACTGCCATTGAACCTGCCGCGCCCGAGACCATGCCAGGACGGCCGCCGAATAACGCAGTGAGGGTGCAAATGATGAAGGCGCCGTAGAGCCCCATCAACGGGTTGAGGTGAGCGACCAACGCAAAGGCGATGCATTCGGGCAGCAGCGCAAAAGACGTGGTGAGGCCGGCCAGGGCATCGGCGCGCAGACGGGTGAGGTTCATGAGGTACCAGGGCGTTGCGGGGAATTAGGCGGGGGATGGTACGGAATTGAGCGGAGGGGGGCCAGTGTTGGGTGAGCCCGGTAGACCGAGTGGCCCCTATCGCGAGCAAGCCCGCTCCCACACTAGACCGCGTCGCTCCAGGCGCACCGGGTCAAATGTGGGAGCGGGCTTGCTCGCGATAGGGGCGCCCCAGTTTCAAGCGAACATCACACCATTTCGTTGCGAATCCACTCCACCACCGACGTACGCTTCGGCGCCCAGCCCAGCAGCTCACGGGCATGCTTGCCCCGTACCCGGCTATTGGAACCCAGGCCGTAGTTGGCCATTTCATAGCCCCATTCGGCTTCCGCGTCAGCCAACGGCCAATCCTGCGGCGCGCCCAGGTGCAGCGCTTGAGCAATGGCGGTGGTCATGTCTATAAACGACGCCTCGCCGCTTTCCACAAAGTAGAACGTGCCCGGAATGTTTTTCGTCAGCGCCAGAAGGTAGAGCGCAACCACGTCTTCAATGTGCACGTTGGACCAGATGTTCTGCCCGGTACCCACATGGCGCACCACGCCGCTCTTGCGCGCCTGCTTGAGCAGTCGCGGCAATTGCACGCTGTCACGCTTCACACCCAGGCTGTGGCCATAGATCAGGGTGTTGCAAATCACCGCCGAATTCACGCCGCTCTTGGCGGCCGCCAGGATCAGGTTGTCGATGGCCACGCGCGCGGCCTTGTCGACGGTCGGCTCCGGCAGGTTGTCTTCAACGTAGATGACATCGCTGGCTTTGCCGCCCGACGCATCACCGACGATGCTCGAACCGCTGGTGTGCAGGAACGGCTTGTTCGAGCCTTTCAAGGCGGCCAGTAAGGTTTCCACGGCAGCACGATGATCGCTGCTCGCGGCGTTGATCACCGCATCGGCTTTCTGCGCTTGCTCGGTCAACACCGCGGCGTCGTCAAGGGTGCCGATCACTGGGGTAATACCCAGGCCGGTCATTTCAGCGGCTTGTTCGGCGCTGCGCACCAGGCCGGTGACGTGGTGCCCGCCGTTGACCAGGCCGGTGGCGATGGAGCCACCGATAAAACCTGCGGCGCCGGTAATGAATACGTTCATGGAGAGTGCTCCTGACTGGGTAAGTGATGATCCCAGTATCAAGGGTCCATCCGTGTCGAATAAGACCCTGTTGCCCAATTCAATCTTGCGCGCAGGTCACGAATCAGTAGGCATACCGCGCCAGCTTGGCCTGAATGAAGTCCAGGAAGCACTGAATGCGCAACGCCAACTGCGAGTTGCGGTAGAACACCGCGTGAATCGGCTGGCGATAGCCACTGTTGAACGCCTCCAGCACCGGCACCAGGCGCCCGGCGTTGATATCTTCAACCGTCATGAAGTTCGACAGGCAGCAAATGCCCTGCCCTTCCAACGCCAACTGGCGCAGGGTCTCGCCGCTGGACGCAGCAATGCCGGGCTGGATCAGCCACCGATCGCCCTCCACGTGCCGCAATGGCCAATGGTTGAGCGTTTCTGTCTGCGTGAACCCCATCAACGTGTGATCCGCCAACTCCGCGACCGTGCTGGGCGTGCCGTATTGCTTGAGGTATTCGGGGCTGGCCAGGATATGCAGCGGTGTGCAGCCAAGGGCGCGTGCATGCAAGGTGGAATCGGCGAGGACACCGATGCGAATGGCAATGTCGGTGCTCTGCTCCAGCAGGTCGATGATCAGGTCATCGCTGTTCAGCTCCAGCTGGATATCCGGGTACAAACGGCGAAACTCAGCGATGTACGGCACGATTCCATGCAGCATGAACGGCACGGCGGCATTGATGCGCAAGCGCCCCGCCGGTTTTTTCTGGCGTGACGACAGGCGTTCTTCCAGGTCATCCATCTGCGCCAGAATCACCTTGGCCTGCTCGAAGAAGTACTTGCCCTCCTCGGTCAGGTCCATGCGCCGGGTGGTGCGGTTGATCAGCGTGGTGTCGAGCTTGGCTTCCAGGCGCGACAAGGTGCGGCTGACCGCCGACGGCGTCTGCCCGACCTGCTCCGCCGCTGCGGAAATCGAGCCGCACTCAATCACGCTGACGAAGATCTGTAGCTCATCGGATCGGGCTTTCACAGGCTGTCCTCTTTATCGGTTAATCGCAGCTTACACCGACAGGTCGAACACCTGCGCCAGGTGCTGCTCGTAGCGCACCACGTCGACCTCAATGGCCGGGCGTTTCATCACGTCCACACAAAGGAAGGTCGGCAGGCCAGTCATGCCGAGAAACTCATTGGCCTTGTGGAACGGGAAGTACACGGCGTTTACGCCCTTGGCTTCGAAGAAGTCAGTCGGGTCGTCGAAGGCTTGCTGCGGCGCGTTCCAGGTCAGCGACAGCATGTACTGTTTGCCCTGGATCAGGCCGCCGCTGCCGTATTTCTGCGAGGCATCGGAACGAGTCCGGCCGTCGCTGGCGTACAAGCTGCCGTGGCCTTCGGTGAAGACTTCGTCGAGGTACTTCTTGACGATCCACGGCGCGCCCATCCACCAGCCGGGCATCTGGTAGATGATCACGTCGGCCCAAAGGAACTTGGCGACCTCTTCGGCCACGTCGTAGCCTTCGTCGATATGGGTGACTTTGACGTCGAGGCCACCACGGTCGAGAACGGCGACGGCGGCTTCATGCAAAGTGGCGTTATAACGGCCTTCGGAGTGGGCGAATTTCTTGCCGCCGTTCAGCAGGAGGACTTTTTTCATAGGGGGGGAATCCAGAGGGTTAAAAATGTCTGCCGGCAGGCTATCGACATTGAACCCTCGGAATAAGCAGCGGCGCCGCAAAATACATTTGACCAAAACGCACGAATTGCACCAGCACTTTTGACTTACCCACTGATCAATAGATGACCGCCCAATAGGGCCATGCCGATAAAAAATACGCGTTTGAACAGCACCGCGCTGATGCGCCGGCGCAGCGCCTGGCCCAGCCACATACCCAATAGTGCGGGCACCAGCGCCAGCAGCGAGGCGTTTATTTCGCCGCCGCCCAAGGTGCCGCGCCAGGCTAACCCTGCGGCCAGCGCCAGTGTAGAAACGGTGAACGACAGCCCCAAGGCCTGTACCAACTGATCGCGGTTCAAGCCCAAGGCTTGCAGGTACGGCACGGCTGGAATCACGAACACACCCGTGGCCGAAGTGATGATGCCAGTGATCAGCCCGCACACCGGGCCCAGCCAGCGCTCGGCTTCAAGCTTCACCTTGAGCGTGGGCAACAACAGCCCGCTCAGTGCGTACACCAGCAAGGCGCCGCCCAACGCGCGCACCACCCAATGCCCGCCGTCCATGCCCAGCCACAAGGTGCCGAGCCCAGTGCCAAGAAAAATCAGCAACAGCATCGGCCACAGGCGTTTGAGCAATGCGCTCAGGTGGCCACCGAATGCGAGTTGCCAGAGGTTTGTCAGCGTTGAAGGAATGATCAGCAACGCGGCAGCCTGCGCCGGGAGCATAGCCAGGCCGAGCATGCCCATGGCGACCGTGGGCAGGCCCAGGCCGATGATGCCTTTGACCGTGCCGGCCAGCAGGAAGGTGCCAACCACCAGCAGTGTCAAGGCCTGGCCGAGGTTTTGGTAGAACGCGAGGAAAGTAGACATGGGCCGATTGTGGGGCTTTTCAATGGGCTCTGAAATTCGCCATATACTGAGGCAGCCTCTTGTTTTGCGTGAGGCTTAGATAGCCATCGCCGGCAAGCCAGCGCCCACATCCACTGTATTCACACATCAAAATGTGGGCTTGCCCGCGATGGGGCCAGCCCAGCCAAAGGAAATTTCCAGCCATGCACTTTGACCTGATCGACCTGCGCCTCTACCTGCACACCCTCGACACCGGCAACATCACCGCAGGCGCCAGCCGCAGCCATTTATCCCTGGCCGCAGCCAGCGCACGCATTCGCGCGATGGAGGCGTCATTGGGCATTGAGTTGCTCGAACGCGGCCGCCGTGGCGTTACACCGACCGCCGCCGGCAACGCGCTGGCCCGGCACGCGCGCTTGCTGCTGCAACAAGCCGAGCACCTGCAACAGGAACTGGCGGAATACGCCAATGGCGTCAAAGGCCAGGTGCGCCTGCTGTGCAACACCACCGCCCTCAGCGAATACCTGCCGGAACTGCTCGCGGATTTTTTGTGCGAGCACCCCAACCTTGAGATCGACCTGCAGGAACTGCCGAGCCTGCGCATCACCCATGCCTTGCGCCAAGGCACGGCGGACTTGGGGGTTATTTCCGACGCCGTGGACACCCACGGCTTGCAGACCGCACCCTTTCGCGACGACCCGCTGGTGCTGATCATGCCCCTGGAGCATCCGCTGGCGACGGGCTCGGTGAGTTTTATCGACAGCCTGCAACACGACTATGTAGGCCTGGCCGCCAACAGTGCGCTGGCGGTGTACCTGGAAGAACAGGCGCTGCACAGCGGCTTTCGCCTGCAAACACGCATTCGCGCCGATGGCTTTGATGGGGTCATTCGCATGGTCGCCCGGGGCGCGGGCCTGGGGATTGTGCCCCAAGCGGCATTGGAGCGCTGGCCACGGGAGCGCTCGATCAAGGCCCAGCCTCTGCAAGAAGAGTGGGCCCGGCGCAAGCTGCTGTTATGCGCGCGTTCGTTCGAACAATTGCCCGGTTATGCCAAGGCCTTGTTCGACGCCTTGGCCCTGCCCTTGCGGAAAAACCCGTAATACACCGCCGACAGAATCAGCAGGAACGGCACGCCGAACACCAGGGTCATTTTGAACGCCTCGGTGAAATACGTGGTGATCATCACCGCGCCCATCAGCACCAGGCCCAGCAATGTGCTGTAGGGAAACAGACGCAGTTGAAACGACAGCTTTGCCCCGCCGTGACGCTTGCGATAGCGACGGAAAAACAGGTGTGTGAGGAAGATCATGAACCAGGTGAAGATCGCGCCAAACATCGAGATCGCCATCATCAAGGTGAACGAACTTTCCGGGTACACCACGTTAAGTAAGGTCGCCAGGGCAATGCCTGAACTGGAGAGCAGCAACGCATTCAGCGGAATCCCGCTCTTGCTCAAGGCGCCCATGGACGCAGGCGCAAACCCGGCGCGGGACAGGCTGAACATCATGCGCGTGGTGATATAGAGCTGGCTGTTCATCGCCGACAGCGCCGCAATCAGAATCACGAAATTCATCACCCCGGTGGCACCGGGAATACCGATGGTCTGCATCACCGTAACGAACGGGCTCTGGGTCTGGCCGGACTGGTTCCACGGCACGATGGCCAACATCAGCGCCAGGGTCAGCAGGTAGAACACCACGAGGCGCACGATGGTCGCGCGAAAGGCTTTCTTCACTGCCTGTTCCGGGTCGGCAGCTTCACCGGCGGCCACGGCGATCATCTCCACGCTCAGGTAGCTGAAGATCGACACGATCACGGCGATCCACATGCTGCTCAAGCCATGCGGGAAAAAGCCGCCGTGGGCCGTGTAGTTCTGCACCCCGTATTGCGGGTTGCCGGAGCCGAACACCACGTAAACCGCCAGGATGATAAAGCCGACAATGGCGCTGATCTTGATGGTCGAGAACCAGTATTCAAAATTACCGAAGGTCTTCACGCTGATCGCATTGAGCAGGACCAGCACGCTGGAAAACGACACGATCCAGACCCACTCCGGCACGTTGGCGAACCAGTACTTCATGTACATCGCCACCGCCGTGACCTCGGCGCCCACCGCCAGCACAATCGCCGCCCAGTAGGCATAACGCACCAGGAAACCGGCCAGCGGGCTGATATAGAACTCGGCATAGGCGCCAAAGGAGCCTGAGGTGGAATGCGCCACGGTCATCTCCGCCAGGCAGCCCATCAGCAGCAAAGTGATCAACGCGCCGATGGCGTAGCTCACCAGCACGCTGGGCCCGGCATAGCCGATGGCATAGGCGCTGCCCATGAACAGCCCGGTGCCGATGGCGCCACCGATGGCGATCATGCTCATCTGGCCGGAAGTGAGCTGGCGCCTCAGGCCCAGTTCGCGATGGGTGATCTCTGCAAAGCCGTTGTCTGGCGTGGTCACGTGGTGTGCCCCTTTATTATTGTGATTGCACGGTTTGGATATAGACACAGATCCACTGTGGGAGCGGGCTTGCTCGCGAAGGCGGTGGGTCAGTTACAGAATATGTTTCTGATACACCGCTTTCGCGAGCAAGCCCGCTCCCACATTGGTCTTGCAGTGTTCTTAGGTGACGCTGTTGCGCACTTTGAATTGCGGCTGGTCCCAGGTGTGGTTGTCGAGAATGTCGCCGAGGATTTCCACCGCATCCCACACCTCGGTAAAGCTTGTGTACAGCGGGGTGAAACCAAAGCGCATGATGCGCGGCTCGCGGTAATCGCCGATCACGCCACGGGCGATCAGGGCTTGAATGACTGCGTAACCTTCAGGGTGTTCGAAGCTCACATGGCTACCGCGTTTGGCGTGCTCACGCGGGGTGATCAGCACCAGGCCGTGGGCGGCGCAACGGGCTTCCACCCATGCAATAAACAGGTCAGTCAGCGCCAGGGATTTGGTGCGCAGGCTGGCCATGTCGGTCTGGGCAAAAATCTCCAGGCCGCATTCGACCATGGCCAGCGAGGTGATCGGCTGCGTACCGCACAGGTAACGCGCGATGCCGCTGCTCGGGGCATATTGAGCTTCCATGGCGAACTGCCGGGTATGCCCAAACCAGCCCGACAACGGCTGGCGCACCACGTCCACCAACGCCGGGTTGACCCACACAAATGCCTGTGAGCCCGGCCCGCCATTGAGGTATTTGTAGGTGCAGCCAATCGCGTAATCGGTACCGGCCTTATGCAGGTCGACGGGCACCGCCCCGGCCGAATGGGCCAGGTCCCAGATGCTCAGCGCGCCGCACTCGTGGCTCAACGCAGTGAGCGCCTGCATGTCGTACATGTAGCCGGTCTTGTAGTTGACGTGGGTGAGCATCACCACCGCGACGTCCTGGTCGATAGCCTGCGGCAGCTCGTCCGGGCTGTTGACCAATCGCAGGGAATAACCCTGTTGCAACAGCTCGGCCAGGCCTTCGGCGATGTACAGGTCGGTGGGAAAATTGCTCGCCTCGCTGACGATCACCTTGCGCGCAGGCGCGCGTTGGCGCTGCACGCTCAATGCGGCGCTGAGCACCTTGAACAGGTTGATGGACGTGGTATCCGTAATCACCACTTCGCCGTCGCGTGCACCGATCAGAGGCGCCAGGCGGTCACCCAGGCGCTGGGACAACGCCGCCCAGCCGGCGCTGTTCCAACTGCGAATCAGGCCATTGCCCCACTCCTCTGCAATCACCGCCTGCGCCCGCGCCAAAGCCGCCACCGGACGCGCACCGAGGGAGTTGCCGTCGAGGTAGATGACGCCCTCGGGCAAGGCGAACTGGCGACGCAGTGGCGCCAACGGGTCCTGGGCGTCGAGGGCTTGGCAGTGGCTTCGAGTGGTCATGGTCTGTCCTGATTCTTATAAGTGACGATGGACAAAATAATGAACGAAACTTTAGAGAATTTTCGTGCAAAGTGACGGGCAACAGGCTAATTAAGCTGTAGGAAATTCGAATTTAACTCCAAAACACGCGGATTTATTCTAAGCATGATTCTTGACGCCACCGACCTGCGCCTCCTGCATTTTTTGCAACAGGATGGCCGTATCAGCAACCAGGAACTGGCGGAAAAAGTCGCCCTGTCGCCCTCCGCCTGCCTGCGTCGTTTGCGCCTGCTGGAGAGCGAGGGAATCATCAGCGGCTACCGCGCGGTGTTGAATGCCGAACAGTTGGGAATCGAGCTGGAGGCCATCGTCCACCTGTCATTACGCCAGGATGTAGAGGATTGGCATGAAACGTTTATCAAGAAGGTGCAAGGCTGGCCGGAGGTGGCCAGTGCGTATGTGATTACCGGGGCCAGCAACTATGTGTTGCGGGTGCAGGCACGCAACCTCAAGCACTTTTCGGACTTTATCGTGAACCACCTGAACCGCACGGCCGGGGTGATGGATATTCGCTCGGAGATTGTGTTGCAGAAGATCAAGGATCGGGATGAGGTGCTGGACTTGGTCGTACGCAAATAACCAGAACACCACAGAACCCATGTGGGAGCGGGCTTGCTCGCGAAGGCGGTGTGCCAGTCAATACATGTGCTGGCTGATCCATCGCATTCGCGAGCAAGCCCGCTCCCACATTTTTTAACCGCGTTAAAATCAGTCTTCCAGGGCGCGCACGCGCTGCATGCGTTTCTGCTCCTGCGGCGCACCCGACGATTGCAGCTCAAAATCAAAATCAATCTGCGCAAACCGCCCTTCCACGCCAAACTCCCGCGCCAGTTGCTGATCGTCACTGAAGCGAATCTCGGCAATCAACTCATCGCGCGTCGCATAGGCAAAATCATCATGCAGGTACGGGTCATCCGACAGGTTGATCTGCGTGGTCAAGTGCCGATATCCCGGCGCCGAAATGAAGAAGTGAATGTGCGCCGGCCGCTGCCCATGACGCCCCAGTTGATCGAGCAACTGCTGGGTCGGCCCGGTCGGCGGGCAGCCATACCCTGACGGCACGATACTGCGAAAACGGTAGTTGCCCTGTGCATCGGTCTCGATACGCCGGCGCAGGTTGAACGCCGATTGCGTCGGGTCAAACCACGAATACGTACCGCTGGTATTAGCCTGCCACACATCGACAATCGCCCCCGCCAACGGCTTGCCGTCGGTGTCGCGTACTTGCCCGCGCATAAACAGCGGCACCGCGTCGTCCTTGCCATCATCCAGCCGCGCCTCGTACTGCGACAGCGGTGCCCCGGCCACATACAACGGGCCTTCAATGGTGCGCGGTGTGCCACCGGATTTGCCGGCCTCTTCGTCGGCGGCATCCATCAGCAGGTCCAGGTAATGTTCCAGGCCCAACCCGGCAGCGAGCAAACCGGCTTCCTGGTTCTTGCCCAATTCGTTGAGGTAATTGACCGCCTTCCAGAACTCTTCCGGGGTCACCTCCAGGTCTTCGATGATGTTCACCGTGTCCCGCAGGATCCGGTAAATCAACGCCTTGGTGCGCGGGTTGCCGCCGTCGTTGAGGTTGCCACTGGCTTCTTCGAGAAACTGTTGGGCGTGGGCAGTCTGGGAAAGTCGGATGGACATGGTGCAATCCTCATCTTGTAATTATTGGGTGCAAAACAGGCTCAGCGGTCGTCCTCACGGATCGACGAAGGGTGCCGGCACAGGGCGTTTATTTCGATGGCCATATAGGGGAAAAGCGGCAGTTGCATCAGCAGGTCGTGCAGTGCCTGCACGCTGTCGACATCGAACACGCTGTAGTTGGCGTAGTGCCCGGCGATGCGCCACAGGTGGCGCCATTTGCCTTCCTGTTGCAGGCGCTGCGCCAGCGCTTTCTCTTCGGCTTTCAGGGCCGCCGCGCGTTCGGGGTTCATGTCGATGGGCAGGTTCACGGTCATTTTTACGTGGAACAACATGGCAGGCGCCTCTTAGTGTTTGTCACGACGGAAGAACGCCAAACGCTCTTCATCAATAGTCAGGCCCAGGCCCGGCAAGCGCGAGACATGCAGCTCAAAATCGCGGTACACCAGCGGTTCGGTGAGGATGTCTTCGGTCAGCAGCAGTGGGCCGAACAGTTCGGTGTCCCACGCCAGTTTGTTCAAGGTGAGGAAGGCATGGGCCGAGGCCAGGGTGCCGATGCCGCCTTCAAGCATGGTGCCGCCATAGAGGCCAATGCCCGCGGCTTCGGCAATCGCGGCGGTGCGCAATACGGCGCGCGGGCCGCCATTTTTGGCAATCTTGAGGGCGAACACCGAGGCCGCGCCTTCGCGGGCGAGGTTGAAGGCGTCTTCCACACATTCGATGGATTCGTCCGCCATGATCGGCGCCGGGCTCGACAGGTTGAGCCGCACCATGCCGCTGCGGTTGTTGCGTGAGATCGGTTGTTCAATCAAGTCGATGCCGTTATCACCGAGCACTTTGCACGCACGCAGGGCCACGGCTTCGTCCCACGCCTGGTTGACGTCAACGCGCACGCTGGCGCGCTCGCCCAAGGCCTTTTTTATCGCAATCACATGGGCCAGGTCGCGGCCGACTTCACCGGCGCCAATCTTCAATTTGAAGATGCGGTGGCGGCGCAGGTCGAGCATCCTTTCGGCCTCGGCAATGTCCTGTTCGGTGTTGCCGCTGGCCAACGTCCAGGCCACCGGCAAAGCGTCGCGCACGCGGCCGCCGAGCAGTTCGCTGACCGGCAGGTTAAGGCGTTTGCCAAGGGCGTCGAGCAAGGCGCTTTCGACGCCGGACTTGGCAAACGTATTGCCGCGAATGCTGCGCTCCAGACGCAACATGGCCGCGTTGATATTGCTCGCGTCCTGGCCAATCAACAGCGGCGCGAAGTGCCGGTCGATGTTGATCTTGATGCTGTCGGGGCTTTCATTACCGTAGCTCAGGCCACCGATGGTGGTGGACTCACCGATACCTTCGATGCCGTCGGCGCAACGCACGCGGATAATCACCAGGGTCTGGTTTTGCATCGTGTGCATCGCCAGCTTATGCGGACGGATGGTGGGGAGGTCGACGATGATGGTCTCGATCGACTCGATGGCGCAAATCGGCATGGCTATACCCGTTGGGTTCTTTATAGGTTTGCGTCGATTCTGTGCCGTATTTTTCCTGGCATCCAATATAGAATGGGTCTCGCACAATACCCTCAAGGTATGAAAGGAGCCGTCATGGAGCTGCGTCATCTGCGCTATTTCCAGGTGCTGGGTGAAACCCTCAACTTCACCCGCGCCGCCGAACGCCTGCACATCGCCCAGCCGCCGTTGAGCCGGCAGATCCAGCAACTGGAGGAAGAATTGGGGGTGATTTTGCTGGAACGCGGCCGACCGCTGCGGCTGACCGAGGCCGGACGGTTTTTCTATGAGCACGCCAATGTGCTGCTGGAGCAACTGGGCAAGGTCTGCGACAACACGCGGCGCATCGGCAAGGGCGAGAAGACCTGGCTGGGCATCGGCTTCGCGCCATCGACCTTGTACGGCGTACTGCCGGAGTTGATTCGGCGGCTGCGCAACCATGAAGCGCTGGAGCTGGAATTGGGGCTCTCGGAGATGACCACCTTGCAGCAGGTCGAAGCGCTGAAGGCTGGGCGTATCGACGTGGGCTTCGGGCGTATTCGCATCGACGACCCGGCCATCGTCCAGCGCGTGCTGGTGGAGGACCGACTGGTGGCCGTGCTGCCCGCCGGCCACCCGCTGCTCGACGCCCCCGCCAGCCTCGCCCAGTTGGCCGCCGAACCCTTTGTGCTCTACCCCGGCAACCCGCGCCCCAGCTATGCCGACCATGTGATCGCCCTGTTCGACGCCCACGGTTTGAGCCTCAAGGTGGCGCAGTGGACCAATGAATTGCAGACTGCCATCGGCTTGGTCGGCGCCGGCATGGGCGTGACCCTGGTACCGGCCTCGGTGCAAGTGCTGCACCGCGCGGATATCGGCTACACGCCGATTGTGGAAACCACCGCGACCTCGCCGATTATTCTGAGCCGCCGGGTGAATGATCAGTCGCCCGGGCTGAGTCATTGTCTGCAATTGGTGGAAGAGCTGATCTGATATCTCCCAAACACTGGATATCCAATGTGGGAGCTGGCTTGCCTGCGATAGCGGTGGATCAGTTGGCATCTTTGCTGATTGGCCCACCGCCATCGCAGGCAAGCCAGCTCCCACAGTTTGATCCTCATTGTCTTCAAAGGCTGCGCAGGCGCTTGCGTTGCAGGGTTTGGCTGGGGGATTCGTCGAATAGCTTTCGATATTCCGCCGAAAACCGCCCCAAGTGCGTAAACCCCCACCCCAGAGCGATTTCGGAAATGGTACGCGTAGAGCCGTGTTCGAGGATTTCCTGGCGCACGGCGCCCAACCGGTGTTTCTTCAAGTAAGCCATGGGCGACAAGGCAAAGTATTTGCGAAACGCATCGAACAGCTTGAACCGCGACACCCCGGCAGCGGTTTCCAGATCTTCCAGATGCACGGCCTCACGGGCGTTGTCGTGGATGTACTGCCGCGCGCGAATCAAGTAATGCGGCAGCTTCACGCCGAGTACGTCGCGCAGTTCTTCGGAGTAGTTGTTCGGCTGGGCGAGGATCAAGCCCTTGATCAGCGAGCTTTCAAGGTCTCGGGTAAACGCCGCCTGCTCATACAACTCGCTGCTGCGTTCAAGCTCGGCAATGAAATACCGCGCCATGCGCCACCACGACGCCGAAGCACCGTCCACCGCATCCATCACCGACTCAAACCGCAGCGGCGCTTCAATCGGCCGTTGCAGCAAGCCCTCGAGGGATTCACTCATCGCCGCCCGCGTAATGACCACCTGCAACTTGCGGCAATCACCGGAAATAGCCAGCACCTGATGCTCGTTGGGCGAAATGATCACCCCTTGATCGCAATTGGAGCTCAGGCTCACACCGTTCTTGCTCAGCTCCTGCTCGCCCACCAGCGGCAGGCTCAGGCTGTAACTGCTGAAATGCTCGGCGTCTTCGATGTCGATGGTCACATCGGTGCCGTATTCGATCACGCCCAAGGTGGTGGCGCGGGACTTGAACACATTGGCACTGTGGTGAAAACGCAGGCGCTCGGGCGTCGCCGTCGCCAGGCGATGCGGCCCGCAGATGCCGGACATCCAGCTGCAGGCGCCTTCCAGGTCGAAGCGTTGAATATGGATATCGCGTGTATGGCTACTCATCAGGGTGCACCCACGGCGGTTAGGCTGTTGCGCGCTCTGGCGGCGCGTCGGTATGGATCGACAGCAAGTTCCAAGCCACGCCAGCCGTATTGCAACCCAGTGGATAGCAACCGTCGACTATGTGGATAACGGGCAGGCTTTTGCGCCTCTTGCCTTGTATGACAGTAGCGCATTGCGCGACCACCCTGCACCGTTGTGAGTATTTGCTGCCCAACTTTCCGGCCCACCTTCCCCCATTAAGCGGATAGCCCGCACCCGGCCATGCTGCCTCTAATAAACCACCGATTAGCCCCTATCAAACAAGGTGCCTCCCATGAGTGGTGCAAGAAGCGTCGAGCAGTGGAAAGCGTTTATCGAAAGCTGCCTGGACTTTCGCCCGGCAGATGAAGTGTTCCGCATCGCCCGGGACATGTTCACCGAGCCCGAACTGTTCGACCTGGAGATGGAACTGATTTTCGAAAAGAACTGGATCTACGCCTGCCACGAAAGCGAACTGGCCAATAACCACGATTTCGTGACGATGCGCGCCGGGCGCCAGCCGATGATCATCACCCGCGACGGCGAGGGCAAACTCAACGCACTGATCAACGCCTGCCAGCATCGCGGCACGACCCTTACGCGTGTCGGCAAGGGCAACCAATCCACCTTCACCTGCCCTTTCCACGCCTGGTGCTACAAAAGCGACGGCCGGCTGGTGAAGGTCAAGGCGCCGGGGGAATACCCGGAAGGCTTCGATAAAGCCACCCGCGGCCTGAAAAAGGCGCGTATCGACAGCTACAAGGGTTTTGTGTTTATCAGCCTGGACGTGAATGGCACAGACAGCCTGGAAGACTTCCTCGGCGACGCCAAGGTGTTCTTCGACATGATGGTCGCGCAGTCCGCCACCGGTGAACTGGAAGTGCTGCCAGGTAAATCCGCCTACACCTACGACGGCAACTGGAAGTTGCAGAACGAAAACGGCCTGGACGGTTATCACGTCAGCACCGTGCACTACAACTACGTGGCCACCGTGCAGCATCGCCAGCAGGTCAATACTGAAAACGGCACGGGCTCGGGCACCACGCTGGACTACAGCAAGCTCGGCGCCGGCGACGCGAATACCGATGACGGCTGGTTCGCTTTCAATAATGGCCACAGCCTGCTGTTCAGCGACATGCCCAACCCGACCGTGCGCTCCGGCTATGCCACGATCATGCCGCGCCTGGTGGAAGAACACGGCCAGCAAAAGGCCGAGTGGATGATGCACCGACTGCGCAACCTGAATATTTACCCGAGCCTGTTCTTCCTCGACCAGATCAGCTCGCAGCTGCGCATCATCCGCCCGGTGGCGTGGAACAAGACCGAGATCATCAGCCAATGCCTGGGCGTGAAGAACGAGTCCGACGCCGACCGCGAAAACCGCATTCGCCAGTTCGAAGATTTCTTCAACGTGTCCGGCATGGGCACGCCGGATGACCTGGTGGAGTTCCGCGAAGCCCAGCGCGGTTTCCAGGGCCGCCTGGAACGCTGGAGCGATATCTCGCGCGGCAGCCATCGCTGGGCAACCGGGCCCACGCCGAACAGCGAAGCCATCGGCATTCAACCGGCCATGACCGGCACCGAATTCACCCATGAAGGCTTGTACGTCAACCAGCACCGCAACTGGCAGCAGTTCCTGCTCAAGGGCCTGGACCTGCAAGCACTGAAACTGCGGGAGGTGCAGTGATGAATGCGCAATTGCAGTACCAGATCGAGCAGTTTTTCTACCGTAAGTCCGAACTGTGTGACGCCCAGGACTGGGACGCCTATGTGCAGCTGTTCGACCCGCAGAGTGAATTCCACCTGCCGCAATGGGACTCGGAGCACGTCTACACCCGCGACCCCAAGCGCGAGATGTCACTGATCTATTACGCCAACCGTTCAGGCCTTGAAGACCGCGTGTTCCGCCTGCGCACCGGCAAGGCGGCGTCGGCCACGCCCATGCCACGCACCTTGCACCTGATCAATAACGTGCGCGTGGCCGAGCAGGCGGATGGCACGCTGGAGGTGCGGTTGAACTGGCACACGCTGTTTTATCGGCTGGCCACGTCGGAGCAGTTTTATGGGCCTGCCACGTATCACCTGAAACCTCATGGCGACAGCTGGCTGATCACGCGCAAACACGCCTTGCTGCTCAACGACACCATCAACTCGGTGCTGGATTTCTATCACCTCTAAAGCACCGGAGCACTGCAGATGAATCACAAAGTGGCCTTCAGTTTTGCCGACGGCAAGACTCTGTTTTTCCCGGTGGGCGCCCATGAAATCCTGTTGGACGCCGCGCTGCGCAACGGCATAAAAATCCCCCTGGATTGCCGCGAAGGCGTGTGCGGCACATGCCAGGGTCGTTGCGAGTCTGGCGATTACAGCCAGGATTATGTCGACGAAGAGGCCCTCTCCAGCCTCGACCTGCAACAGCGCAAAATGCTCAGTTGCCAGACACGGGTCAAATCCGACGCGACGTTCTACTTCGATTTTGATTCAAGCCTGTGCAACGCACCGGGCCCGGTGCAGGTGCGTGGCACGGTGAGCGAGGTGCAGCAGGTTTCGGCCAGCACGGCAATTTTGCACGTTCAGTTGGAGGCCCCGCTGGACTTCCTGCCGGGCCAATACGCCCGACTGTCGGTCCCTGGCACGGACAGCTGGCGCTCCTATTCCTTCGCCAATCGGCCGGGCAATCAATTGCAGTTCCTGGTGCGCCTGCTGCCGGACGGCGTGATGAGCAACTACCTGCGCGAGCGTTGCCAGGTCGGTGATGAAGTGCGGATGGAAGCGCCATTGGGGGCTTTCTACCTACGGCATGTCACCCAACCGCTGGTGCTGGTGGCGGGTGGCACCGGATTGTCGGCCCTGCTGGGCATGCTCGATGAACTGGCGGCTAATGGCTGCACGCAGCCCGTACACCTGTATTACGGCGTGCGCGGGGCCGAGGATTTATGCGAAGCGGTGCGCATCCACGGCTACGCCGCGAAAATCCCGAATTTTCGCTACACCGAAGTGCTCAGTGACCCGTCGCCCGAGTGGCCCGGCAACCGCGGCTACCTCACCGAGCATTTCGACCTGGCCGAATTGCGGGACAGATCGGCCGATATGTACGTGTGCGGCCCCCCGCCAATGGTCGAATCGATCCAGCAATGGCTGGCGGATCAGGCACTTGATGGCGTTCAGCTGTATTACGAAAAGTTTACGCAGAGTAATATCTGACCCCTCAGCAGTTCTGGGGGGCGGGTGCGGCGTGCAATCAACCCTGAGAAAAACAAGTAGAAGGGAATGTTAATGGCGGATGACATGGTTAACCCGGTAGGCCTCAAGCGTGGCCTGAAGAACCGGCATATTCAGCTGATCGCCTTGGGAGGGGCGATTGGCACGGGCTTGTTCCTCGGCTCGGCCGGGGTGCTCAAGTCGGCGGGGCCGTCGATGATCCTGGGTTACGCGATCGCCGGTTTCATCGCGTTCCTGATCATGCGCCAGCTCGGCGAGATGATCGTCGAAGAGCCGGTGGCCGGTTCCTTCAGCCACTTCGCCCACAAATACTGGGGCGGTTACGCAGGCTTTCTGGCGGGCTGGAACTACTGGGTACTTTACGTGCTGGTGGGCATGGCCGAACTGACGGCGGTGGGTAAGTACATCCAGTTCTGGTGGCCGGAGATTCCGACCTGGGTCAGCGCGCTGGTGTTCTTTGTCGCGGTGAACCTGATCAACACCCTGAACGTGAAGTTCTTCGGTGAAGCCGAGTTCTGGTTCGCGATCATCAAGGTGGTGGCGATTGTCGGCATGATCGTGCTCGGCTGCTACCTGCTGTTCAGCGGCACCGGCGGCCCGCAAGCCACGGTGAGCAACCTGTGGAGCCATGGCGGGTTTTTCCCGAACGGCGGCATGGGGCTGTTGATGTCCATGGCCTTCATCATGTTCTCGTTCGGCGGCCTGGAACTGGTGGGCATCACCGCCGCCGAAGCCAGCGAACCGCGCAAAGTGATCCCCAAAGCGATCAACCAGGTGGTGTACCGGATCCTGATTTTCTACGTCGGCGCGCTGACCGTGCTGCTGTCGTTGTACCCATGGGACCAACTGCTGCAAACCCTCGGCGCATCGGGCGATGCCTACAGCGGCAGCCCGTTTGTGCAGATCTTCTCGTTGATCGGTAATGACACCGCCGCGCATATCCTCAACTTCGTGGTGCTGACCGCGGCGCTGTCGGTGTACAACAGCGGCGTGTACTGCAACAGCCGCATGCTGTTCGGCCTGGCCGAGCAAGGCGATGCACCGAAATCGCTGATGAAGCTGAACAAGCAAGGCGTGCCGATTCGGGCCCTGGCGATCTCGGCGTTGGTGACCATGCTGTGTGTGGTGGTCAACTACGTCGCACCGCACAGTGCGCTGGAGCTGCTGTTCGCGCTGGTGGTTGCCTCGTTGATGATCAACTGGGCGCTGATCAGCCTCACCCACATCAAGTTCCGCAAGGCCATGGGCGAGCAAGGCGTGGTGCCGTCGTTCAAGACCTTCTGGTTCCCGTTCAGCAACTACCTGTGCCTGGCGTTCATGGTGATGATCATCAGCGTGATGCTGGCCATCCCGGGCATTCGCGAGTCGGTGTATGCGATGCCGGTGTGGGTAGGGATTATCTACATTGCCTACCGGATGCGGATCAAAAAGGGTAGCGCTGTAGTGAATGCACAGTGATCCCTGTGTGAGGGGGCTTGCTCCCGATAGCGGTATGTCAGAGACCGGATGTATTGGCTGACACACTGTCATCGGGAGCAAGCCCCCTCCCACCTTGTTGATGGCATTCCAAATGTAGAAAGCCCCGGGATTCCGGGGCTTTTTGTTTAGAGCGTGGAACGGACTCGCCACAGTTCGGGGAATAGCACCGTATCGAGCATCTTGCGCAGGTAACCCACGCCCTCGGTACCGCCGGTGCCCGGCTGGAAGCCGATAATCCGCTCCACCGTGGTGACATGTCGAAAACGCCACTGGCGGAACGAATCCTCCAGGTCGATAAACTTCTCGGCCAACTGATACAAATCCCAATACCGGCTCGGGTCGCGATACACCTCACGCCACGCCGCCTCCACCGATTCATCGTGAACCGTCGCTGCCGTCGGGTCGCGTTCGGCACGCTTGGGATCAATCGCCAAGCCTGCCTTGGCCATCAGATTGATCGCCTCGTCGTACAGCGACGGTGTGGCGATCGCCACTTTCAATTCGTTCAACAACTCCGGTCGATGAGCGTGAGGACGCAACAGCGCCGCGCTTTTATTGCCGAGGATAAATTCGATCTCACGGTACTGGAACGACTGGAACCCCGACGACTGCCCCAGGAACGGGCGAATCGCCTTGTACTCCGACGGCGTCATCGTCGCCAGCACCGCCCAGGCGTGCACCAGTTGGTCAAAGATCCGTGACACCCGCGCCAGCATCTTGAACGCCGGCGGCAACTCGCCCATCCGCACGTGTTCGCGGGCGGCCTTGAGCTCGTGCAGCATCAGTTTCATCCACAGCTCCGAGGTCTGGTGCTGGATGATAAAGAGCATTTCGTTGTGGTCCGGCGACAGCGGGTGCTGGGCGCTGAGGACTTTGCCCAGGTCCAGGTAGTCGCCGTAGCTCATGGACTCAGAAAAATTCAGCTCGGCGTTATGCCATTCTTCCGGCGGTTGGTAGTCAGCAGAGAAGGGACATTGGCTCATCGCGTAAGCTCCTTGAGCGGGCGGAGAATGGCGCGGACCGGGCTCGCGTCCAGGTTGGCAAAGCGCAGCGGCAGCGCGATCAACTCATAATCGCCCTCCGGTACGTCATCGAGCACGATGCCTTCAAGAATCGCCATGCCGTGGCGGGCCACCGCGTTGTGGGAATCCATGGTCTTGGACTGTTGCGGGTCCAGGGACGGCGTGTCGATACCGATCAGGCGCACGCCCAGGCTGGCGAGCAGCTCGATGGTTTGCGGCGCGATGGCGGTAAAGTTTGAATCCCACTCGGTCAGCGGCGCTTGTGGATAAGTGCGCAGCAGCACCCGCTCGGGCAAGTTATCCACACGGCCTTCCAACTGATGCGGCTGCACCAGCGCGCCACTGCCCAGGCAATGCAACACTCGGCACGGGCCCATGTACACATCAAGCGACACCTCGCCAATCGGCGCACCGTCCGCGCTGTAGTGCAGGGGTGCATCCACATGGGCGCCGGTGTGTGGCGAGAACGTCACGCGGCCCACATTCACCGGGCACTCCGGGCCGAACTGCCACACGCGCTCTTCCTGGAACGGCGTATCACCCGGCCAGGTCGGGGTCGCCGCGCTCAAGGGCGGGCTGATATCCCACCACGTTTTTATTGGGTTCATTTCAAGGCTCTCGGTTGTCACTGAGGTGAATGATACGAGGGCCAGACGTGCATTTTCTTGCTAATTCCAGCGCCAGGCGGGAATTCTTTCGTACTTACTGCGAGGAAAAGGCGGATTGACGCCCGAAAGTTTCGTCTGACGAAAGCAGCTCAAACACTGAAGATCCAATGTGGGAGCGGGCTTGCTCGCGAATGCAGAGTGTCAGTCACTGAATACTTAGGCTGACCCAACGCATTCGCGAGCAAGCCCGCTCCCACATGGACTGCATGGGCGTCAGAGGAATCGCATCCGCCTGCGCTTCTGGGCATCCCGATGTCGAGTTCAGACCACTGACGCAACGCCCAAGGCCTTAGGGTTCACCTTTGCATTCACTGCCTCGGAGTCATCATGTCCAAGCCCATCACCGTACTGCGCGACACCCACCCTCTGCCGGTCCTGGATGCCTGCAAATGGGAAAAACTCGAAGGCGACCCGCACACTGTCAACCTCAACGCCTACACCAGCGAAGACGGCAGCAAAATCATGGGCACCTGGATCTGCACACCGGGCAAGTGGTACGTGGAATACGTGAAGTGGGAATACTGCCATTTCCAGGAAGGCTACTGCGTGATCACGCCCGAAGGGATGGAGCCGATTCACTTGCGGGCTGGGGATATCTTTGTGGTGGAACCAGGGATGAAGGGCACGTGGGAAGTGGTCGAGACGGTGCGTAAGTATTTTGTGTTTGCGTGACCCGCAAAAACCCGGGAGCCCGCCAGCGGCAGGCTCCCGGAAAATGCCCTACTCGGGCTTGCGATAGCTGTTGATGATCGCCGAGAAATCCTTGCCCCCTTCCCCGCGCTGGCTCATCGATTGATACAACTGCTGGGCCACGGCGCCCAGAATCACCGGTTGCTTTGCCTGGCGCGCGGCTTCGGTGGCCAGGCCCAGGTCCTTGAGCATCAGGTCGGCGCCAAAACCACCGGTGTAACCACGCGAGGATGGCGCGGTTTCGATCACGCCCGGCCATGGGTTGTAAGTGTCGGAACTCCAGCAACGCCCGGTCGAGCTGTTGATGATCCCGGCCAGCACCTGGGTGTCGATACCCAGCGCATCGCCCAACGCCATGGCTTCACTGACGCCGACCATGCTGATGCCCAGCAGCAGGTTGTTGCAGATCTTGGCGATCTGGCCGGTGCCAACGTCACCACAATGCACGATGTTACGGCCCATCTGCGCCAGCACCGGTTGCAGGGTGGCGAACAGTTCTGGCGTGGCGCCGACCATGAAAGTCAGGGTGCCCGCACTGGCGCCGCCGGTGCCGCCGGAGACGGGGGCGTCGGCAACGGCTACACCTTGCTTCGCCGCCGCAGCCGCTACATCACGGATGGTTTGCGGGTCGATGGTGCTGCAATCCACTGCCGGTACGCCCTTGCCGATCCCGGCGAGCACGCCGTCTTCATTCAGCCACACACTGCGCACGTGGGCAGCGGCGGGCAGCATGGTAATCACCAATTCGGCGCCGTTAGCCGCATCACGCGGGGAATCGCTGACAGTGCCGCCGAGTTCGGCCAGCTCTTTGAGAACCGTCTGGTTCAGGTCGAACAGGTTCAGCACGTGGCCGGCCTTGATCAGGTTGCGGGCCATGGGCGCGCCCATGTTGCCCAAGCCGATAAATGCAATCTTCATGGTCGTCTCCCGAAATCAGCGCAGGTTGATGGTGGTGTTGACGCCATCGTTGACCGTGTCGTCGTCGAACCAGCGGCTCGTGACAGTTTTGGTCTGGGTGTAGAACTGCACCACTTGCTTGCCGTACGGGCCGAGGTCGCCGAGCTTGGAGCCCCGCGAACCGGTAAAGCTGAAGAATGGCACCGGCACGGGGATCGGGATGTTGATGCCGACCTGGCCTACATCGATTTCACTCTGGAACTTACGCGCCGCTGCACCGCTTTGGGTGAACAGGCCGGTGCCGTTGCCGAATGGGTTGGCGTTGACCAGCGCGATGGCTTCATCGAGGGTCGCAACTTCGAGCACTACCAGCACCGGGCCGAAGATTTCCTGGGTGTAGATCTGCATATCGGTGGTCACGCCCGAAAACAGGGTCGGGCCGACGAAGTTGCCTTGCTCGAAGCCCGGTACCTTGATGTCGCGGCCGTCCAGCTCCAGCTTGGCGCCTTCTTTCACGC
Source organism: Pseudomonas sp. M5A4_2d (assembly GCF_053345295.1). Taxonomy (NCBI): domain Bacteria; kingdom Pseudomonadati; phylum Pseudomonadota; class Gammaproteobacteria; order Pseudomonadales; family Pseudomonadaceae; genus Pseudomonas; species Pseudomonas sp. M5A4_2d. The sequence goes on along the minus strand of NZ_JBKEZW010000015.1, from coordinate 15,788 downwards.
CGCTTTCGATCAGCTCCAGGATGCGTGCCTTGGCGCGCTTGGAAATCACTGGGCCGACATCGGTGCCGGCTTCGCTGCCGGCATTCACTTTGAGCTTTTGCGCCAGCGCTTTCAGATCAGGCAGCCATTGCTTGGCCGCGCCGACCAGCACCACTACGGACGTGGCCATGCAACGCTGGCCCGCTGCGCCGAAACCGGCGCCGACCAGCGCATTCAAGGTGTGTTCGCGGTTGGCGTCCGGCAGCACCACGGCGTGGTTCTTGGCGCCCATCATCGATTGCACGCGCTTGCCGTGTTTACCGGCCAAGTCGTAGACGTGCGTGCCAACGGCAGTCGAGCCGACGAAGGACACGGCCTTGATGTCTTTATGGGTGCACAGCGCATCCACCACGTCCTTGCCGCCGTGCACCACATTGAGCACGCCAGCCGGTACCCCGGCTTCCAGCGCCAGCTCCACCAGCAACATAGTCGACAGCGGGTCTTGCTCGGACGGTTTGAGCACGAAGGTGTTACCGCAGGCAATCGCCATCGGGAACATCCACAGCGGAATCATCGCCGGGAAGTTGAACGGGGTAATGCCGGCGCACACGCCGATCGGCTGGCGCAGGGTGTAGGTGTCGACGCCACCGGCGACGTTTTCAGCGAATTCGCCCATCTGCAACGTGCCGATGGAGCACGCGTGCTCGACCACTTCCAGGCCACGGAAAATATCGCCTTCGGCATCGGCAATGGTCTTACCCTGCTCGGCGCTGAGGACGACGGCAATGCGTTTGGAATGTTCACGGATCAGGGCTTGCAGCTTGAGCATGATGCGCATGCGCGCGCCAATAGGCGTCAGCTTCCAGGTCTGGAAGGCGCTGTGGGCGGCGTCGATGGCAGCGTTGACTTCATCGGCGGTGGCGAACGGGACTTTGGCCAGCACTTGCTGGGTGGCCGGGTTAACGATGTCTTGCCAATGGGTGGTCTTGGACTCGACCCATTCACCATTGATCAGCAACTTGACCTGTTGCACGGAAATATCGGCAGAAGCGTTCATGTGGTCTCCAATCTTGTAGTTATGCAGAGACAAGGCGCGTGAATCGCCTTGGAAATGAGGCGTTCGGACTGTTTTTGGAGTATAGATGTGCAAATCTCTAATAAGAACGCACATAAAAGCCGGTCCAATATGCAAAAAAACATCACGTCATTGGGCTCCCTGAACTGGGATGACCTGAAGTTTTTCCTCGAAGTGGCCCGCACCCGCAAGGCCAGCGTGGCCGCCAAGCGCCTGGCGGTGGACTACACCACCGTGTCGCGGCGCATCAGTTCTTTGGAAGTGTCGCTCGGCACCTTGCTGTTCGAAAAATCCCGGACCAACGGCTTTGTCCTTACCGCCGAGGGCCAGCGTTTGCTGGGTTACGCGGAGTCCATCGAAAGCACCTTGCACATGGCTTGCGAGCAGGTGTCCGGCTCCGGCGTGGCACTGTCCGGCCATGTGCGCATGGGCTGTACCGAGGGTTTCGGCAGCTTTTTCGTTACCCCGCAGCTCAGCCACTTCGTCGACACGTACCCCGCGATCTCCGTCGACATCCTGCCCCTGCCCCACTTCATCAGCCTGTCCAAGCGCGAAGCCGACATCGTCATCGCTCTGGAACGCCCGGAACACGGGCCGTATGTGTGCTGCAAACTGTGCGATTACAAACTGCAGCTCTACGCGACCCAGGACTACCTCGACCAACACCCGCCCATCCACCGCCCGGCAGACTTGGCCGAGCATCCATTTATCAGCTATGTGGATGATTTGGCGTTCAGTTCGGAGCTGCTGTACCTGGCGAACGTGGTGCCCGGCGCCAGCGCCAGCCTGCGCAGTACCAGCGTGATTGCACAGTACGTGGCGGCGCAGCAAGGCAGGTCGATGGCGATATTGCCGTGCTTTCTGGCGGCGCAGGACCCGCGGTTGTTGCCGGTGCTGGGGGAGGAGATTGCGATTACGCGGCAGTTTTGGATGTATTGCCGGGAGGATTTGCGCAAGTTGAAGCGGATTACGTTGTTGTGGGATTACATCAGGGAAGTGACGGAGCAGAATCAGGGGTTGTTGATGGGGGAGACGCGGGAGATCAAGTTTGCGGATTAAAGGGCCATTAACGACGACTCGCTTTAAATCGCAGGACGTTTCCTAGAGACTCTCCACCCTATTGCGCCTTACTGTTTGGGTCACTAGCCTCCCCTGGTCGCTGCACATCAGCGATCGGGTTTAGCGATCCGGGTTTCAGGCGTGTCACTGCCCCCAACAGTATTAGCTGGCTCTCGTCAGCTTTTAGCGTTTTATGGCGGCTGTGTGCGGGAGACTTTCGAGTCTACCCGGGATGCGCTCTGGCCCGGATCGCTAACCTGCACACAGCTGCCACCCTCTTCATGTTTAGCGATGTGATGTGGCGGCTCTACTTCAGCAGAGAGCAATCGTCATGAGCAAAATCGTCCCCGATCCACCGCTTTCCTCCATCACCACCCTCGGCGTCGTCACCTTCGGCGATTACGGCGAAAACCAAAAACCCCTGTTCCGAGTCAATTCCGGTATGCCGATTGAGCAAGCCCTGGAACACGCCTCCACCCTGCTTTTTTACTCCAAGAAACTCGCCATGGAAGCCGCCATGGATGTGCGCGGCGAGCAATACGCGTGGGCTGCGCATTACCTGTGTGAGATGGGCAAGGCCGTGGTGGATGACTTGACGCAGGCGATGACGCCGGGCAGTTAAGCGAACACTGTAGCGAGCACGCTGCAAAAACAAATGTGGGGCTTGCTCGCGAATGCGGTGGGTCAGCCAATAAATATGTGGCTGAACGACCGCCATCGCGGGCAAGCCCGGATCCCATATTTGAACTGCGAAGGGCGCGGAATTCTGGTCAGACACAGATCAGTGTGGGAGCTGGCTTGCCTGCGATGGCAGTGGGTCAGGCAGTTTATCTGCTGCTGATACACCGCTTTCGCGAGCAAGCCCGCTCCCACATTTTTGAGCTGTGACGGGGGCAGAATTCTGGTCAGACACAGATAAGTGTGGGAGCTGGCTTGCCTGCGATGGTGGAGGGTCAGTCAGCTTATCTGCTGCTGATACACCGCCATCGCGGGCAAGCCCGGCTCCCACATTTGTACTGCGAACGGCGCGGAATTCTGGTCAGACACAGATAAGTGTGGGAGCTGGCTTGCCTGCGATGGCGGTGGGTCAGTCAGCTTATCTGCTGCTGATACACCGCTTTCGCGAGCAAGCCCGCTCCCACATTTTTGAGCTGTGGTGGGTGCAGAACTTTGGGCAGAAACAGATAAGTGTGGGAGCTGGCTTGCCTGCGATGGTGGAGGGTCAGTCAGCTTATCTGCTGCTGATACACCGCTTTCGCGAGCAAGCCCGCTCCCACATTTTTGAGCTGTGGCGGGTGCAGAACTTTGATCAGACACAGATAAGTGTGGGAGCTGGCTTGCATGCGATGGTGGCGGGTCAGTCAGCTTATTCGCTACTGATACACCGCTTTCGCGAGCAAGCCCGCTCCCACATTTTTGAGCTGTGGTGGGTGCAGAACTTTGATCAGACACAGATAAGTGTGGGAGCTGGCTTGCCTGCGATGGCAGTGGGTCAGGCAGCTTATCTGCTGCTGATTCACCGCTTTCGCGAGCAAGCCCGCTCCCACATTTTTGAGCTGTGACGGGCGCAGAACTGTGGTCAGACACAGATAAGTGTGGGAGCTGGCGTGCCTGCGATGGCGGAGGGTCAGTCAGCTTATTCGCTGCTGATACACCGCTTTCGCGAGCAAGCCCGCTCCCACATTTTTGAGCTGTGGTGGGTGCAGAACTTTGGTCATGCACAAATAAGTGTGGGAGCTGGCAAGCCAGCTCCCACATTTGACCGCATTGCAGCATTGGAACGGGTTAAGCGGTTAGTCCGCGATCACCACAATCGACACTCGACGATTCTCCGTGCGCCCCGCCACCGTGGTGTTAGACGCCACCGGTTCGCTGCTGCCCAAGCCGCGCAGCTTAATGTTTTCTTCCTTCATGCCCACACCCGTCAGCACTTTGCCCACGCTTTTGGCGCGGCGCAGGGACAGTTGCTGGTTGTAGCTCTCTTTGCCCGAGGCGTCGGTGTGGCCGTCGACGCGCACGCGTTCGATGCCCGCGCCCACCAGGGCCTTGCCGATACGTTCGACGATGTCGGTGCTGGCTTTGTTGAGGCTTTCCACGTCGCTGCCGAACAGCACTTTGCCCGAGAGCCCGAACGCCCAGCCTTCGTCGGTGAGTTCGAAACCTTGCTGTTTGAGCACTGCGACTTGCGCCGGTGTCAGGCCTTTGGGTGGGGCTGTCTGGCAGCCGCCGAGGGCAAGGAAGGCCACCAGTAAAGTGATAAACATAAAACGCGCGTTCGAGAACAAGGGATCAACTCCTGTGGTTAACATTTGCGGCGGTGGGCTCCGATTCCGCCGTTTGCTGGCCGCCCTGGGATAAGCGTTTGGCCTGGTACATCGCCGCATCAGCGGCATTGAGCAAGGTGCCGGGAGTGGCGCCATGATCGGGATAAACGGCAATGCCGATACTGAGGGAGGTCACAACCTGGGTGTTGCCGGGCAGTGGGATCGGCTTGTCCATGCTGGCAATGATCTTGTCGGCGATACGCTGGGCGTCCTCCACCTTGTGCAAGGGCGCGAGCAGGATCGCGAATTCATCGCCGCCCAGGCGCGCCACCAAGTCATCTTCACGCAATTGCGCGCGCACGCGCTCGGCAACGGCCACCAACACGGCATCACCGGCGGCGTGGCCGAAGTTGTCATTAATGTCTTTGAAACGGTCGCTGTCGAGGAACAGTACGGCGACTCGCTCATTGATCTTGGCGGCGCTGCGCAGGGCGCGGATCAGCCGGCCTTCGAAAAACGCGCGATTGGGCAGCCCCGTCAGGCTGTCGTGGCTGGCCTGGTGGGCGAGTGTTTCGTTTTCGCTTTGCAGGTGGCTTTGCCAGGCTTCCATCTCGCCGAGCAGGGCATTGAAGTCACTGCCCAGGCTGTCGAGCTCGGCGATCTGCGCCGGGGGTACGCGCCGGTCGAAATCGCGCTCGCTGCGGGCGGCGTGGGCTACGGCGGCAAGGCTTTGCAACGGTTTGGTGATGCCCAGCAACAGGCGCCGCGCCAAGTACAACGCTACCCAGGCGCTGAGGGCCGTGCAAATCACGATGCCGGCCAGGCCGCTGAGCAGGAAGCGCAACAGGCTGCCGCCATGGCCGACCACGTGAATGCTGCCGACCGTTTGCCCTTGACGCAAAATCGGCTGGCTGATGGGCTGTTCGAGCAAAGCATGCGCCAGCGCCAGTTCGACCTGGGACAACATGCCTGTTTCCGGCCGTGACCATTGGGCCAACAGCTTGCCGTTGGCATCGAACACTTCGGCCTGGGCCACTTCCTCGGTGGAGGCGATGAGGCTGAGGGCTTCGGTGGCGGCGGCACTGTCGTTGAACACCACCGCGGCTTCCACGGTGTAGTTGATGGAGCGCGCGATCAGGTGCAGGTTGTGATCGGCATACACGCGCAGCGCCAACACGCCGAGCAGGGTCAGGGACACGCTGGCCAGGGTCACCGCTACCAGCGCCAGAATCAGATGCCCTCGGCCGATGACTGAACGCAGGGTGGGCCGCGCTTTATGAGCCCTCATGGCACCGTCGCTCGACGGCGGGACAACTGCAACACGCTGGGGTGGATGCGCACGCCACTGCGGGCAACGGAATCCAGGTTGACCTCGAACGACACCTGCTGATCACCCACGCGCAGGCAGAACAGGCTGCCCACAGTGCATTGGTCGCCACCTTCGCTGATGCTGAGCACCGGGTGACCAATCAATGAGGTAAACAGCCGGGTGCGCTCATCGGCGCTGAGTTTGCCGATGTACACGGCGTCGCACGCACTGACAATATCGGGGTGATCGGCCAGCAGGCGCTGCACCACAACCGGACGGCCGGTCGCCTGGGTCGTGCCCTTGACCAGGTCGTCGGTGTATTGGGTCGGCCCGACAATGCACAGGCGCAATTGCGCAGGCTCTACGGGCCAGCGTGCATAACTGAGAATACCGAGCACCACCTGAGTCACCGCCTGGGCGCGTTGGTCCGCCGGGCTGGGTGCCTGGGCAAATGCTCGCGGCGCGAGCACGCACACAAGCGCCACCAGTAACATGCGTCTCCAGCTCAAACTGCGCTCTGTGGGCGAGACAGCCACGTTCATGCAGCAATTCTCTTCAGGTATTTTTTCAAGGTGATGCCGCAACGATAGCACAGCGGCGCAAAGCCCCGGGAAAGCGTGCTTTCGCGAGGCCTGCTATTTTTTCAGAAAAATCAGACGATCGAATCAGAAATATTTCATGACCGATCAGTCAGTTTTTTTATCCGCAGCGTCCAGCTCCAACATCAAACCACTCAGGCGCTTGACCTTGCGGCGCACGGCTTCCTCAAAGACGCCCCCCCGCGGCTCGATCAGGCTGAACCACCGTTTGGCACGGGTGATGCCGGTGTAGATCAGCTCTTTGGTCAGCACCGGGTTCAGCGCGTCCGGCAGGATCAACGCGGTGTGGGTGAACTCCGAGCCCTGGGATTTGTGCACGGTCATGGCGTACACGGTTTCCACATCGTTCAGACGGCTGGGCAGTACAAAGCGCACACCGCCTTGGCCATCGTTGCGTGGGAAGGCTACGCGCAATACCTGTGGGCCATCGTCGCTTTCGGGCAGTTTGAGCGCGATGCCGATGTCGCCGTTCATCAGGCCCAGGCCGTAATCGTTGCGGGTCATGAGCACCGGGCGGCCTTCGTACCATTGGTCGTCACCTTCGATCAGTCGCACTTTGCGCAAGGCGGCGGTGATGCGCAGGTTCAGCCCTTCCACGCCCCAAGGGCCTTTGCGCACGGCGCAGAGCAGTTGGAAGGCGTCGAACGCTTGCAGCAGCTGTTGCGCCCAGTGCGTCCAGGCGGCGTCTTCGCGCGGGGTGTCGAGGGCCGGGCGCGCGCTTTGCAGCAGGTTGAGGTAATAGCGATAACCTTGGGCGTCGTCGCCCTGCCCGTCCAGCACCAGCCGCTCCAGGGCGTGGTCGTGTTCGCCCTTGAGGCTGAGGCAGAAGAGGTCGCTGTGGCTGCGAGCGGCCAGCAGTTTGCGCGCCTCTTCGGCGTTTTGCTGGTTGACCCAACGCGCCAGTTGGCCGATACCGCTGCCTTCGCCAAAACGTCGCGAGTAGCGCAGCATCACCACTTGCTGAGCCAGCGGATGGCTGCCGTCGAGGTCTTCGTGGAGGCCGCTGGTGGTGAGGTCTTCGCCGCTCACGGCTTGCAGCCATTGGCGTGTGTCGGGGCTGTACCAACCGGCTTCGGCGTCGCGGCACAAATCGCCGAGCACGGCGCCGGCCTCCACCGAGGCAAGTTGGTCCTTGTCGCCCAGCAACACCAAGCGGGCGTGGGGCGGTAAGGCGTCCAGCAGGTTGGCCATCATTTCCAGGTCGATCATCGAGGCTTCGTCCACCACCAGCACGTCCAGAGGCAACGGGTTGCCAATGTGATGACGGAAGTGCCGCGTGCCCGGGCGACTGCCGAGCAGGCGGTGAACCGTGGTGACCTGGGTCGGGATTTTTTCCCGCACGCTGTCAGGCACGTTCAGCGACAGCACTTGCTGGCTGATGGATTCGGTGAGGCGTGCGGCGGCTTTACCGGTGGGCGCGGCGAGGCGGATGCGCAACGGGCTGCCGGCTTCCACAGCGGGGGCCTGCAACAGGGCGAGCAGGCGCACCACGGTGGTGGTTTTACCAGTGCCGGGGCCGCCGGTGACGATGCTGAATGCGCCGCGAGTGGCCAGGGCGCAGGCGAGTTTTTGCCAGTCGATGACGCCGTCGGGTGGCGGTTGGTCAAACAGACGGTTCAGGCGCTGGGGCAAATCGGCGGCGACGTTTTCCGCGGTCGCCAGGCGCAGGCGCAGCGCCGTGTCGATACGCCGCTCGTAAGTCCAGTAACGGCGCAGGTACAGACGTTTGCCAGACAGCACCAATGGCCGGCTTTGAGCGGCTTCGCTGCCATCAACCGCCAGGGCGACCAGGTGACTGGCGGCCAACGCTTGGCACCAATGCGCACCGTCGAGGCCGGTGAGCAGTTGCGACGGCAACAGCATGGCACCGGTTTGCACGTCGCCTTCGGGTGGCAGTGACAACGCAAAGTCCGGCGCCTTGAGGGTTTCGAACAGGTCGAGGCACACGTGGCCATGGCCCAATTGATGGCTGGTCAATGCCGCAGCCAGCAGCACCAACGGATCGGCTTGCGCGTCGAGTTCGTGGAGGAAGCCGACGAAGGCTTTGTCCAAGGCGCGCAGCCAGCCTCGGTCGACCCAACGTTCCAGCAGTTGCAGCAAGTCGGCAGCGCGGCTGAGCGGCAGCAGTTCCTCAAGCGGTAACGGCGACAGGCTCATAGCAGCACTCCTTGTTCCCAGGCAGGTTCGACTTTGGGCGGTATGGGTTTGCCCTGGAACAGCAGGTCCAAGCCTTCGATCAGTTCACGTGGTGGCCGGGTGAAACACGCGCCTTGGCTGGCCGCCTGAGTGCCGCGCAGGAACAGGTAAAGCGCACCGCCGACGTGACGGTCGTAGTCGTAATCCGGCAGGCGTGCCTTGAGCTGGCGGTGCAGAGCCAGCAGGTAAAGTACATATTGCAGGTCGTACCGATGCTCGAGGATCGACTGTTCCATCGCGTCTTGGGTGTAGGCCGAATCGTCGGGGCCGAGCCAGTTGGATTTGTAGTCGGCCACGTAATAGCGGCCGTCGTGTTCGAAGGTCAGGTCGATAAAGCCCTTGAACATGCCGTTGAGCAACACCGGTTCGGCGGCGACCCGGGACACGCCGTTGTGGGTGTGCTGGCATACCAACCTGTCGAGGGCGAGCACGTCGACCTTGTGGCTGGCGAACCAGAACTCCATTTCAATCTGGTACTGCTGCAGGCTGCTCAGGGTGACGTGGTCGTTATCCACAGGCAGCGGGGTTTGCAGCAGATGGCCGAGCCAACCGCTGAGGGTGACGATCCAACCTTCCCAATTGCGCCGGTTGCAGCGCGCGCCCACGGCTTTTTCGATGGCCTCGGGTGTCACGTTGAAGCCCTCCTCACCCGCCCATTCCAACAGGCCGTGGAGGAAAGTCCCCGGGTTGGGGCCACGTGGGAAACGGTGAATGTCACCGCCGGACGCCGCCACTTCGCGCGGAGCATCAGGGTCGAGGCGTTCGTCATCGAACAGCTTCTGGGCCTGTGGGTTTTCCGGCGCTTCGAGGGGGGCGGCGCTCATGCTGTCGCCAATACGCAAGGCACTGTAGGAGGCGATCCACCAGTTCTCGGCAGCCTTGCGCTTGGGCAGCAAGGGCGCGAGCAAGGTGGCTTCGTTGCGCGGCGGGTGGAACAGGATGTCTAGCGCGTCGGGCACGTGGGCGTAGTGGATGGCTGCGCAGCCTTCCTGCAAGTCCAGCAGCCAGCGCGCCAGGCCGGCGGATTCGCCGAGCGATGCGCCGGCGCCGAGCAGATAACCCAGCGCTGACAGGTGCAAGACGGAGCTGTTGGTATGGCCCCGCTTAAGGTCGGCAACGCCGAGCCAGCAGGCGTGTTTGGCGCGGGTCAGTGCCACGTAGAACAAGCGCAGGTCTTCGGCCAGGCGCTCATCGTCGGCCTGAGCTATCAACTCGGCGCTGGGCCGCAGGCTGACGTGGGATTTGCCGTGTTCGTCGTGGTAATGCAGCGGCAATCGGCTGCCGTCCACCGGTTTGGCCGAGCAGATAAAGGGCAAAAACACCACGTCGTATTCCAGGCCTTTGGACTTGTGAATGGTGACCACTTTGACCAGTTGCTCATCGCTTTCCAGGCGCAGGATCTGTTCCTCACCGGCCTGACCAGACAGCGCCAAGTGTTCGGCCAAATGGCGGATCAGCGCTTGTTCGCCGTCCAGTTCCGACGCGGCCTGTTGCAGCAGTTCGCTGAGATGCAGCAGGTTGGTCAGCACACGTTCGCCATCGCTGCGGGCGATCAGGGTTTGCGGCAGTTTGAAATCGTGGAGCAGGCGCCGCAGCATCGGCAGCACGCCTTGGGTGCGCCAGATTGCACGGTAGCCACGGAACTGCATCACGCGGGTTTCCCACGCCAGTTCGTCCTGATTCAGACGTTCCAGTTCCGGCAATGAGAGGTTCAAGGTGACGCAGGCCAGGGCGGCGCGCAGCGGGCGCTCGACGTCCGGTTCCGCGCAGGCCTTGAGCCAGGCCAGCAGGTCATGGGCTTCCTGGGCGGCGAAGACGGAGTCTTTGTCGGACAGGTACACGCTGCGCACGCCACGGGCGGCCAACTCGGCGCGCACGGCTTGGGCTTCCTTGCCATCGCGCACCAGGATGGCGATGTCTGACGGGAGTACGCCTTTGAAACTGCCATCCTCTTGTAGGAAACCGGCAGTGCGTTGCTGTCCGCCATTGAGTAACGCGACGATTTGCGTGGCGCAGGCGGCAGCCAGTTGCTGGCGATACACCGCGTTGGAAATCGGCTGGTCGGTGGGCAGGTGCCAGAGGTTCATCGCCGGCAGCGTTTGACCATCGACCTGCAGTTGCTCTTTACGGCCTTGGGACAACACCGAGTGGAACGGCACCGGGTTGTCGCCATTCGGCTCGCGGAACAGGAACGCACCACGGCCGGTTTCCGCGCGTTGGAACACGTGGTTCACCGCCTCGACCATCGCATGGCTGGAGCGGAAGTTGGTGCCCAGGGTGTGATGGCGGCCAGCGGTGGACTGGCGGGCGCGCAAGTAGGTGTAGATGTCGGCACCGCGGAAAGCGTAGATCGCCTGCTTGGGGTCACCAATCAGGAACAGGCCACTGTCGAGGTGGTTTTCTTCGATGCGGTAGATGCTGTCGAAGATGCTGTATTGCACCGGGTCGGTGTCCTGGAATTCATCGATCAGCGCCACGGGGAACTGCTCGCGGATCACACTGGCCAGACGCTCGCCGCCTTCGGCTTGCAGGGCGGCGTTGAGGCGAATCAGCATGTCGTCGAAGCCCATTTCGGCGCGACGGCGTTTTTCTTCTTCGAAACGTTTACCCACCCAGCCGGCGGCGTGTTGCAACACCGCAGCGTCGGGCGTTGGCAAGGCATCGAGGCTGGCTTTGAGACTGGCCATGGCGTCAATGCCAGGGTGACGCGGCGATTCGCCCTTCCAGGCTTCGGCCATGCCGTCGGGCGTGAGGCGGGTGAAGCCGGTGCCGATGTCCAACTGCTCAAGGGTTTCGTCAGCGGCCCAGGCACTGATCTTTTCGAACCAGGGCTCGAAGTAACGCGCTTGCATCTTGCGGCCGTCAACGGCTTTGGCGGCCACGGCCTGCAGGCAGATATCACGCAGCTCGGCGGCCCATTGTTGCCAGGGTGCCTTGAGGGTGACCAACGCTTCGCGGCGCTCTTGCAGGCAAGCGTTGATCAGCTCGGCTGGCTCGCGGGTTTCGTCAGTAGGCCGTTCGCTGCCGAACAGCGCACGCACGCGCGGCATCAGCGCGGCGGGGCCGCTCCAGTTTTTGCGTACCCAATTGAGTGCGTCGTCATGCATCGGGTAGCAGAACAGCCGCCAGTAGTCGCGTAGCACTTCGCCGAGCAGGTCGCTGTGGTCGGTTTCCAGGGTCTGGGTGAACAGGCTGCCGCTGTCGAACGCGTGTTCGCGCAGCATGCGCTGGCACCAACTGTGGATGGTCGAGACGGCGGCTTCATCCATCCATTGGGCGGCGATGTCCAGACGGTTGGCGCAGGCAGGCCATTGCTCGGGGCGGTATTGATCGCGCAGGTCGGCGATCAGGGCGTCAGGCTGGTCGATTTCGTCGCGGAAAAAACGCGCCGCTTCGGCGAGGCGGATACGGATGCGCTCGCGCAGCTCTTTGGTGGCCGCGTCGGTGAAGGTCACCACAAGGATTTGCGGTGGCAGCAGTTCGCGACCGAAGCCGGACTCATCACCCCCATGGCCAAGCACCAGGCGCAAATACAGGGCGGAAATGGTAAAGGTCTTGCCGGTGCCGGCGCTGGCTTCAATCAGCTGGCTGCCTTTTAGCGGGAAGGCCAGGGCTAAAGGTTTGCCGATCATGCGCTGGCCTCCTCACGGGTGAGCGATCGCCAGGGGGCGTTGAGCAGCGGGCGATACAGGGTTTCGCACCAACCTTCGAATTCTTCGCTGGCTACCAGGGTGGCGTAGTCGGGGAACTGGCGGGTGAGCGCCGGGGTTTCTCGTCGTTCGCCATCGGTGGTCAGGCCGTCGCCTTCGTAGGCTTTGCTCGCGGCGGCCTGGGCCTTGACGGGGTCGGTTTGGCCGAGCCAGGCAAAGGCGGTTTTCACGGCCACGGGGAGCGGTTTTCGCATGCCGGTGTGCCAGGCCAGCAGTAGGTTGCCGAGGATTTCCTGAGCATTGGATGTATCCAGTGGGCCCAGTAACAAGGTGTCGTCACTCGCGACCAAGCCGGTGCTGAGTGGCAGGCCGCAGGCGCAGGCAACGACGTGATTGACCCATGGGCGAATCAGGCGATGCCACTTGCGGGTCTTGATTGAGCCGGTGCTGTTGGGAATGGTGGTCACACTTAACAACCCGCCATCACTGCGCCCATGCAGGCCACTGATCCAGCCTTCCAGCTGCAGACCTTGGTGCTCAAAACTGATCGGCTCGGCGGTTGTTTGTGGAGTAGGCCACAGCGCCAGTAAGTGTTGATAACGCTGCAGCAAATCGGGCAATGGCTCGATCAGTTCGTTACGCAGGCACTCGCCAAAACCGACCATTGGCAACAGGCCACTGCCTTGCAGGCGCAGCGCCTGGGCGTGTAGGGCCTGATCCACGTGATCGGGCTGGGTCAGCGCGGCGTTCAGCAGGCTGTCGCTGAGGCTGTAGCGTTGCAGCGCGTCGAGGACGAAGGGCTCTTCATCCGCCAGAGGCACTTCAGCGGCTTCGAAGAACACTTTCAGACGCTGGCTGAAGAAATGTTTGACTGGGTTGCGTAGGAAATCCTGCAACTGGCCAAGGCTCAAGGGTTCTTCTTGTTGGTGTGGCGCCAGTTCGTGTTCTTGTGTGGGGACATCGGACGCTTCGTGGAGCAACTGCCACTCACGTGCGTAGCTGAACAGTGGGTCGCCGGCATGGAAGTAGCGTGCGCTGAACGGTTGGAGTGGGTGCTCTTGGGTCATCGCTTCCAGCAGCGGTTCTTCTGCTTGTGCGTTGTGCCATCCGCTGGCGAGATGGTCGCGCAGTTGGCCAATCAGTACGGAGGCCGGGCGGTCGCTGTTGTCACGGATGCTGCGGCCGACCCAACTGATATACAGCTGGTCGCGGGCTGACAGCAGGGCTTCGAGCAGCAGGTAGCGGTCGTCTTCACGGCGTGAACGGTCGCCGGGGCGGTAGTCGCTGCCCATCAGGTCGAAGTCCAACGGCGGTTGGGCGCGCGGGTAGTCGCCGTCGTTCATACCCAACAGGCAGACAAGCTTGAACGGGATGGCGCGCATGGGCATCAGTGTGCAGAAATTGACAGCGCCTGCGAGGAAGCGTTGGGACAGGCGGCCTTGGTCCAGACCGGCCAGCCAGGCTTCGCGGACTACGGTGAGAGGTAACTCGTCTTGCAGGCCGACGGACTCGCAGGTCTCTAGCCAAGTCTCTCTGAGTTGTTCGAGTTGGCCGAGGAGGTAGTCGTCATGTTCACTGCTGGGCAGGAAGAATAACTGCATCAGGCGCTGCAGGCGCGCGCCCCACTCTGTTGGAGGCGCTGGTTGGGACAAGGCTTGATGCGCGTCATTCAATGCATCCAGCAAGGCGACCAGCGGGCCAATCAATGCGGCATCGAGACCACCGATTTCATCATAGGGCTCGATACCATCGCAGGCCGCGCCGGTGCCGACGGCATAGCCCAACAACATGCGGCGCAAGCCGAATCGCCAACTGTTTTGCTCCAGCTCGTTTGGCAAGCCCAGGCCGGCACGTTGCTCGGCGTTAAGGCCCCAACGGATGCCGGCGCCTTCGATCCAGCGGTGCAGTGTGGGCAGGTCGCGCTCCTTGATCGCGAAACGTTCGCGCAACGCAGGAACGTCGAGCAGATCGAGAATTTCGCTCACCGGGAAGCGGCTGTCCGGGAGTTTCAACAAGTGTTCGACGGCGATCAGCAGAGGGTCGCGGCCGCGCTGGCCCTGGTCGGTAAGGGTGAAGGGGATAAAGCGTGGGTCAGTTCTTTCCAGTTGGCCGAACACGGCGCGAATATGCGGTGCGTAGCTGTCAACGTCGGGGACCATGACGATGATGTCGCGCGGGCGCAGCGTAGGGTCGGCACTGAAGCGTTGGAGCAGTTGGTCGTGGAGAATTTCCACTTCGCGTTGGGCGCTGTGGGCAATGTGGAAGCGGATGGAGCTGTCGTTATTGAGGTCGACGCCGGGCCACAGCTCACGCGTTTCGTTGAGTGGGCGCAGTTCGAGAATGTCATCCTGCAACTGGTTGAGCAGCGTGGTCGGTTCGCTTTCGCTGAACAGGTCGATGCGCCCGTCACGGAAGGCGGCGCGGTAGCTGTTGGGGTCGTCGTAACTATCCAGCAGGCTGATGTAGTCCCGGCCCTGTTTGCCCCAAGCGGCGAGCAGCGGGTGCGCGTGCTGGTGCAGGGTTTGCGGGTCGATGGTGACCGGCATTCCGACTTTGCGCGCTTGGCGTTTGTACTCGTTACGCAGCAGGTCTTTGTCCGCGACGATGTCAGACCAATGGTGGCGGCAAGGGTTGTGTACACACAGCAAGACTTGGCTGAATCTCGCCAGGCCAGCGAGCGCTTCCAGCGCCTGTGCGGGCAAAGAGGAAATGCCGAAAACAATCACTCGGGACGGCAGGCCTTGGGGGGCTTTTTCGAGGGTGTTGATCCGTTCAATGAAACGCTGATGAACACCGGCGCGGCTTTCAGCCATGCCCTCTTCACCTACATCCAGTAGCAGTGCACGCCATAACTCTGCTTGCCAGCAGTTCGCTGGGTTTAGTGGCTTGGACTCGCCTCGACCGTTGCGCAGTTGGTGACGGCCGGCGGCCCAGTCTTCCAGCCAGTCGGCGCGGTAGACCTGGTACTGGTCGAACAAGTCGGCCAATCGCTCTGCGAGTTGATAGCGTTTGCGCAGGTCAGTGTCGTGGGTGAGGAAACGCTGCAGCGGCTCGAAATGCGCTTGATCGATGAGCTCTGGTAGAAGGCGCATCAGGCGCCAGGTCAGTGGGGCTTTATCAAGCAGAGACTTGAGCGGGATTTCATCCTTACCCAGGACCATGCGATAGAGCTGCCACATAAAGCTGCCGGGAAGTTGCACGTCGATAGCGGCGGCGATGCCGCAGCCGCCCATATCATCTTCTTCGGGGTCTTCGGCCAAAGCCAACTTGAGCCATTGGGCAATGCCGTTGCTTTGGACCAGCGCGATTTCGTTTTCCAGGGGGGCCAGCGGATAACGACGCATCCAGCTGACGACCAGGCTGCGCAGTTCGTCCAGACGGTTGCCGTGAACCACCATAAATCCAGCGCTGAGAGACGTCGCATCCGGCATAACGGCTTCCTTGGGAAAAGCAAAATCGAGGCATGGACTTTAGCACTGTAGGCGGCCGCAATAAGCCCCTTTGCACTTTTCGACCGCCCAAAACAAAACCCCTGTCTGCGTTAGCAAACAGGGGTTTTGGAATTTAATCTTGACGATGACCTACTCTCACATGGGGAAACCCCACACTACCATCGGCGATGCATCGTTTCACTGCTGAGTTCGGGATGGGATCAGG